>CAVVNG010000016.1:0-112500 GCA_963749545.1 uncultured Solirubrobacterales bacterium
GCGTCTTGCACTTGCTTGCCGAACGTGTTGGCGTGGACGGCAGCGAGGTTGGTGTTGACCGAGAAGGCGGATGGTGGAGTTTGGCCGCGAGTTCGCCAAACGACAGGAATTGGCGGTCGAGTTCATAGAGGCGGACGCCACCGCGACCGGTCTGGCCGATCGCTCGTTTGATCTGGTGCACGCGCGCACGCTGCTGCTGAACGTGCGAAACCCGCAGGAGATCGTCGCGGAGATGGTTCGGATCGCGAAGCCCGGTGGGGCGGTTGCGGTGCAGGAACCGGACGCCGCCGCGTGGTCTTGCGATCCGCCCCATCCGGCGTTCGACGTTCTGCGCGACGCGATTCTGAGCGCCTACCGGCGTACTGGCAAGGATTTCAACATCGGCCGGCAGATGGCGCGCAGGTTGCGCGACGCAGGCCTCGATGACGTTCGTGTCCGCCCCACCTCGCGCGTGACCCACACCGGCGAGTACTACCAGACGTTCCTGCTGACGATCGCCGGCCTCGTGCGCGAGGTCATCGTGGACGCAGGCGACCTGACCGCTGATGAGTTGGACTCCTACGCCGCGACTCTACGCGGGCACCTCGCGGCGCCCGGCACGATCACCTGCCAGCCGATCATGTGGCCGGCGTGGGGTCGAGCGAGGCAGTAGGCCGTCACACTGACATTGGCCGATTATCGATCGCCCCCATACCGCGCCAATGGCCGGGGGGATAGCAACATAAGGACGATCTTTCGATGCATTCCGAACGCTACCGGCCGCTATTTACGACGAGCTGTGTTGTAGCTTCAGCCGTCTCGCCGCGGCCGGATCTAGTTCTGAAAAACCAAGCTGCTCGGCCGGACGCTAAGCCCCGCTGGCGGGTGTCGAGGCTATCGCGATGAGCGGCATCTCGCCCCAATGTGAGAGAACGCGACGAACATCTCAGCGCAATCTCCAGATTTGCTGCGGAAATTCATCGCCTCTCGAACCTATGCTGGCTGCCATCCGATAGAGAGGAGCAGCTTTTCGTGACGACCGATCCTGCGATCACCAAGCTCAACAAGGCGAGCGTCCTAGACCTCGGAGCGATGACGCCATTTGGCTACCACCCGGGTAGGGATTTGGGCGGCGGATTACCCCGCGACTGGCTCTGCACGATCAACCGGCAGAACTTGGTTCGCTTTTTCACATCGGACGACCAGCTTAAGGGTTGGCTTCGGAAAGACGGGTATCAACCGATTCCGGAGCGCGACCTCGAGAGGTCGGCCCACGACCCATTTGGCAGCGTCTCCGAATTGTCGGCCGACGTCCGCTCTGAGCCCGGTCCAGCGCTATGGCTCGTGGAACAGTAAGGAGGCATTGGCGATGAACGAGTGGCAGAGAGAACTCCAGCAGAATCTCGGGACGGGCGCGGAGCGGGTTGTCGAGGCCATCGCGTACCTGGCCGATGACCTTTGCGGGTCAGACGCCGTGGCATGGCTGGACATCCGGCAGTCGCCCAAACTGGTCGTCTACGTCGTCTCGCGCGGGGTTGTCCACGTGATAACTGGCAATCGACCGGAGCGACAGGATCCCGACGCTCCGATGTTCCCGGCGGCGTGCGAGTATCGCGCGACCGCCGTGCGGAGGGACTGGAATTGGTCCCTCGCAGTTAGGCAGGACGAACGCCCTAATGTCGGTCCAACTGTCTACCGGAAGTGGACCTTTGACCTCCCCGGTCTCGCTGACGCACCCCTAGAGATGGAGTTCCCGCCTCCTCCGACTCCACAACTCTCATCGGCCCCGGACCCTGCGCCCTTTGCAAAGGCACTTGTCGTAGAAATCGTCGAAGCCCAGCGCCGATTCGATGGCTGACAATCTCGTCAACACCAAGACTCCGGCGTGTACAAGCGGAACCGGATGTGCCATCCACTATCGCGATAGGTCCGGGCGGCCGCATTGGGAATCGTGCCGGAACTACGACGAGGCGCGGCTATTCAAGCGAAAGCGTCGCAGTTAAACGTCGACCTCGGTCCGCTGCAAATCGCGCAGTTCATCGGCTTGGCTGGTGAAGCAGCCAAGGGGTCGGAAGCGGCACCCTCCGCACCGGCCGCGGATCGAGGAGGACGACGAGCTTCCGCGATCCGCTGGAGCCTAAGGGTGCACACAGGACCCAACGCCACTGGCCGACACTCGCGAAACGGGCGAAGCTCCGGTACTGGTCGATTTGCAGTCAATCCCTGGACTCGACGCCACTGGCTGACATTCAAGAGGCGGGTCCGAATCCCGGTAGCGGTACTTCAGAATCTCTGTGTTGTCGGGGGTTCGTCGTTTGTGGCACCGCCGGCAACGCGGTTGGCGCGTTCCCTTGACGAAGGCTGACACTGAGGTTTGGTGAGTGTTGGTCAGACCCGTGCAGTCGCGATATGTCACGGGCGAGGAGCCGCACGTCCGATGCCCCAGGCCTGCGGTAGGCCTTACTCCTCGACGACCTCAGCGGTCGCAGCACTCTCCTTTACGTGCTCGGCGGCTTCTCGAGCGTTCGATTTCGACGCAAAGCTCTCGCCCGAGCTTGCTGTTGTCTGGCCATTCGACGCCACCAGCTTCCAGCGGTAATGCCCGCCCGCGTCCGCGTAGACGACAAACTTCGCCATACCGAGTCACTCCCTTCGCCGTGGAACCTTGGGCTTACTTGTCGCACTCTACTCGGAGCGTCCGCCCACTCGCCATCATTTCGGTGCCCGGGCGGGCTGTGCGCCGCGACTCGCGCAACGGATGCTCTCGCGGCCGATCGCTGGCCCAGCGAGCTTCCCCTGCGCCCTGAGCGCCACACCGTGACCCTGCCAAGGGTGGGTGTGCGAGTCGCAGCGTTACGACCACGTTAGCCCTCGCGTCGTGCGGCTTGACACGCGGACGACGCGCAATAGCCTGCCCGCAGGGATTGCTATGCGTCGAACGACCTGCACGCTGCTGGTGACCTCGTTGCTGGTTCTCGGCCTGTTTGTCGCGGGCTGCGGGAGCAGCTCCAGCACCTCGAACTCAGCTAGTGCGAGCGCGGCCAGCTCGACTTCGACTTCGCCGAACGTCGGGCGCCTCCCGACGGTGAAGTTCGTGCTGCACGCCGGCCTCGCGTTCGGCGCCTTTCACCGATGGATTTACAAGCCGCTCAAGAACGGTACTTTCTCTGCCGGGCTGTTCAAGCACAAGGTTGCATTGGTGAAAGCGGGGCTTGCCGGTCTGTTCGCTTACCACGAGCTCAAGATCGCACTTCAGGATGCACAGGCCAGTCACAAGCTCGCGCGGCTGGTGGCACCCATCACCGCGCTCGGAGCCAAGCTCAAGTCGATCGGCGACAGCGCCAAGGGCGGTCACTTCGACGAGTCGACGATCAACTCGGCGAACGGGGATGTGACCAGCCTCTCCGGGCTCGCCAAGCAAGCGGGGGTCTCGATCACGCCCCAGGAGCCGTCGGCCAGCGCCCTTGCCGCAGGCGGATGAGAAACCGCGTGACGGTGTTCCGCACTCGGCGCTGTCACATACCGGCTCGGGTCGCCTGATGAATGCCGAACAGCCAACAGGTTCGGTCGATCTGAGTCCGGCGGAGACGGCGCGGGTCCGGGAGCGAGTGCGGCTGATGCTGGAGATATCCGCCCGCGCCAACCGATTTCGCCGCGGCGTTCTCCAGGCCGCGGCTCACCTCACTCCGCACGAGGCTGCGATCGTCGCCGACCTCGAGCGGCATGGCCTCGACGTCACCCAGCTGCGAGATCTGCTGCATGGCGCTCACGTGCTGGTCGATCAACCAGAGCTGTACGAGCGCTGGGTGTTTCCTCACAAGAGCCATCAGCGGATGTCGAGCCACCACCCCGAGATCGACAAGCGTACGTATCCGGATTACGGCATGCGGGGGCCGCTTGTCCGCGAAAAGTTGCACGGAAGGACTGCTCACGGCACCTGGCTCCAGCTCGAGAAGACACCGGCGACGATGACCGCAGGCAAGGTCAAGCTCCCGAGCTTGACCGACCTGAAGCATCTGGCCGACTACGTCGTCTATCGCATCACTCAGAGCAACGTTGGCCCATGGGGACGTTCCGGAGCGACGGAGAGACGCCCGATGTATCTCTCGCCGGACCTCGGCGTCCGCGTGCCGATCCCTGGGAAGGTGAGCGACGAGCTAACCGGCGTGATCTCGGAGATAGAGGAAAGCGACGATGTCACCTCGGTGTCCGACATGGCATTCCGGTTTCCCCCACCGGACCGCGCGAACGATCTCGCCGAGCTCACCTTCACCGGAGTCGCGCAGGGTCGTGGCTTGTTCGGTGGTGCGAGCCTGTGGAGTACCCCGAGCACGTCCGATAAGGCCGGCGATCTACTGCGCGCCCAGATGCAGGGCCCGGCTTGGTTGGTGCCGGAGCCCGGAGAGGTACGCCGGGCGACCGTCCCGCTCGGAGAGGATCGGGAGCTGACCTACTCGATCCGGTTGGGAAATATCGCCGACGCCCCCGCATGACCGACGGCACAGACCAACCCGGCGCATCGTCCGACCTGATCAGCGCGGTCGTGAACCTGGTCGCAACCGGACCGGTGCCGCTCGGCGCCTATACCCCGGCAGAGGTCGGCGCGGTTGGCGGGTTGATCGAATGGCTCGAACAGGAACCGGGCCCGGTGCCGATGGCCGAGGCGGTACGTTCACTCGCTGCGCGCGATCTGATCACAACCGAACCAGGCGCTACTGAGATCGAGGTCCGAGGCGACCTGGGCATCGCGCTTGCGTTCCAGCAGCGAACGCGGGTCGTAGTGGACGCGCGCGTCACCGGGACCGAGCCCGACACGCCCTGGCGCTTCTTGCTGATGCCCCAGCCGGAGCAGATCACGCTCGAGGTTCAGATCGACGCGCTTGGAATCCACTTCTACTCGCTGCGCAAGACGGGCGAAGCCCTAAGACGGCTGGGCGACCACCTCCCGCACGGTCAGCGTGGACCGCACGAGGCCGACCTCGACACGGCGCTTGAGGCCAGCCCTCAAACAGCGCTTGTGACCGTCACGCACTGGTCGGACGAGGGATCGCGCGAGAGCAGCGACTTGATCCTCGCCGGCGACCAACAGACGCTGCACGCGTTCCTTCGCGACACCAACGATGCGTCACGTTTCAGCGCTCGATCGCTCGACGAAGACGAGGTCCGCGCCACGATCGAGCGACTGATCGCCCCGAGGGCGACGCCCACGCAAGCATCTGGGCATTAGCCCGCTGTCAGCGACTGGACTCAAGCTGATTCGGGACCGGTCCCGGCGTTTGGGGGCGGGAGAGACCGGGAGCGTTTGAGCTCGACAAATTGATCCACCGCTATCAGCGTTCGGCGCGGAGTTGTTGGAGCGCTGCGGGGGAAAGGTCCTCAGGGGCCGGGATCCGGCCCGTGCCGCCGAGCACTCTTACCGAGAGCATGCTCGCGCTCGCCGGGGTTGGCGCGGCGGTGGCGCTCGTGCTCGGCGCGACGACCACCTCGCCGGCGTTCGCGGTAATCCGCAACCATGACGGTACCCTCACGATCTCGATCGAACGCGCCAGCGGCGTCGCTGGGGCGAACGCGAAGCTGGACCAGCTCGGGATCAGGGCCCAGGTGATGCAGCACGCGCCGGCCGGCTGGCGATGCACGTCCGCGGGTGCCCAGCAAGGACAAGGAGCCCGGCACCATCGCAGGTCGTGCGCGCCTCACAGAGCGCCGGCGTGGAACCGACGCGTTCGATCGCCAACGCCCACTGGACGATCGATCCGCGCAAGCTTCCGGCCGGCCGGACCTTGGCGCTCACCCCGCCCCCTGCACCCCCGGGGGGAACAGCGGCAACGGTGGCTCGAGTGGCCGGGTGTGGTGGAGCTGCGGAACAGGGGCCTCCGGCAACGGCGGTCCGCCTCCTGCGCTCCCGGGGGCCAACAGCGGCAACACCGGCATCTCCGGTAACAGCTCATCCTTGGCTGGCTGACACCACGTGCGTTGTCGTTTCCGACCTAGGCGAGGATCGGGAAGCGCCGCTGTTTGGCGAGCCGGTCCATTCCGTGCTGGATTGCGGACTCCACCTCTAGGTAGATCGAATCGACATACGCGTGATCGTTGCACCGTTCGGGGTCCTTGTCGACCTCGATCGGTTCGAGAATCTCGGTCCGGATCTTCGCCGGCAGCGGAAGGTGCGTGGGAATCGTCTCGATCGTGAGCCCGAACGGCACCCCGAGGACGATCGGCAGCCGCGAGCCGCGAAGCTTTGCCTTCAGCCCCGAGACGCGGTCCAGCCCGTTCGCGATCCAGCGGCCCTCGGACAAGATGAATGCCGTGTCATGCCCGCCGACGCTGGCCACGGGAACGATCGGCACGCCGGAGCGGATCGCCTGACGTACGAAGCCGTGACGTCCACCGAGAACAGCCTCATCACGCCGGCGCCAGTTGCGCATCGCGTCAACCTCCCCGCCCGGCCAGATGACCACGTCGCATCCGGTGCTGAGCGCCGCGGTGACGCCCTCGCGGGAGGCTGGGATCACCCCGACCTGGCGGAAGTAATCGCCAAGACCGGGCGCGGCCATCAGGACATCGTGAGCGGTCGCATGAAGTATCCGCTCGGTGCCGAATCGACGCCACCACGCATACACGAACGTCCAGGCGTCCATCGTCAGCGATCCTCCCGAATGATTCCCGATCAGCAGCGAGGTCTCCTGCGGCAGTCGCTCCCAACCCGACGTCTCGAGGCGGAAGTAGTACTTGCACAGGGCAGCCCAGACCGGATTCTGAGCGCGCATCAGTGACTGGTTGGGGCCTTCGAGCGCGTGTTCGGTAGCGGCGGCCGACCGCTTGGCGATCAGACCTTCGATCCCACCCTTGGACCTTCGCTGGGCGCCAGGGGCCGCCAGCGAAGGAAGATCGTGAACCTCCCGGCCGTTGCCCTTGCCTGAATCCTTTGCGCGCGGTGGCGCGCCGTTGCGTTCAGGACTTGTGCGCGGTGGCGCCACGTCGCCCTGACCGCCGTAGCGCGGCGATGATCCGGAGCTGGTTGGCATGATTGATGCCTCCTCGTACAACGTCGAGAGCCTCAACGTACAGGATGCGCCGATCTGGGCCCCGTGACATCGGTATCAGACACCGTGTCTCGTGCGGGAACACTGCAACCCGTGTCTCCGATCGGACGCCTGGTGCGAGAGCGGGCGACGCCAGTCCTGCGGATCTGTGCACCGCAATTCCCGGGGTCAGAAAACGGACCGCGCCGGCGCTCAGCGCCGTGTCGGTGGATGCCGACACCACACTCAAGAGACATGTTCGCCCGCATCCACCCACGACGGCTGCTCGCCCCGCTGCTCACCTGCTTTCTGTTTGGGGTGGGCGCGCAGGCGGGCGCGGTCACGCTTGGCAACTGGGACGCTCCGCGGCAGCGGGAGGTGGTAGCCGCCGGATTGATGGGCAAGGTCCACGGCCGGTTCGCCGGGGCTCGGCCGGTTTACGCTCACGCGGCCAACCGCACCATGGCGGCGCTTGACCGCCGCCTGCAAGCCGACGGGCTCGTGCCGGACCGAACACGACCGGCGACGACGTCTGAGCGCACGGTCACGGTCGTGGGGTATGACGGGCTCATCGTCCAGCAGCTGGGCCTCGCCGGCACCGCTGCGCACGTGCAGAAGATCACCGAGCTGGCCGGGCTTCGCCCGCCCAGCTATTACGGCTCCGAGGTGGTCGCCCGCTATCTGGGGCTTCGCTACGACCATCCGGCGTCAAGCGACCGGCTTGAGCTGTTTCCGACCGACCCGATCACCCGCGCCGAAGCGGCCTGGTCGCTCGCGCAGGTGATGAGCTTCGCCGACTGGAACATCCAGAACGCCCAGCAAACCCTGAGTGGCTACCGGCTTCCGCGCATGACGGCGCATGAGCGCGAGGCCTTGCGAATCGCGGTCTCGCGCATCGGCTACCCGTACGTATACGCCGGCGAGTCCGACACCAGCGAGCCGGACACGTGGATGTGGGGACCGCAGGCACACGGCGGCTTTGACTGCTCGGGATTTGTGTGGCGCGTGTTCAAGCTCTCCGGCCTGCCGTGGGGCAACGAGATCCGCGGGCGGACCGCCGCCGAGATGGCCGGTGAGATACCGCGAAGCCAGCGGCTGCACATGAGGCAGCTGCGTCCCGGCGACCTGCTGTTCTTCGGCTCTGCCCATTTCAACTCGCCGGCCACCGAGTCCGACATAGACCACACCGGCATCTACCTCGGCGACAACTGGGTTATTCACTCCTCCGGGCAGGGGGTCTACGTCCTGCCGCTGCGAGGCAGCTGGCTGGGCGACCAGTTCGCCTGGGGACGACGGATCATCCACTGAGCCTGACCTGCGTACACCCGGCGCAGATCCACGAAGGCACAGCGGGCCGTCGGCCCTACCGGGCGGTGGACGAAAGCTGGGCTACTCCTCGTCGAGGCGGTCGGGCCACAACAGCTCGACGATGGCGCGCGTGGCGTTGTCTGACGAGAGGCGCGACACACGGTCGAACAGCTCCTGATCCTCGGGATCGGTGCCGAACCAGTAGTTGTCTACCAGCACTCCACCGTCGAGGAGCCTGGCGACTCTGGAAACCGCACTGACACGTACCGTGATAGCCACGTCAGCGGCACCCTATCGGGGTGGGGTTACAAGCAGCAAGGTCCCTCAGTGCGATCAGACGCCGTCCCGAGTGGGTGAAGCGGCATGTGCTGCGCGCGGTCGGTTCGATCATCCTGTTCTGGACCGCGCATGAGCAAGGTCTCGGTGCGCGACGGCGCTGGCAATGGCAGCCAGAGCAGCGAACATCACCAGCCCGAGCGCTGCTCCCGAGGCGATGTACAGCGGCCATGGACCCATGTCGTTGAGCAGCGAGTTGTGAATCGGCTTGGTTCGCAGGTACATGTAGTTGCCGCCAGTGATCACGTCGCCCAGACCTGAGACCAAGGCGAAGGCAAGCGTGAGGACATAGACGCGCCAGATCGCGCCACGGCGCGGGTACATCCGACAACCAAAGACGAGCAGACATGCGGCAATGATCGACCCGACGTGATAGAGGAAGTAGGTGAAGTAGAAGACGCTCGGGAACGAATAGCCAAGGTCGGGGGTGAGCACCGCCTGCAGGGAGGCCGAGAAGGCCCAGAAGTAGACAAGCTCAACGAACAGCGGACGTCGCGTTAGCAAGGCGAGGATCGCGGCGAGCGCCACGGCGTCTGTAAGTTGCAGCGGAAGGCTGGAGCGCAGCGTCCATGTGCCGAGAACGATGTCGGCGACGTATTCCCCCAACCAGCCAGCGAGGATCGCCGCCGCAAGCACCCACGATGCCCACTTGACCCACGGCCCCGGATAGCGGCGCGGACCAACAATCGCGAGGCTGCCAGCCAGGAGCAAAATCGCCAGCGCCACGAGGTGGGCGATCGAGAACTGCCTCATTGGGCAACGAACGTTACGTCCGTCGGCACCGCGGCCGAGCGCCACGCCGTTCGCGTTCAACGGCCACAGCGAACCACCGAGACGCGACGTTTGGGAGTCCGGTTATGCGTGCGAGGAGCCGGACAACGACCCGGTCATGCGGTCGCGTTCACCCGCGGCGAGAGGTTCCCGGCTCCTGACGTCTACTCGTCGCCGAGCCCGAAGTCAGCCAGGCTCAGCTTCAGATCCAGCGCCCGGGCCATGTTGCCAACGGCCGAGACCACGCGGGTCGTGCCGACGATCGGCGCGACGGCGGCCAGCACGCCTTCGATCTGGGCCTCGTCCACGCCGGCGTCGCCAGCCGCGGTGATGTTCAGCAGGTAGGACGCGGGCGGCGCGTCAACGGCGACCAGCGCCGCGATCCGCACCAGCATCAGCGTGTCGCTGTCGAGGCTGGTGGCTTCGAGCGAGTCGGCCGTCATCGACGTGAGCAGATTGAGGATCGGTGTGTCACCGGATTCGGCTGCCATCGTTCCTGTCCTCTCGGGTAGGGTTTTGCGGCAATCCTTCGTCTGCCCGCTCGGCCGGTCATCATCCGATCCGGGTGAGGCCCCCGGGAGATGGAGCGGATGAAGAGCGGCGACACGCGCGACGGCGGTTCGAGGTCAGCTACCGGCGGGATGGGGCTGAAACGATTTCTCTTCGGAGACCAACGGACGATCGCCGGCACTGTCTACGGGACGATCATCGTGCTCGCGGTGCTTGCCGCCGGCGGCAGGGCATACGTGCATCAACTGTGGCGGTTGCTCACCCTGGCCGGAGGCAGCGCCGTTGTGCTGTGGCTGGCACACGTCTACGCGCATGGGCTCGGCGAGAGTCTGGGGATGGGACGCCGTCTGACGCTCGGCGAGCTGCGGTCGATTGCCCGCCGGGAGGCTGCGGTCGTTCTGGCGGCGGTCCCTCCGCTGGCCGCGATAGCCCTGGGGGCGGCGGGTGTATTCGAAGGGCGAACCGCGGTGTGGATCGCCCTGGGTATCGGCGTTGTCACGCTCGCCGCACAGGGCGTGCGTTACTCCCGACTCGAACAACTGAGCCCGCTGGCAACGACGATCACGATCGGTCTGAACCTCGCCATGGGTCTGGCGCTGGTTGCCCTGGAGGTCCTCATCGCCCATTAGATCGATGTGCTCTCACCCGGTCTGAGCAGACGCACATCGACCGCCGGCGCACGCCTCCGGGTAAATGCGGCGAACTCACGCGCCGGGCGCTCGCGGTCGATCGGTCGCCTGGTCTGCCAGGCCAGCGCGAACGTGCCCCAGTGGATCGGGATTGCCACCGCCGGCGCAATCAATGCGGCAACTTCGGCCGCGCGCTCGGGATCGAGATGGCCGGGGCCCAATCGCGGTCCCCAGCCCCACACGGGCAACAGCGCGACGTCGACTGAGCCGCTGAGCTCTTCCATCGCGGGGAAGTAGTCGGTGTCGCCGGCGAAGTACACGCATCGGGAACCCTGGGCGAGGAATCCGATCGGGTCGGCGGCCGGACCGAGTGGGTGCCGGCGACCATCGTGAGCCGCGGGCATCGCCGTAACACGAACACCGTTCACGCTCGTCTCCTCGTCGGCTCGAAGCTCGCGTACGGAGCGCAGTCCGTGACGAGCAAGCCAGCCGCCCGCCGGGCGCGGTGCGAGGATGGGCACCGAACGGCCGAGATCGCGCAGCGATCGAAGGTCGGTGTGATCGGCGTGCAGGTGCGACAGCAGCACGCAGTCGACGTGCCCGACCGCGTCCGCGCTGATGCCGGGGCCGATCCGGGCCAGCGGACCGATCCGGCGTCGCAGCACGGGATCGGTGAGCAGCCTGACCCCATCGAGCTCGATCAAAGTCGTCGCGTGCCCGAACCACGTGAGCGACGCTTGAGGTCCGTCAGGCGGTAGCGGCACGGGCATTGCGGCTACCGGCTGACTGTGCTCGGGAACATGAGGTTCGTCATCCTTCCATGCGATGACGCACCTCCCATCGTCGACCAGCGAGGACTCGGGCGCCGTCTACGGCCAGGCGGCGACCTGGAGCCCACAGGCACCGCACATCGGCCTCGGGTACCTGCTGGCCCTGTGGCTGGGGACGGCGGTGGCTGTGATCGTGGCCGCGTTGATCCTGCCGGGCGTGAGTGTTGGCACCCCGGGGCAGGCAATCGTCGCGGCCGCACTCATCGCACTGCTCAATGCAGTGCTGCCCCCGATCGTGGCCGCGCTTCGCCTGCCCTTCACGTTGTTGCTGGGTTTCCTGCTGGTGCTGGTGATCGATGCGTTGACCCTGCTGCTCGCGTCGCACATCGCATCCAGGGGGATCCACGTTGATTCATTCGGCTGGGCCTTGCTGGCGGCGCTCGTTCTGTCCGCGGTGATCGTCGTGCTGGATGTGATCGTCGGGGCCAACGACGAGCAGACATATTCGCTGCGCGTGGTCTGGCGGATCGCGCGACGGCAGGGCCGGCGAGCCGTCACCGATGTGCCGGGAATCATCTTCCTGGAGATCGACGGCTTGGCGCTGCCCGTCCTTCAGCGGGCCATGCGGGATGGCAACGCGCCCGAACTGGCCCGATGGCTCGAGAGCGGATCCCATCGCCTCGTCGAGTGGGAGACCGACCTGAGCTCGCAGACCGGGGCCAGCCAGGCGGGCATCCTGCTCGGTTGCAACGACAACGTGCCCGCCTTCCGGTGGGTGGAAAAGAAGACCGGCAAGGTGATGCAGTGCTCATCGCCGCCCGACTGCGCCGAGATCGAACGACGCCTGGCGTCGGGTCGAGGACTGCTCATCGACGACGGCGCCAGCCGCGGCAACCTCTTCTCCGGTGAGGCCGATGCGGTGATCCTGACGGTCAGCCGGATGAGCGCCGAGAAGCGGGCCAACCCCGGCTACCGGGCCTTCTTGGCCAACGGCTTCAACGTCACGCGGATGCTCGTCCTGTTCTGGTGGGAGGTGATTCTCGAGTGGGTGGCCGCGGTGCGACAACGCCGCCGCGATGTGCGCCCGCGAGGCCACCGCGGAGGGAGGTATCCGTTCATGCGCGCGGCGCTGTGCGTCGGGGTGCGGGACCTGATCGTGTTCGGCGTCCTGACCGACATGATGCGAGGCCGACCCGCCGTATACGCGACCTTCTCGAGTTACGACGAGGTTGCCCACCATTCCGGGCTCGAGCGGGCGGACACGCTCGAGGCGCTTCGCAAGCTCGACCAGCAGTTCGGACGGATCGCGCGGGCGCGGCGCTACGCACCACGCCCCTACAAGCTGGTGGTGCTCTCCGACCACGGCCAGACCCAGGGCGCGACGTTCAAGCAGCGCAACGATTACGACCTCCAGGACCTCGTGCAACGCTCGATCGAACGAGCCACCGTCGCCCGCTCGAGCGGTGGGGACGAGAATGACGCGGCCGTTGGCCACGCGATCGCCGAAGCCACGGGCCGTCAGCCGGACGCCCCAGAGGATGGAAGTGTCGCCGACCGGCAGGTCGTTGTGCTCGCCTCGGGCAATCTCGGGTTGATCTACCTGACCGAGGAACAGGGCCGCGTGTCGCTGGAAGACATCAACGCACGCCATCCGGACCTGATCGACGCGCTGCGAACACACCCCCACATCGGCTTTGTGGCTGTCCATTCACACGTCCATGGCCCGGTCGTCCTCGGCGTGCGCGGCGCCCGCTTTCTGACCGAGGATCGCATCGAGGACGAGGATCCCCTGGGCGAGTTCTCTCCCAACGCCCCGGCGCACCTGCTGCGCGCCACCGGATTCGACAATGCGCCAGACATCCTGGTCAACAGCTTCTACGACCCGGACCTCGAACAGGGTTGCGCGTTCGAGGAGCTGATCTCATTCCACGGGGGACTCGGCGGGCCGCAGACCCGACCCTTCATCCTGCACCCGGTCGAACTGACTGCGCCGGCCGAGCCGATTGTCGGTGCTGCCCATGTTCACGAAGTGCTGTCCGGATGGCGACGAGCGCTTCAGGGCGAGGCGGCCACGGCCGTCACGACGGAAGCGGTCTCCGCCGAAACAGCGCGGACCATTTAGCTCAGGGAGACTCGTGCGGAGCCAGGCTGGCGCTCATCTTGATCGCCCGGACAGCGCCGGTCGCCCCTGCCTGCAGCGTGATGCCGGCCGCGAAGACAAAGATCCCGGGTATCAGCAGGACCGTGGATCCGAGCATCAGCAGACCGACGCGACCGAGGACGTACGGTGGGGTACAGACCGTCGCACTGAGCGCACCCCCGATCGCCGTGGTCCAAAGCTTGTCGCGTCGTGATTGAGTGCGTTTCGCCCCGATGAGGCGGGACGGAACGGCCACGTAGCAGACCATCATGATGCCGACCACAACGCCAAGGCAGAGAACGAACCACGGTCGCGGCCACCGCGGGCCGACGAGCGTTGAGATCGCCAGCATCACTCCGACCACCGAACCCGAGGCGACGATCGGCATGAGATGACTGCGCGCCTTGTCGAAGGCACGGCGGATCTCGGGCGGTCCCGGCTGTGAGATGGCGAAGGCGAACACGGCGTTGAGAAAGAAGCTCACAACGGTTATCGCCACGATGACCAGGCCAAGCGGGATCAGCACGACCCCCCGAACGTCGTGAAACGTCCGACCGCGCAGAACATGCGCCTTCAGGTCGTACATGGCCAGCCAGATCCACATCGCCGGGACGACCTGGACCAGTGTGAGCCGCCAGTTCGAGACGAGGAGCTTGACGCCCTGAAACAGCATCACGAACGCGCCCACGGCCAGGCCGAGTGGCGCGAACGCCTTCCGCGAGTGGCTCAAGCGAAGGATCGCGGCCTCGATCTTTGACTCATCTCCGTCGTTGATCGCCCGCACGAGCGAGACGATGCGGGCTCGGAGAGCCACCAGGCGACGCTGCGAGGTCTTTGCCTCCATCAGAAGAACAACGTACAGCGCCAGCAGATGGCAGCGGCTCGACTCCAACGCCGAGGCGGGTCACAGGATGTTCACATCCACTCGGGTGATTTGATTGCGGGCGCGGCTCCGCGACCACGGGCCCTTCACAGCTCGACAGCGGTTCGCCGATCAACGCCGCCGCGCCTGTCGCAAACGAATGGAGGAGACGATGCCCGACCTGGAAACGCGTAAGAAGAGAGCGGCCGAGTTCATCAAGCCGTTCCGGGTCAAGCCTGGCTCAAAGGTGAATCTGGCCGAAGATTTCGATCCTCGGTTCAAGGCCGGGGTGAAGAAGAAGAAGGAAGGCGTCGCACTGCTCAAGGGGGGTGTGAGCCTGCTGTCCGAGTACCAGGCCCGGCTCGCGGCGCAGGACACCTGGGCAGTGCTTGTCGTGCTCCAGGCGCTCGACGCCGCGGGCAAGGACGGGACTATTCGACACGTCATGAGCGGCGTGAATCCACAGGGCGTCCACGTCCACAGCTTCAAGGTTCCCTCATCCGAGGAGCTCGACCACGACTACCTCTGGCGCTACTCGCGTTGCCTGCCCAGGCGGGGTGACATCGGGATCTTCAACCGCTCCCACTACGAGGAGGTGCTTGTCGTCCGGGTTCATCCCGAGAACCTGGAGCGTCAGAAGCTCCCCGGTGCGGCGAAGAAGGGGGACGTATGGGCGCGGCGCTACCGGGAGATCAACGACTGGGAGCGCTACCTGACCGACAACGGGATCCGGATCGTGAAGCTGTTCCTAAATCTCTCACGCGAGGAGCAGAGGACCCGATTCCTGCGGCGGATCGACCTGCCCGATCACAACTGGAAGTTCTCCCAGGCGGACGTGCACGAGCGAATGCGATGGGACGACTACCAGAAGGCGTTCTCGGAGATGCTCTCGCAGACGAGCACCGAATGGGCGCCTTGGTACGTCATACCGGCCGACCGCAAATGGTTTGGTCGCATCGGCGCCGGAGCCGTCCTGGTGCACGCGCTGATGGACATCGATCCGCGGTTCCCAACGGTCACCAAGCGACAGCGCGAGGCGCTGCTCGAGGTCAGGCGGGAGCTGGAGGCTCAGGCCCCGAAGGGCGCTGCGCCCGATCCGTTCGAGGCAGAGCACGGCACTACCGCCTAGGGGTCCTGTGATGGACACTGAAACACAGCCTGGAGCGTCGAAGGCGCAGCGCAGCGACGCGTGGTACCACGTCCAGCCCGACCAGGTAATGGACAAACTCGGTGTCGATCCCGCCACCGGTCTCACCACGCAGCGGGCCGCAGAGTTGCTGGCGCGAAACGGGCCAAACTCGCTGCCGGCAAGCAATCGGTACCCGAGTGGCGGCGCTTGGCTCAGCAGTACCAGAGCTACATGCAGCTGATCCTGCTCGGCGCGGCGATCGTGTCGCTGGCGATCAAGGAGTGGAGCACGGGGGTGCTGCTGATCCTGATCACCGTGGTCAATGCGGTCGTCGGACTGCGTCAGGAGGGCAAGGCCGAAAGCGCGATGAACGCGCTCAAGGCGATGGTCAAAGCAACCGCGCGGGTCCGACGCAATGGAACGGAGGCCGAGATCGCCGCCGAGGAGGTGGTGGTCGGTGATGTCGTGCTGCTCGCCGCCGGCGACGAGGTGCCGGCAGATGGGCGGATCATCGAGGCGAGCGCGCTGCAGATTGACGAGTCGGCGCTGACCGGGGAGAGCGTGCCCGCATCAAAGGGCGTCGAGGTGCCGACCGGCGATGACCTGGCCCCGGGTGAGCAGACTGACATGGCCTTCATGCACACCCCGGTGACGCACGGCAGCGCCGTCATCGTCGTGACCGCGACCGGCGCCGACACGGAGGTCGGAAAGATCGCCGGAATGCTGGCCACGACGGCCAAGGAGCAGACACCGCTGACCAGGCAGCTGAACACGCTGACACTGTGGATCGCGGCGGCCGCCGGAATCACGATGATCATCATGTTCGTGCTCGGGGCTCAGCGCGATCAGTCCGCCACCGCCGTGTTCACGAGCGCGATCGCTTTGGCCATCGCGGCCATCCCCGAGGCAATGCCCACCGTGCTGCAGGTGATCCTGTCCCTCGGGGCCGGCGACCTCGCCAAGCAGGGAGCGGTGTTGAAGGACCTCGCATCGGTCGAGACGCTCGGCTCGACATCAGCCATCAACTCCGACAAGACCGGCACGCTGACGATGAACCAGATGACCGCGGTCGAGGTTGTCGGGCCAACGGACCGGTACACGATCTCGGGCGCCGGTTATGAGCTCGAGGGGAAGGTCCACCACGCGGCGGGTTCGTCGGGCACGATCGACGAGGCGATCCTGCCCTACCTCGTCGCCAGCGACGCGAAGCTGGTGGATGGGACTGTGGTGGGCGATCCGACCGAAGGTGCCCTGCTCGTACTCGCCCACAAGGCCGGGCTCGACCTCGACCGCACCCGCGAGCGCTACCTGCGGCTGGCCACGCTGCCATTTGACCCCACCTACAAGCTGATGGCCGCATTCACGCACACAGTCGACGCATCAGGCAACGAGATCGTGCGCTGCTTTGTTAAGGGCGCCGCCCCAGCCGTGATCAGCCATACCGCGGGCGCGGTCTCGGAGGGAGAGCGCATCGCGTGGGACGACGAGCTGCGAGCGAGGCCGAAGCCGACATCCAGCGGATGGAGGAGCACGGGCTCCGTGTCATGGCTGGCGGTTTCGTGACCTGGAGCCGGGATCGTTCGATCCCGACGGCGACCTGCTGGGCTACGTCGACGGGCTGGATATGACGAGTCTGGTGGGGATGGTCGACCCGCCGCGCGCAGAGTCAAAGCAATCGGTCCAGGATGCTCAGAGAGCCCACATCCGGGTGCGGATGGTGACCGGCGACGACGTCGTCACAGGCTCGGCGATCGCCAGGCAACTCGGGATCGAGGGCGAGGCGATCCTCGGGGCGGAGTTCGCCGCTCTGGACGAGTCAGAGCGGCTGTCGCGGATCGACACGATCGGGGTGGTGGGTCGAGTCGCACCCGAGCACAAGGTGCTGCTCGTGGACACGCTGAAGCAGAAGGGGGCGGTCGTGGCCATGACCGGCGACGGCGTCAACGACGCGCCATCGATCAAGGCTGCTCACATTGGGATCGCCATGGGGAGTGGCACCGAGGTGGCCAAGAACGCGGGGCGCATGATCCTCACCGATGACAAACTTCGCCACGATCGTGCACGCCGTCGAGCAGGGACGCAAGCTCTACGACAACCTGACCAAGTACGTCCGCTTCGTGCTGATCTCGTTGGTCGCATTCGTGCTCACGTTCCTGGGCGCGACGCTGCTGAATATCGCCGCGGGCGAGCCCTTCAGCCCCGCCCAGGTCCTGTGGATCCACTTCTTCATCAGCGCACCCTTCGGCGTGGCCCTAGGTCTCGACCGCGCCACCCCCGGTCTGATGCGCCTCCATCCCCGCCCGAGCAACGAGTCGATCATGACACCGGGTGTGAAGCTCACTTCGGGCCTGGTCGGTCTGTACATGGCGATCGTCCTCGACGCGCTGATCCACTTCGGCAAGAGCCACTACGGAAGTACCACGATCGGGTCGTCGATCGGCCTCACCGCGTTCGCGCTGATGCTCGTGGTGGCCGCCTACGAGAGCCGGACCATCACGCTCTCGGCGCTCACGACCGACGCGTTTGACAACGCGCGGATGAACTGGATTGCCCTGGTGGAGGTCGCGCTGGCGGTGATGGTCACCCAGATGGATCTGTTCAACCGCCTGCTCGACACCGTGCCGCTGAGGGCAGGTCAGTTCGGACTGGCCCTGGCCGCGGCCGTCCTGTTGCTCGCGCTGTGGGAGGTCGCCAAGCTCGTCGCCCGCCGGCAGGAGGCCAGCATTTCCTGACGGGGGACGAGGGCCCGGACGTTTGCCGCAGACTCATATGATTGGCGCTCGGGCCCGGATCGGTGTTGGGGTGCGCCCCAATTGGCGAGCCGGGACCAAAAACCTACCGTTGCGGGAGGCCTTCAAGATGGCAACTCTGGTAGCGATCGGCTATCCGGACGAGGCACCGCGCTGCAGGCGCGAGCCACCGTTCACCAGCTCGAGTCCGAGCTGGTGATTCAGGCTGATCAGGTCGCGGCGATCTCGCGCGACCTGGATGGGAAGTACCACGTCCACACGTCACACGGCGGCGCCTCAACGGGCGGCGGCGCCTGGTGGGGAGGTTTCTGGGGCTTCCTGTTCGGACTGTTGTTCTTCATCCCGTTCTTCGGCCTTGCCCTCGGCGCCGGAATGGGAGCTCTGTTCGGGCACATGGGGGAGAAGGGAATCGACAAGGCCTTCCAGGAGCAGGTGCGCGACCACCTCAAGCCCGGCACCTCGGCGCTGTTCATGGTCATCGAGAAGGCGACGCCAGACAAGGCGATCGCCGCGCTGCAGCAATACGGCGGCACCGTGATCAAGACGTCGCTGTCGGAAGAGGACACGAAGAAGCTCGAGGAAGCGCTTCAGCCGCCGCAGGCCGGCGCGGCGTCGTAAGCGGATCCAGGACGTCGCTCGCTGACGTCCGGTCAACGGGCGCCATCAAGTGCTAACACGAGTTCGCGGACGGCCGCCGGGATGCGGCCGGTCACCGCATCGTGGCCGCCGTCGAACAGTTCGAGCGTGTGCTCGATCCCGAGGCGCGTCAGCTCGTCCGAGAACGCCGTCGCCCCGAGGTCGAGGAAGAACTCGTCCCGACGGCCGGCGTCGAGGTAGATGCGCCGCGTGGTTGCCAGTGCCCCGACATGAGCGGCGGCCATCCGCACCGGGTCGAGCTCGAGCCAGCGGGCCCACACGTCCTCGATAAGCGCGCCGGTGTGGTCGAATGGGAGCAGTGCCTCGCCCGGTCGCGCGGGGTCGGGCGTGTACGCACACGCGGTGCCGAAGGCGGCGAACAGCAGCGGATGCTCGCGCCAGTTCGACCATGCCACGCGCTCGCGAAACAGCTCCCACGAAGCGTCGAAGCCGTCGCGGAGCGCCCGCGCCGCGGCCGGGAACAGCGGCTGATAGCAGCATTCGAACGCCGCGTCGCCAGCATGTGAGGCGAGCGCCCCGAACAGGTCGGAGCGCAGCATCGATAGCACCATCGCGCCATAGCCGCCCGACGAGCGGCCCGCGACGCCGCGGTGCTCGCGGCTGGCGCGGGTCGGGTAGCTGGAATCGACGAACGGGATCACCTCATCGCAGAGATAATCGAGATAGCGGCCGGTGCTGGTGGAGTTCAGGAATTGCGCTCCGCCGCGCGATGTCCAGGCGTCGACGAACACGATCAGGGCAGGTGGACATTCGCTTGCCGCGAACATGGCGTCGAGCTGCCCGATCACATTCGGACCGGTGGGGTCAGTGGCCAGCCAGTCCTCGAGCCGACCAGCAAAGCTCTGAAGCATGTACACCGACGGCAGGCGGCGCTCGCCGCTACCCGGCGGCCGGTAGACGTACAGGGGCCGAAGGGCCGGATCGCCGAGCGGGTTGCCCTCGAGCAGCTCGGAGTGAACCTCGAGGCGGTCCAACGACCCGGCCAGTGGCGGTCGCCATGGGACTCCTCCAGCCCGCTCGAGCTCGTGCAAGCTCATCATTCCGACAAAGGCCGGGCTACACGCGGGCGGTGTCGCGCCGGTAGGCCCAGTGCGCGAGGGCCGAGAGCACCGCGGTCCAGCCGAGCACGACGATCCAGCCCATCGCGCCCCACGGCTGACCGTGGATGGCGATGTGCCCCGCCCGGACCAACCAGTATGACGGCAGGAGTCGCCCCAGGTCGTAGAGGAAGCCGTGGGTGATCGGAAACCAGGTGCCGCTGACCAGCGCCAGCAACGACACCGTGCCACCGGTCACGGGGCCGATCGAATCGACGTTCATGAGGTGGCCGAGCATGATCCCGAGCGCCGCGAACGGCAGCAGGGCGACGATGATCAGCACCGTCATGTTGATCCACTTCGCGGCCGGGAGGCTGACGCCGAGCGAGATGCCCGCGAGGTAGAGAAGCAGCAGGCTGGTGATCGCCATCGCGTAGGACGCCATCACCTTGGCCCGGAAGTAGGAGCGCACGGACAGAGGCGTGATCCGGAGCTGGCGGGTCCATCCCGCCTGGCGCTCTCCGGCGATCCGGGCCCCGCTCGAGATCATCGACATCATCGTCCCAAACGAGGCCAGGCCGGCCATGTAGTACAGCGGCGCCGAGATGCCGGTTCCGGCGAAATCGGTGGTGTTGCGCTGGGGGCCGGCGATGACGAAGTACAGGATCAGCGGGAAGCCGAACGAGAAGATGAAGAATCGCCGGTTGCGGAAGGTGCGCAGCAACTCGTAGCGGGCGTAGAGGAGTCCCGTCATCGCGATGCCTGGACCGGCTCGGCGGTCTGTGCCTCAAGGTCGGGGTCGCCGGTGAGCTCGAGGAACGCCTCCTCGAGTCCGGCGCCCGTCACCTCGATGTCGCGCGCGCCCGGATAGCCGTCAAGCAGGGCGCGGAGCGCGCGGTCGGAGTCGGTACACCTGAGGATCACGGCCTCGCCGTGACGCTCGGCGCTCGAGACGCCCGGCAGGGACGACAGCTCCTCGGTCGTCGTGTCCTCGAGCGTGGCGCGGATGGTCTTCATGCCCACCCTCGACTTGATCTCCGTGGTCGGCCCGTCGGCCACGACGCGGCCGTGAGCCATCAGCACGACACGGTCGGCGTTGGCGTCGGCCTCCTCGAGATAGTGAGTGGCGAAGAGAACGGTCTTGCCGCTCGCGGCGATCTCGCGCATGAGCGTCCAGAAGTCGCGCCTGCCCTCGACGTCGAGCGCGACCGTGGGCTCGTCGAGCACCAACAGATCGGGGTCGCCGACCAGCGCAACTGCGAATCGGACTCGTTGCGTCTGGCCGCCCGAGAGCTTCTGCGCCCGCTGGTCGGCGGCCTGCTCGAGCCCGGCCATCGAGATCACCCGCTCGACGTCGAGAGGGTGTGGAAACAGCGAGGCCATCATCGTGATCAGCTCGCGCGGACTCAAGTCGCGGATCAGATCGCCGGTCTGCAACATCGCCCCGACGAGCCCGGAGTCAACAGCATCGCGCGGCGCTTTCCCGAACACCGACACACTTCCGGCATCCGGCGCCGCCAGTCCGAGCAGCATGTCGATCGTGGTCGACTTGCCCGCCCCGTTGGGACCGAGGATGGCGACCGTCTCGCCCGGCGCGATCGACAGGTCGATCCCGCGGACGGCGTGCACGGGTCCGTGTGGACCCTTGTACGACTTCGTCAGGTCCTCGAGACGGATCCCTGCGCTCATGGGCCTTCAAGCTAGCAACCAAGCAAAGACGAGAAGCAGTGCGGTAAGCCTGCATACGCACCGGCGTGGTGCCGGCGGCCGGTGCCGTCAGAGAGTCGCGGTGACGCGGCTCACCTCGACGAGCGAGGTGAAGCCCTGCCGGACCTTCTCGACGCCGTCCTGGGCCAGCGTGCGCGTCCCTCGCGCTGTCGCGGCGCCGACGATGTCGCCGTGACCCTGCCGGTTGAGGATCATCGAGCGAAGGTCCTCGGTCACCGGCATTACCTCTAGAGCGCGATCCGACCGTGATAGCCCGTCCAGCCGCAGCGGATGCATCCGGCGGCCTCAAAGATCTCCGCTCCTCCGAGGCCATATTCGCCGCGGATCACGTCGCTCAGGTTGGCCGGGGTCTTGCAGTCCACGCACAGCTTGCGAGCCAGGCGTTGGGCGACCACGCAGTCGATCGCCGCCGCGACCATAAAGGGTTCGATGCCCATGTCGATCAGACGGGATATCGCGCTCGGAGCATCACGAGTGTGTAGCGTGCTGAGGACGAGATGGCCGGTCAGCGCGGCCTGCACGGCAATCTGGGCCGTCTCCTGGTCGCGGATCTCGCCCCACCATGATCACGTCGGGATCGGCCCGCAAGATCGAGCGCAGGCCGGTGGCGAAGGTCACCCCGACCTTCGTCGAGACCTGCATCTGCTTGATCCCCGCGATCGGTGATTCGACCGGGTCCTCAATGGTGAGGATGCTGCGCTTGCCGTCGTTGATGATGCCGAGCGCGCTGTACAGCGTGGTCGACTTGCCCGAGCCGGTCGGGCCGGTGACGAGGACCGCCCCGTAGGGTCGGGTGACGGCTTCGACGAAGCGGTCGCGGGCGCCGCCGTCCATTCCCAGCGAGCCGAGATCACGGACAACGGCCTCGGTGTCGAGGATCCGCATCACGACCCCCTCGCCGTTGATCAGCGAGAGCGTGACCACGCGAACATCAACGCGGCGCCCATCGACGGTGACCGCGAGCCGGCCGTCCTGGGACACGCGCCGTTCGGCGATGTCGAGGCCGGCCATGATCTTGATGCGCGAGACGACGCCCATCGACATCGAGCGGGCAACGGTCGCCGCCGGCGTGGGGATGCCGTCGACGCGGAACAGGACCTGCATGTCATTCGATTCGGGGTTCCAGTGGATGTCGGAGGCTCCCTGCTCGATGGCCTGGGCGACGATCGAATGGACCAGCTTGACCGTCGGTGCATCGTCGGTCATCTCGTGCAGCGTGATCTCGGGCTCGGGCTCCTCGATCTCGGCCACCGTGTCCTCGAGCCGGCTGAGCCGCCGGATCACCGCGGCGATGTCGGCGTCGGCTGCGACCGCCGGCCACACGTCCATGCCGGTGATCATCGAGACCTCGTCGATTGTCATGATGTTCGTCGGGTCGGCCATGGCCAGCACCAGGCCCCGATTGGGCATGAAGCCCACCGGAACGGCGCGGTAGCGCTTGGCCAGTTCGACCGAGACGAGGTTCGCCGCGCCCATGTCGATCTCGAAGATCGATAGGTCGATGTAATCGATACCCAGGCGCTCGCGAGCGCGCGGGCGAGTTGACTCTGGGGCATCTCGCCGGACTCAACGAGGATCTGACCGGTCGGCCGGCAACACTCGCGCGCGGTGGAAACGGCCTGGTTGACGGCCTCGCGCGAAACGTAACCGAGTTCGACGATCACATCGCCAATCATCTGGCGCGACCGGCCGCGCTGGATCGGCGGAATCAGCCCACGCGGATATTCATCTTCGGCGACCGCCGCGGCGGCGGCAGTGGTGTTCGCCTCCATGGTTGAGGGGATCGGCAGCGGCGCCGGTGGGCTTGAGTTCGCGGCCAGGTTCTCCGCGCTCGGCCGGAGCCATCAGGTCGGATGGTGCGGTTCCAACGCTCAGGCTGAGGGTCAGCCTGGGCGCTCGCGTGCGCTGGTCAGGTAGGTCGCGCACATGTCCTTGTCGCCATGGCGCTCCGCGCCCTCGTCGAGGCGCTGGCGCACCGTGCTCATCAGGGGGAGGTCCAAGTGGCGTCGCTTCGCGGACTCCTCAACGAGCCCGGCGTCCTTGGCGGCCAGTGACAACTTAAACGACGGCGCGAAATTGCCCTCGATGATCGCCTTGCCCTTCATTCG
Source organism: uncultured Solirubrobacterales bacterium (assembly GCA_963749545.1). Lineage (GTDB taxonomy): Bacteria > Actinomycetota > Thermoleophilia > Solirubrobacterales > Solirubrobacteraceae > Palsa-465. Next base: position 23,737 of record CAVVNG010000016.1, read on the forward strand.
CAGGTAGGGGAGGTCGAGCGGCCCGCCTTCGAGGGCCTCGAACACCAGTGCCGGATCGAGCCCGAGACCCTGCGCCAGCGCGATCGTCTCGGCGCCGCCCTCGACCACGGTGACGATCCAGCTGTTGATGGCGACCTTCAGCTTCGTGCCGGCGCCCGCCTCGCCGACCCACATCGTGCGGCTGCCCAGGACGTCGAAGATCGGAGCCATCCGCTCGCGCAGCTCATCCGGGCCCGATCCCAGGATCACCAGCGCGCCGTCCTCGGCGGGCTGCTTGGTCCCGAGCACCGGGGCGTCAATGAACGCCAGCTCGCGATCGCGTGCCAGCTGCTGGCAGCGCTCGGTACCGCGTTCCCCGATCGTGCTCATCTGCAGCCATACGGCGCCGGCGCCGGCAGTCGACAGCCCGCCCTCGGGCCCGTCCATACAGGCGGTCACGGCGTCGGCGTCCGCGACCATGGTCAGGACCACCGCGGCGCCGGCCGTCGCCTCGGCCGGGGTATCGAAAAGCTCGACTCCGTCCTGCGCGAGGGGCTGCGCCTTGTCGGCCGAACGGTTCCAGGCTCGCACGGCAAACCCAGCTCGCGCCAGGTTGCGCGCGATCGGAAGGCCCATCGTCCCGCCGGCACCGAGGACGGCGACTGTTGGTTTGGACGCCATCGGACTACAGCGTATCCTCGGCCTTCTTGTAGGCGATCTGGAGTACGTCGGCCCCGAAGAACACCGTCAACGCCGAGGCCAGCCAGCGCGTAAACCGTGGCAGGACCAGCAGCCCGCAGGTGAACGCGGCGCTCGTCCACATGCCCAGGCAGTAGGGGCAGGTCAGCAGCTCGCCGATCGCGCGCCGGATTCTCCGGCCGCGGGCCCGCTCGTTGACCTCGCCGGGCCCGCCCTCGCCCTGAAGCTCGGTGAAGGGGGCGCGGACAGCGCTCGTGACGCGGTCCTTGGCGATCAGCCGCGAGGCCTTGTGGCTAGCCACGGTCAACAATGCCATGTCGCCGGGGTCGATCCGATCAGGCAAACTGCGGTCCGAGGACCGAAACCACGCCGCAAATGCGGCCGCGAGGCCGGTGAACACACCCATCAGCAGCGCGTAGCTGCGAAGCGGAGGCTGGGGCTCGGGCGCGTAGCCGGCGACGGGGCTTTCGTTGATGGTTTCGACGCTCACCCATAACGGGGTCTCCGCGGATCGCCGCCCTCAAACCGTTGGTGCGGATGTTCATCTGTTGCCAGATGTTGTCCAGATGAACATCTGACGCACGGTTGAGCAGAGGGATCCGCGGCGCTCGGGAGGCCGGCGAAGCGCTGGCGGGTGGACGGTGGCGGGCCGCCGCCGGAGGGTGGCGGCCCTGCGGGCGACGGCTCCCGGTGAGCACAATTTCGCCCTCGTCGCCCGTGCGCAGTCCGTGTCGAAATTTTGTCCGCATGGCGAACCCTGGAGAGCGAACCTCCCGATCCTTGCGGTCGCGGTCGAAATTAGTTCCGACCACGAGGGAGTTGACGGCCGTGGCGGTTGGCGCAACGACGCTACGGACCTGTACCCGACAACTCATGGCCCCCGGATCAGAGACTGGCAAATTGAGGCAGGTATGCACCCAGCGGAGCAAGGATGATGGTGGTCCTGTTCGCGGTTCTGGGCCTCGTTCTGGTGGCGGTGGCGATCCGCCTGATGCTGCCGACGGTGAGACGGTGGCGGCCGGCATGGGAGCTCCGCCGCGACTGGTGGTCGCAGTTCGAGCAGGAGTTTCACGCCTACGCGCGCCGCACCCACCACGGCAACACCAGAGGCAAGGCCCGACCCGGACACTGAGCCGGCGAGCAGGAGAGGTGGCGCCACTAGCATCGGCGGCATGAGGCGCCGATGCGCATTGCTGCTGGCCGCCGCCGGTTCGGTCGTGCCCGCTGTCCCGGCAGGACCAGCCGCGGCCGCCCGAATCCCCGCCGCCCCCGTGGCCGCCCGAATCCCCGCCGCCCCTTCGGCCGCCCCCATGACCGCCGCCACCGCCGACCCCGCTCTGCACGGCCAGCTACGGTGGCGCGGCGCCGCGCGCCGGCCGGCCGATCCGCTTTGGCGTCGACCCGGGCATCGCCGGGAGCATCGGCACCAAGCAGGGGCCGTCGGTGCCCGACAACCCTGCGCGCGATATGACAGCGCTCCGCCAGCTGCGCCCGCCGCGCCGGCCGTTCGTGCTGCGCCTGACCCGGCTCTTCTGGTCCGGTGGGCAAACAGCGATCAATCGCTTCAGGACCATGACGCGCAGCTATACGCGGGCGGGCTTCGACGTCGAGCTGCAGGTGCGCTACCACCCGACCAAGGCTGAGGAAGGAAACCTCGCCGCGTGGCGGCGCTACGTGCGCCACGTGGTCGACAGCTTCGGGGCCAACCGACGGGTCGTGGCCATGACGATCACCAACGAGGTCAACATCCCGTTCTCGCCCAACACCTCGGACGGTTCCTACAGCCGGGCGCGCGACGCGCTGATCGCAGGCATCGAGGCCGCCCACCAGGAGGCGGCCCGCCGCCACTTCCGCCAGCTGCGGTTCGGCTTTACCTACGCCTACCGGTTCGCCCCAAGCTTCGACGCAGCGTTCTTCTCCTACCTGGGTGCCCACGGTGGCGCGGGTTTCCGCCAGGCCCTCGGGTTCGTGGGCCTGGACTTCTACCCGGGCACGATCTACCCGCCGGTCATGGCTCCCGGGGACACATATCGGGCTGAGCTCGCCCAGGCCGCCGGCGTGGTGCGCGACTGCCTGGCCCCCAAGGCCGGGATCGGGCTGCGGACGCCGATCTGGATCACCGAGAACGGGGTCCCCACCGGGGCCCTCTCCGAGGCCCAGGCCGCGGCGCTGGGCCAGCTCGTCAAGGCGGTTCGGGCCTACTCGGGCACCTTCAACATCACCGATTACCGGTGGTTCAACCTGCGCGACGCGACCTCGTCAAAGGCCTCGGCGGTCGTCGCTCCGACGTTCGCCTCCGACGGGTTGCTGCGCGCCAACTACACGCGCAAGGCATCATTCAACGTCTATCGCGCGCTCATCCGCCGCCCGTAGTGCCCGCCCCTCGGGTCTCACCATTCCCGGGGAGACGTTTGGCCACTAGCCGGCCGGAACCGGCTCCTCGAGCAACCGTCGCGCGGTCGACCGGGCCGTCTGGTCGGCCCAGCTCGTGGTGGTCAGGTAGCCGAGCGCGAGCACGATCACGCCCAACGCGACGAGGATCCACCAACCAGCGTGCGTCGCGGTGGCGAAGCCGGGCCCGAGCGAGCCGGCCGCGGCGCCTCCGACGACCGCCCCAACCACCGCTACGCCCAACGTGACGCCGATCTGTCGGCTGGTCGAGGCCACCGCGCCGGCCACCCCGGCCTGGGCCGGCGGCATGCCCGAGATCGCGGTGTTGGTGATCGGCGGATTGACCGCACCCGAGCCGATCCCGAAGATGAGGTAGGCGAAGAGCAGCAACGCGGACGGCGTGGTACGGGTGAGCGTGGTGAGCATCAGCGCCCCGACCAGCACGCCCAGGCCTCCGATGATCAACGATGGCCGCGCCCCGTGTCGTGCCACCAGGCGCCCCGACACTGGAGCCATGACCATCGTGGCCACCGCCATCGGCAGCATGTAGAGCCCGGCGTGCAGCGGCGAGAGTCCGCGCACGTCCTGGAGGTACAGCGTGTTCAGGAACAGGAAGCCGCCGATGGCCGCAAACACGCATATCGCGATGGCGCTGGCGCCGGAAAAGGGCGCGCTGGCGAAGAATCTCACCTCGAGCAGGGGCTCCCGTCGCCGCAGCTCATAGCGGATCAGCGCGATGAAGGAGACGATCGACACCGCGAACAGCACCAGGATCTCGGGCGAGGCGAACCCACGCCGGCCGCCTTCGATGATCGCGTAGGTGAGCGACGCGAGCGCGACGACGATGAGGACCTGACCTGCCGGGTCGATGCGCCGCGGGTGCTCGGCGCGCGACTCGGGCACGAAGGCCGCCGTCAGCGCGATGGCCGCCAGTCCCACCGGAAGGTTGACCAGGAACACCGATCGCCAGCCGACCGAATCGACAAGGGCCCCGCCGACGATCGGACCGAGGGCCATGCTGATGCCGAACATCGCTCCCCACACCCCGACTGCGAGCGCACGTTCGCGAGGGTCGTCGAAGACGTTGCGGATGATCGAAATGGCCACCGGGTTGAGCATCGCGCCACCGACGGCCTGCAGCGCTCGGAAGGCGATCAGCCAGCCTAGGCTTGGAGCCAGGGCGCACAGGAGCGAGCCGAGCGAGAACACGACAAGGCCGGTCTGGAACGTGCGCCGTCGGCCGACCCGGTCACCGGTCGACCCACACAGCATGAGCAGACTCGCGAGGACGAGCGTGTAGGCGTCGATCACCCATTGCAGCCCGGCTACGGAGGCGCCGAAGGTGCGGTTGATCGACGGCAGCGCGACGTTGACGATCGTGGCATCAAGCCCGACGATCAGAAGGCTCATGCTGCAGATCACGAGCACGAGCATGCGCCCGCGGCGGCTGAGATTGTCCGAATGCCCGCCGCGCAGAAGTTCCATTGCCTCGATCGTAGCCCCCGCCGATGCGCGCGAGAGAGCACGAACGGGCGGCATTGCCGCAGCCAATGTGGCTCACCGTGCCGCCGCGGGCTTAAGCTTCCGTTAGATGCCGGGGCCACGCCAGCTTCACCGCTCCTCCACGCGCGTAATGTCGATCCTGATGGTGATCATCGGGATCGCGCTCATCGCGCGTACGCTGCTCGCCGGTGGCGGCGGATTGGCGCTTGGGATCATCCTCGGAGTGCTGTTCATCCTGGCTGGCGCGGCGCGGCTCTATCTTCAATTTCGCTCCCCGTGATGAGTCCCGGGTGCCGCTGTGAATAGGACCACCGTCGGATATCGCGCTCTGTTCGCCGTCGTCTACACGACGTCGATCGCGTCCGTGTACTTTGCGCTCGGCGTCGTCGCCCATCATGCGCAGGGGCTCACGCCACTCGTCTTCCTGGCCGCTGGAATCTTCTTTCAGCTGACCGCGATGACCTACGCCGAGGCCGCCTCAATGCACCAGGAGCGCGGAGGCTCGGCGGTGTTCGCCCGCTATGCCTTCAACGAGTTGATCAGCTTTGTGGCCGGCTGGTCGATCGTTCTCGACTACACGATCCTGGTGGCCGTCGCGGCGTTGACGGTTCCGGCCTACCTGGCCGCCTTCTGGGCTCCACTGGGGCACGGCGCGCTCCAGATCATCGTTGCGGTGGCGGTGATCGCGTTCATCGCCGTCGACAACTTCACCGGCGTCAACGTCCGGCGCCTGCGCCGGCGGATCGTGCTGACCGGCGTCGATCTCGTGCTCCAGGCGGCGGTGATCGTTCTCGGTCTGCTGCTCGCCTTCCATCCCGACCATCTCACCCAGAGCGTCAACCTCGGCACGGTGCCGACGGCGGCCGATCTCGCTTTCGCGCTCCCGATTGCGGTGATCGCGTTCACCGGGCTCGAGGCGGCGGCGGGGCTCGCCGGCGAGGTGACGGCCAGCCGCCGCGAGGTGAAGCGGCTGATCTTTCCCGGTTCGCTCGTCATCGTGGTCATCTACGTCGCGATCGCGACCATCGGCGTGGCCGCGCTCCCGGTGCACCACGGGCTCACGGACCTCGGTGAGACCCACCTCAACGCCCCCGTTCTGGGAGTGGTCGCGGCCTACCAGCCGACGTGGGTGGCGGACATCCTGAAGTACGTCATCGCCGTCGTCGCCCCGCTGGCCCTGATGGCCGCGGCGGGAGGCGCGATGCTCGGTGTGTCCCGGGTGGGTTACTCGCTGGCCACCAACCGTCAGATTCCCAGCGCACTGGGGCGGCTGCATGGCAAGTTCGGGACTCCGTTCGTGATCATCGCGGCTGCCGCCGTGGCCGCCGCGGCCCTGGTGATCCCCGCGGATCTCGAACTGCTGGTGGGCATCTACGCGTTTGGCGCGCTGCTCGCCTTCACGATCGCGCATCTGTCGGTCATCGCCCTGCGTTTCCGCGAGCCTGACCGGCCACGACCCTACGCCATACCCATGTCGGTGCGCGTGCGGGGCGCGAGCATCCCGCTGCCCTCGATCCTCGGCGCGTTGCTGTCCGCCGCCGGGCTGATCGCGGTGCTCGTCTACCACGCGGGCGCGCGGTACGTCGGGCTGGCCTGGCTGCTCGGCGGCCTGGCCCTCTACGTGACCTATCGCAAGAGCGAGCAGAAGCCGCTGCTGCGTCGCGTGACGATCCCCGAGCGTGCGCTCCGGCACGAGGCGCTCGAGCCCGAGTTCGGCTCGATCCTGGTCCCCGTGTTCGGCAATGCGCTCGACGACGACATCATCCAGACCGCCGGTCGCCTGGCCGGAGAGAGGCACGACGACGTCGAGGAGGAGGGCGCGGTGATCGAGGCGATCTGGGTGTTCGAGATGCCGCTCTCACTGCCGTTGGACGCGCCTTTGCCCGACTCGCAGATCCAGCGTGCCCGCAAGGCCCTGGCCAGAGCCAAGCGCGTGGGGGAGGAATACGAGGGGGTCGAGGTCGCCACCGCGATCGTGCGTGGGCGCCGCACGGGCCACGCGATCGTCAACGAGGCTCGCCGCCGGGGGGTGGAGGCGATTGTGCTGGCCGCCGAGGAGCCATCGCGAGTTCGCGGCGGCGCCTTGCTCGGGGGCGTGAGCGGACCGCTCGACAACTACGTCGGGGAGATCACCAAGTACGTGATCAACAAGGCCCCGTGCCGCGTGATCCTCACCGCGCCGCCGGCAGGCTGGCAGAAGAGATTCTCGCCCGACGGCCAACCCCCGGCTGGGGATGGTGCGTCGCCGCACGCCCCGCGCACCGACGGCGCCGGGCCGGAGTCCAACCCGGTCGAGGCGACCGTACCCGACGGTCGCAACGGCGGCGGCGCGAACGGGGGCTGATGGCCGAGCGGAAACTCCCCGGTCTGCAGAGAGTCCTCGGCGTCAACGCGCTGTTCGCGACCGCCTACGGGAACGTCGGATCCTCGATCTACTACGCGCTGGGACTGGTGGCGTCGTTTGCCCTCGGCCTGACGCCGATCGTCTTCGTGATCACCGGGGTGATCTTCTACCTCACGGCGGCCACGTACTCCGAAGCCACCGCGATGTACCCGGAGGCCGGCGGCTCCTCATCGTTCGCCCGCCACGCCTTCAACGAGTTCTGGTCGTTCTTCGCCGCCTGGGGCCAGATGCTCAATTACGTGATCACGATCTCGATCTCGGCCTTCTTCGTGCCGCACTACCTGGGTGGCCTGTTCTGGCCCGCCCTGAAGTCCTCTCCGGGCGATGTGGTCTTCGGGATCGCCACCGTCACGCTGCTGTGCGGGATCAACGTGGTGGGGATCACCGAGGCGGCGACACTGAATGTGCTCCTGGCCATCACCGATTTCTCGACCCAGGTGCTGCTCGTCGTGATCGGCGGCATCCTCGTCTTTTCGCCCCAGGTCCTGGTCAACAACCTCCATCTGTGGACGGCGCCGACGGTCAAGAACTTCCTCGTCGCGATCCCGGTGGGGATGATCGCCTACACGGGCATAGAAACGATCTCAAACATGGCCGAGGAGGCCAAGGACGAATCGCGCACGATACCCAAGGCGATCAACCGCGTCGTGATCGCGGTTTTCGTCATCTACGCCGCGCTGCCTTCCGTCGCGTTGTCCGCTCTGCCGGTGACCTGCAACGCCAGCGGCAAGTGCCAGACACTGCTCGGATTGACCGAGGCTCAGGGTGGTTACGCGGGCGATCCCGTGCTCGGGATCGTCAAACACCTGAACCTCGGGCCCTTACAGCACGCGGGCGAGATCTACGTCGGTCTGCTGGCGGCAACGATTCTCTTCATCGCCACCAACGCGGGCATTATCGGCGTCTCGCGGCTGGTGTACTCGATGGGGCTGCATCGCCAGGTACCCGACCGCCTGCGCCAGCTGCACCCCAGGTTCAGGACACCGTGGATCGGGATCATCGTGTTTGGCGCGGTCGCCTGCATCACGATGATCCCTGGCCAGGCCAACTTCCTGGGCAACATGTACGCGTTCGGGGCGATGCTGTCGTTCACGATCGCCCACCTGGCCGTGATCCGACTGCGAAAACGCTACCCGGACCACGCCCGGCCCTATCGGGGCCCCGGCCAGCTGCGCATTGGCGGCCGCGAGCTGCCCCTGTTCGCCGTGCTCGGGGGGATCGGGACGTTCCTCGCCTTCGTCACCGTGACCGTGCTCCACGCGTCCGTCGCCGCGGCCGGAGTGGGCTGGCTGGCCACGGGGGTCGTGGTCTACATCGTCTATCGCCGCCGGCAGGGACTCGACCTCGTCACAACGACCAGGGTGGCGATCAGCCGGCCCGAGACTGAGAACGAGGCCGAGTACCACTCCGTCCTGGTGGCCTTCGACGAGCGCGGCTACAGCCCCGAGGTGATGTCCACCGCGGCCCGCATGGCCGAGCGCCGGCGTCGCGGGATCCACGTGATGGTGACGATCCTGGTGCCGCCCACGAGTCCGATCGATGCCGAGCTGCCCGATGAGCAGGCCAGCGCTCAGTCGGTGATCGAGGAGGCCAAGGTGCAGGCCGGCCGTCGCGTCTCGGGACACTGGGAGAAGGTCCGGCCAGGGCAGGCCGGGCGGCGGATCATCGACGAGGCCAAGGAAATGCACGCCGATGTCATTGTGATGCCGATGTCGCGCACCGGTGCCGGCTTCGGCCGTACGCTCGAAACCGTCCTGCGCGAGCGGCCGTGTCGAGTGATCATCGAGTCGCCACCGGTCAAGACCCGCCCGCGCAAACCCGTCGCGGTCTAGCAGCGATGGATCGGGTCCCGAAGATCGGAGGCGAGGGGCTCCGCGCCGCGGCCCCGGCGGCGTTGGAGATCGTGATCGCCGTCGGCCTGGCCACGGCTGCGGTGGCGCTGCTCCAGTCCCACGCGCCGGCGGTCGGCCTGGCCTCGATCTACCTCCTGGCCGTGCTCGATGTCGCCATTCGGCGCGGACAGCTGCCGGCCCTGATCAGTGCGGTCCTCAGTGCGTTCACTCTGAATTACCTGTTCATCCCGCCGCGGCACGAGCTGGCCATCGCGCACTCGCAGGATGCGGCCACGCTGGCCGTATTCCTGATCGTCGCCGTGGTGGTCGGGCGCCTGGCGGCGACGGGCCGCCGGCGCGCGCGCGAGGCCGAAAGCCGCGCGCGTGTGGCCACGGCGCGCGAACGCGAGGCGACCCTGCTCGCCGACGTGGCCTCGGCCATCCTCGCCGGCCACGACGTGCGGGCCCAGCTGGACAGCATCAGCCATGGGGTCGCCGACGCCGTCGGGGCCAGCCGCGCACGTCTCGTGCTCGAGGCGGCTCCGTCTCCGGGGCCCGATGAACGTGTCTTTCTGCTGCGCACGCGGGAGCGCAAGGCATGGCTGTACATCAGCCGCGACATGACTTGGGATGAGGAGGAGGTGGAGCGGATCTGCGAGCCGCTCGGGCGGCTGATCGATGTCGCGATCGAGCGCGAGGTCGTTGCCGATCGGGCAGCCGAGACCGAGGCCGCGCGGAGAGCCGAGGTGGCGCGGACGGCAATCCTGCACGCGATCTCGCACGACCTGCGCTCGCCACTGACCGCGATCACCACGGCGGGGTCGGCGCTGCGCTCGGCAGCGATCACCGATCAGGAGCGCGACGAGCTGCTCGAGGCGATCGACGTCGAGGGTGCCAGGCTGGCCCGCCTGGTCAGCGACCTGCTCGACCTGTCGCGGATTCAGGCCGGGGCCGCCGCCCCGCAGGCGGACTGGTGCGACCTTCACGATGTCGTGGCCTCGGCGGCTGCGCACCTGCAGACGCGGCATCCCCTCGACTTCGCCCTGCCCCCCGAGCTGCCCCTGATCCGGGCCGACGCCGCCCAGCTCGAGCGCGTGTTCTCCAACCTGATCGAGAACGCGATCAAGCACTCGCCCCCGGACGAGCCGGTGCGGATCAGCGCCGGGGTCGGCGGTGGCCGCGTGACCGTCCGCGTGATCGACCACGGCCGGGGCATTCCGCCGCAGATCCGCTCGCGCGTGTTCGAACCGTTCTTCCGCGGGCGGGGGGAAAAGGGCGCCGGTTCAGGTCTCGGGCTGGCGATCTCCCGCGGATTCGTCGAGGCCAACGGCGGCCAGATCGTGCTCCAATCGCACCGCGACAGCGGGACCTCGTTCGCCGTCAGCTTCCCCCTGGTGGGTCAGCCGCAAGCGGTCGCATGACACCGCGCATCCTCGTGGTCGACGACGAGCCGCACATTCTGCGCGGACTCAGGGTAATCCTGCGGGGCGCCGGATACGGGGTGGAAACGGCCGAGACCAAGGAGCAGGCGCTGGCCGCGCTGGCGACGCGGCCGCCAGACGCGATCGTGCTCGATCTGGTGCTTCCCGACGGCCAGGGGATCGAGGTGTGTCAGGCGGTCAGGGAGTGGAGCAATCTGCCGATCCTGGTTCTGTCCGCGGTCGGCGACGAGCGCGAGAAGGTCCGCGCGCTCGACGCCGGCGCGGACGACTACGTGACCAAGCCGTTCGGAACCGACGAGCTGCTGGCACGTCTGCGCGCCGTGCTGCGGCGCTCGGGGCCGGCCGGGGCCGAACCAGAGATCAGGATCGGAGAACTGGTCGTCGACATCCCCGACCGCCGTGTCCTCAAGGCCGGTCAGGAGATCCACCTCACTCCGATCGAGTTCGACATCGTCCGCGTCCTGGCCCAGCAGGGTGGCCGGCTCGTCACCCACCGTCAGCTGCTGCGCGACGTGTGGGGGCCCGCCTACGGGGATGAGACGCACTATCTGCGCGTCCATGTTGCCCACATCCGGGCAAAGCTCGAGACGGATCCCGCGCGTCCCGAGTACCTGATCACCGAGCCGGGTGTCGGGTACCGGCTACGCGAGCCGTCCTAGAGGGAACGTAACGTGAGCACCGGGTCATGGCGCGTGTAGAGACCTACGGACTTCGGCGCAGCGTCGGCCTCGGGGGGCTGTTCGCGACCGCCTACGGCAACGTCGGCTCCTCGATCTACTACGCGCTGGGCCTGGTGGCCGCCTACGCGCTCGGGCTCACGCCGGTGGTGTTCATGCTCGCCGGCGCCCTGTTCGCGCTGACCGCCAAGACGTACGCCGAGGGTGCGTCGATGTTCCCCGAGGCCGGCGGTTCATCGAGCTTCGCGCGTCACGCCTTCAACGAGTTCGTCTCGTTCTTCGCCGGCTGGGCGCTGAGCCTGGACTACATCCTCACGATCGCCATCTCGGCCTTCTTCGTGCCCCACTATCTGGGCGCGTTCTTGCCCGCGCTGACGCACCCGCCCGGAGATGTGATCGGCGGTCTGACCGTGATCGCCGTGCTGGCCGCGGTGAATGTCCGGGGGATCGGCGAATCGGCCAACCTGAACTTCTTCCTCGCCGTCGCCGATCTGTGCACGCAGATCGTGATCATCATCGTCGGCTTCTTCCTCGTCCTGAAGCCGGCCCTGCTCGTCAACCAGGTCCACCTCGGCACGGTGCCGACCTACAGCCGTCTGATCTTCGCCCTGTCGCTGGCCATGCTCGCCTACACGGGTATCGAGACGGTGTCGAACATGGCCGAGGAGGCCCGCGACCCCGGCCACGATGTGCCGCGGGCGGTCAACCTGATCCTGTTCGCCGTGATCGGGGTGTATGCCGGCATGACCGTCGTCGCACTGTCGGCCCTGCCCGTGATCGGCCATGGCGTCCACGCCCACACACAGCTGGGGAGCAAGTATCAGGCCGATCCGGTGCTGGGGATCATCGAGCATCTCGGTCTGCCCGGCGGCGTCACCCACGTGCTCCGCTACTACGTGGGGATCCTGGCGGCGACGATCCTGTTCATCGCCACCAATGCCGGCTTGATCGGGATCTCGAGACTCTCGTGGTCGCTCGCCGAACATCGGCAACTGCCGCCTATCTTCTCCCGTCTGCACCGGCGCCACCGGACGCCGTGGTTCACGATCGTGGTGTTCTCCGGTATCGCCGGGGTTCTGCTGATCCCCGGTCAGATCTCCTTCCTGGGCAACCTCTACTCGTTCGGGGCGATGCTGTCGTTCACCACGGCACACGCGGCGATCGTCAAGCTGCGGGTCAAGGAGCCCGATCGCCGCCGCCCCTACAGGATCCCGGTCAACATCCCGTTCCGGGGCGCGGGGATTCCGGTCAGCGCCCTGATCGGGGGCATCGGCACGTTCGCCGCGTGGGTGTCGGTGATGGTGCTCCATGTCGACGCGCGGTACGTCGGCACGGGCTGGATGATCGTGGGTGTGGCCGGCTATGTGGTCTACCGGCGCCACGCCGGCCTCGACCTCACCTCTCACCACAAGATCGCGCGCCACGAGCGCCCGCCGTTCTTCGTTGAGCTCGACTATCGCTCGGCCATCGTGCCGATCCTCGGCACCGATGTCGACGCCTCGGCTCTCCGGGCGGCGGCCCTGCTGGTGGGCGAGGACGCGATGGTCGAGGCCGTGTACGTCCTGCGGGTCCCCAGTCAACTCTCGATCGATGCCGGCCTGCACGAGGAGGAACAGCGCGGGCTGAGCGTGCTCGAGGCGGCCAAGGTCATCGGACGGAAGTCAGGGCTGCGGGTCCAGACGCGGCTGGTCCGGACGCGCAGCCCCGGGGAGGCGATCGTCGAGGAGGCGGAGCGCAGCAAGGCTGAGATCATCTTTCTCAGCACCCAGCACGCCCCGCCGTCGGAGCAGGCGCTCGGACCGACGGCCTCCTACCTGCTGGCCCACAGGCCGTGTCGTGTGGTGATCGAGACCGAGCCGGTCAACGGTCGCGCGGGGTGAGCCGAACGATCGCGGCGGCCACCGTGGCCGGGTCCTCGATCTGCGGGTAGTGACCGAGCTCGGGCAGCTCGGTCACCGGAACGCCCGGCCGCAGCTCCTGCAGGCCACGGAGCACCGGGATCCCGGCGACGGGGTCCTCGAGCGCCCAGAGCAGCGACAGTTCCCCGGGCCAGTCGCGGATCGCGCCGTGCCAGCGGGCGGCGTAGCGGATGCGCTCGTCCATGTAGGCGATCAGCCCGTGCATGCGGCGATTCCCGTTCTGGTAGCGGATGAGCGACCACTGATCCTCCGCCTCCTGGGCGGACAGCGGATGGGTGGCGGAGAAGACCGATCCGAACTGACGGCGGAAGACCAGCCCGCGTGACAGACGGGCCATGACCGGGCCGCCGGCACTGCGCAAGAGGCGCTGCCCGAGGATCGGCGCGGCGAGGTGCAGCAGCATGCTGCCGTTGAACAGCATGGCTCCGCGGAGCGTGATCGGGGACCGGCCGTCGAGCTCGCGCGCGAACAGCTCGCTGGCCACCGAGGTGCCCATGTCGTGGGCGACCAGAAACGGCGGCTCATCGAGGTAGCGGGCAACCAGCTGTTGGACGAGGTCGGCCTGCGTGTACAGCGAGTAGCGTCGGTCGGGCTTGTCCGAGAGCCCAAAGCCGAGGAAGTCAAAGGCCAGCAGCTCGCGGTCGCGGATCGCGGGCTCCTCGACCAGCGCGCGCCAGTCATATGAGCAAGATGGGAATCCGTGGAGGAACAGCAGGGGCGGAGAATGGCCTCGACGGTGCAGCACGAAGATGCGGCGGTTATCGAGCGCACGGACGCGCTCGCCCCGTGCCTCCCAGCTCTGAACGCGCCTCGTCAGGGCCATGAGGGCAGCCAGCCTATAGATTCGGCCGTTGTGATCGACGGCGGGAGGGAGCGAACGGTCTTGCACGGCGAGATGGCGCTCGCGGTCGTGGCAGCGGGCGATCCGGGCGCGCCGACGGTGGTTCTCGTCCACGGTTATCCGGACACCAAGGAGTTCTGGCTTCCGGTGATGGCGCGGCTGGCGTCACGCTTTCACGTGGTGGCCTATGACGTCCGCGGTGCGGGGGCCTCGAGCGCGCCACGTGGGCCGGCGGCATATGACTACTCGTGTCTGGCCGACGATCTCGAGGCGGTGATCGATGCCGTGGCACCGGGCCAGGCGGTGCATCTCGTCGGCCACGACTGGGGCGGTATCGCGGGATGGTGGTTTGCGGCCGCGCCGAGCTTTGACAGCAAGCTCGCCTCGTTCACGTCGATCGCCGGTCCGTCGATCGATCAGGTCGGGGCGTCGCTCCGCGCGCTGCGCCGCCAGTGGCGTCTGCTCGAGCTGGTGCGGCGCGTGTACCGATCCTGGTACCTGGTCCCGATGTGCACCCCGGGAGTGCCAACGCTCGTCTGGCGGCTGATGCTCTCGTCTCGCTGGCCGCGCTTCCTGGCCCGGTCCGAGGGGATCCCGTGCGATCCGGCATATCCGACCCAGGCCCTGGCGGCCACCGGGATCCGCGGTGCCAATCTGTATCGCCAGAACATCCTTCGCCGGCTGGGAAGCCCCCGTCCACAGCCGGCTCGCGTGCCCGTGCAGCTGATCATCCCTCGGCGGGACCGCTTCATCTCCCCGCGCTACTACGACGGCGCGGAGCGCTACGCTCGGACAATCCGGCGCCGCTCGATCGAATCGTCGCACTGGGTGCCGCGGATCGAACCCGAGCTCATCTCGCGATGGATTACCGAGTTCGTGGAGGAGGTTGAGCGGCCGTGACGAAACGCAGGACATGCTTCTCAAACGCCGCCCTCCGGGCATCGATTCCCAGTCCCGCGCCAAGGGCGTAGGTTTCGAGCATCTCGACGAGCGCGCGCTCGCCGTGCTGCGCTGGCTGCAGGCCAACAAGGTCGAGTTCATCCTCGTCGGGCCGGTCGGGAAGGCGATCCGCGGCGATCGCCAGGCCAAGGGACCGACCGCGATCGTGCCGGCGCCGTATGGCCGCAACGTCGAGCGTCTGTGTCGCGCGCTGTGGTCTGAGCATGTGCGTCTGCGCGTCGAGGGCGAGGCGGAAACGCTGCCGATCAAGATGAACGAGGAGAAGCTGCTGCGCGGAAATCGCTGGGCGCTGCGCTGTGGCGTTCACGACCTCGATATCGAGGGCTGCCCGAGCGGGGTGCCCCGCTACCAGGAGCTGCTCTACGAGGCCGGGCGGTTCACCGTGGCGCCCGAGCTCAGCGTCGAGGTCGCAGCTCCTGAGGATCTCGAGCACTACGAGCATCTGCGCCGCACCGGCGTCAGCCCCGAGATCAAGATCACGCGCGGAGCAACGGAGGGCAAGCCGACGCAGTAGGACCGGCGGCGGGCGTGGGTTACCCTCAGACCCATGCCGGAACGCGCCAGGATGGCTTTGGCTGCGGCGTTGGCGTGCGCTGCGCTGCTCGTCATCACGTGGTACGCGACGTTCCACATCGGTCTGTTCGAGCATGCCGATCGGGCGATCCTGCGCGGCTTCGCCGGTCTCGGCCAACGCCCCCGGGTCAGCTCGACCGCCCTGTTCATCGCGCGTCTGTGCGATCCCAAGCCGTACGTCTACTTCTGCGCCGTGCCCGTCGTGGCTGCCCTGCTGCGACGGCGGGTCGTGCTGGCCACCGCCATCTCCGCGATCCTGCTGGGTGCCAACGTGACCACGCAGCTGCTCAAGCCCCTGCTGGCCGTGCATCGCCCGGGGCTGGTCGAGGGCCTGCCGTCCCCGCCCGCGGGAAGCTCATGGCCATCAGGTCATGCGACGGCGGCCATGGCGCTGGCACTGTGCTGCGTGCTCGCCGCGCCAGGACGCCTCCGTCCGTTCGTGGCGGCGCTCGGCGCGGCGTTCGCCGTGGCCGTCAGCTACTCGTTCCTGACGCTCGAATGGCACTACCCGAGCGATGTCTTCGGCGGGTTCCTGGTCGCGGCGACCTGGACTCTGCTCGGCGTCGCCGCCGTGTCGGCCGCCGACGCCAGGCGCGCGCGCAGCGGTGAGGCGTTGGCGAAGCGATTGACGGTTCGCGAAGCGCTGGGGCCGCCGGCGGCCGCGCTGATCGGCGCCGTCCTCCTGGCCGGGTTGGTGGTTCTCGCGCGGCCGAGCGAGGTCGTCGCCTACGCCCGCCTGCACGAGGCTTTCGTGCTCGGCGCCGTGGCCATCGCTGCGACCGGGCTGGCGTTCGCCACCGGCCTGCTGCTGGCGCTGCGAAAGTAAGCCGGAGCGAGGGCTTAGGAGTACGCTAGGCGCATGCTGGGGGATCGAGGGTGAGGACTTGAGCTCGTTCGCATCCGTGCGGGTGGCGGCGGTCCAAGCCACCCCGGTGATCCTCGACAGCGAGGGCACGACGGCCAAGGCGGTCGAATGGATCGGCAGGGCGGCGGCATCGGGGGGCGAGCTGGTGGTCCTGCCCGAGGCGTTCGTGTCCCTATACCCGTCGAACTCATGGGCTAGGGCGGCCGCGTCGTTCGGCGGCTTCGATGAGCTGTGGGAGCGGATGTGGTCGAGCTCGATCGATGTGCCGGGTCCGGAGACCGAGGCGCTCACAGACGCCTGCCGCGCCCACGATGTCCTATGTGCCATCGGCGTCAACGAACGCGAGAGCGAGCGGCCGGGATCCCTGTACAACACGCTGCTGCTCCTCGGCCCCGATGGCCTCCTGCACCGGCACCGCAAGCTGATGCCGACTCATCAGGAGCGTCTGTTCCACGGGATCGGAGCCGGCGACGATCTCGACGTCGTGGAGACGCGCTACGGCCGGATCGGCGGTCTCATCTGCTGGGAGAATCGCATGCCCCTGGCGCGCTACGCGGTGTACCGCGGCGGGCCACAGATCTGGCTCGCCCCCACCGCCGATGATTCCGACGGATGGCTGGCCACCATGCGCCACGTGGCGATCGAATCCGGCGCATTCGTCGTCTCGGCGCCGCAGTACATCCCCGCCTCGGCGTTCCCCGACGACTTCCCGGTAGCCCTGCCGGAGGGCAAGGAGGTGTTCGGCAACGGCGGAGCCGCAATCATCGAGCCGACCCAGGGTGACGTGATCGCCGGACCGCTGTACGGCGAGGAGGGCCTGGTCATCGCCGATTGTGACCTGCGCCGCGGCCTCCACGCCAAGCGGTGGTTCGATGCGGTCGGCCACTACAGCCGCGAGGATGTGCTGATGGGGCGGGACGCCCCCCGGGCGGGGTCAGCCGGGCCTGCGGCGTCGATCGACGGTGAGGGGCCGTGACCGGTCTGTATCACGAGGCCTCGCGTCGTCTGCAGGACCGCTACGACACGCGGCGTCTGGCCGACCGCCTCGAGGAGCGCTACTTCGATGACGCGATCATCGGCCCGTCGGACCGCGAGTTCATCGAGCGCATGGATATGTTCTTCCTCGCCACGGCCGACGCCGAGGGCCGGCCGCAGTGCTCATACAAGGGCGGCGCGCCGGGGTTCGTGCGCGTGCTTGATGAGCGGACGATCGCATTCCCGAACTACGACGGCAACGGCATGTACCTATCGGCGGGGAACATGGCCGTCAACCCGCACGTCGGGCTGCTGTTCATCGACTTCTGCGCCGCCCGTCCGTCGCGGCTTCGCCTCAACGGCGTGGCCAGCATCCACGACCAGGACGAGCTGCTGGCCAGCTATCCCGAGGCTCAGTTCGTTATGCGCGTGCGCACGACCCAGGTCTTCCCCAACTGCCCGCGCTACATCCACCGCATGGCGCTGGTCGAGCGCTCGCGCTTCGTGCCCGCCGGCGGCCAGGAGACGCCGGTGCCGGACTGGAAGCGGACCGAGTGGGCGTGCGATGTGCTGCCGGCGGGGGATCCGGCGCGGCAGGACCGTTAGACACGGTTTGAGTCCAACGATTCCGGCAATAATCGCGGACATCGTTGGACTCATCCGGCGGCGACCCGCCTCGGGGTCCCCGCACCGCCCGGCTAGGGCTAATCGCGGTACTTGCCGGGCTCCCAGAGCGGCTCGGTCCCCGCGTTGGCGCTCCGGCTGAGGATGAACAGCAGGTCGGAGAGCCGGTTGAGGTAACGCACCACCTCGGGGTTCACGTCGTCGCCGCAGGCCACGGCGAGGCGCTCGGCGCGGCGGCACACCGTGCGGCAGATGTGGAGATGGGCCGCCACCGGGGTGCCTCCGGGCAGGACGAACGACTTCAGCGGCCGCAGGGTTGCGTTGACCTCGTCGCAGCGCTCTTCCAGCCAGGCCGTCTGGTCGGGCACCACGCGCAGGCGCTCGCGATCCGGGTCCTCCGGCGCCGCGATGTCGGCGCCCACGTCGAACAGGTCGTTCTGGATGCGCCGCAGCCAATCGCGTTGCTCCTCGGCCATTCCCCTCACGGTCAGCGTGAGGCCGATGTGCGAATTGAGCTCGTCGACCGTGCCATACGCCTCGATGCGGGGATGAGTCTTGGCGACGCGGCTCATGTCGCCGAGGTGCGTCTCGCCCGAGTCGCCGAGGCGCGTGTAGATGCGCGTCAGGTTTACCGTCACCGCCTGTCAGTCTAAGTGCTCCCCGGCACGCCCGCGGTAGGATGGCCGAGTTCAAGGTCGGTGGCCATGGGAAGCCGGTTGGATTCCGGCGCGGACCCGCCACTGTGATCGGGGACGCCAGCCGCAGGCAAGGCCACTGGCGACGCCAAGTCGCCGGGAAGGCGCGGTTGGTAGGCCCGTTAGCCAGGAGACCAGCCTCCGACCGCCAAGCCGATACGCCCTCGTGGAAAGGGGTGGCCCTAGTGGATCGCAGTCTCTCTCCCTCTCGCGCCGGCGTCGCGACCCGGCTCGTGACCCTGGCGGCAACGATCGCCGTGGTGGCGGCAGCGGCAATCCTTCCCAGCGCGGCCGTGGCCGCCAAACCTCCCACGGGCCTCGTGCGGATCGAGGGGACCGGCGCGACGCTGCTGCCGCCGACCCTGGCCCAGACGACCGATGCGAATACGGTCCGTGGCCACACCTGCCCGGGCTCGAGCGCGGCCGGCGCGCTGAACATCGCCACCCACGGCAAGTGGACGGGCAAGTTCGAGACCGGGAGCGGCTTCGCCGATTTCTTCATCACCGGGATCCTCGGGGAGCAGCCCAGCGGCAACAACTTCTGGACCCTATGGGTCAACGGGCGCAGCTCGAGCACCGGCGCCTGCGCCACCCGACTCCACACCGGCGACCACGAGCTGTGGTTCGACTGCGTGGCCGACACGAGCTTCAACTGCACGAACAATCCGCTCAAGCTCACGGCGCCGGCGATCGTCCGCGCCGGCCACGCCTTCACGGCCACCGTGGTCCAGCTCGACGGCTCGGGACACGGTTCGCCGATCGCCGGCGCGGCGGTCGGCGGCCGTGGCGTGGCCGGTGTCAGCGGCTCCACGGGCAAGACGCAGGTCGTCGCCGAAAAGACCGGGGTGGTCTCCCTTCAGGCGCAGAAGTCGGGCGCCACCCCATCGGATCCGGTCTTCGTGTGCGTCTATAGGTCACGGAAGAGCGAGTGCGCGAACTCGCGTGGACCCCAGGTGCACGTGCGTGGTATCCACCAACACCAGGTGTTCACCCACGGCCCCCGCGCTCTGCACGGCACGGCCGGGCCCGACCCGGCCGGGCTGACCGACGTGAGCTTTGGCCTGCTGCGGCGCCGCCCCGCCTACCACTGCGCCTACTTCGACGCCGACCGCGGTCGCTGGCACGCCAGTGGCTGCCAGACCCCGGCCCCGCTGTTCTCGATCGGCGCCAGCGCGAGCTGGTCGTACCTGCTGCCGTCGCCGCTGCCGGCCGGCAGCTATCGGCTCCGGGTGGTGGCCACCGATGGCAACGGACGTAAGACTCCGCCCGTGCTGGGCAAGTCCGTGCTGGACTTCTCGGTCAGATCATGAGACGCGCGATCACTACCGCGGCCGTCGCGATCACCCTGATCGCAGCCACCGGCGCAGCTGCCGCGCCGAGCGTTCAGATGATGGTCGTCGGCCGGACGAAGACGCTGTTCGGCCCCCGCGACGTGAAGCTGCGGCCGGGCAGGGCGAAGGTAGGGCACCGGCATTGCGCGGTGCCCGGCGGAACTGCGGTGGCCGGGCTGCTATCGGCGCGGCTGGCCCCACGCGTGAGCGACGTGGCCGGCTGTGATCCGGCCTCGATGTTCGTGAGCAGGATCGGGCACGATGCCAATCATGGCCAGGCGGGCTGGGAGTACAAGGTCGGGCACGCCGCGCCGTCATTCGGGGCCGCCGACCCGGGCGGGAAGCTGCACTCGGGTGAGCAGTTGCTGTGGTTCTGGTGCCTGCGGGCGAGTTCGTGTCAGCGCACGCTCTCGGTCGCCAGTCAGTTCCGCGGCGCTGTGGCCCAGTTCCACGTCGTCGGCTTCGACGACAACGGACACGGACGGGCCATATCCGGAGCCACGGTGCACATCGGCACGCTGAAGAAGGTCACCAACTCGCACGGGTGGGCCCGCGCGGCGCTGGCGCCCGGCCGGTACCAGGTGTTCGCGACCAAGTCTGGGACGGTCAGATCGTTCTCGAGCACGGTTGGCGTCGTCCCATGAAACGTCTGGCAGGCCCGCTCCTCGCGGCCGCCGCCGTCCTGGCCGGCTGCGGGCTGGGCCCAGGGGCTGGAACCTCGAACGTCAGCCTCACGGTAACTCGCAACTTCGGCGATGCGCCGGTGGGCTCGGTCACGAAATCCAAGGTTCCGGGCTCGGAGACCGTGATGCGCATGCTCGAGCGCTCGTTCCGCGTCCAGACTCGGTACGGCGGCGGGTTTGTCCAGTCGATCGACAACCTGTCCGGCACGTCGGATCGGCGCGACTGGTTCTACTACGTCAACGGCATCGAGGCGGCCAAGGGTGCGGCCGCCACGGCCGTCAACAAGGGTGACCGGATCTGGTGGGACCTCCACGACTGGAGCGCCACCAATGACGTGCCGGCGGTCGTGGGGTCGTTTCCCGAGCCGTTCCTGCACGGCATCGGCGGGCGCCGGCTGCCCACTACGGTTCAGTGCACGTCGGGCGTGGGCGCCGCCTGCAAGCGGGTCTCCAAGGCGTTGTCGGCGGCCGGGGTGCCGTTCGCCAGCTCGGGCCTGGGCGGCGGGACCGGTCAGGACAGCCTGGCCGTCGTGGTCGGCACGTGGGGGCAGCTCAGAGGTCTGATCGCGGCCACGCTGATCGAGCAGGGCCCCGGGAGCAGTGGGGTGTACGCGCGCTTCACCGGGCCGGGCGGCACCTCGCTGCAGGTCCTCGACCCGCAGGGCCACGTCGCGCGTACGCTCGGATCAGATACGGGCCTGATCGCCGCCACCGCCGACAACTCCTCGGAACCGACGTGGCTGGTAACGGGCACCGACGTGCAGGGCGTATCGGCGGCGGCCGCGGCGCTCACCCCGAGCCGGCTGCGCGACCACTTCGCGCTTGTCGTTCACGACGGCGGCGATATACCGGTCCCGCTGGACGGAGGTACATGAGCTACCGCCGGCGCCCGACCCCCCTCCACACCGCTCGCGCGGCCGCGGGGATCGCCTACTGCGGGGCGCTCGGGATCGCCGCGCTGCTCATCGCCAATCCGCTGCTGCTGGCGACGCTCACCCTGGCCATCGCCGGGGCCGGGGTGGCGGCGGGAGTGGGGTCCCAGATGCGGCGCACCTTGGCGTTTGCTCTGCCGCTGGCGGTGACAATCATGGTGATCAACGCGCTGGTCAGCCGCGACGGCCTGACGGTGATCGTGCGACTGGGGAACCTGCCCGTCCTCGGGCACACCGACGTGACGCTCGAGGCCGCGGTCTACGGCGCGATCCTCGGCCTGCGAGCGATTGCGTTGATTCTGTGTGGAGCCCTGTACACGGCCGCCGTGGACCCAGACGAAGTGCTCCGTCTGCTGCGGCGCTTCTCGCTGCGCTCGGCGCTCACAGCGACGCTGGCGACGCGCCTGGTGCCGGTGCTGGTTCGCGATTCGCGGCGCCTGGCCGAGGCCCAACGTTGCCGGCCCGGATCCCCTCCGTCGCGGATGCAGCTGATGCGAGCGGCGACCTCGGGGGCTCTAGATCGAGCGCTCGACGTGGCGGCGGCGCTCGAGACTCGCGGCTACGGCTCCGCCCGTCGCTCGGTGCCGGTGCGCCGCCCGTACTCGCGGCATGACATCTCATTCCTGGTCGCGGCGGTGGTCATCGTGGCGTTGGCGATCGTCTCGAGGCTGCCGAGCGTTGCCGCGTTTCAGGCCTATCCGGCCCTGCATGAAACGATCGGGCCCTCCCAGCTGTTGCTCTCAGCAGCGCTGCTGGCCGCGTCCCTCCTGCCCTTCGCCGACCGACGCGGGGTGCGATGAGCGTCCTCGAGGTGCGCGATTTCACCTACGCGTACCCGGGAGCCGGGCACGCGGCCGTGCAAGGCCTCAGTCTCAGTATCGAGCCGGGCGAGCTGGTGGTGCTGGCCGGTGCCTCGGGGTCCGGCAAGTCGACACTGCTCCGGGCGGGAAGCGGTCTCGTGCCCCATTTCCACGGTGGCTCCTTCGGTGGTCGGGTGATCGTGGCCGGGATGGACACGCGCCAGCACCGACCTGGTGAGCTGGCGGCAGCGGTGGGCATGCTGTTCCAGGACCCCGAAACGCAGGTGGTCATGGGTACGGTGCGCGCCGAACTGGCCTTCGGCCTGGAGAACCGGGGCTGGTCCGGGGCCGAGGTGGCGCGTGGGGTGGAGGAGGCAGCGCTAGCCCTTGGGATTGCCCATCTGCTCGACCGCCCGACAGCGGAGCTGTCCGGTGGGGAGCTCCAGCGGGTTGCGCTTGGAGCCGCCCTGGCCGGAACCCCGCAGCTGATCCTGCTCGACGAGCCCACCTCACAGCTCGACCCCGTGGCTGGCGACGAGCTGATCGGCTCGTTGCGCCGCCTGAACGAGGACCGGGACGTCGCGATCGTCCTGGCGGAGCACCGGCTCGAGCGGTGCCTGGGCTTTGCCGATCGGGTGATCGCGCTCGATCGCGGTCGGATCGTGTGCGACGCCCCGCCCGAGGAGTTCCTGGACTGGTCGCTGGCCACGGCTCCGGCGCTGGCCACGCCGGGCGCGCAACTTCTCAGCGGCCTCGGACTACGGCCTGCCGCCGGCGTGAAGAGCGCCCGGGCGGCCCTTCGCGCGGCGGGCCTGGGCGCGAACGAGCGAGGCCCCGCATACGACCGGGCGGCTGTGCCGGCCGACCGCCGCCGGCCGGCCGCGTTGCGCCTCGAGGGCGTTTGGCATGAGGTGCGCGATGGGCCCGCCATCCTCCGCTCGGCGTCGCTGAGCATCGCGTCGGGAGAAAAGGTTGCCCTGATGGGTCGCAACGGCGCCGGCAAGTCGACGCTGCTGCGGCACGCCGCCGGGCTGCTCAAGCCCACCCGGGGCAAGGTCCGCACCGGCGGGCGGGTGGCCCTCCTGCTGCAGAACCCAACCGACTACCTGGTTCATGACACGGTGGCTCATGAGACCTCGGCCGCTGCCCGCGGCGTCGTGGGGCTGACCGTTGACGGCGCGCGCCATCCGCGCGATCTGTCGGGCGGTGAGAAGCAGCGGCTGGCACTGGCGATCGTGCTCGGCGACCCCGACGAGGATCCACCCGCAGTGCTTTGCCTCGATGAGCCCACCCGGGGGATGGATCGCGGTGCCAAGGAGCAACTCGCTACGCTGCTGCGCGAGCTCGCGCCGGCAGTCCTCGTGGCCACACACGACCCCGAGTTCGTGGCCGCCTTCGCCGACCGGGTCATCCTGCTGGCCGACGGAGCTCCGATTGCCGACGGGAGCACGGTTGAGGTGCTGTGCGGGGGTACCTACTTCGCCACCGAGACCGCCCGCATCCTCGGCGGCGCCGGCGGCGCGCTCAGACCCGACCAGGGCGTGGACGTGCTGCGGCCGCGTCTCGAACAGGAGGTCCTGGCATGAGCTGGCAAATCGGTGCGTTCACGATTCTTGCCCTGTCGCTGGCGGGGGGGTTTGCCTGGTACGAACGGGGCCGGCCCGACGCCCGGATTGTCGCGCTGGTGGCCACGCTGGCCGCGCTGGCTGCGCTCGGTCGGATCGCCTTCGCCGCCCTGCCCAATGTCAAGCCGACCACGGACATCGTGTTGATCTCCGGCTACACGCTCGGGGGAGCGCCCGGGTTCGCGGTGGGAGCGCTGGCCGGCCTTACTTCGAACTTCTTCTTCGGCCAGGGACCGTGGACTCCGTGGCAGATGGCGGCCTGGGGCGCCACGGGGATGATCGGCGCCGGGCTCGCCGTCGTGACCCGGCGCCACCTCGGCCGGTGGCCGCTGGCAGCGGCGTGCGGCGTCGTCGGGTTTGGTTTCGCGGCGGTTCAGGATGTGGGGGACTGGGTCACGTTCAGCGACCACAGCGCGGCCCAACTGGGGATCTATGTGGGAAAGGGCATCGGGTTCGACCTCATCCACGCCGCCGGGTGCGTGGTCTTCGCGCTGATCTTCGGTCCCGCGCTGATCCACTCGATCGAGCGCTTCGCCCGCCGGATCGAAATCAACTGGCAGCCCGTGGCGAGCGCCGCGCTGCCGGCGATCGCCCTCGCGGCGCTGCTGGTCGCCGTGCCGTCCGTACGCGCCGCGGGCTCTCCCGTCGGCTACATGAGGGCTGCCCAGCAACGGGACGGCGGGTTCGGCTCCTCACCCGGCGAGACCTCGTCGGAGCTCTACACGGGGTGGGCGGCGCTCGGGCTGGCGTCCGAGGGCATCAACCCCCAGAACGTCCGGCGTGGCGGCCACAGTGTGATCGACTACATCCGAGCCGAGATCGGCCAGGTGACCGACCCCGGCTCGCCCGACGGCCCCGGCTCGCTCGAGCGGACGATCCTCGCCGTCCGGGCGGCCGGTCTGTCGGCGCGCGAGGTTGCCGGACGGGATCTCGTGGCGAGCCTCGAGCACGACATCCGGGCCAACGGCTCGGTGGCCAACCAGGTCAACTGGACCTCGTTCGCAATCCTCGCCCTGCGGTCGACCGGACTGACACCCCCCGGCCGCATGTACTCGTGGCTGACCCACCAGCAGGACCGCGATGGCGGGTTCAACTTCGCCACCGCCGGCGGGGCCAGCGACGTTGACGACACCGGAGCGGCGCTCGAGGCGCTGGCCAGCGACAGCGCCGCCGGGTCGATTCGCCGACGCGCGGTCACCTTCATCCGCCGCCATCAGAACCGCGACGGCGGGTTCCCGTCCGAGTCCGGGGGCACATCGAATGCGCAGTCGACGGCCTGGGCCGTGCAGGGGCTGCTCGCTGCGGGCGTCAACGCGGGCACGCTCCACCGCTCCGGCGCAGTATCGCCGCTCGCCTACCTGCGCTCGCTGACCGGTCCCGACGGGCACGTGCACTACTCGCGCACGAGCGATCAGACGCCGGTGTGGGTGACCTCCGAGGCGATGATGGCCCTGGCCGGCAAGCCGCTGCCACTGCGGCCACTCTCGAGCGGCGGGCACACGGCCCCGAGCCGCCACTCCCAGCGAGCCACCGCCGCCGCGAAGCAGCAGGCCGCGGCTGCGGCTGCGGCTCGCGCCGAGCAGACGCGAACACGACGCCATCGCCAGCACGCCGCGGCCACGGCAACCAGGGCGCAGGGCGTATCTGCCCTAATTCCGGACGCCGCCGTGGTCCTCGCCGTCGCGCTCGCGCCAGTGGGCCTTGGGCCGTCGTGAAGCGATAGCCTCTCGCGCCCCATGCAGATCGGTGTTCCGAAAGAGGTTGTCGAGGGCGAGCTTCGCGTCGCGCTGGTGCCCGAGGTGGTGCGCAAGCTGAGCGCGGGCACCGCCGACGGAGCCGGTCCTCAGCATGAGCTGCTTGTGCAGCGTGGCGCCGGCGCGGGCGCGCTGATCCCGGATGCGCAGTTCGAAGAGGCCGGAGCGAAGCTCGTTGACGATGCCTGGGGCGCCGATCTCGTGGTCAAAGTGGCCCCGCCGACGGCGGAGGAGACGGGCCATCTGCGGTCCGAGAGCGTGCTGATCGGATTTCTACAGCCGTTGACCAATGGGGAGGGAATCAAGGCGATCGCCAAGACGGGGGCGACGAGCTTCGCGCTCGAGGCGGTGCCAAGGATCTCCCGTGCCCAGTCGATGGACGCCCTCTCCAGCCAGGCCAACATCGGCGGCTACAAGGCCGTGCTGATCGCCGCCACTGAGATCGGTCGCTTCTTTCCCATGCTGATGACCGCGGCGGGCACGATTCGTCCCGCCACCGTGCTCATCCTCGGTGCCGGGGTGGCGGGGCTTCAGGCCATCGCCACTGCACGACGTTTGGGGGCCGTGGTGCAGGGATTTGACGTGCGGGCGGCGGTCAAGGAGCAGGTCGAATCGCTGGGCGCGCATTTCCTGGAGTTCGACCTCGGTGGCGATCTCGAGGGCGCCGGCGGCTACGCCAAGGAGCTCACGCCCGAGCAGCAGGCGCGCCAGCAGGAGCTGATGGCCGAGGCGATCGGCAAGGTCGACGTTGTCATCACCACCGCCCTGGTGCCGGGGCGCAGGGCGCCGATCCTGGTCACCGAGGAGGCGGTCAAGCAGATGAAGCCGGGTTCGGTGATCGTGGATCTGGCCGGTGAGGCGGGCGGTAACTGCGAGCTGTCCGAGCCGGGTCAGACGGTGCTTCGCCATGACGTGAAGATCCTGGCGCCGCTGAATGTGCCGAGCACGATGGCCGAGCACGCGTCGCAGCTCTATGCCCGGAATATCGAGGCGCTGTTGGGGCTGATGATTTCCGAGAAGGGCGAGTTGAGCCTCGACTTCGACGACGAGGTGATCGCGGGGGCATGCATCACGCGGGGCGGCGAAATCGTCCACGAAGGCGCCAAGGCGGCGGCCGCCGCCCCGGCAGCCAGCTAGCGAGGAGGCTTTTCGATGAGCACCGTGACCGAGATCGCAATCCTCGTGCTGGCGGCGTTCGTCGGCTTCGAGGTGATCTCAAAGGTTCCGACTACCCTGCACACGCCGTTGATGTCGGGCACGAACGCGATTCACGGGATCGTGCTGCTCGGTGGTTTGTTGCTGATGCACGAGGCCTCTGGCGTGCTCGAGCACGTGCTCCTGGTCATCGCCATCACGTTCGGCACGATCAACGTCATCGGCGGTTTCTTCGTCACCGACCGGATGCTGGGGATGTTCAAGAAAAAACCCGAGCCAAAGTCGGAGGACGAGGCAGAAAAAAAGGCCGGAGCCGAAGGCGGAGGCCAGTAAACATGACCGTTCCGGCGGTTTTTCTGCAGACTCTGAACTTCGTCGACGCGTGCTACATCGTCGCGTTCTCGCTGTTCATCTACGGCATGAGCGGGCTGACCGGCCCGCGGACGGCGGTGCGGGGCAACCAGATCGCGGCGGTGGGCATGGCGATCGCGGTGATCGCGACGCTGCTCACCCCGCACGTCCTGTCGGGTTCCTCGACGCCATGGCTGATCGCGGTCGGCCTGGTGCTGGGGACGGCGATCGGGCTTCCCGCGGCGCGCAGGGTGCGCATGACGGCGATACCGCAGATGGTGGCGCTGTTCAACGGCGTGGGTGGCGGCGCGGTGGCGATCATCGCCTGGATCGAGTACCGGCATCACTTCGCCAGCGGTGGCAGCCTGTGGGTGGAGAAGTCACAGATTCCGACGCTGTTTGCGGCAATCGTCGGGTCGGTGTCGTTCTGGGGCTCGAACATCGCGTTCGGCAAGCTGCAGGAGATCCTGCCCGGGCGGCCGATCAAGCTGCCCGGCCAGTCGATCATCAACGCCGCCCTGTTCGCGATCACCGTCGTGTCGGCGGTCTTGCTGGCGGCGGGGAGCCATTCCCAGGGCCTGTTCATCGTGGGGATCCTGCTCGCCGCAGCCGTCCTCGGGAACATGGTCGTCCTGCCGATCGGTGGCGCCGACATGCCGGTGGTGATCTCGCTGTTGAACGCGTTCACCGGGCTCTCGGCGGCGGCGACGGGTATCGCGCTGAACAACACGGCGATGATCGTGGCCGGGATGATCGTCGGCGCGTCGGGCACGATCCTGACCAACCTGATGGCCAAGGCGATGAACCGCTCGGTGCCGGCGATCGTGGCCGGCGGGTTCGGCGGAGCGGTGGCGGCGCCGGCGGCCGGAGCGGTCGAGGGTGGCGGCACGGTCCGCTCCACCTCGGCCCAGGATGTCGCCATCCAGCTCTCCTACGCGCGGCAGGTCGTGATCGCCCCCGGTTACGGGATGGCCGTCGCCCAGGCTCAGCATGCGGTGCGCGAGCTGGAGCGGGCCCTGGAGTCAAAGGGCGTCGAGGTCAAGTTCGCCATCCACCCGGTGGCCGGGCGGATGCCCGGGCACATGAACGTGCTCCTGGCCGAGGCCGACGTGCCATATGACCGGCTCAAGGAGATGGACGAGATCAACCCCGAATTCCCACGCACCGACGTGACGCTGGTTATCGGGGCCAACGACGTCACCAACCCGGCGGCCAAGAACGAGCCCGGCTCGCCGATCTACGGAATGCCGATCCTCGAGGTCGACCGCTCCGGCGCGGTGATCGTGCTCAAACGCTCGATGGCCTCGGGCTTTGCTGGGATCGACAACCCGCTGTTCTACGAGCCCAAGACCTCGCTGCTCTTCGGTGATGCCAAGCAATCCGTGAGCGACATCACTTCCGAGGTGCAGGCCCTGTAGTAATACAGTCAGCCCGCAAAACTGACTTTCGGGAGCGCCCCCATGGATCCGAACCGTCTCACGGCCATACCTCTTTTCTCAAAGCTGTCCCCGGACGAGGCGAGACGGCTGGCCACGTTTGCCACCGAGGCGAGCGTGGCCGAGGGGCAGATGCTGATGAAGCAGGGCGACTACTCCTACGAGCTGATCGCGATCGAGGAGGGCACCGCCGACGTGATCCGCGACGGCAGCAAGATCGCCTCGGTCGGCAAGGGTGATCTGATCGGCGAGATGGGCCTGCTGGCCCGCGAGAAACGCAACGCCGATGTGATCGCCACCTCGCCAATGCGGGTGATCAAGCTGACCCACTGGGAGATCCGGCGCATGTCCGACGACACGGTCGACCGGATCAAGGAGATCGTCGAGCAGCGCCGGCAGGCCGGGGTGGCGGACCCGGCGCATTGACGCTCACGGCCCGAGCAAGATTCTGGTAGCTTGATCCGCGCCTAATCTCCGGACTGCCGCCCCGGAGAGCGGGGAACCCAATATTTGGGGCGAATCTCGCGGTGATCCGCGAGAAGCGCTTCTGACTAGAAGCGCGAGCCCGTCAGCTAACTCCGTCGGCATCAGGCGCCAATGCAAGACCGCACCCGCGGAGGATCGCGCCCTGCTTATTTCCTGCAGTTTCCGGATCGCGAGGATCTGCAACCCCAGCTCATCCTCGGGTCATCGCCGCCGCAGCACCGAACGTGGACCGCGGATGGGCGTGGTGCCCAAACTCACGGCACTCCTCGTGGTCGGCGTGCTCGCGCCGGTGGCGACGGCCTCCGCCGCCTCGGGTGGTGGCGGGCTGGTCCCGCAGTACAGCCAGCGCGGCATCGTCACGAACCAGAACAGCTCCGATGTGTTCGGCCGCGTGCTGCGCACGGGCGATCGCGGCAACGACGTCAAGACCCTGCAGACGTGGCTCACCGATGTGGGGTACCCCGTGCCCGCCACGGGCTACTTCGGCTCGATGACCAAGGCCGCGGTCACAGCCTTCCAGCGGGCGTACAACCTCCGGCCGGCCAGCGGCACCGTGGGGCGTCGCACCGCGGCGGCGCTGTATGCGGCGGTCAAGAAGCTCGGCAAGGCCGGCGGCACCGGTGGCTCCTCGAAGGGCATGGTCTTCCCGCTCAAGCCGCTCTCGCGCGTGCTGCCGCCGAGCACGTGGTCGCTCGACCAGGGGGTCGACATTCCGACCGTCAACGCAGCGTGCGGCCGCAAGGTGATCGAGGTCGCGATGGCCCCGGGCAAGATCGTCCAGGAGGGCATCGATGGATTCGGGCCCTACGCGCCGATCATCAAGGTGTCGAGCGGCAAGTACCGCAACCGCTACATCTACTACGGGCATGCCGCGCCGGCACTGGTCAAGGTCGGCGCGATCGTGCACACCGGCGAGCCGATCGCCGAGGTGGGATGCGGCGATGTCGGCATCTCCTCCGGCCCCCACATCGAGATCGGCATCAGCGCCCCCGGCGGGCCACCCTGCTGTCCGGGCATGGATGAAACCTCGCCGGACTGGTACAAGGTCGTCCTCGCGCTGTACAAGAAGGCTCGGTAGACGCTCCCTTTCTCAGCCGGGATCTGAGTGGTGCCGGTGTCGAATGCTGGGGGAGGGGTCCGAGTGGGGCCTTCTGCCGGGCGGGGCCTTCTGCCGGGCGGGGCCTTCTGCCGGTGGCGTTCTGCCGGGGTGGCTGGGGGTTTGTCACATTTTCACCCAGGGGTAGGGACGCGCTCGTCCCCCTCGGGTGCCGCACCCGTGTCCGACGGCTTCGACGTCGGACGCGTCATCGGCACCATGCTCGACGGCTAGTCTGGTCGCCATGCTCACACGCGAGCGGGCGATCGAAAGCTTGGCCGGGGAGCGCTTCGACCTGGTCGTCATCGGCGGCGGCATCACCGGCGCCGGCGTGGCGCTCGATGCCGCGTCGCGCGGTTACAGCGTGGCGCTGGTAGAAAAGGCCGACTATGCCTCCGGAACCAGCAGCCGCTCCTCGAAGCTGATCCATGGCGGCCTGCGCTATCTGCAGAATTTCGACCTCGGGCTGGTGCGCGAGGCGCTCCTCGAGCGCCAGCTGATGGTCAGGCTGGCCCCGCATCTAGTCACGCCGCTTCAGCTGGTCGTGCCCGCGTTTGACGGCGCCCGGCCGGACCGGCTGGTGGGGATCGGCCTGAACATGTACGACGTGATGGCCACGCCGCGGCTGCGCGGCCGCCGCGGCGGCCGGCGGGCAGCCACCGACAGCGAGTCCGACTGGAGCCCTGAGCGTCACCACAGCATTCCGGGTGAGGAGGTGGTGCGTCTCCTGCCGGCGCTGGCGGCACGCGAGCCGACCGGCGGCTATCTGTTCTACGACTGCCAGACCGACGACGCCCGATTGGTGCTGACCGTCCTCGGCGAGGCGGAGCGGTTTGGGGCGATCTGCGCCAACCGCCTGGAGGTCCTCGAACTGGCCCACGAGGACGGCCATGCGGCGGGTGTCAAGGTGCGAGATACCGAGGGTGGGGCCGAATTCACCGTGCAGGGCGAGAGCATCGTCAACGCCACCGGCGTGTGGGCTGACCGGATCCGACCCGAGGAGCTGCATTCCGAGGCCGAGGTGCCGACGATCGTGCCCAGCCGCGGGACGCACATGACTCTCGCCCACGCCGACCTGCCACTCGTGGCCGGGGCGATCGTTCCGGCCGGCGAGGGCCGCTCGATCTTCGCCCTGCCGTGGCTCGGTCGCAGTCTGATCGGCACCACAGACAGCAACTACAGCGGCGACATCGACCACGTGCGCCCCTCGGGTGAGGACATCGTGTACCTGCTCGACGCCCTCAATGGCTTCTTCGGCACGATGCTCGGCGTCGGCGACTTGACGGGAGCCTACGCCGGAGTCAGACCGCTGATCTCCAGCGGCGACACGCGCAAGTCCGTGGACATCTCGCGCAAGGCGGAGCTGTACGAGACCTCGAGCGGGCTGATCACGATCACCGGTGGCAAGCTCACGACCTGGCGACGGATGGCCAAGATGGCCGTCGACCGGCTGGTCGAGCGAGATGGGCGCCAGGCGCCGTGCCGGACACATGAGATCCCGCTCGGCCAGGCGGTCGATCCGGCCTCACTGCCCCGCGTCCAGGGGGTGGCTGACGACGCATACGGCGCGCTGGCCAGCCGCTACGGCTTCGCGGCCGAGCAGGTGCTCGCTGTGGCCGCGCAGAATCCGGAGCTGGTGCACCCGATCCTCGACGGCCTGCCCGACCTTCTGGCCGAGGCGCGGTTCGCGGCCCGCAATGAGCAGGCCCGGAGCATCGGTGACGTGCTCCTGCGGCGCACCCGGCTCGGAGTGCTGGCCGGCCGTGAGGTCTGCGCCGCCGACCGGGCGGCACCGCGGCGCGTGGCGGCGGCGATGGGCACGGCGCTCGGCTGGGATGAATCCCGGATCGAAACCGAGGTGGATCGATTCGCCGAGGAGGCCGAGGCGGAAGGGATCGCCGTCGCTTGAGTGCCCCGGCGCGCCGTTTAGCCACCGCCGCCGGCGAGCTCGAGCTGGGCCGGCGTCCATGGCTGATGGGAATCGTCAACGCCACACCCGACTCGTTCTCAGACGCGCAGGGCCCGAAGAGCCTGGACGATCGCGTCGAGCTGGCCCGCTCGCTGCTGGCCGCCGGTGCTGATCTGCTCGACATCGGAGGTGAGTCGGGGGTGACCAATCGACCGGCGATCAGGCCCGAGGAGGAGATCGCCCGTGTGGTACCGCTAATCGAGCGCGTCTCGGGCGGCCTGGGAGCGCGCGTGTCCGTGGACACCTACAAGCCCCCTGTGGCGCAGGCGGCGATTGCCGCCGGTGCCTCGATCGTCAACGACGTGAGCGGTCTGCGCGATCCCGAGCTGGCCGACGTCTGTGCCGAGACCGGCGCCGGTCTGGTCATCATGCACACCCGCGCGGCGCCGAAGCAGAAGCTGCTGGACTCGAGCCTCGACGGCCGGGTGTTCGCCGACGTCGAGGGGTTTCTCCGCGAGCGTATGGGGTTGGCCGTCGCGCGAGGAATGGAGTCCGACCAGCTGCTACTCGATCCGGGTCCCGACTTCGGCAAGACGCCGGCACAGACGGTCGAGGTGCTGCGCCGGTTGCCCGAGCTTCATGCGCTCGGGCGACCGCTGCTACTCGCCGTCTCGCGCAAGGACTTCATCGGGGTGATCACGTCCCGGCCGCCGCCAGCGCGACTGGCCGGAACCCTGGCCGCGGTGGCGCACGGGGTCACCGCGGGGGTACACGTCCTGCGCGTCCACGACGTGGCTCAGGTGGCCGAGTTCCTCGCTGTGCGGGCGGTGCTCGAGGGGGAGCGCGAGCTGCAATCCGAACTCCGCCTGCGCGACGAGCTGCGCTGGGAACAGGCGTGACCCATCCCGCCAGAACGGTTACCGTCGGGTCGGCGCGCTAGATTCCGGTCTTAGCAATCGCCGGACGTTGGCCCAACGCGTCCGGAGCCCACCGATACCGCACCAGGAGGTAATCCCATGTCCGTGCTCGACCGCGACGCGCTCCAAGCCAGCCCGCTTGCCGACCTTCACGAGATCGCATCGGAGCTGTCGATCGATGGCTATCGTCGCCTGCGCCGGCCCGACCTGATCGACGCGATTCTCGCCCGGCAGAGTGGCGAGCCGACGGCCGCCGAGGAGGCTGAGGAGGCCGTCGAACCGACCCCGAGCGCGGATGAAGAGCCCGCTCCGGCGCGGCGTCGCCGCGGGCGTCGTGGCGGCCGGGCGCGCGAAGACACGAATGAGGAAACCGCCGAGGCCGCTCCCGAGCCCGAGGCCGAGGAGGAAGAGGAGACTCCCGCGCCCGCCGAGGACACTGTCGCCGAGGACACCGTGGCCGAGGACACCGTGACTGAGGAAACCGTCGCCGAGGACACTGTCGCCGAGGGGGTCGTCGAGCTGCTGCCGAACGGGTCGGGCTTCGTTCGCGTCGAGCCGCCCGAGCCGTCGGACAACGACGTCTACATCTCGGCCGCCCAGGTCAAACGCTGCGAGCTCGTGTCGGGCGACCGGGTCTCCGGGCCGAGGCGCGCTCCCCGCCGCTCTGAGCGGTTCGCCTCGCTGGTCCGGATCGACGCCATCAACGGACGCCCCGCGGAGGAGGTGGCCGATAGCGCTCGTTTCGAGGACCTGCCCGTGGCCTACCCCCAGGAGCGTTTCCGGTTCGGTTCTGAGGACCCGACGATCAAGGCGATCGAGTGGCTCACGCCGATCGGCCGCGGATCGCGGGTGACGATCATCGGCGCTTCGGGCGCGGGCAAGACCGAGGCGCTGCGCCGCCTGGCCGGGGCGCTGGCCGCCCACGAGGACCTCGTCGTCTCGCTGGCCCTGGCCGGAGCCCGGCCCGAGGAGATCTCGGCCTGGGGTGAGGGCCCGGTGGCGCCGGCAGGGGCGAGCCCCCTGGGGACCTCGTCCGATGCTCAGGCGCACAGCGTCGAGCTGGTGATCGATCAGGGTCGGCGCGTGGCGGGACGCGGCGCCCACGCCGTCGTGCTGATCGACACGCTCGATGGCCTGCACCCGCCGGTTGCCCGCAAGGCGCTGTCGGCGGCCCGCAACATCGTTGACGGCGGCTCGCTCACGGTGATCGCCACCGCCGGCGAGGCGATCGGCGGCGAGACGACGGTGATCGCCCTCGACCGCCGGCTGGCCAGCACCGGGCGGTTCCCCGCCCTGGATCTCGTGGCCAGCGGCACGATCCGGACCGAGCTGCTCGTGGGCGATGCCGGCGCCGAGGCGATTGCACGCGCGCGGGCCGAGGCGCTCGACGCCGGGTAGCTTCGATCCGAGTTTGGGCCGAGGCGGGGTGGCCATCGATCCCGACCCGGTGTGAGGTTGTCCAAAAGTACCCGCTATGCGGGTACTTTTGAGCAACTGCCGCGATGGTGCGCCGAGCAGGGGGCTAGACGCACCATCCGCTCGCGCGCCGGGCTAGGGGGCTAGTCGCTCCATACCCCAGCTGCCATCAGGCCGTCGCGTGTACAGCAGGCGGTCGTGGAGGCGGTCGCTGCGGTGTTGCCAGAACTCGATGGCCACAGGTTCGAGGCGAAAGCCGCCCCAGTTATCGGGCAGTGGCAGCTCCTGTCCGTCATATCGGGCCGTCAGCTCGGCGGCGTCATGCTCGAGCTTCGCCCGGCTGGGGATCGGCGAGCTCTGCGGGGAGACGAGGGCGCCGATCTGGCTGCCGCGTGGCCGGGTGCGGATATAGGGCGCCGACTCATCCTGGGTCATCCGCTCGACCGGCCCCTCGATCCTGACCTGGCGACCGAGCTGATCCCAGTGGAACATGAGCGCGGCGTGGGGATTGGCGGCCATCTCTTGGCCCTTGCGACTGTCGTGATTCGAGTAGAAGACGAAGCCGTCGGGTCCGAAATGCTTGAGCAGCACCATCCGCACGGACGGTCTTCCGTCCGGCGTCGCGGTGGCCAGCGCCACCGCGTCGGGCGCGCGGGAAGCCTCCTCGGCGTCGGCGAACCACGCCGCGAACTGCGTTACGGGGTCGGGATCGACGTTCTCTTCTTGGAGCGGGTGGGCGAAATCGGGCACGTGGGCAGCCTAGTGCAGCGTCCCGGGACGCTGCACTGATCACGCTCAATACGCCGTGCAACGCGACCGGTGGCGGGGTACGGCTTTGTATCGCGGATGGCCGCCGCGGTCCCACAGCAGCTGGTCGATCTCAGCGGCGCAGCTGCCGGGCCGGGCCGCGGCCAGCAGCTCGACCGCGTGCACCGCGCAGGCCCGGATCTCGACCTCCTCAAACGAGTCGTGGACGATCAGCTCCCGCCGATCGATCCGCGCCATGAGGGCCGGATCGAAGCGCAGGATGCCGTCCAGCCGTAGGACGTGGGGAACCAGGTTGTCGGCGAACATGGTCAGCCGCGGCAGGTCGGCAAACCGCACGACGCCGGCGCGGTGCAGGTCGGCGGCCGCGATCTGGGCCCGCTTGAAGAACGGGACGTCGAGATCGCCATAGGGGGAGGAGTCGGCGAACGACGACCAGCCGCCGAGCAGCTCGGCCAGTGCCACCGCCGAGGACCCGGCGGCATCGACGACGGCGGCGAACCGTCCGGCGTGCTCTGATTCGACATGGACGCCGAGGTCGCGTAGCGCCGCCGCGAACAGCGGCATCAACTCGTGATCAGAGTCCTGCCCGAGCGCCTCGGCCACCGCGGCGGCTCCGATGTCGGCCAGCTGTGCCGAAGCCCATGGCCCCGCGGTGGTGAAGCGGTCGCGGACGCCGGCGGCCACGGTGGCGTACCCCGACGCCCCGGGTCGATTGCGCAGGGTCGGGAACCATCCGGAGCCGAAGTTGATCGTATCGAGGGTGA
The DNA here is from genome assembly GCA_963749545.1 of uncultured Solirubrobacterales bacterium. Classification (GTDB taxonomy): domain Bacteria; phylum Actinomycetota; class Thermoleophilia; order Solirubrobacterales; family Solirubrobacteraceae; genus Palsa-465. The sequence continues at coordinate 59,539 of CAVVNG010000016.1, forward strand.
GCCAGAAGGCGGCCTGAATCTCGCGCGTGCCCGCCGTCAGGTGGGGGTCCGGCCCGGGCGGCCGGCGCTCGCCGAGCGGCAGACTCGCGGCGTAAGGTGCGATCGCGTCGTGGTCGATCGAGACGTAGCGGGCGTGCTGCGCGACGGTCGCGCAGGCGGTCCTGATTGTCGTCACGAGGTCGCTCACCAGCTGGAGGATGAACGACCACCGCCGCCGCTACCGTTGAGCATCCATCGATGCCCGGCACAGATACAGAGCTCGATCAGCTTCTCGCCGGATTGAACGATCCGCAGCGCGAGGCGGTCACGCACGGCGAGGGGCCGCTGCTCATCCTGGCCGGTGCCGGCTCGGGCAAGACTCGCGTCCTCACCCACCGGATCGCCTATCTGGTCGCCACCGACGCGGCCAAGCCCAACGAGATCCTGGCCATCACGTTCACCAACAAGGCGGCCGGCGAGATGCGCGATCGCGCCGAGCTGCTGGTTGGGCGACGGGTGCGCGCGATGTGGGTGATGACGTTCCACGCCGCCTGTGCGCGGATGCTCCGCGCTCACGCCGACCGACTCGGCTACACCCGGCAGTTCACGATCTACGACCAGGCCGACTCGCGCCGGCTGGTCAAGCGCTGCATCGACGAGCTCGGGGTCGACCCAAAGCGCTTCACCCCGGCAGCCGTTCAGAACCAGATCTCGGATGCCAAGAACAAGCTCCGCGACGCCGACGCCTACGGCCAGATGGTCGGCTCGTTCTTCGAGCAGACGGTCGCCGACGTCTTCCGCTCCTACGAGCGCGAGCTGCACCGGATGAACGCCATGGACTTCGACGACCTGCTGGTCCGCGCGGTCAACGTGCTCGAGCTGTTCCCCGAGATTCGCGAGCGCTACGTCGAAGGCTTCCGCTACGTGCTCGTCGATGAGTACCAGGACACCAACCACGCCCAGTACCGCTGGCTGCAGTTGCTGGCCGGCGAGCATCGGAACCTGATGGTGGTCGGCGACCCCGATCAGAGCATCTACTCGTTTCGCGGGGCTGAGATCCGGAACATCTTGGAGTTCCAACACGATTTCCCAGACGCCACCGTCGTCCGGCTCGAACAGAACTACCGATCTACGCAAACCATCCTTGATGCGGCCAACGCGTTGATCACGAACAATCGAGGCCGGATGCCCAAATCCCTGTGGACAGACGTTGGCCAGGGGGATCCGGTGAAGATCCGCGAGCTCGAGGACGAGCACGCCGAGGCGCGGTTTCTCACCGGCGAGATACAGCGCCTGGTCGACGAGGGGGTGGCGCGGGCCGAGATCGCCGTCTTCTACAGGACCAACGCGCAGTCCCGGGTGCTGCAGGACACGCTCGTGCGGGCGGAGATCGCCTACCAGGTGATCGGCGGCACCAAGTTCTACGAGCGGGCGGAGATCAAGGACGCGATCGCCTATCTGAACGTGCTGGTCAATCCGCAGGACGTCGGCGCGTTCACGAGGATCGTCAACTCGCCGCGGCGGGGGATCGGCACGACGTCGATGTCGAGGCTGCTGGCGTTCGCCAACACGATGGGGACGTCGATCTGGGATGTGGCCTCGGAGCCCGAGCAGGTCCCGGATCTGGGCCCGGCCGCGGTCAAGGCCCTGCGGCGTTTCATGGGCACGATGCACGTGCTGCGGGAGCGCAGCGAGGCCGACGGGCCGGTGGCGGAACTGCTCCAGGAGCTGCTCCGCGAGACGGGCTATCTCGAGGCGCTGGAGGCCGAGCGGACGATTGAGGCCCAGGGGCGCGTCGAGAACCTGCAGGAGCTGATCAACGTGGCCGCCGAGTACGACGCCACCGACCGCGCGGGGTCGGACGAGCCGACCCTGGCCGAGTTCCTCCAGCAGATCGCGCTGATCGCCGACGCCGATGAGCGCGACGACGACGAGGGCCTGGTCACGCTGATGACCCTCCATAACGCCAAGGGGCTCGAGTATCCGATCGTGTTCATGATTGGCTGCGAGGAGGGTGTTTTCCCGCACTCACGCGCGCTCGACGAGGGCGGCCTCGAGGAAGAACGACGGCTGTGTTACGTGGGCATAACCAGGGCTCAGCGGGATCTGTACATGACCTATGCCCGCACGCGCAACGTGTTCGGGGCGCGCAGCTTCGGCGCGCCGAGCCGGTTCATCGGCGAGATCCCGGCTGAACTCACCGACCGCGACGAGCAGGAGCCGCGGGGATTCGGCGCCATCCGGGCCCGAGCCACCTCATGGGTATCGAGCATCGACCCAGACCAGCCGGCGCCAGTCGCATACCGGCTCGGCGATGATGTCGTGCACCCCACCTTCGGAGACGGCGTGGTGACCGGGCTCGAGCCCGGCGGGATTGTGGTCATCCGCTTCAGCAAGGATCGCTCGGAGCGCAAACTGGTCGCGGATCTCGCGCCGATCTCCAGGCGCTGAGGCGAAGGGATCCTTTAGCGTGACAGCCATGACAGCGACGATCATCGACGGACGAGCAGTGGCGACGCGCGTGCGGGCCGAGGTCGCCGAGGCGGTGCAGACAATCACCCGTGACGGGGGCCGTGCCCCCGGGCTGGCCACGGTCCTGGTCGGCGAGGATCCGGCCTCGGCGATCTACGTGGCCAACAAGCGCAAGGCGTGCGCCGAGGCGGGGATCGCCGACCTCCATCGCCATCTGCCCGCCGAGTCGACGCAGGAGCAGATCGCCGCGGTGATCCACGAGTGCAACGAGGATTCGGCGGTCAGCGGCATCCTCCTACAGCTGCCGCTGCCCGATCGGCTGGACGCGGGTCCGCTCACGGCGCGGATCTCGCCCGAGAAGGATGTCGACGGCTTGACGCCGATCAGCGCCGGCCGGCTGGCCCAGGGACTCCCGGGGCTGCGCCCATGCACCCCGCTCGGCGTGATCGAGCTGCTCGACGCCCATGACTTGACGCTCGAAGGCGCCGAGGCGGTCGTGGTCGGCCGGTCAAACCTGGTCGGCAAGCCGGTCGCAGCGCTGCTGCTGGCCCGCAACGCCACGGTGACGATGTGCCATTCCCGCACGCGCGAGTTGCCGGGGACCTGTGCCCGCGCCGACGTGCTCGTGGCCGCGGTCGGCATCCCGGAACTGATCAAGGCCGATTACGTCAAGCCTGGCGCGGCGGTGATCGACGTCGGAATCAACCGGACCGATGACGGGCTGCGCGGGGACGTCGACTACGACGATGTGGTCGACCGAGCCGGGTGGCTGACGCCGGTGCCCGGCGGGGTAGGACCAATGACAATCGCCATGCTTCTCAGCAACACAGTCACCGCGGCTCGAAGTGCTGCCCTCGCCTGAGACGACCAGCGTGGCCGCGCCGGGCGCTTCCGACGCGCGCGCGGGCGCTCCCGAGACGCATGCGGGCGACCCCGAGACGCGCACGGCCGCTTCCGATCCGCCGATCGAGCAGGCGAAGGGCGTCGTGCCCGAGGCTCCGGTGCAGACCCCCGGGCCCGAATCGGAGGCAACGCCCTTCGGGCCCGAGCCCAAGCCCGAACCTCAGCCGCTGCCCCGAGCCCAACCCGGGGAGCTGGCGGCCGCCGGGTGCGCGCTGCTCCTGCTGGTGCTGATGTTCGCCGTCGAGTGGTTCGGCGTCGACCGCCTGCCGGGAAAGGCCAACGGGCTCCAGCGCGAGACGGCGGAGAACGCCTGGACTGCGCTGACGATGCTCCGTTGGCTGATGTTGCTGACGATCGTCGCGGCGGTCGGCGCCGTCATCCTCCACGCTACGCAACGTGGCCATGGGGCGCGCAACGACACGGGAGCGATCGTGTTCGGCCTGGGCGCGATTACGGCGATCCTGCTGATCTACCGGGTGCTCATCGACCTTCCCAGCTCCTATCAGGTTGTCGATCAGAAATTGGGTGCAATTCTGGGAATGGTGAGCGCGGTCGGCATCGCGCTGGCGGGCTATCGCTCGATGTACGAGGAGCGGGCAAACGCGAGCGAACATCCGTCTAAACGGATGCGAAGTAGGGTGGCGCGGCGGTCCCGACGGCGCTAGGGTTCGCCCCAAGTGCTTGCCCACGATTGGCAGGAGGGCAGGTGCGCACCTCGAACACAGCAGTGATCCCGTGACCTATTTCTGGAGGACGGACCGGTGACTATGGACAACGTCAGACGCGAGGACGCGATTGTCGGCGGCCTTGCGGTGCTGCTCATCATTGTGCTGGTGGCATTTCCGTGGTTCTCGATCGGGGTCGGTCCGTTTTCCTTCACCCTGACCGCGACCGACGCGCCCGACGGGTGGCTCGGGGTGCTGGCGCTGATCGCGCTGATCGCGCTGATCGCCGACCTGGGCGTGGAGCTCTTCTCGCCGCAAACTCAGGTCCCGGCCATCGCGGACAGCCGGAAAATGACTCAGTTCGTGCTGGCGGCGGCCGCGGCCGTCTTCATGGCGCTTAAGTTCCTCTTCCACATCGGGCACTTCAGTGATCTCGGTTGGGGCTTCTGGCTCGGAGCGATCGTCGTGGCCGTGCTCGTCTTCCTGACGGCGCAGGCGCGCAGCGCCGGTGTCTCGGCTTCGCCGAGGCCGACCCGCCGGCCGGTCCCCAGCGGCGGACCGACGCCCGGATCGGCGCCGACCAGGACGCCGCCCCCATCAACCCCGCCGCCGAGCAGCTCGCCGGAGCCGCCCTCCTCGCCGCCGTCCGGCTCCTGAATCAAGCCGTCAGATAGGCTGGAGCCCCGATGGATCTTGATCCGTCGCGGCTCCGCCGTGGCGAGTGGCTGGTGGGTGTGAGCGCCGTGCTGCTGCTGGCGCTCGTGTTCGCGCTGCCGTGGTATGAGATCCATTCGCCGATCGGCTCGAGTGGGTCGGCACTTGGGCTGACCACCTCGTTCAACGGGTGGGACGAGCTGACGCGGCTGCGCTGGCTGTTCGTGCTGACCATCGCGTCGGCGTTCCTGCTCGTCTACTTCCAGGCCACCCGGCGCCCCCCGGCGCTTCCGGTGGCGTTCAGTGTGATCGTCACCGTGCTCGGCGCTGTAACGGCGGTGGCGCTCATCTACCGGGTGCTGATCAACGTGCCCGGGCCCGACTCGGTCGTCCAGGCACAGCCGGGCGCCTATCTGGGCCTGGCCAGCGCCTGTCTGCTGGTGTGGGGTGCGTATCTGTCGATGCGCAAGGAGGGCATCGCCGCTCGCGATGAGCCGGCGGACATCGAGACCATTCACCTGAGCGGCCCGAGCCCTTCCTAGAATCAAAACCCGCATGCTCGATCGCGATCAGGTTCTCCACGTCGCCCGGCTCGCGCGGCTCGAGCTCGACGACGAGGAGGTGCAGCGAATGGCCACCGAGCTGTCGCACGTGCTCGACCACATCGAGAAGATCCGCGAGCTCGATCTCGAGGGCGTTCCGCCCACATCGCACGTCCTCGACGTGGTCAATGCACTGCGTGTCGATCGTCCACGGCCATCGCTTCCCGTCGAGGTCGCGCTGCGGTCGGCGCCGGAGCCGGTCGACGACGGCTTCGGCGTACCCAGTCCCGGACCGGCGGTCGAATGAGCGAGCTGCTCGAGCTCACGGCTGCCGCGGCAGCCGAGCAGGTCCGTGCCGGCGCGCTTGACCCGAGTGAGCTGTTCGAGGCCTACCGTGAGCGCGCCGCCGCTGACCAACTGAACGCCTTCACCTGGGTGTCCGACGGGCCTCCGGAGGCCGCCCCGCCGGCCGACAGCCCCCTGGGCGGCGTTCCGCTCGCCGTCAAGGATCTGTTCTGCACCGAGGGCGTGCCGAGCCAGGCCGGGTCGAGGATTCTTGAGGGCTACCGACCGCCGTACACGGCCACGGTGGTGGCGAAGCTCGCGGACGCCGGCGCGCCGCTGCTCGGTAAGACCAACCAGGACGAGTTCGCGATGGGATCCTCGAACGAGAACTCGGGATACGGACCGGTCCTGAACCCCTGGGATCGGGGCCGGGTTCCCGGCGGATCTTCAGGCGGCAGCGCCGCCGCCGTGGCCGCCGGACTGGCGCCATGGGCGATCGGCACCGACACTGGCGGTTCGATTCGCCAGCCCGCGGCGCTGTGCGGAATCGTGGGGATGAAGCCCACGTACGGCGCGTGCTCGCGCTACGGAATGATCGCCTTTGCCTCGTCGCTCGATCAGGCGGGCCCGCTGACGCGCGATGTCACCGACGCCGCCCTGCTGCTGCGGCACATGGTCGGGCGTGACCCGTGCGACTCGACCTCGCTCGAGTTTCCCGGCCAGATCGCGGTGCCCAGCGCGGAGACGCTGAAGGGCATCCGCCTCGGCGTGCCGGAGGAGCTGACGGGTGAGGGCGGCGGCGTCCAGCCGGGCGTGCGCGAGCGCTTCGAGGCGACCCTGAAGCTGGCCGAGGGTCTTGGCGCCTCGATCGAACCATGCCGGCTGCCGCATGCACCGCACGCGCTGTCGGCCTACTACCTCATCGCGCCGGCCGAGGCATCGGCCAATCTCGCCCGCTTCGACGGCGTGCGCTACGGGTTGCGGGTCGACGGCTCATCGGACCTGATCACGATGTACAGCCGCACGCGCGCCGCCGGCTTCGGGGCCGAGGTAAAGCGCCGGATCATGCTGGGGACCTATGCGCTGTCGAGCGGCTACTACGACGCCTACTACGGCACCGCCCAGAAGGTGCGGACGAAGATCGCCGAGGACTTCAGGGTGGCTTTTGACAAGTTCGATTTTGTCGTCACTCCGACCAGCCCGTGGACGGCGTTCGAGCTGGGGGCCAAGACCGACGATCCTCTGGCCATGTACCTGAACGATTTCTGCACCGTCCCCATGCCGCTGGCGGGGATCCCGGCGATCTCGATCCCCTGCGGTCTCAGCGACGGGCTGCCGGTCGGCTTCCAGCTCGCCGGGCCGGCCTTCAGCGAGAGCCAGCTCCTCGATACCGCCTACGCGCTGGAGCAGGCGATCGGGTTCGACGCCAGCGAGGCGCGGCGGTGAGCGCGGCGACGGAGTACGAGCCCGTCATCGGGCTGGAGATCCACGTCCAGCTGAAGACGAAGACAAAGATGTTCTGCGGGTGCGCCCTGTCGTTCGGCGACCCCCGCAACGTCCACACGTGCCCGGTGTGTCTCGGTCTGCCCGGCACCCTGCCGGTAGTCAACGAGCAGGCTGTCCAGTACGCGCTGATGATCGGCCTGGCGCTCGGCTGCGATGTCGCGCCCCGCTCGCTGTTTCATCGCAAGAACTACTTCTATCCCGACCTGCCCAAGGGCTACCAGATCTCCCAGTACGACGTGCCGCTGTGCCGGGGCGGCCGGCTCGGCGACGTGCGGATCCATCGCGTTCACCTCGAGGAGGACGCCGCCAAACTCGAGCACGTGAGCGAGAGCGGGCGGATTCATGGCGCCGACCGCAGCATCGTCGACTTCAATCGTGGCGGGACGCCGCTGGTCGAGATCGTCACCGAGCCCGACTTCCACTCGCCCGAACAGGCACGCGAATGGCTGATCCTGCTGCGCGAGACGCTGCGCCAACTCGGCGTATCCGACGTCAACATGGAGGAGGGTTCGCTGCGCTGCGACGCCAATGTTTCCGTGCGCCCGGCCGGTAGCCGCGAGCTGGGAACCAAGACCGAGCTCAAGAATATGAACTCGTTCCGCTTTCTCGAGCGCGGTATCCGGGCCGAGATCGAACGCCAGATCGCGCTTCTGCGCGCCGGCACGCCGGTCGTTCAGGAGACCTTGCACTTCGATCCGGCCTCGGGACAGCTGACGCCGCTGCGCTCGAAGGAAGAGGCGCACGACTATCGCTACTTCCCCGAGCCCGATCTGGTGCCGCTGGTGCCGACCGAGGAGATGCTCGCGGCCGCCCGCGCGAGCATCCCCGAGCTGCCGGCGCAGCGCGCTCAGCGCCTGCAGTCGGACTTCGGGCTGAGCCACGACCGGGCCCACGAGCTCGCCTTCCGGCCCGAGTTGGGCAACTACTTCGAGCGTGCTGTGACCGCCGGCGACGGCGCGGGGCCGGTGGAGATCGCCAACTGGATCCCACAGCTCGTCGAGCGGATTGGGTCAGCCGCCGACCCCGCCGAGAGCCGTGTGACTCCCGAGAGCCTGGCCGCACTGGCTGGAATGGTGGCCGCCAAACACGTGAGCCGCGACGCCGCGCGCGAGGTGTTGACCCAACTGGTCGACAACGGCGGTGACCCGCGCGAGATCGTCGAGCGCGAGGGGCTCGGCGCACTCAGCGCCGGGTTGTCGGAGATCGTCGATCGCGCGATTGCCTCAGATCCGGCAGCGGCCGAGCAGGTCCGCGACGGAAACATGAAGGCGGTGGGACCGCTGGTGGGGTTCGTGATGCGCGAGACCAAGGGCCGCGCCGACGGCGGAGAGGTCACAAACCTGATCCGCGAGAAGCTCCAGGGCTGATCAGCGCCGCGATCGCCCGGGCAGCGCGCTCGCCGGCGTGCCCGTCCCACAGGGGGATCCTCGCCGGGGTGAAGTCGCGCCCGCGAGCCAGCTCCTCCTGGCAGGCGACGGCGAGCGATGCCGGTTCGACGCCGACCAACCGGTTGGTTCCGAGCTCGATCGTCACCGGACGCTCGGTCGTCGTCCGGTAGGTCATGCACGGGACTCCAAGCGCACTGGTCTCCTCCTGCACCCCGCCGGAATCGGTGATGACCAGCCGGGCCCACCGTTCGAGGGCGAGGAAATCAAGGTAGCCAAGCGGCTCGAATACCCTGACGGCATCGGGCATCTGAACACCGGCCGAGCGGGCGCGATGGCGCGTTCGCGGATGCATGGGAAAGACCACAGGCAGCCGCCGTGACAGCTCGGCCAGCACCTCGAGCACGGCCGTCAGCCGCGCGGGGTCATCGACCAGCGACGGTCGGTGGAGGGTGACGAGCACGTAGCCCCGCCGCTCGAGCGCGAGCCGTCGGAGCGGTTCGGCGGCCTCGGCGGCATCGGCCAGCCGCCACAGCGAATCGATCATGGTGTTGCCGACCAGCGCCACGGCGTCGCCCTCGATGCCCTCGGTGGCGAGGTTCTCAACGGCATCGGCCGAGGTGCACAGCCGCAGGTCGGCCACACGGTCGGTGACGATCCGGTTGACCTCTTCGGGCATCGTCCAGTCGTGCGAGCGCAGGCCCGATTCCACGTGGACCACCGGGACGCCGAGCTTGACCGCGGCCAGCGAGGCGGCCATCGTCGAGTTCACGTCGCCGGCGACGATCATCGCAGCGGGGCGGTGCGCCTCCAGGTCACCCTCGACGCCGATCAGCACGCCAGCCGTCTGCTCGGCGTGCGACCCCGAGCCGACCTCCAGGTTCGCGTCCGGACTCGGCATCCCGAGCTGCTCCAGAAACGACTGCGACAGCGCGGGGTCGTAGTGCTGCCCGGTGTGGAGGATGCGCACGGCCACGCCCTCAGCGTCGCGCAGGGCGTGCACGACCGGGGCCATCTTCACGAAATTTGGACGCGCAGCGACGACTGCCGTCACGTTCATGGGCGGGAATCTAGTGTCGCGGCCCGCGAGCCTAGGACTGACGCACGCGGCGGCGGATCACCACGCCGCCCCCGATCATCGCCAGCGCGATGAGGACGGCGGCGCTGAGATCTAGTCCGGTGTTGGGCAGGGCGCCACTCGATGTGCCCGACCCGGTGTTCGAAGACGTCGAGCCGCTCGAGTTTGACGGGGTGCTGTTCGAGCTAGAGGCGGTCGGGCCGCTGCCGCTGCCGCTGCCACTGCCACTGCCACTGCCCGAGCCGCCGCTGTTCGAGCCCGAGCCGCCGCCCGAGTTGCTCGATGAGTTCGCGACGACGACGACGGTGCCGTGCATGAATGGGTGGATCGAGCAGATGTAGGCGAACGTGCCGGCCTGCGTGAACGAGTGTGAGGCGCTGGAGCCAGGCTTGATCGTTCCGGTGTTGAAGGAGCCGTTGTTGGCGGTGGCCGTGTGTGGCTGCTGCCCGTTGTTCGTCCAGGTGATCGTGTCGCCGACATGGACGGTGATCGACGCCGGCTCGAACTTGTAGTCGACGATGGAGTCGCTTGGATCGCCGGCCGCGTGAGCTGTCGGTGCCTTATCCGCGGCCCCGCTGGCCTGCGAACCCGTGCTGACCTGCAGGACGAGGCTCGGCTTCTTGCCGGTGAGCCCCGCGAGCCGGTGATGGTGCTTGGCGGGGGTGGTCGGTGGCTTCTTGGCTGGGGCGGGCTGGACGTGCGTGACCGGTGGCGCAGCGTGACGCTTGGGGTGATGGTGATGGCCCACAAGCAGCGGTGCCGGAACCGCCACCGCAGCAAGCGCGGCCACGACCGGCCGGGGAGTCCGCGTGATCGGCAACTTGAATAACAAAGACGTGCGCAACACGCAAAACCTTCCCTTGTTCCCGGCTTATTCGTTACGAAAGAGTTACGAAGCTCCCCCGGCGTCCGCGAGGGACTTCTTATCGCATCCGTCGTCTGCGTGCCCGGCGGGGTTGAGCGGTGAACGCGCTCGACCGCGGCTACGACCGGGCGTACGATGGATGGCCCAAGTTCAGGAGGAGGCCAGCATGTCCCGACTCGTCAGGATGGACCGAACCGGCCACACGACCGTCGCGGAGTGGACGAGCGACGACGACGCCAGCGTCTCGGCCGCCCGGAGCGCGCTCCAAGACGAGTTCGAGCGCGGCTACTACGCCGTCGTCTCGCGCGGTGAAGGCCATGCCGAACAGGTGCGCGAACTGCCGGTCGACGCACCGCTGGTGATTCTCCGCCGGCCGATCGCCGGGGGCTGATAGGGCTCCGATGAGCGGGCTTTCAATGAGCGCTGCCTCGGCACCAGCGCCGGCCGATGCGCTCCCCGAGCTCGCCGGCGTCTACTGGCGCCCGCGGGTCAGCGAAGCCACGCTGAGGCGCAGCGCACAGCTGTGGACATTGACGACGGTTGCCCACACGATCCCGCTGGTCGCGGTGGCGGCCGTGCTGGTCGTGCTCAACCCGATCACCCTGCCGGTGTCCCTGATCCTGCTCGCCCACGCCTGGATCATCCCCGAGCTGTATGCCGCACGCGGGGCCAACGTGCTCACCCCGCGGCGCCCGGCGCAAACGGAGCCCGAACGCGTCGCGGTCGGCTTCCTCGGCGATCTGATCGAGCACGACGCGCGCGGGCTGCATCGCAGAACCGCGCTCGTGCTCGAGCGCGGGGCCCTCGGGGAATGGCTGGTGGGCGAGGCCGGCGCCGTACTGGTCACGCGCAGGGGCAGGCGCGTCTACTGCTACTGCGTGAAGGCGACCGATCCCGACCTGCCGGCCAGTGACCGCATCGCCCATCTGCTGCTGGCGCTTCGGGCCGATGAGTCCGGGTTCGCCACCGTGGCCAACCTCGCGTTCTCGGGCGCGCGGTGGCGGCTGGCTCGGCGGTTGAAGGCGCCGGCCCGCCAGGCCCTCACCGTGGCCGCACTGGCCGCTAAGGCGCGGGTCCAGGCCGGGTCTTCCGCGTCGCTGCCCGTGCCCTGAGGCCAAGGCCACGTTCAGGAACTTTGTACCCAGGGCCAATGCGGGCTTTAGCCGCGATCGGGATGATTCTCGCCATGCCCCGCCCCACCATATCCTCCAAGCTCCTGCTGGTCGCTGATCCCCGGCGTGCTTCGGCTCCGGCCGCGTCAACCGCGGTCCGCCGCTATCGACTGGCCCGGTTGAAGCTGGAGAGCCGGGCCACCGATCCGGTGAACCGGTTCGAGCACCTCAAGCGCGTTTTCGACTGACGCGGCCCGGGCGCGTCCGGCGGTCGGGCGCCCGGGCCGGGTCGAATCCTGAGCCCGCTTCGATGCCTCATTTGGTTTGTAGGCCGGCGCGGTACGCTGTGTCTATGTCAAGCAATGAACTGGAAGCCCGACCGGAGCGCACCCCGATCCTCCGCAAGGCCCTCGCTGGCCTGGTGCTGGTGGCGGCCGTGGCGTTGGGGATATGGGTCGTCATCGGCGTCGTCAAGGCGATCTTCTGGACCGTCCTTGCCGTCGTGGTGGTGGTCGCGATCCTCTGGGCCCTGAAGACACTGTTCTGGTAGGGAGGGGCCGATGGACGGCCTAGGTCTGCTCGTAGTTCTGTTCTTCTTCGGGCTCGCTGGGGGCATCGTGGGGAAGATCAAGGGCAGCTCCTTCTTCGTCTGGTTTCTGATCTCGGCCGCGATCCCATTCTTCGGGTTGCTCACCGCGCTGCTGTACCGCTGGGAGAACCGTGAGCTGCGGCGCGAGTGCCCTGGGTGCGGGCGGATCCTGAAGCTGCACGACGCCCTGTGCACGACGTGCGGTACCGAGCTCGAATTCCCCGACGTGGCGCTGGCCTCCGAGGCCGCGTTGCGCGAGCGCGAGGCCATCGCGCGCCGGACCGCGGCGGCCTGAGATCGGCCAATCGCCGCTGGTAGACTGACTTTCCCGCCGCGCGCGGCCGTTCGCGCGCGCTCAGATGCCGAGTTAGGCGAAAGGAGGAAAGCGCCATGCGTGCGGTCGACGCATTAATGGAATGCCTGAAGGCAGAAGGTGTCGATGTGGTATTCGGGCTGCCCGGCGGCGCCAACCTTCCCACCTACGACGCCTTCTACGACGCCGGAATTCACCACATCCTGGTCCGCCACGAGGCGGGGGGCGGTCACGCCGCCGAGGGGTATGCCAAGGCGACCGGAAGGGTCGGTGTGTCGATAGGAACCAGCGGCCCCGGGGCAACCAACCTGGTCACCCCGATCTGCGACGCGATGATGGACTCAGTCCCGGTCGTCTTCCTGACCGGCCAGGTCCGCACCGAGCTGCTCGGGACCGACGGGTTTCAGGAGGCGGACACGATCGGAATCACGATGCCGATCGTCAAACACAGCTTCCTGATCCAGCACCCACTCGAGCTCCCTCGTTCGATCCACGAGGCATTCCACATCGCGCGCACTGGACGGCCGGGCCCGGTCGTGGTCGACATTCCCCAGGATCTGAGCCGCGGAGACATCCCCTATGAGCCGGTCACCGATCTTCACCTACCCGGCTACCAGCCGACCACCGACGGCAACCAGAAACAGATCCGCTTTGCCGCCAAGGCCCTGGCCAACTCGCGACGGCCGGTGATCTACGCCGGTGGTGGCGTGGTCAGCGCCAATGCGGCGGCTGAGCTGACCGAGCTGGCCACGGCCGACCGGTTCCCAGTCACCTGCACGGTGATGGGCCTGGGTGGCTTCCCGGCGCCGCACGACCAGTGGCTGGGCATGCTCGGGATGCACGGCACTCGGGCGGCCAACTATGCGATGGACGAAGCCGATCTGATCGTGGCCATCGGCGCTCGCTTCGACGATCGGATCACCGGCAAGCTGTCGGAGTTCGCGCCGCGCGCCAAGTTCATCCACATCGACATCGATCCGGCCGAGATCTCGAAGAACGTCCCCGCTCACATTCCGATCGTCGGCGACGCCAAGAACATCCTTCCGCGCCTGACCGCCGAGTACCGTGCGCTCGAGCCCGAGGATGGTCGCCTCGAGGAGTGGTGGTCGCGGATCAACACCTGGCGCGAGCGCTACCCGCTCCGTTACGCGGACTCCAAGGACGCCGAGATCAAGCCTCAGTTCATGATGCAGGCGCTGTACGAGGCCACCGGCGGCGATGCGATCGTCACCAGCGATGTCGGCCAGCACCAGATGTGGGCCGCGCAGTACTTCCACTTCTCCAGGCCGCGCCGCTGGATCAACTCGGGCGGTCTGGGCACGATGGGCTTCGGCCTTCCGGCAGCGATGGGGGCCAAGGTCGGTTGTCCCGAGGAGACGGTCGTCTGCATCGCCGGCGATGGCTCCGTCCAGATGAACATCCAGGAGCTCGCCACGTGCACTCAGGAGGACATCGCGATCAAGGTGTTCGTGATGAACAACGGCTATCTGGGGATGGTTCGCCAGTGGCAGGAGCTGTTCTGGGACAAGCGCTACAGCCACGTCGAGACGGGGCACTGGCCGGACTTCGTGAAACTCGCCGATGCCTACGGCGCCACCGGGCTGCGCTTCGAGGACAAGAGCACCCTGGTCAAGGACATCCAGGAGGCGATCGCCATCGACGGTCCCGTGCTGGTCGACGTCCGCGTCACCCGCGAGGAGAACACGTATCCGATGATCCCCGCTGGGCAAGCCGCCCGCGACATGGTGGGCTGAGCCGTGGGCGAGCCAGGAACCAAAGAAGTCCTATCCCTCGACGAGCTCGAGGCGGTGGCTGGTCAGCGGACCGGGCGCAAGCACATCCTCTCGATCCTGGTCGAGAACAAGCCGGGTGTCCTGACCAGGATCGCCGGGCTGTTCGCCAGACGGGGGTTCAACATCGACACGCTTGCCGTCGGCCCCACCGATGACGAGACGGTGTCCCGGATCACTCTCACGCTCGACGGGGCCGTCCATCCGATCGATCAGGTCACCAAGCAGCTGCACAAGCTGGTCAACGTCCTCAAGATTCGGGACCTCGAGCCCGGCGAGACGCTGTCGCGCGAGCTGGCACTGTTCAAGGTCTCAGCCGACGGCGTGGCCCGTGCCGAGGTGATGCAGGTCTGCGAGATCTTCCGCGCCAAGATCGTCGACGTGAACAAGCGCTCGGTCGTGGTCGAAGTCACGGGGACCTGCGACAAGGTCGACGCCTTCGAGCGGCTGGTCCGGCCATTCGGACTGATCGAGATGGCGCGCACCGGCGAGATCGCGATTTCCCGTGGCCGCGGCGAGACGTAGGCGCCAATAGATGACAAGCGCCGCCACAGGGATTGCTCCGGCGGCGGACTGGTTCGACGCCGATACCCACCGGCGCCTGCTGGAACGGCTGCGTGACGCGCTGGCGAGGGCGCGAGCGAGCGGCCAGGCAACACTGGCCAGCGTCACCGGGATCTCGCCACGGGCGGCCGACCCGAGCGCCATCGTGGCCACCTCGCGACGGGCCGGTGAGCCCTGGTTCTGTCTCGAGCAACCCGACCGCGACCGGTGGGCGTTGGCCGCACTCGGCTCCGTGAGGGAGCTCCAGGGCGCCGGCGAGGGCCGCTTCGCCGGGCTAGCGCGCCAGTGGCGCGATCTGGTGGCGCGGGCGCTGGCCGACCCCGCCGAGGGACCGCCCGGGTCGGGCCTGGTCGCCGTCGGAGGGTTGGCATTCGCTCCCGACGGTGCGGCCTCACCCGCGTGGCAGGGATTTGCGCCCGCCTCCCTGATCGTGCCGGAGGTCGGGATCGCCCGGCGGGGCGGCCGCTGCTGGATCACGGTCAACCTCGAGGTGTATCCGGATGACACCGCGGCGGGGCTGAGCTCGAGGATCGACGCGCGGTTGGATGAGCTGCGCGAAGCGCCGCTGCCGCTGCTCGACCCGGCGCCGGTCGGTGACTACGAGGTGGTTAGCACGATGCCCCCGTCGCACTACGAGGAGGCGGTCGCGCGCGCCGTCGAGCGGATCGTCGCGGGCGAGGTCGAGAAGGTTGTCCTGGCGCGAGAGGTGGAGGTCCACGCTCCCGTGGCCCACGACCCATCGGCGGTGCTGGGTCTCCTGCGGGAAGCGTTCCCCTCGTGCTACGTGTTCGCCGTCGGGCGGGCTGATGCCACGTTCATGGCCGCCAGCCCCGAGTTGCTCATCCGGCGCGAGGGCCAGCGGGCCAGCACCGTCGCGCTGGCCGGCTCGACGCGGCGCAGCGCCGATCCCGCGGTTGACGATCACCTGGGCGAGCAGCTTCTGCACAGCGACAAGGACCGCCACGAGAACGCGATCGTCGCCCGGCGAATCGTCCGCGCGCTGCGCCCCCACTCGGTGTGGGTGACACCCGCGCCCGAGCCGTCGCTGGTCCGCGTCGCCAACATCCAGCACCTGGGCGCCGCGATTCGCGCCCAGCTCGCCGCGCCGATCGGTGCCATCGAGCTGGCCGGGCTGCTGCATCCGACCCCCGCGGTGGGCGGTGAGCCCGCCGCATCGGCCCAGGCGATGATCCCGGCTCTGGAGGGGCTTGACCGCGGTTGGTATGCCGGGCCGGTGGGCTGGGTCGACGCTGCCGGAGACGGTGAGTTCTGCGTGGCTCTGCGCTGTGCCCTGCTCCGCGGTCCCCTGGCTCACTGCTACGCCGGCGGCGGGATCGTCCGCGGCTCCGATCCGGCCGCCGAGCTGGCCGAGACCGAGGTCAAGCTGCAGGCGATGCTGCCGGTCCTGGCGGGTTGACCGCCGCGGCGATGCGGCGGTGCAGCTCGAGATTCTCCACCCGGTCGGTGCGGACCTCGATGATGTTGGCTCGGCCCGAAGCCAGGGAACGCTCGATTGCCTCTCGCAGCGCACCCGCATTGGTCGGGCGCTCGTAGCCCAACCCGTAGAGCGCCGCGGCGCGCGCGAACTCGAGGCCGTGCGGTGTCGCCACATGCTCCTCGAACGCGTCGGCTTCGGCGGACACGGGCAGGAAATGGAAGATCCCGCCCCCGTCGTTGTTGAGCAGCACGAGGGTCAGCGACACGCCGAGCCGCGAGGCGGCGAGCAGGCCACCGATGTCGTAGGCGAGCGCAACATCGCCGACGAGCGCAGCCACCGGGCCGCCGGTCGCCGCGGCGGCGCCGAAGGCGCTGGAGACCGTGCCGTCGATCCCGTTGGCGCCCCGGTTGGACAGCACCCGCGGGGCGTCGGCGCGGATCGGGAGGAACGACTCGAGGTCGCGAATCGGCATCGAGGAGGCGGCGAACAGGATCGCCTCGCCGGGCAGCCACTGGCCCAGGCGCCGAGCGACCAACGGCTCGGACAGCGATTCGCCGAGAGTCGCCTCGATCGCCCCGGCCGCGGCGTCGTCGGCGGCGCGCCATGCGGCCAGCCACTCCGGCGGCGCCGGCTGCACGTCGGCCTGGCCCAGGCCGTCGACGAGCGCGCCATAGGGGGCGCGCACGCGGAGGCCGACGACGGCGTCGGGGTCCTGCCAGGCATCGTCGGGATCAAAGGCGATCTGGGCTGCGTCGAGCCCGGCCAGCCAGGCGCGCAGCGGCTTGGACGTCGGCAGGTCGCCCGTGCGCAGGACGAACTGTGGCCGCTGGGCGGCTGCGAAGGCTGGATCGCGAAGCAGGTGGTCGTAGTGAGCGATCGCCGCCGGACCCTGACGTGCGCCCGACAGCGGGTCGGCGAGGAGCGGGATGCGGGCCCGCGCGGCGAAGTCCGCGAGTTGCTCGCCCCGGCTCGGGTCGCGCTCGTCGCGCCCGGCGACGATCAGCACGCGTCCGAAGGGATGTGATCCACTCGCCGGCGCGGCAGGGGAAGGCGCGTCACTGACCACGTAGGGGCGGTCGCCGCCGCGGGCGGTGGTGTCGACGGGCAGGGGTTCGGCCAGCACCAGCGGCTCGCGCAGCGGGAAGTTCAGGTGGACCGGTCCGGGGCGGCCACCCAGCGCGGTCCAGTAGGCCCGGCAGGCCAGCGTGCGGGTCCAGCGCAGGCGCTCGACCGTCGCGTCGTGAACGCCGACCTCGACGAACCATTTCGCCGCACCGCCATAGAGCTTGATCTGATCGATCGTCTGCCCGGCACCGACATCGCGGAGCTCGGGCGGGCGGTCCGAGGTGAGGACGATCAACGGCACCCGCGCCTCGCGGGCCTCGATCACCGCAGGGGTCAAGTTGGCGGCCGCGGTGCCCGAGGTACACGCGATGGCCACCGGGCTCCCTGACGCCTTGGCGGCGCCGAGGGCGAAGAACCCCGACGAGCGCTCGTCGATGTGCGAGAAGCACTCGATGCGGGCGTTGCGCACCAGCGAGAGCACGATCGGCGTCGAGCGCGAGCCGGGCGACGTGCACGCGTGGCGCAGGCCGCAGCGGGCCAGCTCGTCGCAGAAGGCGCGGAGCAGCATGTAGGTGTCGGTGGTGGTCATGATCTCATCGGGAAATGGCGGAATCGCTCGTACTGCTCCATGGCTTTACCCACACCGGGGCCAGCTGGGATCGGGTCCGGGGAATGCTGGCGGAACGCTACCGAGGGCTGGCGCCCGACCTCCGGGGGCACGGCGCGGCCTCGGACGTACGCCCCGTGTCGTTGGAGGCAGTGATCGGCGACGTGGCGGAGCTGCCGGTCCATCGGTTCACCCTGGTTGGATACTCGATGGGGGGGAGGGTCGCGCTCCACGTCGCGCTCGCCCTGGGGGGGCGGGTGCAGCGGCTGGTCCTCATCGGCGCCAGCCCCGGCCTGGCCGACCCGGCCGAGCGCGAGGCTCGCGCCGCCGCCGACGAGCGCCTGGCCTCAGAGATTGAGCGGTCGACGATCGACCGATTCGCCCGCCGCTGGGCCGACGCCACCCCGGTGCTGGCCGGCCAACCGGCCAGCGTCACGGAGAGCGTGCATCGGGACCGTCTTCGCAACACGCCGGCCGGGCTGGCGGCCGCGCTGCGCGGGCTGGGCACCGGGACGCTGCCGCCGCTGTGGGAGCGGCTGGGCGAACTCGAGATGCCGGTCACGCTGATCGTAGGCGCACGCGACGAGAAGTTCACCGGCATCGCCCGCGAGATGGCCAAGGCGATCCCGGACGCCGACCTGGCGCTCGTCCCCGCCGCCGGTCACGCGGTTCACCTCGAGGCGCCCGAGACGACAGCGGCGATCATCGCCCCGGTCTGAGGTACCAGCTGGTCAACCCCTCCCCAAGCCCCGCGCCCCCGGGCACGGCGATCAGTCCGTCGCGGGCCGGCAAGGGGTCCTCGCGTCCGGCGAAGATGCCCAGCGTGGCCAGTCCACACGGCCGGTCCGGTCCGACGACGGCGGCGGCGTGCAGCGCAGCGGCGATTCCCAGCGGCCCGTCGAAGGTTGAGGCCAGGTACACGCGGTAGCCGACCTCGCGCGCTCGGCGGACGGCCTGGAGCAGGCCCGAGATGCCGCCGGCTCGGCTGATCTTGAGGCACACCGAGTCGCACCAGCGGTTGTCGAGCGCCCCGGGCAGCGCGGAGGATTCGTCGAGCGCAAGCGGCACGTCGGTGGCGGCCGCGACGTCGGCGTTGGCGTCGAGACCGGCCACGGGTTCCTCGCACAGCTCGATTCCGGCCGGCGCCATGGCGCCCAGCGCCGCGATCGCCTCGGTGACCGACCAGGCACCGTTGGCGTCGAGGCGGATCGCCATATCGGGGCCGGCGGCGGCGCGGACTGCGGCCACCCGCCCGGCGTCATCGCCGAGCCCGACCTTCAGTTTGAGCGCCGTGAAGCCGGCCG
The DNA here is from genome assembly GCA_963749545.1 of uncultured Solirubrobacterales bacterium. Taxonomy (GTDB): domain Bacteria; phylum Actinomycetota; class Thermoleophilia; order Solirubrobacterales; family Solirubrobacteraceae; genus Palsa-465. The sequence goes on from CAVVNG010000016.1 coordinate 78,655, forward strand.
CGGCGGCGTCGGCGGCGCTCGCGGCCGCGCCGGCGCGATCGGCGGCGGCGACCATCGCGTTCACTGACACCGCGTCGGCGGCGCGGGTGCCGAGCAGCTCCCACACCGGCAGACCGGCGCGACGGCCTTCGAGATCCCACAGCGCCATGTCGATCGCGGCGATGGCCTGCGGAAGCACGGCCACGTGCGCGCACGCCGCCAGCACCGACTCGCGATCCTGCTCGTCAGCGTGCGTGAGGATCTCGCGGCAGTCCTCGAGCGCGGAGCGCACATCGGCGATCCTCACGCCGTCGTAGCTCTCCAGCGGAGCGGCCTCACCGACGCCGACGAACCCGTCGCCGGTCTCGAGCCGGATCACGATGAGTTCGCGCGTGGCCACCGATCCCCGGGCGGACACCACGGGCGCGCGCAAGCGCGCCCTAATCAACTCGATCTCGAAGTTCACCGACTCAGCAGCAGACCCGCCGAGAGCAGGACGCAGAAGGCGAGCTGCAGCATCCCGGTCTGAGCGAGGGCCTGGTTGAGCGAGGCCCCATCGGTCCGGTTGCGAACCGCGCGGGCAACGCCGGCGGCCAGCGGCAGGGTCAGCCAGGGCAGCAGTACCCATGCCTTGAGCGGGCCGAACAGCCATGTCACTGGGGCCAGCACGTAGGCGCCGTACACGATCGTGGCGTACAGCCCCTTCGTGCGTTCACGGCCGATCCTCACGGCCAGCGTTCGCTTTCCGGCTCTCCGATCGGTATCGATGTCGCGGTAGTTGTTGACGACCAGGATCGCCGAGGCGAGCAGCCCGACGGGCACGGCGAGGGCGAAAGCCTCCCAGTTGAGGTGCTTGACCTGGACGAAGTACGAGCCGGCCACGGCGACGATTCCGAAGAACAGGAACACGAACACCTCGCCGAGTCCCTCGTAGCCGTAGGGGCGCGGGCCGCCGGTGTACAGCACGCCGGCCAGGATCGAGGCCGCGCCGACCAGCAGTAGCTGCCAGCCGGCGACGGTGACCAGATAGATGCCGGCCAGCACGGCGATGCCGAACGAGACGTAGGTGGCGATGAGAACCTGGCGGGGCGGTACGAGACCGCCGGCCGTCACCCGCACCGGTCCGAGGCGATCCTCCGTGTCGGCCCCGCGCCGGGCGTCGGAGTAATCGTTGGACAGGTTGGTGCCGACCTGGATGAACACAGCGCCGATCAGCGCGGCGATGAACCGGAGCGGGTGAAACACGTGGGCGAAGCCGGCCAGCGAGGTGCCGACCAGCACGGGCGCCACGGCCGCCGGGAGCGTGCGCGGCCTGGCCGCCATCAGCCAGATACGCATCCCGCTCGCCGCAGGCTCGACCATCACGCTCGGCGGGGAAACTTCGAGAAATCGGGCTTTCGCTTCTCCAGGTAGGCGCTGCGACCCTCCTGTGCCTCCTCGCTCATGTAGAAGAGGAGGTTGGCGTCGTGAGCCAGCTGCTGAAGACCCGACAGGCCATCCTCGTCGGCATTGAAGCTGGCCTTGAGCAGGCGCAGCGCGAATGGCGACAGGACGAGCATCTCGCGACACCATTTGACGGTCTCGGTCTCGAGCTCGGCGAGCGGGACCACCGTGTTGACCAGCCCCATGTCGAGCGCCTCCTGCGCGTCGTACTGGCGGCACAGGAACCAGATCTCCTTCGCCCTCTTGGGGCCGACGAGGCGAGACAGAACGGTGGCGCCGAAGCCGCCGTCGAACGAACCCACCTTCGGTCCGGTCTGCCCGAAGCGTGCATTGTCGGCGGCGATCGTCAGGTCGCAGATGACATGGAGGACGTGGCCGCCGCCGATCGCATAACCGGCGACCATGGCCACGACCGGTTTGGGCATGCGCCGGATCTGCACGTGCAGATCGGTGACGTGGAAGCGGCCTACGGTCTGGTGTGTTCCAGCGGCGGCCGGGTCGACGCCCTCGACGTAGCCGCCTCGCGAGCCGCGCACGCGCTGGTCGCCACCGCTGCAGAAAGCGTCGGGGCCCTCACCGGTGAGGATCACCACCCCCACCTCGAGATCCTCGCGCGCCCGGGTGAACGCGTCGATCAGTTCGACGACCGTCTCGGGGCGGAACGCGTTGCGAACCTCGGGCCGGTCGATCGTGATCTTGGCGATCGCGCGATCGGCGCCGGCGCCCACCTCGTAGCGGATGTCCTCGTACTCAGCAGCGGTTTCCCAGGCGACTGACACAGCGCGCCGAGACTACCGTTTCTGTGGTGGATCACTGGTTGACCAGGGCCGCCGCCGCACATCCGGACCGAATGGCGGTGGGGGAGACGAGCTATCGCGAGCTTCATGCGCGGGCCCTGGCCGTGGCCGGCTGGTTACGGGCCGAGGGGGTCCGAAGGGGGGAGCGCGTCGGGCTGGCCATGCCCCCGGGCGTGGACTTCGCGGCCGCCGTCCACGGATGCTTCCTGGCCGGATCGGTCGCGGTTCCGATCGATCTGCGGCTGAGCGAGGGCGAACAGGCGCGGCGGCGCCGTGGCACGGTGACGGTCCTCGACGGGCCCGTGCCCGCTGCGCCGTGGCCCGGTCCCGTGCCCGAGCCGGTGCCCCTGGCCGGCGGGGCCGTGGCGGCGCTGATGTACACGTCGGGGACGACCGGCGAGCCCCGCGAGGTGCCGCTCACTTACGATAACTGGCTGGCGAGCGCCCTCGGCTCGGCGGTGGCGCTGGGCCTGAGCCTCGAGGAGCGCTGGCTGTGCCCGATGCCCCTCGTGCATGTCGGCGGTCTGTCGATCCTGATCCGCAGCGCGATCTATGGCACGACCGTCCTGCTGCACGAGCGCTTCGACACCGAGGCCGTGGTCGCCGCGCTGAGCGATCGTGACCAGGCCATCACCCTGGTTTCGCTGGTCCCGACGATGCTGGCGCGCCTGCTCGGCGCCGGGCTGCACGAGCCGCCGGTCCTGCGCTGGGCGCTGCTCGGAGGCGGGCCGATCCCGGCGCCGCTGCTGGCACGGGCAGCGGGGGCGGGCGTGCCGGTGGCGCCGACCTACGGCATGACCGAGGCGTGCTCGCAGATCGTCACGAACGGGTGGCCATTGCCGGGAGTCGAGCTGCGCGCGGCCGACGACGGCGAGATCCTGGTCCGCGGGCCCAACGTGAGTGTCGCGGCGCTGGATGCTGATGGCTGGCTGCACACCGGCGACGTGGGGGTCGTGTCGGCTTCGGGACGGCTGTCGATCGTTGGGCGCAAGAGCGACACGATCGTCACCGGCGGGGAGAACGTCGCCCCGGCCGAGGTCGAGGCGATCCTGCTGGGCCACCCCGCCGTGGCGGATGCCGGAGTGTTCGCGCGTCCCGATGGTGAATGGGGCGAGGCGGTGGTGGCGGCGGTAGTCCTGCGGCCGGAGCTCGACGACGCCGACGCCGATAAGTTGCGCGCGTTCTGCCTGGAGCGGATGGCCTCGTTCAAAGTGCCCAAGGCGTTTGTATTCGTCAGCGATCTGCCGCGCACCGAGTCGGGCAAGCTGTTGCGGCGCGAGCTGGCCGGACTCGTATGATCGCGCCGTGGTTGTCGACTCTCCCAACCGGCTGACGATCGAGCAGCTGGCCGCCGAGTCGGGCATGTCCGTGCGCAACATCCGTGCCCACCAGGCGCGGGGGCTGCTCTCGCCGCCCGAGGTGCGCATGCGCGTCGGCTACTACGGCCCCGAGCACGCCGCACAGCTGCGCCTCATCCGCGAGCTCCAGGACGACGGCTTCAACCTGGGTTCAATCAAGCGCCTGCTCGAGGACAGCCAGGGCACGGCCGATCGGTTGCTTCGTTTCAAGGAGGCGGCGAGCGCACCCGCCAGCAGCGAGCGGGCGCAGAAGCTGACCCGTGCCGGGCTCGGCAAGCGCTTCCGGGTAACGCCCGGTGAGGCCCCGGAGGTGCTGGCCAAGGCGGAGAAGCTGGGCGTGCTCGTGCCCCTCGGCGACGACACCTACGAGGTGCCGAGTCCATCGCTGCTGGCCGTGGCCGAGGAGGTCGTGCGGCGCGGGATCTCGCTGCAGAGTGCGCTGGCCATCGTGGAGGAGATCGAACGCCACTGCGACTCGGTCTCGCGATCGTTCGTGCTGCTGTTCGTGCGCGAAGTGTGGAAGCCGTTCGAACAGGCCGACATGCCGCCGGAGCGATGGCCCGAGATCGAGCAGGCCGTGCAGCGCCTTCGTCCGATGGCCTCCGAGGCGCTGCTGACGATCTTCCAGCAGCGACTGTCCACGCAGATCGAGGGGGCGTTTGGTGAGATCACACGGCGACTGGCGGAGCGAAGGGCATGAGCGAAGCGGACGAGATCGAAGAGCAGCGCGCGGCGATGCGCGAGCGCTGGGAGGCCGCGGCCGCGGGATGGGGGCGGCGGGCCCATGCCGTCCGCGACAGCGGCATGGCCGTATCGACCTGGCTCATCGATCATCTGGCGCTCCAGCCCGGCTACCGCGTCCTCGAACTGGCCGCCGGTCCGGGAGACACGGGATTTCTCGCCGCCGAGCTGGTCGAGCCCGGCGGTCTCGTGATCTCCAGCGATGGCGCCGAGGCGATGCTTGAGATCGCCCGCGAGCGCGCGCGCCAGATGGGCGTGAACAACGTCGAGTTCCGGCGTCTCGAGCTCGAGTGGATCGACCTTCCGACGGCTGATGTCGACGCGATTCTGTGCCGCTGGGGGGTGATGCTGACCCTCGACCCCGCCACCGCGCTCCACGAATGCCGCCGGGTGCTGCGGCCCGGCGGCCGGATCGCGCTCGCCGTCTGGGGTCAGCCCGAGCACAACCCGTGGGCGACGATCACGACCGACGCGCTGGTGTCGCTGGGTCACGAGGAGCTGCCTACCCGGACAAGCTCCGGTCCGGGCATGTTCGCGCTGGCGGCGCCGGGGCGGCTGGAGGAGATGCTGGCCGAGGCAGGCTTCACCGGGGTGATCGTGGACGCGGTCGAGCTGCCGCGCGAGTACGACAGCGTGCAGAGCTATGTCGACGAGACACTCGACCTGTCACGGGCTTTTGCCGGCGCGATCGCCGGTCTGTCGGACGACGAGCGCGACCGCGTCATTGACAAGATCGCCGAGCTGAGCGCGCCTTTTAGCCTGAAAACCGGGGGATTGCGGTTGCCAGGGCAATCCCTCGTCGCGGCGGCCGAGGCCTGACACCGATCTTGCAGGTTGCGAGCCGGGTTGCAGCGCTTTCCCCGGACGGGGTGCAGGGCACAAACTGCGCGGCATGCGCCCGCGATTTCTCCTGCCCATCGCCACCGCCGTGCTCCTCATCGTGGCGCCGGTGGCCTCGGCCGACTTTGCCCATGTCGTCACTCCCGGTGAGTCGCTGGACTCGGTTGCAGCGACCGACGGATTGAGTGTCGCTCAGCTGGCTGCGGCCAATGGGCTCTCGCCCGGCGCCCAGATCGTCACCGGCTCGAAGCTGATGATCCCGCCGCGGGATGGAGGATCGGGTGGTTCGTCGGGGTCTTCGGGGTCTTCTGGGTCTTCCGGGTCTTCGGGGTCTTCTGGTTCGTCGGGGTCTTCCGGGGATTCCGGCGGCGATTACGTGGTCCAGCCCGGTGACACGCTGTCGGGCATCGCCGAGCAGGCCGGGGAGAGCGTCTCGCAGCTGGCCGCAGACAACGGACTCGATCCCAATGGGGTGCTGGCGGCGGGGACGAAGCTGACGCTATCGGGCGGACAGAGCTCGTCGTCGTCCGCTGCCGGCTTGAGCCAGCCCGTCGGGGCGGGCGCCGAGGGGAACTCGGGCGGGCCACCGTTCGCCACCGATCAGCGTGTCAGCGCGTCGGAGATCGGCGACATCGCCTCCGCCCACGGCGTGCCGCCGTCACTGGCGCAGGCAATCGCCTGGGAGGAGAGCGGCTTCAACAACGCCATCGTGTCGCCCTCGGATGCGCGTGGCGTGATGCAGATCCTGCCGGGCACCTGGGACTACATCCAGCAAGAGCTGGCCGGTGGTGACCTGCGGCCCGCCTCGGCGCTCGACAACGTCCGCGGTGGCGTCCTGCTCCTGCGCTCGCTGCTCGACGCCACCGGCGGCGACACCTCGCTGGCCGCCGCCGGCTACTACCAGGGCCTGCCGTCGGTGCGCCAGCACGGGCTGTTCTCCGACACGCAGAGCTACGTCGACAACGTGCGAGCGTTGGAGCAGCGCTTCGGTGGCGGGTAGCCGCGCCGGCGGGTAGCCGCGCCGGCGGGTAGCCGCGCCGGCGGTAGCGCCTGGAGACGGCGGGCTGGGGAACGCGCACGGCGGAGGCCGGCGCGCCCCCTTCGACGCTGGAAAAGGTGACAAACCTCCCGACGCCGCCGCACCCCGGCCACATAAGCCCCTCCCACGTGCTTATGCGACCACGGCGCAGGTCGGGTGCAGAGGTTGTCACGTTTCCCAGGGCCGGCCCGGACGATCGAAGCGGCACGACGCACAGGCTCGATGAGCTGACAGCGCCACCGCCGCCGGGGAGCTTTCGACATCCTGCGGCGCCGCCGGGCGCCTCTCGCCGAGCCCCGCAGCCGCCGTGGTGCCCGCCAGATGCGCCCGCAGCCGCCGTGGTGCCCGCCAGATGCGCCCGCAGCCGCCGTGGCGCCCGCCAGATGCGCCCGCAGCCGCCGTGGTGCCCGCCAAAAGCGCCCCGCCACCGCATCCATGTAGCCTGCCCGCCATGTTCTACGACGATGACGCTGACCTCTCACTTCTCGACGGCAAGACCGTCGCCATCATCGGATACGGCTCCCAGGGCCACGCACACTCGCTCAACCTCAAGGACTCCGGCGTAGACGTCGTCGTCGGGTTGAGGTCGTCGTCGTCGAGCGTGGCCAAGGCGCGCGAGCACGGGCTGAAGGTCGCCGAGCCAGCCGACGCGGCCAGCGACGCCGACGTGGTGATGATGCTCGTTCCCGATGAGCTCCACGGGCAGGTGTGGGAGACGGGGGTGAAGGACGGGATCGCCGCCGGCAATCTCCTGCTGTTCAGCCACGGCTTCTCGATCCATTACGAGCAGATCGTCCCGCCGCCCGGAGTCGACGTGGCGCTCGTCGCGCCCAAGGGGCCAGGTCACCTGGTGCGGCGCCAGTTCGTCGAAGGGTCAGGCGTCCCCGCGCTGGTGGCCGTCCATCAAGACGCGACGGGCAACGCGCTGTCGCTGGCGCTGGCCTATGCCAAGGGCATTGGCTGCACCCGTGGCGGGGTGATCGAGACGACGTTCAAGGACGAGACTGAGACCGATCTGTTCGGCGAGCAGGCCGTGCTGTGCGGCGGCGTCACCGAGCTCGTCCGCGCCGGCTACGAGACGCTGGTCGACGCCGGCTATGACCCGCGGCTGGCCTACTTCGAGTGCATGCACGAGCTCAAGCTGATCGTCGACCTGATGTACGAGAAGGGCATCGCCGGCATGCGCTACTCGATCTCCAACACGGCCGAGTACGGGGACCTGACCCGCGGCAAGCGAATCATCAGTGAGCCGACTCGCGAGGCGATGAAGAAGACCCTGGCCGACATCCAGTCGGGCGACTTCGCGCGCGAGTGGATCGCCGAGAACCGCGCCGGCCAGGAGAACTTCAAGCGCATGCGCGAGGAGCAGGCCGGCCACCAGGTCGAGGTGGTGGGCAAGGAGCTGCGCGCCAACATGGACTGGATCGAGACCGAGTTCCAGGAGTAGCTCCGGGCTCTCCCAGCGCCGTAGCACCACGTGCCCGCGCGCCCGGGCATGCGGCTCGCTAACTTCGTTCACAGCAGATGACCCAGACCGTGGTGAAGATCCCTGCGCAGTTGAAGCCGGCCGACGGCCGCTTCGGCTCGGGCCCGTCGCGGGTCCGCCCCGAGCAGCTGGCCAAGCTGACCGGCGCGGGCGCCGCGCTGATGGGAACCTCTCACCGCCAGAAGCCGGTAAAGCAGCTCGTGGGCCGCATCCGCGCCGGTCTCGAGGAGCTGTTCGCCCTCCCCGACGACTACGAGGTCGCGCTCGGCAACGGGGGGACGACGGCCTTCTGGGATGCCGCGACGAGCTGCCTGGTGCGCGAGCGCGCGCTCCATCTGAGCTACGGCGAGTTCAGCTCCAAGTTCGCCGCCGCCACTCGCGGCGCGCCGTTCCTGAGCGATCCCGTCGTGGTTGAGGCCGCCCCCGGAGACGCCCCCGAGCCGACCAGCGACCCCACCGCCGACGTCCTCGCGTGGGCGCACAACGAGACCTCGACCGGTGTCATGGTCCCCGTCGCACGTCCGGCCGGGAGTGGACAGGCGCTGGTCCTGATCGATGCGACCTCCGGCGCAGCCGGCCTGCCGGTCGACGTCGGTCAGGCCGACGCTTATTACTTTGCCCCGCAGAAGGGGTTCGCCTCCGACGGCGGGCTATGGCTGGCGCTGCTCAGCCCCGCAGCCATCGGGCGAATCGAGCAGTTGACCGGCGAGCGACCCGGGGGCCGCTGGATTCCCGAGTCGCTGTCGCTGCGGACGGCGCTGGAGAACTCGCGTAAGGACCAGACCTACAACACGCCGGCGATCGCCACCCTCTTCATGCTCGCCGATCAGCTCGAGTGGATGCTCGACCGAGGCGGCCTCGACGCGATGGTCGCGCGCACGACCGAGTCATCCACGATCCTCTACAGCTGGGCCGAGCAGCACCCGCATGCGACCCCATTCGTGCACGATGCCGCCAAGCGCTCGCTGGTCGTCGGGACGATCGACTTCGACGATGAGATCGACGCGGCCGCCCTGGCCGCGACGCTCCGCGCCAACGGGATCGTCGACGTCGAGCCCTACCGGAAGCTCGGGCGCAACCAGCTCCGAATCGCGATGTTCCCGGCCACCGATCCCGCCGACGTGCATGCGCTCACGGCGTGTGTCGACTACGTGCTGGAGCACGGCGTATGACCCGCGTCCTGGTGGCCGAGAAGATCGGGGCATCCGGCGTCGATCTGCTCAAGCAGCATTTCGAGGTCGATCTGGGGACGGATTGGGATCGCGACGAGCTGACCCAGCAGATCGACGGCTACGAGGGAATCCTGATTCGCTCGGCCACCAAGCTGGATGCCGACCTACTGTCGAGGGCGACGCGTCTGCGCGCGGTGGGGCGCGCGGGTGTGGGCGTCGACAACGTCGATGTGGTGACAGCGACCAAGCGGGGCATCGTCGTGGCCAACGCGCCCCAGTCGAACGTGACCACGGCGGCTGAGCACACGATGGCGCTGCTGCTGGCGCTGGCGCGCAACATCCCGCAGGCCCACGCGTCGCTGACCAGCGGCAAGTGGGAGCGCTCGAAGTTCTCCGGCGTCGAGCTGTTCGAGAAGACACTGGGCATCGTGGGTTTTGGCCGGATCGGCCAGCTCGTCGCGCACCGGGCGCGTGGATTCGGGATGAACGTGATCGCCTACGACCCATACGTGAGCGGCGAGCGTTACCGCGAGCTGGGCGTCGAGAAGGCCGACTCCTCCGACGACGTGTATGCCGCGGCGGACTTTCTCACCGTCCACCTGCCGGGGACACCCGACACCGAGGGCTGGGTCGACGCCCAGGCGCTGGCCAAATGCAAGGACGGCGTGCGCTTGCTCAACGTGGCTCGCGGACAGCTCGTCGTCGACGAGGACCTGAAGGCCGCACTGGACTCGGGCAAGGTGGCGGGGGCCGCGCTCGACGTGTTCCACACCGAGCCCGTCACCGAGCATCCGCTGTTCGGCTACCCCAACGTGATCGTCACTCCCCATCTCGGCGCTTCGACCGCCGAGGCCACCGACCGGGCCGGCTATCAGGCGGCCGAGCAGGTGGTGGCGGCGCTCACCGGCGGGGTGGTCACCAGTGCGGTGAACGTGCCGCCGATCTCACGAGAGGACATGGAGGCGGTGGGGCCGTTCTTCGGGCTGTGCCGCTGCCTGGGGCGGATCGTTGTCGAGCTCGCCAACGGCTCGTCGATCGACCGGCTGCAAACCGAGTTCCTGGGCCGGATCGGCGAGCGTGACACACGCCTGCTCTCGATCCAGGTACTGCTCGGCGTGCTGCGCGGTCACACGGAGGAGGACGTCAACGAGGTCAACGCGCCCGCGATGGCCGACGAGCGGGGTATCGATCGAGTCGAGACCAAGCGCACGCACGCCTACGACTACACCGACCTGATCAGGGTCACGTTGACCAGCGGAGAGGATCGGGTGCGCGTGGTCGGCACACTGATCGGTCGTCGCAACCGACCGCACCTGCTCGAGGCCTGGGATCAGCGCTTCGACGTCCAGCTCGAGGAGCACATAACGCTGTTCCGCTACCAGGATGTCCCCGGGATGATCGGGCGCGTCGGGACCGTGTTCGGGCGTCACGGCGTGAATATCGTGTCCGCCGCCGTCGGGCGCCAACCCGAGGAGGAGGGAAGTGAGCAGGGCCGACTTGCCGCGATGGCCATCACAACCGACGCGCCGGTGCCCAAGGGCGTAATCGACGAGATCGTGGCCGGGGATGGATTTGTGGCCGGGCGAACTGTGACGCTGTCCGCATGCGCGCCGTCGTAATCACGCGGCACGGGCCTCCCGAGGTGCTGGCCGTCCAGCAACGGCCCGATCCGACCCCGGGTCCCGGAGAGATCCTGATCGAGGTGCACGCGGCCGGCATCAACTTCGCCGACCTGATGGCGCGTCTGGGTCTGTATCCGGACGCACCAAAGCCGCCCTGCGTCGTCGGTTACGAGGTCGCGGGGACGGTGGCCGCGCTCGGACCGGGGGTCGACTCGGGACTGGAGATCGGGCAGCGGGTCGTCGCCCCAACCCGATTCGGCGGCTACGCCGAGAGGGCGGTGACGCGGGCGGACGGGGTCGTGGGGTTGCCGGACGAGCTCAGCTTCGAGATCGGGGCGTCGATCCCGATCAACTACTCGACCGCATGGGAGGCGCTGATCAGGGCCGGCAACCTCCACTCAGGGGAGCGCGTCCTGATCCACGCGGCGGCCGGCGGCGTCGGAATTGCCGCCACGCAGATCGCCAAGCGCGCCGGGGCCGAGGTGTGGGGTACGGCATCTCCGGCCAAGCACGAGGCGATCCGAGGCTTCGGAGTCGATCACCCGGTCGACTACACACGAGCGGGGTGGGAGCGCGGAGTGCCCAAGCTCGACCTCGTCATGGACGCGATCGGGGGAGCCAGTTTCCGGCGCAGCTACAACCTGTTGCGCGCCGGTGGTCGCCTGGTGTGCTTCGGCGCCTCAGGGCTGGTGTCGGGCGAGCGGCGCGATCTAGTGACGGCGGCCAAGACGGCGCTGCGGATGCCTCGCTTCAACCTGATCAAGCAGATGTCGCAATCGAGAACCGTGATCGGCCTGAACCTCCTCAGCGTGTGGGACGAGTTCCAGTCCGCCGCACGCTGGACAGCGCCGCTCACCGAGATGCTCAGTGACGGGACGATCAAGCCCGTGCTGGCCGAGACCTTCAGCTTTGATCGCGCCCCGGACGCCCACAGGTTCATCACGGAGCGCAGGAACGTCGGCAAGGTTGTGCTCGTCGCGCAGGAGGCGTGATAGAAGTACCCACCTAGATGGAGGGCGCAGTCGTCGAGATTGCAGTGCCAACGGACGCGCGGCCGCGAGCGCTTGAAGCACGCACGATGTGTGAGGCCTTCCAGACCACCGCGGCCGAGCGCGCCGAGGACGTCGCGCTGCGGACGCTCGGTGGCGCCACAACGATCACCTACGGCGAATACGCGGGGCGGGTCAGGCAGCTGGCCGCCGCGCTGCACCGGCTCGGGGTGAGGCACGGCGACACGGTCGGACTGATGCTGACCAACCGCCCCGAGTTTCACCTGATCGACAACGCGGCGATGCATCTCGGGGCGACTCCGTTCTCGATCTACAACACCTCCACGCCCGAGCAGATCGCCTATCTGGTGTCTGACGCCGGCAACCGGGTGATGGCGGTGGAGGCACAGTTCCTCGAACATGCCCAGGCCGCGCTGCACCAGACCGGCTCGGTCGAGCACCTGATCGTGCTCGACGCCCGGCCCGAGGGCGCGGTATCGCTCGAGGAGCTCGAGGAGCTCGAGGCCGCCGAGCCCGCGCCCGACTTCGATTTCGAGGCGGCATGGCGTGCGGTACAGCCCGATGACGTCCTCACCCTGATCTACACGTCGGGCACCACGGGCCCGCCGAAGGGCGTGCAGCTCACCCACGCCAACGAGATCGCACAATGCCGTGGCGTTGACGCGGTGGGCCAGCCACGGGTCGGCGGCTCGGTCGTCTCCTACCTGCCGCTCGCCCACATCGCCGACCGCGGCCTCAACCACTATGGGCACATGGTGTGGGGCCACACGATCACCTGTTGCCCTGACACGACGCAGGTGTTCTCCCACGTAGCCGAGGCCGAGCCGACGTTCTTTGGCGGGGTGCCCCGCGTCTGGGAGAAGCTGAAGGCGGCTCTCGATGCCGGCATTGCGGCTGAGTCCGATCCGGACAGGCGCGCCGCGACGCTGGCCGCGATCGAGCTCGGGCTGCGCAAGGTGCGAGCGCAGCAGGCCGGCGAGGAGGTTCCGGCCGAGCTGGAGGCGGCCTACGATCAGGCCGAGGAGCGCGTGTTCGCACCGATCCGAGCCAGAATCGGCCTCGAGCGGTGCGAGTGGTACATGACCGGAGCAGCGCCGATGCCGCTCGACGTGCTCGAGTTCTTCGCCGCCATCGGCATCCCCATCTGCGAGGTGTGGGGGATGTCCGAGTTGGCCTCGATCGCCACCATGGTGCCGCTGCACCGGCTCAAGCTGGGGACGGTGGGCCTGCCGATTCCCGGCGTCGACGTCCGCCTGGCCGAGGACGGTGAGGTCCTGGCCCGGGGCGACACCGTGATGGCGGGCTACCGCAATCAGCCGGAGAAGACGGCGGACACGTTCGACGCCGACGGTTGGCTGCTGACCGGCGACGTCGGTTCGATGGACGACGACGGCTTCCTGAAGATCGTCGATCGCAAGAAGGAGCTGATCATCAACGCGGCGGGCAAGAACATGTCCCCCGTCAACATCGAGATGGAACTGAAGGCGGGCAGCTCGATGATCGGCCAGGCGATCGCGATCGGCGACAGGCGGCCCTATAACGTCGCTCTGATCGTGCTCGATCCCGATGCCGGCGCCGTGTTCGCCCGGACGCACGATCTGACCGACGCCTCGCCTGAAGCGCTGTCGCGCCACCCCGATGTCCTGGCCGAGGTGGAGGCCGGCGTGCAGCGCGCCAACACCCACCTGGCCCGGGTCGAGCAGATCAAGCGGTTCAAGGTGCTGCCGTGCGACTGGCCCCCGGCCGGCGACGAGCTCACGCCGACGATGAAGCTCAAGCGGAGGCCGATCAACGAGAAGTACGCGGCGGAGATCGAAGCGCTCTACTCGTAGTGGACGACCACTAGCGCAAGCCGCAACTTCTGCGGCCGGCGCCCGTTATAGCAGTCACCGTCCAGACTGGGAAAGGGTGTTGGCTATTTCACCGTCAACGGCGCCAGGAACTCGCCCTGGCCAACCGGCCGAAGAAATCTTGTTGGGCAAGATCCGGTAGGGGCGCGCGGGCGCGGTCAGGGGCGCGATCCCGAGCGCGCCCCTGCCGCGCCTCCGGATGCGCGGCGGTGGGGTTCCTGGGCGCCCGAAACGCGCCGGCGAAACCCCGCCGGCGCACCCTGGTACATTTCAGCTCGCATGGCACTCCGCCTCGATCTGCGACTTCTTCTCCTCCCCCTTCGGGGGGAATAGCGCGCCGGCGGCCGCACGTAGCCGCGAACCAGCACGAGAAGAAGCCAAGTTCGAGAAGCAAGGAGTGAGATGAAGCCTGAAGACCCAAACCGAGTACTGATCTTCGACACGACGCTGCGCGACGGCGAGCAGTCGCCGGGGATCTCACTGAACACACAGGAGAAGCTGGAGATCGCGCAGCAGCTCGCGCGTCTGGGCGTGGATGTGATCGAGGCCGGGTTCCCGATCACCTCGCCAGGCGACTTCGAGGCCGTGCAGGAGATCGCACGCACGGTGGAGGGTCCGGTCATCGCGGGCCTGGCCCGCACGCACGTGGCCGACATCGACGCCGCCTGGAATGCGGTCAAGGACTCGCAGCGTCCGCGCATCCACACGTTCATTTCGACCTCCGACATCCACATCAAACACCAGCTGCAGACCACGCGCGAGGATGTCATGGGCCAGGCCCGGGCCGCCGTGGCCCACGCCAAGCAGTACGTCGACGACGTCGAGTTCTCGCCCATGGACGCCACCCGGGCCGATGTCGAGTACACCGCCGAGGTGTGCCGGATCGCCATCGACGAGGGCGCGACGACGATCAACATCCCCGACACCGTCGGTTACACGATGCCGCACGAGTTCACCGCATATCTCGAGCAGCTCTACGAGCTGGTGCCCGAGCTGTGCAATGTCGTGCTGTCGGTCCACTGCCACGACGACCTGGGACTCGCGGTGGCGAACTCGTTTGCGGGGCTGCTGGCCGGTGCGCGTCAGGTCGAGTGCGCGATCAACGGCATCGGCGAGCGGGCCGGCAACGCATCGCTCGAGGAGATCGTGATGCTGCTCCATACGCGCCAGACCGACATAGGGCTGCACACCGGCGCCGTGACAACGGAGATCGCCCGCACGTCGCGCCTGGTCTCGCGGTTGACCGGATACTCCGTGCAGCCGAACAAGGCGATCATCGGACGCAATGCCTTCGCGCACGAGTCGGGCATCCATCAGGACGGCGTGCTGAAGGAGCGTACGACGTACGAGATCATGGACGCCACGACCGTGGGGCTCGAGGCCAATTCGATCGTCCTGGGCAAGCACTCGGGGCGCCACGCACTTCAGCAGGCGCTGTCCGAGCTGGGCTTCGACCTCACCGGTCAGTCGCTCAACACCGCCTTCAAACGCTTCAAGGAGATCGCGGATAAGAAAAAGCAGGTGACGGCGATGGATCTCGAGGCGCTGGTCACCGACGAGCTGCGCGAGGAGCTGGCCGGCTACACGCTCGAGTGGTTCGACGTTGAGGCGTCATCGCGCCGTCCGCCGCACGCGACGGTCGGCGTTCGCAACCCCAGCGGCGAGGAGGTGACGGGATCGTTCACCGGCGACGGGCCGGTCGACGCGATCTTCCGTGCCATCAACGCGGCCACGAGCAGCGATGCACGGCTCCGTGAGTTCCGGGTCGACGCGGTCACGGGTGGACAGGACGCTCTCGGCGAGACGTGGGTGGTGCTTGAGGTTGGCGGCGTCACGGGCTCCGGGCAGGGGGTGTCGACTGACATCCTCGAGGCCGCAGGCCGCGCCTATGTCCGAGCGCTCTCCAACGCGGTGCGCCGGCGCAGTGTGGCCGACGAGGCCGAGGAGGCGGTGGCTCAGGCGGCGGCCAAGGAGCCAGTCCGGGCTCCGTAGGGCACAGGCCGTTACTCGTCTTCGCCCAGCTTCAGACCCTGCCGGTAACCGGCCGCCAGCACCGGGCCGTGCCGCTGGCGATCCATGAAGTTGGTGCCCATCGCCGCGGCGCTGTCGGTATTCGGCGCCACCGTCTGCACGGCTGCGCCGCGGCGGCGCAGGGCCAGGGCCTCGACCGACATCGCCGAGCGGGCAACGCTGCGCACGACCCCGACGAGCGACTGCGTCCCGGTGATGTTGCCAGCCGGGTTGAGGCACAGCACGTGGGTATCCCGGCCGGCCGGCGCGGCGTCGAGGTTGGTCGGGCTCCAGACGCCACCGTCGACGTACTCGCGGCCGCCGATCTGCACAGGCGCGAACAGCCAGGGCACGGTGCACGAGGCCTGGACCGCCTGACCGACGGTGGCTCGGGGTGCCCGGGGCCGCCCGAACACGACCCGCCGGCCCGAACCGCGTTCGACGGTGACAACCCTCAGCCGGCCGTCGAAGCGTGCGCCCGAGCGCTCGATCTCTGAGCGCAGCCCGTCGAGGGTTTCCCGCGGCCGGGGGAGGCCGCGAAGCAGCGCCGTTCGCAGCATCGCCCCGCCGGGTGCGGCCAGGCCGAGGGCCAGTGGCGCGAACGTCGCCCCGGCGGCCATCGCCCAGGCGCCGGCCCGATGGGCGGCCTCCAGCGCGACGTTGGCCAGTGGCCCGACCGGGTTGCGCCGAGGGGGCTCGGGCGCGGTACCGACCGACGGAGGGCGGTGCGGAGCCTCTCCAGACACCAGATGGGCGGCGACGATCGATCCGGCGGAGGTACCGACAAAGTGCTCGCACCCGCGCATGTCAAATCCGGTGGCGTCCTCGATGCCCGCGAGGACCCCCATCATCCACGCCTCGCCGAGCACCCCGCCGGCGCCGAGGACCAGGACATCGGGCCGGGTCAGCATCCCAGTGGAGGCTACACACGGACTCGCCCGCCGAGGGTCGCGTCGGCGAGCAGCTCGCCCAGAATTCACCCGAGGACACTTGCGTGTGTGTACGTGATAACGTACGCGTGTATGGCCGTCGCCGCCGACACGCCGAGCTCGCCCGGGGAGCTGGGCGCTCGCGTCCGCGCGCTACGCGAGGCCATGGATCTCTCGTTGCGCGATCTTGCCGAACGCTCGGGGGTAAGCGCCCCGATGCTCTCGCAGGTCGAGCGCGGCGAGACGAGTCCTACGATCCAGGTCGCGAGCCGCATTGCCGCCGGGCTTGAGCTGCGTCTGTCCCAGCTGCTGCGCCTTGACGAATCAGGGGCTGTGAGCATCGTCCGGCGCTCCGAGCGTCGCCAGGGCGCTCGCCGGGCCAAGGGCCATAGCTACGAGATCCTCAGCCCTCCGCTCCCTGGGCAGCGCGCGGAGCTCTCGCGCCATTCGCTGGCCGCCGGCGCGGTGACCGGCGGGCCTGGGGATCCCCCCATGCACGAGCCCGGCAGTCGCGAGACCGCGCTGGTCGAGGCCGGCACCGTGGTGTTGCACTGCGACGGCGGCGCCTACGAGCTCGGCGCCGGCGACACCGTGACCTTCGACGCCGATCTTCCCCATCACTTCGAGAACCCCGGACCCGACGAGGCCGTCCTGCTGGCCATAGTCAGCGCCGGCCTACGCAGGAGTTAGTGACCGCCCATGCCCAAATCGCTGTTCGACAAGATCTGGAACGCCCACGAGGTATCCCACAGCCTGCTCTACATCGATCTGCACCTCGTGCATGAGGTGACCAGCCCGCAGGCCTTCGATGGGTTGAGGCTGGCCGGGCGCCAGGTTCGGCGCCCGGACCGCACGATCGCCACCGTCGACCACAACGTGCCGACGGATGGAACACGGGTCGTGGCCCAGATCCGCGATGAGCTCTCACGCGTCCAGGTCGAGGCGCTGGAGCGCAACTGCGAGGAGTTCGGGATCCCGCTGTACTCGCTGGGCTCCGCGCATCAGGGCATCGTGCACGTGATCGGTCCCGAGCTGGGCATCACCCAGCCCGGCATGACGATCGTGTGCGGCGATTCGCACACGGCCACCCACGGGGCATTCGGCGCCCTGGCCTTCGGCATCGGCACGACCGAGGTCGAGCATGTGCTGGCGACTCAGTGCCTGGTCCAGTCAAAGCCGAAGTCGATGCGCATCCTCTACGAGGGCGAGCTCGGCTTCGGCGTCACGGCCAAGGACCTGATCCTGGCCACCATCGGGCAGATGGGAGTCGCCGGTGCGGTCGGGCACGTCGTCGAGTACGCCGGAGCGGCGATTGAGGCCCTGTCGATGGAGGGACGGATGACCGTCTGCAACATGACGATCGAGGGCGGTGGCCGGGCTGGCATGATCGCCCCCGACGACATGACCTTCGAGTGGCTGATCGGCCGCCCGGGGGCCCCGAGCGAGGTTCCCGGCGGCTGGCGCGAGCTGGGCAGCGATCCCGGTGCCACGTTTGACCGCGAGATCACCGTCGACGCCTCGGCGATCAGCCCGATGGTGACCTGGGGGACCAACCCGGGGATGGTCGTGCAGGTGACCGAGGCCGTCCCGGATCCGGCCAGCGAACAGGACGAGCGCGCGCTCGACTACATGGGCCTGTCGGCCGGAACGCCGATCCAGGACATCAAGCTCGACCGCGTGTTCATCGGCTCGTGCACCAATTCGCGAATCGGCGACCTGCGCGTCGCCGCCGAGGTGGTCGACGGGCATAGGGTGGCCAGTGACGTCTATGCGATGGTCGTGCCGGGCTCTCAGCAGGTCAAGCTGCAGGCCGAGCGCGAGGGGCTCGACGAGGTCTTCCGGCGTGCCGGCTTCGACTGGCGTGACGCCGGGTGCTCGATGTGCCTGGGCATGAACCCGGATATCGCCGAGGCCGGAGAGCGGATCGCCTCGACCTCCAACCGCAACTTCGAGGGCCGTCAGGGGCGTGGCGCCCGTACGCATCTCGTCTCACCCCAGATGGCGGCGGCGGCCGCCATCGAGGGTCGGTTCGTCGACATCCGTGAATGGGAGGGCGCGCACTCATGAAGGCAATTGAAACCATCACCGGCCGGGTCAGCGTGCTGAACCGCGACGACATCGACACCGATCAGATCATTCCCAAGCAGTTCCTTAAGCGCGTCGCCCGGACCGGTTTCGGAGACTTCCTGTTCTTCGACTGGGCGAAGGAGCCGGGATGGCATCTGCCCCACAATCCGGTCCTGGTCGGCGGGCGCAACTTCGGCTGCGGCTCGAGCCGCGAGCACGCCGCGTGGGCGCTCGAGGACTACGGCTTCCAGGCCATCATCGCGCCGAGCTTCGCCGACATCTTCCGCTCCAACTGCACGAAGATCGGGCTGCTTCCGGTCCAGCTGACGGCCGCCGAGTGCGACTCCATCGCCGAGGCCGGCGAGGCCCAGGTCGACCTCCAAGCGCAGGAGGTTCGGTGGCCCGGCGGAACGGCCAGGTTCGAGATCGACTGGGAGATCAAGCACCGTCTGCTCAACGGGCAGGACGACATCGACGTCACCCTGGCCGAGGACAGTGAGGCGATCGAGGCGTTTGAGCACGACCGCGAGCGCAACGGTCCCGTGACCACGGCGCTATGACCGCTTCGCGCGACTGGGACGCCGCGACCTACCACCGTGTATCGGACGTCCAGCTGACCTGGGCGCTCGAGCTGCTCGAGCGACTCGAACTGCGGGGCGACGAGGTCGTCCTCGACGCCGGCTGCGGCTCGGGCCGCGTCACCGCGCTGCTGGCCGATCGCGTCCCCGACGGGAAGGTCTACGGCGTCGACGTCGCACCGTCGATGGTCGAGCATGCCCAGCAGGCGCTCGGCGATCGAGCGACGATCTTCTGCCAGGACCTGGTCGAACTCGATCTCCCCGAGCCCGTGGATGTGGTGTTCTCGAATGCGACCTTCCACTGGGTGCCGGATCACGACGCGCTGTTCGCCGCTCTCCGTCGCGTCCTGAAGCCCGGTGGGCGCCTGGTCGCCCAGTGCGGGGGCCGCGGCAACATCGATGCCTTTCGGAAGCTGGCCGACGAGGTGGCGGCCGAGGAGCCGTTCACGCCGTATTTCGCAAACTGGCGCGGTCCGTGGAACTACGCCGGCGCCGAGGAGACCGCGGAGCGGCTCGACCTGGCTGGGTTCGAGGAGGTGCAGTCGTGGCTCGAGCCCAAATCGGTCACGCCGGACGATCCGCGGGCGTTCGTGCAGACCGTGTGCCTGGTTCGCCACCTCGACCCGCTGCCCGCCGATCTGCGTGACAGGTTCGTCGACCGGGTCATGGATCACTTCGGAGACCCGTTGGTGCTCGATTACGTCCGTCTCAACATGACCGCGGTGAGGCCCTAATGGCGTCCACCCAGTAGTCGCTGCCGGACGCGCAGGGCTTCGACGCACGGCGCGGTCCTGAAAAAGGTCACTCCCGACTCCGCCAGTGACGAACACGGCCTGGGGCGCCGTTTCGTCACTCTAGCCCCCGGCTGTCTAGTACCGTGCCGCGGTCATGGCACCAGATGTGGTTCTCCTGCCCGGCGACGGCATCGGTCCCGAAATCATGCCGCCGGCCGTCCAGGTCCTCGGCGCGGTGGGGGCCGACTTCTCCTACGAGGAGCATCTGTTCGGCGGTGCGGCGATCGATGCCCACGGAACGGCGCTGACCGACGAGACACTCGAGGCCTGCGAGCGCGCCGACGCCGTCCTGCTCGCCGCTGTCGGAGGCCCCAAGTGGGACACCACCGACCCGACCAAACCGCGGCCCGAGCAGGGCTTGCTCGGGCTGCGCAAGGGTCTTGGCCTGTTCGCCAACCTGCGTCCGGTGCGCCCGCTGCCGGCGCTGTACGACGCCAGCCCGCTGAAGCGCGAGATCATCGACGCCACCGACCTGGTGGTCGTTCGCGAGCTGACCGGTGGCATCTACTTCGGCGAGAAGACCCGGACCGATGACGAGGCTTCCGACGCGTGCGTCTACACCCGCGCCGAGATCGAGCGGATCGCGCGGGTGGCCTTCGCCACGGCGCGGTCCCGCGTGACGAGCGTCGACAAGGCCAACGTGCTCGAGACCTCCCGGCTGTGGCGCGAGGTCGTGCGCGAGGTGCATGGCCGCGAGTGGCCCAATGTGGAGCTGGAGCATCTGCTGGTCGATAACGCAGCCATGCGACTGATCGCGGCGCCGCGCCACTTCGACGTCATCCTCACCGAGAACATGTTCGGCGACATCCTCAGCGACGAGGCGGCGATGCTCACCGGATCGATCGGAATGCTGCCCAGCGCATCGCTGGGCGACGGTGGGCCCGGCCTGTTTGAGCCGGTTCACGGTTCGGCGCCCGACATCGCCGGCACCGGGGCAGCAAATCCGCTCGCCATGTTCCTGTCGGCGGCCCTCATGCTGCGCCATGGATTCGCGATGGAGGCACAGGCGGCGGCGGTAGAATCGGCCGTTGACCGGGCGCTAGCCGAGGGCTTGCGCACCCCGGATTTGGGGGGGAGCGCAGGTACCGAAGAGGCAACCCGGGCAGTGCTTAAACACCTCTAAGGAGATAGTCGTGGAAAAAGTGGACCTCATCTGGCACAACGGAGAGATGGTGGCCTGGGAGGACGCGAAGGTCCACGTACTGACGCACGGCCTGCACTACGGAACCGGCGTATTCGAGGGTGAGCGGGCCTACCCGACGGCGGGAGGGCCGGCGATCTTCCGCCACCGCGATCACCTCGAGCGCCTGTTCAAGTCGGCCGAGCTGTACTACATGCCGATCCCCTACACGCTCGAGGAGCTCCGCACCGCCACGCACGAGCTCATTGCCGCCAACGAGCTGTCCGAGTGCTACATCCGGCCGATCGTGTTCCGCGGCTACGGCCAGATGGGGCTGTACCCGCTCGACGCGCCGGTCGAGGTGTCGATCGCCGCGTGGCCGTGGGGCGCCTATCTCGGCGAGGAGGCGAAGACCACGGGCGTGCGGGCCAAGGTGGCCAGCTGGCGACGGATCTCGCCCGACTCGCTGATCCCCCACTCGAAGGCATCGGGGCAGTACCTGAACAGCGTGTTGGCCAAGATCGAAGCCTCCAAGGCGGGATATCAGGAGTCGATCCTACTCGACCACCACGGATTCGTGTGCGAAGGCTCGGGCGAGAACATCTTTATCGTCTCGGACGGGGGGCTCGTCACGCCTCCCCATACGGCAGGGATCCTCGACGGGATCAACCGCAAGTCGATCATGCGGATCGCCACCGACATGGGCCTTGAGATCATCGAACGCAATGTGGCCCGAGCCGAGCTGTATCTGGCCGACGAGGTGTTCATGTGCGGCACTGCGGCCGAGCTCGCGTCGGTGCGCGAGATCGACGACCACCAGATCGGCAGCGGTAGGCCCGGGCCAATCACCCGCGAGCTCCAGCGCGTGTTCGAGGACGCCCTGCACGGACGCGATCCGCGCTACGCCGAGTGGCTCGACGTGGTGAAGGTCCCCAGCAGAGCGGTCTGATGGCGCTGGTGGGACGGGATACGCGAATTAAGCGGCCGGCTCGCACTGCCGTGCGGCCGGCCCGTGTTTGACGCGTTTCCTCCCACCACCAGAAGGTCCGAGACCTCATGACCAAGATTCAGCTCTACGACACGACCCTTCGCGACGGCATGCAGGGCGAGGGGATGTCCCTATCGGCCCAGGAGAAGGTGCGGGTCGCCCACCGTCTCGACGCGCTCGGGATCGATTTGATCGAGGCCGGCTTCCCCAGCTCGAACCCCAAGGAGCTCGAGCTGTTCGAGTTGCTGGCCGACCAGACGTTCGAGTCGGCCCAGATCGCCGCCTTCGGGATGACCCGGCGCCGGGGTGTGAGGGCCGAGGAAGATCCGGCGCTGCGGGTGCTGGCGGACTGCTTCGCGCCGGTGTGCACGCTGGTTGGAAAGACGTGGGGCCTGCACCTGGAGAAAGTCGTCAAGGTCGACCCCCAGGAGAACCTCGACATGATCGCCGAGTCGGTCGCGTTTCTGGTCAGCCAGGGCAAGCGGGTCCTCTACGACGCGGAGCATTTCTTCGATGGCCTGGCCGACGATCGCGAGTACGCGCTGCACTGCCTGCGCGCGGCCACGGAGGCGGGGGCCGAGACTGTCGTGTGCTGCGACACCAACGGGGGCACGCTGCCTGACCAAATCGCCCTGACGATGCGTGACGTCGTCCAGGCGCTGAGCGGCTCCGCCGTCCAGGTGGGCATCCATTGCCACGATGACGCCGGCTGCGGCGTCGCCAATACGCTCGCCGCTGTGCAGCAGGGGGTGACGCACGTGCAGGGGACGATCAATGGCTATGGCGAGCGCTGCGGCAACGCCAATCTGGTCTCGGTGATCCCCAATCTTCAACTCAAGCTCGGCTATCAGTGCCTGAGCGAAGAGCAGCTCGCCTCGCTCACCGCCGCCGCCCATTTTCTCGACGAGCTGCTCAACTTCCCGCCCGATCCCGACCAGCCGTACGTGGGGCGCAACGCGTTCGCCCACAAGGGCGGGATGCACGTGGCCGGGGTCAGCATCGATCCCGCGACGTTCGAGCACCTCGATCCGGCCGTGGTGGGCAACCGTCGCGAGGTGCTGATCTCCGAGCTGTCGGGAAAGGGGACGGTGCACGCGCGGGCGCGCGACGCGGGCATCTCGCTCGACGACGCCACCGCGGCGCGGGTCAGCGAGCGCATCAAGGAGCTCGAGCACCAGGGCTACCACTACGAGGCCGCCGACGGTTCGTTCGAGCTCCTGCTGCGCAAGGAAACCGGCGACTACGAGCCGTTGTTCACGCTCGAGCACTGGCGGGTGATCGTCGAGATGGGCCATCGCGGCCACGTCGAGACCGAGGCCACGATCAAGCTGTGGGTCGGTCCCGAGCGCTACGTCCGCACGGCCGAGGGCAACGGTCCAGTCAATGCGCTCGACCGCGCGCTCCGAGACGCCATCGGCGAGATCTATCCCCATCTGGCCGACATCGAGCTGGAGAACTTCAAGGTGCGGCTCATCGACACCCACGCGGGCTCGGCCTCGATCACCCGGGTCCTCATCGATGGCACAGACGGTGAGCACGTCTGGGGATCGATCGGCGTGTCGGAGAACATCATCGAGGCCTCCTGGAAGGCGCTCGTCGACTCGCTCGAGTACGGGATGCGGTTGTCCCGAGTGGCGCGGTCGTGACCTCGACCTCGCGAGCGCAGATCCCACTGGCTCAGCCGGTGCTGGGCGAGCGCGAGGAGCAACTGGTGCTCGAGGTGCTGCGGTCGGGACGGCTATCCCTCGGCCCCCTGCTGCCCGAGTTCGAGCGCGCGTTCGCCGCCCGACTGGGGGTGCCCCATGCCTCTGCGGTGTCGAGTGGCACGACCGGATTGCACCTGGCGCTGCGCGCGGTGGGTGTGTCCGACGGCGCGGAGGTGATCACCAGCCCCTTCTCGTTCGTCGCCTCGGCCAATGTGGCCGTGTACGAGCGAGCGCGGCCCGTCTTCGCCGACATCGATCCGCTGACGCTGAACCTGTCCGTAGCGGCCGCCGGCGCGGCGGTC
The DNA here is from genome assembly GCA_963749545.1 of uncultured Solirubrobacterales bacterium. Lineage (GTDB taxonomy): Bacteria > Actinomycetota > Thermoleophilia > Solirubrobacterales > Solirubrobacteraceae > Palsa-465. The sequence goes on from CAVVNG010000016.1 coordinate 102,486, forward strand.
ACCACGCGGACGGCCGCGCTGCTGCCCGTCCATGTCTTCGGCTACCCGGCCGACATCGCCGGCTTCGAGCGGCTCGGGGTGCCGATCGTGGAGGACGCCTGCGAGGCCCTCGGTGCCGTCCATGACGACGGGTTGCCGGTCGGCGGGCGCGGCCATCCATCCGTGTTCGGGTTCTACGCCAACAAGCAGCTGACCACCGGCGAGGGCGGCATGATTGCGGTGGCCGACGCCGGGCTCAAGGAGCGGATCGACTCCGAGCGCAATCAGGGCCGGGCGCCCGACATGGATTGGCTTGACCACGATCGACTCGGTTTCAACTACCGCCTCAGCGATATCGCCTGCGCGCTGGGCCTGGCTCAGCTCGAGCACCTGGACGAGATGCTCGCCGCCCGCGCCCGGGTGGCGGCGCTGTACCGCCAGGCGCTGGGTTCGGTCGAGGGACTCGATTTGCCCTGCCCGGACCGCGGTGGCGATCGGCGCGGCTGGTTCGTGTTCGTCGTCCAGCTGCCGCACGAGCATGACCGCGACGAGGTCGTTCGATCGCTCGGCGCCCGCGGCATTCCCAGCAAGCCGTATTTCCCCGCCGTGCACCTCATGAGCTATTACCGCGACACATTCGGGCACCGTCCCGGCGAGTTCCCGGTGTGCGAGGACGTGGCCGCGCGGTCGATCGCGCTGCCATTCTTCCCGAGGATGAGCGAGGGCCAGGTCGAGCATGTGGCGGCCGCGCTGCGGGGAGTCCTGGGGCGCTAGTGTCGCGTTTCTCCGAGCCTCAGGATGAGGCGTTCCGCGCACTCAACGACTCGATCGGGTTCGACTGGCGCCTGGGTCCGTACGACGTGGCGCAGTCACGCGCCCACGCGGACATGCTGGCTGCGCAGGGGATCATCTCCAGCGAGGATCTGGACGCCCTGAGGGCCGCTCTGGGGCAGGTCGAGCGCGAGCTCGGGGACGGGACGTTTCCGTTCGCCGATGATGATGAGGACATCCATATGGCGATCGAGCGCCGCGTCACCGAGATCGCCGGCCCGGCGGGCGGCCGACTGCACACCGCGCGCTCGCGCAACGACCAGGTGGCCACCGATATGGCCATGTTCGTGCGGGCGCACGCCCAGCGGGCGGTGACGCTCATCGATGCTCTCGCGTGGACGCTGATCGCTGGCGCCGAGCGGCATGTCGACTGGCCGATGCCCGGTTACACGCATCTCCAGCGCGCCCAGCCCGTGTACCTGAGCCATCACCTGCTCGCCTATGTGTGGATGCTCGTACGCGACCGGGACCGCTTCCGGGGCGTTGGAGCCGCTACCGGTCGCCTGCCTCTCGGCGCGGGTGCGCTGGCCGGGGTGAACTTCGACACCGATCGGGGCCGGGTGGCCAGCGAGCTCGGGTTCGCCGGGGTGGCCGAGAACTCGATCGATGCCGTCTCCAATCGTGACTTCGTCCTCGACTATCTGGCCGCAGCGGCCACATGCGCGACTCATCTCTCACGTCTTGGCGCGGAGGTCGTCCTGTGGTCCAGCGAGGAGTTCGGCTTCTGCGAGGTATCCGATGCGTGGGCCTCCGGCTCGTCGATCATGCCCCAGAAGAAGAACCCAGACGCCGCCGAGCTGCTGCGGGCGAAGGCGCCGCGCGTCACCGGACATCTCGTCGCTATGCACGGCGTGATGCACGCGCTGCCGCTGACCTACAACAAGGATATGCAGGAGGACAAGGAGCACCTGTTCGACAGCGTCGACACGCTCGAGCTGTGCCTGGCTGCGGCCGACGGCATGCTGAGCTCGATCGTCTTCCGGCGCGATCGGCTGGCCGCAGCGTCGAGCGACGAGCTCCTCGCCGCCACCGACATCGCCGACCTGCTGGTGCGCCGTGGCCTCCCGTTCCGCGAGGCGCACGCTGTGGTGGCCGGCCTGGTGCGGATCGCCGTGACCGAGGGCAGGCCCCTGTCCCAGCTCTCGCGCGATCAGCTGGCCGGGGCCTCGCCCCTCCTTGACGAGGAGTTCTACAGCGTGCTGAGCGACGGGGCGTGGCTTGAGTCGAAGGTCTCCGAGGGCGGCACCAGCCTGGCGCGAGTCCGTGAGCAGCTGGATCGCGCTCGAGCCGCGCTGACCTCGTGAGGCGTTCGTTCTACGAGCGCCCGGTCCTTGAGGTCGCGCGCGACCTCATCGGGTGTCTGCTGTCGTTCGGCCCCTGCTCGGGCATCATCGTCGAGGCCGAGGCCTACCACGACTCCGAGCCGGCCTGCCACGCGTTCGTGGGACTGACGCCGCGCACAGCGACCCTGTTCGGCCCCCCCGGAAAGGCCTACGTGTATCGGTCCTACGGCGTCCACGCGATGCTCAACGCCGTGTGCGAGTCCGAGGGGGTCGGCGCCGCGGTGCTGATCCGCGCGCTCGAGCCCGTGGAGGGAGTCGAGGACATGCGCCGCCGCCGCGGGCTCGAGCCCGTTCGCAGCCTGTGCTCGGGTCCGGGCAAGCTGACCCAGGCCTTCGGGATCCGGCTGACCGACAACGGCGCCGATCTGATCGACGGGCCGTTGAAGATCTCGCCCCGCCCCCGCGGCTGGGGGGACGTGCGCATCGCTCTCGACACCCGGATCGGGATCAACAAGGCGGCCGAGTTGCCCTGGCGCTTCTCCGCCGCCGGTAGCCGCTTTCTGTCGCGGCCGGTCAAGGCCGGCGCGGTCGTGGCCTAGGCCGTACTAGGGGCCGCCCAGCCCGCCACCACCGCCACCACCGCCACCCGAGGTGCCACCGCCACCACCGCCGGTCCCGCCAGCACCGCCGGTCCCGCCACCGCCACCACCACCCGTGGTCCCGCCGGTCCCGCCACCGCCACCACCACCCGTGGTCCCGCCGGTCCCGCCGCTCGTGCCGCCACCCGTGGTCCCGCCGCTCGTGCCGCCACCCGTGGTCCCGCCGCTCGTGCCGCCACCCGTGGTCCCGCCGCTCGTGCCGCCCGTGGAGCCGCCACCGCCGCCGCTGCTGCCGGTGCTCGTTCCAGCCGGGACCGTGGCGGTACTGGGCACGCTGGGCGAGCTGGCAGCCGCCGAGCCCGAGCCGCTACTGCCCGAGCTCCCGGAGCTACCCCTCGGCGGGCCTGGCTCGTTCTTGGTGCCACCCTCGCTGGCCAGGATCTGGATTGCCTGAGACATGAAGTCTTGCCAGATGATCGCCGGGTAGGTACCGCCCTCGACCGGACCGCCGTCGAAATCGGTGGCCATCGACTGCAGCTTGGTCGGGAACCCGACCCAGACGGCCGTCGTGAGCGCCGGAGTCCAACCAACGAACCACGCGTCGCCGTAGTCGGTGGTCGTGCCCGTCTTACCCGCGACGTCGACGCCGGAGATGGCCGCCGAGGTTCCGGTGCCCGACTGGACGACCGTGGTGAGGATGTCGTGCACAGTCTGGGCGATGGACGTCGGGATGATCCGCTTGTAGGTCGGGTTGTCCGTGACGTCGACGCCGGAGCCTCCGCAGACGTGGGCCGGGCACTGGATCTGGGCGATGCCGGTCGGGCCCTGGTGAGGAGCGCCGAGTTGCCGGTTGTACACCCGGTAGCCGCCGGTGGCGAAGGTCTCGTAGGCATGCGCCATGTCGAGCGGGGTCACGCCGACCTTGAGGCCGCCGAGGATCATCGCATAGTTGTTCGAGACCGGCGAGCGGATGCCCATCCGCTTGGCCAGCCGGGCGATCTTCTTTGTGCCCGTGGCGATGCCGACCTGTGAGTAGACGCTGTTGTCGGAGATCGTCGTCGCATCGGTCAGCGTGATCGGGCCCGAGTAGGTGTTACCGAAGTTGTGAACGATGAAGTGTTCCTTGCCGCCGCTGTTGGGGACGATGAAGTCCTGCGGCGCTGAATTGATGACCGAGTCCGGGGTGTACTTACCCGACATCAGTGCCTGGGCCAGGGTGAACGGCTTGAACGCCGAGCCCGGCTGGCGGTGACCCTCGGTGGCGAGGTTGAAGGGGAAGCGCGCAAAGTCCTCCTTGCCGTCGACGACCGGGCCGCCGACCATCGCCCGGACCTCGCCGGTCTTGTTGTCGATGGCCACGAGCGATGCAGTCGGGAGGTTGGATCCGTACGGGAGCTCGGAGCTCACCGCCTGCTCGGCCGCCTTCTGCATCTCGAGGTCGAGCGAGGTGCGGATCTTCAGACCGCCGTAGTAGGCCCGGTATTCGGCCACGTTCTGTGGCACGTGGTGACCGAGGCCGACCGCGGCGAGGATCTGGGGGCGAAGCCAGCTGGTGAAGTAGGGCGCGGCGGAGGGTTCCTCGGGCTGCTGGATGTCGGCGGCCATGGGCAACGGGGCGTTGATCCCCTCGTCGTACACGGTCCGGGAGATGTAGTCCTGGTCGAGCATCTCCCGCAGCACCAGGTTGCGCCGTGCCTTGGCTGCCTGGGGATGGGCGATCGGGTCAAACGCACCCGGCGAGGCGACCATCCCGGCGAGCAGAGCGCCTTCCCAGGGCTTGAGCACCGAGGCGCAACTGGGGCGCAGCACCGTCCTGGTGGTCCCAGTCGAGGAGGTGAGGGTCTCGTTGCCGTCCCCGCACCCGACCGTGGTCACCGGGGTGGTGGTTGTCGTGTCGGCGCTGGTCGCCCCGGGCGCCGTCTGCGCGTCGTACCCGTGGACCCTGCCGAAGTAGACCCGGGCGGCCGATTCCACACCGTAGGCGCCGTTGCCGAAGTAGATCGAGTTGAGGTACTCGGTAAGGATCTTCCTCTTGCTCCACTTGCGCGTCAGGTGGTAGGCCAGCGCGGCCTCGCGCAATTTCTCCAGGATTGTTCGGTTGTTCTCCTCGGCGAGGGCGTTCTTGACGAACTGCTGGGCGATCGTCGAGGCACCCTGGCGAGCCCCGCCGGTGATGTCGGCGAGGAACGCGCGAGCGATGCCGCGGATGTCCACGCCGGGGTCGGTCCAGAACCGCTTGTCCTCGATCGAGACGATCCCGCGCCGCATCCAGGGCGAAATCTGATCGAAGCTGTCGATCACCACGTTGTTCGGGGGGGCGAAGATCCCGATCGGCCGCCAGTGATCGTCGTACAGGAACGAGTTCTTCAGATCGTGCCGGTACTGCTGGTAGTTCTCGATCTGAGGCAGGTCCGAGGCGACCGCCATCATCATCCCGAACACCGTCGAGACGAATGCCAGGGCCGCGAAACCGGTGAGGATCAGCAGCAGCCGGAGTTTGCGAAGCTTGGGTTTACGGGGCCGATTGGGATCGTCGGGACCGCGGCGCCAGCGCCGCCTGGGCTGGGCAAACGGGATCGGCCCGCTGGCATCCTCGCCCTGCGTGGGAATGTCGACGACTTCGGTCATGCGATCGAAGGCACCGCAGCGAATGCGCTCTCTCGGCCTGCGGCTACCGGCTGTGTCCGGACGGCATCGGACCACGTCCAGCCAGGGAGCGAGAGTCTAGCATTGGGCCGGATGGACCCAGAGCACCCGACGCCGGCCGACGCGGCGCGCTGGTTGGCCCGGAATGCGGTCGACTGCTTGCCAGAGGGAGGGCTCGAGGGCGCGCTCAGCCAGGGTCGGCCGTTGCGGGTCAAGCTCGGCATCGACCCCACGGCGCCCGATATCCACCTCGGGTTCACCGTCGTGCTGCAGAAGCTTCGCGAGTTTCAGGACCTCGGGCATCTGGTCGTGCTGATCATCGGCGACTACACCGCGCGGGTGGGCGACCCGAGCGGTCGCTCGACCACGCGTCCCGTGCTCTCCCCCGAGGAGATCGACGCCAACGCCCAGACGTTCCAGGAGCAGGCGCTCAACGTGCTCGATTCCGAGCGTCTGGAGGTCCGCTTCAACAGCGAATGGCTCGACATGTCGATGTCGCGGCTATTCGAGCTGCTGCGCACCACCACGGTCGCCCAGCTGCTCGAGCGCGACGATTTCTCCAAGCGCTTCGCCGCGCGGGAGCCGATCTCGATGCTCGAGCTGCTGTATCCGCTCTTTCAGGGCTACGACTCGGTGGCCGTGCGGGCCGACGTCGAGCTGGGGGGGACTGACCAGAAGTTCAACCTCCTGCTGGGGCGCGACATCCAGCGCGCCTACGGCCAGCCCGAGCAGGTGATCCTAACCATGCCGCTGCTGACCGGCACCGACGGCGTTCGCAAGATGTCCAAGTCGTTCGACAACTACATCGGGGTGACCGAGCCGCCCGAGGAGATGTATGGCAAGACCATGCGGATCCCCGACGAGTCCCTCCAGACGTGGTATTCGCTGCTGTTGGGCTCCTCGGTCCCCGCCGGCGTCCCGGCTCGCGATGCCAAGCGAGCCCTGGCGCGGGCCGTGGTCGAGCGCTTCCACGGAGCGGCCGCGGCCGAGGATGCCGAGCGCGACTTCGACCGCCGCTTCGTCGAGCGGGGGATTCCCGACGACGTACCCGACGTTCAGTGGCCCCGAGGCGATGGGTCGGTCCACTTGCCGGCCCTGCTGGGGCAGGCGTTCGGCATCTCGAGCTCCGAGGCCCGGCGGGGGCTGGCGCAGGGTGGCGTGCGGCTGGACGGGGTCGCCGTCGGCAACGGGTCGCTCGATGTTGACGTCGACGAGGTTGATGGCAAGGTGCTCCAGCTCGGCAAGCGGCGCTTCGCGCGCGTGAAGGTGGTGTAGGGCTTGATCGGCCGGGTTCGGGCCGTCCGGCTCTCGAGGGGCCGATAGCCGTGGACGTACGCGGCGGGCAGCTCCGCCTCGATACCCCCGGCAACGGTCATATCGTCGATATCACCGAGGGGGTGGCCAGCGTGGTCCGGACGGCCGGCGTCGATCGCGGCCTCGCCGCCGTGTTCGCCGTCGGATCGACCCTGGCCATCACGACGATGGAATACGAGCCCGGTGGCGTGGCCGATCTCCAGGCGTTGCTGGACCGCCTGATTCCCGTTCAGGGCGACTACGAGCACAACCGCCTCAACTACGACACGAACTCCCACGCGCACCTCCGCGCCGCCATCATCGGCCCGTCGGAGACGGTCCCGATCATCGATGGCCAGCTTCAGTTGGGCACGTGGCAGCAGCTGGTCCTAATCGACTTCGACGACCGGCCGCGGCGACGGCTCGTCAACGTCCAGGTCGTGGGGTAGCCGTTCAGTTCGGCTGTTCGCCCCGGGTGGCGGGGTTGCTCTGGAGTCTGGCTTGGGATGGGGAGGGGGCGCTCGCGGCCGGTCGGCAACCGGCACAACGTAGAAAAGCTCCCCGCGGACGCCGGCGTTCCTCGAGGTTATGGCTAGCACTCGGAGCGCCCTTGCACCCGCCACGAAAACGTTGCGCAGCGTCCCGACGGGTGGCGTGAAGCAACGTTTTGGCGATGGAGCGGTTGGCTAGTGGGGAGAGGGTAAGAAGAAAGCTCCCCGCGGACGCCGGCGTTTCTCGAGGTTATGGTTAACGAGCGAGCCTCATACCGCCGAGGTGGAGGGGCGGACGGTTATCGAAGTTCGGGTATGAGCCTTGCTCGACGGGCGCTCCTTCGGGAGCGCTGGCGTGGGCGCTGGTTGCGGTGATCCCGGAGTTTCCGGCAGTTCGGTGCGCCTCTTGGCAGGCGTGGTGGCCAGGCATAGCCTCCGTCCAGAGTGACGACGCTGGGTCGTCGGTAGAGCGCGAGTCGCGCTGCGAGCCCGCTTTTGCGGGGCGCCTAGGAGGCAGTTGCCATGGCCACCATCGCAAGCCTACTGCGGGAGCGGGTGACGCTCCGGATCAACTCGGTCGACCGGATCTTCCTCGCCGGCTACATCCCGAAGCTGCAGTCCGAGGGGCAGGTCGTGCGGTTCCTGTTGGACCGCGGGTTCCCGATCCCCTCGCCGGCGGCGCTGGGGAAGAACGGCGACAGGTACGTGCGCGCGATCGACCGGTTCGGACGCAAGCACCGGATCCCGATGGTGCACTTCAAGAAGGGCGAGTCCAAGGAGCTGGTCGCGCGTCGCTATATGCAACGCGCCGAGCGGGAGGGGCGCTTTGGGGTGGTGATGATCGGCGTCGCGCAGGAGAAGTCTTCCGCCTGGCGCGGGTTCCGTCGCGGCGGCTCGGACTCGCACCCGCATTTCTCATACCGGCGGATGTCGGTGTTCCCGAACCACTACTACGTTTACATCCGCGACCGCGAGTGGGGCCCGGCGTTCATCAAGACGGTCGCCTATGCCCCTACGGCGTGTGGATCTACCTCAATGGGCACGAGTGGGCCAAGCGTCAGGCGGCCAAGCGCGGGATCGCCTTCCAGGCGCTGGATAACGGGTTTCGCTCGGTCGAGGACGCCGACGCCCTTCAGGGCATCTGCCACACCCTCTACTACGCGACATCGAGCGCTTCTTCGAGTACTGGGAGGCGCGCCTGCCCTCGCCGTTGACCGCCGATGACCATGAGCGCGGCTACCACTACAGGCTCTCGGTCCGCCAGCTCGAGCTCTCAGACACCCGCGTGTTCGAACGCCCCGCCCAGGTCCGCGAATGGTTCGAGCTGACGCTCAAAGACCAGTTGGCGCTGGGTCGCCCCGATAACGTGCAGATCGTGTTCGGGCGCAAGATCACCAGCGCACCCCCGGCCGCTTCCGCACCCGCGTCATCAACGACGGCGTCGAGCCGCAGATCCAGGCGCACTACAAACACTCCAAGGTCAAGCAGTACCTCAAGGAAGGCCGCGCACTCAGAACCGAGACCACCATCAACGACCCCGGCGACTTCGGCGTCGGCAGGACTCTGAACGCCACTAACTGGCTGGCGCTGACGCGCATCGGCCGGGAGGTCAACGAGCGCCTCATGTCCGCCCAGCTTGCCGCGTGCGACTGCGCGCCCGACTCGACCACGCTGCACCAGGTCGTGTCGCCGTCGACCCATGACGGCCTACCAGCACCCGCCCTACGCTTCGGCGAACAAAGGGCGATGGCGCTGCTCTCCTCCCTGTGCTCCTACCGCCACCTGTTCGCCGGGCTGACCAACAAGACCCTGCGCGAACTCGTGGCCGGGGTCATCCCGGGCTACACCGCCCGCCAGATGACCTACGACCTGCGCCGACTACGACGCAAAGGCCTCATCCACCGCGTCCCCGGCAGCCAGCACTACGAGCTGACCGACCACGGCCGGCGGATCGCCGTCTTCTTCACCAAGACCTACACCCGCATCGTCAACCCATCCCTAGCCGAGCTCGACCCCACGCTTCCCGACGAAATCGCGCAACGCTCACCCCTCGCCCGCGCCTGGCGAGCCTACGAGCACGCGCTCCAGGCCCGCATCCTCGACGCTCAACTCACCGCCTGAGAACATGACTCAACCGTGAACGTTCCGGCCGACAAGCCAACCTAGCACTCGGAGCGCCCTTGCACCCGCCACGAAAACGTTGCGCAGCGTCCCCGACGGGTGGCGTGAAGCAACGTTTTGGCGAAATGGCAGCGGTTTGGCTACGTGGCGCGCCAGGTCAGAACCGCTGCGTAACGAAATCGTCGTTGGGACAGCCGGTGACCAAGGCTCACCCGCCCCATCCAAGGCTGCCGTATCCGAAGCCGCTGGCCAGAAAGGGCCGCCCACCGGGGCCCGAACCGTCCGCTCACCGGACCCACAGGCCAGCCCACTGGGGACCGAATCGTCCGCCCACTGGGGAACCGAATCGTCCGCCAAACGCCACCAACCACGGGCGGGCGGCATTCCGTCGCCAGGCCAGCTATCTTGTGCGGCCGGTTGATCGGCGCCGAAGTGGAGCCTGGAGCGTTTTTCCGGGGCCGTTGTTCCGCGCTATACTCACCGGTCCGCCCCGAGAGCAGCTTTGGTTCCCGGGCGTGCCTTCGGAGGAAATCCCTTCTGAAGAGGTGCGACGGTCTTTGAAAACTCAACAGCATGCGCACTCTCGGCCGACCCTCGGCCGAGGTGTGTCCAGGTTCGATCACCGTCGCTCCTCGGTCCGCATGGACTGACTTGGCGACGGTGCCAGAATTGACCCCGTCTTGCGCTCCGGAGCCTCCGGTGTACGTAGGCTCCCTCGTGTGAGCGCAAGGGTCTGGTCCCACCAGGGACAGGCCCAGGGTTTTGCCCGCGA
>CAVVNG010000017.1:0-72800 GCA_963749545.1 uncultured Solirubrobacterales bacterium
CACCCTCCAAGGCTAAGTACTCCTTGGTGACCGATAGCGGACTAGTACCGTGAGGGAAAGGTGAAAAGTACCCCGGAAGGGGAGTGAAATAGTACCTGAAACCACGTGCCTACAAGCGGTGGGAGCGGCACTTGTGCCGTGACCGCGTGCTTTTTGCATAACGAGCCGGCGAGTTACTCGTCTGCGGCAAGGTTAAGCGATGAGCGGAGCCGTAGCGAAAGCGAGTCCGAATAGGGCGACATAGTCGTAGGCGGTAGACCCGAAGCTGAGCGAGCTACCCATGGGCAGGTTGAAGCGGGGGTAAGACCTCGTGGAGGACCGAACCGACCTAGGTTGAAAACTGGGCGGATGACCTGTGGGTCGGAGTGAAAGGCTAATCAAGCTCAGTGATATCTGGTTCTCTCCGAAATATATTTAGGTATAGCCTCGGATAAATTCCGTGGCGGCCGTAGAGCACTGTTTGGACTAGGGGCCCTACCAGGTTACCGACTTCAGACAAACTCCGAAGACCGTCACGGTTACTCCGGGAGTCAGTTGCTGGGGGATAAACTTCAGCGTCAAGAGGGAAACAGCCCAGACCGCCAGCTAAGGTCCCCAAGTGTTAGCTAAGTGGGAAACGATGTTCGAATGCCCAGACAACCAGGAGGTTGGCTTAGAGGCAGCCACCCTTGAAAGAGTGCGTAACAGCTCACTGGTCAAGTGTTCGAGCGCGGACAATGTAACGGGGCTCAAGCTAACCACCGAAGCTGCGGGTGCGTGAGGTCTTCGGACCGATCGCGCGGTAGGAGAGCGTTCCGGCGCCAGCGAAGCAGCGGCGTAAGCCAGCTGTGGAGGCGGCGGAAGTGAGAATGCCGGCATGAGTAACGAAAGAGGGGTGAGAATCCCCTCCACCGATTGCCCAAGGTTTCCTGAGTAAAGTTCGTCTGCTCAGGGTTAGTCAGGACCTAAGGCGAGGCCGAAAGGCGTAGTCGATGGCCAACGGGTTGATATTCCCGTACCACGTTGCTTCCGTTTGACCGATGGGGGGACGAGGAAGGCTATGGGATCCCAGGCGATGGTTGTCCTGGGGTAAGCATGTAGGGGCGGCTCTAGGCAAATCCGGAGCTGCGATAACCCGAGGTGCGATGCCAGCTGGCTCTAAGCCGGCGAGTCCCGGATGCCAAGCCTCCGAGAAAAGCCTCTAGGGAGGAAGCGCGTGCCTGTACCAAAACCGACACAGGTGGGCAAGTGGAGCACACTAAGGTGATCGAGATAACCCTCGTTAAGGAACTCGGCAAAATCGCCCCGTAACTTCGGGATAAGGGGCGCCCCAGTAGGGTGAACCTCTTCGCGAGGGAAGCCCGAGAGGGCCGCAGTGAATAGGTTCAAGCGACTGTTTACCAAAAACACAGGTCTCTGCTAAGTCGTAAGACGACGTATAGGGGCTGACGCCTGCCCGGTGCCGGAAGGTTACGTGGAGGTGTTAGGGGTAACCCGAAGCACCGAAACTAAGCCCCGGTAAACGGCGGCCGTAACTATAACGGTCCTAAGGTAGCGAAATTCCTTGTCGGGTAAGTTCCGACCTGCACGAATGGCGTAACGACTTGAACGCTGTCTCAACGAGGGGCTCGGTGAAATTGCAGTCTCGGTGAAGATGCCGAGTACCCGCGGCTAGACGGAAAGACCCCGTGAACCTTTACTACAGCTTGGTATTGGGGTTCGATGCACCTCGCTCAGGATAGGTGGGAGGCTTGGAAGCGCCGGCTGCGGCTGGCGTGGAGCCAACCTTGAGATACCACCCTTGGTGTATTGGATCTCTAACAGTGCGCCGTGAATCCGGGCGCTGGACAGTGACAGGTGGGTAGTTTGACTGGGGCGGTCGCCTCCCAAAATGTAACGGAGGCGCGCAAAGGTTCCCTCAGCACGGTCGGAAATCGTGCGTAGAGTGTAAAGGCAGCAAGGGAGCTTGACTGCGAGACCGACAGGTCGAGCAGGTGCGAAAGCAGGCCTTAGTGATCCGGCGGTAGCAAGTGGAAGCGCCGTCGCTCAACGGACAAAAGGTACTCCGGGGATAACAGGCTTATCGGGCCCAAGAGTCCACATCGACGGCCCGGTTTGGCACCTCGATGTCGGCTCGTCGCATCCTGGGGCTGAAGTAGGTCCCAAGGGTTGGGCTGTTCGCCCATTAAAGCGGTACGCGAGCTGGGTTCAGAACGTCGTGAGACAGTTCGGTCCCTATCTGCCGTGGGCGTTGGAGAGTTGAGAGGATTCGTCCCTAGTACGAGAGGACCGGGATGAACGCACCTCTGGTGTATCTGTTGTCCTGCCAAGGGCACCGCAGGTTAGCTACGTGCGGATCGGATAACCGCTGAAAGCATCTAAGTGGGAAGCCGACCTCAAGATGAGCTCTCCCATCCCCTTGAGGGAGTAAGACCCCTGGAAGATCACCAGGTTGATAGGCCGGATCTGGAAGGATGGTGACATCCGTAGGAGACCGGTACTAATGGGTCGAGGGCTTGACGGATATTTGATATCCGTGCATTGGCACTGTGTGGTTTTGAAGGCCCGCGAGGAGCGGTCTCTACCGGTTTCCGGTGGCTATGGCGAGGGGGAAACACCTCTTCCCATTCCGAACAGAGCCGTTAAGCCCCTCAGCGCCGATGGTACTTGGCTCGCAAGGGCCTGGGAGAGTAGGTCGCCGCCGGTTTTTGCCTAGACCCCGTTTGCGCATGACGCAGGCGGGGTCGACTCGTTGAGGGCCGCCGCGGGGCGTGGCTGCTGCGGGCTACCGCAGGCGCTCGATCCGCAAGCGCCGCGTCCCGCGCGGCGTTGGCACCTCGACGACGTCGCCGGGCGCGTGATCCAGAAGAGCCCTGGCGACCGGCGACTCGGCCGAGAGCTTGCCGACGTCCCGATCGGCCTCGGTGGGGCCGACGATCGTCCACGTCTGAACGTCCCCGGTGGCCTCGTCGCGCACGTCGGCGGTGCGGCCGAACGAGAACGTGCCGCTGTCGAGCGCGGTCTCGGTCACGACGGCCTTGCGCAGGCGCTGGCGCAGCCGCTTGATGCGCGTCTCGAGGTGGGCCTGGTCCTCCTTGGCCGCGTGGTACTCGGCGTTCTCCTTGAGATCGCCGTGGCCGCGGGCGACGAGAATGCGCTGAGCGAGCTCTCGGCGGGCTACGGTCTCGAGCTCGAACAGCTCGGACTTGAGGGACTCGAGGCCTTCGGGTGTGATCGCCTCGCCCTGGGACTGCGCGGGGCCGGGGGAAGACGAGGGATTTTGTTGAGCATTCACCACGGCCATGCTGCCAGGTCTGCAGATCCTGGGCCGCCCGACGCGACCCCCGGCACTCGTGTGCGTCAGACCGAACACATGGGACTCCGCGCCGTGGCACGATCCGGGGAGGATGAAACCCCTGGTCGCCTTCTTTCGCGAGAATCCGCAAGTGCTCGTCCTGTTGCTGGTCTGTCTGATCCTGGGCATCGGGACGTTCCTGGCTGTGCTCTTCGGTTTGGTGGCCGCGGGATCGGACAAGACCACCGGGGAGCCGAGCGGCGCGATCAGCCTGTTTCACGCGTTCTCGGTGTTCGTCTGACGCCGAGGTCCTCGACAACTGGCGCCACCGACCGCCCTCAGCGATCGCCCTGCCCCGAACGGCGACGTCGCCCTGCCCGGACCGGCGACGGTCGCCTCTCCGGGCGGGTCGGCGTCAACGAACGGCGGGATCGCGGCGTGTGAGGCTTCTGGCGGGGCGGATCGGAGAGATGCAGTGAGCGGGGCGGGGAGGAACGGACCCGAGGCGACGCTCGCGATCCCATCGCAGTTCGCGCCGGTGGGGATGCGGTCGCGCGTCATCGAGCGGGTCCCCGAGAATGTCCTCGGTCCACCTCAGCCAGGCGCGCAGACGCTTACTTGAAGACTGGAACATATGTTCGAAAGAATAGGGTCGGGGTCGGACGGAAGCGGAGCGGCTGGGCGCGGTCTTGCACGACTCCCCGGAGCTATGCCCCGGCCCCCAGTGACGACCACACGTCCAGCTTGGTGCGCACCCGCTCGATCACGCCGTCGGTGAACTCCGTGGTGCCGCAATGGCCGCCGAGGTCCGGGGTCTTGACGCCCGAGGCCACCGTCTCGAGCGCCCCCTCGTAGATGGCGCGGGAGGCACGCTCGAGACGCGCGCGGACCTCACCATCGCCGTTGCGGTCGCCAGAGCGGCCGGCGCGCTCGGCCGCGTGACGAACCACGGCTCCGCAGGCCAGAATCATGGCCAGCGGGTTGGCGAGATCCTTGCCCTGGAGGGCCGGGGCGGTCCCGTGGGGTGCCTCGGCCATCGCCACCGTGGTGTCATAGCCGTCGTCGAACGCCAGCAGCACCGACTCGGCGCCGGCGATCGAGCCGAACATCGGCAGCACGAGGTCTGACAGGCAGTCGCCATCGCGGTTCAGCGCCGGAATCACCAGTGGTGCATCGGTGGCGCCCGACAGCAGCCCCGCGTAGGTGGCGTCGATCAGAACAGGCTGGTAGGGGACGTCGGGGTGGCGGGCTGCAGCGGCGTCGAGCTCCTCCTTGAGCATGCCCTCGTACACGGGCGACACGGTCCACTTGGGTCCCCCGTAGACGTGTGCACCCATCATGTCGGCCGTCCGGAAGGCGTACTCGGCCACCGCGCGACAGGTCGAGCGGGTGATGTGCTCGGTCCGGTAGGCGACTTCCGATGGCGATCCTCCTTCGCCCTCGCGCCGCTCTGTCGCGCCGTAGGCATCTTCGACCGCCATGCGCACGATCGAGATCGGATAGTGGACGCCGGCGATGGTCGCGACCCCAGGGAGGCGGCGGCCGGTGCGGACGATGACCTTGCCATCTACCTGTTCGCGCAGGATGCGGTTGGGAGACCCGACGTCGTCGGCGCCCTCGGGCGTGATTGTGGCTGCCTTGAGCCCCAGACCGGCCGCGCGCATCGCCGCGGCCGCCTCCGAAACGACGGCGTTCGAGGTGGCTCGACGGTGCTGCAGTGAGAGGTCGAAGCGCTGCAGCTCGAGTTCGAGCCCCAACAGCGACGGGTCGAGGACGCGCAGCGATTGTTCGAGGAGCTCCTGGCCGGTCTCATCTCCCTCGAGGACGACGATCGCGATCGCTTCCGCCACGGACGCCACGATACGGCAGGGGCGCCTCAGAGCACGCGCGAGGTCAGCGGAAACGCGTCGACGATCACGTAGCAGCGCACCCGAGCAGGCAGCCGGGTCGCGGCGGGGAGTGAGACCCGCACGGCGCTGATCCGACCGCTGGCATTCACAGCGGTCTTCGTCTGACCGTGGTAATCAACCGTAACCGGCACCCCGCTGCGCGCGTCCGTCAGCAGCAATCTGACCACATGGGACTTGGCACTCGGAAGCCTCGCACCCGAAAGCCGCGCCGTAACGCTGCCGGGGCCGCCGCCTGACGGGCGCTCCAGACGCAATGCACTAACGCGCACCCCCCGCGGGCGGATGGCGGCCGACCCGTGATAGGCGCCCGAGAGGAATGTTCCGCTCGCCGCGAGCACGCCCCTCGGGTTGCAGATCCCCGTGAAGGTCAGTTCCGGCCCGTAGATCGGCACGTCCGCGCAGACTGTCTCGGCGTACAGCGCGGCGCCGGGGCGGAAGCTCAGGTTCGCATCGAGCGTGCCGCGCATGTCGAAGCGACGCAGCGGTACCTGGCCGAAGCTGAACTCGAGCGGGACGCTGGGGCTTGACAGGCTCACCGATCCGCCGTGATAGGAGCCCTCGAGCGGGAAGCTGAACTGGCTGGCGGGGTCGACGCGCTCGACACCGTGGGAGTCACGCACCGCTCCCGTGACCCACATGAGCACGTGGGAACGAGTGCGGGCGATCGTTGAAGCGATCCAGTCGTAGCTGTCAAAGCCGATCTGGTTGACGGACGGCAGGAAGGCGGGCATCGGCACGGCCAGCCGGGTCACGGTGACCGCGCTGACGCGGTTCTTGGCTCGCGTCAACGGCATCGGGCCGCCGGCCGAGGATGTCCTGACCGTGATCGTCTGGTCGAAGCCCCCGGCCGGGGCGCCGGCGGGGTTGAAGTTGCCCATCTTCACGCCGTTGTCGGTGTAGCGGCCCCTGACCCGCAGCCGATACGTGGCGTTGGGGCGAAGAAGGCCGCGCGGGGCGATGTAGAGGAAGTGCCCGTCGCCGGACTCCTGAGTGGTGAACGGGAAGCTCGGGGAGACCGAAACGACATGGCTCGGATCGAGGATCGAGGCGTTGATCGTGCGGCCGTGACGTCGCACGATCAGACGGAGGTTGAGCACGGTGGCCGGTGAGGCTCCGCTCACCGCCTTCACGGGCATGGTGGTGCCGCCAGAGGTCACCGGAAGGACACGATCGAGCTCGTTGCCGAACTCTTGGGCGGGGTTGGTCGAGCAGCGCGGGTCGCGGTGATGCAGGCAGTAGTCGTAGGGGACGTAATCGACATAGCCGTCCTCGCCGGCGATCACCACGCCCGTCCGGCCCAGGGCGGGCGAGGCATTGAGGTCGTTGCGGTCACGGAGCGCTGGCGCCTCAGGGGTGGTGTCGTACGACCAGCGCCGGCGGCCGGTTTTGGCGTCGAGCGCGTAGAGCTTGCCGTTGGAGGAGCCGACATAGACGATGTCGTGGTGCTCCGGCCCGGGGGCCGGCCCGATGACCGGCGAGGAGCGGACGGGATCACCGGTGTCGTAGCGCCAGATCAGTCGTCCCGATGGCGAGACCTTGTAGACGGAACCGTTGGCCGAGGCGAAGTAGATCGCGTTGGTGTGACCGCGACGGTCGGTCCCCAGGGCTGGCGAGGCGTAGATGTGATCGCTGGTGGCGAACGTCCAGCGCGGCGTGCCCGTGGCGGGGTCGAGCGCATACAGCTTGGAGTCGAACGAGCCGACGTACACGGTGCCGTCAGAGCCGATGGCCGGCGAGGAGACCACATACCCGGGCGTGAACGTGCTCCACACCTTGCGGCCGCTGCGGTCGAGGCGGTAGACATGGAAGTCGAGCGAGCCCCAGTAGCTCGACCCGTCCGCCGCGAACGCCGGGGTGGTCCAGATCGACTGACCGCCGGTGAAGGTCCACTTCAGATGGCCATTCGGCCGCAGCGCATAGGCGGTGCCGCCGGTGTTTCCGGCGTAGATGTCGTCGTTTGGGCCGACCGCGACGTTCCCTTCCCACCAGTCGACCTGCTGACCGCCAACCGGCGGTTTGCTGGCGCGAAAGCGCCACAGGATGCGCGGCCGTCCGCGGAGTGGCGTGGTCACGTGGTAGAGGTGATCGTCTCCGGAACCGAAGGTCAACGGCTGTGTGCCAGAGCGGTGATCGCGGGTTGAGATCGCCGCCGCGGCATCGATGATGCCGCCCGTCCGCAGGCGCCAGCGCAGCCGGCCGTTCGCGGCGATCGCATAGAAGTAATGGTCGGCGGAGCCGACGTAAATCGTCCCATCGCCTCCGATCACCGGCGTGGAGAAGATCCCGCGCCCGGTCCTAAATGTCCACGGGCGGTCGCCGTGGTAGCGCGCGACGATCGCGCTCCGCCCCGAGTTGCGCTCGTCGTGTCGCATCTCAGGCCACGGCGAAACGGCCCCCGAGGCAGCGGGGGCCGACGACAGCAGCGCGAGAGCGGCTGCCGCGATCAACGAACGAGGCCGCACGTATCCGAAGGTAGCGGGCAACCGTGGATTAGCCCCGACGGGCCTGTCGGTCGCGCGGCCGGGAACCCACGCTGGGCGCCTACGCCGGCGCCGGCACCGCCCCGACCTGCTGGAGCAAGCCGAGCGCGTCCCACACCGTCCACTCCTCGGCGATCTTGCCGTCGGCGATGCGGAAGATCGAGATCGCATCGACGTCGATCGGCTTGCCGGTCGCGGCCAGGCCCATGAGTTCGCCGCGGTGGCTCCCGGTTCCCGTCCAGCGAGCGACGACACGGTCGTCGCTGGAGAACATCTCGACCACGTTCCAGTGGCCGTCGACCGAGTCCTGATAGAGGCCAACGCGAGCCCTGACGCCGTCGGGACCCTCAGCGGGAGGCGCCTGCGGCCCGTGGGAAACGTAGTCGGGCGCGATGATCTCGTCGGCCACCTCGCTGCGCCGACCGTTACAGAAGTCCTCAAAGAAGCGGCGGACGAGTGCTTCGTTCTCTGCTGACATGAACCCTCCGAAAAGCCCCGGGGTTGATAGTGCCCTCCAACGAGTGGCGAGCCTACCCGACGCGAATTGCCGTATCTAGGCCGCGTCGCTCGCCTGACCTGAGGCGGCTGCGCCCGCCACCAGCTCGTCTTGATGCTCGGCCAGGGCCGCGATGACGATCTGCAGGTGCTCGTCGAAGTCGACTCCCAGCGCCTCGGCGCCTTCGCGCAGCTCGTCGCGCCCGACGGCGGCGGCGAATGACGGTTGCTTGAGCTTCTTCTTGACCGACTTTGGCGTCATGCCGATCAGACCCTCGGGCCGGACGTAGGCCACCGCGAGAATGAAGCCGGACAGCTCGTCGACGGCGTACAGCGTCCTCTCCATCGGGGTCTCGCGAGGGACGCCCAGGAAGTCGGCGTGAGAGGCCACCGCCCGGATCAACTCGGGTGGATAGCCACGTGCCTCCAGCTCGCGGAGCGCGTAGCGCGGGTGACCGTCCTCGAGGTTCGGATAGCGCTCGTAGTCGAGGTCGTGGAGCAGCCCGGTCAGGCCCCACAGCTCGACGTCACCGTCGAAACGTGGGGCGTAGGCGCGCATGGCCGCCTCGACGGCAAGCATGTGCCGGCGCAACGAATCAGACTCCGTCCACTGGCAAAGAAGGTCCCAGGCTTCCTGGCGCGAAATCTCCACCTGCATGGCCCCTACCCTAGCTAAGCGCTCGGGAGCCAGCCACGCCCCCGAGTCCAACCCGTCCACTTCGGCCGCTGATCCGGCGTCCCCGGACGCAGGCCCAATCCGAGTCGCCCGGGCCAGGCGCCCGCGGTCGGGCTCACCCGGTACGCTGAAGCCCCCCCGATCATCTGCGACAGCGACGGGGCATCCACTCATGGAGAAGTTCGTAATCGAAGGCGGGGTGCCGCTGTCTGGCACGATCACTCCCGCGGGAAACAAGAATGGCGCGCTGCCAATCCTGGCTGCCTGCCTGCTCACCGAGGATGTCGTCTACCTGCACAATGTGCCGCGGATCCGCGACGTCGAGGCGATGATGAACGTGCTCCGCGAGCTGGGGGCCACGGTCGATTGGCAGGGCCCGGGAGAGGTGCGACTCGACTCAAGCACGGTGGACAAGACGGCAATCCATCCCGGTCTGGCCGAGCGGATCCGGGCCTCGTTCCTGCTCGCCGGGCCGCTGCTGGCACGCTTCGGGCGCGCCCACATGCCGCCGCCCGGTGGAGATGTGATCGGCCGTCGCCGGCTCGACCCGCACCTCGACGCGTTCCGCGCGCTGGGTGCGGTGGTCGAGGAGCAGGGCACCGACATCATGCTCACGGCGCCGCCGCTGGGCCTCAGCCCGTGCGACTTCCTGATGGACGAACCGTCGGTGATGGCCACAGAGAATGCGCTGATGGCCGCCGCCCTGACCCGCGGACCGACGGTGATCAGAAATGCCGCCTCCGAGCCGCATGTCCAGGATCTCGCGCGCATGCTGGTGGCGATGGGCGCGACGATCGACGGGATGGGCTCCAACGTGATGACCGTGCACGGAATGCCCAGCCTGCACGGCTGCACGCACACGATCGCACCCGATCACATCGAGATCGGCTCGTTCATGGCGCTGGCCGGGGTCACCGGTGGCGAGCTGATTGTCAAGGACACCCGCCCCGAGGACCTGAGGATGATCCGTCTGGTGTTCGAGCGTCTCGGTCTGCGGACCGACGTCCAGGGCTCCGATGTGATCGTGCCGGGCAACCAAGAGCTGGTGATCCGCAACGACGCCGGCGACTATATGCCCAAGGTTGAGGACGGCCCCTGGCCGGCCTTCCCGGCCGATCTGACCAGCATCGCGCTGGCGCTGGCCACCCAGGCCGAGGGCTCGGTGATCATCCACGAGAAGATGTTCGAGAACCGCCTGTTCTTCACCGACAAGCTCGTGATGATGGGGGCAGCGATCACGATCTGCGACCCCCACCGCGCGATCGTGGTCGGCCCGCGCCCGCTCCGCGGGGGCCGCGTCGAGTCGCCCGACATCCGTGCCGGGATGGCGATGCTGATCGCGGCCCTGTGCGCCGACGGGACGACCGAGATCGGCAACATCGGCCAGATCGACCGCGGATACGAGCGGATCGATGAGCGGCTGCGTCAGCTCGGTGCGCGAGTAACGCGCGTCGACGACGTGCCAGTGCCGGCCTGACCTCGAGCCTGCGGGCAAGGTTCGAGGCCAAGTAGCCTGGCCCTGATCGCCATGACCGACCGGATTCCCAGTGGGACGCGGGATGTGCTGCCCGACGAGATGCGCGAGTTGCGCGCGATGACCGACCGGATGCGCCGCGTGTTCGAACAGGCGGGGTATGGCGAGGTGTACACGCCAGCGCTCGAGTACGAGCGCACCGTCGAACAGGCGCGCAACGCGGGCGCCCAACCCGCCTACCGCATGTTCGATGACCACGGCAATGTGCTCGTGCTGCGCTCGGACATGACGATCCCGCTGGCGCGAGTCGCGGCGACCCGCTATGCCCACGTCGAGCCTCCGCTGCGGTTCTTCTATCTGGCCCACGCCTACCGCGGTGTGCGACCGCAGCGCGGGCAGTCACGCGAGTTTCTGCAGGCGGGCGTGGAACTGATCGGCGCGCCGGCTCCGGCGGGCACGGCCGAGGCACTCACCGTCCTCTGTTCGGCGCTGGATGCGGCCGGGCTTCACAGCTACCGCGTGGGTGTGGGGGACGCGTCCCTGTATCCGGGGCTCCTCGAGGCGGTCGGCGTCCCACTCGATCTTCATGAACGGATCCTCAGCGAGCTCGTGAGCGGGGATTTCGTCGGAGTCGAGCGCGAGGTGCGAGCCCTGGACCTGAGCGCCGAGAACGCCGATCTCCTGCTTCGCGTGCCCCACCTTCGCGGTGGACCGGACACCCTGGAGAACCTTGACCGGCCGCTCGAGGGAGCGGTCAGCGGCATGCGTGAGTTGCACGCGCTGCTGGCGCCGAGTGTCGCCGATCGGGTCATCTTCGACCTCGGTCTGGTGCGCAGCCTGGGCTACTACACGGGGGCCGTGTTCCAGGTCTACGATCCGGCGCACGGCGTCCCGATCGGCGGCGGCGGGCGGTACGACGAATTGCTGGCCGCGTTCGGCCGACCGCTTCCCGCGGTCGGGTTCGCGCTCAATGTCGAGCGCCTGCACATCGCCCTGGCCGGCGAGGAACGAGGGCTGCCGCGATGAATGATCTGAGGATCGCGGTGCCCCGCGGCGCCCTGTTCGCCGACACGCTCGACCTGCTCGATCGCCTCGGCGCCGACACGTGCGAGGTGCGCGAAAACGACCGCAAGCTGCTGTTTGAGGACGCCGGGATCATCACCATGCGTCCGTCCGACGTACCCACCTACGTCGAGGCGGGGGCGGCAGATCTGGGGATAACCGGCAAGGACGTGCTGATGGAGCAGTCAGAACGCGAGGTGTATGAGCTGACCGACCTGGGCTACGGACGGTGCACGATGGTCCTGGCCAGCGTGGTCGGCGAGGATCGCGCGGCCGAGGCGCTTAGGCGACTGGGGGTGGTGCGGATCGCCACGAAATACCCTCGCCTGGCCACCCGCTTCTTCCTCGAGACCGGTCGGCAGGCCGAGATCGTCGAGGTCAAGGGGTCGGTCGAGCTGGCGCCGCTCACTGGCCTTGTCGAAGGGATCGTCGATCTCACCGCCACCGGCACGACGCTGCGGGAGAACGGGCTCGTCGTACGCGAGGAGATCGCGGTGTGCACGGCCAGACTCATCGCCAACCCCGTGGCCCATAAGCTCAAGGCCTCGGCGATCGACGGGATGCTGGAGCGGATCGATGCGGTGTGAGCTCCTCGAGCTGAGCGGCGAGCCGGCCGCGCTCGCCGCCGAGCTGCGCGCACTCGTGCCAGCGCCGGAGATGGTCCAGAGCGTGGTGGCGGAGATCGTCGCCGAGGTGCGCGCCCACGGCGATGAGGCGCTGCTCGACTACACGAGGCGATTCGACACCGTCGGCGTCGAGCCGGCGCCGCTGCTGGTCGACGCGCACGAGCTTCGCGAGGCCGCACAGGCGCTGGATCCGGCGGTCGAGCGCGGACTGCTGAGCGCGATCGACAATGTGCGTCGGGTCGGCCAGGCGGCCGATCGCGAGTCACGGACGGTTGAGTTCGACGATCACCGTGTGGTCCTGCGCAGCGTGCCGGTCGGACGGGCCGCCGTGTACGTGCCCGGCGGGCGCGCTCCGTACCCCAGTACGGTGGTGATGGGAGTCCTCACCGCGCAGGTCGCCGGGGTGGCCGAAGTCGTCGTTTGCACGCCTCCCGGACGGGACGGAGACGTCAATCCGGTGGTGCTCGCCGCGTGCCAGCTGGCCGGCGCGTCAACCGTCTACCGCATGGGGGGCGCGCAGGCGATCGCAGCGCTGGCCTATGGAACGCCGTCCGTGATCCCCGTGGATGTCATCGTCGGGCCGGGGAACCTATACGTGCAGGAGGCGAAGCGGCAGGTATTCGGGCAGGTCGGCATCGATGGCTTCGCCGGGCCCAGCGATCTGGTGGTTATCGCCGATCCGCAGGCCGATCCCGAGCTGATCGCGCTCGACCTGCTGGCCCAGGCCGAGCACGGCGACGGCACGCTGGTGGTGGCCATCTCGACGTCCTCCGGCCTGCTGGAGACGCTGGCCGGCCGGCTGGTCCCGGCGCAGGACACCGGCGCGGTGGCGCGCCTGATCCACTCGGCCGATGGCGAGCGATCGCTGGCCCTGGCCCAGGCGCTGGCGCCCGAGCACATCCAGTTGGTGGGGGTGCAGTCCGAAGCCCTGGCGCCGAAGATCACCCACGCCGGATGCGTGTTTGTCGGGGCCGCGGCGGGCACGGCATTTGGTGACTACATCGCCGGGTCAAACCATGTCCTGCCGACGAACGGGGCGGCCAGGTTCGCGTCCGCGCTGGGGCCGGCGCAGTTCCGCCGCAGCTTCACCGAGGTGCGGATAGTCGACGCTGCGCGCATGGCGCGGGAGGCGGCACCGGTGGCGCGCGCCGAGGGATTCGACCTGCACGCGCAATCGATGGAGGCGCGCATTCGCGACAATGGACAGCGATGAGCCGTACCGGCGATATCCAGCGCGCCACCGCGGAGACCAGCGTCTCGGTCAAGCTGAACCTGGACGGAAGCGGCGACGGGGAGCGTGAAACCGGAGTCGGGTTTCTCGACCACATGCTCGACCTCGTGGCCCGCCACGGCCATTTCGATCTGAACGTCAGCGCCAGCGGCGACCTCCACACAGGCGCCCATCACACGGTCGAGGACGTGGGCATCTGCATCGGCCAGGCGCTCGACCACGCGCTCGGCAACCGCGCTGGCATCGCGCGCTATGGGCAGGCCACCATCCCGATGGACGAGTCGCGGGCTGCCTGCGCGATCGATATCTCGGGTCGGGGTCTGTGCGCGTTCGAGGCCGAGCTTCCGCCCGGGTCGATCGGCAATTTCGACCACGAGCTCACCGAGGAGTTCTTCCGCGCCCTGGCCACCAACGGGAAGCTCACGGTGCACCTGGTCATCGAGGCCGGAACCAACGCTCACCATATGGTCGAGGCGACGTTCAAGGCGTTTGCGCGAGCGCTGCGGATGGCTGTTGCCCTCGATCCGACGGAGCCAGGCGTGCCGAGCACGAAAGGGACGCTCGTATGACGGGGCCGGTCCGGATCGCCGTCGTCGACTACGGAATGGGGAACCGCCGCTCGGTGCAGAAGGCGCTGGAGCACGTTGGCGCGCAGGCGATCATCTCGCGTGACCGCGACCAGCTGCGTGCTGCCGACGGCCTCGTAGTCCCCGGAGTGGGCGCGTTCCCGACCGCGATGCGCAATCTCAACGATCTCGGGCTGGCCGAGCTGATCCGTGAGCAGGCGTCCTCCGCACGTCCGCTGCTGGGGATCTGTCTGGGAATGCAGTTGCTGTTCGCGAGCTCCGAGGAGCTCGGCAGCACGCCGGGCCTGGGCCTGATCCCGGGCGAAGTACGGTGGCTGGCCACGGGCGGCCTGCGGGTCCCTCATATCGGCTGGAACGAAGTCAGGTTCGAGCGCCGCTCGCCGCTGCTGAGTGGCCTTCCGAACGACGGGTGTCCCTTCTACCACGTTCATTCGCTGGCCGCGTGGCCCGAGAACGAAGACGACGTCGTCGCGACCTCCGAGTACGGGCAGCGGTTCGCGACAGTGGTCGAGCACGGCTCCGTGCTGGGCGTCCAGTTCCACCCCGAGAAGTCTTCGACCGATGGCCTGCGGATGCTCGAGAACTTCGTCGGGCTGTGCGCCGAGGGGATGGCCCACCCGGTCGCCGCCGCGCGGGCATGATCCTCCTGCCGGCCATCGACATGATCGACGGCAAGGCCGTGCGTCTGGCTCAGGGGGATTTCGAGGCCAAGACCGTGTATGACTCCGACCCGCTCGACGCAGCACGCCGCTGGGTCTCCGCCGGAGCCCGTGCGCTCCACGTCGTCGATCTCGACGGTGCCCGCTCGGGCGCCCCGAGCAACCTCGAGCACCTGGCCCGGATCACCGCTGAGATCGACGTGATGGTTCAGTACGGTGGCGGCCTGCGGTCGATGTCGGTGGTCGAGGACGCTGTTCAGGCCGGAGCGAGCCGGGTCGTGCTCGGCACGGCCGCGCTCACCGACGTGGATCTGCTCGACGAGGCGGTCGCCCGGTACGGCGACCGGATCGTCGTGTCGGTCGACGCTCGCGATGGACGACTGGCCACGTCGGGTTGGACCGAGCAGACGGACATCCCCGCCCACTCCGTGGTGGAGCGTCTCGGCCAGCGCGGGGTGCGCCGATTCGTGTACTCGAGCATCGGGCACGATGGCATGCTCGCCGGCCCCGATCTCGACGGAGCCAGGCGAGTGGCCGCGGCGCTCCGCGGGAGCTTCGTGTACTCAGGCGGGATTTCCTCGGTCGACGATCTGCGGGCGCTGGCCGCCCTGCGGCAGGTGAACCTCAGCGGGGTGATTGTCGGCAGTGCGCTGTACGAGAGTCGGTTCACGGTGGCCGAGGGTCAGGCCGCCCTCGACCGGTGATGCACTACAAGCGGGTCATTCCGTGCCTCGACGTCGACCGCGGACGGGTCGTCAAGGGCGTCGGGTTCATCGATCTGCGGGACGCCGGCGACCCGGTGGAGCTGGCGAGTCGGTACGACGCCGCTGGAGCCGACGAGCTCGTGTTCCTCGACATCACCGCCACCTCCGACAAGCGAAACACCGTGGTCGAGCTGGCCCGCCGAACCGCGGATGACGTGTTCATTCCATTCACGATCGGAGGCGGAATTCGCTCGGTGGCTGACGCCCAGGCAGTCCTCGATGCCGGGGCCGACAAGATCTCCGTCAACTCGGCTGCCCTCGCCCGCCCCGAGCTGCTCGACGAATTGGCGGCACAGTTCGGCGCCCAGTGCGTCGTTCTGGCCATCGATGCCAAATCACGGGTGCCAGGCGGCTGGGAGGCGTACCTGGCCGGGGGCCGCGAGGCGACGGGCCGCGACGCCGTTGCGTGGGCCGCCGAGGGGGCCCGGCGCGGGGCGGGGGAGATCCTGCTGACCAGCATGGACCGGGACGGCACCACCGCCGGCTATGACGTCAAGTTGACCACGGCGGTGGCCGGTGCGGTCAGCGTCCCGGTGATCGCCTCCGGCGGCGCCGGTGAGCTCGATCACCTGACCGCCGCCGTTCAGGCAGGGGCCGACGCAGTGCTCTGCGCGTCCATATTTCACTATGGTGAACACACGATCGCCGAGGCTAAGCAGCACATGGCGCGGGCGGGCGTGCCGGTGCGGCCGCTAAGCGCCGATCGCTAATCGGGCTCACTGCGCCAGCCGTTCCGGGCCGTCGTGTTCGGGACCGAGACGACCGCCGAGATCTAGACGGGACCGCCGGGTGGCCGCGCAGCAACGACGGATCCGCTCGGCGTTTCCGAGCGGCCCGCGCCCAGGGCCTGCCGCGCCGCGGAAAGCCCCGGCGCCTGGCGGCAGCGATATTGACGTTCTATTAATTGCCCGGCTGGGAGTGGACCGCGGTCAGGCGGCCTCTTCCACGTAACCCGCTGCAGCGCACGCATCGCAATACGCCGCGGGCGGGACACGGGGCTCGTAGCAGCCGGGGCGACAGCAAGTAGACGACCGCTTGGGCCGGCCCCGTCCGATACGGGCAGCGGCTGCATCCTTGAGCTCCTCGCGCATGCGATCGAGCTCCGCCGCGTGATCCGCACAGAACCGACGGCCCTTCAAGGCCGGCTGCTGACAATGACTTCCACTACGACAACGCATACACACTTAAGAATAGCAGGACGCCCCCGAACGCTTGTTCCGTGCACCGTTATTTGCGGGAATTCCGACCCTGCCCGCGGTTGTGGTGCTTGCTCGATTTGTGCGAGCGCTTGGGAAGCATCTGGTAGATCATCGAGTAGCCGCTCAGGTAGATCGCGCCGTAGTCAGCGACGACCGGGTTAAAGGCGCCATCCGGGAAGGAAAACACCACGCGGCCGGAGCGAGCATCGAGTCCGAGCGTCCGCCGCGTCCCCAGGACAGAGTAGTACACGACCCCGTCAACGATGGTGGCGGAGCCCGAGATCTTGCCCCCTGAGGGGTGCGACCATCGGACCGCGCCCGACTGGGCGTTGAAGGCGTAGAAGTTGCCGTCGTAGGAGCCCATGTAGACCGTTGGCCCGAGGCCGGGCGTGTCATCCACGGCGGCTGAGGCGTAGACATATGAGCCTGTCGCGGTGGCCCAGGCCAGCTGCCCGGTTCGCTCCGCGAACGAGTAGACCCGACCGTCCGTGTTGCCCATGAACACGCGGCCGAACGCAACCGCCGGGGTTGAGTAGAACGTGCCCGAGCCAAAGCCGAAGTGGGCTCCGTCCGTGCTCACGGCCCAGATCTGGTGGCCGTTGCCGGCGTTCAGCGCATAGGCACGCCCCGAGTAATCGCCGAAGAACAGCATGTCGTCCGTGTACGCCGGGCCGCCCTTGACGGCCCCACTGGCGTGATAGGTCCAGTTGACATGGCCGTCGCGAGCCCGCAGCGAATAGACGGTCCCGCCCTGGTCGCCGAAGAACACGTTGGGACCGATGACCGTGGGGGAAGATTCGCCGCCCGCAGGTAGCGAGTGCGACCACACCCTGTGGCCGTTCTTCATCGACAGGGCAATGAACGCACCACCACCGGGACTGTGGCCATGCGTCGACAGCGTGATTACGAAGATCAGATGGCGCTTGACGTCGACGGCCGGCGATGCCGCCGCGAGGGTGGCGACCTTGTGCTCCCAGATCTTGTGGCCCGTGAGTTTGTTGATCGCCTTGGCGGAGCCGTCGTCATCGAGCGAGTAGAGCGTGTTCTGAAAGATGACCGGAGGGAACTCGAGCAGGGCATAGTCGTTGTAGCGCCAGCCGACGTGCAGTGGAGGGCGCAGCCCCTTGGCGCCCGGGAACGACCGCGTTCGTGTTTCGTCGTAGCCGTAGCGGCCCCAGAGGAAATCGTTGACGACCTTCTTGCGCTTCTTGGGCGGGATCACCGCCGTGGTCGTTGTGGGGTTGGTGAACGACAGGTTGGGATGAGATACGTTGCCGGGCTCGTGGAGCAGGACGAACGCGGCCGCGCCCCCCGCGAGCACCAGCAGGATGACGACAGCAATGAGCGCCCGCCGCCACAGACGCCGCGGACCGGGACTCGGCATCTGGAGGATGCTAGCCGCAGGACTTAACGGCAAGACGCGCCAACCACGAAGCCTTAACTCGTGCCCTAACAGCTAAGTTGACCCGTGAGCGATCCCCCCAGCGCCGCGCCGCGCGCGAAGATGGACCCGTGGAGATCCCGCCCGCGACCGCGTTGATCGAGCAGGTCCGTTCGCTTCCGGCGGCCGGGCCGCTGCTCTCCCATATCGACCCGGGCGACGGCGTGTACCTGGTCGGGGGAGCGGTCCGGGACCTTCTGCTGGACGGTGAGCCCGGTGACCTCGACCTGCTCGTCGACGGCGACCCAGTCGCCATCGCCAACCGACTCGGTGAGCCCCGCGTCCATGACCGGTTTGGAACCTGCACGGTGCGCAGCGGCGGGTTCGTCTACGACCTGGCACGGGCCAGGACCGAGAGCTATTCGCAACCGGGGGCGCTGCCCGACGTCACCTCCGCCGGCGTGCGCGAGGACCTCGCGCGCCGCGATTTCACCGTCAACGCAATGGCGATTGCGCTGGACGGGGACCGCCCCGGGGAGCTGATCGCCATGCCGCTGGCCCTCGAGGACCTCGAGGCTCGGATGCTCCGGATCTTGCACCCCCGAAGCTTCATCGATGATCCCACCCGCCTGCTGCGGCTGGTCCGCTACGCCAGCCGCCTGGGCTTCGGGATCGAAACCGAGACACGCGAGCTCGCCGCGGGGGCTATCGACGACGGTGCGCTCGAGACCGTCAGCGGCCCACGCATCGGCGCCGAATTGCGTCTGCTGGCGCGCGAGCCGGATCCGATCGCCGCTCTGGCGGCACTCGGCTGGCTCGGGCTCGACACGGCGATCCAACCCGCCTTCGGGGTGAGCGATGAAGCGCTGGCCGAGCGAGCGCTGGCGCTGCTCCCGGAGGACGGGCGCCGCGATGATCTCGCGCTGGGCTTGGCGGCCAGCCGAGTTCCTGCCGACCCGCTGAGCGCACTGCTGGACCGCCTGGCCTTCGAGGCCCGCGACCGCGATGTGATCGTGACCCTGACCACCAATGGCCAACCGCTGGCTGCGGCGCTCGCGGACGCTCAGCGCCCGTCGGAGATCGCCGATGCGGTGGGCGGGGCGGGGGCCGAACTCGTCGCTCTCGCGGGCGCCTTCGGTCCGGAGGACCGAGCGCGCCAGTGGCTCGAGGTGCTGCGGCACATCCATCTGCAGATCGACGGACGCGATCTGTTGGCCGCCGGCATTCCGCCAGGCCCGGCGGTGGGTCGTGGCCTGGGCGCGGCCCTGGCGGCAAAGCTCGATGGCGCCGCGCTGACCCCCGCCTCAGAGCTCGTGTACGCCCTGCGGGCGGCCCGGAGCAGCGAGTAGCCTGCGCGCGGATGCTCGCGATGCCCAACAAGCTCCAGTGGGACGGCGAGGCCGGGCACTACGAGGTGTACTACGTGACGCTCACCGACCCGCAGAGCGGACTCGGTGTCTGGATCAGGTACACGATGGTGGCGCCGTTGCCGCACACGGGCGATGCCCCCACGTGTTCGCTGTGGTTCCTGGCCATGGATCCCCACCAGCGCCGGGTCGCCGGCGGCAAGCACACCCTTCCGATCGCGGCGATGCATTCCGAGAGCGATCCGTTTGAGTTGCGGATCGGCGACGCCACGCTGAGCGACCGGGGGATGCGGGGCGGCTTCGACGACCTCGAGTGGGATCTGCGCTGGAGCCCCGGTGCCAAGCACTACGAGCACGTCCATCCGCTTCTGCGGCGCGCCAAGGTGGCCCAAACCGTCCTGGTGCTCCCGCACGCCGATCTGACCGTCGAGGGCACGGTCGGTTTCGCCGGGCGGAGGCTCGAGCTCGAGAGCGCCCGCGCCGGACAGGCCCATCTGTGGGGATCCAAGCACGCGAGTTCGTGGGCCTGGGTGCACTGCAATGACTTCGCCTCGCTCGAAGGAGAGGCGGTTCCCGCCACGTTCGTCGATGCCGTATCGGTGTTCGTCACCCGCCTGGGGCGGGAGGTGGGACCGAACACCCCGGTCGTCGGTTGCATCGACGGCGAGGATTTCAACTCAACCTCGGCGCGGCACGTGCTCGGCAACGAGAGCACGTTCACACTGACCGGCTGGCGATTTGAGGCAATCGACGCATCACGCAAGCTTGTGGCCGAGGTCGACGCCGACCGTGATCTGCTGGCCGGCGTCACTTACCACGACCCGGATGGCCAGCTGGCCTACTGTTACAACGGCGAGACGGCTTCGATGCGCCTTCACGTTTACGAGCGCGCGCGGCGCGTCGGTGGCTGGACTCATCGCAAGACGCTCGTGGCTCACGGCAGGGCGCATTTCGAATACGCCCAGCGCGCCCCCATCGAAGGGCTCGAACTGGTTACGACATGAAGCCGCCGGACCCGTTCTACCTCGCCGGCGAGCACGTGGCGATCGACCTTCCGGGCGCTCGGGCGCTGTTCACGACGCGTCGCGGTGGCGTGTCGGGGGGGCCCTACGCCGCGCTGAACCTCGGGCGATGGACCAACGACGACCCGGCGGCCGTCGAACACAACCGCGCGGCCCTCGCCGGCCGGGTGGGCGGACGCCTGGCCTACGGCCGCCAGGTGCACGGGAACACCGTGACGCGGGTCATGAGTCCGCCGGTGGAGGGGGTCGTGCCCGATGAGGCCGACGGCCAGGCCACGTCGCTGCCGGGGGTGGCGCCGATGGTCCTGACCGCCGACTGCCTGCCGATCGCCGTCGCCGGAGGCGGCGCCGCCGCGATGCTGCATGCCGGTTGGCGCGGTCTGGCCGGAGGTGTGATCGCCGAAGGGGTGCGGGCCGTCCGGGAGCTCGGCTCCGGAGGGCAGCTGACCGCTGCGATCGGACCCGGGGCCGGCCCGTGCTGTTACGAGGTGGGCGACGAGGTCCACACGGTTTTTGCCGATCGCGGAGATGACGCGCGCCGCGATCAGAACCTGGATCTGAAAGCGATCGCGCGCCACGAGCTTGCCAGGGCCGGAGTGGACCGCGTGTACGACGTCGGTCTGTGCACGATCTGCTCGGACCCTGCGCTGTTTTTCTCGCACCGCCGGGATCGGGGAATAGCCGGCCGCCAGGCCGGAGTGGTCTGGCTGACATCGGGGGCTCATGGCTGAGCTGATCGAGGGCCTGCGAGTGGATGTGGTGCGGCGCAACCTCGAACGAACCCGCGCTGAGATCGCCGCCGCCAGCCCGCATGGCGACGCCGTCGAGATCCTGGCGGCTGTCAAGTACGTCCCGCTCGCGGAGCTTGGGGTGCTGGCGCAGGCCGGCGTTGCACTGCTGGGTGAGAACCGGGCCCAGGACCTCGTCGCCAAGGCCGACGCGTACCCGGGACAGTTCACATGGGACTTCATCGGGACCCTGCAGAGCCGCAAGGTCCGACAGGTGCTGCCCTACGTGCGCTACATCCACTCGGTGGCCACGGACTCGGCGCTGGCTCAACTCGAGCGTCATGGATCGGCGGACACGGAGATCCTGGTTGAGGTCAACGTGTCCGGCGATCAGGGTAAGGAGGGCGTGACGGTCCCTGAGCTGCCCGCCTTCCTCGGCCGCTGCCCGGTCACGGTCGTCGGGCTGATGACAATGCCGCCGCTGGCTCGACGGCCCGAGGACAGCCGCCCACATTTCCGTGAGCTGCGCGCACTCGCCGAGCGACACGGACTCCGCCAGCTGTCCATGGGAACCAGCCAGGACTACCTGGTCGCGGTGCAGGAGGGGGCGACGATTGTGCGCCTCGGCACAAGTTTGTTTACCGAGCGGGCTTGAGGCCGTACGTCAGAGCGTCATAATCACGGCAGGGAAATCTCCCACCTCAGCGAACCCTTTCTACGATCATGGCCTTTCGGGATACCTGGCACCGCACGCTCGTCTACTTCGGCCTCGCCGAGGACGAAGCCTACGAGGAGGAAGTCGAGCCCTATCAGGAGCCTGAGCCGGAGATCCAGGACACCTATCGCGAGCGTCAGAACGTACGGCGCCTCAGCTCCTCGCGTCGGCGGCGCGATGACTTCGACGATATCTTCGCCGACGATCCCGGGACTGAGCGGCGTGCCACGGCGCTGCGCCCGGTCGGCGGCCGCGGCGGCAACGGCCGCGGTGGCGACGTCAGGGTCCACTTCGTGGCGCCCAAGAGCTTCAACGACGTCCAGGACGTGGCCGACAAGTTCAAGGACGCGATCCCGGTGATCCTCAACCTTCAGGGCACCGACAGCGACCTCTCCAAGCGCCTGATCGACTTCTCGAGTGGTCTGACCTACGCCCTCGACGGCGGGATGCAGAGGATCGCCGACAAGGTGTTCCTGCTCACGCCCCGCAATGTGGAGGTGTCGGCCGAGGAACGCGCTCGTCTGGTCGAGAAGGGCTTTTTCAACCAGTCCTGACGCCAGCGGGCCGCTGGCAGGGCTGTGATTCGGCGCCTTTGCCGCATTTCCCTCGCGGGGACCGGCGCCAGCGTCCTCCGGCGGCGCTCGCCCCCCGGTAGATTTGCAAGGGATGAAAGTTGGCCTGATCGGAGCTGGCAACATGGCACGAGCGCTAGCTCGCGGCTGGGGCGAGCCGGTGCTGTGCTCCGATACCGGCTCGGGCCGCGCGCGGGCCCTCGCCGATGAGCTCGGTGGCGAGGCGCTGGCCAGCAATCGCGAGGTGGCCGAACGGGCCGATCTGGTCATCCTGGCCCACAAGCCGGCGCAGCTGACCGAGGTCGCCGACGAGATACGGGCCCACGTCAAGGCGGTGGCTTCCGTGCTGGGCGGCACGCCTCTGGCGGCGTTGCAGGAGGCCTACCCCGGCGCGGCGGTCTTCCGCATGATGCCGAATACACCGGTCGAGGTCCGACGCGGCGTGGTCTGCTACACCCCACCCGAGGACGTAGACCCTCAGCTACAGCGTGACGTGGTGAACTTGTTCGAACGCGTGGCGATCGTCGTGCGACTGCCGGAGCGCCTGATGGGTCCGGCCGCCGCGGCGATGAGCGTGGCTCCCGCGTATGACGCCCTGCTCGTCGAGGCGCAGGTCGATGCCGTCGTCCGCTTCGGGCTCGGCGCCGAACTGGCCAGCCGGCTGGTCGTGGAGACACTGGCCGGGACGGCGGAGCTCCTGGCGGCGCGCGATAACGACACTCTCATGGTCAGGCGCGAGGTGACGTCGCCTGGTGGCATGACCGCACGGGGCCTTGATGCGCTCGAGCGAAACGGCGTGCGCGGCGCGTTCCAGGCCGCGGCCGACGCGGTTCTCCAGGGCGGCCGGTGATGGTGGCCTTCGCGCTCACACGCATCGACATTGCCAACTATGTCGATGCGCTGTTCACGGTCTACATCCTCCTGATCTTCGTCTACATCCTCCTCAACCTGCTGTTCGCCTTTGGCGTGCGCCTGCCCTTCACGCGGTGGACCGATGCCGTGCTCGGGTTCCTGCGCGACGTGTGCGACCCCTACCTGAAGATCTTCCGCAAGGTCATCCCGCCCATCGGCATGTTCGATCTCAGTCCGATGATCGCGATCATCCTTCTGTACTTCGTGCGCACCATCGTGGTGAACGCGATCGCGGGCTGACGGGCATCGGTCCGCATGGCGACTCAGGCTGAGGCGAAGGGATCGCCGGCGACCCGCTCCGCCGCGTTCGCACGCGCCGGGCTGGTGCTGGTCGTCGTGGTCGCCCTCGACCAGCTGACCAAGCACACGATCGCCGCCGGTATCCCCGAGGGCGAGTCGCGCAAGTTCCTGCCTGCCATCAATTTCGTGCATGTCCGCAACAAGGGTGTGGCGTTCGGATTCTTCTCCGGTGGGGGCGCACTGGTCCTGCTCTTCACCGCGGTTGCCCTGACTGCGCTGCTCGTCTATTTCTGGCGCCGACCCACGCGGCCATGGCTGTGGCTCCCTACCGGCATGCTCGTGGGCGGGGCGATCGGCAACCTCATCGACCGGGTGGCCAACGGGCAGGTGACCGACTTCATCAAGCTCCCGGCGTGGCCGGCGTTCAACGTGGCCGACATGTCGATCACCTTCGGCGTCCTCGTCCTGCTGTGGGTGCTCGAGGGCAGGCGTGGGGATGGCGCTTGACCTCGAGGTCCCGGCCGAGGCCGGCGGCATGCGGCTTGACCGCTTCCTCGCCGACCCGCTGGGGTCGCGGGCGAAAGCGCAGAGCCTGATCGAAGCCCAGCTCGTGCGTGTCGACGGCCGGACGCGGCCCAAGCGCCACGTCGTCCAGGTGGGAGAGCGGATCGAGGTCGACGACGCGCCGGCGCCGGCGGTCAAGCCGTCTGAGGCCCCGTTCGCCGTCGCCTACGAGGACGAGTACCTGCTGGTGGTGGACAAGCCGGCCGGAGTTGTCGTTCACCCGGCGCGCGGCCATCGGACGGGAACCCTGGCCCAGGCGCTGGCCGGACGGGCCGCCGGGGGAGAGGATGACTGGCGCGCGGGGATCGTCCATCGCCTCGACCGCGACACCTCGGGACTGCTGGTCGTGGCCAAAAGCGACGAGGTGCATCGGGCCCTGAAGGCGGAACTGGCCGCGCGGCGCTTGCGCCGCGAGTATGTGGCGCTGATCGACGGCCATCCCCCCGCTCGATCGGGGACGATCGATGCCCCGATCGGCCGGGATCGGCGAGATCGCGTGCTCGTCTCGATCGACACCGATGTTCCTCGCGAGGCGCGAACCCACTATGAGATCGAGCGTCCCCTGCCCGCGGCGACGCTCGTGCGCGTCACGCTCGAGACCGGCCGCACGCATCAGATCCGAGTTCACTTCGCCGCCATCGGGCACCCGGTGTCCGGGGATCAGCTCTACGGCGTCGCCGGTCGCTACGGCCTGACCCGGCAGTTTCTGCACGCGGAGCGGTTGTCGTTCACGCACCCAGTGACATCGGAGGCAATCGACGTGCGGTCGCCACTACCGGACGACCTGAAGGCCGCGCTGGCCCGGGCGGTGGATCCCGCCAGCTAGCGCCGGGAAGGAGAGCAGGAGGAGGGAAGCACGCGCCCGGCGTGATGGAAATAGTGCGTGCATATGGCGCCTTTCCTACATCACCGCGTCGGGGGCCGCGGGGGGGCCGTTAAGGCACGACGGGGCGGCCCGTCCAAAGCCGCCCCGTCGCAGGTTGCGAACCGAGCCACCGGAGGTAGGGGAAGGGAGGTTCGGCCCGCGGTGGCGAGTCATCACCGGAGGTAGGGGAAGGGCGATGACCCGCTACACCTGAAAACGTACCGTGTTGACGAGACTTGCGTAAACTTTTTCAAGGAATTTTTTTCTAACCCTCGATCCCGCCCGTACGGATCGTGCC
Source organism: uncultured Solirubrobacterales bacterium (assembly GCA_963749545.1). Taxonomy (GTDB): domain Bacteria; phylum Actinomycetota; class Thermoleophilia; order Solirubrobacterales; family Solirubrobacteraceae; genus Palsa-465. Next base: position 25,102 of record CAVVNG010000017.1, read on the forward strand.
CTGCCTCGGAGCCCCGAGGTTCACGAAGACCGGCGGACGGGCGCTTACTAACGACATACAAAAGGGAGTACGAGCGTGGCTCAAATCGGAATCCAAGAGCTGCTGGAGGCCGGCGTCCACTTCGGCCACCAGACGCGTCGCTGGAACCCCAAGATGCGCCGTTTCATCTTCGGTGAGCGGGACGGCATCTACATCATCGACCTACTGCAGACCGAGGAGCTGCTGGAGAACGCGCGCCGGTTCGCCGAGGATCTGGCCCGCCGCGGCGGCACCGTGCTGTTCGTCGGGACCAAGAAGCAGGCCCGCGACGCCATTCGTGACACGGCGCAGTCGGCCGACATGCCGTACGTGAACCACCGCTGGCTCGGTGGCCTGCTGACGAACTTCCAGACCATCTCAGCCCGGATCAAGCGGCTCCACGACCTCGAGCGCTACGAAACGGAGGGCCAGCTGCAGCTGCTGCCCACGCGCGAGCGCATGGCGGCGCAGGCCGACCTCGAGAAGCTGCGGGCCAACCTGGGCGGGGTGAAGAACATGCAGCGCGTGCCCGATGCGGTGTTCGTGGTCGACCTCAAGACCGAGGTGATCGCGGTGCGGGAGGCGCAGCGGTTGCGCATCCCGATCATCGGTCTGGTCGACACCAACTGCGACCCCGACGGAATCGACTACGTGATTCCGGGTAACGATGACGCGATTCGCTCGTGTTCCGCGATCACGAGGGCGATCGGCGACGTCGTCTCGGGCGGCCACGCTGTGTTCAGGGCTGAGGAGGAGCGTGCCCGACTCGAGCGCGAGCGTCGCGAGGCCGAGGAGCGGGCCCGTCTCGAGGCCGAGGAGCGCGCGCGCCAGGAGGCCGAGGAGCGCGCGCGTCAGGAGGCCGAGGAGCGCGCTCGCGCAGAGGCCGAGCAGGCCGCGGCAGCCGAGGCCGAGCAGGCCGCGGCAGCGCAGGCCGAGGCTGCCCCGGCAGAGGCCGCGCCGGCGCCGGCGCCTGAGGCGGCCCCCGCCGCCGAGGCCCCCGCACCGGCCGTCGCCGAGGCCCCCGCACCGGCCGAACCGCCACCGGCCCCGGAAGCCGAGCCGGCGGCGGTCGCTCAACCGTCCGCTGAAGCTGCGGCGCCACCCACGCCCGAGTCAGAGCCAGAGCCAGCACCCGAGCCGGCGGCGGTCGCCGAGGAGGCCGAGGCGACGGGCTCCGCTCCGGCGGCTGACTCAGCTCCGGCGGCTGACTCAGCTCCGGCGACGGAAGAGTTTGCCCCGGACGAAGCCGCCGCGCCGACCACAGAGGAGACGGCATGAGCGCGATCAGCGCCAAGGACGTCAAGGCCCTCCGTGATCGGACGGGGGCGGGCGTGCTCGCCTGTCGCGAGGCACTGACGGAAGCGGAGGGCGATATCGAGAAGGCGATCGAGCTTCTCCGCGCCCGCGGCGCCGCTCAGGCGGCCAAGCGGGCCGGCGCCGAGGCCCGCGAGGGTGTCGTGCAGAGCTACATCCATGCGGGTAACAAGATTGGCGTGCTAATCGAGGTCGACTGCCAGACCGACTTCGTGGCGCGTAACGAGCAGTTCATCGAGTTCGCGCGTGATCTCGCCCTGCACATCGCGGCGGCGGCGCCGATCGCGGTGAGCGAGGAGGAAGTTCCTACTGAGGATCGCGACCGCGAGGAGCGGATCGCCACCGAGCAGGCGGCCGACCGCCCCGAGAACGTCAGGGAGCGGATCGTCAAGGGCAAGCTCGACAAGTGGCTCGAGGAGGTCGTGCTGCTGCGCCAGAAGCACGTGAACGAGGACAAGCACGGCGGCAGGACGATCGAGGAGCTGCGGGCGGAGCTTTCGGCGGAAACGCGCGAAAACGTCGTCATCCGGCGGTTCTCCCGTTTCGCTGTCGGCGGCTAGCGGGGCTCGAGTGGTGGGCGACAACGGAGACACCGCGTCGGTTTACAAGCGCGTCCTGCTCAAGCTGTCGGGCGAGGCCCTGATGGGCGAGCTGGACTACGGCACCGATCCCGGCCGCGTACAGGCGATCGCCTGCGAAGTGGCCGCCATCCATCGCCGCGGCGTTGAGGTGGCGATCGTTGTCGGCGGCGGCAACATCTATCGCGGTCTCGCCGCGGCGGCCCGGGGTATGGACCGGGCCACCGGCGACTATATGGGCATGTTGGCCACTGTGCTCAACGCCCTGGCGCTGCAGGATGCGCTGGAGAAGGAGGGAATCGCCACCCGCGTCCAATCGGCGATCACGATCTCCGAAGTCGCCGAGCCGTACATAAGGCGCCGGGCGATTCGCCACCTGGAGAAGCGTCGCATCGTGATCTTCGCCGCCGGCACCGGCAATCCGTTCTTCACGACGGACACGGCGGCCGCGCTGCGCGCCGCCGAGCTGCACGCCGAGGTGGTGCTCATGGCCAAGAATGGCGTTGAGGGGGTCTACAGCGCCGACCCGGCCACGGATCCGTCGGCGACTTTCATCCCCGAGATCACGCACAAAGATGCGCTCACGCGCGGCCTCCAGGTGATGGACTCCACTGCGTTTGCGCTCTGCATGGATAACAATCTGCCGATCATCGTCTTCAACATGGCCGACGGAAGCAATATCGACAAGATCGTTTCGGGAGAGAGAGTGGGGACGGTGGTCAGGACATGAGCGAAATCATCGATGAGCTACTCGCCGACGCCCGCGAGCGGATGGGAAAGTCGGTGGAGTCGATCCGCCACGAGTTCGGCTCGGTGCGAACTGGGCGTGCCAGCCCGGCGCTGCTCGACCGGATCTCGGTCGACTACTACGGCACCGCGACGCCACTCAAGCAATTGGCCACGATCAGTGCGCCGGAGGCGCGGCTGCTGACCATCCAGCCCTACGACAAGAGCTCGATCAAGGCGATCGAGCGGGCGATCCTGGAGTCGGATGTCGGGTTGACGCCCAACAACGACGGCAACCTGATCCGGCTCGGGATACCCGAGCTCACGGAGGAACGGCGCAAGCAGCTGGTCAAGGTTGTCCGCCACATCGCCGAGGAGGGCCGGGTGGCGATCCGCAACATCCGCCGCGATGTGATGCACGACCTGCGCGAGCTCAAGGAGGCGGGCGACGCTGGCTCCGACGACGAGCACCGCGCCGAGGTCGAGCTCCAGAAGGTCACCGACATCCGTGTCACCGAGCTGGACGAAGCGCTAAAGCAGAAGGAAGAAGAGATCCTGGAGGTGTAGGTGGCTGTTCCCGGCTCCGAGCCACGCGCCGGTGGCCCGCGCGATGGCGACGGTTCCGAGGCACGCGCGCGCTACGTCGCGATCATCACCGACGGCAACGGACGGTGGGCCAAGAAGCATGGCCTGCCCGTTGTAGCCGGGCACGAAGCCGGAGCGGACACGGTCAAGGCACGGCTGCGAGACGCCGTCAGCCTCAGCATCCACGAGTTGACCGTTTACTCGTTCTCGACCGAGAATTGGCGGCGCTCGCCGGATGAGGTCTCGGCGCTGATGGACATGTTCGGGCGCAGGATCGCGGCCGAGACCCCAGAGCTTCACGAGGAGGGCGTGAGGATGCGGTTCGTGGGCCGGCGCTCCGACCCGGTGCCGGCGCAGCTGGTCGAGCGGATGGAGTGGGCGGAGGGCGTGACCAGGGCCAACGAGCGCATCACGCTCTTCGTGGCGTTCAACTACGGTGGCAGGGCGGAAATTGTCGACGCAGCGCGAACCTTTACCGGAGGAGACGAGGTCGAGTTCCGCAATCACCTCTATGCCCCCGACATGCATGACCCCGATCTGATCATCCGCACCAGCGGCGAGCAGCGAATCTCGAACTACCTGTTGTGGCAGGGCGCGTACTCGGAGCTGGTGTTCCGCGAGGAGTTGTGGCCAGATTTCACGCGTGAGGCGTTCGAGCAGAGTCTCGAGGAATTCGCGGCGCGCAAGCGGCGGTTCGGAGGTCGGTAGAAGTGCCCGCAGGAAGGCGATCGCGCCCGCCGTCGAGGGGGCGAGGCTCGCGATCCGGGCGCTCGCGCCGTGAGCAAGGCGGCGAATCGGCGTCCGGCTCGTTCTATGACCACCGCGCGGAGACCGAAGCCGAGCGCTCGCGCCCCGAGCCGCGCCGGGCGACGCGCCCGGAGCCGCGCCGGGCGACGCGGCCGAGGCAGGGCCCGCGGGCCCGACGACCACGACAGCGCCAACGTTCGGACCTGTTCGCTCGCGTGCTGGTGGCCATTCCGGCCGCGGTCCTGGCGATCGTGTTCATCGATTTTGGTGGCCTTGCCTTCACCCTGTTTCTGCTCGTCGTCGGGCTGGTCTGCATGCACGAGCTGTACCAGGCGCTCGCGCGCTGGCGGCCGCTCCCGCTGGTGGGTTTTCTGGCGCTCACGGCGATGGTGCTCGCCGCTCACTTCGGCAATCTGCGCGATGTTCTCGAGGCCGCCATGGCCACCCTTCCCGTCCTGTTCCTGTTCGCGATCGCCAGAGCCAACCGTGGACCGATCACCGTCTCAATCGCGGGAACGCTCCTCGGGGTCTACTGGCTCGGGTTTGCCTTCGCCCACGCGGTGCTCCTGCGAGGCCTCCCGCACGGCAACGGGGTGATCATCGACGTCCTGGTTGGAACGTTCCTGGGCGACACCGGCGCCTACCTGGGCGGCCGTTTGTTCGGGCGGCGGCCGCTGGCGCCTCAGATCTCGCCCAATAAGACCGTCGAGGGGCTGTTCTTCGGGATGTTCGTGGCCATCGTGGCAGTCTTCTTCGCCGGCCTGTACCAGACGTGGCTCACGCAGGGCGATGCGCTGCTGCTCGGTGTGGCGGTGGCGGTGCTCGCGCCGCTCGGCGACCTGTTCGAATCGGTGATCAAGCGCGACGCGGATATCAAGGACACCGGCACCCTGTTCGGCGCTCACGGCGGGGCGCTGGACCGGCTCGACGCCGTCACCTTCACGGTCGTCGCCGGCTATTACATCTGGCTCGGGGTGATGCATTAGGTGGTGCCATGCGCGAGGTGACGGTCACGGTGCACCGCCGAGCCGTCGAGGACGTGCTCGATCGTCTGCTCCCGATCGTGCCCGGTGGGGTTCCGAGAGGTGTCGATCGGGCGGCACGTCGAGCTCCGAATGCGCGGGTCAGACATACCGGATCGCGACGTGCTGGAGCAGGCGGCGGGGCGCTGGCCGTACCGGCTCTCTGAGCGCGAGGTGCCAGACGATTGGCGCCAACGCCGCCTCCTGGACTACGAGCAGAACGTGGTCGGCGGCCGGCTGGTCCTGCGACCCGAGTGGGCTCCGGCAGCCGGCGCGGGGCTGATCGATATCCCGATCGCCGATAGCGCCGCGTTCGGGAGCGGAACCCATCCCACGACCCGCACCTGCCTCGAGCAGCTGCTGGCGATCGAGCCGCTCGGGTCATTTGCGGACCTTGGCTGTGGTTCGGGCGTCCAGGCGATCCTGGCCGCGCGACTCGGCTGGTCACCCGTTATCGCGTTCGACGTGCTGGCCGAGTGCGTGTCGGCGGCGCTGGGCAACGCGCAGGCGGCGGGAGTGCAGATCGAGGCGCGGGTCATTGACCTGTCCCGCGAAGCGCCACCGACGACCGACGGCTTTGCCGCCAACCTCCCCGCCGGGCTGCATGAAATTGTCGCGGGTAGCCTGGCTTCGCCCCTTCCGCGGGTGGGTGTGCTGAGCGGCTTCGGGTCCGATGAGGCGGCAGCGGTCAAGGCGGCATACGCGCGCCGGGGCCTGCATAAGCGGCGCAGCGTCGAGGTCCTTGGCTGGTCGATCGTGGTACTCGATCGAGACTGATCCGGGCTTGCGCGGCCTGCGCAGCGCTGAGAGACTGCCGCCACTGCACACGAGGAGGGGATGGGGATGGCCGAATACATCAGGTTCCGGCTCACGTCGGCGAAGCTAGGCGTGACGATGGCACTGGCGCGTTGATCGGGGGGGTCGCCGACCGGGCGGAGGCGCAGTCGGCGAGTTCGTCCAAGCCGCCCGCGCTGTTCGTGAAGCTCACCGGAATCACCGGTCAGGTTCGCACGGTCCTGGCCAAGATCGAGGAAAGGTCGACGTGCTGACCAAGGACATCGCCAGCATCGAGCAGAAACAGCGCACCGATTACTACACCAAGGACCAGGTCGGCAAGATCTACATGAAGCACGCGACCGCCAACGCGGAGTTCCTCAAGAAGGCGGACACGGCTGCCAACGCGGCCAAGCTCGACGGCCTGACGGCATCGCAGTTCGCGCAAGGGCAGGGCGGCGTAGCAGCGGCGCCGTGAGTGTCACGCCGGGCAGCGCTGCGCAGACTCTGCTGACGGCCCCGGGAACGAACGGTGCCATCATCGTCGTCTGCAGGCCGCAGGCCGACGCTGGGGCGGCACTCGAGATCAACAACCGGACGAGCAGCACGGCTGCCGGCGATCATGGAATCGTTCGGCCAGGACCAGCGGATCTCGATCCCGCCCGGGATCAATACGTATGTCGTCTTCAAGGCGCCCGAAGAGTTCCACCTCCAGACGTTCCCTGTGCCGGGCTTCAATCAGGTGCTGACCCTGACCGTGAGCGCCGCGGGCGGGGCCAACGGCTTCCAGGTGGTCGGTCAGATGCTGAGCGGGAACGGCTAATCGAGCAGCGCCGCGATCAGCTTTCGGGCGAGCTACCGCCGCTCGGAGATCGTCGCGGCCTCGTCCTTTCGGCCTCGAAGGAACTCGAGCCCGGTGCCAGGGCGATGCTGCTGCTCGCCCAGGGCCTGTTTCGCCTCGACGTGATGTTGCGTGGCGACACGATGCGCATCATCGTTCGCAACCTGTCGAGTGGCGAGCTCGAGATCCAGTCGTCGCTGGGCGACTACGAGGGCGGGAGCATCGCCGTGGGCGACGTTGCCGCCTATCGGCCGGGGCGTTCGAGTGTGGCGTTCGCCCTCGGCCAGGGCGACGATCGCGTGTCGGTGAGCGTCCAGATCGGCACGCTGCGCTTCGCTGAGCGGGGGACCGTGCAGGTCAGCGGGCAGGCAATCGTGCGCGAGGCGCCGACGGTCTGAGGCTTCGGCGCGCCTAGAATCCGGTCGGTGCCGCGGCGTCTGGTCATCCTCGGGTCCACCGGCTCGATCGGCATTCAGGCGCTCGACGTGATTTCGCGCGACCCCGCCCAGGAGCTCCAGGTGGTCGGTCTGGCGGCCGGGCGCGAGTGGGAGAAGCTGCTCGCGCAGGCGGCCGATTACGGCGTGGAGCGCCTCGCGCTGGCCGACCCCGATGCCGCGGCGAGGGCAGGCGAGGCGTGGACGGACGGCGAGCTGCTGAGCGGTCCCGATGGCCTCGTCCGGCTCATCACCGAGTGTGACTGCGACCTCGTGCTCAACGCCATCGTGGGCTCGGCCGGACTCGTCCCGACAGTCGCCGCGTTGGGCGAGGGAATCGATCTGGCGCTGGCCAACAAGGAGTCGCTGGTGGTCGGCGGCGAGCTCGTGATGCAGCTCGCGGAGGCCACCGGCGCGACGATCATCCCGGTCGACTCCGAGCACTCCGCGCTCCATCAGCTGCTGTCCTCCGAGCAGCCCGGCACGGTCGACCGGCTGATCCTCACCGCCTCAGGAGGCCCGTTCCGCGGGCGCAGCGCGCGCGAGCTTGACGCTGTCAGCGTGGAACAGGCCCTGGCCCACCCGACCTGGGCGATGGGTGGAAAGATCACGATCGATTCGGCCACGCTGATGAACAAGGGACTCGAGCTGATTGAGGCCCATCACCTGTTCGGCACCCCATACGAGCAGATCGAGGTCGTGGTCCATCCTCAGTCGATCATCCACAGCTTGATCCAGCTGTGCGATGGCGCGACGCTCGCGCATCTCGGCTATCCCGACATGCGCGTGCCGATCTCCTATGCGCTGCACTACCCGGAACGGATCGATGTGCCCGTTCGCCCCCTCGATTTGGTCGCCACCGGCGCCCTGACATTCGAGCCGGTGGACGAGGAGACTTTTGCCTGTCTGCGCCTGGCCCGCGAAGCGGCCCGGGCCGGGGGCACCGCCCCGTGCACGTTGAATGCGGCCAACGAGATCGCCGTGCATGCCTTCCTGGCCGGGAAATTGCGATTCCTCGACATCGCCGCGGTCATCGAGGAGACGCTGGGCGAGTTGCCGGGGCGCGGTGTGCACTCGTTCGACTCCCTGGGCGACGCCGACGCGCAGGCGCGACGGGTCGCGTCCCAGCTCGTCGAGGCACGGTCGCTGGCCTAATGTCGCGAGCGCACGGGGCGCCTAAGAGTCTCGTAAGCCGGGCGCGCGGCCTGCCACACTGACTGGGATGTCATACGTCCTGGCCTTCCTTGGCTTCGCCGTGCTGATCATCCTGCACGAAGCGGGCCACTTCACGGCGGCCAAGGCGGTCGGCATGCGGGTCGAGCGGTTCTCGCTCTTCTTCGGGCCAATGATCTGGAAGTTCCGCCGTGGCGAGACCGAGTATGGAGTCGGCGCCATCCCCCTCGGTGGCTACGTGCGGATCACGGGCATGAACCCGAATGAGGAGATCCCGCCCGAGGCGGTGCCGCGTGCCTACTACAACCAGCCAGTGTGGAAGCGGATCGTGGTCATCCTGGCTGGGCCCGGGGTGAATCTGTTGATCGCGTTCGTGATCATCTGGGCGCTGTTTCTGGCCAACGGCCAGACCGTCGCCTCGCAGCGGGTCGTCGCGGTCGAAAAGGGCACGCCTGCCGCCACCGCGCTGAAATCAGGCGATCAGCTGGTCTCGGTTGACGGCGTCCACGGCAGTCCGGCCGCGCTGCGCAACCAGCTGGGAACGCATCTGTGCCGCGGCCAGCAGGTCAACGGCTGTGTCGCTGCAACGCCGGCCAAGATCGTCGTGCGCCGCAACGGACAGCTACTGACCTTCGATCTCCGGCCTCGATACAACGCGCAGGAGAAGCGGCCGCTGGTCGGGTTCGAGTTCGGCGACACAGAGCAGTCGATTGGCCCCGTGCAGGCGGCCTCGTTGACCGTCACCGGAATGTGGAACGTCACCAGACAGACCGTTTCGGTGATCGCACGGATCTTCGAGCCGCAGGAACGCAAGCAGGTCAACGGCATCGTCGGTGGCTACACGGTCACGGAGGAGTCGTTTGCGCACAGCACCACGCTCGCTCTCCAGGTGCTTGCCCTGATCTCGCTGTCGCTGGCCGTGATCAACCTGTTCCCCTTCCTCCCGCTCGACGGCGGTCACGTGTTCTGGGCCGTGGCCGAGAAGGTGCGGGGCCGGCGGATTCCGTTCGAGGTCATGGAACGGGCCGGGATCGTGGGCTTCGCGCTGATCCTGCTGCTGTTCGTGATCGGGCTCAGCAACGACATCTCGACCCTCAGTGGCAAGGGCTTCAACGTCCACTAGCAGGTGTCTCTCCGGCCCTGACGCCTGCGATAGCGTTACCCGCACGTAGGTTCCCGACAGACACGAGGAGAGCATGGAGAGCAGCACGATCACGCCGGCAGCAGGGCGGGCGGTCGACGCGCCGACGCTGACCGAGGCGCTGCGGCGCACGGCGGCGAACCATCCGGAGGTTGTGGCAGTGCGGATGCCCGACGACAGCATCTCGCTGACGTGGTCCGAGCTGCTGGCGCGCGTCGACGCACTGGCCGGCGGCCTGGCCAAGCTCGGGGTGCAGCGGGGTGACACGGTCGCGATCATGCTCGGCAACCGGCCCGAGTTCCACATCGCCGACCTGGCCGTGGCGATGATCGGCGCCACCCCGTTCTCGATCTACGTGACCTATCCGGCCGAGGAGATCGTGTACCTGTGCACCGACGCGGCCACCCGCGTGATCATCGTCGAGCAGACCTTCCTGCCCGTCGTGCTCGAGGCGCGCAAGAGTCTGCCGGCGCTGGAACACGTGATCGTGATCGACGGTGAAGTGCAGCCGGATGACTCGGGCGTCGCGCGATCAGGCGAGGCCGGAGGCCGAGCGCCCGACGTGCCCGAGACGGTCTCGCTGGCCGAGGTCGAGGGATCGAACCCGGGGTTCGACGTCGCCGCGGCGGCGGCGCAGATCGCCCCCGACGACGTGGTGACGCTGATCTACACCTCGGGGACGACGGGACCCCCCAAGGGCGTCCAGCTCTCGCACCACAACATCATGGTCTCCGCCCATGCGGTCGACGAGATCATCCCCTTCCCGACCGGCGCTCGCGTGATTTCGTGGCTGCCCGCCGCTCACATCGCCGAGCGGATGGCCCATCACTACATCCCCGTCATCTATGCCGGCACGATCACCTGTTGCCCGAACCCGCGCGAGATCCTGTCCTACCTGCCGCAGGTACGCCCGACGTGGTTCTTCGCTGTCCCGCGCATCTGGGAGAAGCTCAAGGCGGGGCTCGAGACCATGCAGGCCGCCCAGCCCGAGGAACAGCGCCAGGCGGTCGAGCAGGCAATGACCGCGGCCGTCGAGCGCGTTCGTCTCAGGCAGCAGCGCCAGCCGGTGCCCGAGGAGCTCGAGGCGGCGGTGGCGCGGGCGGACGAGCAGATGTTCTCCAAGCTGCGGGAGATGCTCGGTCTCGATCAGGCGCTCGCCGTCAACGTCGGCGCCGCGCCGACGCCGATCGAGGTGCTCGAGTTCTTCCACGCCATGGGCATCGAGCTCGCCGAGCTGTGGGGTATGTCGGAGACCTGCGGGTTCGGCACCTGCAACCGGCCGGGCGAGGTCAAGATCGGCACGGTCGGGCCGGCCTCGCCAGGGGTCGAGCTCAAGATCGCTGACGACGGCGAGCTGCTCGTGCGCGGCGACTTTGTGATGCTCGGCTACCGCAACCAGCCCGAAACGACCGCCGACGCGCTCGACTCCGAGGGCTGGCTGCACACGGGCGACATCGGGCAGATCGACGACGAGGGGTTCCTGAAGATCGTCGACCGCAAGAAGGAGATCATCATCAACGCCGCCGGCAAGAACATGTCGCCGGCCAATATCGAGGCGGCGATCAAGAGCGGCAGTCCGCTGATCGGCCAGGCGATCACAATCGGCGACAGGCGGCCATACAACACCGCACTGGTCGTGCTCGACGCCGACTACGCGCCCCAGTGGGCCGAACATCAGGGCATCGAGGGCCGGACCCTGGAGGTCCTGGCCGACAACCCCGCCGTACGCGAGGCCGTTCAGGCGGGGATCGACGAGGCCAACAGCCATCTGGCCCGCGTCGAGCAGATCAAGAAATTCACCATCGTGCGCGGCGACTGGGCGCCCGGTGGCGATGAGCTAACCCCGACGATGAAGCTCAAGCGCCGCCCGATCGCGGCGAAGTACGAGGCCGAGATCGAGTCGATGTACGCCGGGTAGCGACTTCCGCCATCCGCACGGCGATGAGTTTCTTGACCAGCGGCTTCGGGAGCGGCTGGTCGACCGGGAAGCGCAAGGCGCTCTTGGTCATCTTGTAGCCCTCGAGCTCATCGCCGAGCTTGTCGAGGACCGATCCGCTGAACGGCAAATAGCTCAGGTGGGCCTTGAAGGCGGCGAAGCCGGCGACGGTCTTGCCGTGCACGCGAAACGCGGGAAGGCCGTAGGAGATGACCTGTTCCGCCTCTGGCACGATCTCGAGGATCGTGCCACGCAGCTGCTCGAGGGTGCCGCGTTTCGGCTCCTCGATGCCGCGCAGGTACTCGTCGACCTTGTCGGCCGAATCCGAGAGCTTGGTTTCGTCGTGGGGGCTCGTTTCATCCTCCTGATCTCACGTGTTCAGACCGAAGTTAATCGGGCGGCTGCGTAGCGGGCCCGGGGCGTGGTCCGACACCACTCCGCCCCTCACAACGTGACACTCGACCCTCGGCACGCCCCGATTGCCACATTGGCTTTGACGCTCACAGTCAACGTGGCAGTCGCCCGGGTCGCGGCGGCGAGTGCCACGAAACCGCGGACTTTCGGGCTCGCCCCGCCGCCCCTGAAAACGTCCGCCCCAACCTTCACCATGCCCGGCTCGTGTCTGAGAACGGGTGGGGAACTGGACTTCGCAGCTGGCAGCGACGGGCGCTGTCCCAAATGGGCGCGTGGGAGGCCGGACCGTTCCTGCTCTCGGCCGCTCCGGGCGCCGGCAAGACACGCCCGGCGCTCGAGCTGGCGCGGCGGGAGCTGCGGCGTGGGAGCGCTGCAAGGATCGTCGTGGCCTGTCCGACGGGCCCCTTGACCCGGCAGTGGGCGCGCGCGGCCAGCGATCTCGGCGTCCAGCTGGCCCCCGACGCGGCCACGCCGAAGCCGCCACCGGGCTTCCACGGCGTGTCCGTCACCTACGCCCGTATCTCGAAGGCACCCAGGCGCTGGGCCAACGCCGCCGGCGCCGGCGCCGGAACGCTGGTGATCGCCGACGAGGCCCATCATCTCGGGGAGGAGCTGTCCTGGGGAGAGTCGTTCGCGGCGGCGTTCAACGCCTCGCCGCGCTGGTTGCTCCTCTCGGGGACGCCGTTTAGGTCCGACGCCACGCCCATCCCCGGCGTGCGCTACGACGCGGGCGGCCTGGCCGAGCCCGACTTCTCCTACAGCTACGCCGACTCGGTGGCCGAGGGGATCTGCCGCCCGGTGCGCTTCGTGGCCTACGACGGCACGCTTTCGTGGCAGAGCGGCGACGACGTGATCGAGTCGAGCTTCGAGACCGTGCTGCCCGCCCGCGAGGCCAGCCGGCGCTATCGCACGGCGATCTCCACCGAGCTGCCGGACGGGCTGCCACGAATCCTGCGCGAAGCCGACGAGAAGCTCCACGCGCTGCGCACGGACGGGCACCGCGACGCCGGCGGGCTGGTGATCGCCGCTGACTCGAGCCATGCCCGCCGGATCGCCATCCTGTTGCGCCAGGCGACCGGGCGTGCCCCGGTCGTCGTCCTGCACGCCGAGCCCCGAGCGGCGGCCAAGCTGACGGCGTTCACATCCTCCCGCGACCCGTGGATCGTGGCGGTCAACATGGTCTCGGAGGGGGTCGATATCCCGCGGCTGCGCGTCGGGGTCTACGCGACAGCGGCCAAGACGCCGCTGGTCTTCCGCCAGATCGTGGGGCGGTTCGTCCGCACGCTGCGCGGGCGCCCGGCGGAGCCGAGCTGGCTGTACGTCCCAGCCGACCCGATCCTGCGCGATCACGCGGCCTCGGTGGAGGAGGAGGTACGTGTCGCGCTGCAGGCCGCGGGCGACGAGCCCGGGTTCGAGCCCCCCACCCGCCTCGTGACCGAGCGGACCGAGTCGCCAGCATTCGTGCCTCTGAGCGCCGACGTGGCGCCCCAGATGACGCTGTTCGGGCCGGCTCCGGTGGCGCCCCAGCCTGGCCCGCCGGCACCCTCTGATGATCAGCCCGAGGTTCCCGCCTTCGAGCGCCGCGCCCAGCTGCGGGACGAGCGCCACCGTCTGGTGTCGGAGTGCACGCGCCGCGATCGCACCAGCCATCGCGAGGTGAACGCGTGGCTCAACCACAAGGTGGGGATCGCCAGCGTCGAACAGGCGACGCTGGCCCAGCTCGAGCGCTCCGTCGAGCTGCTGGTGCGAAGGCTCACTGCCTAGGAACCGGGAGCGCCGTTGCCGCGCGGCGCGCCGACACCGGAGATCGAGCTCCACAGCAGCTCGACCGGGTGGTGGATCGGGAGCGGCTGACCGAGCTCGCGCAGGTGCATGTCCAGCTGGGCGGCACAGCCCGGATTACCGGCGGCGATGGCCTGGGCTCCCGTGTCGAGCAGATGCTGCGCCTTGCGTGCCCCGAGCTCGGCGGCCGCCCGCGGCTGGACAAGGTTGTAGATGCCGGCCGAGCCGCAACAGATGGCCGACTCGGCGCCGACCTCGAGCAGCTCGAGTCCTGGAATCGAGCTCAGCAACTCGCGCGGCTGGTCGCGGATCTGCTGTGCATGCTGGAGGTGGCAGGCGTCGTGGTAGACGACACGCAGATGGACCGAGGCGCGCTTGGCGCGCGGGGGCACCGAGGCGAGGAGCTCGCATACATCCCGCACGCGCCCCGAGAACGCCGATGCCTCGGGCGTGCCAAGCAGGTCTCCGTACTCCTTCATCGCCGCACCGCACCCCGCCGCGTTGACCACGATGTAATCGAGCTCGCCGAGCTGGGCGAATGCCGCGACGGTCGCCCGAGCACGGAGCACGGCGGACTCCTCCTCGCCGGCATGGAGCTCGAGCGCCCCGCAACAGTTGGGCAACGTCGGCGCCAGGACCTCGAAGCCCTCGGCGGCCAGCGTGGAGATCGTCGCGCGATGCACATCGGCGAAAAACACCCGCTGTACGCACCCGAGCAGCAGCCCCACTCGCCCACGGTGCTCCCCGACCGCGGGGGTGAGCTGCGGGACGCTCGATCGGCGCGCCTCGCGCGCCGGGGTACGCGGCGCCACCTTGGCCAGGATCGACAGACGTTCGGGGAGGCGCTCGGCGCCCAGCTTTCGCGCGGCGCTCAGCGCAGGCGCCATCACACGCATGCGCTTGGGGTGGGGAAGGGTCTCGAACAGCAGGCGGCGCAGCGCCCGCTCTCCCGTGCCGCGCCGGTGATGGCGCTCCACCTGAGGGCGCGTTCGCTCGATCAGGCGGTCGTAGCGCACCCCTGAGGGGCAGGCGGTCACGCAGGCCATGCAACCGAGACAGCGATCGAAGTGCGTGACCATCTGGTCCGACAGCTCGCTCCCCGGCTGGAGCGCCTCGTCGATCAGCACGATGCGCCCGCGCGGCGAGTCCGGCTCCTCACCCCACAGCACATACGTTGGGCACGCGTCGAGGCAGAACCCGCAGTGGACGCAGTCCTCGATGACCGAGCGCTCCGGGGGTCGGTGGGCGTCGAACGCGCTGGTGAGATCGAGGGCCATCAGATCCCGCCGACGAATGCGCCTGGGTTGCAGGCGCGTGCCGGATCGAAGCGCTGCTTGATGCGCCGCATCAGCTCGAGCTCGGGGCCGCCGCTGGGACCCCACGGGTCTTCGGTGGCGCGGAGCCATTCGGGAGCGTCGAGCAGCACCGATACCACCTCACGCGGGAGCGCGGCCCGCAGGGCGGCGACCGCGTCGGGTTCGACCTCGATATAGCTCGTGCCCAGCGCGATGCGGCCGACCAGTGTTCCTCCGCATCGCTCGGTGACCGCGATCACCTCGGGCAGCGCGCTGAGACGGCCGGCCACTCTGACCAGGGCGAAACCGTCGCGTGCGCGCTGGCCGGCCCGCTGGCGAGACCACACGCGCTCCTCGTCGCCGACCAGATCGACGCCCTCGAGCCCGGCCGCGCGCAGCAGCTCGGCCGTCCTCGTGGCGCGCTTGCCGGGCTCGGTGTCGCCGCATTGGGCGACGATTCCCCCCCGGCCGGCGCGCCAGGCCACATCGAGTGCCTCGAGCTCCAGCGGGGCGCGGGACATCGTCCGCGCCGCGGCCAGCAGGACGGCTGGATCGCCGGTGGCACCCAGTACGGTCGCGGTGCCGGCGGGCAACGGGTGCAGGCGCACGCTGACCGAGAGGATCATCCCCAGCGTGCCGAACGAACCCGAGAACAGCTTGGCCAGGTCGTACCCGGCGACGTTCTTGATCACCTTGCCGCCCGAGCGGGCGACCGTTCCGTCGCTGAGGGCGACCGTCATCCCGAGCACGAGATCGCGGGGGGCGCCGTAGCGGTGGCGCAGCGGTCCCGAGTCGCCGGTGGCGATGACCCCGCCGATCGTGGCGCTGCGATCGCCACCCAGGCCCAGCGCCGGATCCAGGGCGAGCATCTGACCGGCAGCGGCGAACACCTCCTGGGCGCGGGCCAGGGGAACGCCGGCCTCGAGGATCGCCGTCAGGTCGCCGGCGTTGTGCTCGAGCACCTGGGTGAGTCCCGTGCTCCGCAGCTCCAGCTCGGGCACCGCGGTCACGGCGCCCCAGCCGAGCTTTGTGCCCGCACCCCAGATGCGCACCGACTGATGCGCGGCGGCCGCGCCGGCGAGCACACCGGCGGCCTCCTCGAAGGTCTGGGGCTCCAGCTGCTCGGCCATCTAGAAGCGGGTGGCCACGCCGGCTCGCTCGAGCGGATGTTCGCGGTAGGGCCCCGGGACCTCTCCGCACAGCCTCGGGGTCGGCATCACCTTCCCTGGGTTGGCCAGGCCCACGGGGTCAAACGCACAGCGCAGCCGATGAAACGCGTCCAGATCGGTCTCCGAGAACATCTCCGGCATGTAGCCCTTCTTATCCACGCCGACGCCGTGCTCGCCGGTGATCGAGCCGCCGGCATCGACGCAGGCCTTGACGATCAGCCCGGCCAGCTCCTCCGCGCGCGCGGGCTCGCCCTCCCGCCCGGCGTCGTAGCAGACCAGCGGGTGCAGGTTGCCATCGCCGGCGTGGAACACGTTGGCGACCTGGAGCTGATACTCCTGCGCCAGGGCGTCGATCTCGCGCAGCACTTCGGACAGCCGCGTGCGGGGGATCACACCGTCCTGTACGTAGTAGGCGGGCGCGATCCGGCCCATCGCCGCGAAGGCGGCCTTGCGGGTCCTCCAGAGCAACTCGCGCTCCTGCTCGTCGCGCGCCACGCGCACGTCGATCGCGCCGGCGGCGTTGCACAAGTCCATCACGTGATCGAAGCGCGTCTCGCACTCCTCGCGCGGTCCGTCGAGCTCGACCAGCAACGCCGCGCCGGCATCCAGCCGGTAGCCGGCGCCCGTGGCCGCCTCGGCTGCCCTGATCGACAGCCGATCCATCATCTCGATCGCCCCCGGGACCATGCCGGCGCCGACGATCTCGGTCACCGCATCGCCGGCCGCGCCCGTGTCGGCGAAGAAGGCCACCAGCGTCCGCGCCACCTCGGGTTTGGGAACCACGCGCACGGTGATCCGCGTGGCCACGCCGAGCGTCCCCTCGGAGCCGACGAACGCGCCCAGGAGGTCGTAGCCCGGTGCGTCGCGATCGAGCTCGACCAGCGAGCCGTCGCTCAGCACGACCTGTAGCCCGACCACGTAGTTCGTGGTGAACCCGTACTTGAAGCAATGGGCACCACCCGAGTTCTCGGCCACGTTGCCGCCGATCGAGCAGACGATCTGGCTGGACGGATCGGGTGGGTAGAAGTGCGTTGGCGCGACGGCCTGCGAGATCGCGAGGTTGGTCACGCCGGGCTCGACCACCGCGATCCCGTCGTCGAGGTCGATCCTGACGATCCGCCGCATGCGGGCGAGCACGATCAGCACGCCCTCGGAGACCGGCAGGGCGCCGCCGGATAGGCCCGTTCCAGCCCCACGGGCGACCCAGGGAACGCCTGCGTCGTAGCACGTGCGGACGACCTCCCTGACCTCGGCGGCCGTGCCTGGCAGCACGGCGGCCAGTGGCGTCTGGCGGTAGTGCAGGAGGCCGTCAGAGCGATACGTGGCCAGCGCATGGGGGTGCGTGACCACATGCTTGCCCCCGCAGATTTGCTGCAGGCGACCCACTAGATCGGCGCCGGACGCCATCGCTACGAAGTATTCCCGATTGCCGGCGCGCACACGCGCCGGGCGCGACACTACCCGACGCGGATCTTGATCGGCCGGCTGTTGATGCGCGACCCGAGACTGCCGATCGACAGGAACGGGTCGGTCTTGGGATATCGATAGGACAGGCGGATCGTGCCCGTGGCCGGGAACCTCATACGCAGGTCGAAGTATCCCCGCGGGCTGGTGATCCTGACGGTCTTGATCGTCTTGAAGGATCCGCGCGACCCGCGCTGGAACTGGATCTGGGCCGTCTGTCGGGTGCCCGTGTCCTTGGCCATGAAGGTCGCGGGGCGCGCGCATCCCCACACCTCGACCCTGCGGCCACGTCCCATCGAGGTGTGGGGCAGGTAGAAGGGCAGCCGGTAGGCGTAGTAGTCCGCCTTGGGCTTGCCGTTGTAGAACAGAATCCCGCTGTCGAAGCCGTTGGAGTTGGGCGTCGGGTCATAGAGCAGGTACTGCATCGTCGAGGCGATGCGGCGGCTGCGCCAGCTCAGGTACTCGGCCCAGTTGATGTAGTAGGCCGCCGTGGCCGGAGACACGTATGGGCCGAGGTTCGGCGGGTGGGTGATGTAGCCGTACTCGTCGACGTAGATCGGGTAGCGCTTGCCCGAGCCATAGTCGTGCATGATCCGATCGAGCGTGCGCTCCTCCTTGGGGAGCTTGTTGAAGCTCACGTAGTCGGGGTCGTTCGAGCTGTCCTGGGTCGGCGGCAGGTTCTGCGGATACGGGTGCTCGGCGAAGCCGCTGGCCTGGAACAGGCCCGGGTTCTTGGCCCGGAAGCGCCGCGAGCCGGAGGCCGTGGCCGGGCAGCCTTCCTTCTTGGCCGCCGAACCATGCACGGGGCGCAGAGAGTTATCGACGCAGTACAGGTGGCGAACGAACTCGAGCGGCTTCATCTGGGCGAAATCGCCGGGGTGCCCGGCGGGGTTGCTCTTGCTCGGCTTGCTTCGCTGCCCGCGCGCGGTCAGCCCGCCGATGATGATCCTGTCGTGCCCGTGCCCGGTCTTGTGCAGGGCGTTCCAGGCCGCCGCCACCAACTGGCGATACATCATCGGGGCGACGTCCACGTAGGAGCCGTCGACGGCCTGCGGGCCGAGGTCCTCGCCGAAGTTGGGCTCGTTCCAGATGCTCCAGAAGCTGACGCGCGGAAGCGTCTTGCCCGAATTGGCGGGATCTGGGTACTTGCCGTCGTAACGACGGCCCATGGCCACCATGAACTGGCCGAAGTCCTTGGCCGACGGCCGCCAACCCCGGTCGGTGTGGGTGAGCAGGTGGTGAGGGATGTGCTTGCCCTCGGCCCACACAGGAACCCCCGAGGAGACGGTGAAATCGACCTGGAGGCCGTATTTCTTGGCGTCCCTGACGATGTCGTCGAAGCGCACCCAGTTGCCGACGGGGTAGGCCGCGGGGTCGCTGGCCTTGAACTTGGGCTTGTGACGGGCGAGGGCATCCGGGGCGACCGAGCTCCAGTTGACGATCACGCGCACCGTGCCGGCGCCGAGCCGGCGGAAGGTCCGCAACGTCCCGCCCGGGTTGTTGGCCAGGTGGACGCCGTCCTCGATCATGGCGATCTGGTTGTGCGCGGCCAGCGCGGGGGAGGGCAGCGAGCCGAGCGCCAGGGCGCTGGCGGCGGCGGCGAGCATGACTACGGGCGGACGGATCAATCGCATGGGAGTGACAACAGGTCGCGGCGGCCGGAGTTGCGGGTCCCGCACCGAGCGTCGACAAAGCCTCCGCGGAGCAGCCTAGCGAAGTGTGATGTCCACGTTGCGGCTATGGATCGTCTGACCGTCGGGGTAGCTCCAGGCCAGCCGTACGGTCCCGCTCGAGTCGAATTTCACGTTCGTGTCGAAATAGCGCCCGTTCAGTGCGATCGTGCGGACCAGCTTGAAGCGCGACACCGAGGAAGCCCGGAACTGGATCTCCACGTGCTGCACCGATCCGGTGGCAAGACGCGCGAAACGTGCCGGGCGCACGCAGCCCCACACCTGCAGCGCCTGCCCGTGCTTGAAGGTGCGCACCGGGAGGTAGAGCGGCATCCGGTAGGCGAAGTAGCTGGCTTTCGGGACTCCGGTCTTGAACTCGAGCCCGGTGGCGAAGCCCTTGAATCCGCTGGCCTGCAGGGGATCGACGAGCAGGTACTGGTCGTAGGAAACCACGCGCGGGTTGCGCCAGGAGATGTACTCCGACCAGTTGAGGTAGTAGGCCGCCGTCTGCGGATCAGTGGAGATCGCGCCGAGCTCCGGCGGATTGGTCTGATAGCCGAACTCGGTCGAGTAGATGGGTAGGCGCCGGCTGGAACCGTATGCGTCCATGATCCCGTCGAGCGTGCTCACGAGCTTGGGGAGCGCCGCCAGGTCGGCGTAGTCGGGCTCGTTGGGGGTGACCTGGTTCGGCGGGATGCTCCCCTGCCCGTACGGATGATCGGCGAACCCGGTGGCCTGGAAGAGCACGGGGTGGGCCAGGGGAAAGCGCTTGGAGGCGGTGGTCGTGGTTGGGCAGTGGCGCAACTCGGCTTGCGTGCCGGTCAGCGGGTGCAGCGCGTCATCGACGCAGTACAGGGCGCGGATGAAACGCAACGGCACCATCCCGCCGAAGTTGCCCGGGCTGTTGGCCAGCATCGTGCCCCGCGGGGCCGTCTCGCCGATCAGGATCGTGTCGTGGCCGTGGCCTGTGGCTCCAAGCGCCGTCCAGGCCGCGTCAGCCAGCCGCCGGTAGGCCCACGGAGAGACCTCGACCCTGTTGTTGTCGATCGCCTGGGGGGCCAGGTCGGGGCCGAAGTTGGGCTCATTCCAGATCGACCAGAAATGAACGCGGGGTAGCGGCCCGGTGGCGCCGGGGGGCGTGTAGTGGCCGCTGTAGCGCGTCCCCACGGCGCGCATGAAGGCCTCGAAGTCGCGGGGCGAGGTCTTCCACTGCGGATGCACGCCGGGCTTGGGCGGATTCGGGCCGGCGGCCCACAGCGGCGGCTTGGACAGCGTCAGGTCGACCCCGACTCCACGCGCCGCGGCGTCGCGGACGATCGCATCCCAGGGCAACCATCCCGCGGCCGGATAGGCAGATGGGTTGGTGGCGTCAAAGTGCGGCGCCACAGCGGAATTGGGCGCCGGGGCGATCTCATTCCAGGGCACGAAGACCTTGATCACGTCGACGCCGAGTCGCTTGAGCCTCTCGACCGTGCCCACCGGGTTGGCCCGCAGTTGCGGGCCAGACTCGAAGATCGAGATCAGCTCGTGACCGTGGACCGGCGAGGTTGGGGGCGTGCTCGAACCGCAGCCGGTGAGGGTGGCCGCGAAGCCGATCGTCAGCGCGATCGCGCAGAGATTGCACTTGCGGCGCCGCAAACGCAGCAGGATAGGGGGCTGGTCGGCTAAGCGAAACATGGCAGCGGTTAGCTGACCAGCCTCCTGGAATCGACCATTTACACTTGCTGCCGGCATGCTGATCCCGGCCCGTACGGGGGGCGCCCCGTTGGCCCCGACCGACTCAGCCGCGCTCACCACGAGCATTCCCACCGAGGTCTGGATCGTGGCCGCCATCACCGGCGTGGGCGCGCTGCTGCGGTTCGCCATGCTCGGAAGCCAGAGCTACTGGGTCGACGAGGTCCAAGCCGCGCACGAGTTGCATCTGTCGTTCGGGACGATGCTCAGCGCGATTGGCTCCGGCGAGCCCAACCCGCCGCTGTTCTTCGTCATCGGGTGGGTGTGGGCGAAGGTATTCGGCGTCTCTGAGGTGGGGCTGCGATCGCTGTCGGCGCTGCTGGGGTGCGCGGTGATCCCAATCACCTACTTGTGCGGGCGGGAGCTGGTCTCCAAGCGCGCCGGTCTGGCCGCCGCCGCGCTGGCCGCCCTGAGCCCGTTTCTCATCTGGTACTCCCAGGAGGCCAGGGAATACATGCTTCTGGCTGTCCTCGCAGGCCTTTCCCTGCTGTTCTTCGCCCGGGGCTGGCGGGCGCCCACCCGCCGGAGCCTGGCCTGGTGGGCGGCGTTCTCGGCGCTGGCCATCCTCACGCAGTACTTCGCGATCTTCCTTGTCGCGCCCGAGGCGATTCTCCTGGTGTACCGCGGCCGCAGTCGCGCCAGCGTCGTCGCCGTGGCCGTCGTGGCGGCCGTCCAGGCGGCTCTCATACCCCATTTTCTCGGTCACGCCGACCATCCCCACGAGTGGATCGGCACGCTGCCCCTGGCGATCCGGATCAAGCAGGTGCCCGTGGCCTTCGGCCTCGCGACCCTGTACCAGAGCAGCGCGGTCAACTACGGCCTGATCGCCGCGGCGGTGCTCGTGGGACTGGTGGTCGTGCTACTGGTCATCGGGGCGGGGACGGCCCAGCTGCGCGGGGCGGGGCTGGCCGGTGGGCTGGCCGCGTGTGTGCTCCTGGTGCCGCTGCTGGCGGCCGTTCTGGGCCGCGATTACTACATCGCCCGGGCCCTGATGCCGGCCTGGATCCCGCTCGCCGTGGTGATCGGAGCCGCATGCACGATCCCCCGCTCGCGGAGCCCGCTGATGGCCTACACCGGAGCCGGCCTGCTCGCCGTGCTGCTGGTGGCCTTCGTCTACGCCCAGATCCGGATCGACACCCACTGGCAGTACCAACGGCCCGACTGGCGGGGTGTCGCCGCCGCGCTCGGGGTGCCCGGCGGGCAGCGGGCGATCGTGGCCTACGACGGCGGATACGCCGCCGAGCCGCTGACCTTCTACATGCCGGGCATCCCCTGGAGCCGACCGGCCGTCCCGGCCACCGTCCGCGAGATCGACGTCGTCGGCAGCGCCTGGCAGACCGTGCCGCGCACGCTGCCGCCCGGCGTGCGTCTCATCAGCCGGAGGTCGGTGGACGGATACCAGGCCGCCCGGTTCTCGCTGGCGACCCCGTGGCGAGCCACGCCCGCGCAACTGGCCGCGCGTGCCGGGTCCCTGCTCGGCCCCGGCCAGACCGGTGCGTCGGTGCTGATCCAGCGCCGGGCCGCCTAATCTTGGCGGCCATGCGCCGCTCCTGCGCCCTCGCCGTGATGCTCGTCGCGCTGGCTGTCGCCCCCGCCGCCCTGGCCGGTCCGGGCTCGGCGGTGCTGGCCGACTGCAACAGCCACGGCAAGCTGACGCGCCACTACACCACGGCGCAGCTTCGCAACGCGCTGGCCACGATGCCGGCCACGCTGAAGGAGTACACGAACTGCAACGACGTGATCCAGGCCGCGCTGCTGGCCGCGGTCAGCAACAAGCACGTGACGGACACCGGCTCGAGCGGTTCGGGCGGCTCGCTGGTGCCCACGTGGCTGGTGGTGATTCTGGTCCTGCTCGCGCTGGCCGCGGCGACATTGGGGGCAATCGCGATTCGCCGCCGGCGCGGCGGGCCGCCGGCCGCACGCTAACTACACTGGCGACATGTCCTCAAAGCGCCAGATTCACGTCGGCGGGGTGCCGATCGGTGGCGGAGCCCCGGTTGTCGTCCAGACGATGACCAAGACTGAGACGGCCGACCTGCCGGCGACCATGGCCCAGATCCATCGCGTCGCCGAGGCGGGATCGGATCTGGTTCGCGTGGCCGTCCCGCGCGATCAGGATGCCGAGGCGCTGAAGACAATCGTCCGTGAATCACCGATCCCGGTGATCGCCGATATTCACTTCAACTACACGCTGGCGCTGAAGGCTCTCGATGCCGGAGCCCACTGCGTGCGGCTCAATCCGGGCAACATCGGTGGGCCCGAGAAGGTGGCCCTGGTCACCGCCCGCGCCACGGAGCTGGGCACGCCGCTGCGGATCGGGGTGAACTCGGGGTCGCTGCCCAAGCACCTGCATGCGCTCGAGCGTGAGAACCCGGTCGAGGCGCTCGTCGGGGCTGCGGTCGAGTTCGTCGAGCTGATGGAGCGGCTCGACTTCCAGAGCTTCAAGGTCTCGATCAAGTCGACCAACGTCCCCAACACGATCGCCGCCAACCGCCTGCTCTCGCAGCGGATCCCATATCCGCTGCATCTCGGGATCACCGAGGCGGGGACCAAATGGTCGGGGTCGCTGAAGTCGGCGGTCGGCCTCGGCACGCTGCTGGCCGACGGCATCGGCGACACGATCCGCATCTCGCTCTCGACGTTCCATGCCGAGGAGGAGGTCAAGGTCGCCTGGGAGATCCTGAAGGCGCTGCAGCTGCGCCAGCGCGGCCCGGTGCTGATCGCCTGCCCGACGTGTGGGCGGCTCCAGTTCGACATGGACACCGTGGTCGCCGACATCGAGCGGCGGCTCGAGGCCTACGAGGACCCGATCGAGGTGGCCGTGCTGGGCTGCGCGGTGAACGGGATCGGCGAGGCGTCGCACGCCGACTTCGGCATCGCCGGCGCCAAGGACTACGGCGTCGTGTTCAGCCAGGGCAAGGCGCTGCGCAAGGTCCCGACGGCCGAGCTCGTGGACACTCTGTTCGCGGAGATCGACAAGTACGTCAGCTCACACCGCGTCGACGTCGACGCGGTCGAGGCGGCCGAGGGCGCGGAGTTCCTGGCCCGGATCGAGGCCGAGCACGCCGACGAGCTCACGCCCGAGCGGCTGGCGGCGATGGAGGCCGAGGCGGCGCGGGCCGAGGAGCCCATGCGGCTCGACGAGGACGTCTCGCCCGTGAGCGGGCGGCGCTTCACGCGGGCATGAGTCCAACGATTACGGCAATTATTGCGGTAATCGTTGGACGCAAATAAAAGGGCCGCCCCCCGCAGGGGCGGCCCCGTGTTTACGCAACTGCTTGGCGGCGGCTCAGGCGACGCGAGCGAACCCCTCGGCGACCTTGGCCCAGTTGACGGTGTTCCACCACGCGTCGATGTAGTCCGGGCGCCGGTTCTGATACTTGAGGTAGTAGGCGTGCTCCCACACGTCGACCCCCAGCAGCGGCGTCTGGCCGTCGCTGACCGGGTTGTCCTGGTTGGCCGAGGAGACGACCGCAAGACCCGAGCCGTCGTGCACCAGCCATGACCAGCCGGATCCGAAGCGGTTGACGCCGGCGTCCTTGAACTTCGCCTGGAAGTCGGAGAAGGAGCCGAAGGCGGAGTCGATTGCGGCGCCGAGGGCGCCGTCGGGCGCGCCACCGCCGCCAGGCGACATCCACTCCCAGAACAGCGAGTGATTGAAGTGACCGCCGCCGTTGTTGCGAACCGCCGTGCGCTTGTCGTCGGGGATCTGCGAGAGGTTGCGCAGGACCTCTTCGATCGGGTTGTCCGCCCACTCGTTGCCCTCGAGCGCCGCGTTCACCTTGTCGACGTAGGCCTGGTGGTGTTTGTCGTGGTGAACCCGCATCGTCGCCTCATCGATGTGAGGCTCGAGCGCGTTGTAGTCGTAGGGGAGAGGCGGAACTTCGTAGGCCATTGGCTAGCTCCTCGCAGACGATTTCTCCTAGGAAACCCCGTTCTATCAGATGTTTGACGGGCGATTACGTGGACCCGGCCCGCCGTGTACAGTCTCGCCGCAATGCGACGCTGGGGACTGGCGCTCGCGACCGTCGTGCTTCTGGTGGTCGCACCAACCACTGCACTGGGAAGGCGGTGGACGCTGCTCACCGTGCCGCCGGTGCCCGGCCAGAGGGATGGCAGTCTCACCGCCGTATCCTGCGCGAACCCCACGGCATGCATTGCCGTCGGCAACTACACCGACAGGAACGGGAGATCCCGAAACCTCGCCGAGCGCTGGGGTAAAGCCAGGTTCTCGCTGCAGGAACCGGCCGGTGTTCAAAAGCCGGCCTTTCTGAGCGTCTCGTGCCCAATCGCCCTCACCTGCACGGGGGTGGGGAGCCAGGAGGCATCGTGGGCTCAGCGCTTTCGCCGGGGCGAGTGGCGAATCCAAGGCATCCCCCGCTTGAGAGGGCGCCTACACCCGCTCTATGGCGTCTCCTGCGCCAGCCGCCGAATGTGCATGGCGGTCGGCTTCGTCGCTTACAAGAACAACAACGCCGACCCGTCCGCAGCGCTCTGGAACGGCCAGCGCTGGGCGGTGAGGAAGCTGCCGATGCCCCGTGGGGTCCACGACGGCGAGCTGAACAGCGTCTCGTGCGCGACGACCCGGGCCTGTGTTGCCGTCGGCGAGTACAACCCGGGGTGGGATGCCAGGCCTCTGACCGAGGTGTGGAATGGACGGCGCTGGAGGTTTGCGCCCGCCCCCGGTCCCAGGGGTCAGAACAACCTCGAGGTGCTCGGCGTGTCGTGCGCTTCGGCCTCGTGGTGTGAGGCGGCGGGCGTCTTCATGCGAGGGGTGCTGGGAGACAGCTTCGGTCTACTCGAGCACTGGGACGGCAGGCATTGGAAGGTCCAGCACGCGCCCGGCCCGCCCGGGCGAGCCAATCAGACCATCCTCAACGCCATCAGCTGCCCGGCTCGCGGTTCGTGCACGGCGGTCGGAAGCTCGTCGCTCGGCACCAGGGGTTTCGTCCTCGCCGAGCGCCTCCGCGGAGCGAAGTGGTCGCTGCAGTCGACGCCCAATCCACGCTTTGGCGGCGGCCTGAACGGGGTCTCGTGCACCCGCCGGGAGTTCTGCCTGGCCGTTGGCGACGAACAGACGGGCGCGGATCCCTACTCTGCGGCGCGCCAGATCGCCCTGCGCTTCTCGTAGCCGAAGAGTCGGGTTACACTCCGGCCATGCGAGGGTGGGCCGTGGGGCTGACGATTGCCGCGCTCCTGGCCGTGGCCGCGCCGGGCGCTGCGGCAAGGCGGTGGCGGCTGGTGCCGACGCCGAGGGTCTCCGGTCAGCGGACGGGGCAGCTCAGCGCCGTGTCGTGCCGGAGCGCGTCCGCGTGCACCGCCGTGGGCCGGTACACCGACCACGCCCATCGCGACCGCAACCTCGCCATGCGCTGGAACGGGATGAGCTGGCGGCTTCAGAAGAGCCCGACCCCGCTCAAGGATGCCGGGTTCAACGGCGTCTCATGTCCGACCACGGCCGTCTGCGAGGCCGGCGGAGGCGAGAATGGAATCTGGGCCGAGCGCTACGTTCACCGATCGTGGCGGCTTGCGCGGCTACCGGGAGTGGACCGGAGCGGCTGGCTGCGGGCCATCTCGTGCTCGAGTCAGGTGTCGTGCATGGCCGTCGGCTTCGCGGGCCCAATCGTCGACGCCCATGCCATCGCCGAGCACTGGAACGGAAGGCGCTGGAGGTTTGAGTCCGTTCCCCTCCCGCTGCCCAACTTTGGCTACGAGCTGAAGGGCATCGACTGCATCGGAGCCCGCGAGTGCCTGGCGGTGGGAGATTTCGCCGCCGCGAGCGGTCAGGGCGGGCTCAAGGTCCTGACCGAGCGCTGGAACGGAAGTCACTGGCGGATGATGCGTGCGCCCAGCCCGGCCGGAAGCCTGATCGAGCTCAACGGGATCTCCTGCGTGTCGGCGTCCCGGTGCGAGGCCGCGGGCGACTATCAGCTGCCGAATACCAAGACTGCGGGACTGCTCGAGGGTTGGGACGGCAGGCACTGGAGGATTCAGCGCGCGGCTGCGCCGCCCGCCGGCCACGGCCCGAACTTCGATTTCGACGCGGTCAGCTGCGCTGCGCGGCGATCCTGCACGGCAGTCGGCGCGGCGTTCACCGGCCTGCCGCAGTCCTACGTGCTGGCCGAGCACCTCACATCCAGCGGCTGGAAGCTACAGCGCACGCCCAACCCCCCGGGGCTGGGCGGCGAGCTGTTCGGAGTCTCTTGCACCCGTGCCGTGTGCATGGCGGTCGGGTGGCAGGAGAGGATCACCCAGGTCACGCCGATCCTGGAGAGCGCCCCTCCGCTGCAGTTCTCGGAGCGATTCTCCTAGCGGATGATCGGCGGAAGAGCAGCACTCGCGGTGAGCGTGGGCCTCATCGCTGCGCTGTGCTCGACGGCCGCGACCGCCGCCGCCAAGCACTGGCGGTTGCAGCGATCGCCGCTGGCGAGTGGGCAGCTCGCCGGCCAGCTCGCCGCGGTGTCGTGCACGACGGCGGCTGACTGCTTCGCCGTTGGGACCTTCTGGGATCTACACCAGACCGACCGCGGCCTGATCGACCACTGGAATGGCGCCCGGTGGTCTGTGCAATCGACGACCAGCAGACGGCATGTGATCGGGTGGAGCGGAGTGTCGTGCCCGGCTACCACAGTGTGCACCGCGGTTGGGGGACCGGCCACGCTGTGGGCGGACCGCCTCGGGAGCCAGCCCTGGCAGCTTCAGCATCTGCCCACGGTCCGGGGCCCCGAGCGGTGGTTGCGCGCGGTCTCGTGTCTGAGTGGCAAGTTCTGCATGGCCGTGGGCCTATTCGGACCGCTCACGAACACCCGGCCGTTGGCCGAGCGCTGGAACGGACGCCACTGGTCGCGCGATACGGTCCCGCAGCCGCCCGCCGGGTTCGCCGGCGAGCTCAAGGGCGTCTGGTGCAGCACCCCTCGCGCCTGCATCGCGGTCGGCGATTACGCCAGCGGCGTGGGGCAGGGCGGTCAGAAGGTGCTGGCCGAGCGCTGGAATGGGAGCCGGTGGAGCGTGATGCGCACGCCCGACCCGAGAGGCGACTCGATCGAGCTGAACGCGATCTCGTGCACGGCGAAATCGTGGTGTGAGGCGGCCGGGGACTATTCGCATTCGGGTCAGGGAACCTTCTTTGGGCTCATCGAGCACTGGAACGGCGCACGCTGGCGAATCGAACACGTGCCCGGTCCCGCGGGCCGCGCCAACATGTTCGAGCTCGAGGGGGTCAGCTGCCGGGCCAGGGGATCATGCACGGCCGTGGGCGACTCGGCCGACCAGCACCTTCGCGGCTACGTCCTGGCCGAGCGCCTCACCGGCGGGGCGTGGTCGGCACAAACGACCCCCAATCCTCTCGCATTCGGCGCCACCCTGTTCGGGGTGTCGTGCGTCGCCGACGGCGTCTGCGAGGCCGTCGGTTCCCAGCAGGCGGGTGGCGTGACCGCGCCCCCGGTCCAGTTCGCCGAGCGATTCTCGTAGGCTTCGCGGGTCGTCATGACCCGCCTATCCAGCTACTTCCTGCCCACCGAGCGCGATCCTCCGGCCGATGCGGAGGCGATCTCGCACATCCTCATGGTGCGTGCCGGCCTGATCCGCCAAGTCGGGTCGGGGCTGTGGTCGTGGCTGCCGGCCGGCTGGCGGGTGCACCAGAAGGTCGTGCAGATCGTGCGCGAGGAGATGAACGCGATCGGCGGCCAGGAGCTCCTCATGCCGGTGCTGCACCCGGCCGAGCCGTGGCGGCGCACCGGGCGCTATGGGATCGACGAGCTGTTCAAGCTCAACGACCGCCGTGGCGCCGACATGGTGCTGGCGATGACGCACGAGGAGATCGTCACCGGGCACGTGGCCGCGGCTGTGCGCTCGTATCGCGATCTGCCCCTGATCCTGTACCACTTCCAGGTCAAGGAACGCGACGAGCCCCGGCCGCGGGCCGGTGTGTTGCGGACCCGCGAGTTCATCATGAAGGACTCCTACACGTTCGATCGTGACCTCGAGGGCCTTTCGGAGCAGTACGACAAGCACATCGTCGCCTACGACCGCATGTTCGACCGGTGCGGCCTGGAGTGGTACCGCGTCGAGGCGGACGTCGGAATGATGGGCGGATTCGGCGCACACGAGTACATGGCCCCGTGCGCAGCGGGCGAGAACGACATCGCGCTGGCGCCTGGCTATGCGGCCAACGTCGAGGTGGCCAGTGCCGAGGCCCAGCCGGTGCAGCTGCCTGGAGAGCTTGCCGCCCCGGAGCTCGTCCACACCCCGGGAATGACCACCGTGCAGGCGGTGGCTGACGCGCTGGGCGTGGCATCCGGGGCGCTGCTCAAGGCATTCCCGGTCTTTGTCGACGGTGGCGGGAGCGAGGAGATGCGCCTGGTCATCGTGCGCGGCGACCACCGTGTGAACGAGATCAAGCTGCGGGCGGCGCTGGGGGCCGACTTCCGGTCCGCCAGCCCCGAGCAGGTGGCAGAGCGACTCGGCCCGCCCGGGTTCATTGGTCCCGTCGGGGCGCAGATGCCGATCCTGCTCGACGATGCGGTCAAGCCCGGCGGCTACGTGACCGGGGCCAACCAGCCCGACGCCCACCTGCGCGGCGTCAAGCCGGGACGCGATTTCCAGTTCGAGACCGTCGATGTGCGCAGCGTGGTGGCCGGCGACACCGTGGGCGGTGCGGCGATCCGGATCGAACCGGCGATCGAGGTGGGCAACATCTTCAAGCTCGGAACCCGCTACTCCGAGCCTCTGGGCGCCAAGTACCTCGACGATAACGGCAAGGAGCAGCTGATCTGGATGGGCTCCTACGGCTTCGGCCCAGCGCGCGCGGCTGCGGCAGCCGTCGAGCAGTACGCCGATGAGCACGGCATCTCGTGGCCGCGGACGATCGCCCCGTTCGACGTGGAGCTCGTCTCCCTGGGCCGGGCGGGTAGCGAGGAGCGCAGCCTGGCCGAGGAGCTCTACGGCGCGCTGAGCGGGCTGGGGCTGGGCGTCCTCTACGACGATCGCGACGCCGGACCGGGCGAGAAGTTTGCCGACGCCGAGCTGCTCGGCTGCCCGGCGCGGGTCACGGTCGGGCGGCGAACGCTGGCCGCCGGTGAGGTCGAGGTCCAGGTGCGCCGCGGACGCGAGTCGCGGACCGTGCCGGTCCAGGGCGCGGCCTCGGCGATCGCCGAGCTGTGGCGCGAGCTGCCCTAGTTCGTCCGGCCGTGAGCCCGATAACCAAGCGGCGGCTGTTTGGGATCGACCGCTCGGGGCCAAACCCGCCACAAACGCGCTCCGATCAGCCACTGAACCCGTGGACGCTGCCCAACGCCATCGGCTTCGTGCGTCTGGCGCTGATTCCGGTATTTCTGGCCATCGCCCTCTCCTCCAACGATGGCGAGAGCGCGCTGGCGGCGGTTCTCTTCGCCGTGATCGGCTGGGCCGACTACCTCGACGGCTTTGTCGCCCGCCTGACCGGTCAGTACAGCCGCCTGGGAGCACTGCTCGACCCGATCGTCGATCGCCTGCTCGTCGTATCAGGAATGGTTGTCGTGTGGCACTTCAACCTCCTGCCCCGGTGGGCGATCGCGATCGTCGTAGCGCGTGAGCTGTTCATCCTCGCGCTGAGTCGCTACGCGCTCTCGCAGCGGATCGAGATCAAGATCAACTGGGCAGGGCGGCTGGGCGTGGCTCCGATCATGGGCGCGCCGTTCTTCGCCATGGCCGGTGTGCACTGGCTGGCGCTGATCCTGCTCTATGTGGGCATGGTGCTTACGCTCACAGCCACCGTTCTCTACGTGCGCACGGGCGTTCAGGAGGTTCGGCGCCGCAAAGTCTCAAGCTCAGCTTGACCCTCCGACAGCCAGGGGTATACTCGCCCTTCGCCTTGCCACTCAACCGCTCCGGCGGGGAGGATCTGATCGTATGGAGACGTTTCCCGATCTTGGCTCACTCAGTGACCAGGAACTCAAGGATCTGATCAAGCAGCTGACCGAAGAGGAGATGGAGATCTCCTACCGGCGCAGGATCCTCCACGGGAAGATCGACATCCTTCGCGCCGAGCTGGTCAACCGCCTACGCAAGAAGGACGAGAGCGGCGAGCTGGTGATCTCCGGGGCCGATGTGCAGCAGCTTACGGACATCCTCGCGGGGCGGGTACCGGCGGCGGAGTCCGACTAGAAGGGCGCCGAGCGCCTTGGCCCAGCACTGCCCAGAGTGCGGATTCGCCAACGCCGACGGTGCGAACTACTGCCAGCGGTGTGGTGCCTTTCTCGCCCAATCCGAGCCGCCGCCCGGTGCGACGACGGCCACATACCGGGTTGGGGAGACGGGCGAGATCGAGGCGGTCGAGCTCGAGGACGTCGTTGCCACCGGCGCTGCCCTGGTCATCCGAGCCGGCGGCGGCCGCGCGGGTGAGAGCTTTGCGCTGGAGAAGGACCGGCTCACCATCGGCCGGCGTCCCGATTGCGACATCTTCCTCGACGACGTCACGGTGTCGCGCGACCACGCGATCCTCGTGCATCGTGGCAGCGACTACTACCTCGACGACTGCGGCTCGTTGAACGGCACCTACGTCAATCGCAGCCGGATCGAGTCGCATCGCCTGTCGGACGGCGATGAGCTCCAGATCGGCAAGTACAAGCTCGCGTTCCTCAGCCGCTGATGTCCGTACCCGAGACCCGCAATCCCGACGTCGAGCTACCCGATCCCGCGGCCGACGACGCCAGCCCGCCGCGCCACAAGGCCGTGACGATCGGCAACGTCTGCAAGGCCCTGCACCAGGAATTCCCGGACATTTCGATCTCGAAGATCCGCTACCTGGAGGACCAGAAGCTGATCTCGCCGCGGCGCACCCAGGGCGGCTACCGGCTCTATACCCAGAACGACATCCAACGGCTGCGAACCATCCTGCGGCTCCAGCGCGATGAGTTCCTGCCGCTGCGCGTGATCCGACAGGAGCTGGCGGCGGGGCGAAACGATCGCGAGATGGCCTCGCCCAGCGACAACCGCTCGCTGCGCCGCGCGGTCATGACCGTCCGCGACGCCGGCGCGATGTACTCGCTCGAGGATGTCGTCGAGGAGACCGGCGCCGACCCGAAGCTGGTGGGCGAGCTGGTCGAGTTCGGTGTGATCAAGGGCGAGTCGCGCGGCGGGACGAAGTACTTCGACGAGACCGAACGGGAGATCGTCCGGGCGGTGTCCGAGCTGGCACGCTACGGCGTCGGTGGCCGCAACCTACGCGTCTTCCGCAGCTCGGCCGATCGCGAGGCGCAGCTACTTCAGAGCATCCTCGCGCCGGCCCTGCGCTCGCGCAATCCGGATCGGCGCAAGGAGGCGATCGAGGCGCTGGAGAATCTCGCGTCGGTCACCACTCACCTCAAGCACCTGCTGCTGATCCGCGATCTGCGCAAGATCGCCACCTGAGCTCCGGGGGCGGGATGGCTCTCGATCTGCGCTCGTACGTCCGCGAGATCCCCGACTTCCCCCAGCCCGGCGTGGTGTTCAGGGACATCACGCCGCTGCTGCTGGAGCCGCTAGCCCTCGACGCCGCCGTGGCCGGGCTCGAGGCGTTTGCCGAGCCGC
Source organism: uncultured Solirubrobacterales bacterium (assembly GCA_963749545.1). Classification (GTDB taxonomy): domain Bacteria; phylum Actinomycetota; class Thermoleophilia; order Solirubrobacterales; family Solirubrobacteraceae; genus Palsa-465. Next base: position 57,466 of record CAVVNG010000017.1, read on the forward strand.
TGGGGGTCGAGATCGTCGTGGCCCCCGAGGCGCGAGGCTTCATCCTCGGCGGGGCGCTCGCGCGCCAGCTGCAGGCCGGATTCGTCCCTGCGCGCAAGCCGGGCAAGCTGCCCTACAAGACGATGAGCGCCGAGTATCAGCTCGAGTACGGGATCGATGCGCTCGAGGTGCACGCCGACGCCTTCGCCGGTGGCCCGCGGGTCCTCGTCCACGACGATCTGGTGGCCACCGGCGGCACGGCGGCGGCGCTGTGCGAGCTGGTGACGGAACTGGGCGGGAACGTCGTGGCCTGTGCGTTTCTGATCGAGCTGAGCTTCCTCGGCGGGCGGGAACGCCTGGCCGGCCGCGAGGTGTTCGCGTTGATCGACTACGAGCGGTGAGGGCCGATGGCTGCCGCACGTCGCTCGCGCACGATCCCCGCCCCGCTCCAGACGATCTGGGAGGTGCTGGAGGATCCCCATCACATGCCGCGCTGGTGGCCGGGAGTGAGGCGAATGGAGGGCGTCGAGGACGATCGCTTCACGCAGGTGTTTCAGACCAAGAAGGGCCGATCGGTGCGACTCGACTTCCACGTCCTCGAGTCCGAGGCGCCGCGCCGGCGGGTCTGGGAGCAGGAGCTGATCGGGAGCCCGCTTGAACGGGTGCTGGCCGAGTCGATAACCGAGATCGAGCTCGAGCCCGCCCATGACGGCACGCGAGTGACGATCGAGCAGCATCAGAAGCTGCGGGGGTATTCGCGCACCGGCGGCTTCATGTGGCGTCGCGCGACGGCCTCCCGGCTCGACGAGGCGCTCGACAGCCTGGCCCACATTTGCGCCGGGGCGTGATAAAGGAGTGACGACCCGGTCCGTCGGGCCGTCACCCTGGCTGGTTGGGCGACGTCGATCCCTAAAGCCGTCGCCCGGCTTGGTGGGCGATATTCCGATCCCTGGGTCGCCCTGGCTGGGTGGGCAACGGATCGCTCCGTCGAGCCGTTTGCCCCGCTTGGGTCGGGCGGCATCGGTCCCTGAGCCATCGCCCTGTTTGGAAGGTGACGGCCCGTTCCATCGAGCCGTCACCCGCGTCGGTCTGTCCTCAATCCGTTGAGAACTGCCTGCGCCCCCATCTGTGGGTGATCGCCCTGGTCCGTCGGGCCGTCACCCGGGTCGGTCTGTTCCCGCTAACGGGAACTGCCTGCACCCCCAGTCGTGAAGTTCTGTATTGAGTACCTGCCGGCGGTTGTTTCCGTCCCGCTCTGGGGCGCGAGCGCCGGGTTCACCGCGGCGAACTCGGTCATCTCGAAAGACTCGGCGGCCCGACGCAGGAAGTGAGCTGCCCTGGCCTTGCGCGAACCCTGATCGTGGCCCGTGGTATGGATTGCTGTGGCGGTCATTTCCTCTTCCCTGTCCCTCTGTCTGCTCTCTCGCTCGATGGGTACATGATCGGTTCTCAGGAGCCGCGCGACCATCGTCCGGCCGGATGAACCGCAGGACGAACCGTGGGTCCTCCGATCGGAGGAGCTGCCAGCCCCGATCGGAGCGCGGTCAGCGACCGATTGGCGAATTGGGGAGGCGCGCCGCGGCGACCGTGCCGCCGTCGGGGCGGGGCGTCACCTCGAGTCGGCCGCCGGCGCTTTCCAGCCGCACGCGCTGGGAGGCCAGCCCGATGTGGCCGTGGGTGAGCCGGTCGGCCAGGACCTTGACGTCCACGCCCTGGCCGTCGTCGGTGACGGTCAGCAGGCGCTCGTCATCGGAGTCGTGGAGCGCGACGGTCACGTGGTGGGCGTCGGCGTGTCGGACGACATTGCTCAGCAGTTCGCGGACGACGCTGTACAGCAGCCGGTCCTGGTCGTGGAGCCGCGGCAGGTCATCGAGGTCGAGCGTGAGCTCGAACCCGGCGCGCATGGCCGATACCTCGGCCACCTGGCGCACGGCGGCCTCCAACCCGACCTCCTCGAGCACGTGCGGGTGCAGCTCGAAGATGGCCGAGCGCAGCTCGTGGACGACCTCGAGCAGGTTCTCATCCGCCCGTAGCAGCCCCTCGTCCTCGGGCAGGTGGGCCGCGGCCGCCTCGAGGTCGTGGCGGGCGGCGAGCAGCGACTGAATCGGGCCGTCGTGCAATCCCTCGGCCAGGGTCCGGCGTTCGCGCGATTCCGCGTCCAACACCTCGGTGACCAGCCGCTCGCGGTCATCGACGAGGCCGGCGATCTGTCGCGAGCGATGCGAGATCCCGGCCGAGAGGGCGGCGCAGGCGATTCCGATCCAGGCCAGGATGCCCGCGTGCAGCGCCACGAAACCGGGGACGTTGCCCTGGTTGACGCCGATATTGAGAAGCGGGTCCAGCGAATAGGCAGCGACGACGATAACCGTGACCAGCAGCGTTGTCCGCCACTGGTAGCGGAACGCGGCCGCCACCGGCACGAAGAAGTAGCCGAGCCGGGTGAGGGAGAACGGGCCGCCCGACAGGCTATCCAGCGCCGTAATCACGACGACGTCGATGATCATCACGGTGATCGCGGCCGGATCGCTCAGCCCGTGCCTGCGGGTGAACCAGACCAGCCCGACGCTCCATACCGCGTAGACGCCGAGCACGATGAAGAACGCGGTGGCGTGATCGCGGGGGGGAGGGAGCTGCTCGGCCCCGGCAAACAGCCCGACAGCCGCCAGCCTCAACCACGCGATCCCGTGGTCGGCGCGGCTCGTGTATTCGCGTCCGATCGCCTGCAGCTGCGAACCGCTGCTCATTCGATCAGGCCGCGCCGCATCGCCTCGGCGACGGCGGCGGCGCGATCGGAGACCCCCAGCTTCTCGTACAGGTGACCGACATGGGTCTTGACTGTGCTGGCGCCGAGCATGAGCTCGTTGGCGATCGCAGGCACGCTCTTGCCCTGGGAAATCAGCGCCAGGATCTGGGACTCGCGCTCGGTCAGGACCGGGCCCTGGCCGGCGGCGTGCCGGCGCAGCTCCTGCACCAATCCCGTGGCCAGCGTTGGCGGGACCACCGTCTCGCCGCGCGCGCAGGCGAGCACCGCATCGAGGATCTCGGTCTGGCGGGACTCCTTGGGTAGATAGCCGGCGGCACCCTGCTCGATGGCGCGGTAGACGAGCGCGCTGTCGCTGAAGGCCGACAGCACGAGCACTCGCGTGGGGAGGTGCTCGCGCGTGACCGCGCGGACCACCTCTGCGCCGTCGAGCTCGGGCATGCGGTAGTCGATCACGGCAACATCGGGACGGTGCTTCTGGATCGCCTCCAACGCCTCGCGCCCGTTCTCGGCCTGGGCGACGACGAGGACCCGTCCGCTGGCCGACAGGCCGCGGGCGACACCCTCGCGGTACACCGGGTGATCGTCACCGACGACGACACGGATCGGGCCTGCTTCCGACATCCGGTGCGATCGTATAGCTCTTAGGAGACGCCGGTCAGAGTGCCCTGAAGAACGATCTTGCCCGGTTGCTTGGGAGCCTGCTGCGTCTCCAGCGTGACCAGCAGCGTCTTGTAGTGCCCCGCGTTGGCGGGCAGCGCCCCGGCGGTCGAGAGCTTGCCGCTCGTACCCACACCAGGGTTGACGAAACCGAGCAGGTGGTTGTCCGCGTTGGAGTTGAACAGCCAGACCGCGTACGCATCGTGCTTGCTGTTGGCCGGAATGCTCTGGCCCTGGACGATGATCGCCGTCTGGCTGCCCCGCTTGACCACGAAGGCGGCGCCCTTCGCCTTGCTGCCGCTGAGCGGCGGCGTCAGGTTGATCTGGCCGACGATCTGGGGCGTGCTGGTGGCCGCGGTGCTGGTTGCGGTGCTGGTTGCGGTGGACGCGGCGGTTGATGTGGTCTGCGGCGCTGAGGCCGCGGTGCTGCTGGTCGTGCTGCTGCTGTTGCCGCTCGAGCCGCTGGCCGCGAGCACGATCACCACGACGGCGACGATCACCAGAGCCACCACGCCGAGCAGGATGGCTCCGCCGCGACGCGAGCTCCGGGGTCCGCGCGCCTCCTGTTGGCTCGCCGGCTCGGGGCGGCCCAGCGCCGCCGACGCGGCGGCCCGCTCGCGAGCTCGTGTCGGCTCGGTCTCGGAGCCCGCCGCCACCGGCTGCCCGCGCCCGCGCTCGACGGGGATCTCAGGCAGGGGGTGGGTGGCGACCGGCGCGAGCTCGGAAGCGACCACGCGAGCCCAGGCGCGCTCGGCGGGCGAATCGGCCAGCCGGTCGGCCGTGTCCTGGCTGACCCGCGCCGGCAGTTGTCCGAGCAGGTAGTCGGTGATCAGGGCGCGCTGCTCGGGAGCGACGCTGGTCTGCGGTCCGAGCGCGTCGAACGCGGCCAGCGCACGCTGTCTGACCGCGGCCCGATCGATCGAGAGGAGCTCGGCGATCTGGTCGTATGAGCGGCCCCGCTGAAGCACAAGCTGCAGCACGGCGCGCTGGTCATCCGGAAGGTTGTCAAGCGGGGCCACGAGTCGTACGTAGCGTAGAGAAGGTGTCCGCGGAATGATCCGGCGCAGCGAACCATTAGGGTGCATGTCGATGAGGATTCCCCTGCCCAACGAGGCGGCCGTCGGCTTCGATGCGCTGTACGGACTCGAGTTGGTCGAGGTGAGCGGGGACGTGGCCTGCGGCCGAGTGGTGGTCCGAGATGAGCTAAAGCAGCCGGCCGGGCTCGTCCACGGAGGCGTCTACGCCGCTGTGGCGGAGAGCCTCGCCTCCTACGGCACCGCGCTCGCCGTGATGCCCGAGGGTCGCATGGCCATGGGGCTGTCCAACAACACAAGCTTCATCCGGCCGATCACCGGCGGCACGATCCACGCCGTGGCCCGCCCGCGCCATCGCGGGCGGAGCACGTGGGTCTGGGAGGTCGAGCTCCTCGACGACGACGATCGGCTGTGCGCGCTCGTCCGCGTGACGATCGCGGTGCGCCAAGCGCTGGCGGATTGAGCGTCGGCGATGCATGAGACGGCTGAAGACCTCGATGTCCTTCAGCAGCTGCTGGACCGTAGCTTCGCCGCTGCCGGACCGCATCTGCTGAGCATCATCACGCCCGAGCGCCGGGTGGGGGCGAGCGAGCTGGTGGCGCGACTGACCGGCATGACGCTGCTCGTGCTGGCCACCGTGACCGCGGATGGGCGCCCGATCTGTGGTCCCGTCGACGGCATCTTCTACCGCGGCTCATTTCACTTCGGTAGCTCGCCCGACTCCGTCCGCTTCCGCCACATCCGCGCACGACCGCACGTCAGCGCCACCCACCTGCCCGCCGAGGAGTTCGCGGTGAGCGTGCACGGGCGCGCGATCCCCGTCGACGTGGGCGCGCCGGAGGGCACGGGGTTGCGTGAGACGCTGCTCGAGGTCTACACCCCGCGCTACGGCGAGAACTGGGAGGAGTTCCTCGACTCCGGTCCGGTGTACGCGCGGATCGACGCCGAGCGGATGTTCACGTTCCGGATGGTCGGCACGTAGCGCTGCCTCACGGGGCGCCGCGGCCGAGCAGATCCTGCGCAAACGCCTTCAGGCGGGGGTCACCGGCACTCTGGACTCGGATCAGGTGCGTCCAGGCCAGCCCGATCACACCCGGCGTGCCCGGACGGCGGGCGAGGATCACCGCCTGGCCGGCGGTGGCGAGCGCGGGCGTGAACGGCGACGCGACGGAGTTGGCCAGGTCCCTCAGACCGTGTGGGGGGACGCGTCCGCCGTACACGATCACAATGTTCCCGGTCTGGAGGGCCTGGAGCAGCTGGTCGTCGTTCAGCTGAGCCTCATCGTGCACGACCGGCTCGGGGATGTGCGGGCCGCTGGTCGGTGGATTGGAGTTGTACGGCGGGGTGAGCTGGCCGAGATGCAGGCGCGCGTGTCCGAGGTCGGGGAATACCTCGCCAATCGCGGTCGTGGATCCAGAGATGCCGGCCTGGTCGCGCTGGGCGAAGAACCCGGAGAGCAGCGCGATCAAGCCGATCGCCAGGAGCAGTGAGGCGACCGCGATCGCGGTCCGCTCGAGCGCGACGCTGATCCTCACTCGGCGGCGGGAACGACTCGCTGGCGGGACCCGCCGGAGCGTGCCCGCTCGACGTCTGCGCCAGCGGCGCTTGCCAACTCCTCGATCGAGAGTCGTATCTCCTCCGCGAGGGCCTCGACGTCTGGGAGGCCATCGTAGTCGGCCAGCAGCCCGAAGTTCAGCTGCCCGTTGTAGCTCATGATCGCGATTCCCAGCGCCGTGTTCTCGGTCAGCGGGACCATCGGGAACAGCGCCTCGAGCTCGCGGCCGAGCATAAACAGTGGGATCTGCGGGCCGGGAACATTCGTCACCACAAGGTTGAACAGCCGCTGATGAGCCTGCAGGCGCGACGCCTGCGCGAGGATCGTCGGCGGGGCAAACCCGGACAGTCCGGTCAGGAGCTGGGCGCCCACCGCCTGGTCGGAGTCCTTGAGCGCCTCCATCGCGTGGCTGATCTCGAGCAATCGCTCCACGGGGTCGAGGATCCCCACGGGAAGCGGCGCCCACATCGCCGCGACTCGGTTGCCGAGCGCGCCGCGCTCGACGTCGGCTCGCACGGAAACGGGGACCATTGCCTTGAGCACGACGTCCTCGGTGTCGTGACCATGCAGGCGCATGTAGCGCCCCAGGGCACCGGTGACGGTCGCCAGGACGACATCGTTGACTGTGCCCCCCAGCGAGTTCTTGATCGCCTTGAACTGGGCCAGGTCTCCCCGTACCCAGGTGAAGCGCCGGTGGGGGCCGATCCGCACGTTGAAGGGACTCGGCGGCGCGGTGCGAAGACCGGTCCAGGCCATCGCCCCGACCCCGGCGAGCGCGCCTCCGATCCGGCCGGCGACGCGTCGCGGGCCTCGGAGTGTGGCACGGGCGCCGCGGACGATCTCGGCTGGAACCGTGGTTCGCTCGAGCAGCGCATCGGCCAGCAGCTGTGCGCTGCTCGGCAGCGGGCGCGCCACCCACTCCTGTTCGGGCGGCGCCACCGGCAGCGGGTCGGGCGAGGTGTCAAAGAGAATCGTGGCGATGTCCACGCCCGAAATGCCGTCGACCAGCGCGTGATGGGTCTTGGACAGGATCGCGAAGCGATCGTCCTCGAGCCCCTCGACCAGCCAAAGCTCCCACAGCGGCCGCCGGCGATCGAGCGCCTGCGAGAACACGCGGCCGGCCATTCGCTTGAGCTCCTCCTCGCCGCCCGGGCGCGGCAGCGCCGTGTGGCGCACGTGGTAGGTGATGTTGAAGTGCGGGTCGTCGACCCATACCGGCCGACCCTGATTCAGCGGCACGAACGCCAGTCGCTGGCGGTAGCGCGGCACGAGATGAAGGCGGGCTCCGATCTCCTGCACCAGGTCGTCATAGTCAGGCGCGGAGCCCTTGAACACCATGCACCCGGCCACGTGCATGTGCGCCGCGTCGCGCTCGAGGTGGAGGAACGAGCTGTCGAGTCCGGTCAAGCGGTCCGGGTTCGGCACGCTGGAGATTCTTGCAGGCCAACGCCGGGCAGCCAGATCCCGGGCTGCGCACACACAGGCGGCCGCCCCGCAGGCGGCCGCCCCTAAACGCCTCTGTCGTCTGGATCGCCACCGGATCGCGGCTGAGGGAGGCAGGCGCCACGGTTTTCGCCCATCTGGCGTCCGAGCGATGCTCAATTTCCTCCGAGTTGGACGGGGAGAAGTGTGACAGCCGTCACACTTCTCCCCAGCTGGGCCTGCCATGCTCGCCGTTCGTATTCGACCCTGCCGAATCGCTCTTGCTCGGTGCGAGAGCGAGCGGGGGACCCACTGCCGGGGCTCAGCAGTTCCACCCGGCCGGGGCGAATCGGCTGCGCGGCAGTTGCCGTCTGCGGCCGTAGCGACGGACTGAAACCAACGCCGCTGGGCGTTGTGGAGGTCGGCCGCGAGCCCGACAGCTAACTCCGTAGGCGCCTGGTCGAAGAAGTCAAAAGGAGGTCCTCTTGACGAGGTCCAGGCGCAGAATGCGCAAGTTGCGCCCGACCCACGCGGTCGCTGGCGCATTGATGTTGGCAATTCCGACTTCGGCGGTCGCGCTCTCGGCCGGAGCTGCTGATGCCCAGAGCGCGATCCAGATCAAGGTGAACGATCGCCACCTCGCCTTCGGCCAGGACCTGCGTGTGACGGGCAATGCGTCCCCCGCGGAGGCCGGTCGGAGCGTGGTGCTGGAGTTCGCGCCCGCCGGGAGCAAGCGCTGGCAGCGCCTGAGCTCGACCAAGGCCCATCGCGACGGCACCTTCAAGTTCGTCGTCTCGTTGAAGAAGTCGGGGCTCGTCCGTGCGGTGGCCCAGAACCCACTGCCGCCGCGCACCGCGTCGGTGCGCAACCCGCAGAGCCCCACTGCGATCGCCCCGAGTCACTCGCGGCCGATCGCCGTGGCCTCCCAGCTGCATGTCCGCTACCGGACGCGCGACGTCCTCGACGGTCAGTCGACCGCGGTCAGCGGTCGGCTCCTGCCCAAGGTCGGCGGCCGCAAGATCTATCTCGAGGGTCGCTCCGGAAGGCACTGGCACTGGCTGGCCTCGACCCGAACCGGCCGGCACGGAGGCTTTCGCCTCCACTACCGCGCGGACGGCCTGGGCAGCAAGCACGTGCGCGTGAAGTTCACGGGCGACCGGCTTAACACAGGTAGCACGCGCGGTGCCGGCAAGCTCACCGTGTTCCGGGAGAGCCTCGCGTCGTGGTTTGAGGACGCCGGCGGGACTGCCTGCGGCTTCCACGCCACCTACGGCGTGGCCAACAAGGAACTGCCCTGCGGCACCAAGGTGACGTTCCGCTACGGCGGGCGCCAGGTCACCGCGACGGTGGAGGATCGCGGCCCCTACGTGGGCGGACGCGAGTGGGATCTCAACCAGAACACGGCGGCCGCACTCGGCTTCGGCGGCGTCGGCATGGTCTGGTCGACGCGCTAGCGCGCGACGCCCTCGCCACCTCGGGAAGTCCTCCGCCGGACAGCTTCAGCGTCTGGCGGGGGACCTACCCTCCTCATATGGATCGCTGCGTCGCCCATCTCGACATGGACGCGTTCTACGTATCCGTCGAGTTGCGGCGGCGCTCCGAGCTGCGGGGCAAGCCGGTCGTCGTGGCCTGGAGCGGCCCGCGCGCCGTCGTCACCACCGCCTCCTATGAGGCCCGGCGCTTCGGCGTCGGCTCGGCCATGCCGGCAGCACGAGCCCGGCGACTGTGCCCAGATGGGATCTTCCTGACGCCGGATTTCCCGTACTACCGCGAGACATCGGCGCAGGTGATGGAGATCGTGCGCACGCACGTGGAGACGGTCGAGATCGTGGGTCTCGACGAGGCGTACCTGGAGCTCACCGGCCTGCCCGCGCCACACGCCGCGATGCGCCGCGTGGCGACCGAGATCGAGCAGCAGACCGGCCTCGGATGCTCGATCGGTGTTGGCCCGAGCAAGCTTGTCGCCAAGGTCGCCTCCGATGCTGAGAAGCCCCGCGGCTTCGTGGTGCTCACTCGAGAGCAGGCGTGCGCGCGCTTCTCGAGCGCGCGGTGCGGGCTGGTACCCGGCATCGGGCCAAAGACGGTCGCGCGCCTGCAGGCCGTCGGCATCAACACGCTGGGCGAGCTGGCGTCCGCGCCGCCGGGGCCGCTGGCCGCGCGGTTCGGCTCGCGCTTCGCGGGCGAGCTACAGCGCCGGGCCCGGTTCGAGGATGACTCGATCGTGACCCAGGACCGGAAGGTGATCTCCGAGTCGCGGGAGACGACGTTCGACTACGACATCGCCGATCCGGAGCGGCTCGAGCGCGTGCTGGAGGACCTGGTCGGGCGGCTGTGCGCCGGGCTGGTCGAGCAGCAACACTGCGGACGGACGATCGGGATCAAGGTCCGGCTCAACGACTTCTCCACTCACACCCGCGCACGCACGCTCGCCGAGCCGGTGAATTCAGCCGATCGGGTCGGGCCGGTGGCGCTCGATCTGCTGCGTCGGTTCGCGCCGTCGCGTCCCGTGCGGCTCCTCGGCGTTCGCGTGGCTGGGCTGGCGCCGGCGCCGCAACATGCCGACGAGCAGCTGACCCTGGCGGTCTAGCTACTTCCTGAGGAAAAAGTCGGGGGTTTGACAGCCCGTTTCCGTCCGGCCTGAAAGAGAGAATGCCCTGCTAGTGAGCGGGTTTCAGGTCGATATCGGAGGTGTGCGTGCTGACGTTGTTCGCGGCGCAGGCGGAGTCGTTGCGGGACGAGTCGCTGCCGGTCGAGGTGAAGGATTGCCGAGCGGTCTGGCGGAGTTGGACAGGGTGCTGTTGGACCCCGAGCTGATGATGGTGGTGTTGGAGCGCTGGCGCCAGGAGGTCCTCGACACGGGCCGTGCGGTGTTGACGGACGGGCGGCCGACGATCGCGATGGAGACCTATATCCGGTTGATGGTTTTGAAGGCACGGTATCGGTGGGGGTACCGGACGTTGATGGCGGAGGTGTCGGACTCGATCCACCTGCGGCGGTTCTGTCGGATCTCGCTGAGCGGACCGGGTGCCGGACGATTCGACGGTGCGCAAGCTGACGCGGCGGGTCGGGGCGGAGATGGTGAACGAGTTGACCCGGTCGCTGATCGAGGCCGCCGTGCGTCAGAAGCGGTTCCGGCCGCGGGCGGTGAGGATCGACTCGACCGTGATCGAGGCGGATGTGAAGTATCCGACCGACGCGGATCTCGCCTCGCACGGAGTGAAGGTGCTCGCCCGGGAAGCCAAGAAGCTGGCCGCTCTGGCCAAGGAGAAGAAGGCGCGGGTTCGCGATCGCTCCCGGCAGATGGGTCAGAAGCTGAGGTTGTTGACGCGCACGATCCGCAGGCGCTCGGGCGAGGCGAAGGCCGAGGTGCTCGCGCTGACCGAGCAGACCGGCAAGCTGCTTACGCGGTCGGTGATGGAGGCACGCAAGCTCGCCGATGTCGACCCGGCGCAAGGCGCGTGGGCGTGGCGCGACCGCGAAGCTGAAGGCCGCCACGAGCCTGGAAGAGCTCGCGGACCGCTGCGAGAAGGTCGCCTCGCAGATCGCCAGGCGGGTCAAGGGGGAGCCGATCAGCGATCGGCTCGTGTCGTTGGCCGACCCGGACGCCCGGCCGATCCGCAAGGGCAAGCTTGGCAAGCCCAACCTGTGCCGATAGCGCGACTATGCCGAGAACGTTCTCGCGCGGGTGTGTAGCGTCTTGATCTGCCTGGGTTTCCCGTGGTGATGCTGGCGGGCGTGTCGGCATAGTTCCGTCGTCCGACTGAGCCATTTCGATCGTCGAGGCTGCGGCTTCGACAAGGAGGCGATGTCGGTGTCGGAGTCTCGTGGGGGGGTGGGTTTTGTGTGGGGGGTGTGGTTGTGAGGGGGGTAGATTAGTGGTGGTGGTGTGGTGTGTGTAGGTTGTGTGTGGGTGTGTAGGGGGGAGTTGTGGTGTGTGTGAAGGGGTGTGTTGTATGAGGTGGGGGGTGGAGAGTTGAGTGGTTGGTGGGAGGGGGGGGGGGGTGGGGGGGTGGTGGTGGGTGGGTGGGAGGTGAGGGGGAGTTGAGTGAGGGTGTGTGTGTGAGATGTGTTTGTTGGAGTGTATGTGTTTGTTTGTTGGTGTGTTAGTGTGTGGTTAGAAGAAATGTAATGTTTGAATGAGAAGTGAGTGTTGTTGAGCGATATGTAGGTTGATAAGCCAAAACATTAGAGTCGGGGCAGCTTGGCCCGTTTGTGGTCGGGTATCGCGTGTGGTTGCTGGAGCGCGGCTACTCCCGGGGGAGTGTCGAGCATGAGCTGCGGTTTCTGGGCGTGCTGGGGCGCTGGATGGTTGCGGAGGATCTTGCGGTTGGGCAGCTCGACGGCGATGTGATCGCGGCGTTCGTTGAGGCGCACCGTGTGCAGGGTCGCTTGGCGGTGGCGGTCGCGCGCGGATCGCGTTCGTTGCTGGTCTATCTGCGCGAGCTGGGGGTGGTCGGCCCTGAGCCGGGTGATCTGCTGACGCCGTTGGGGGAGTTGATCGAGGCGTACCGGCAGTGGCTGGTCGGCGATCGCGGGCTGGCGCCGTTGACGGTGGCGCGGTATGTGACGCTCGCGACGCGGTTCCTCGGTGAGCGAGTGACCATCCGGGACGAGCTGGGCGTGAAGGATCTCAGCGGAGAGCACGTGGCGGCGTTCCTGTTGCGCGAGTGCGAGCGGCTGTCGGTTGACTCGGCGAAGGGGAAGGTTGGCGAGCTGCGGTCGTTGTTGCGGTTCTTGTTCGTGCGCGGGTTGATCCTGTTGGCGTTGGGAGAGTCGGTCCCGCCGGTCGCCGGTTGGCGTGACACGGGGATTCCACGCGCGGTCCCGCCTGCGGATGTCGAGCGTCTGATCGCGTCGTGTGACAGATCAACGCTCGATGGGGCGCGGGATCGGGCGATCGTGCTGCTGCTCGCGCGCCTGGGGTTGCGGTCGATCGAGGTCGCTCGGCTTGAGCTCTCGGATCTGGATTGGCGCGCGGGCGAGCTGGTGGTGCGCGGGAAGGGCGGGCGAGAGGATCGTCTGCCGTTGCCTGACGATGTCGGCTCAGCGCTGGCCGAGTATCTGACGGTCCGCGGCCGGCGCGAGTTCCGCCGGGTGTTCTTGACGCTGCGCGCGCCGACACGCCCGATCCGTCCCGATCTCGTCGGCGATGTCGTGCGCCGAGCGTGCGAGCACGCCGGGATCGCGCGGTTCGCGCCGCACCGGCTGCGGCACGCGCTGGCGAGCGAGATGCTTGCCAAGGGCGCCTCGCTTCAGGAGATCAGCCAGGTGCTGCGCCACCGGCACCTCTCGACGACCGCGATCTACGCCAAGGTCGATCTCGAACGGCTGCGTCAGGTCGCGCTGCCGTGGCCAGGAGCCGAGCGATGAGCGCGCTGCAGAGCTACGTTGACGATTATCTGCGTCTCCGGCGGGCGCTCGGTTATGACCTCACGGAGACCGGCCGGCTGTTGCACCGCTTCGCCGCCGAGCTCGACGCCGCCGGCGTCGCGCACGTGACGACCCAGGTCGCGGTGCGGTGGGCGCTTACGCCGAGGGTGAGCGCGCCGAGCAGTGTGCCCGCGACCCGGTATCGGGCGGTGCGCGGGTTCGCGCGCTACATGGCCGGGATCGACCCGGAGACCGAGATCCCGCCCGCCGGGCTGGTCCGCCGCCCGAGGAGCCGTCGTCCTCCGTTCGTCTACACCGACGAGCAGGTGCTGGTGTTGCTCGAGCATGCGCGAGCGGCGATCCCGCAGCCGTTGCGAGCCGCGACGATGCAGACGCTGATCGGGCTGCTCGCCGCAAGCGGCCTGCGGGTCGGTGAAGCGCTGCGCTTGGACCGCGGCGACATCGATTGGTCCGAAGGCGTGCTGCGCATCCGCCAATCGAAGTTCAACAAGTCACGGCTGGTGCCGCTGGCGCCCAGCGTCCTGGAGGCGCTGGAGCGCTACGCACACCTCCGTGATCGCGAGAAACCGGCCGCGGCTGGCGAGAGCTTCTTCGTCTCGCTGCGTGGCACCCGCGTGATCCACGCGTGCGTGTGGAAGACGTTCCGGGGACTCTGCGACGGTGCCGGGATTGGCGCCGGCAGCAGCGTGCGGCCCACGATTCACGACCTCAGGCACCGGTTTGCTGTTCGCGTGCTTGTCGGCTGGTATCGCGATGGGGTCGACGTTCAGCCCCGTCTGGCCTGGCTCTCGACTTATCTCGGGCATCGCGATCCAGTCTCGAGCTACTGGTATCTGTCCGCCGCGCCAGAGTTGCTCGCGTACGCCGCCCGCCTGCTCGATGACACACGGGCGGTGACGGGATGACCCTGATCGCCCCAACGATCCAGGCGTTCTTCAGTGACCGCCTCGCCGGGCAGCTGCAGGCCAGCCCGCGCACGATCGCCTCCTACCGCGACACGCTGCGGCTGCTGCTCCACTACACCCACCGACAGACCGGCAAGGCGCCGTCCGCGCTCGATTGGGAGAACCTCAACGAGGAGCTGATCTCGGGGTTCCTCGAGCACCTTGAGACCGTGCGCGGGAACGCGGCGAAGACCCGCAACCTGCGGCTCACAGCGATCCGGTCACTGTTCACGTTCGCGTCGCTGCGGCATCCAGAACACGCGCACACGATCGCGAGAGTGCTCGCGATCCCACCCAAACGCCATCAGCAACGAACGATCACCTACCTCTCCGCGCCGGAGGCCGCCGCGCTGATCAACGCGCCCGACGGCGCCCGCTGGGAAGGCCGCCGCGACCGGACGCTGCTGACGCTCGCGATCTACACCGGACTCCGGGTCTCCGAACTCACCGGCCTGGACTGCGGCGACATCACCCTCGGAACCGGCGCCAACGTCCGATGCCGCCACAGCAAAGGCCGAAAACAGCGGGCGGTGCCGCTCATCACGCCCGTGCGACCACTGCTCGCCGCGTGGCTCGCCGAGCGTGCAGGTCAACCCAACGACCCGCTATTCCCGACCCGCAGCGGCCGCCGACTCAGCAGCGACGCGATCGCGCAACGCGTCAGCACCCACGCCGCGACCGCCACGATCAACTGCCCCAGCCTCAACGCCAAGCACCTGCATCCGCACGCCCTCCGCCACAGCTGCACGATGTCGCTCCTGCAAGCCGGCGTCGACACCACCGTCATCGCCCTCTGGTTGGGACACGCGGACGTCCGCTCCACCGACCCCTACATCCACGCCGACCTCACGATCAAGGAGAAAGCGCTCGCGCTCGTCACCCCACCCGACGTCAAACCCGGCCGCTACAAGCCACCCGACAAGCTCCTCGCGTTCCTCGAAGGCCTGTGACTATGCCGACAAACCCACCAGCACCAAGTCGAAGAATCCGCGCGCACGCAGGACGAGCACCGCCAGCCCGAGCGTCGTCTCGGCATAGTCGCGCTATCGGCACAGGGTCGGCTATCCGGATATCCGGATAGCCCAACGAGTTCGGGTACGTCAGCCAGATCTGCGAGGTGACCGAGCACACCCAGCGCGGAGCGAGGGGCTTGATCGTGCCGGCAGCGACCCGGTTGGGGAACCCGACCGAGGACACTCTGCTGCCCGACACGATCACCGAGCTGACGCGGCTCGGGATCGCACCGCGCGAGATCGCGCTGGACGGCGCGTTCAACACAGGCCCGACCCGCCAGGCGCTCGAAGACCACGACCTGCAACCGGACCGGGTGTTCATCGCCGGCCGCCAACAACCCGGCTCCAAGCGCACCCAACGCCGAATGGCACGCTACCGAACCGGTGCCGAAGGACGGATCAGTCACCTCAAACGCGGCTACGGCATGAACCGCAGCAGCCTCAAAGGCGACGAAGGCCGCCAGATCTGGACCGGATGGTCGATCCTCGCCTACAACGCTGACACCCTCGCCATCCGCACCCGGTGAAACACTGAACCCATCAGCTCGATCTGAGCCCACTCACTACGAACCGGCC
>CAVVNG010000018.1:0-692887 GCA_963749545.1 uncultured Solirubrobacterales bacterium
CATTGGCGGGCGGATTCGTGCGGGCCGCGGGGCGGCTCGCCGTCGGCCAAGAGGTGTCGGCGGAGGAAGGTGAGTTGGACCTCGGCGGCGTGTTCGTGGCCGTCCATGAAGCCTTCGTAGTGACCGCCCTGGCAACGCACCAGCTCTCCTCGGGGGGCTCGTCGTGCCGCGCGGATCGCAGCACGCGGAGGGGCGGCCCCGTCGTCATCGTACGCCAGCACGAGAAGCGGGCAGCGGATCCGCGCCGCGTAGCGAGCCGGCCGGTAGAAGCCAATGCGAAGAGCGGAGCGCGCTGCGACCTCCTGCTGCCAGTCCGGATACTTGTTGTCCGGGTTGAGCGCTGCCTCGCCGTTGAGCGCGTCGGGGGTGGTCAGCGCGGCCATGGTGCCGCGTTCGCCGGCGAGCGGGACCAGCAACGGATCTCGGCCGAAGTATCCGCCGAGCGCGTCCACCAATCCACGACCGGTGAGACGCAGCAGGGCACCCGGTGTGGTGTGACGCATGGCGTTTGGGGCCGCGGCGTGACCATCGGCGAGCGGCGAGTGGGCGATCGCCGCCCTTAGCCCCGGGCTTCGGGCGGCCACGGGAAACATGTGACCACCCGAGAGCGAGAAGCCCCAAGTCGCGAGCCGGTCGGTGTCGACTTCGGGCAGGGTGTTGGCGAACGCGATCGCTGCCTGCCAGTCGTCGAGCTGCTCGCTGATGTGCGCTATCTGTCGGGGATGACCGCCGCTCTCGCCGAACCGGCGATAGTCGAAGGCGAGGACCGTCAATCCCGCCTGGTGGAATCTGCGGGCGAAGCGCTCGGTGCCCGGCTCCTTAGTCACCGCCAGGCCGCTGGCCATGATCACGCAGGCCCCACTGGTCCCCGGGTAATGCCACGCAGCGCAGTTCGCGTCCCCGCTGGCGAAGCGAACCTTCTCCGTCTCCGAGGATCGGCACGGGCCGAGTTCCTGGTCGATCGACATCATCGATCTCCTGGAGACGCGCTAGCCGGTGACGGGGGTGGGGTGGCGTGGTCGATCGTGCCGGCCGAGAGCTCGATCTGACCGCCGGTCATCGGACGCCTCGATTGGCGCCTTGAAGTGCATTCACCGTGCCCTCGGCCAGGTGCCGCAATGCCCGCGTTGGAACCTCACGAGGGACCTCGGGATGATCGAGCCACCAGAGCGCGACCGCCGCCAGACTTGACCGCATCGCCTCGGCTAGCGGCTCGGCTTCGGCTTCTACGAGTCCAGGAGCGAACTCGCGCAGCAGCGCCATCTGCATGGCGCGTTGACGGGCATGAAGCTCTCGCTGCACCCGCGCGACCTCCGGATCGTCGACGACCGGCACGAACAGGAGCCGTGTGGCATCAGGATGCTCTTCGACGTATTCCAGCCATGCGTCGAGCATTGGGCCAAGCTGGGCCGGCAAGTCGCCGGAGGCGGGGTCAAACTGAGCCAAGGGCGCGCGGCCCAGCTCGTCGCGATAGCGCTTGAGCAGCACCACGCACAGCTCTCGCTTTGATTCGTAGTGCCGGTAGAGCATCGGCTTGGTCACGCCCGCATCCCGGACGATGTCCTCGACCGTCGTGGCCGCGAAGCCGCGCTGGGCGAATAGCCGTGTCGCCGCCAGATCGATCCGCGCCTTGCGCTCAGGCGCCGTCAGTCGATGGGTGGTCGGGCGAACCATTCAGACACTATGTTACCAGATAGTATACCGATTGGTAACTTAGCTCAGAAATGCATTACGCCGCACTGGCGGCGATCCAGCCGGCGACGGCGAGGTAGGGGCGGGGGTTACGATCGACCGCCTGACGACGAGCTGCGGGCTGGCCGAGAACGTCAAGTGCATCCCGGCTCCGATGGTGACGGTGTTCAGCTGGCGCTCCTCAGTGATGTGCCGGGGCCGGCGCGGCCGGCGGCGAGCAGGGCTCGGAGTGCTGCCGGGCGATGCTTGAAGCGCCAATTCAGAAACGCGATCGTTGTTCGCTTGACGGCGGTGAGTTGTGGTCCTGGCTCGGTGTAGGGGGGCAGGTGTCCGGCGCCGAGCAGCTTGAGCAGGATTTTCGGTCTGGCTGCCTGCCGGTAGAAGGTGTAGGTGTCGCCGGGTGGGTTGATGGTGTCCGCCGTCCCTTGCACGGCGAGTAGCGGTGGCCCATTGGACGGCATGGCGAACGGCGCCGCGAAGGGATCCTCGGCGCCGGAGAGGATCATCGCCGCGTCGATGCGGCGGTCGCGGACGGCGGGGTCGTAGGCGGCTGCGAGCGCGGTGTCGCCGCCGTCGGATTGGCCGGTGACGGCGACCCGGCGAGGGTCGATGAGCCCGGCGAGCGGACCGTGGCCGGACTGGCTGCGCTCGGAGAGGTCGGTGATGACGAGGCTCATGTCGCCCGGCTGGTTGGGCAGGTCGTTCTCGTCCGGGCCGCCGGGATGGTTGGCGTTCTCGAGCGGGAAGACGGGCGCGGCGACGACGTACCCGGCCCGCGCCCACGCGTCGAGCAAGCGAGCGTACGGGGCGGGGGAGACCGCAAAGCCGTGGCCGAAGACGATGAGGGCAAACGGCCCGGGGTTCTGGTCCGGACGGGCGATCGGGTATCGGATGATGGTGAGAAACGACCGGCGTGCGGTCCCGATCCGCCGCGACGGGTCGGTGAGGCGAAGGGTCAGCGTCCTGAACCGGTAGGCGGCGGGCGGATGGGCGCGACGGCGGCGCCTCGCGGTTGCCGTGATCGACGTGGTGGTCGTGGTGTGTCCCGGCGCCGACTGCGCGGTCGTCGTCGGTGAGCGCTGGGCCACCTTGCGCACCGACGCGCCGGCCGCGGCTTTGTGTCCCCCAGGGCCGGCGACGAGTGTCAGCACGCCAACGGACACAACGGCGCAGATGGCGACAATCGCCGCCGCCTCACCGATCCGGACCCCCCGAGCGGATGCCGCGCGCCTTCGCTTCACGACCCCGGCAAGCGTACCGGTCTGCGCGGCATCCGAGCGCCCGGCCCGTCTCTGCCCTCGAGGGGCGAAGCTCCTACCACCGCAGATCGCCGGGCGGAGGCTGTCGCGCGCAGGGTCGCGATGTCGCGCGATACTTCTCCCTTCCAACAAACCAGCGCGCAATGCCGGGAGAGACGACCAGAGGGAGGAACCGCCGTGTCCGAACCCGTCGTGCTGATCAACGTCTTCGAGGTCTCGGCGGCCGACGCCGAGCAGTTTGTCGCGGCCTGGGAGAAGACTCGCGACTACCTGCAGCGCTATCCCGCACATCTCGACACCGCCCTGCACCAGGCACTCGGCTCAGACGCCGACTTTCAGTTCGTCAACATCGCGCATTGGCGCACCGCGGAGGAGTTCACCGAGGCGGTCAGCAGCCCCGGCTTCCGGGAAGCCAGCGCCGATCTGCGCTGGCCCTTCCATCCCGCTCTCTATCGTGTGGCCCGCACCCAGGTAAGCCCGCCCTGAAAAGGTGAGCGGACGCGGGGCAGGCTAGGGCAGTTGAGACAGGAGACGATCGTGCCGTGCTGCCGCGCGATCCGCATCGCCTCGATCGCGAGCGCGGCAGGTCTCCGATAACGCGGCGAAGATTCCGCCGCAATGAAACCAGCGCGCGCCGCGGTCCCCGAATATCTGTTCCCGGTAAACGTCTCCCGGCCGCATTTGCGACGCGGCGCTGCGACCGGGATCGGAGCATCCGAGCGCCGCCCGAACGCCGAAGCCGCGCTCGGTGATCAGCGGTAGGTTCCGGGTGTGACAACTCCGGCGTAGTAGAGGAAGTTGGCTCGGGTGTAGGTGCGGTTCCCGGTGATGTTCGGGTTGGGGGAAGGCCCGAGCGAGAGGTCGGTGCCGAGGAACGGGCGGAAGCGTGGATGGACGCTGAGGTAGCTCGTTGGGTCGGCGCGCAACAGGCCGATCAGCGTCTCGGCGACGATCCTTCCTCCGACGGGCCCGAGATGGAGCCCGTCGGCGGCCGCCTTGGCCTCGGCGAGGATGTAGTACCAGAGCGGGGTGCTGCGGGCGAACGGCGCGTACACGTCGACGATGCCCCCCAGGTCGGCTCGGCCGAGGCGGTCCACTCCGATCGCGGCAGCGACGGCTTGACCGGATGGCAGTCCCCATGTGAGCTGGCGCAGCAGGTTTCGTTGCGGGAGAACGGTGGGGGCGGTCTGGGTGTGGGGTGCGATCGCGGGCACAGGGAGTGTGAACAGGACGCTTGAGACGGTGGGGTCGATCTTCTTGTTGTTCTTGACCTGGCCGTCGCCGAGGTCAAAGAACGTCTGCCAGCCGATGTAGCGCCGCGAGGCTGGAAAGCCGCCCAACAGGTCATCGCGGTCGTAGCTGACCGGATCGCTGAAGTCAGGCTCAGTTGAGTCGAACACCAGCGCGAAGAAAGGATCGGCCGTCGGGCTGGTGCCGTCGCCCGTGCCGCTGGTGAAGTTGGCGCGGTAGGAGGGGCGGACCATGCTGTGTCCGAAGCGGTAAGCGGCGGCCCCGAACTCGATCGGCATGAACGCATCCCCGCGGGGTGGCCGGTAGAACTGGTTGCCGTGCGCCAGCAGGTCGTCGACCATTGCCTGGCCGACGATCTGTGGCAGGTGCTCGTTGACCAAGAGCCACTGGTAGTGCCACAGCGTCACCTCGCGCGCAATCAGGAAGACCGCGTAGCGGTTGGACAGATCGGCATGCCGAGCGGAGGGAAATGCCCGCAGGTCGAAGCTAACCAGCTCATCCAGCACCCGGTTGTAGAACAAGATGTGCGCGCAGTGGAGCCCGGCGATGATCACGTTCTCATCGTTGCGTGGATCGCCGAGCAAGGCGACGTAGGTGCCATCCCCGCTGGCAACGCGCGGCACGTCCTCGTGCACCCCGCCGGTTCCGATCATCAACTTCGGCCCGACCGACCCATCCGCGTTCTTGACGTATAGGTCCGGACGCAACCCCGGCCCGCCGCCGAACACCGCGTCCAGATCAAGCGCCGACGTGCGCGTGTTAGGCGAGGCTAGTGGGTTCTGGGGAACGCCCAGCTGTGAGGTCTGATCGAAGGTGATGTCGTGATCGGTGAACTGACCAACGAACGTTGACCCCGCGGTCATCGTCGGGTTGTCAGGATTCGTGCCGTACGGGTTGCCGGCAGTCGGATTGCCGTTGACCGTCGGGTCGACGATCAGCGCCTTCGCCCCGGCACCCAATTGATCCCCTGCGTCCATGATCCCGCCCTGCTTCCCCACCTCGAGCAGCGCAGCGCGCACCGTGTCATTGGCGTCGGCGAATGGCGGTAGCGAGGGAAAGATACGTCCGAAATCGACGCTGCTCACCGGCGCACCACCGTTGCCCGCGTAACGCCCAGCCCGGCCCGTCGACGACGGCAGCGGTTCAGCCACAGCACCAGGGGGCGCCATGCCCTCACCTACCGACCCGGCGACCAAACCGGCACTCGCAGCCGCCGCTCCCCTCAAGAAATCACGGCGTGACGAACCCTCAAGCCCAGTCTCATGCCTCCGCCGCACCACGTATCGCGCCATGTCGGTGCTCCTGAATTCGTTGCCCTCTGCAGGCAACGAACCTACGACCACGCACTGATCCGCGCATCGGGGAATCTCCCCATTTTGGGAGCGGCCGGTACCTACCTTTGGACGGTGAGGCCCGGCCGTCTACCGAGCGGCTCCTGTTCTTCGCTGCTCCGCGACCGGCGCGCTACCTAGCGAACCTACAACTGGTCGATGAGCACGCCGAGCTGGGGCTTGTACTCGAAGTTGCCGACGCGGCGGGAGACGAAGTCCCACTCACTCAGATTGACGAAGCTCACGACGGGTGCCTGATCGGTGAACGCCCGGTCGGCTTCGGTCCACATTGCCGGAGCGGTCGGTGATTTGGCAGCCTCCGCGGCGAGTGCGCTCCGACGTCGCGACCGAAGTGCGACACGAGTGAGTCGAGTCGGAGCCTCATCTCATGCTAATAGCGCAAGAAGCCGGCACTGTCGATGAACTCGCCCAGCGCGGCGGCCGCCTTCGCGCAACCGCAAAACCGGGTGACATCCCCCCGGTGAAGGGCAGCCCAACAAATCGTGTCGATCAGCTCCGTGGCCTTGTCCGCAAACTCGGGAAGCATCGCTACTGGCGAGGACTCGACCTCTCGGCGCAGGCCGTGGACGGCGGGTTGCCACGCAGCGGCGGTTCGTTCCAGATCCCCTAGCAACGCTGAGAACTCCCCGACAAGGTACTGCTGAGTCATCTGATCTGCCGCAAACTCGGACGCGGCTAAACCGAGGCCTGGAAGTGTGGACGTTACTTCTGCTTCCGGTTCCAAGGGGCCGGCGACGAGACCACTGCTGATAAACCAGTATCGGCGCCTCGCCGCCTGCCCTGCAGCCGCGTTCGGTAATGATCGCGTCAAAAGGCGCGCGACCAACCGCCGTGGAACTACCTTTATCGTTTCTGGTTAATCCGCTTGCCCGAAGGCTTCGATCTCCTTCTTCTCTTGTTCTGAGAGCTCGCGCGGCGTTTCGCCGTGCGCGACCTTCTCGCTTTGCACGTGGTGGCGGATCTCGTCGACGATCTCGGGGTTCGCGAGCGTCGTCACGTCGCCGACGTCGGCGAAGTTGGAGATGCTGGCGATCACCCGGCGCATGATCTTGCCCGAGCGGGTCTTCGGCATGTCGGACACGATCCACACGTTCTTTGGGCGCGCGATCTTCCCGATCTCCCTGTCGATCGCATCGCTCACCTTTTGCTCGATCTCCTCGCTCGGGGTGAACCCCGGCTTGAGCGCGACGTACACCTCCACGACCTTCCCGCGGATATCGTCGATCACCGGGACCGCTGCCGCCTCGGCGATCTCATCGACGGTGATGCTCGCCGACTCGATCTCCTTGGTCCCGAGCCGGTGCCCGGCGACGTTGATCACGTCGTCGACCCGCCCGAGGATCCGGAAGTAGCCGTCGGCTCCCTGCATTGCGCCGTCCCCGGCGAAGTACGGCCAGTCGTGCCAGTCCTTGCTGTCCTTGTCCTTGTTGTACTTGGCGTAGTAGGTCTCCACGTACCGCTCGGGCTGCCCCCAGATCGTCTGGAAGGACCCTGGCCACGGGTTGCGGATGCAGATGTTCCCCGCCTTGCCCGAGCCCTTCGGGACCTCCGCGCCGGTCTCGTCGTAGATCACCGGGTAGATGCCGAGCACACCCGGCCCGCAGCTGCCGGGCTTCATCGGCTGCAGCCCGGGCAGCGTGCTGCCGAGGAAGCCACCGTTCTCGGTCTGCCACCACGTGTCGGTGATCGCCGCCTCACCCTTGCCGACGAAGCTGTGGTACCAGCGCCACACGTCGGGCTCGATCGGCTCCCCGACCGTCGTCATCGTCTTGAAGTGATAGCTGTACTTCTCGGGCTCCTCGGGGCCGAGCTTGCGCAGCATTCGGATCGTCGTCGGCGCGGTGTGGAAGATGTCCACGCCCAGCTGCTCCGCGATCCGCCACGGCCGCCCAGCATCGGGGTAGGTCGGCACGCCCTCGTACATCACGCTCGTGGTCCCAAGCGACAGCGGCCCGTAAACGATGTAGGAATGGCCGGTGATCCAGCCGATGTCGGCGAAGCACCAATACGTGTCGTCCGGGTGGATGTCCTGGTAGTACCTCGACGTGCCGGTCACGTACGACAGATAGCCACCGGTCGAATGCTCGCAGCCCTTCGGCCGGCCGGTCGTGCCGCTCGTGTACATCAAGAACAACGGCGCCTCCGCCGGCATCGACTCCGGCTCGACCTGCTGCCCGCGGTACTTGTCGAGCAACTCGTCGATGAAGAAGTCGCGACCCTCGACCATCGGGCTCTGCGAGTGGTACTCGCCGGGGTGCCGCCGCCACACCAGCACCTTCTCGATCTCGGTCCCCTCCTCGCGTGCGGCGGCGATTGCCTCGTCGGCCTTCTCCTTGTGGTCGATCAGCTGGCCGTTGCGGTAGTAGGAGTCGATCGTTACGAGGATTTTGCTCCCCGAGTCAGCGATCCGATGGCCACACGCCGCGCCGGCAAACCCGCCGAACACCTCCGAATGGATCACCCCCATGCGAGCGCAGGCCAACATCGAGACCGGCAGCTCGGGCAACATCGGCAGGTGGAACGTGACCCGATCGCCGGTCTGCACGCCAGCGAACTCCCGCAGCAGCGCCGCGAACTCGTTGACCCGGCGGTGGAGCTCCGCGTAGGTGATCTCCTGCGTCTCCTCATCCTCACGCTCGGGCACCCAGATCAGCGCGTTCTTATCGCCGCGCGATTCCAGGTGTCTATCGACGCAATTCACGCTCGCGTTCAGACGCCCGCCCACCCACCACTTCCAGAACGGCGGGTTGCTCGTGTCCAGAATCGTGTCCCACTTACGATCCCACGCGAGCATCTCGGCGTACTCAACGAAGCAATCCGGGTAGTGCTCCTCGCTGAAGCGCTCAAGGATCGCCGGGTCCGCCGCGTTCGCCTGCGTGACGAACGATGGCGGCGGCGGGTAGTACTCCTCCTCCCGCCAATGAACCGCGATCTGCGCCTCCGAGGTCGCAGCGGCGGCGATCTCCGGCCCGCTGGGTGTTCCTGATGCCGTGTCAGTCATCGAACCGTCTCCTTCTAATTGGACGTTGGTCACGTGCTCCGACTAACGCACCGGTTTACGTGCTCACGTGTTCGCGATCCCGGCCTCCTTCACGCGCGGCGACGATTGGGACGCCAGCCGATCCGCCCGCGGCGTTCGATGCCGGAACCGATGTGGACAGGGCCCCGACTGATCGCCGGGCACCCGGCGTAAACGTCGTTCGCGGACGCCGTCCACGTCCTAACCGAACATCTGTCGCCGCTGTCCTCGACGGACGCGGGGCGTTCGCCGCACTCAGGATCTCGCGGCCCTCAACCGCCGCACAAATCACACTACTCGTACTCGGCGTGCCCTGCAACTCGACCGAGCAGGCAAACGACTGATCTGAGCATTCGATTTGCATCAACTGACGCCCTATTCGAGCGACGGTAGCTTACGCTCGGATGACCGCCGTGCCATCCGTATTCCGCCCCGAGCCGGGACAGTAAGAACTACCCAACCTAGGCCAGTTCCCCCCCGCGATTAGAAGCGCGTAGCGCTGGGATAACAGAGGAATGACCACTCGAGTGTCCCTGTTCGTTGATCCCGCGAGGAGTGTTGGAGCTCCGGCCGAAGGAGTTCTGCCGAGATCGGACCCGGACCGCTCGGCCGCAAGGGCTCGCCCCGTAACGACTGAGCGCGCCGGCCCTCGCCGGCGCGCTCAGTGGATTGTGGATGGATCAGCGCTTGGCCAGCGACCAGACTGGGAGCACCGACCGGCCATAGGAGAACTCGCAGAGCTCCGCCAGGGCCAGATAGAACGCACATGCCGCGGCCGCGAGACCGAAGTAGCCGCCCCAATGGATCAGGTTGATGTGGGCCCCGTAATTGCCCGCTCCCAAGAGGAAGAAGGTCGCAACGAGGATCCCAAGCGCCAGGACGACAATGGCATTTGTCCGCAGCGACGCCGCCAACATCACGACCACGAAGATGCCAAAGGCGTAGAGGAACAGGCCGAGTGAGTGCCCCACCTGAAGCGCCGGCACGTCCTTTAGGAACCATTGCCCGATGGCGAACAACGACATCCAAAAAGCGCCGAAGCCTGAGAACAACACACCCGAAAACGTGTTGCCTGTCCGCAGTTGGATGAGACCCGCAATCAGCTGCGCGATGCCACCGAACATGAGCGCGACGCCGAACACGACGGGCGTGACGGCCACCGACACCGCGTTCGAGTTGATCATGCTGAGCATGAAGGTCGTGACGGCGAACGCCAACAACGCGAGCGGAGCGGAGTTGCCCCAGTCAAGAGTCTTGGCACGGAGATTGAGTTCAGGAGCCACTGCCGGGGCAGGCGCGCCGTTGAGCTCGGCTTCCGGCCGGGATGGGGGTGCAGAGATGGTTGCCATAAGGCATCCCTCCTCAAGTGCGTCCGAGAGCCTCAGCGCACCGTTCTCATGACAAGCACCACCGAGCAAATGCTCAGAGCAAACTCGGACGTACCGACGACGCTCGCCACAGATGAATAAAGTCGACGGTTAGCAATAGACTCACCATCCACCACTTGCGCCGCCGGGCCATCGGTACGAGACACGGTTTCCTCTGCGGAAACCCGGCAGTTCGCTGTTGCACATTGCTGACGACGCGCGTGGTCGTTTGCGTAGAGGGGAGCAGCGGCTCGCTCCTCCGTGCCATCGCTGGTGCACGAGGTGCTCGGCCGAGGTTCAGTCGATCGATGCTATGGACGTGCTGTGGCCGGTTGCACGGCACGCCCATCAGGGACGCCACCGGCGAGCTCGGCCATTATCCGCGTCAGCGTCTCGTCGACGGCGCGCTCGATGGCTGGGTCCAGCGGCGCGCCAGCCGAGAAGGAGCTTCCCTCGATGCCGTAGACGATGGTGCGGCCGGGGAGGCGGTCAAGCGCGCGCGCCAGCTCGATTGCCTCCCCGACCCCGAATGCGTGGGTCGAGAACCCGATCAGCTTGGTCGGCAACGGCGCGGCGGACACGTCGAAGCGCTGGATGGTGCCCGGCGCGGCGCCCGAGACGA
The DNA here is from genome assembly GCA_963749545.1 of uncultured Solirubrobacterales bacterium. Lineage (GTDB taxonomy): Bacteria > Actinomycetota > Thermoleophilia > Solirubrobacterales > Solirubrobacteraceae > Palsa-465. The sequence continues at coordinate 10,563 of CAVVNG010000018.1, forward strand.
CCGTGTCGACCACGATCGCCACGTCGGCGTCCGTCCACGCCGTCAGCAGTTCGGCTGGGTCGGCCTCGCATACGAGCACGTCCGCTTGCGTTGCGGCCCGCTCACGCAAGCGCTGGGCTACGAGCAATCCGGCGGAGTCATCCCCTCTGAGTTCGTTGCCGACGCCGATGACGACGGCGGCACCGCGCGCGGGCGCGTTAGTCACGCTCGACGTCGAGCGTGAGGAAGTGAGTGGCGCACGAGATGCAAGGGTCGTAGTTGCGGATCGCCTGCTCGCACTGCCACTGCAGCTCGTCGTCGGGGAGATCCAGATGTCCGGCCACGAAGCCGCGCAGATCCTCCTCGATCGCGCGCTGATTTTGCGACGTGGGTGGCACGATGCGAGCGTTTCGGATCGCCCCGGAGGCGTCGATTTCGTAGCGGTGCCAGAGGATTCCGCGCGGGGCCTCGCTGATTCCACAGCCCACCCCGTCGCGCGGCTCGAGGGGGATGGCCGGGGGATCGGGCTGCTCGTAGGCCTCGATCAAGCGCAACGCCTCTTCGATCGCATACAACAGCTCCACCCCCCGCACGATGATGCTCTGGAAGGGGTTGCGACACGACGTTCCGAGTCCCGCATTGCGGGCCGCCTCACGGGCCATCGGCGACAGCCTGTCGAAGGCCAGGCTGTAGCGCGCCAGCGGCCCGACCATGTACGAGCCGCCGTCGCGCAGGCGGCTGTGCAGGGCGTTGGAGTGGGCCACGTGCTCCTCGACGAAATGATCGTCAAAGGCCTCTGCCGGAATGTCGAGACCGCTGCTGGAAATGATCCGCCCCCGGTCGATCGGGTAGCGTCCGTCGTCGTCGCGAAGCGCCACAAACTCGTAGTCGCGCTCGAACTCGGGCATCGTCAGCGTGCCGGTGAGCGCGATCGTATCGAGCGTGTCCTCGAGCGCTCGCTGTAGCGGCTCGACCAGCGGCTGCAGCTCGTCCCGGCTGGGCGCACGATAGAAGCCGCCAGTCCGTGGGTTGACCGGGTGCTCGGCCCTACCACCGAGCGTGATCAGCAACCGGTTGCCCGCTTTTCGCGTGGTCAGCCCGCGCTCGACCAGCGCCTGATGGTCGGCGGCCATGTGGATCGCGCTCTCGTAGCCCAGGAAATCGGGTGCGTGGAGCAAGTACAGGTGCAGCGCGTGGCTTTCGATCCATTCGCCGCAGTACACCAGCCGGCGCAGATCGCGGATCGGACCGTCGACGGTCGCGCCGCATGCCTGCTCGATCGCGATGCAGCCGCTCGTCTGGTAGGCGACCGGGCAGATGCCGCAGATGCGCGCCGTGATGTCGGGGACCTCGGTGTAGGAGCGCCCCTGCAGCAGTGCCTCGAAGAAGCGCGGCGGCTCGTAGATGCGCAACTGCACCTCGAGCACCTCGCGGTCACGGATGCGGACGCTCATCGCGCCCTCTCCCTCGACCCGGGCAAGGGCCCCGGTGCTGATCCGGCGGCTGCGAGCCTGGGGCTCAAGCGGGAGGGCCATAGCGCTCACTTTCGCGTCGGAACTCTGGTGCGCCCGCGTTGAACGTCCGGTACACGCGAACGAGGTCGACGTCGTCCATGTCCACCTTGCGGAGCCACGTGCTCAAGGAGCCGGTGTTCGGCGACTCCATCGGTCCGAAGCACCCGTAGCAACCGCGATCGAACGACGGGCAGATAGCTCCGCAACCTGCGTGCGTCACCGGCCCCAGACACGGCGTGCCGTGTGCGACGAGGACGCAGACGTTGCCGCGCAACTTGCACTCCTGGCACACGCTCGATGCGGGGATCGCCGGCCGGCGGTCGCCGAGCGCGGCCCGGATCACCTCCAGCAGCTGATACTTGTTGACCGGGCAGCCCTGCAGCTCGAAGTCGACCGGCACGTGGGCACTGATTGGCGTGGAGTACTCGAGCGTAGAGACGTACTCGGGCGACGGGTACACCGCCGTCACGAAATCCTCGACGTCGGCGAAGTTGCGCAAGCCCTGGATGCCGCCCGCGTTGGCGCACGCGCCGATTGTCACCAGCTGACGTGACACTCGTCGTACGCGGTGGATGCGCTCGGCGTCCTGCTCGGTCGTGATCGAGCCTTCCACCAACGACAGGTCATAGGGACCCTCGACCTCGGCCCGCGAGGCCTCCAGGAAATATGCGATTTCGACCTGACCGACAAGCGTGAGCAGCTCGTCCTCGCAGCTGAGCAGACTCAACTGACACCCGTCGCAGGAGGAGAACTTCCACACGGCCAGCTTCGGCTTGACGGAGGGCTGGCTCACAGCTCCTGCACCCTCAGCCACGCCTCGACGTCGTCATAGCGCTGCACGGGCCCTTCGCGGCAAATGAACTTCGGACCAAACTGGCAGTGGCCACATTGCGCGATTGCACAGTGCATGTTGCGCTCCATCGAGATGTACAGGCGATCAGTCGGCAAGCCTCGCGAAACCAACGTCAGAGCCACGAAGCGCAGCATCACCTCTGGGCCGCACGCCATCGCGATCGCATTCTCGGGGTCGAACGCCGCCAGCTCGACAAGCTTGGTCACCACGCCGACCTTACCGTGCCAATCCGAGGCTGCGATGTCGACGATCACGTCGATGTCGAGGTCGTAGCGCCGACGCCACTCCTCGAACTCGGTCACGTACAGCAACTCGGCTGCCGATCGGCCGCCGTAGCAGATGATCACGCGCTCATACTCGTTTCGATGCGCGAGCAGGTGGTGGATCGCCGGGCGCAGTGGCGCCAGGCCGAGACCGCCGGCCACGATCACCACATCGCCTGCGACCGCCTCGGCCAGCGGCCAGGTGCTGCCGAACGGCCCCCGCAAGCCAACCAGGTCACCCGGCTCGACCTCGCACAGCGCTCCGCTCACCCCACCGACCCCACGCACCGTGCAGCGCAACGGGTCAAGAGCTGTGGCCGTGCCGCTGACAGAGATCGGTATCTCGCCGACGCCGAAGGCGTACAGCATGCCGAACTGTCCTGGAGCGAACAGCGGCAGCTCCTCTCCGGGCAGCGGCTCAAGGGCAACCGTCCAGGTGTCGTACGTCTCGCGGCGCCGGCTGACCACCCGGTGGGTGTGCGGCGTCATCGCGCCCGGAGCGGGCGCGAGCTGCTCAGCTGGCGCCGACGCCGCCATACACGTCAAGTAGCTGAAGCCGTGTGGCGTGCAGACGTTCGACGATCACCGACGTGAAGCTGCGCATCAGCTCATAGCCCAGCTGCGCGTCTTCCGCGCAGCGATAACGCAACGCCGCGGCGTCGAACTTGATCGCCCGGGTGACCCCGCGCGAGCGGGCGTCGAAGTGCGTAAGGTACGGCTCGAACAACCACGACCACCCAACCGGGTCGCCGTTGTGCAACGTCTCGATCGTGATCGTTCCTGACGGCGCCTGGATCTCAAGCGCCACGAAGCCATCGCGAATCAGGAAGAACGAGTCCGCCGGGTCGCCTTCAACCATCACAGCGCGGCCGTCGGCGACCTCGACCTCCTCGCCCAGTTCTGCAACAGCCTTTGTCTGCTCCGGAGTCAGATTCCGAAACATCCGAGTCGCTGCGAGTTCCTGCTCGATGCTCTCCACCATGGCTCCCCCTATGAGGCTTCTTCCGGTGGTGTCGGATTCGAGAGAATAGCGGAGACCTCCTCGGTGATGTCGATACCGACAGGGCACCAGGTGATGCACCGCCCACAGCCCACGCACCCAGACGTGCCGAACTGATCAAACCAGGTCGCCAGCTTGTGGGTCATCCACTGGCGATAGCGGGAGCGCGGCGACTTACGCGCCTCGCCTCCGGTGACGTGACTGAACGAGATCGAGAAACACGACTCCCAGCGGCGCCAGCGCTCGGCCCCCTCACCGGCGAGGTCCGCGGTGTCCTCGACCGAGGTGCAAAAACATGTCGGGCACACCATCGTGCAGTTGCCGCATGTCAGGCAGCGGTCGGCGACGTCGTCCCACCGTGGGTGTTCGTAGTTGGCATACAGAAGCGCGCGCAGGTCGACGTCGGGCATCTCTCGTCCCATCCGCGCCACCGCACCCGCAGTCACCTCAGCCGCGTCGCGCTCGTCGGCATCGCCGGCGGCGCGGTGCGGCACATCGGCGAGCATGAGCGCGCCTCGGTCGGTCCCGACCTCGACGACAAATCGGTGACCGTCTCCATCCAGCACCTCGGTCAGCGCGAGGTCATACCCCGAGCTCGCCTTCGGCCCCGTCCCCATCGAGGTGCAGAAGCAGGTGCCGCTCGGCTCGCCGCAATTGACCGCGATGAGCAGCACGTCCTCGCGCCGGGCGGCGTAGCTCTTATCGGGATGAGGGCCGGGCAAGAACACCCGATCCTGAATTGCGATTGCGTGAAGCTCGCACGAACGCACGCCGAAGAAGGCGTAGCGAGGCGGATCGGTGGGCTCCTCGATGAACTCGAGACCCTCGCCGTTCTGTCCGCGTTGCGCCTGCCACAGCCGCAGGCGCGGAGGGTGCAGGAACTGCTTCCACGATTGCGGGCCGACGGCGTAGCCAAAAACCGCCTCATCCTCGCGCCGGTGGAGGCGATACTTCCCGCCGTCCTGCTCGTCGCTCCAGCCGATCGGGAGATCCGAGGCGGAGCGCACGTCGCGATAGACGATTGCACCATCGTGCACGGTCGGGCCGACGACCTGATATCCGTGGCCGGAGATCGCGGCCAGCAGCCCGTCGAGGGCGCCTCGCTCGATGATGACGGTCGCATCCGTGCGTGACGTGGGTTGCGGGACCTCGGTCACGGCCGAACATCCTACCCCCACACGGCGTGCCGAGGAATTTTTTTCTTTACCGCCGCGCCCTGGGTCCGCGACAAGGCGGATTGCTTTGCGGACAGCTAAGTTGAGACCGCGACCCTGGGCGCCGCCCGCCGGGCGCGCGAACCAAGCGCGGCCGGCCGCTGGGACCCAGACCTGGGTTCCTCTCGTGGAACTCAGTGAAGTGGCCCACTGGACCCGGTGGTTGACGGGCTCTGTGTCGAGGAAGTCTTTTGTTTCGAGCTCTGGGTGGAGTGGCTCTGGGTGGGGTGGGAGGAACCGGTGCCGGACGGAGCGCTCGACGGCGTCGAGCTCTGGGTGGGAGTGGTGACCGATGACGCGGCGGTGGTCGTCGTGCTCGGAGTGCCACTTGTCGATGCGGGCGTGGCGATGGTCTGGTGCGCCGCCGGCAGTCTGGGCACTGTGAGCGCCGGCAAGCTAAGCGTGAGAAGTCTGGCCGTTGCGACTCGTCGGCTCGCTGCCGCCACGTTCCGGCTTGCCGCCTCGACCGCTTCAGAGGCGAGCACATACTTCCTGCGGTCGTTTGTGTCTGCGGCGTGGGCGAGATTCGTGAGCGCCCTGGCTTCGGCATTGAAGGCAGCGGCCAAACCGGACACCACGGGTGCGTAGCGCACGGGCACGTCCAACTTGTTCAGGGTCGTTGCCGCCCGCGCGTCCTCCCGCGCGATCGCTGTCGCCGTTACAGCAACTCGCCCATGGTGCGCGCCGGTCAGGGTTCGTCTGCCCGCGGCAACGCCGCCGAGGGCCCGCTTCAACGAACGGGCCAAGGCCAGTACCGGCCCCACCGGCAATACCGCGGCTCCGCTCACGCGCGCACGCATCGCGAACCCGGCGCAGCTCCGCAGTTGGGCCGTCATCCGGGCCGGCGCAGAGCAGATGATCGCCAGGTCACCCCGCGCGGTTGGGATCACCCACGTCTCGAGGCTGCGCCCGGCGGCCGAGTTCCATCGATACGTCGCAGCGCTGGCTCCGTTCGCGAGCTGAGTCGTCGTGTTGAGCGTGGGGTGGCCGAACCGGGCCACCAGGGCAGGCGGGGGTCCGCCAGGGATCACCGCGGAATGACCGACCGAGCCAGCGGCAAGCGTCACCCCGCCCGACGCCAGCTGAATCGGAGCCTGGGCGCCGGTCCCGCGCGTTGGCGAAACCGCGAACGCACCGAAGGCCCCGCGTGTCCGCGTCCACGGCAGTCGGTAGTTGATCGAGAGAGCGCCCGAACGGGCAACGCGCGAAGCAGCCGCGGCCGGCCCGCCACCGGTGAGCAGGAGCCCGACGATTGCCCCTCCGACAACGGCAAGGCCAGCAGCGCCCGCGACCATTCGCAGCCTGCCCTTATGGGTAGAGCCATGGTCGCGGAGCCCGGATTGGCTTCCCTCGACGTCGGCGGTCGTCAGCGGCGGAAGAGGCGGAGCGGTACCGATATTCGACGACGAGTCGACACCGATCGCCGGCAGGGCGACGGTTCCGCCTTCGCACGGTGTGTCCGGCGCCGACGGGAAGCTGGGCCGTCGACGTAGGCGCGCAGGAGGTAGACCTTCGAGAGAACGCTCGATGGCGGTGATCAGCTCCGACGCGCTCGGGTACCGGTCAGCGGCGTCCTTGGCCATGCCCTCCTCGATCACGCTGTTGAGCTCGCGCGCCTCGGGCAGCGGCACATGAGGCGGGGGCTGGTTGACGTGGGCGAACAGCACGCCGGCGTCGGTGTAGCTCGAGTAGGGAACCGTGCCGGTCAGACACTGGTAAAGGACTGCCGTAAGGGCGTAGACATCGGTGGCGGGCGAGGGCGGCGTCCCCAGGACCTGTTCAGGAGCGGCATAGTGGAAACTTCCGACAAAGCCGCCCGTTTCGGTCAGCCCAGCGGACTCGACCCGTTTCGCCACACCGAAGTCCGTTAGGTAAGGGTGGCCCCGCTCCGTGATCAGGATGTTTTGCGGCTTGATGTCGCGATGAACGAGGCCCGTTGCGTGCGCGGCATCGAGGCCATCGGCGATCGGCCTGAGGATGTGCACCGTTTCTTCAGCCGACAGGGGCTCTGCCCGCATGCGCTCGGCGAGCGTCATCCCCTCGACGAGCCGCATGGCCAGGAAGAGCCGCCCCTTGTCCCGGCCAGCATCGTAGATGGGGATGATGTTCGGATGATCCAGCCTCGCGACGTGCATCCCTTCGCGGCGGAATCGCTCTGAAAAGACTTCGTCGCGCCCCAGCTCAGGCGACAGCACCTTGAGCGCGACCTCGCGGCCGAGAGATACCTGGTCGGCGCGATACACGACAGCCATTCCGCCGATCCCTATTGCCTCGCGAATGCGGAAGCCGGCGAGCGTCTCGCCAGGCGGCAAGATCACCGCTGTCGCTGTCATGTACCCAGGGGGTCCAAGTAGCTATCCCCGGTCCCGTCCGCCCGGAGCCCGGGCGGGTCTGGGTGGATCGTATCCCCCCCTCTCTGGGGGCTTGGCCAACGCCCTAACCACAGGGGGTGGGCGGTCATGGAACCATGACCACCGCGGGCGCCGAGCCGAGCCCGTGGGCGTACGGCACGGCGGCCGACGGGTGCCACTGTTTCGCGTACCACCGCTTCTCCCAAAGTCCGCCGCCGGTGCTGCCCCTCCAGAAGACATCCTGCGCATTGTTGGGGTAGATGACGGCTGACGGCGCCGATCCGAGCGGCCCGGAGTTCAGTTGGACCGAACCGGATCCTGAGTCGGGGTTCGAGAGTTGCCAGAGCCATCCATTGGTGCCCTTCCAATACACGTGCACACTGTCGCGGCTGTCGAGTACGGCCGTCGGAGCAGAGCCGAGCTGGCCGGCTCCCGGCAATTTGTGCCCCACCCCCTGATTGGGGTAATGCATCTCCCACAGCCCTCCGGCCCACCAAAACAATTCCAGCGACCCGTCAGGCAGAGCCACGGCCGCGGGTGCCGCCTTGACTACCCCCGAGTTCAACTGCCAGGGGAGCGGCCAGCCGCGACCTCTGTAGGCCATCTGCCATATGAACCCGTCCTGGGCCCGGAAAAACACGCGCACGACGCCGTGTGCATCCACCACGGCGCTCGGGGCGGAGGTCACCGGTTGCCTACGCGGCAGCCGTTTGGGGTTGCTCCAAAACCCGGTAGAAGCGGTGAAAGACATCTCAAAGAGCCAGCCGTCCGTTCCCTCCCAGAAGACGTCCCGGTCGCGGTTCGCGAGCACGACGGCCGCCGGCGCCGAGGCGAGAGTATGGCCCGATCCCGGTAGCGAGGGGGGTTGCCAGTTCTGGGAGGTGTATTGCTGCTCCCACAGCTGCCCGTCGATTCCTCGCCAATACACGTCCTCGGTTTCGGGGATTGGCGGGGCTCCACAGGGTGCCGTTGGAATGGTGGACGGACGAGCCGCGTACGCGTGGGTCATGGACGTGACGTAGGGCTGCATGCATCCGTGGCCCCGGCTCACGTAGCGATGCTTCTTAGGGTCGAAGTCAAAGCCAATGCGGACCCAACGACCGTTGGCCTTGTGAGCGGTAGCTCCGACGATAACCCGTGTGCTCGATCGCATGTGGAGCGGAGGCGAGAGGCTGAAGAGCACGCGATGGGTTTGGACCTTCTTCGCAAACCTCGTTGCCCCGCAGTCCGAGCATGCAATTGTCGCGCGTTCGTTCGGGGTGACATCGACCGCGCGGATCTCTGTGAGCGTGCTCCGGTGGTGGCGCTCGTACTCGGCAAATAGGGTGAACTGGTTGACAACCGAGGGGCTCACAGCCGAAGCGGTTTGCGCCCGCGCGAAGCTTGGCGTGCTCGCCACGAAGAACGGTAACAGCAATGCTGTCCCGAGAACCGCGCCGGTCCCGCGCGCTCTCCCCATCTCACAACTCTATCCCCGCTCGCCACGACTAACAATGAGTATTAACCCGAAAGCAGTATTAACCCGAAGCGAGGGACGCTGCTCGCCCGTTATCCGGGGGTGTAAGGGCTAATGCGAGAGAGAGCGAGTCTCCCGGGCCAGGGCCGTCGCCAGCTGCGCGCGGTTGTGCACGTTCAGCTTGCGGTACGCGCGACCGAGATGCGCCTCGACGGTCTTCGGACTGAGGAACATTCGGGCCGCCGCCTCGCGGATGGTCGCGCCCTGCGCCACGATCCGCACCACCTGGCGCTCCTGCGGCGTGAGGTGGTCGATGTTGCTCGGATCCCCGCGCCGCCGAGCGGTGTGCGAGGTTGCCTGGAGCTCCCGCGCGGCGCGATCGAACCATGGCCCGGCGCCCAGGCGTCGGAAGGTCTCGAGTGCTCCGGACAGGTGGTCACGCGCCTCCGCGCGGCGTCGCGCTCGCCGCAGTCGCTCACCGAGGCAAAGCTCGGTGCGAGCGAGATCGAACGGATTCCCGTCACGGCTCACGAGGGCCAGGGCTCTCAGGAATTCCGCTTCGAATGCGGCCTCGTCCGCGAGCAGACTGCGGCACCGAGCTACGGCCGCCAACCCCCAGGTGCAGGGAAAACGCTCGGCTCTCGCCGCGAGCGAAGCCGAGATCATCCACGCTTCCGAGCGATGTCCGAGCGAAACGAGCACCTCAACCAGATCCGGCCCAAAGCGCACAAAGTACGGATCAATCATGCGCGCCGTGCTGGCCATCCGCTCGCACCTGGCCAGATGCCACGCCGCGACAGGAAGGTTCCCAATCGAGAGCTCGAGCAGGCCGAGGACGTGATCCGCCGCGACATCCAAGATGACCAAGCCGGTTCGCTGTCCCAGGACGCCCGCCTCGGCCGCGTTGGCCCGACAGCTTGACTCGCGACCGCGCACCGCGTCGATCGCGGCGCGATTGACCAGTTGCCATCCGCGTACCGCAAGCTGCGCGTTCGAGCACGCATCGGCGGCGGGGCGGTTGGGAGGATCGCTAATCGCCATGAGCTGATCCATCCGGTCGGGCGCGCCGCTCTGTTGGCTGCCCCTTCGCCGTCGGCAAGTTCCGGTCGGCTGCCGGAGGGCTTGCCTTGCGCCGAGACTGGGCGTCCGACTGCTCGCGCGCCGTCTTTCTCGAAGGCCGACGTCGGAGCCAGTCGTCGAACGGGAAAGGTGTCGAGATCCAGGGCATCGCTGACTCTGTCATGGAGCGTCTCGCAAGCGCCGACCGTTGCCTAGATGACCTAGGGGTATCGCGTTGCCACCTCGTAGGCGCAGGCTTCATTACCCGGGGCCCAGCGGATATGCTCTACCGGTTGGATTGCACTTCCTCGCGAGGCCACCGGGCCGGGTGCAAATTACTTAAGCGTTGGGTGGATCGGTGAGTGATCAGGAACATGAGCCAGCCACGGCTGAGCCCGCTCCTCACGCCCGCTCAGCGGCCGAGCTCAAGATCATCATCGAGGCCGAGCGTCAGGGCCATCCGTTCCTGCTCTGGCGCGACAAGGGCGGAACCCAGCAGATCTTCGCGCTCAACGAGTGCCGTCACGCAACGGTTGGCCGGCGCTCGTCCAATCCCGTCGTGCTGTGCGGCGACAGCGAGGTCTCGCGTACGCACGCCGAGCTCGAGCTGGTCGGCGAGGACTGGACGGTCAGCGACGACGGCCTGTCGCGCAACGGAACGTTCGTAAACGGCAAGCGAATCACCCAGCGCCGTCGGCTTGTCGATGGGGACGTGCTCGTGTTTGGCCGGACGGTCGTCGAGTTCCGCTCACCGCGCGAGAGCTCCACGGCGGCCACGTCCTCGAGCTCGTTTTGGCCGACGGTCCCGGATCTCACCGAGACGCAGCGGAAGATCCTGATCGCGCTCTGCCGCCCATACAAGGCGGGCGACGCATACGCGACACCGGCAAGCAATCAGCAGATCGCGAGCGAAGTGTTCCTCGGTGTCGATGCGGTCAAGAATCACCTGCGGCTTCTGTTCCAGCGATTTGAGATGGCAGACCTACCGCAAAATCAGAAGCGCGCGCGCCTGGTCGAATACGCGTTCCAATGCGGCCTCGTGGCGGAACGAGATCTGTGACTCCGGGCTTTCGCGTGCCAGGCTGATGCGCTCGCCCGATCGCTGAACGCTGCGATGTAGGGGTTCGCCCGATGTGAGCCGAACGCGGACGGCGGATGCTGGGCCGATGAGCTTCTCGACATCGTCAATCCGCGGCGTCCGTGTCCCGGTGCGGTCCGGAATCCTCGTCTCGGCGATCGTGAGCGCCGCGCTGTCTGTGGCGCTAGGAGGAACCGCTGCCGCCGCGAGATGGACTTTTCGGCCGGTGTCAAGATCGACCGAACGGGGCATAGGCACGCTGCCCGGCGCGTCATCGGCGGCCGCGCACTGGGCTCCCCAGCGGACACCGGACCCGAGCGAGCCCGCCGGCAGCGCGATGATCGGCGTTTCGTGCAGATCACGCTCATGGTGCATGGCAGTCGGCGGCGCAGGGACCAAGCGGGGACACATGTTCGCTGAGCGATGGGACGGCCGGGAGTGGACCCTGCTACGCGTCCCTCCTCCGACCGGCGCGGGCGCAACCGTTCTGAACGATGTCTCCTGCAAATCGACGCAGGAGTGCGTCGCCGTTGGGACGATGACGAAGAAGGGGCACGTGAGAGCATTGGTCGAACGGTGGGACGACGGCGCTTGGAGACCCGAGTCCGTCCCGACGCGATCCGGCTACGCGACCAGCGCTCTCTACGGAGTTTCATGCCTCTCCAAGGGTGCGTGCCTCGCGGTCGGGGAACGGGATGACCGGTCCGGCGACCAGTTTCCGTTGCTCGAGCGATGGAACGGCTCGAGGTGGATAGTTGGTCAGGCTGTCGACGGCGTCAACGGCCTCGCCCTCCTCATCGGGGTGTCGTGTACCTCGAGCAGCGCGTGTACGGCGGTCGGTGTCGACGCCGGCACCGAGGGTCTGGCCGTCCGGTGGAATGGCAAACGCTGGCTGGCCGAGCCGGGCTCTAATCCCGACAACTACAACGGAAGCGGTCTCGGTGCGGTGTCTTGCGTGTCGAGAAGCTTCTGCGCGGCCGTCGGCGGGGGCAGCGACGCGGACAGCATTAACGTCTCCGACAGTTCTGTGGCGGAGATCTGGAACGGGACCAGATGGTCGGTCGGTGAGGAAGTTGATCCGAACAACACCATCAACTACGACCTGTTCGGGGTCTCGTGTGCGTCAACCACGGCATGCCTCGCGGTTGGCTACGTTGACGAACACTGGAACGGCAGGTCGTGGTCGCTGGAGCAAATCCCCACCATGGACGCCCTGAACGCCGTTTCGTGCCCATCGAGGTCAATGTGCGTGGCGGTCGGAGTCGCCTCAGTGCACAATCGCGATCGGCCGCTTGCTATTCGCTGGTCCGGCTGAGGCAGGTGCAAACCGCCACTGGCAGCGCGCGGTGGCGTGTGGCAGCCGACCCTCCCGCCGCCGGTCTTCACGACCAGCGACCGCCTAGGAATTAAGGAATTCACCCGATGCGAGCAAACATGGCATCGCACAAGATCAACCAATGCTCGCGAATTTGCCTTCCGGTAAGCAGTCCTCGGAAGATGCGTGGGGGCGTAGGGGCGGGGTGGTCACGGCGGCGGAAGGGTTGGCGTGAAACAGACACGGCGGGTCTGGAACGCGCTTGCCGGAGTCGCCGTTGCCACCGCCGCGATTCTGTCCGCTGGCGGTGGGACTGCCTCTAGCCGAGGTGGCGGGAGGTCGGCGGCCTTCAGCCACGCGAGCAGCGCGTTTGCGATTCCACAGGCGATTCACAAGATCAAGCACGTGGTCGTAATCATGCAGGAGAACCATTCGTTTGACTCGTACTTCGGCACGTTCCCCGGCGCCGACGGGATCCCGGCCCACCACGGCCACTTCACTGTGTGCGTACCGAATCCGGCCACACGCAGCTGCAACTATCCCTACCACGAGGGTGCCTTACAGAATGTCGGCGCCACGCACACCGACACGGCCTCGAGTGTCGACATCGACGGCGGCAAGATGGACGGCTTCATTGCCGCAGCCCAAAACTGCCGCCTCGTCGATCACCAATTCGTATGTCCGAAGCACGGCCCGGTCAAGACCGACGTGATGGGCTACCACGACGCCCGGGAGATACCCAATTATTGGACCTACGCCCGCGACTTCGTGCTCCAGGACCACATGTTCGAACCAGTAACGGCGTGGAGCCTACCTGCGCACCTGTTCACGGTCTCCGAATGGTCTGCCACATGCAGGACGTCGAAGCCCGCCAGTTGCATCAACGACCATCACTTGGACGCGATCCGGAACGGCGTGGGGGGTTGCTTTCTCTGCAAAGGCCTGCTTCCACACTCGGTCGTCTTCGCATGGACCGATCTGACCTACCTGCTGTACAGACACCATGTCAGCTGGGCGTACTACGTCGCGCCGGGCACTCCGCCTGACTGCGTCGATGACGCGGCTTTGTGCCGAGGCAAGCAGCCGTCGCAGGGGCCGGGCAGCCCTGGGATCTGGAATCCGCTACCCAATTTCGCGACGGTCCGGAACGACCATCAGGAGGGCAACATCAGGAGCACCTCCAGGTTCTACGCCGCTGCTCACAAAGGTACCCTGCCGGCAGTTAGCTGGCTCGTGCCGAGCGCGGCCGACTCGGAGCACTACCCGGGGTACGTGGGCGCCGGGATGGGATACGTGACCCGGCTCATAAACGCGGTCATGCGCAGCCCCGACTGGAGCTCCACGGCGATCTTTCTGGCCTGGGATGACTGGGGCGGGTTCTACGACAACGTGGCTCCACCGCACGTCGACGAGAACGGCTACGGGCTACGCGTCCCCGGTTTGGTCATCAGCCCCTACGCCAAGAGCGGCTACATCGACCATCAGACACTCAGCTTCGACGCTTACAACAAGTTCATTGAAGACGACTTCCTCGGCGGCCAGCGGCTCGATCCTTCGACCGACGGACGCCCGGACCCGCGACCCACGGTGCGCGACAACGTGCCAATCCTCGGCGACCTGGTGGCCGATTTCGACTTCAACCAGCAACCCCGCAAACCGACCCTGCTGCCGCCCGACCCAAAGCCAGGGCCTGCCTCAACACCATGACGGGGGCCACTCGTCCACGACCAAGGAGGAATGACAGATGAACGGAACCACACGCCTCGCGGTGAGCCAGCGAGTGCTCTTGGTCACCGGTGCAGTCGTCTTGGCATTGGTCGGCCTGGCTATCGCCCGTCCCGGACCCACGATCATCCGCCTGGGCACGACGTCCTTCGGACGGGACCACGTCGCGCAAAGCCTGCAAAACAGCGATCACTACGCGATCTACATATCGACCCATGACCGGCGGGACAGGAGCCGTTGCTCGGGCCGCTGCACGCTCAAGTTCAAGCCGCTCACCACGCGCGGGCGCGTAGACGCCTCCGGTGGCGTAAAGCAGAAGCTAATCGGCGTTATCAACCGCGGTCATGGTGTCAAGCAGGTCACCTACAACCACCACCCCCTGTATACGTCGACAGATGACAGCAGCCCCGGCGTTGCGGGCCAAGACGGCTGCCCGAACCCCGGTGGACGTTGGGGACGTTGGTGGGTGATTGGCAAGAACGGGGACCCCGACACGCATTATCCGAACCTTTGCATAGGTTATTGATGCGGGCGCGCGTGACATTTGGGGTGAGCTTGCAATGTCCGACCATCGGAGGCTGCGTGTCCTACTGGCCCTAGCGACAGCCGTCCCGCTGGCTGCGGGAGCCGCGTCGGCGAACATGCCCGCGGCGGCTGCACGAGGGTCAGTGGGATCAAAAACGAGTGGATCCGCCGCGACCGCGCGGGGGATCCACAAGATCCGGCACGTCGTGATCATCATGCAGGAGAACCGGTCGTTTGACTCATATTTCGGCACCTATCCCGGGGCAGACGGAATCCCTCATGGGACGTGTGTGCCGGATCCGATGCATGGCGGGTGCGTGACGCCGTTTCACGACACCTCCGATCGGAATTTCGGCGGGCCCCACGGGGGGTGGGATTCCAGGATGGACATCGATCACGGAGCGATGGACCGTTTCGTGGCCGAGGCGGAAAGAGGAGAAGGCTGCAGCTCGGTCGATCCCAGCTGCAGCCCGTGCAATGGGAGTCGGCTCCGTCAGGTCACGAGCAGGAGTCGGCAGGTCACGAACATGTGTATGGATGTGATGGGTTATCACGATGCGCAAGAGATCCCCAATTACTGGCGCTACGCGCATGATTTTGTGCTCCAGGACCACATGTTTCAGGCGGCGTCGTCGTGGAGTCTGCCCGAGCACCTTTACCTGGTCTCCGAGTGGTCAGCCTTGTGCACGAGCCCATTTGATGCATTCTCATGCCACTCGGCAATTGATCACCCCAATCCCGACTGGGAGTCCGGCATCCGAGGACCCTCCGATCAGACGCCCCATTATGCGTGGACGGATCTGACCTACCTGCTGCATGCCCGCCACGTGAGCTGGGCCTACTACGTGTTCAAGGGCACCGAACCGGATTGTGAAAACGACGCCGCGATGAGTTGTAGCCCTGTACTCCAGGGCCCGAAAACCAAGGGAATCTGGAACCCACTGCCGGATTTCACCGACGTCCGCCAGGACCACCAGGTGGGTAACGTGCAATCGCTCTCAAATTTCTTCCGCGCCAGCAGGCGAGGAGAGCTGCCGGCGGTCTCGTGGATCGTTCCCAACGGCAAGGTCTCAGAACACCCTCCGAGCCTGGTAAGCGCGGGGCAGACCTACGTAACCGGGCTCATAAATGCCATCATGCGCAGCCGCGATTGGCGGAGCACCGCGATCTTCCTCTCCTGGGATGACTGGGGAGGTTTCTACGACCACGTCAGCCCTCCATCTGTCGACCACCTCGGGCTGGGCATGCGAGTGCCCGGGCTGGTGATCAGCCCGTACGCGCGCCGTGGCTTCATTGATCATCAGATCTTGAGTCACGACTCCTACACCAGGTTCATCGAGGATGACTTCCTTGGAGGCCGGCGGCTTGATCCGGCAACGGACGGCCGTCCGGACCCCCGACCGGACGTCAGGGAGGTCAGCCCGCTGCTCGGCAACCTGGTCGACGACTTCAACTTCAACCAGCGGCCGCGGCCACCCGAGCTCCTGCCGGTACACCCACGCCCTGGACCGGCGTCGCGCGCGCCCTGAGAACACACCCTGAGACCAGTCGCACGGTGTCGGCAAATGTGGGTGTTCACCCGATGTGAGGCCGACAGCGAGTGGCCAGAGTGCTCTGCATGTCTCAGCGCGACCCTATGCATTGCGCGGTCGACGTCACACAGAGCGCGGACAGTCCACGCCCCACGGCGTCAGTCGGGCCACTGCGGACTGTCTCTCCGGCGGGTCTGACAGGGGCACAATCTGTCGCCGACCTCCGCAGATGGCCCGCCACCGACCGGCAGGCGAACGGGGGGCCTGGTGCCAGCACGCCGACGACACAAAGGCACGGGTTTCGTCCCGACGTCGAGGGACTGCGAGCGGTGGCGATCGTGCTCGTCGTGCTGTACCACGCTCATCTGGGCGTCCCGGGCGGCTATGTCGGAGTTGATGTCTTCTTCGTCATCTCGGGGTACCTCATCACCAGCCAGCTCGCTCGCGAGCTCAGGGCGAATGGGCGCATCTCGTTCGCGGGGTTCTATGCGCGAAGGGCACGGCGGATCCTGCCGGCGGCCACGGTGACAACGATCGTGACCGTCATTGCGGCGGGGAGTCTCCTGTCGCCGTTGCCGGCGATGCGTGTGTTCAGCGATGCGCGCTCAGCGGCGGTGTTCGGAGCGAATATCCACTTCGCCGCGCGCGACGCCAACTACTTCGACGACAGTCTGCCGCCATCGCCGCTTCAGCACTACTGGTCATTGTCGGTGGAGGAGCAGTTCTACGTTGTCTGGCCACTGCTTCTGGTTCTCTCATCGCTGGTCTGGTTTGGCGGCGCTCGCCGGTTGGGAAGGAGAGACAATCGCCGGCCGCGGCCCGGAGCGATCGTCGTGGCCCTCTGCCTCGCGGGCGCTGCTTCGTTCCTGGCATCCGTCGTGCAAACACCGGAGTCGCCGTCGTGGGCCTACTACTCGATCTTCACGCGCGCGTGGGAACTCGCTGCTGGCGCGCTTGTCGCGCTGTCTGTACCACTCGCTCAGCGGGTCGATCGACGGCTGGCGGTTCCGCTGACGTGGATCGGTGTGGGCCTCATCGCTTTCGCGGCGATGACGTTCAGCAGCTCCACGCCGTATCCCGGAATTGCCGCCCTTCTTCCTGTTGCCGGCGCCGTCGCGATCATCGGCGCGGGTGTTGCCGCGACCGGGGGCTGGGGTGCGGAGGCGCTCCTCGGCGTCGCGCCCGCCCAACGGGTCGGCTCGTGGTCGTATTCCTGGTACCTCTGGCACTGGCCGATCTTGATTCTCGCGCCCGCCTTGCTTGGGCATCCTCTCTCTGAACTGGAGGCTCTCACCATGGTTGTTATCTCTCTTGCCGTTGCGGTCGTCTGCTTTCTCCTGATCGAGAGACCGATCCGCCGGATGCAGTTGATCGTCCGCAGGCCGGCGCTTGGCCTAGCGGCCGGGGCCGCCCTCGTGGGCACGACGCTTGGGGCGATTGCACTGTCCGGTCCCGTGTTCGCCTCGCTTCCGCTGGGTCCGCCGGTGGCTTCACCGGCCCTCGCGGCGCACCACACTTTGACCGCTTCGAAACTCGCAGCCGACCTTCGCGAGGGAGTGAGGACCAGGCGGGTGCCGTCGAATCTCACCCCGCCGCTCACCGATGCGTCGAAGGCGGTGTCGCTCATCGTCAGCAACGGATGCTCGCTGCAGGACGCCGGAACCAGGAGCAAGCCCTGTGTCTACGGTGACACCGGGTCTCACACGTCGGTCGTCCTGTTCGGTGACTCACATGCGGCGGCCTGGTTCCCCGCGTTGAACACCATCAGCAAGCAGAAGCATTGGCGGCTGGTGGATCTGACCAAAGCCGGCTGCCCGGCTGCAGCGGTGGCAGTGAGGCGTCACAACGCGCCGTATCGCAACTGCACCGCCTGGAGGCGAAACGCCGAGCAGCAGATCAAGGCGATGGATCCAGCGCTCGTCTTCATGGCGACCTCGCGCTACGTCGGCGGTGCGAAACCGCTCTCAGGCGTGCCGACGGGCTATGGCAACACCTGGGAGAACGGGATGGCCGCGACCTTCCGGGCCCTGCACAGCAAGGCCCACCGCGTGCTGTTCATTTCCGACGGGCCTCGGCTCAGCCAGTCGGCTCCCGACTGCGTCTCCGGGCACCTGTCCGATGTGCGCCCGTGCACGACGTCGCGCCGGGTCGCTGTCTACTACCCCGAGGCCAAGGCCCAGGACCTCAGGCTCGCGCGTCGCTATCACATCGATTCGATCGACCCGACCTCCTGGTTCTGCACGCCGACCAGATGCCCAGTGATCGTCGGCAACATCCTGCTCTATCGCGATGACGCCCACATGGTCCCTGCGTGGTCTAGGTTCATCTCGCCAGTGCTCGCCGACGCGATGCAGCCGATCATGCACGAGAAGCCGGGGGCCGTACAAGCCGGATGAATGGGGGGTCTCCCACCGGAGCAGGCGGCGGGGCTCGCTACCATTGCCTCCCGCCTTGCCCCATGGGGTCGCTCAATATCGACGCTACCTCTGGTTGCTACTTGCCGTTGGCGGAGTCGTGTTCGCCAGCACGCGCGTGTTTGCTTCGGGCCACGGTTCTAATCGGCCCGACGTGCGCCTGGAAGGACCTGTCCAGGGTGCCCCAGGGGCGCGCTGGGTCGCTGCGTGGGGCGCAAGTCCGCAGGCCGCAGTCCACGGAACCGCGTTTGCACGCGGGTTCGATCAGCGGACCGTACGCGACATTCTCTTCACGAGCGTGGGCGGGACCCTGGCACGTGTACGGTTCAGCAACGCGTTCGGCAGCCGCGCGCTACGGATCGGGCGCGCGGCGCTCGGGCCGGCGGTGGCCGGGGGTGCGGTTCTGGGCGGGCGCAACGTGCCGCTCACGTTCCACGGCCGCCCATCCGTGGTGATCCCACCCGGGGGCCAGATCCTCAGCGATTCGATCCGTCTGGCCGTACGTCCGTTCGAGCGTCTCGCCGTGAGCATCTACCTGCCCGGGCCAACGGGGCCTCCGACCGGACATCGAAGAGCGAATGAAATCAATTACGTGGCCCGGGGAGACCAGGCACTCGACGGCGAGTCCGAGGGGTTCCGAACCCGCATGATTTCCTGGTACTTCGCCACCGGGGTCGACGTCTGGAGCCCAGCTAGAGACATCGGCACGGTCGTTGCCTTCGGCGACTCGATCACCGACGGCGTCGGATCGCGCATAGATGCGAACGGCCGGTGGCCAGACGACCTGGCGCGGCGATTGGCGACACGTCATGGCACGACACTCAGCGTCGTCAACGCCGGGATCGGTGGGAACCGACTGCTGGAGGATTCGCGATGCTGCGGGCCGAGTGCGCTGACGCGGTTCGGCCGTGACGTTCTGCGGCAACCAAACGTCAAGGCGGTGATCCTGCTCGAGGGGATCAACGACATCGGGTACGGCGCGACTGTCTCGGCGCAGCAGATCATCCGCGGCTACCGGCAGTTGATCGCGCGCGCCCACCTCGCCGGGGCGAGGGTTGTTGGGGCAACGCTGACTCCGTTCAAAGGATCCTTTTACTGGACGCCAGCGCACGCCGCCGTGCGCGACGCGGTGAACCGCTGGATCCGCCGGAGCGGCGCATTCGACGGGGTCATCGATTTTGCCGCCGCGGTTGCCGATCCCGGCAATCCGGAGAAGCTCAGGCGCGCCTACGATAGTGGCGACCACCTGCACCCCAACGACGCCGGGTACCGCGCCATGGCTCGTGCGGTCAACCTCGACGTGCTTCTCCGCTAGGTCGTTGATCTGCGTGTTCGTGAGGGCTGTCCCTAGTGTCGAAGCGCCGCCCGTCCCTGGGACTCTCACGCGGAGAGCGCTCCCAACATCCGGCCCACGTTCTCGGGAGCGAAGAACTCCTCGGCGCGCAGCGTCCCGGCCTGGACGCTGATGAAGTCGTTCATTGCCTCCTGGTTGCCGGAGAGCGCTTGGAGCAGTTGCTGCATGTCCCGCGGCGGGGACGCGAACTCTGCGAATTGGTCTGTGGACTCATAGATCGCCGCGACCTCCCGATCGCGCACCTGCTGGTAGTCGCTCATCGCCTCGTCGTAGGCACGTCGATGTGATAGCGCCTGGTCGAGTGCGCAGGAGACGAGCTGGGCGTCGCGGAAGGCGTCGGTGATCCCCATCGCGGTGACCGGGTTCTTGTGGTAGCCGGCGTCCCCGACCAGTGCCCAGCCGGGTCCGAACGGCTTGCGGAAATAGCCGGCGAGCTCGGCGGTTCCGACGAACTTGCTCTCACGCGTTGCCGCATGGACTCGTTCGGCGAAGGCGGGATCGAGCTCGATCGCGGCGAGGAAGTAGCGCTCGACGTCACGGCGGTTTGATTGGAACTCCTCAATCGGCCAGCCGAAGCCAAGCACCGTCAAGCCCTCGTGGGTGGGGGCCGCAGCCCAGCCGCGGCGCTGGTCGGCCACGACCGTTGTGGCAAATGTGCTGACGTCCAGACCACTCCAGTACGCGTAGTACATCGCTATGCGTGAAGGGCGCTCGTTGTACTGCTCGGGTCTGACGGTCTTCGCGAGCAGCGAGTGGCGGCCGTCAGCACCGACTACCACGCTCGCATGCTCGGTGACCGAGCCGCCTGCGGGCGACCGGCCACGAACGCCAGTGACCGTTCCTGCCTGGCCGACCACGATCGCCTCGACGGTGAAGCCCTGGCGCACCTCCGCGCCCGCCTCGACCGCGGCATCGACCAGCAGCTTGTCGAGCACCGTTCGGCGCGGGCAATAGGCGACCGACACCCCACGGACGGGCCTCGGCGAACCAGCGAGCATGACCGGACCGAAGTCAAACGAGTAAGCCTCGATCGGCGGACATTCCGTCGCGGCGAGCCGATCCAACAGACCCCACTCCTGCAGTGCAGCTACCCCGGGCGGATGCACGAGGTGCGTGGACATCGTGTCGCTCGGGAACGCCGCCTTGTCCACGAGGAGCACGCGATACCCGTTGCGCGCGAGCAGGATCGCCGTCGCAGCACCGGCGCAGCGGGCGCCGATCACGATCACGTCATAGCGGTTGTTGTTCATGATGGCTCCGTATCAGATAGCTATGAAACATAGCGTTCAAAATAACTGTGTACCATAGCTTTGTCAAGTGGAGGCACCGCAGCCACGTCAAGCCCCGAACTCACCCTCTTCTCTTACGAAATCCTCGGCCTTGTCGGCCGCCGCGGGGCCGCGCCCCATGACCTCCTGCGGATGGCTCAGCGCGACCGGATGCTCGCCTGGGCCGGCCAGAGCCAGTACTACACCGAGCCAAAGCGGCTCGCCCAACTGGGCTACCTGGCCGCTCGCCGAGAGCCCGGCAAGACGCGCGAACGCACCGTCTACACCCTCACCGACAAGGGCCTGAAGGCCCTTTCCGAGTGGGCCCAGACGCCGTGCTCGCTCACGCCACTGAAGAGCGAGCCACTGATCCGTCTGCTGATCTGCGATCTCGTCGGCGACGAGGCCACTCGGCAGAGCATCGGTCACCTTCGCGAGGACATCATCGACATCGAAATGCGTCTGGACGACGCCGAGCGCAGAGCTGCCGAGCTACCCCATCGGGAACGCAACCTGAAGCTCGTGCTCGGCTTCCTGCGCGATTACCTCAGCCTGCACCGAGAGCTGATCGAGCGCGTCGATCAGGAGCTGGCCGGAGCGCCCGAGCGAGGCACGGCGGCTCCCGGACCTGACTAGCAGGCGGCGCTGCCAGCGGGGTGCTCGAGAACACCTGGCGCTCGGCGCGGCTGCGGGTTAGGATGGCCGCAGGCGCGCAAGGGAGGGTACGTTGGCGGAGTCAGAATCGCGGCAGATGCTGGTGTCGGATGGTGGTCCTGGAGCAGTACGGCAACCCGCCCCTGCGTCTCGGCGGCTGCTCATCATCGCGCTGGTCGGGGCTGCAGTGGCCCTGACCCTGGGGATCTATGCCAAGGCTCACACCCCATCGTCGGATCTCACCATCACGCTTGGGTTCGCGAACACGATCACGATGAAGGTTTGGCTCACGACGATCGCTCTTGGCTTCGCGGTCATCCAGCTGTTTTCAGCACTGTGGATGTATGGCCGTTTGCCGCTCGGCGCCGCGCCATCATGGCTCGGTACCGCGCACCGGATCTCGGGCCGGCTCGCGTTCCTGCTGACCTTGCCGGTCGCCTACCACTGTCTGTACCAACTCGGCTTCCAGCATTCCAGCGCCCGGGTACTCCTCCACTCGACCCTCGGCTGCCTGTTCTACGGAGCATTCGCGGCGAAAGTATTGGTAGTCCGATCGCGTGGCCTGCCGAGTAGCGTTCTACCTCTGGTCGGCGGGCTGGTGTTCGTGCTGCTGGTGTACGTCTGGCTCCTGTCCGGGCTCTGGTACATCGACCAATTTGGCTTCCCCGCGCGCTGATGTTGCGGCTGGTCGACCGAGGCCTTGCGGTAGTCAGTTTGATTGCTGTGGCGCTCGTCGTTGTGCTGCTGTTCGCCGGTCCAAGCCTGATCGGCGCGAAGACCTCATCGGTGGGCGGTCAGTCAACGGTGAGTGGTCAGTCCAAGGCGAGCGGCCGGTCGAAGGCGAGCGGCCAGTCAAACGGGGGCTCTCAGACCGCCGGGTCCGCTGTCTTTGCGAGTGCCGGCTGCAGTAGCTGTCACACGCTCAAGGCGGCGGGCGCGACCGGCACGATCGGCCCCGACCTTGACCAGCTGCGACCAAGCGCCGCCACCGTCGCCGGGATCGTGCGCTCGGGAGGCGGGGCGATGCCGTCGTTCTCGGGCAAGCTCAGCGACGCTCAAATCAGCGCGGTCGCGGCGTACGTCTCCGGCGTCGCGGGTCGCTGAGCGGGCGGGCGGTGATGGTGACGCTCAGAACCGGATCTCGGTGATCTTGCGGTCTTGCGTGGCGATCCACACCGCGTGTGCGCCGACAGCGAGTGCGACCGGCGCGCTGTCGAACGCGATGCTTCCGGTCACGACGGGCGTTCGCGTGTTCGTCAGCCTGTAGACCCTCTTCTGGCTCGTGCTGATGGCCCACACAAACGGCCCCGGGTCCGTTGCGCCGATCGCGTCGAGCTCCGGCGCGACGCGAATGTCGGCGTCGAGTCGAGGTTGGCTGGCTCGCGGATCAAAGCGTGTCACGTGGCCATTTGCGTTCGCGACCCACACCCCCTGGTCGAGCGTCACCGCAACCGGGTGCTGACCGGCGCTGTATGCCCTGCTCGAACCGCTGGTGTCGAGACTCACCCGCACGAGGCCGTTGGCGGCACCGGTCGTGGCCCACAGTGAGCCCTCCCCCCAGGCGAGGCTCGTAGCGCCCGGACTGTGCGCTGGCGTGCCGATGACCGGTGCGGGGGAACCGGTCCCTCCGGAGGCGACCGCCACATGACTGATCGCGCCGCTTGAATCGGCGACCCAGACCGTGCTGTCGTTCTGAGCAAGCGCGATCGCCCTGGGACGGCCATTGAGTTTGGCCGAATGGACCTGAACGCCGCTGTCGCCGTTGAACTGGGCCAGCGAGGGGAGGGCCGACTGGGCCACCCAAAGGGCCCGAGAACCGGCGGCGAGAGCGGTCGGACGACCGCTGGCCGGAAACGTACTGTGAGCGCCCGATCTCAGGTTGGTGCGGACGAGTTCGCCTCGGTCAGGCAGCGACACCCAGAGGTTTCGGCTACCGATCGAGACCGAGGCGGGCACCCCGGCGAGTCCGATCGTCCGTCCTACCGTCATGCCGCTGCCCTGGAGCGCTAACCGGTTGGAGCTTGTACCAGTTGTCGGCGGCGCTGTTGCTGCGGTCGTGCCGGCATTACTTCGGACGTCGGAGAAAGTCGCGATCAGCACGCCGGCCAGGGAGAGAAGGATGATTGGCGCCAGCCACAAAACAGGGGAGCGGCGAGAGATCCGCGCGCGAGCCGGAGGCTCTTCAACACGGCGGGCTTGGGGCGCGCTCGGCGTAGTCTGCTCGCTCACCGTCGCGGCGGTCTCGGCGTCACTGGGGGCAGGCCCGGCATGGATTGTCGGCTGTTCGGCGTGGGTGTTGGAAGGCGAGACGCTGGTCACAGCGTCGTCGGTCAGGGCGGTGGGCGCTGAGGGGTCTGTGGCTTCGGGCGCCGGCTCCCCCGTAGCGATGTCGCGCTCGGCGGTGTCGAGGGCCCGCAGTGCGTCTCCCAGCGCGGCCGCGAGCTCGCGCGCGGACCCGAAGCGGTCCTCCGGGCGCTTGGCCATGGCCTTACCGATGATCGCGTCGAGCTGCTCCGGAATGTCCGAGACCTCGTCCCGCGCGGAGGGAATCGGGTCGGCGACGTGCGCATAGATCTTGGAGACGGCCGAGGGCCGCTCGTATGGCACGTGGCCCGTCAGCGTTTCGTAGAGCACACAGCCGAACGAGTAGATGTCAGACGCCGCGTCTCCCTTGCCACCTTCAAATCGCTCGGGCGCCATGTAGTCGACGGTCCCGACGAACACGGCCGTGCGTGTGATCGACTCGCTGTCGGTTCGGCGCGCGATGCCGAAGTCGGTGAGGTAGACATGATCGTCGTCTTCCTCGGGCCCGCGCGCGACCAAGACGTTGGCCGGCTTTACGTCGCGGTGCACCAGGCCGTGTGCGTGGGCGGCGGCCAGTGCAGAAGCGACGGGTCGCAGCAACTTGATCGCCCGGCCTGCTGACATTCGTCCGGAGCTCGCGAGCAGAGTCCGCAGGTCCGTGCCTTGCACCCAACGCATGATCAGGTACAGGGTCCCGTCGAGCTCACCGGCCTCGTACACCGGGATCACGTTGGGATGATCGATCGACGCAGCGAGATGCCACTCGCGCTGGAAGCGCTCTCGGAACGCCGAGTCTGCGGCAAGGTCCGGTGCGATCGCCTTCAATGCGACCGGCCGCTGGAGCGCGAGTTGCGTCGCTCGGAAGACGATGCCCATCCCTCCACGTCCCGCGACGGCCTCGAGTCGGCATCCCGCGAAGGTCTCGCCTGGTTGCAGGCTCTCGGACATAAGCGTCCTTTATAGCGCCCGTCCGGTGGTCTCGCGACCACGCCCTCACAGTCCTGTCGGCGGCTGCGCGTGGTGACGGTTGCCGCCATGCTTCGTCCGCCGATTAGAGAATGTGGGCATGGTCGTGTGAGAATTGCGCCGGGGTGGCTGACGTCTTTATCTCTTATTCGCGCCGGGACGCCGAGTATGTGCAGCGGCTGGCGCGTGATCTGGAGGCGCGCGGCAAGCGCGTGTGGGTTGACGTGGAGGGGATCCGCGACGCGGAGGTGTTCCCGACCGCGCTGCGACGGGCGATCGAGGGCAGTGACGCGTTCGTGTTTGTGATCTCGCCGGACTCGGTGCGTTCGGGGTTCTGCGAGCAGGAGGTGGCGCATGCGAGCGACTTGAACAAGCGGATCGTGCCGCTGGCATTGCGGGAAGTTGCCGATGCGGAGATCCCGGATCCAATCCGGTTTCGCCATTGGATTCAGGTTGGAGGCGACGGACAGTCCGAGGTGAGCGTGGAGCGCCTGGTCGCGGCGCTGGAAGCTGATCTGGAGTGGGAGCATCAGCACACCCGCTTGACGGTCAAGGCGCTCGATTGGGATCAGGCTGGGCGAGATCGAAGCTTCTTGTTGCGTGGCTCGGAGCTGGCGGCGGGGGAGGAGTGGCTGGCGGCCGGGGTTGACAAGGATCCGGGTCCGACCGCGCTCGAGGGGCGTATCTGTTGGCTGGCCGCGCGGCCGTCGCGCGCCGTCAGCGGATTCTGGTGGTGGCGAGCCTTGTCACCGCGGCGGTCTCGATAGCGTTGCTGGTGTTCGCGCTGATCAGCCGCCGGCAGGCAGTGTCGGAGCAGGTAGGGGCGCGGGCGCAAGCGCTCGCCGCCGAGAGTCAGGCACAGCTGTCCAACGATCCTGAGATCTCCGTGCTGCTGGCGATCCGCGCTGTTCACGAGCGGGCGACGCCGCAGACCATGTTCGCGCTGCGCTCCGCGCTCGACGCCTCGCCGTTGGTGCGTACGCTCCCGGGGGTGTCGGGGCCAGGATCGTGCTCGTTAAACAACGGCCTCGCGGCGGCCTACAGTCCTGACGATCATCAGATCGCCGAGAGCGCCTGCAATGGCTGGGTGCAGCTGATCGACCCCGCGTCCGGTCGTTTGCTGCGACGCGTACACGTTGCTGCGAGCGCGCCCGCCGTCGCGTACGCCCCCGGCGGACGGCTGCTGGCGGTGGGGACCGGCGCTGGCGTGGTGTTGATGAACCCGGCGACGGGGGTGGTACGGGCCCGACTACGCGGCGGCGCGGCGACGAACTCGGTGGCGTTCAGCCGCGACGGGCGGTCGCTCGCGGCCGACAGCTCGACCGGGATCACGGAATGGACGCTGCCGGGGTTGGCCCGGCGAACGCTGGTGCGTGGTCCGCACGACGTGGGGTCGATCGTCTTCAGCGCGGACGGCCGGCGACTGATCGTTGGAACGGACAACTATGCCGCTGACGTCTACGACGTTCGCGGTGGAAGGCTTGTCCGCTCATTGGCCACCGCGCCCAATCAAAGCCAGCTGTGGCCCGAGCCGGTTGCGATCAGCCCTGACGGTGCCGAGCTCGCGGTCGCTCACCCAACGGCGACTTCTGAGGACACCGTTTCGGTGTACAGCACCCGCTCATGGAGGCGGCTGTTCGATGCAATGTCGCTTCGCAACGTCGAGATCGCGGCGATCGAGTTCGGTCCCGACGGCAGAACGCTGGCCGTCGGGGGAGAGGACGGGACGGCTGGCGTATGGTCGCTGATCAGCCGTGAGCAGATCGTGCCGTTCGACGGGCAGACCGCCGCGGTCGCGAGCCTCTCCTTCAGCCCCGATGGGAGCACTAAGACCTGGACCAGCCCCAGGGATGCGGCCAGGAATAATTTTGGGCTACGTGAGCGAAGAGGCACCCACCGTAAGTCGCGACGCCCCCCCCGCCTCGAGCGTTCGGTTGCCGTCGGCGACGAGCCTGACCCCGGGAGCCGCGGTGGCCGCAGCACCCGTTGTGACCGTTATCGGCGCCGGAGTGATCGGCCTCACCTGCGCACACGCTCTTCAAGAAGCGGGCTATCGCGTCACCGTGGTCGCCTCCGACCGACCCAGGGTGTCGGATGTCGCAGGTGGCCTCTGGCTGCCATACGCCGCAGGCAATAGCGACGAGGTCATGCTCTGGGCGATGGAGACCCTCCTGTGGCTCGAGGGCCTCGGTTACTCGGCCCGGGAATACCTGCACCTACAGGCCAGGGAGCCGTGGTGGCTGCATGCACTTCCCGAAGGTCGCGTGCGCCGAGCACAGCTCGAGGAGCTGCCGGCTGGCCATGACCACGGATGGGTGTTACGGGTGCCGCTTGTTGAGATGCCGCGTCACCTGAGGGCATTGGAGCCGCAGCACATCGTTCGACGGACGGTCACTTCGCTGGACGAGTTCTCCGGCTTGGTGATCAATTGCACCGGACTGGCTGCACGCGAGTTGGCGGCCGATCCGACGGTCAGCGCCGCGCGCGGCCAAGTCGTGCATGTGACCACGCTCCCCGGGGTGCCCTGCCTATGCGACGAGGACCAGATGATCTACATCCTGCCCCGCCAGGACCGCACAATCGTCGGCGGCTCTTATGAGCCCGGGAGTGAGACCGAAGCCGTCGACCCAGCGCAGACCGAATCGCTGCTCTCCCGTGCCTGCGGTCTCGTCCCGCGGCTCGCCGAAGCGGAGTTCCTCGGGGCTCGCGTCGGCCTGCGCCCGATACGCGCGGACGGGCCGCGCGTCGCGCGTATCGATGACGTGATCCATTGCTATGGGCACGGTGGCGCGGGGTTGACCTTGTCTTGGGGCTGCGCGCGGCGGGTCGTGGAATTGGCTTCCGGCTCGCCGTCGTCGACCCTCTGACATTCGCCTCCCAGCAGGCCAACACGCTCCGTTCCGGTAACCGTCAGCGTCGGATGCCTGCCACGAGCGCGTCCCAGTTGCCGGCGGCGATTCGCTCTTGGTCGGCCGGATCGAGACCCGCAGTCCGGAGGAAGTGCTCGACCCCGCCGTCGGGACCGGGCCGGTACGGATAGTCGGTCGCGAACATGATGCGCTCCACGCCCACCACCTCGGCCGTCCACCTTAGGTAGCGCCGACTGTAGATGCCGCCGGCCGTGATGTAGGCGTTTCGGCGAACATAGTCCGAGAACGAGTGGGGGAGCTCGGCCTGCAGGGCCAGGCCGTCGGCCCGGTCGAGATAAAACAGGACGACCTCGCCCCAGTGGCCGAGGAGGACTCTCAGGTCCGGGAAGCGGTCGAACACGCCGGCGAGCGCGAGCCGGAGGAACTGCACGCCGGACTCGTAGTGCCAGCCGATGCCATGGGTGGCGAACGCGTTGTCGATGGCGTTGTCAAAGCCAGCGTAGAGCGCAGACCGCACCCCCGGCTGCGGGACCTGCGGGTGGATGTAAAGCGGCGCGCGTAGTGACGCCGCGGCCTCGAAGATCGGCCAGTTGTCGGGATGCTCGAGGTTGCGCTCACCAGTGCGCCCGAAGAGGAGGGCACCGTTGAGCCCAAGCTTGGTGACGGCGCGCAAGAGCTCTTCTGCGGCTGCGTCCGGCGCGGGGGTGGCCAGGGTGGCGAAGCCCTGAAACCGGTCCGGCTGGGCGTTCACCAGCTCGGCGATGCGGTCGTTGGTCTCGACCTGGAGACTGGTCGCCTCGGCCGCCGCGAGGTTGTGCAGCCCGGGCGAGGTGAGCGAGATCACCTGCACGTCCAGCCCCGCCTCATCCATCGCCGCGATCCGGCGCTCTCCGACCTCGCCCAGCCGCTCCCGTATCTCCCCGGCAGGGACGCTGGCCGGCGAATCCTCGCGCGCGTATGAGTCGAGCCGGCTCCACGCCGCCACGACCTCGTCGGTCACGAAGTGCTCCTCGGTGCCGATCGTCTTCATCTCGATACCTACCTCCTGTCGCTGCCACGTTCTTATCTTCATCTTCCCCCGCGAACGGGTCGACCGCGCGAAGCCGTAGCGCTCCTTCGACTCGTCATCAACTGACCGCGCTACGGTCGTGACGTGGCTAGCGTTTCTCCCCAGCGGGGTTACGGCCACGAGGTCATGGATCTCGTCGACGCCGGTAGACCGAACTGGCTGACGGATGGTGGACGGCCGGTACGGGTACACGTGTGGCGGCCGCGGGCGCGTCGGGGGCCGATTGCCACCGTGCTCATCTCACACGGCACGGGCGGCGCCGCGAGGCAGATGTGCTGGCTGGCCGATCCGCTTGCCAGAGCCGGGTTCCTGGCCGTGGCCGTCGATCACCACGGCAACAGCCTGATCGACGACTACACGCCTGAGGGGTTCGTGCGCTGGTGGGAGCGAGCGCGCGATCTGTCCTTCGTTATCGACGCCTTGAGCGCCAGCGAGGGTCTTGGCGCGATTGGTGCGGCGGGTTTCTCGTTAGGGGGCTACACGGTGGGCGCGCTGCTGGGCGCGCGAGTGAGCGGTGATCGTTTCCAGGCGCTGATCCGGGAGGAGATTCCGGGACCACCTCCGCCCGAGTACCCGAACCTGCCGGCCGAGCTGCGTGACCGGCTAAGCCCCAGCGATGTGCCGGTGTGGGCGGCCGAGGCGGAAGCGGACTACGCCGACGCGCGGGTTCGGGCGGGTTTCCTGATCTGTCCGGCGCTTGGCGAGATGCTTCAGTCCGATTCGCTGGCGACGATCTCAATGCCCGTTGCGGTTCGCTGGGTCGAGGGGGATGAGATCGTGTCCCAGGCGCAGAGCGTGGAGCCATACGTGCGCAACATCCCTCGAGTGAACGCGCGGAGCCTAGGCGGACGGATTGGCCACTACGCGTTTCTGGCCGACAATCGCGACTTCGCCCAGCTCCAGGCCGAAGTCGCCGCCGAAGCTTGCGCGTTCTTCGACAAGTATCTGGTGCCCTCGCGCTGATCTGCTGAGCTGCGTGCGCCGGATGCACCACAGTCGCGCAGCTACAGCCATAATGCCTGCGTGCCAATCCCGCACCCGCAAGCCGCCGTGTCGGCAACGGTCGTGGCCATCGCGACGACGCTGGTCCTCGCCGGGCCCGGGGGCGCCAGCACGTCGCTCAGGCCGTCCATCGCCTTCTCGAAACCACCTCCGAGCGTGGTTCGGATCGGTCAGTCAGTCCTCATCAGAGGCCGTGCTCACGACGTGCCAGTGGGCGCCACCGCTGTGCTTCAGGGCAAGCAGAGCGCTGGCTGGGCAAGGCTCGCCCGCCGTGCCATCGGCCGACGTGGGGTCGTCACCGTCCGCTGGACGGTGGCCAAGGGAACAGCGATCGGGCCGATCTCACTGCGCTTGGCCGTGCGGCGGCGAGGCCGTGTGTGGGCCGCGAGTCACCCCGCGCCCTCGGCGATCGGCTCCGCCTATGTGCCCTGCTCCCCAGCCACGCCGCCTCGACTGATCCCCAGCGGCGATGGCTGGATCACCGGCGGTGTTTACGGCGAAGGTGGTCCGTTTCCCGGGATGGACGCGTGTGTCTCGCAGCGATACACGATCGAAGCGCTCGATTCGGGCGGATCGGTGGTCGCCCGGGAGAGTGTGGCCGGTGGCCACAGCTACACGCTGGTCGTGCCGTCCGGCAACTACACGCTGAAGAGCGCCGTCTGTCGGGGGCGGGCGACGGTGAGAGCCGGCCGTCAGACCAAAGCCAACACCTTCTGCCTCTACCCCTGACATGTCGGGCTGCGGGGCCGGACCGACTTGTTCAGCCAGGGAGCGCAGCGCCCTTCTCGGTAAACGCCGGAGGCGAGTACGGCGCGTCCGGAGTCGCCCCGACGGCCAGCAGCTGTACCGGCTGATCGCCTGTGGTGATCTTGCGCGTGACCCCGGGACCCACACGTGCGAACACGCCCGGCTCGAGGCGATGGGCTTGGCCCTCGGCGTGGAGCGTGGCCGAGCCGGACAGTGCCGTGTAGACCTCTTCCTGACCATCGGCCGCATGATCGTGCTCGGGGAAGTGCTCGAAATGAGGTGGGAAGTTCTCGACCTGCATCCCGAACGACGTCACGCCGAGGCTGGCCCGGGCGCGGCAGAACCCCCCGCCATTGGGGGAATCGAAATCCTCGACCCGCATGACTGAAACATCCGACATTGGCTTCCCTCCAGGGTTCGAATGATGCCGTTGCCGATGAGACGAACGAGGGTTGGTCAAAGGGACAACGACGGCTGGATTTCTTAGGGACCCGTTTCCCGGGGGCCTCAGCCCCCGGGGATTCGTCCTAGTCCTCGCCCGCGGCGGGTGGAGCGGTCAGCGGCCGTTCACGGAGAAGTGCTGGTAGTCGGTTGGCGGCGGCCAGCGTCCGCCCCATCCCCATCCGATCGAGTTGAATGCCCGCACCAGCCTTCCGCCGGCAACGGCCATCCCGGGCCGCACGTCTGCCCGGTCGAGGTATGGGTCTGAAGCCGGATGCGACGTGGTGTGGTTCGCGAACACGTATGGGTTCTCGATCGGATTGACGTCGATCGCCTCTCCATAGGCGTGCTCGGACCACCTCGTGGCCCCGGTCGCGTCTCGGCAGTTGAAGGCGGAGGTGTTGTCGGCCTGGATCGAGTCATAGTCGTTACCGCCGAAGCGATCGACTATCCACATGTGACGGATCGGGAACCGCGCTGCGAACAGGATCGCGAACACCCGCCTGACGCCTCCGACGACCGCACGGTTGACCACCATCTGACCAACGTGGGGTCGCTTGTCGAATCCCCAAAAGCCAATCCTCAAATACCGCAGCTGGTTGAGAGACACCGGACAGCCTGCATGCCACGAGCTGTGCCTCATCCGCATCCGCAGCGTTCGGCTGAGCCTGGACGCCTGAAAGCGAAACCTGGGAGGCGCACCCGAGCGGCGGCGTTTGCTGGTTATCGCGGTCGTTGGCACCGAGCGCGGGCGGCTGTCACCCGACGGCCTCGTGGAGCTGAGCGCCGTCGCGCCGGACACAGGTCCCGACGCCCCGATCGTCGTCGCATGTCGCTGTGCCACTCCGCATCCGACCAACAGCCAGGCAAGACTCGGCATGGCAATCGCGGCTAGGCGAGATTGACGATTTCCCCTCGACAAACCAACCTGATGATGGGGCATCCGTCAACCCGGACGGACACCGATGCCGGGTCGGGTGGCTTCGCCACCACCGACGGACGGCGCTCTGGTTGCAGGTCGAAATGCGAGCGCGGGAACAAAAGTTGGGGTGGGTCCCCGATGCGAACGGCGTGTTCAGATGGGAAGCTTGCAGCGCAAGCGCACGCGGGAGGATTGGTGGGTGAGGTGCAGCCGTGTTCTTAGGGATCGGTGGCAGGGATAACGTTGGGCTCCAGCTCGTCGACGGCCGGGAGACGGTGGACTGCCGGAAGGCGAAGGCTCGACATGGTTGGCAGGCTAATGCGGTCTCGGCCCACACCTTCGACAACCCCGGTCCGATCGGCGAGCCCCTGACATGAAGCGTCACCTGATCAATCTGGCCTTCCTATTGGCGGCTGTACTGGCTGTGCCAGCGACTGCGTCGGCGTTGGGCGCCTGGAGCCAGCCGGCGCCGGGGCCGTTGAACGTGGAGCCCACCCAGAACGCCTTCACTCCCGCTATCGCCAGTTCGGAGCGCACGCCGGACGTGGCGTGGAGCGAACGCGACACGCCTTCCGTATCGCGGATCTACGTCAAGAGTTTCACCGGTGGGGCGTGGAGCGGCCTCGATGGCCCGGTCAACCGCAAAGTGGACGGCCTCGACCCCAGCATCGCGATCCTCAGCAACGGCGTACCCTGCTCGCGGACCTCAATCTGCAGACGGACCTCGCTGGTTGCCTGGAGCGGAGACCTGGGCACCAGCTTTCCGGTCTACGTCTCGAAATTCGACCAAACGAGCGGGGCTCCTAGCGGCTGGGGGCCGATGGGCGGACCACTGAGCGCGACTGCGCCGGATGCTCGTCCTCGGATCACCCTGGACGGTGAGACCCCGTACGTCGTCTTGACGCAGGCCGGCACCTCCGGGGACAACGAGGTCGTCGTCTATAAGTTCACCGGCGGCGCGTGGGTCCAGGTGGGCGGGGCGCTGAACCCAGGCGGTCAGGGCTTCAACCCCGGCATCGCGTTCGTCGCCGGCATTCCCTATGTGGTTTGGCGAGAGGGACGTTCCCCGGGGGTCTGGACCATCTGGGTCAAGCGGTTCACCGGCGGCGCCTGGAACGCCGTGGGGGGTGTGCTGAACGTCGACCCCGCCGGCGGTGGCGCAGACGAGCCGAGCATCGCCGGCATCGGCGGAGTTCCGTATGTCGCCTTTGACGAGATCTCCTCCATCGCGGTTGGCTTTGCGACTCGTGTCCACGTCAGGAGGTGGTCGGAGGAGAGCGGCTGGCAAACCGTGGGCGGACCGCTGAACCTCGATCCAGACGAGGAGGGTTACGAGCCGAGCATTGCGGACATCGGCGGGATACCGACCGTCGCGTGGCGGGAGGCATCTCAGGACCTCACCGTCAATCGCATCCATGTCAAGTATTGGGACCCACTCCGCGGCGAGTGGAGCCAGATCGGCGGGGCGCTGAACGTCGATGCGAGCCGCCTCGTCACCGATCCTGCGCTCGCCGGCGTCGCAGGTGTCCCGTGGGTTACCTGGTCGGAGAACGCGGGCGCCGATTCGGCCGGTCCGTTCCAGATCCGCGTCAAACGTTGGGAGTACGTCCACTACAGCCTGTACCTCGGACCGACGACGAAGCACTCGCGCAACGGAACCGCGACGCAGACACTGCATATCGGCGCCGCGGGCAGCGTCCTTCTCTTCGGCCAGGGTGTGAAGGGCGTTCGCCAGAACGTGAAGCGAGGCGGGACGATCAAGCTTGAGATTGTTCCCACGCGCGCGGTGGCGAAGAAGCTGAAGCGGCAAGGCAAGGTCACTGTCTCGGTCACCTTCCGCTATTTCCCGAGGCGGGGGTTCCCGATGACCAGGACGAAGGCGATCACCCTCCACCAGCACTGACGAGGCGTTGGTTTGTCGGACGCTCCGGAGCACCATCAATGCCGCTGGGCCACGATCAATTCGCCGTCGCTTGTGACCAGCAGGCACAGCTTCCTGGACGGGCACGACGCGTCGACCGCCTGACGTTTGATCGGGGCGAACTTCCAGGCCGAAGCGGGCCCGGCAGGCTGGGTCGAGAACTGAACTTGACCGTGCTCGCCGAGCCCGACGCACAATGACTGCGAAGCACACCTGATCGAGAACATCGAGCGTCCCGGGCCGAGGCGGACGACGTGCCATGTCCCGTGACCGCCTGTCGGGTTGTGGCTGCTGATCACCTGGCGGTGATCGTCGACGGCGACGCAGAACGACTTCGTCGGGCACGAGACGCCGTTGACGCTCGGGGTGAGGCTGCCGTTCAGCTCGTCCTTCGGTTCGATCGTCGTGAACTTCCAGTGCTTGCCCGCGTCGGTCGAGAACGCGATCTTGCCGAACTGCGGGTCGGCCGCTACGCACAGCGAACGGGAAGGACAGGACACCGCCCGGAAGAAGTCGACGTCGAACTCTCCGACCTCCCGCGTGCTCCATGTTGGGCTGGCGGCGGCCGGGTTCAGCGAGACCTCGAGGTCCTTCGTGCTGAACGAGTTGCGCGCGGCGACGCAGAACGTGCGCGATGCGCAGGACACGGCTGTGAGTCCGTCGAGCTCGGGGACGCCGTTGTTGTCGAACGAATGTCTGTCGAGGTCCGTCAGATTCCACTTTGGCGCTGGGCTGAGGGGGTTCGTCGACGCCGCCACGTACCCGCCGGCGGATCCCACTGCCACGCAGAGGCCGCTCACGCACGAGATGTCGTTGATGCCGAGGCCGGGGTTGATCGACCGCAGACGCCAGGCGCTGTTCAGCCCCGCCGGGTGCGCGCTGCCCAGGGCGTGGCCCGTGTCGTCCACCATCACGCACATATGGCTGGACGCGCACGAAACGCCGGTGAGCTTTGCCCGGCGCACGGCGCCGCTGCCGAGCTGTGGGGTCAGAGTCCACCCGGGATGGCTCGAGGCCGGCGCAACCGAGGTGGCGACGCTGCCCGAGCCGCCCCCGGCGAGGCACAGCGACGCAGACGGGCAGGTGACGGACCGGAAGCCGCTCGGGTCCACGCCCTTCGTCTTCGTCCACGCGGACTTCCCGCCGCCGGGGTTGGTGGACGCCAGCAGCTTTCCGTTGCTGTCACCCGCCACGCACAGACCGCCGGGCGTGCAGCCGATCGCGTTCAACGAGTCGAGACCGTCGATCTGGACCGTGGTCCATGTTGGTGTCGCGGCGAACGGGTTAGACGAAGTGACCACCTGACCGATCTGATCGGCCACAGCACAGGACGTCGCTGAGCCACACGCGATCTGGTTGAGCGGGCCGTCGTTGTTGAATGGCGTGCTCGTCTGAACCCATGTCGACGCCCCGCCCGTGGGGTTCGTCGACGCGAGCACCGCCCCGTTGAAATCGAGGACCACGCACTTGGAAAGGGACGGACAGGACACACCCGGGAACTGATGCCCGCCCGTGATCGTTACGTGATGCCAAGTCGGCGTGGCGCTGCCGGGGTTGGTCGACGTGGCGATTTCCTCGCTCCCGTTGACCGCCACGCACAGCGTGCTCGCCGGGCACGCGATCCCGCCCAGGTCGGTTTCCGGGTTATCGAGCACGCTGCTCTGCTTGTGCCAGGCGCCCGCGCCGCCCGCCGGGTTCGCCGTGCTGTAGATGTCACCGAGGTTGGACACGGCAACGCACAATGTGGCCGACGGACAAGACACGCTCTCGAGGTAGAGCCTGCGATTGAGGGAGAAACCGTGCCACGAGCCGGGCGAAGTGGGGTTGGTGGAGGTCTCGACCGAGCCGTACGAGCCAACGCCGACGCACGGCCCACCTGATGGGCACGCGATGCCACCGAGCAGCGCGGGTTTCACGTACGCGGTTGCCTGGTCGATACGCCTAGGCGCAGACCACCTGAATCCGCTCGGTCTCGCAGCCTGAGCCGGCGAGACCGCAGCCGCCGCAGCGGCCGCAGCGAGACAGCAGAACACAGTCGCCGCTGAGCGGATCTGGCGCAGCCGCATCGCACGCCGGTCACTTCGAGATGCTCGGCTCATCGCGATGCCTCCAGAGTCGTGGCGTCGAACAGGCTAGAGCTAAGACGAGGCCCGCTGGGAAGAGTTGCGCTGATCGTGCACGTTTACGTGCGATGGGCTGGGGCGGTGATCACGCGGCTGCTTTGCCGAATCAATCTGGCTGGGAGAGGATCATGTGGCGATGGGCGAGGTCAATCCGGAGGAGCAGCTCGAGATCGGTCGCGGCGTGTTCAAGCGGCTCGGTGATTGCACCGGCTCGGAGATCGAGTCCGCGATAGGCCTGATTGCCCAGCAGCGGATCGAGCGCGCCTGGATTGCCGAGCAGGCGGCAGGACCCGATCCGGGGGAGCTGATGATTGCCCGCCGCTTTTTCGCCCATACGACCGAGGCAGAGCGGGATCTCATCGCCTACTGGCAGATGGTCAAGCTCGTGGAGGAAGCGCTTCTGCGATACACGGAGGGGGCTGATGCGTGACGGCCGCCGAGATCACAGCGCCGCATCCGGCGGGGCTGCTAGCCAATCGAGCTCTCCATTTGCAGCTCGATCAGGCGGTTCATCTCGACTGCGTATTCCATCGGGAGCTGTTTGATGATCGGCTCGATGAAGCCGTTGACGATCAGCTTTGAGGCCTCGTCCTCGCGGATGCCGTGCGACATCAGGTAGAACAGCTGCTCGTCGCCGACCTTCGAGACGGTGGCCTCGTGGGCGACGTTGATGTCGTCGTCGCTGATCCGGATCGTTGGGTACGTGTCGGAGCGCGACTCCTCGTCGAGCAGGAGTGCGTCGCAGACCACCTTGGAGCGGGAGCCGTGGGCGCCCTTGGCGATCTCGAGCAGGCCGCGGTAGGAGCCGCGACCGCCGTCCTTGGAGATCGACTTGGCGAAGATGTTCGAGGTCGTGTTCGGCGCGGCGTGGATGATCTTGGCACCCGCGTCTTGATGCTGGCCGGCGCCTGCGAAGGCGATTGACAGGACCTCGCCATGGGCTCGTTCTCCGAGCAGGTAGATGCTCGGGTATTTCATCGTCAGCTTTGACCCGAGGTTGCAATCCACCCACTCGACCGTCGCGTCCTCGTGGGCGACCGCGCGCTTGGTGACCAGGTTGTAAACGTTGGTCGACCAGTTCTGGACAGTGGTGTAACGGATCCGCGCGCCGGGCTGGGCGATCAGCTCGACCACCGCCGAGTGAAGCGAGTCAGAGCTGTAGGTGGGCGCGGTGCAACCCTCGACGTAGTGAACATACGATCCCGGCTCAGCGATGATCAGCGTCCGCTCGAACTGCCCCATGTTCTCGGTGTTGATCCGGAAGTACGCCTGCAGCGGCATCTCGACGTGGACGCCTGCGGGCACGTACACGAACGATCCACCGGACCACACCGCTGAGTTGAGCGCCGCGAGCTTGTTGTCGTTGGGCGGGATGACCGTCGCGAAGTACCGGCGCACGACGTCCTCGTGCTCGCGCAGTGCCGTGTCCATGTCCGTGAAGATCACGCCCTGTTTCTCGAGATCCTCATTGATCTGGTGGTAGACGACCTCTGACTCGTACTGCGCGCCCACGCCGGACAGAAACTTGCGCTCCGCCTCCGGGATGCCCAAGCGATCAAAAGTCCGCTTGACGTCCTCGGGCACGTCGTCCCAAGACCGGCTGGGCGTCTCGGACGCGCGCACGAAGTACCGAATGTCGTCGTAGTCGAGCTCGGCCAGCATCGGCGAGCCCCATGTGGGCTGCTTGCGAGCCAAGAAGTGGTCGAGCGCCTTGAGTCGGAAGTCGCGCATCCACGTCGGCTCGGACTTGAACTCCGAGATCTTCTCGACGATCTCCCGGTTCAGCCCCTTGGGCGCCTTGTACAGATAGTGCTCGGCGTCGTGAAACCCGTAGCGCTGCTCGTAGTCGGCGTTGATGCCTGCTAGCTGCTCGTTCTCGGTCAGGATCGTTGTCTCGGCAATGGCCATTACTTCACCTCCAGCTTGGTTGGTCGTTGCTGACCAGGGTTTCGCGAGGAGCGCCACCAAGAGGGAGTCGCGCGGCCTGCCGCCCGCCAGACGGTCTTGGCGGCGGGTTGATCGTGAACGCGAACCGGCTCGGGCATGATCCCGGGAGCCGGCGAGTCATTGGACTCGATGGCGAAGGTCGTGCGCATGAAGTGGCGACATTCACGAGCGCGGATCGCGGGCCGCGGCGTCCGCGAGCTCTCCAAGGCACGGGCCTTCCGTCGCTGGGACGGGGTCCGCGAGGTCGCCGGTCGGTGTCTGACCGTCCTGTCGGTCTTCAAAGAATGGTGCGCTCGCTCGCGGTCATCGTCCGCTTGGCGCTGCGTAGCAACACGAGCGTCCCATTCGGCCTTGGCTTCAACCGCGCATCGTGAAACTTCCCCACCCCTGCCTCGTGCTTGTCGGACCCGTTGGCAGATCCGGGCGTACTGAGGATCGCTTCGTTCCCATCGCGCCTGTTCCTCGGCAAAGGTCTCGTGCTCCCAGGCCTCGGTATAGCGCACAGCTGGATCGACACGGCCAAACCAATGCCAGCCCCTTGAGGCTTGCCTGTCGCCGCTCTGTAGCGGCTCTTGCAGACTTGTCATGATTGACCTCCCAACAAGACCTCCGCAAATCAGGGCGGGTCTTGCTTGTGAACGGCGTTTCTGTCGCTCTTGGACGAAACGGCGCGTGAGGTCAGCGAGAGACGGGTATTGCCCGCCCGCGGCCTGCGCGAGAGAATCGAGCAGCAGCGGCCGATAACGGCCCTACGTGTGACAATACTCCTTCTCGAGGCGCGTAACCGACTATTCTGGCTGATCGGGGCATCGCCGCGGTCGAGCTCCCTGGTTCACTGCGACAAATTTTGGAATTGGGTCACACAGCGCCCGAAATAGGAGTACTGTCGGTAGGCGACTGGCCCTGCGGCCAGAATTCTCAGCCCAAGCCCGAATGCCACCAACGGCGCGTCTAGCGCCACGAGGCGAGAGGCGGGGGTTACTGGTTTTGACTGCGGGGCCGGTGACGTACTTCTATGGCGTCACCCCACCGGCTCGGTGGTCGCGTCCCTATTCGATCAACGCTCGGAGCCGCCCCTCTTCCTCCGCGCGGCGCCAATAGAGGGACGGGAAGGCCTACAGGCCATGACGCGAACGCAAGACAACCGGCCAGCACGTAGGCGAGGCGAGCGGGCTCGCGATCGCGGATCGCGAGCGTTCGACCCGGCAATTCATGCCCGACGACGCCTTGAAACGCCGCAAACGCATCGCATTAGAACGGGCCCGCGTCGAGGCAGACGCGTCCCGATGCCCCAATTCAACGCATAAAAGGCCGGAATCGCGATCATCGCAGTGACCTTGCCCGCTGCGGAAGCCCCACCATGCGGCGGCGGAAGCGGGCGAGGCGCTTGTTGGCGGCTCGCCCGGGTGGACGATCCGGGATCTCGCGCGAACTGGCGCCCAGGCGCTGGGGAAGGATGACGGTAGGGTCGAGCTGCTGCGCGGCGCCGGCGGCGACCACCTGCCATTCGTGAACGCTCTCCTGCGCTGGGTGACCCCAGGTTCGGGCTTGGAGCATCCACTGTCCCTCGGCCGCACCGCACTCGAGGAACAGTCCGGAGTAGTGGTCAAGGCGCGCGAAGCCGGGGCTGTCAGGACGAGGATGCATTTTGGCGTGCAGGCGCATCGAGAGGTCCAGCGTGCGCTCCAGCAGCGCGAGGTCGAGATCGCTCATCGCGCTAATAAACGGGACTTCAAACAGCGTGATTGCACCGCCTGCTGGTCGACCGAAGGATGGCCCGGGCACCTGTTCGGGGTGCGCGCGAGCCGATGCTCGGCGCGGTGCTGGCAGACGTAAACTCGCAGGCGAGCTGTCCGACGGCCGGGCTGCGTCAATCCTGGCGGACTCGGACTTGACTCGCGATGCCCGGCTGATGGCGTTCATCCGCTTGACCGCTCCTTCCTGGTCCCACGCCTAGCCGGCAATCCCCAAGCGAACAACCAATCCACCATCGATAGACCCGTTCGGCGAGCCACCATCTCGCTGAGTGGCGAAGGATCGACGGCTGGCGCGATTGCCGCGCTGGCGACTGCCGGGTCCATCGTCATGACGCCGGCAGCACCCAGCCGACGATCGCGACGTACTGTGCGGCCGCGGCCATGATCACGAGCGCGTGGAAGATCTCATGGAAGCCGAACGTCCGCGGCCAGGGATCCGGACGCTGCGTCGCATACACGATCGCCCCGACGGAATAGAGCAGGCCGCCGGCACCGAGCAAGATGAGCGGGACAGGACTGAGCAGTTGGATGAGCTGCGGGAGTGCGATCACCGCGATCCACCCGAGCGCGAGGTAGCTGCTGGCAACGACGGCGCGCGGTGCTTCGATCCACCCGAGCGTGAACGCCACCCCGGCCGCGGCGCCCGCCCAGGCGACCACCAGGATCATCCAGGCGAGCGCGCCGTGCAGCAGGACGACGGCGATCGGGGTGTAGCTCGCTGCGATGAACACGTAGATCGTGCTGTGGTCGATCCGCTGCAACAACGGCTTGAAACGCGCAGGCCCCGGCCAGCGGTGATACAGCGCACTGGCGCCGAAGAGCGCGATGAGGCCCGCGCCGTAGACGCCAAGCGGGACAATCGTGCCAGCACTCGGCGCGAGCACCACGACCACGACGGCCGCCGCCACGGCCGCAACGGATGCGACTGCGTGCGAGACGCCGCGCAACCGCGGCACGAGCTGATCCGAAGCGCTCACCATCATCGCAAGCCCATCGGCAGCCTCAGCCCTTGCGCTGCCAAACGGCGGTGCCTGACCAGCCGTACCTTCCGTGGGGATCATCCGATCCCCTTCCTGATCGCGCGCTCAGCCGTTCCGACCGCCGCGCTCCCAATAGAGTTCGGCCATCCTACTCTTCGTCAAGCCGAATAGCGAGGGACGCTTAGCCAAGGACCTGCAGTGGCCCGTTGCCAGCGGCGTCTGACAACGATCTCGGGCACGACTGCCAGCGTGACATCGTGTCGCCGAGGTGCAGCGCCTCGATGTAGTTGGCAAGGGGCGCGACCGTCGATCGTAGGGTGAGACGATGAGTTCGAGTGGTAGGTATGACCCCAGGGTCCGGAGCAGACCACGGATAGCACAGCCAGCAGAGACACAGAGGATCAGATTGCCGAGCAACGCTGGCTCAATGAGGGCGGGAGTTTCAGCCGCTACCCCAACCAGGCCGAGGAGATAGAAATGACAGATGTACGCCGGACCGGCCCCCCACGACGCCTTGCGGACCAGACGCGATACGTAATCCCGATCGAGGGTGAGGTGGATGGCATCTGGCAGCGAGCCTTCCACGTCCATCTGTCCGAGCAGGTGCAACGGCAGCCTGACCTCACGGGGGCCGAGTTCTTCGAAAAGTCGCTGACGATCAATCCCGCGGAGATCAAGTTCCGTTTCGTCGACAGCCCAAGCTTGCTGCCGGACTACCTCGACATGATCGAGTCGGCTATCCCGCAGGCAAATCAAACCGCAGCAGTCGAGCGGCAACGCTTAGACGCAGCAGTCGCTGAAGCCGAGCGAGCGCTCCGAGAGCGAGACCAGGACATCGAGCGGGCGCTGACGAGCTGGGCAGAGCAGCAACCGGCGGACAGATGAGCAAGAGCCTCTGCTTGCTGGCGTCCCTCCACGCCGAGGGAGGTCGGCAGCCAGCCAGTGTTGCTCGACAGTCGTAGGGTGAGCAACGTGGAATGGCGTGAGGAGGAGGTCGAGTCCCGGTACGAGGCGACACTTGCCGTCGGGCTTGTGATCGGGCTGCAGGTCACGCTCGCGCTGGTGAGCCTTGGGGCCGGCTGGGAGCTGATCGGGCTCCCTGGGTGGGTCTGGCTAATCCCTGTCGTTCCCGAGGCGGCACTGCTGCTAGCTCTCGCGTGGTCGGCACCCCGGCATCGCCTCGAGCAGCTCGGCCACCGGCGCACGGTCGCGCTCGCACTCGTCGCTGTGATCACCACGGCAAATGTGCTTGCACTCGTTGCTCTGATCGCATCACTGCTGAGTGCGCAGGAGAAGAGCGGCGGGGAGCTGCTGCTGAAGGGCGCCACGATCTGGGGCACGAACGTGATCACGTTCGGGCTGCTGTTCTGGGAGTTCGACCGCGGCGGCCCGATCCGCCGCCGCGAGCCCGATCCGCCGCCGCGTGGCTTTCAGTTCCCGCAGGATGAAAACCCGACACTCGCCGAGCCGGACTGGCACCCCCGATTGGCCGACTACGTGTACGTCTCGTTCACCAACGCAATCGCCTTCAGCCCGACGGATGCGATGCCACTCATCCGGCGAGTGAAGATGATGATGCTCGCGGAGTCGGCGATCTCCGCGACGACGGTGCTGTTGGTGGCTGCGCGGGCCGTGAACATCCTCCGCTAACCGGAGGACTTCAGTGATCGGAGGCCGGGCGCAGGCCGATGGACGGCGCGGTTCGAGCTGGACTTCGCGGTCATTGCCGGGAGTGCTCTGATCGATCAGTTTCGTCTGGGGGTCCGCTGGTGTCTGATGGTTTCGATAGCGAACTGGGGGTCTGTTGGCCGAGCGCGGTGACCGCCTCGTCCACCGATGGGAAGAGCCGGTCCTCTCCGATGCGCTCGAGCAGGCCGCTTCGAGCCAGGCTGGTGCGAACGTGCTCTCCCGCTCTCGCCATCGCGAACGAGATGTGCTCGCGGTCGAGCGCGTCGAGCGCATCACCAAGGGAGCGTGAGCCGGTGTAGTCGAGGTCGCTCATCCCGATCGCGTCGAGCACGACCAATTTCGGAGGTCCGACGGTGCGTGTCAGCGCGACTTGCAATTGGGCGCGGAAGTGGATCGCGTTGGCGTACCAGAGCGGGGTGGCGAACAGCACGACGAGCACTCCTGGTACCTGGGCTGGCTGTCCGGGGCCGCTGAGCGGGGTCCAGCTGGTGGTTCCTGGGATGCGGCCGAGGACGTGCAATTGAGGCCGCGCACTGAGGCGGGTGCGGTCCAGGATCGCGAGGCCGACCGCCACCGCGATGCCTTGTTCCACCCCGACAATTGCCACCGTGAGCAGGGTGATCAATGCTAAGGCGAACTCGAACGGATCAAAGCGTGCGATCGCGAGCAGATCGCGGCCATGAAAGATCCGCGTTGCGACGTACAGGAGCACCCCCGCCAGGGCCGCCACCGGCACATCCTTGAGCACGGCTGACGCGGGTACGAGCAGCACCATCACGGCTGCGGCACCGAGACCGGCTGCCTGCGTGCGCCCGGACGCCGCCGCCACGGCCGCGGTTCTCGGCGGGCTTGCGTTCACCGGAAAGGCCCCGGTGAAGCCGGCCACCACGCTGCCGGCGCCCACCCCGAGGAAATCGCGGCCCACGTCCACCTCGTAGCCTTCCTGGTAGGCGAACGCACGAGTGGTCGCCGCTGACTGGGTCACGACGACCAGGGCCACGACGCCAGCTATCGGTGCCACGCTGCCGAGCGTTGACCAGGACAGACCCTCCAGCCCGAACCGCGGCGCACCGTGAGCCACGGTGCCAAGCACCGCCACGCCATGGCCGTGAAGGCCGAGCGTGGCGACGAGGATCGTGGAGGCGACGAGCCCCACCAGCGCGCCGGGGAGCCTGCGGTCGACGCGTTCGGCGATGACGATGATCGCGAACACGGCCGCCCCGATCGCCAGCGCCCAGCCGTTGGTCTGGCCGAGGTGGCGACCGACGTCTGCGATCCGGTCCACGGTACTGCCGCTGGCCGCCGCGAGCCCGAACAGATCGGGTATCTGATGCACCACGATGACCACCGCGATGCCGGCCAGAAATCCGGTGATGATCGGCGCCGAGAGGAACTCGGCGATCCACCCGAGACGCAGGAGCCATACCAGCGCCACCAGTACTCCGACTGCCACGGCCAGGATCCCCACGAGGTCCACGTACCTGGGAGAACCGATCGGTGCCAAGTTGGCAATCCCCACCGCAAACAACGGGGCGATCGTCGAATCAGCGCCCACCGACATCTGCGGATTGGAGCCGAGCAACGCGAACAGCACCGTGCCCGCGACGAACGCGTAAAAACCAGTGATCAGGGGCATGCCCGCCAACCGGGCCGTCGCCAGCTGCTCTGGCACAGCGATCACCAGCAGCGTGAAAGCAGCAAGCACGTCGCCCGCCACCCACGACCGCCGATACCCGCGCAAGGAGGAGAAGAGCACAACCCGTAGGCCCGGATCACCGGGCCAGCGGGCCCAATTCCTCACGCTTCTCCACATCGCGCGCATCATCGCGGATCAGCGCCACGGTCCAACAGTGAGGGTCCCCCAGTGACGCGCCACGGAGCTGCGCCGTCGTATCCACCCGGTCTGCAAGCGCAGTGCGCGCCCAGAGCGAGCGCGGATCAGATTGCGACTGGGCTGCTCGTACGTCGAGTCTGTAGATTCCTGATCCGGGGGCGCTCGCGGGCGTGCTGAGCCTGAGCTCGGAGATCGTCCAAATGCCTGGTGGCCATGGCTTCGAGTCGAGCTAGCGTCGCGGAGCCTCGCCGGCTCGCACTGGCCCGGGCATCAACGCTGCTCCGGCGATGACCAGGCCGAAGGCGATGACCCG
Organism: uncultured Solirubrobacterales bacterium; assembly: GCA_963749545.1. GTDB lineage: Bacteria > Actinomycetota > Thermoleophilia > Solirubrobacterales > Solirubrobacteraceae > Palsa-465. The sequence goes on from CAVVNG010000018.1 coordinate 55,002, forward strand.
TCCGGTGACGGCGAGCGCGCCGATCCCGATCGGGTCGCGGAACACGAGAATGCCGCCCAGGATCGCTGCGAGGTTGGCGGCCACGGAGGTGAACGCGATCACGGCGACGCCCGGACCGAGCTGCAGCGCGCGAGCCGAGGCGTAGAACGCCAGCACCGAAGCCGCAAGCGCCGTCAGGGTCCACTCGCTGACGATCCCGTTCAGTCCTGCGTGTACGGCTTCGGTGAGGTACTTCAGGGCAATGTCGGACACCCCGAACAGCACACCGGCGGCAACGCCAAGCAGCAGACCCTGCGTGGCTGGGCCGAGGCCACGACGCATCGAGATCAGGATCAGCGCGGCGCCAAGGGCAAACACGCCGCACTCCACGGCAATCAACGCCGCCAGCGAGTAGTGCCGCAGCGCGCTGGTGTGCGACCCGCCGGTAACCGCAATCACCGCGAGTCCGAACGCGGTGATGATCACGCCGGACCACTGCCGGCGGCCGAGGTGAAAGCCGAAGTAGCGCTCGGCGAGCACAGCGAGAAACACCAGTCCTCCCGAGAGCACGGCCTGCACGACCGACAGCGGCGCGAGCGCGAGCGCGCCGACGTGGAGCCCCCATGCTGCGACCGCGACCGCCCATCCAAGCGCGAACCAGCGGGACCGAAACAGACCCACGGCGCTGCGCAGCGGATGACGTCCCTGCACTGCGGGGGCCAGCACCGCACCACGCTGCTTGAACAGGAAGGCGACGTTCGTGCCCAGCGCCGAGCCCAACGCCAACGCCAACCCAGCAATCATCGCCCCGCATTCTCAACGACGGAGCAGCGATTGGGATCTCCGCGCCGGGACACTTGGGATCGTCATCGGGTATTTCCTCGCCCCCGAGTCGGATGATCAAAGCTTGGTAACGCTGGCACAATCCGACCTCCGCACTCGGAATTACCACCGGTTCGCGCTATGCTCGGCCAAGCCGTCGTACGTTCGGTTCTCTGCCGTCTCTCCCTGCGCGCGGCGTCCTGTCGCTAGAGAGGGCGGAGAGGGCTGCTATGCCCGCCACAAACCGAGAAGCAGCAGCAAACGGTGCGATGACAGCCGCGATCTCGAATTCGATGGTCGGGCTCTTGCATCGCTACACCGGCCGCGGGCCCACAAGAGCGCGTACCACGATCGGTGAGAACATCATCGTGTGCGTGATGGGGGCGACGCTGACCAAAGGCGAGCAAACGCTAGTCCTGGACGGCAAGGCCGAGGTCGTGCTGCACAGCCGTCGCGCGTTTCAGGAGACCATTCAGAGCGAGGCGATCAGCGCGGTGCAAGAGCTGTCCGGACGCCGAGTGGTGGCGTTCATGAGCAACAACCACATCGATCCCGACTTGGCGGTCGAGGTCTTCATCCTCGAGCCAGCGCGGGGCGACATCCTGGTTGAGCAGCGCGTCGACGGGCACGGTCCCCATCCGGAGGCGGTCCGTTCTCGACGCGACGGCCCGCTGATGCCCGGGGGTAGCGGCGATCGTTTTCCACAGAGAACTTAACCTGCACCCGCCGGGCGAGTGGCACGCGTGAAGCATCGGACAGCCAGCTCCCGTCTGGGTCCTATGCGCACGCGGGCTGGTTACGGCCCGGCGGCGGCGAACGCCTCCGCCATCAGTCGGGCATCGTGGTGCTGGATCGCTGGGTCGCGTAGCGACCAGGCGAGGAGCCAGAGCGCTGCCTTGTGGAGCTGCGAGAACTGAGTGGCGTCGATCACGTCCTCCACCCAGGCGAATGACTTCCCCTCGCGGATCATGCCTTCGACTTCCTCGGTAGCGCGGTCGAAGGAGAGTGGCGCGATGCCTATCATGGCCGCGCCTCCTTTCTGGTCCCGTCCGCTGTTCTAAACGCGCAGAGACAGTCCCGGTAGCGGATAACCTGACTAGCAAAGATCGAGACTCATCGCAAGCCGCAATGCCGCAGTTTGCGGGGATCGAGAGTGGGACAGCAGGCACGTCCTGCGGAGCTTCGGCGGCGGCCGCCACCGCGTCTACTTCGAGCTCAGCGAGCCGCGGTCAGAGGATTCCGTGATGAACCGCGTCTGCCCGGCGTGCGGACACGGCCTCCCGGGCAAGAACCACCCTAATCGCATCTGAGCGAAAACCGCAAAGCCGTTGTCCGACGCGAGCCACGCTCGAGCGCGTAGATGCTCCCGCTTACGACAGGACGCCCGGTGGCAGCACGTACCGCCGCGGCGCGGAAGAGTTCATATCACCGTTCAGGCGACTGCCGTGCAGGCCTCCCCGCCCGCCGGCGGGAGCCAGTACCTCGGGTTGGCCGTCGTGGGCGAGGACCCAGGCCACGATCGATTGAGAGTCGGCGCCCTCGGCAAGGATCGCGGCACGCTCGATCACCCTCCCGCCACTTTGGTTTTGCCTCGACAGGCGCAGGAGGAGCTTGCGAATCGTCTCGTCGTCGATCATCTGACTCTCGTCTGATCCTTGGCCGAGATGGTGCCGACCTCATGGCGCATCTGTTGAACAAGCAGGAGGCGCCAGGAAGTCTGTGTCCGCTGCCAGCCTTGGCTCAGCGCTCCGTCCACCACCTCGACGGTGCGGAGCCACTCCAGCGCGTCGTCATATGCCTCGCGGGCGGCCGCCTCGTCTGCCCAGCTAAGTGTCTGCGCTACGGCGCGGTTGTGACGTTCCTCATGGCCGCTCGATTGCTGTCGGGCGATGCGGCCGGAGCGGGTGGGGCTGTGTATGGTCATCGCTGCTCCTTACGTTTGACGCGATGCCCCGAGCCTTGCCAATCGAGAGGCTCATCTCGCGCGTTCGGATAAGACGGGAATGGCGGGCCTTCTGAGGGTGGGTATGGCGCGGACCGTTCAGGTCACACGTCGGCGCCGGCCGTGGATTGGAGCCGGAGAAATGTCGCCCGCCGAGGTTTTGAAGCGGAGCGAACACCCACCATACACCCGAAGGGCCCCGACGTCTGTGCGAGAGGCTTGACGCCGCACTGCCGGAGCTAGACTCGAGTCGGGCCTCAGCTGCTCATGAGCTATCGCGACACCGAGCATCTGCGCATTCTGATCGCCAACGAGCGAACGGATCGTCTTGCTCTTGTGGCCTCGAGCGTGGTCGCGCTGGGACACCAGGTGATCGCGCGCGAGATCGAGGTCGAAGATGTGGGTGCCGTCACTGCCCGAGAGCGGCCCGACGTCGCACTCGTCGGGCTTGGCGAGAGCTCGGACCACGCGCTGGAGCTGATCGACAAGATCGTCCGGGAGGCCGCTTGTCCAGTGATCGTGCTGATCCACGCCCGGGATCGCGAGTTCGTCCAGGAGGCATCCAAGCGCGGCGTGTTCGCGCAGATCAATGACGCAGACGTCGAGGACTGGCAGAGCGCGATCGACATCGTGTTACGACGCTTCGCGGAATACCATGATCTGCAAGGGGCATTCGGACGCCGCGCGTTGATCGAGCGCGCCAAGGGCATCCTGATGGAACGCCATGCGATTGACGAGCATTACGCCTACGAGATGCTGCGCGAGCACTCGCGCACCAGCAACCGAAGGCTCGTCGACCTGGCCGCGGCGGTCGTCGACGGACACCGTCTTCTCCCGAGACAGCCTCAAGCTCCTCCCGCTCTGCCCCCGAGCTCGTAGAAGCCGCAAGAAGGAGATGATCATCCGAGGCGGGTTCAACGTGTACCCGCGCGAGATCGAGGAGGTGCTCTACGAGCACCCCGGTGTCCTCGAGGCCGCAGTGATTGGCGTTGCCGACGCGGCGATGGGCGAGGAGATCGCCGCGGCGATTGCCTAGCCCGGCACCCGAGATCCCGACCCCGCACCAGAGACTTCCATCGTGTGGAAGGAACGTCGCGCGGCGCACGTCTTAGCACCTGCAGCCTGAACCGAGGGCTCCCCGAGTCCGCGCCGGCAGCGCGCATGGCACGCCACGAGTGCCGGCGCCGTATCCCAGCTCACGAGTCCCGAGAAGGGAAGGACATGACATGGCCAAGGACGCTGCTTCCGGTGCTGCGCCGGAGACCCAGCCGCCCACCGGTCCCCACCGGTTGCGGGCGATTCTCGTCGTGACGGCGCTAACGATTGTGGCGGCATTGCTGCTCACCCTGGCCGGGGCCGCCACCGCCGTCCCGTTGTCCTCAACCGCGTTGGTCGATCGGCCCAGCGGGTTCGGGCCGCTGCCGTTCGACGGCATCGCCACATCGAACATGGAGAGCCAATCGTTGTCGGCGGACGGACGGTACGTCGTGTTCAGCTCGTCGTCGGACTCGCTGTTGAAGGGCGATGAGGACAGCGCAGCGAATGTGTACCGGCTGGACCGCCGGAATGGGTCGCTGGCCCAGGTCAACGTCTCGGCACACGGCGGACAGCCGTCCGTCACCTCGGTGAGCAACCAAGCCTCCATCAGCGCCGACGGGCGGTTCGTCGAGTTCTTCTCCAATGCCACCAACCTGATCACCGGCGCACCGTCCGACGGCTACTACGTCAAGGACATGAAGACCGGCGCGGTCCAGTTGGCCAGCCGCGCCACCGGCGCCGCTGGCGCGCCCGCGAGATCGCTGCTAACGGCGGTCATCTCGGGAGACGGCCGGCATGTCGCCTTCACAGCATTCGGAAAGCTGCACGCGGACAACGCCGATGCGATCGATGGCTCGACCGACGCGTACGTCCGCTCGCTGGACTCCGGCACCACGCACATGGCGAGCGTCAGCTCGGCTGGGACCGACGCGAGTGGTGTGAGCCAGGACGCTCTGCCGGCCATCGACTTCCACGGAGACGCGGTGGCCTTCATCACCGACTCGCGCCTCAGCCCGGACGACACCACGGGCGACGATGATCTCTACGTCCGAACTGGAATCGGAACCGCCGGCGAGGCGACGCACCTGGTCAGCTTCACCACGGGCCAGACGGCCGGTGCGGATAGCGCCGAGGAAGCGGCGCTGTCCGGCGACGGCAAGCTGGCAGCCTGGTCCACGGCCGAGGGCTGCTGCTCCGGTCAGATCTTCATGGCGTCGGTGGTGCCCGCCGTCACGGCTGCGCAGCGCATCGACGTCCCCAGGCCGGGTGGCACTGGAAGCGGCGGTGGCGATCCGGTGTTCGAGCCCATCGCGAATGCGACGAAGCCCTCTGCCCGCTTGTACTTCCGCTCGGACGCAGCCCTCGATCCTGCTGACACCAACGAAGGCAGCGATCTGTACGCAGCCGAAGTTGCGCACCCGGGCGACGGCAACTTCGTGCACCTCGAGACCACGAGCAAGGCCAATGGGGATGTTCGCGACGGCACCGGCGCCGCCGCCGGCGCCGTGGTGGCCTTCGACAGCGCGGCGTCCACCCTTCCCGGCGCCGATGGGGTGAATGAACAGGTCTTCGTGAGCAGCGGCGGCCAGCTGGTCAACGTCTCTCAGCCGGTCGGCTCTCATCCGCGCACAAGCGCGGTCGCGGGTTCGTTCATCGATACCCTGCACGCGGTCAGCGCCGACGGTCGGGTCGTCGTTTTCTCGTCTCCGTCACCCGTGTTCGGAGGCGCTCTGACGAGCCAGAGCCTCGATGGTTTCAACAGCCAAGTGCTGGCCCGCAACGTCGTGTCCGGACAGACGACGCTCGTGAGCGCCTCACCGACCGGTGCTGTCGGGGATTCAAGCAGCCGCGATCCATCGGTCGACTCCTCGGCAAACAAGGTGGCGTTTCTCAGCACGGCCTCCAACTTGGGCAGCGGCCCGAACCCGACCCACGTCGAGCATGTCTACGTCCGCGACCTCGGCTCGGGCCAGACCACGCTGGTCGACCGCACATCAGCAGGGGCCCCGCTGTCGGGCGGCGTCAAGACCGCGGAGATCTCGGCCGACGGAACCCATCTCGTGTACAGCTCAAACAGTCCCGACGCTCCTCAGGCACCTCCGGGCGATTTCAACACGCATGTCTACGTGGTCGACCTCGTTCACGCGGATGCCACGGTCCTAGCCGATCGCAGCAACGACGGGACGCCCGCGAACGCCGACGCTCGCAATCCCGACATCGATGGAGATGGCTCGCGCGTGGCGTTCGTCAGCATTGCCTCGAATCTCGGCGGCGGTAACCCGATGGGCGGTAGCCAGATCTACGTTCGCGACCTGCGCACGAACAAAATCTTCTGGGCCTCCGTGCCGCAGGATGACAACCCCGTCCATGACAACGCCGATGAGGCGTCAATCAGCCGTTCCGGCACCCGTGTGGCCTTCATACAGCTGGCCGACGGATTTGGCTTCGGCATGGTGCCGGGATCCACCCAGGTGTTCGTGCACGATCTTGCCACGGGCACCACGACGCTGGCCTCCCGTGCCCCCAATGGCACACCGGTGGGCAGCGCCACGGAGCCGTCTCTGAGCGATGACGGAACCCAAGTCCTGTTCGCCACCGAGCCGCCGGCCGAATCCGCGCTGCAGATCGGCTTCCAGGTGTTCCTCCGCGAGCTGAGCCGAGGCACAACGGCACTTGTATCGGTTGGCCGGGCCGGAGGGCCAGCGCATCTCGGCGCCTTCGTCGGCAGCCTCAGCGGCAACGGCGCGTGCGCCGCGTTCGACTCGAACTCAACCGACCTGACGATTCCGAGCTACGGTCCGGATTACGGCCACGTGTTCCTCCGCGCGGTTTCCCAGGCCTGTCCGGCCGGCGCACCTCACGACACGACGCCGCCCCGGATCGCGGGCGCCCACCTGACCCACCGGCGGTTCGAGGTCGGCTCGGGCCGGACGGCGATCGTGGCTCTGCGGACCGGTCAGACGCGCCATCAGGCGGCGCGGGGGACCAGCTTTGTGTTCACGCTGTCGGAGAACGCGCGCGTGACGATCGCGATCTCCCACCACGTGCCCGCGATCCGGATCGGGCATCGCTGCCGGCCGACGCGACATGGGGTGCGGCCGAGCTGCAAGAGGACCGTGACCGTCGTGACCCTGAGCCGGCAACTGCGAAAGGGTGGCAATAAGGTCCGGTTCAGCGGGCGCGCGGGGCGGCTGAAGTTGAAGCCCGGCAGCTACCGGGCCCGGCTTGTCGCCGAGGACGCGGCCGGCAACCGGTCACGACCGGTGACGCTGACCTTCACCGTCCTCGCCGGTTCGCGTCGCTTTAGATGATTGATTTCACGACCCCGCGTGCCGGATGAATCCGGATGATCGGCGCCGGCGCCGGCGCGCCCCGTGCGATCCGTGGCATTCCCGTGGCTGGGTCAGTTAAGCGCACCTATGTTTCGCTTAGCTGACCACCCCACCGTCGGCGGCCGTGGCCGCCCGCGGGAGGCTGCCGGCGAAACCTGGCCCCAGCCTTCGGAATGGAAAACGCGACAAACCCCCAACCGCCCCCCAACCTCGGTCGCATAAGCATCCCCCACACGCTTACATGACCGCAGCGCGCCGGCGCGGAGCGCCTCGTCACGTTTCCCGGTGGCGCGACCCCGGGAGGGACAGGGAACGTGGCACACCTCGGCCACCGGGTCGCCCGCAGAAAGCAGGCCGCACCCACCCCGTTCCACAGCAACCCGTTCCCGAAGCGACCGCCCGCCCGAGGACAGCGGACTGAACACGCCGAGCTTGCCCTGCGTCTTGGACCGGCTTGATCCCCGCTTTCCCCGCGCCCCGACGCGGCCGCGGAATCACGCATCTAGAGCGTGCCTTGGCAGGTGGCGCTGCCCACATGGGCGTTCACGGTCTCGCCGGAGGCGCTGGCCGGCGCCTTGAAGTAAACGTCGGCGTAGCCGGCGGAGTCGGTGTGCCAGCTGGCCTGGCGCCCCGAGCTGTCGGTCACGGTGACGGTGTCATCGGGCTGGCTTGAGTGCACGTACACGTCGTAGTCGTGGTAGCGGCTTGAGTAGGAGGCGTTGAGCGAGCACTGGCCGCGGGCGGATGCCGGGGCCGTTGGGCTGTGAGTGGAGGTGCTGCTTCCTGGGGCCGACGATGCGCTGGCCAGCTTGATCCAGTCGGAGGCGATGGCGTGCTGCGCGTGGGCGAGCGTCAGCTGCCCGTTGCACACTTCGTGGCGCAGCGTGTCCTCCACCGAGTCCTTCGGGTTGGGGCTGGCGCCGGGTTCGGGCCATAGGTTGCGCGGATCGTTGACCGCGCCGCCGAGTTCGAGCGGGATGAAGTGGTCGTACTCGTAGTCGTGCATCGACCCGCGGTCCCCGTAGGCCGCCAGGCTCTGAGCTTTCTCGGTCTCGGTGACCGACTCGGGCGGGCGCACCGTTTCGCTCCAGCCTGGCACGCAGATGGTCTGGCCAATCGTGGTCTGGGTGACCGCCGGGTTGAGCGCGCCCGGGGTGCAGCGCGGGTCGGGGCGCGAGTAACGGCCTTGCCCGAGCGCGTGGCAGCTGCCGGCGGCCGGTTGGGATTGCACGACCCGACCCGACGCGGTCGAGTACACGAGCCTACCCGGGCGGCCGCGCTCGGCTGTCCGGTGCGATCGCCGGTGCGCCGCGCGTGTCTGCGTGCTCGTCGGGTTCGAGACAGCGGCGCTGGTGGTGCCGGTGCCGGTGGCCGCACCCTGCCCACAGCCCGCGAGCGCCGTCAGCATCGTAAGCGCGAGGACGATGGTGAACCTCCGGCGCGGGGGCTGGACGCCTCACGGCGCATAAGCGTGCCTTCTCCACGTCGCGGAACATAAGCCTTTGCCGAAGAATGCACGGCGCGGCAGCCGCTCCAGCGACGGCGCAGCCGCGAGGCGCGACGGGGAGAAACGCGCTCGGGCCCGGCAGATTGCCGGGCCCGAGTGGCGCGCTGGTCGGATGGCGGGCGGGCGTCGCCCGACGGTCATCGGTGCCGATCTTGCGCTACGCGCCCTCGAACATCACCGACTGCGTTGACACCGTGGCGATGTGTCCCCCAGGCAGGAGCTGGAAGATCCCCAGCGTCGCGTTCAGCTGCTGATGCCTCGCGAGGATGTCCGCCCCGAGCCTATCCAGCTCGACCGGCACGGTTTGCGATTGGCCCGCGGCGAGAGTGACGGTCATTCTCCCCACGAGTGCGAATCGCTCGCTGACCAGCCGCAAGGCCAGCCTGCATGTCGCACCAGTCTGTCCCGTGCAGGACACCGGCACGTTGGCGGTCGTGCCCGACACGGTCGCCTGACCGACCGAGGTGCTACCTGCCGCCTCATCGGTGCGGAGGGTCCGGTCGGCTCCGACGAATGTGCCGAAGTCGGAGACAACCACCGCGCGGTAGTGGATCGTGGTCCCGGCCGGCAGACCGCTCAGCTGGGCGCTGAACGTGTCGACGGCGTTGTCGGGTCCGGTCTTCTGCGCCGGCGTCGTCTGACCGTAGGCGACGGTCGTCCCGAACTGGAATGAGACGTTGACCGATGCGCCGTGGGGGTTGACAGATCCGCTGAGCGTCGCGGAGCTGCTGGTCACGGCGCTGGCGCCGCCGGTGACCGGCACGCCGGGCTGGTAGGCGTCGGCGAACAGGCTCCGCGGGTGCCTCCCATTGGTGAACAGGAAGAACGGCGTTCCGACCGCGTTGCCCTGGCAGGCCTGGCCGTCGTTATTGAACGGGTTGGCGGTGCAAGCAGACGAGATCGGCTCACGCACGTCGGCCTGACTGCTCGGGGTGAGTGGGACATCGCGCTCGTCGAGCACGAACGTCGGGTTCGCGGGGTTCACGAAGTGGCCGACGAACCCCGTGTCCGTCCCGTGGCCCGTCTTTTCGCGCCACGAGACGTACGGGGTGTTGCCCGAGAACGTGATGTCAGGCCGGGTCGAGCGGTTGCCGCCCACCGAGATCGGTGCGCCGCTGTTGACCAGCTCGAAATGCGTGCCGCCGACGAGTCGCGAGACGAAGATCTGCTTGACCCCGTCTCTCGTCTCGTCCCATGCCACCCATGGCACCGTCGCGCCCGTGGGGTTCATCGTCCCGGCGGCAACGCGCGGGTCCTCCGCGTCGGCGCCAGCGTTCGCGTTCAGCGAGCACCCCGCCTCGGCGGTGTCAGACGCGGCGCATCCACCGAAGTGGTTGGTGCCAGTGGCGTCCAGCAACGCGCTGTTCTGATTGCCGACGTGAGTTGAAGCCGCCGTGGCCGGGCGTGGGATCGGCGAGCCCCTTGGCCGCGAACACCATCTCGTTGTTGTGGGTCAGTCCGCTGATGGCGGAGTTGGTGTTGTCCTTCTCGTACCAGACGACCCATGGCACACCGTCCTGCACGCCGGCGGCGTTCTTGCCCGTGAAAGCGATATCGGGCTCCACGCCGTTGCGCGTTGGGTCGATGTTCAGGCTGGGATCGGCGCTGCCGCTACCCACGCGTCCGATTCCGGTCTGCTGAAAGCAGAAACCGCCGATCGCCGGGACATGCCCGGTACCGTCAGCGACGCCAGCCGGCGTGACTCCGTCGCAATTGGTCTGACCGGGGCCCAGCGGACGACTGACGAAGATCTGGTCCCTGCGGTTAACCGGGAGGTTCGTCGTCTCCTGCCAGGTCACCCACGGACCCGGTTTGGTCGCATCGGCCGCCGACCCGCCCGCCACCGACGGATTCTTGGCGGACTCATTGGTGTGGATGTTCAATGACGGGACCGGGACGGTGCCGACACCGCCGGTGCCACGGCTCTGGCCCGCGAAGATCCACTTATTGAGATTCGCATCTCCCGCGACGCCGTCGAAGCGACTGGCGAAGATGTTGTTCTTACCGAACCCGGTGCCCGGTGTGTGCTCATACCACGTGGCCCACGGCACGGCCCGTCCGGCTCCGGCGAAATCGATCGCCGGCGCCTCGCCGTCCTGCCCCTGATCGAAGTTCAACGAGCCACTGAACGTGGGACTCGCACTCGAGCGCCCGCCGACCGTACCGCCGCCACGCGTCAGCCACGCGCCAGCCGCGAACGAACGGCTGAAGATCTGATCGTGGGGTTGCGAGGTTCCGTTCTCCTGCTGGCGGAAGATCGACCACGGCACCGCCGGCTTGCCGGCGACCAGGGCCCCGCCGACCACGTCGGCGTTGGCCGGGTCGTCATGACCAACGCTCAGGTTCTTGTTGATCCCCGCCGCAGCATCGTCGTTGACCTGAGCAACCGGCGGCAACGCCTGGAATGCGGCGGCCGATCCGACCGCCGCCACGGCGCGGCGACTGTACCTGCCACGGCTGCACGCAGCAGCCGGGCCCTAGCTTTGTAAAGCATCGAACCACCTCGGGTTCTTTGCGCCATTGCATGTAGATGAAGCGGGCTGCAAGTCATCAGACATCAGGTTTCTCTCTGGCGATAGAAGGACGCCGATCGCGACACTTCCTTCCAACAGTCGAGACGGGACGGTCACGAGACTCGGCCTGTGTCGGGCAGGAGTTCGCGCGCCACGCGCTGGCGTCCGCGGTGAAGGCGCGTTGTCAAGGTCGCTTCGCGGACACGCAGATCGCGAGCGGCCTCGCGATACGACATGCCGAGAACGTCGACTGCGATGACCGCGTCCCTGTATGGGGCCGGTGCGCTGGCGATCGCCGCGATGAGACGGAAACGTGCTCGAGCTCTACTACGACCGTCCCCGCGCCGAGTGGTTCGATTCGCACGGTCACCCGATTCTCAAAGCTGAACGCTTCGACCCCACGGATCTCTTACCGAGAACGCGGCGATAGTCAGTTTGAGCTGTGGCCGCCGGAGCTGGCCCGACCGAGGGCGATGCGATGCTTGCCGCATGTCTGACTGCCAGTCTGAGTTCGCGCTTCGGCTGCCCTCGGCTGACGCCCTCTTCTACGAGTTCGACGCGCGTCCACTGGCCGAGCGGCCGATGCGCGACGACGTCCACGAGCATCTGCTTGACATTTGGGAGAGTGTTCGCGTCTCGCCCCCCGGCGCGCTCACGCTCATCCTGCCCGCTTCTGAGCGCGCGAGCACTGACGAGAATGCGGTCCGGACGGCGATCCGAGCTGATCTGCGAGCCTCATGCGGGCCGCTGCGCCACGCCGGTCCACTCTCGCGTCGAGACCGGGTCACCCTCGTGGTGGGTCTGTTCGCGTTGGTGGTCAGCATCGGCGTGGCGACGGTGCTCGAGCGCCTGACCGACGACCTCGTGGTCGCGGGCATCGCCCAGGGCATCACCCTGATCGGCTGGGTGGCGATGTGGGCGCCCGCCGATCACTTCTTCTCGGCGGTCGTTCCCCACGCGTTCAACCGGCGGCGCTACCGTGAGTTCGCCGACCTTGACGTTCGGTTCAGCTGGATCTGACTGAGTTGTCTGCTCAGTACACTCCCGACTCGATGAGCACGGTCGAGGGGCCCGTTGGAATAATCACCGGCGGGTTGTCGGGGATCGGTGCCGCTACGGCAGTGGAATTTGCCCGTCTTGGCGCATCGCTTGTTCTGGCTGACGTCGCGACACACCACGCACAGCAACTGGTCGCGAAGGTGGAGGGGCTCGGGGCCACGGCGACGGTGGCCGAATGTGACGTCACCGACTATGACGCCGTGCAGCGGCTCGTCGAGCGGACGAATGCCGATCTGGGACGGCTCGACTTCCTGGTCGCGAACGCGGGCATCGCGGAGCAGAGTCGGATCGCGAGTGGCGATCCGGCCCGATGGGCCGCAGTCGTGCAGACGAACCTGCTCGGCACGATGCACTGCGCTCGTGCCGCACTGTCGGTGATGCGACGGCAGGGTGAGGGTCACATCCTGATCGTCGGGTCCACGTCAGGCCGCGAGCCGTACGTGGGCGAGCCCGCGTACCTAGCCAGCAAATATGGCGTCGTCGGTTTCTCGTACGCGCTGAGGATGGAATGCGCCGAGTACGGCGTTCGCACCACCGTCGTTGAGCCCGGGACTGTGGATACGCCGCTGACCCGGGGACCCGCCTCGGTCCGAGCCGTTCTCGAGCAGATTCATCCGCTGGCGCCGGAGGATGTTGCTCGAGCGCTGGTGTTCGCATTTCAGCAGCCGCCGCACGTGGTGATCAGCGAACTGGTGATCCGGCCGCTCGACGAGGGGGTCAACGCGGACATACCGGACAGCGAGGCCCGCTGACGGCGCGCGCGGGGCTGGCCGCGTCCTCTAATCCACCGGGTTGGGTTGTGATCGGCGCTGAGAGAGGGGTGGCGGCAAGGCGACGCCCTCGGTGCTCCAGTCGCTGTACAGGGCCAGTGGGTAGGACGCGGTGACGACGACGCCGCGCGCGTATTCCACGACACGGCCATCGGCGCTGTAAGCCTTGGTTGCGATCTCTATCAGTGCCGACCCGGGCTTTACGTTGAGGTGTTGCGCCTCGGCCTCCGAGGCCGTGGTCGCGATAATCTCCCCCTCAGCGCGCATCTCGATGATTCCGTGCTCCGCCAGGATGCCCTCACTGGTCAGGTTTGGGTCATCCAGCGGTACGTCAGCGAGGAATCCACACAGCTCGTAGGGGTAATACTGGTCCAGCAGGACGATCGGGATGTCATCCGCGTAGCGGATCGACTGAATGTGAAGCAGCTCGCCTTCAACGAGTTCCTTCGCCCGGTCGGCGATCTCAGCACCGGCCGTTCGTCGCTCCACGCACAGGATCTTCTTGGACGGTGACAATCCGCGCTGCGCGATGTCCTTGGTGAGGCTGTGCCACTGCTGCATCCGCAGCACCATCAGTGGCTGACGGGCGAACGTGCCGCGCCCGGGCCGGCGCACAACGAGACCCTCGTTGGCGAGATCGCTCATCGCCTGCCGGACTGTCGTCCGGCTGACACCGAAGTGCGCCACCAGATCCTCCTCCGTGGGCATCGGCTCCTCGGCGCTCCACTCGCCGAGCCGGATCCTCTCGCGCAGCAGATTCCGGATCTGAAGGTAGAGTGGAACCCCGGTTTCCTCACTGATGGTTGCGTCAGTCCAGCGTGTCTTCCTGGAGCTTGAGCTGCGCTGTGTCGGTTGACTGTGGCCTAGAGGCACGTCAATTCCCTGTCCCCCCGCTAAAGCGCATCACGCGAGCGCGTACTTATAGAAGTTCCTCTCCTGGTCCTCACCGTAGCTCGCCGATGCCTGGAAGTTGCGCACCCGGGCGCTGACGAAGTCGAGCCGTTGCGGGTACACGAGCGGGACCCAGAGCGCATCGTTGCGCACGACGATCCGGGCGATCTTTCGGTAGATCGACGCGATCTCCGAAGGAGTGGTCGCGCGGTGGCCTTGCGTGGCCAGCTTGTCGAGTGTCGGCGACTTCACGTAGGAGTAGTTCGTGCCGCCCGAGATTCCAGCCGTAGTGAACGACGTGTCGACGATGTAGGAGCCGTGTGGATACAGCAGCTCGTACGCCCAGAGCAGCATCCCGGCGGGAAGGCTGCCGGCGAGTGTCACGAATGCGTCGTACTCCATCGGGATGTAGTTGACATTGAGCCCGATCGCCGATAGGTCCGCCTGGATAACCTGTGCGACGGCCTCAAAGGGGAAGCGGTTCGAGCTCCACATCTTGACGCTGGCACCGCTCGGCAGGCCGGCGCTGGCCAGGAGGCTCTTGGCCGCGGCGGGATTGTAGGAGTAGGCAACGCCGTCATCGAAATAGGGGCTCAGGGGGGAGAAGAAGCTCCCGTTCGCGACCGTACCGAGTCCGTGCATCGCCTGGAGGATCCGTGGCTTGTTGACGGCCATGGCAATCGCCTGGCGCACCTTGAGGTTCTTGAGCGCCGGGTCCTTGAGGCTCAAGGACAGCCAATAGCAATTGTTCTGGGTCGTCTTGACAGTCTGGTGGTCGCTCGTATATCTGGGTGTGAGGACGCTGGCGACGGAACCTGCGGGGACCGGGTCGTACATCATGTCATCCTGGTTGTCCTGAATGCGGATCATGCCCAGCGAGCTCTGGATGCCCATCCGCCAGGCGACGCCCGCGTAGCGCGGTATTCCAGCTTTCCAATAACTCTTGTTCCGGTTGAGGGTGATCGAACTCTCACGATTGGTCACGTGGGCAGTGAATGGTCCAGTGCCGACAGGTGCCCAGTTGAAGCGGTTAAACCCGATCTGCTCAACCAGCGCGTGCGGGACGGCACCCGCCATGTAGTGTGAGTTGACGTAGATAAAGGCGCTGTCGGGAACGTCGAAATCGAACACGATGTGCTGAGGATCGGGGGTGGTGATCCCACTCAGTGTCTTCGCCTTCTCGTTCAGGACGGCCGACATGCCGACGATCGGCAATGACGTATACAGTGGGCCGATCTCCGAGGCGAAGGACGGGGTGACAAGGCGCTCGAAGGCGTACTTGAAGTCCGCACTGGTCAACGGCATGCCGTTGCTGAACTTGATCCCCGGACGCAGTGTGAACGTGTAGCGCAGATGGTTGTTCTCGATCTTCGGGAATCCGGTGGCGACAAGCGGCACGAGATGGCCGTTGCTGTATGGGTCGAGCGTGAGCAGCGACTCGTAAAGCGCGTGCTGGCCGCAAGCCGCGGCCCCGTTCCACCACTTCTGCGCATCGAGTCCAGGAATGGTGGTGCTCATCGAGAACTTCAGGACAGCCTGCTTGTTGAGTTGTGCGCTCGTTGACGTCGCCGTACTCCCACCGCACGCGCTCAACACAGCACCTAGTCCAGCGGCTCCAAGACCGAACATGGCTCCCTGGCCCAACAGCTGGCGTCGGGTCAGATGTCCAGAAATGGAATCGGCTGCCGTTCCCGGCTCGAATGCATCGGCCATACAGGCCTCCCTCTCCGGTGGAAGCCCACGCCGTCCACGGAATCGCGCGTGGACCCGGCAACGACCACTTCGGTGCTGCCTCCCGAGTCAGCAGCGCGATGTGGGCGCCGCCCAGTAATGTCGCAACAATACTATCTTTGCGCTGGCTGTGCAAGGAGTGCTGGCAAGCCGGTCGGCCGCCATGCGCAAGGTCCTCGGCCGATGGGCGGAAAACGACACCGGCCGGGCCACCGCCGAGGGGTCCTCAGGCATACCGGATCCGCGGATCGAGCAGTGCATTGGCGATGTCCGCCATCAGGTTGAAGATGACGACGGCGGTCGTCGCGACGAGGACGGTGCCCAGCACGACCGGGATGTCGTTGGCGCTGATCGCGTTCCAGGCCTGCTGTCCGATCCCCGGCCAGCCGAACACCTGCTCGACCACCAAGACGCCGCCGAGAAAGATCCCGAAATCCAGTCCGATCATCGTGATCGCCGGACCGACGGAGTTGCGGAGGACATGGCGCCCCATCACCGTCCACTCGGACAATCCCTTGGCCCGGGTGTTGCGCACGAAATCCTCGCCGAGCACGTTGAGCACCGACGAGCGAACCATCCGCGCGTACCAGGCAGCACCTGGCAGGCCGAGGGCGAGAGCGGGGAGCACAAGCGCGGGCAGCGATGCTGACGCGCCGAGCGGAAACAGCGGGATCTTGTAGGCAAACAGGTACAAGAGGACGAAGCCGAGGACGAATTGCGGCACCACGACGCCGAACAACGAGCCCGTCAGCACCGCGCGGTCCGCCGGCCCGTGCCACTTAATGGCGGCCAAGAACCCGAGCGGAAGGCCGATCGCCACCTCGATCAGAAGCCCCGCCGCGGCGAGTTCGAGTGTCGCAGGGAGGCGCCCGAGGACGAGCGAGCGAACAGATTCGCCGGTTGAGAACGAGTTCCCGAGATTGCCGTGCAGTAGGCGCCCGAGGTACCGGACGTACTGCACGATCACCGATTGATCGAGTCCAAGCGTGTGCCGCGCTAGCTCGTACTCCTGGTGTGACGCGCGCACGCCCGCGTACAGGCGCGCCGGGTCCACGGGAGACAGAAACGTCACGCCAAAGGTGATCACAGTCATCGCGAACACGACAACCAGCGCCCACCCGAGCCTGCCAGCGACGTAACGGGTCATCGGAGACCTCGAGGCCGCGCCCGGACGCCCCTCCGTGATGACGAGCGGGCGTACGTCATAGCCTCAGGCGCGGCGACGAGCACAAGTGACACACCGTCCGCACTCGTTACAAATATCATAATGTCGCTACATTGGCAAGATGAACCGTGGTTACAAGTGGATCCGGCCCGCGACGCCTGGATCCACGGCCGTTGTCAATGTAGTGACATTACGATAAAGTAGATTCGTGGAGGACCGTCTCGCAGAACCAGAGCCTCCAGGCGAGGGTCCGACAGTCGCCGACGCCCGCACTCCATCCGGCCGCGGCGTGAGTAGGGGCCTGAGGGCGTTCTTCTCACCGTTCAATGCGGGGGCCAGGGCGACTAGCGTCGGCGCCGCGGTGGCCGACGAGACAGCACCCGGCCAACTGGACATCGGGGAGGCCGACCCGCTCGGGGCCGAGCGTGGCTACTGGAGCACCGCCTGGTATGAGTTTCGCCATGACCGGCTGGCGATGATCGGCCTCCTGTTCGTCATCCTGCTGATCCTGAGCGCGATCTTCGCACCGGTGATCGCGCCCTACGGCCCCAATACACAACTTCCGACCGGCCTGACACTGGCCGGAAACCCACGCCCGCCGGGCGGCCTTTTTCTGCTCGGGACCGACCCGCTCGGGCGTGACGAATTCTCGCGGCTTCTGTTTGGCGCTCGGATCTCGCTCGTCGTGGGCCTTGGCTCGGCTGCCATCGGTGCTGCGCTCGGTCTCCTGATCGGCGGCGTTGCCGGTCTGTTCGGGGGGTTCACCGACAAGCTGCTGATGCGTCTGGCTGACGTTCTCCTCAGCTTCCCGATATTGCTGCTGGCGACGGCGATTCTGGCGGTGACGCAGCCGGGAGTAGCGTCGATCAGCATCATCGTCGGGATCGGCTTCGGCGCCTATCTGGCCCGCGTCGTCTACACGCAGGTGGTGACGTTGCGCGAACGGGACTTCGTTCTGGCCGCGCGAACGGCGGGGGTGAGCCGCAGCCGAATCCTCGTGCGCCACGTCCTGCCGCATGTGATGCCGAGCGTGATCGTGTTCAGCACGCTGGGGGTGGCAACCGCGATCCAGCTCGAGGCAGCGCTCAGCTACGTCGGCCTTGGGATCCATCCGCCGACGGCCTCGTGGGGGAACATGATCGCCGACGGGCAGAACTACATGACCAACGACGTCTGGCTCGTGCTGCTCCCCGGGATCGCGATCATGTTCGCGATGCTCGGCTTCTCACTCGTCGGCGACGGTCTCCGCGACGCCCTCGATCCGACACTCGAACGCACCGTGCAGGTCAAACTCGGAGGCCTCGGATGACCAGTCACCGAGTCGACCGACCACGCGAGGACCTGAGCGGAACATGACTGACACGGTGTCGGCAACGCTGCCAGACGACCACGAGTCGGCTGCGCTCATCGTGCGGCGTCTTTCCACTGTGTATGGAACGTCCTATGGCCGGATCGTCGCGGTCCGCGATGTCTCGTTCCGGATCGAGGCCGGCGAAGCCGTCGGCATCGTGGGGGAGTCCGGGTCCGGGAAGACCGCGATTGCCCTGGCGCTGCTCGGCCTCCTGCCCCGCAACGGGCGGATCGTCGACGGCGAGATATCACTCGGAGGCGTCTCGCTGGTTGGCGCCAACAAGAAGCTGCTGCGGAACATCCGCGGGCGGAGGATCGCGATGGTCTTCCAGGATTCGATGACGTCGCTTGACCCTCTGATGCCGATCGGAAAGCAAATTGCCGAGGGCATGGTCGCTCACCTCGGGATGAGTGCCGACGAGGCGCACGGGCGCGCGGTTGAGTTACTGGAGGAGGTCGGCGTGCCGGACCCCGTCACCCGTCTGGGGCAGTACCCGCACCAGCTGAGCGGCGGGCTTCGCCAGCGTGTCGCGATCGCGGTCGCGATCGCCGCGAACCCCGACGTGCTCGTCGCCGACGAGCCGACCACGGCGCTCGATGTGACGATCCAGGCGCAGATCCTCGACCTGCTTGAGCGCGAGCGCAAACGGCGCGGCATGGCACTGATTCTGATCACCCACGATCTTGGCGTCGTCGCCAGCGTGACTGACCGCGTGATCGTCATGTACGCCGGCCGCGTGGTCGAATCTGGCACGACCAGAGACATCTTCTCCGATCCTCGGCACCCCTACACGCTTGGACTGATGAACTCGATGCCGCGGATCGATTCATCGCTCGACGTTCGTCCGGCGACGATCCCGGGGTCACCGCCGACCGGTTATCGAGAGGTGGCCGGGTGTCCGTTCTCGCCACGGTGCAGGTGGGTACGGGCTGCCTGTCGCGCCGAATACCCGCCCCTGGAGCGGGTCGCGGAAGCTCCACCCACCCACGAGGCGGCCTGCCTGATCGACGTAAGGAAAGAGGAGCCGCGCGCATGACCGAGGAGAACGGCGCTGCGCCACTCGTCCAGGCAGACGATCTGGCCGTCACGTTCGAGCTCGCGGCACGCAGCTGGAAATGGAAGCCACAGGTGCTGCACGCCGTCGACGGTGTCAGCTTCGAGCTTCAGCGGGGAGAATCACTCGCCCTCGTTGGCGAGTCGGGCTCCGGAAAGACGACGACGGGTCGCGCTCTGCTCGGGCTGTGTCGCCCAGCCCGCGGCTCGGTCCGGTTCGACGGCGCGGAGGTGACCAAGCTGAAGGGCGCCGAGCTGAAGCGGTTCCGCGGCCGGACGCAGATGATCTTTCAGGACCCCTACGCCTCGCTGAACCCGCGCATGAAGGTTGGGGCAATCATCGCCGAGCCGCTGCAGACGCATGGTTACGGCTCGGCCCGCAGGCGTCGCGATCGCGTTGCCGAGATGCTCCAGCTCGTCGGCCTGCCCCCGGATGCAGCAAATCGGTTTCCCTACGCGTTCTCGGGCGGACAGCGCCAGCGCGTCGGCATCGCGCGAGCGCTTGCGCTCCGGCCCGAGTTCGTCGTGGCCGACGAGCCCGTCAGCGCCCTCGACGTCTCCGTACAGGCGCAGGTCCTCAACCTGCTGGCCGACCTACGGGATGAGCTCTCGCTGACGATGGTGTTCATCGCGCACAACCTCGCCGTGGTCCGTCACATCGCCACGCGCGTGGCCGTCATGTACCTGGGCCAGCTGGTCGAAGTCGGCGGGCGTGACGAGGTCTTCTCGCGTCCCGCTCATCCGTACACCCGGGCGCTCCTGCGCGCGGTGCCCCCACCCGACCCGGCGGTGGGCTGGAGCGGAGCGAGGGTGTCGCTACGCGGCGATATTCCGAGTCCCATCAAGCCGCCTGCGGGCTGTCGTTTCCACACCCGCTGCCCGGAGGCGATCGACGTCTGCAGGCACGTCGTGCCGGCCGTGCAGACCTTTCCCTCCGGTCGGCAGGTGGCGTGTCATCTCGCGTCCGCTGCCACGGTCGAGACGAAACCACCGCCGCCAGCCCGCGACACGACCGAGGACCCTGACTCCGCTGCGCCGTAGTTGCAACGGACGCGGGTTAGTAGTAATGTACTAACAATATACCGCTCAGGCGGGACGCGCCCGCGGTTCAGTGGCCTTCGGAGGTGCTCGAAACGCTCTGGCGGGGCGGGTGGAACAGGTACCCGAGCCCCGATGCTGGAGGAGGGGGTGAAGTGCGACTGTGACGGCCCCCGGTAAGGCGAGACGGATGCAGCGCGTGATCGATTCATCCGGGCACGCCGTGATCCTGCCGTTGGACATCGTGGTGCCCGTCGGTCCATTCGCCGGAGCGCAGGACACGGGCGCGCTCGTCGACATGGCCGGCGCAGTCGGGGTCGATGCCGTCATTCTCAGGTGGGGAGAGGCGAAGCGGTTCGTCGATCATCTGTCCGGCTCGGTCGGGCTGATCGTCCGAGTGAGTGGCGCCACGGGTCTGCACGACAGCAATCGGCCGCCGGTCGTCCTCAACACGGTGCTGGCCAGCGTGTCGATCGGCGCGGATGCGGTCTGCGTCGATGTCGAGCTGGGAGGAGACCGGGAGAACGAGTCGCTGGCCGCGCTCGCGCGACTGTGCGAGGACGCCGAGTCGCTCGGCATCGTCGTGCTGGCGGAGGTTCACGTACCACCGGCGCCTGCCTCTGGCGGAACCGCTGAGGTGGAGGCTCTGGCGTGGGCGACCCGCGCCGCCAGGGAGGCCGGCGCCGACCTCGCCAAGGTCTCCTACCGCGGCTCGGCGGAGGCGATGGCGAGGATCTGTGAGCTGGCCGGGATCCCGATCGTGATCGCCGGCGGTGCTCCCGGCGATCCCCGTGAGGTGCTGAAGGCGGTCGACGACGCGCTTCGCGGGGGGGTGGCAGGCACTGCGTTCGGTCGCAATGTGATCGGGCATCCCTCGCCCCCCGACATGCAACGCGCGGTCATCGACCTCGTCCGTGGCCACGACACACTCGGCGACATTCTGACCAGGCTCGGTGCGGCGACGCCCGCGCTGCAGGCTGACGAGGCCATCCACTGACGTGCCCGCTGCAGACCCGATGCACGAGACACCGAGACGCGCGCTGGTCACAGGCGCGGCGGCGGGCATCGGCAAGGCGGCGGCGCTCCGCCTCGCGACGGAGGGCACCTCGGTCGCGCTGGTGGATATTCGAGAACACGAGCTCGCCGCCGTGGCGCAGGAGGCACGCGGTTACGGAGCTGACGTACTCGAACTCGTCGCTGACGTCGGCGACGAGGCGGCGGTCGTGAGCGCGTTTGCCCGCGTTGCAGACGTCTGGGGCCGTCTCGATGCTGCCGTCGCGGCGGCGGGCATCTCCATGAGCACCACCGGCGACGCGCGGGTCGATCAGCTGGAGCTGGCGGTCTGGGAGCGAATCATCCGCACGAACCTGACCGGGATGTTCCTCACGTGCAAGCACGCGGTCCGACTGATCGCGGCGTCCGGAGGGGGATCGATCGTAATGATCGGATCGCCGACCGGGATGTATGGGTTTGCCTACGGTGAGCACGCCTACAGCGCCTCGAAGGGAGGCTGTCATGCCCTGGCGCGCAATATGGCGGGCGAGCTGGCCCCCCTCGGGATCCGCGTCAACGTCGTTGTGCCGGGCTTCATCGACACGGCGATGAATGCCCACGTCGTCGCCGACGCCAAGTTGCTGGCCGAGGCAGAACGGCTGATTCCGCTCGGCCGCATCGGCCAGCCGGCGGAGATCGCCGGCATGGTCGCGTGGCTCACCTCACCCGACGCGAGTTACGCCACCGGGGGCTATTTCATGGTCGACGGAGGGCAGACATGTCTGTAGGTCCGGATCCAACGGGCACTCGACGCGGCAAGTGCCTCGTGAGCGCGGGTCACTGAACGGCACAACGATGACCCGGCTATTGGCGCTCGATCTCGGGACCACCTCGTTCAAGGCCGTGGTGTACGACGAGCACGGTCGCAACCTCCACGAACAACGCGCCGACCCGCCAGACCGCCGGGTCCAGGTCGCGGGCGTCGCCGTTGACATCTGGGAGACGGAGGAGCTGTGGCTGACGGTCGCCGATCTCTGCCGGCGCGTGGTCGAGCCGTTTGCCGGCGCTGTGAACGCGCTCGCGATCGCGCAGGTTGGACTGATCGGCGTGCCGCTGACCGACGAGGGTGCGCCGACCTTTCCATTTGTCACCTGGTTGGATCCATCGGCCGGAACGGCGAAGATCCTGACCCGCAGCGGGTTGACCGACACGGAACTGTTCGCAGTCGCGGGCAACCGCCTTAACTCGATCTACCCACCCGCCTGGATCGGCTGGCTATCGGAGCACGAGCCACGCTTCGCCGACAGCATGGTCCGCTGGGTGTTCGTCGGTGATTGGCTGGCGCACCGGCTATCGGGCGTGCTCGCCACCGATTACTCGATTACCTCCCAGACCCTGACGCTCGATCAACGCGAGCTGCGCCTGCGCGAAGGGCTGCTCGATGCGTTCAGCCTCCCCCAGGGTCTGTTCGTCCCGCCGAGACAGGCGGGGGTGACAATCGGCGAGGTCACATCACAGGCGGCCCGTGCCACCGGTCTCAACGCCGGGGTACCGGTCGTACTCGGCGGCGCCGACTGGATGGCCGGTGTGTTCGGCGCCGGTCTCACCGAGCCTGGTGATGTCGGCATCCTCACCGGCACATGGGAGCTCACCACGGCATGCCTGCGTGAGCCGTGCCTGACAGCGGTCGCGTGCGAGAGCGGGGCCATCTGCGATCCGCACGTGGCTCCGCACCGCTGGGCGATCCGGATCGAGGCGCTCTCCGGCGGCGTGACCGAATGGTGCCGGCGCGAACTTCAGAGCAACGGTGACGCTCCGGGCGAGTGGGACGAGATCATCGCCGGGTGCGCGGCGGTGGCCGCCGGGTCTGGGGGAGTCGTGTTCGTGCCGCACCTGTTCGGTTCCTACGGCCCGCGACACGATGAGCTGGCCCGCGGCGCATTCGTCGGCCTGACCGGCTCGACAACCCGGACGGCGATGACACGGGCCGTGTTGGAAGGGCTCAGCTACCAGACCCGCGCCTCTGTAGACGCGCTGACGGGGGCGGCGGACGTGCCGGCGGGGCGCTTGGTGGTCATGGGTGGCGGCGTGAAGAACAGGCTCTGGCTGCAGACGCGCGCCGACGCGCTCGGGCAAGAGCTCGAGGTCGTAGATGACCCGGACGTCACTCCCCGTGGAGCGGCAATGCTCGCCGGGGTGGGGATCGGGCTGTTCCGAGACCACGAGGACGCCGTCGCGAGGTTCGCGCCGAAGACCGTGCCGATCGAGCCCGATGCTCGACGGGCGGCGCTCTACGAGCAGCTGTACGAATCCGTGTACGTGCCAGCGCAGACGTCACTCGAGGGGGTCAACCACCGGCTTGCCGGTCTGACGGAAACGGAAGGCATGTTGTGAGCGAACCGCAGTTACGCGCTGATCTCGTGTCAGCGAACGGCGAGGCGGGACGTCCTGGGATTAGCCAGATCGCCTCGATTGTCGCCGACCTCGACAGCAGCGCCAGACACTTGCGCGAGACGATGGGATGGGGACCGTGGGATGTCTACGAATACGTTCCGGGTCGGGTGCGCGAGCTGACGGTACGCGGTTCGCCGGCAGAGTTCACGTGGCTCGGCGCCGAGACGGAGATATCTCCGGGGCTGTATGTCGAGCTGCTCGAGCCGACGTCGCCGAAAGGCATTCTCCACGACTGGCTCGCCACGCACGGCGAGGGCGTACATCACGTCGGCTATTGGGCGCCCAGCATTGAGGTGGCCGAATCGCTCCTACAACAGCTGACCCAGGACGGCACCGAAATCCTGCTCAGCGCGTGGATCGATGAGATGTACTTCTATTACCTGGATACCCGCCCCATGATCTATGAGGTGTTCGCCGGCGATCTGGACTCGTTGCGGCCCGCGCGGCAGCTCGGATGACGGTCGACGGGTGGTGCCCGTTTGCCCGGCTACAGGCGCTGAACCACTTCGTCAAAGGGCTTGCGATCCGCGCGGGCGATCCACTCGGCGGCGGAGTGCCGTTCGGGCTCGCGGCCACGCGCGGGGTAGCCGAACGTGATCAGGATCGCGACATGCTCCTCGTCGTCGAGCCCCAGCACCTGAGCTGCCTGATCGGGTTTGGCGATCCCGTTCGGGCATGAGCCGACACCGTCCTCCCAGGCGACCAGCATCATGTTCTGGGCAGCGCGGCCTACGTCAAAGGCGGTAGGCCCTCGTCCCCAGGCCACGATCGCGACCACCAGCGCGGCGCCGCGCACGTTGCTGGACGCGTACACGGCTTCCGCCAGTCGCTCGCGTAGGGCAGGGTCGGCAACCACGATGAAGCGGCGGGCCTGGTTGTTGCGCGAGCTGCCGGCGACGCCGCCCGCTTCGAGAATCCGCCGCTCGACATCGTCGGGCACCGGTCGGCTGTCGTAATCGCGGACCTCGCGCTTGCTGGCAACGGCCAGGAAGACATCCATGCGGACAGCCTAACCCGATACCTATGGCAACGGCTCGGGATCGACGAAACGTCGGAGTACGTTCCCGGTGATCCTCGAGACGTTGTTCTCGTAGCCATTGTGCGACAGGCTCCCGGTCCACGCGATCGATCCGGTCGAGAACACGCCACCTCCGGCGGGGTAGCTGATGTACACGAGGTCGGAGCGCAGTGCCGGGTCGCGCGAGCCGCCGGTCGTGGGCGGTGTCTCGAGCAACTCCTCCGACGCTCGCTGATAGTCGTCCGAGTGATCGATCGAGGACGCGAGCACGAGCGCCGCATGGGGCGATCCGAGCATCTGGTCGTAGCGGTCGATCTCCGCGCCGGCTGCGCCGCCGCCGACGATGCCGAAGTCGCCGATTCGCTCATCTGCGCCGATTCCGTCGAAGATGAACTCGACGCGCGTGTCGAAGCTGTCGGGAAGCCGCTCGTAATAGGTCGAGCGATCGAACCCTTCTCCGGAGAAGCCGACACCGGTGAGGCGCTGTGGCGCGCGTCCCTTGTTGCGCCAGAGCCCGCAGCGCTCACCGCTGGTGGCGTGAATCTGCTCGCCCGGCGGGGCCGAGTGCGGCCTGCATCCATTTTCCGACCGGCGGACCTCCATCACGTAGGGCCGCTCCGGGTGGTAGGAGACCAGCCAGTAGAACCCATTGCCGCCAAGGTACATCAGCCGTCCGCCGCCCGAGACGTAGTCCTCGAGGGCGTCGAGTTCGCCACGCGACACATACTCGGGGTGACTTCCGGTGATGACGACCTGGTAGGGCTCGAGCAGGCCGACCCCGTCGCGGTGAAGATCCTCATCGGTGAGCGCATCCTGTCGGTGAGCGCATCCCACTCGAACCCTTGAGCAGCGAGCCAGTCGACGATCATCAGATCGGCGGGGAACTGCCACGGGGCGTCAGCCATGAACCAGCCGCGGTAGCGGGGGCGCATGTTCACGATCGGGCGGCGCCGCGAGCTGAACACCACCCCCGACCCGTCAGCGTGGAGCTCATAGCACGAGTGTCCGAAGTCGTAATGCCGCTGGAGGTCAAGATCATCCGCGTGCAGCACCGGGACGTGGCCGATCAGCAGCTCGGCCCCAGGCACGTCGAGCGGGAGACGGTCGTTTGCGTAGGCCAGGTAGGAACCGGTTGGGAACAGGACGGCGACGCGCTGGCGGGGCCCGTCCGGCGCCGGGCGGACGAAGAACGGGATGTGCTCCTCGCAGCCGTCGCCCTGGAGGCGGGCGGCGTAGACACCGCTCCGCAGCGTTTCGGGAATGGTCAGCTCAAACGCGGCAGGCCACTCGAGGTCTGCCAAATCGTCCTGGTGGAAGTGAGCGAGTCGCCCCGTGCTCGCGACCACGGCGGAGCTGCCGTTGATGGCAGGCCGTCCTACCACGGCGCCTGCGAGGCTGGTCAGAGGTGCCTCGATGCAGACTGTCCGCTCCGAGGCGACGATCTGTCGTCGAGGTAGTCCGTGTCCGGGCGATCACTCGGACCGCCACGAGCCCGCGTTCCGCCGTGCGTGCTCGCCCCAGGGCGCCCGAGCTGCCGTTGAAATGACAGCAGGCCGTCCACTCGACCACCGGCGCGCTGCGAGAGCGTCGCGATGCGAAAGGGCGGGATGTGGTCCGTCAATCGCCGAGTCTTCGCTCGGCATCGGCCTCGGGCCCGCGTGACCTGCCGGATCCAGCAGCTGTGCACGAACCGTCGACCATCGCCGACGAGCGAACGTCTGGCTTGGATCGGGTCGACGCGTAGCGAGAGCTGAGGCGGATCGAGAGAACACGAGTCCCCTGTCGGGTAGCGCGTACCGGCGCGATCATCATCGGACCAGGCCCCGACGATCCCCTGCCGTTCCGTCCGCTAGGGCGTGGTCGCCCACAGGATCACGCCGAGCTCGAGTTCAACCTCGGCCATGAGCGCGCCGTCGGGATCGGCGACCATCACCGACGAGCCGGGGCGGGCCTCATGAAACGTGGCGGGATGTCGTCCGTCAATCGCCGAGTCGATCTCGGTCTCGTGCAATGCCCAGGCTTCAGCCGGTGCCCGTCCTCGACTGTCAAGCCCAGTGAGGGAAAAAGCCACCGCGCGAAGCAAGTTCGCGCTCAGTCGTGCGCCAGCGCGATGATCTCGCGCCGGAAGGGAGCGCGGTCGCGGTCCCGAGCCGCGGGATCGTCGAGGTCCTCGGCGTAACGATGACCGTCCCAGACGGCCTGGGCGATGGTGCCCGGGGCGAGCGCGTCCCCGATCGTTTCCACGGCCGGTCCGTCGTCGCCCTCGCCGAGGTCGATGGCCAGCTGGTCGTTGGGCAGCCGCGCCGTCACCAGCACGATCGCGTCCGCGTCCAGCGTCGTGTCCTTGTCGGTGTAGACGCAGCGGAAGTGGACGACGTCTGGACCCGCCGCCCTGAGCGAGTGGGAAAGCACGAGCTTGACGCCGGCGGATACGAGCTGGGCGTGGATGCGGGATTGCTCCATCGTGTGCTGCGTCCAGGCGGAGACCAGAGACTCGGGTGTGACCAGCGTGACCTGCTTTCCGGCGCCCGCCAGCAGCTGCGCCAGCACCCCGCCCATGTAGTAGTGGTCGTCGTCGTAGAGCACGACCCGCTCGCCGGCCGGAAGCCGGCTGCGCAAAAGATCGTCCGGGGTGAGGACCTCGAGGCGGTCGTCGATCTGGAGGGGGTGCATCGAGGCGCGGCCAACGCCGTCTGCCCTCCAGCGCGACCCTGTCGCGACCGCGACGTGGTCGAAGTCATAGGTGCGGACCTCCCCGGCGGTGACGGTGCTTCCCCGCGCGATTTCAACGTTGCGGAGCTTGCGCAGCTGCGCAAGCCGGTAGTCCAACACCCGGATCCACGCCGCTAGGCCCGGGAGGCGAGCCTCAAGCGCCACGCGGCCGCCGAGCTGGCGGGCCGCCGACTCGGCGAGGACGACCTCATAGCCGCGCTGGCCAAGGGACACCGCAGCCTCGAGTCCTGCCGGGCCGGCACCGACGACGAGTACCTTGGCGTCGCTCGCCTTGCCACGGATCCGCTCTGGATGCCATCCGCGGCGCCACTCCTCGCCGACGGTGGGGTTCTGCGTGCAGCGCATTGACGTGATCGTCCAGTCGCTCGCCACGCAGATATTGCACCCGATGCATTCGCGGATGTCCTCCCAACGCCCCTCCTGGATCTTCCTGGGCAGGAAGGGGTCGGCGATCGACGGGCGAGCCGAGCCGATCATGTCCAGCACCCCATCGCGAATCATCCGGACCATCGTGTCGGCCGACGTGAAGCGGCCGACGCCGACCACCGGCTTGGACGTCAACGCCTTTAGGCCTCGCACGTACGGCTCCTGCCAGCCCTCATCCGCGAAGCGAGAAGTGATCGAGTCGAAGTCCCAGTCGCCGACCATGAAGTCCCAGACGTCGGGCAATTCGCCGATCAGGCCAAGCAGCTCCTCGGTCTCGGACCGTTCGAGACCGGCCCCGCCAACGAGTTCGTCGACACAGATGCGGCAGGCCACGGCCACGCGACCCTCGGCCAGCTCGAGCGTTTCCTCGAGCACCTCCCGGAGCAGTCGCGCGCGGTTCTCCAGCGAGCCTCCGTAGGCGTCCGTGCGCGTGTTGAAGCGGCGCGAGAGGAACGTCTGCAGGGTCGCCAGCCCGTGCCCGGCATACACATAGACGAGGTCGTATCCCGCTCGGATCGCGCGCTCCACACCTTGACGGTGCCAGCGGCGCAGGTCGGCTATGTCTCGAGCGGTCATCCCGCGGGCTTGAACCGGGTGAGTTCCAACCACCGGCAGCGGGGCGACCCCCATCGGTGGTTGGCGGATTTCGAGGTTGGTGGCAGTGGGTCCCGAATGAACCAGCTCACACCCCGCCAGTGCGCCGTGCGCATGCACACGCTTCACCATCAACTCGTGCATCGGTAGGTCGTCGTCGTCGATCAGGCTGCCCTCGGCGTACGGCGCCAGGTCGGAGGCCCAATGGAACTCGACCTCCTCGGTACAAACGACCGCCCAGCCACCCTCCGCCTTCACCCCACGCATCTCTGCCAGCGCGGACGGTCGCAGGTGTCCCATCCCATTGCAGTGAGGCACCTGGAAGAACCGGTTGCGCGCCGTCACCGGCCCCAGCTTCACGGGCTCAAAGAGCACGCGGTACCGCGAGTCGCCTGCGTTACTCACCGGCTGCCGCCGCGCCGCGCCAGTCGGGTGTGCCGGTCGTCGTCCTCCGTGTCACCCTCAAGCGTTCTGACCGAACACGGTCGCGGAGGTCCGGTGGCCGGGCATCGACGATCGTCTGGAATCATGCCCGCGATGCACGGGACCAACGGCAGCGATGGGCGTGGCTCCGAGCGTGGCTCGCTCCTGAGCGTCGACTGCCAACAACATCGGATGGCCTCGGTGTCTAGATCGTCGCTGGCCGTTGAGCTGGGTCTATTGGTCGCGCTGGCCGATGGCCTAGGTCTCGGAGCGATCCTCTTCAGCTCAAACACGAAGACATCCACCACGACGCAGGTGACGGCAGCCGACACGCGCCCGATCTCGTTGCCGCCCAACCTGGCGGGGTTCCGGGACCTCGTCGACGTCTTCTCGAGCAACGGGGCCAGTCCGGCCCATCTCCAGCAGCAACGACGGAATCAGGTCAAGGTTCGTCTCGGGCCTGTGCTCGATCCCTCCTATCTCCGACTGGCCACACCGCCGCGGCAGGTGAAGACCGTTGGCCCGGTGTCCTGCCAGGTTGATTGGAGCCCACCGACGCTGGCGGGGCAGCGGCCGGGTCAATCCAGCGAACAGGTGGTCGGTTGCTCAGCGCTCCGGCGCACGAGTCACGGTGTTCGTCGGCGGTGGTGGCTTCATCGGCCCGGCGGACCTGCAAACGATGGCAAACCTCGCCAACGCCGCCTGGAGCGCGATCTCCGGAGGCTGAGCGAAGCTCTTCGCTGCGCCCGAGGGGCAGCTCAGCGATCAGCGGTCGAGAGTCGCGTACGCTGCGGTGCGCTGTGGCAGATCGCAACGACCTCGAGTTCACGTACTCGCTGATCGATCGGACCTTTCGCCTCAGCCTCGGGGAGCTGGCGGATTTCAGCGGCGCCAAGTACGACGGCGACTTCTCGCTCTCGCTGGAGGACGCGCAACGGCGAAAGCACGAGTACGTGGCCGAGCGGATTGGGATCGGACCGGGTCGGCGGCTGCTCGATCTTGGCTGCGGCTGGGGCCCGCTGCTCAGCTTCGTCCGCGAGCGCGGTGGCGTGGGGGTGGGGGTGACGCTCTCCTCGGCGCAGGCGCAGTCCTGTCGTCGCCACGGCCTCGACGTGCACCTGATCGATGTCCGCGAGGTCAGCCGCCAGACGTTCGGCGGCTTCGACGCTGTGGCCAGTCTCGGCGCCTTTGAACACTTCTGCTCGCCCGAGGATTACCGTGCTGGACATCAGGACGAGATCTACCACGACGTCTTCGCCCGCGCGGCCAGCGTCCTACCGGATAGCGGCCGCCTGTACCTGCAGACGATGGTCTTCGGGCGCAACATGATCCCGATCGACGCGGTCTCGATCCAAGCGCCCCGGCAATCCGATGCCTGGTATCTGGGGCTGATGCAGCACCAGTTCCCCGGCTCGTTTCTCCCGTTGGGGCCTGAGCAGGTGATCGGCGCGGCCGAGCCTTACTTCGGCCTGGTGGAAAGCGCGAGCGGCCGGCTGGACTACATCGAGACGATCAAGCAGTGGCGCGCGCGCTTCGCGAGTCGCAGTCTCCCCAAGGCCATGCTGAAGGCTCGGCTCATACCCCGCTACCTCACCAGCCGCGAGTTCCGGCTGGCGTTCACCTCGGGCGTGAGCGCCAACAGCGTCTGCTTCGAGCGCGAGCTGCTCGACCATTTCCGGCTCGTGTTCGAGAAGCGCTGAGCCGGATGCCGGCGTCGGCAAAAGGCTGGGTGGGCCAGGCCGGGAGACCGATGCGCGTTGCGATCTGCGGCGGCGGGGTGGCGGCGATCGAGGCACTGCTGGGACTGCGGGCGCTGCTTGGGCTAGGTCCGCATGTGGATCTGATCGCGCCCAACCGGCGGTTCATCTACAAACCCCTCGCGGTGGCGGAGCCGTTCGGACTCGCGCAAACACGTCTGTTTGAGATGGTGTCGGTCGCCGCGGAGCAGGGCGCGCAATTACACGTGGGGTCACTGGAGGCCGTCGAGCCTGACAGGCGACGGATTGTCCTGAGCGGTCAGGCCAGGTTGTCCTACGACCGCCTGATCATCGCGATTGGAGCGCGGCGGTGCCCATGGCTGCCGGGCGCCCTGACGTTCACCGGACCCGCAGATGTACCGACGTTTCGCGAGCTGCTCGCTCGGCTGGAGCAGGACCATGTCTCACGGGTCGCGTTGGTGATGCCGGCGGGGATCAGCTGGACCCTTCCGGTGTACGAGCTGGCGCTGCTGACCGCGTCCTGGATCGCCGAGCGGCATCTGACCGGCATCGAGCTAACGATCGTCACTGCGGAGGAAGAGCCGCTCGGCGTCTTCGGCCCCGCGGCGAGCCGTGCGTTGCATGGCCTGCTCGCCGACCGTGGCATTCGTCTACGTCGGCGAGCCCGGGCCGAAAGCTTCGCCCGTGGTGCTCTGCGGCTCGCTTCCGGGGAGGTGGTGGGAGTCGACGAGGTGGTCTCCCTTCCCGAGCTCGAGGGGCCGCGCCTGTCAGGGCTGCCGGCCGACGACGCGGGATTCATCGAGATCGACGAGTACGCACGGGTCGTCGGACTTGACGATGTCTACGCTGCTGGAGACGGCACCGCATTTCCGATCAAGCAGGGCGGTATCGCTACCCAGCAGGCCGACGTGGCGGTCGAGATGATCGCCGCCGGCCTCGGTGCCGGACGGACGCCGGCGCCGTTCGCGCCGATGCTGAGGGGAATGCTGCTGACCGGCATCGCGACGACCTACCTGCGCGCGAGCGTGAGCGGCACGTTTCCCCATCACGCCGAGATCGCTGCCGACCCCCTGTGGTGGCCACCGACGAAGATCGCCGGGCGTCATTTGGGGCCCTATCTCAGCAGAGCCTTCCGCCAGCAAGGTGGCGGCCCACTCGAGGACCCGCGCGTGTCCAGCGATGATCCACGAGAGGTGCAGGCGGGCCACCACGAAGCGCGCGAGCTCGCACTGACGTTCGCGCTCGCCGACGCGAACAATGAGGACTATCTCTCAGCGCTGCGCTGGCTCGAGGTCGTCGAGCAGCTCGACGGGACCCTCCCGCCCGGCTACAGCGAGAGACGCAACGAATGGCGCCGGCTCGCTGGCGGGTGAGCGTTGGCTCGCCGAGCAGATCAGCCCGGACCGCCCGCGGCGAGGGCAAGATGCACGCATGCGGCGCGCACCTCCTCGGCGGTGATCGTGAAGGGCTCGGCAAGGCCGGGTGGGACCTCGCGCATTCCGCCACCGGAGCGGGCAAGATGCAGCACACCGATCGCCTGGAGGTAGAGCTGGTTGGCGCGTAGGTCGGGCTCGGCCACCTCGAGGTCGCGCAGGACATCGGCGAGCCAACCAATCCACGCGCCCATCGTCCGGACCAGGTGCAGCCACACGACCTCGGAGACCTCGGCCTGCAGGTCTGCGGCTGGCTGGCGCACGAGGGAGAGCGCGCAGTCGAGGAAGGCGGGATGCTCGATGGCATAGTCGGCAAACATCTCGAAGCCGCGGCGGAGCCGCTCCCGGGCGCTCGTGCCCTGTTCGTCGACAGCGTCGAGGAGGGCGTTGATCTCGGCCAGGTAGCGCGTCGTCGTCAGCGCGAACAGCTCGTCCTTGGAGACGAAATGTCGATAAACGAGGGCCTTGTTGATGCCAACGCGTCGTGCGATGCGGTCGATGCGGGCCTCCTGCCGCCCGCACTCGTCGAACAGGGCGCGGGTCGCGTCGACAATCTTGTGCTCACGCGCGCGGCGCGTGGCGGCGCGATGTCGGGATGTGGGCACCCGCACAGTGTAACCCGGTCGTAACCGGTGGTGTAACCTCTGTTTACAGATGACGCTCGATCACCGTTTTGTTCGCCTGCACGGGCGAGACGTCGCGTGTGTCGTAGGCGGTGAGGGCGCCACCCTGTTCCTCATTCACGGCATCGGCGGCGACTGGCGCACGTGGGAGCCGGTGCTCGACGGGCTCGCTCAGCGACATCACGTAGTGGCCGTCGACCTGCCGGGCCACGGCCGCTCGACCAAAGGCGCCGGCGATTACTCGCTCGGCGCGCTCGCCACCACACTGCGCGACCTCGGCGGGGTGCTGGGCCTCGAGCGCGCGACGGTGATCGGCCACTCGCTGGGCGGCGGAATCGCGATGCAGTTCGCCTACCAGTTCCCCGAGCGCTGCGAGCGCCTGGTGCTGGTTTCAAGCGGCGGCCTTGGCCGAGATGTGGGTCTCGTCCTTCGCCTGGCCACCCTTCCCGGTAGCGAACTGTTCCTCTCGCTAGCCGCCCCGGCAGGGCGTTGCCTGGTCAATTGGGCCGCGAGCGCCGGGCGCCATCTGCGGATCCGCGCGGCCGCTGACGCCGAGCACTACGCGCGTGCGTTCGCTGCGCTCGCCGATCCCGACACACGTGCCGCGTTTCTTGGCACCCTGCGCGGGGTGGTCGGCGCGCGCGGGCAGCTCGTCGACGCTCGCGACCGCCTGTATCTCGCTCAGCACGTGCCGACGCTGATTGTTTGGGGCGAGCACGATGCTGTGCTGCCCGTCGACCATGGACGCGCCGCCCTGCAGGCAATCCCCGGCAGCCGGCTGGAAATCTTCGAGGACGCCGGCCACCTTCCCCAGCTCGACGACCCTGGGCGTTTCATGGCTGTCGTGAACGACTTCATGGCAACCACCGATGCCTCCACGTTCTCGATCGGGCGCTGGGCCGAGCTGCTGCGCTCTCAAACAGAAGCCGTCGGAACCTGACGTCGCCGACACGGGCCACGGCCCGAAGAGCCAACCCTCAGACGCACTCCTCCGAGCCCGCTAACCTGACCCTGGCTGCCCACCGGCATCGCTCTGAGCGGACTGCGGATCCCCTCCGGCGGCGGGCTGTCCCGCTGGGAGCTCGGACGGCTTGGCGCCGGCTCCGACCTCGGCCTTGAGCTTCGCGAACTCGTCATCGACGGCGCTCTTGGCGCCGAGCTGATCGAGCTGGCGGTCGACGTCGTCCTGCGCGGGACCCAGCGTGGTCAGGTCCTCGAACGTGCCGGCGGCCTGGAGCTCTTCGACCGCCGATGCCCGCGCCTGCATGTCGTCGGTCTTGTCGATCGCGCGCTGCATCGCTGCGCCGACGTCGGCCATCTCGTCGCCCACGCCGGTGGCCGCCTCGGAGATGTGGACCTGCGCCTCGGCCGCCGAGTACTGCGCCTTGATGACCTCCTTCTTCGAGCGGAACTGCTCGATCTTGGTCTGGAGCTGCTGCTCGGCCGCGGTCAGCTTGTCCTGCTGTGACTCGAGCTCTGAGACCTGCTGATCGAGCGAGTTTGTCTCCTGAACGATCATCTGCTTACGCTCGAGCGCCGCGCGGGCAAGATCCTCGCGGCCGGCGGACATCGCCTCCCGCGCCTGAGCGTCGAGCTTGTCGGACTGCTGACCCAGGTTCGTCTCCTGGAGCTGGAGCCGCTTCTTGGCCGTCACCACATCGGCGATCCCCTTCTTGACGTTCTGGAGATCCTCGAGCTGGCGCTCGTAGGCGTAGTCAAGCGTCTCGGCTGGATCCTCGGCGTGATCGAGCATGTGCGAGATCTTCGCCTTGGTGAGTGTCGAGATGCGGCCAGCAAGTCCAGGCATCGTGTCCTCCTACGGATTGGTATCGCCGCCGAGCCGCGTCCACGCGCGCCTTGGAGCCGGGCCTGACATCAGAGCACCAGTCTCGGCACGCATGCTCGAGGGCCGCAATGTGCAACCACTGTGCAAGCGTACTGGACCCGTGAGAACGCTTGGTGACACGGGGACGCACCCGTCGCCGGCCGTACCGTCAAGCTGGCACACAACTCGCCGGGCACCGAACGCGGGCACGTGCTTAAAGTCGCCTAAAGATTGGCGATGCGGCGAGCAGTCTGAAGCCGCGCCGTGGTAGGTTGAGCCACCCAGCGGGTGCGCCTGGATGGCCTCACGGCAGGGAAGGGTGAATGTTGACACGGGGTGTGAAACGGAAGTTGAGGGCCGGCATTGTCGGTGCCTGTGCCGCCGTTGCGGTCGTGTGTGCCGTTGCGACCGGGTCGGCGAGTGCCGGGGATGGTCCGGTCGGGCAGTTCAAGATCGACGATGCGATCCGGCATGGTGGTCAAGTACTACGAAGGGATCCCCACGAATCACAGACAACAGGGCGACTCGCTCCTGAGTCCTCCTTCGCTGCTGGCGAACCGCGCGGTGCTCTACAACGATTCCCAGGGCAACTGCACGATTGGGTGGGGGCACCTCGTTGTCTACCCGGAAACGAAGACCCACCCGAGGATCGGAAAGCATCGGTGTAACGCAACGGACCGGGCACGGTACGGGGAAGGTTGGACGTTCTCGGAGGCAGCACAGCATCTCGACAGCGACATCGACATCAATGCGCTGGAGCCGCTCAATCGATGTGTCCACGTCGCTCTGACGCCCGGCCAGGTCCGAGCCCTCGTTGGGCTTCTATACCAAACGGGTCCCAACCGTCTGATCACGCGGACTATCGCCAAGACAAACCCGAAGACGAAGAAGGTGGTCAAGCTAATTCCCTGTCAGGGCAGTCTCGCCTTGGCGCTCAACAGCGGAAAGTTCGACCTGCCGGCCCTGATCAGGAGGGCGCTGAAGGGTTACAAGTCCCGCGCCGAGGAGGAGGTTTGGGACGCCACGGACGGGAAGCAGGGACAGCGGCGGCCGGCCGCGTGGAGAATCGCGACCGCGATCGAGCCCAGGGGAGCGGTGGGGACGATCAAGATAACTCCCACCGGTGCGCCGGACTCGATCGACCACGTTGCGCCTGCGAAAACCACCCGGGTGTGTGCGACGACCGAGGGCGCCGACAAGAACGTGGAGAAGCGATGCGGTCCCTTCGACATCGACGAACAGGTGTCGATCACCGCGAGCACGAAGAGTTCGAAGTGGCGCTTCGTGGGCTGGAAGGCAGTGGACGACGACACCGGCGAGACACGAGATCTTTGTGCCAAGGAAGGCGATAGCGACTCCTGCACCGTGAACGTGCGGGATCAGCTGGTTCGAGCGATCGCGGTATTCAGGAAATCATCGTGTCCCACCTGCAAACCTCCGCCGTGCGGAAGTTGGGTCAAGGCGAGCGATGTCGCGAAGGTGTTCGGCGCCCCGGCGCAGCCGAGCTTTCCCGCAAAGACCCACCCCGACGGCAGCTCGGCCTGCGAATACGTCAGCGACGGCACGCCCCTGGACGCGTACGACGTTGACGTGAACACTCACCAGGACCGGCGGGTGTTCACGACCGGGACCCAGGGGTGGACGGCGATCAAGGGCTTCAAGCCCAACATCGATCGGGCGGCGGTGATGGTGGGCACGACCGCGTCCGAGTGCGAGGTGTGGACCCCCGACTCGGTGCTCCTGAACATCAGTGCGCGGGTGACCACGCCGCACGATCTCGGCAGCGGGCCGCACGGGTTTGACTACAAGCCCCCGCCGTACAGTGAGATGGCCTCGCTGTGCAAAGCGGCCCACCTCGACGTGAGCCGCGTGCCGAGGGTGCCGCGACGCCGCGCGGCGCGCGGCGGGCGGCGCGCGCGCGACGCGGCGCGGCGGGCGCGGGCGACCGCGGGCCGAGCGGGGCGGCGCGGCGCGCGGAGGCGCGGCGGGGGGGCGGGCGCCGGGCCGGCGAGCGAGCGAGGGCGGGGGCGGCGCGGGGGCGGCGACCCGCGCGGCGACGCGCGGAGGCGCGGGGGCGGCGCGCGAGCGAGACCCGCCGCGACGCGGCGACGGCCGCCCGCGCCGGCACGACGGCGAGCACGCGGGCGCGCGACAGCCCGGCCGGCGCGCGCGCCGCGCGCCGCGAGCGCGCGACCCCGCGCGGCCCGCCCGACACGACCGGCCCGCGCGGCGCCCCGGCCGCGACCCGCCCGCCCGCACCGACGCCGCGCGAGCGCCGCGGCGCGAGCGGCACGTGACCGGCCCGCGCGACCGCGCACACGCCGGACCGCCCGCCGCCGACCGACCGACCGCCGCCGCCGCCCACCCGCCCGGCCGCCGGCCGCCGAGGCAGCGAGCCGAGCGCGCGCGACCACCGTGGCCGACGACGGGTGCCGACGCCCCGCCGCGTCCCCCGCGCGTCACGCGCCGTCGACCGCCTCCGTCGACGCCCTCACCGCTGCACCCTCCCCCGCCCGCTCGGCGGCCCAGTACGACCCGATCAGCGAACATCAGCGAACTCTCATCCGGGACACCCAACCCGCGATGCACACCCGTAGATCGAGTCAGGCGACCCGCGACCGCAAGCCGTCGTCGTCGTGAACATCCGCCTGCGTCGGGAAGTCCAGGCTCTCTAGCATGACTTGAGACTCGACAGACGGACTCCCACAGAAAACAACCTAGGGGCTGTCGGGCT
This sequence comes from uncultured Solirubrobacterales bacterium, assembly GCA_963749545.1. Lineage (GTDB taxonomy): Bacteria > Actinomycetota > Thermoleophilia > Solirubrobacterales > Solirubrobacteraceae > Palsa-465. The sequence goes on from CAVVNG010000018.1 coordinate 92,167, forward strand.
CCCCCGTGGCCCGAGCCTCGGCGAGGACCCGCTTGGCCCGATACGCGAGCCGCGCCGGATCAAGGCTCTCCGCCTCGGCATACACCTCCGCAGCCTCCCTGTAGCGCCCCTGCCGGAACAGCGCCAGTCCCAGCGACTCCAACGAGAACGTCCCGAACATGCGCTCGTCATAGGCGACACCGCGCGCAGGAAGCTCCTCCACCTCCACCGCCAATAGCGCACGGAAGCACTGCTCCGCAAGCTCGAGGCGATTCAGCGTCGAGATGCACGTGTCCCTCGGTCCACACCAGCAGCCACTGCTCAGGCCAACGTTCGCGACCCTCGGTCAGAAGGTCTCCCACGTCATCCCCGCGATCGTGCCGCCAGCGCACGAGCTCGCCCCGGGCGAGACTTCCGTCACCACTCGAAGGGTCCTGCAGACGCGCCACCTCCACGGCGCGGGCCAGCGCCTCATCGGCCTCCGCCTCGCGCCCCAGGGCGCGGAGGACCTGGCCGAGATGTCGCCAGTTGTAGATGTTGCCGGGCTCACGGCGAAGCTGTTCCTGCAGCAGCGGAAGATTGCGCCGGTGCTTGGCCCGCTGGTCGGTGTCGTAACCGACGTGATTCAGGATCAGTTCCGGCCAGTCGCCGATCGGCGTGCGGTCCTGGACGGCGACCATCTTGATGGCGTCGACCACGCGTTCGTGCATAACTCCGCGGAAGCGAATGCGCGGATCGCTGCGCCAGAGGCGGTATTCGAAATAGGGCGTGGGCGAAGGGTCGCAGGAGGATGCGCAGCGCCGCCTCGTCCGCAGACTGCAACCGGTCCACGAGGCGCTCGCGCGCGATTTGCGCCAGGCGCTCGTCGGCATCCACGTACAGCACCCATTCGCCGCGGACGTGCTCGAGTCCAAGATTCCGCGGCTCGGAGAAGCTTCCTCGCCACGGAAGCGTTAACACGCGCGCGCCAGACGACCGGGCAACCTCCACGGAGCGGTCGACCGATCCCGTGTCGACGATCACGACCTCATCGGCCACGCCCTCGAGCGAGCTCAGGCACTCGGGCAGCATGATGGCCTCATCGCGCACGATCAGCGCAGCCGACAGCAGGAGCCGACTCATGCGACCAGCCCCTCGTCGCGGAGCTGCTCGAGACACTCCTGCACCTCCCGTGCCGGCGGCACGGGGAGGTCGTAGGCCACCTGAAGCATCCGTGTGATCTCCGCGTCGCTGTTCTCGCCGGTGGCGAACTCGAGCACCAGCGCCGCCGTGTGATTGAGATAGTGGACCCGGTCGCGTCGCGGGTCGTACACGACGTATCCGTCGGCAGCCGACACGACCTCTATACCCTCGGCTCGCTGTGCGGGCATGCTCATCGGCCAACCATAGAACGGGCGAGGGAGTCGATCTGCGGCGCCACAGCTCCGATCGATGCCGCCTGGCGTACGAGCTCCCGGCCGGCATCGCCGAGCGCACAGGCGCGGGCGCGATCGAGCAGCAGCTCGCGGCAACCGTCGGCGAAAGCCTCGGCGTCGTCGGCAACCACGACCGGGCTGCCGGACCGGGGCCATGGCAGGCCCGCCGCTCCGGGGCCCGTGGCTACGACGGGCAGTCCGTGTGCCAGCGCCTCGATCAGCTTGATCCGACTGCCCCCGCCGTGGAGAACGGGAACCACGGCGACGTGTGCGCCCGCGTACCACGGCCCGATGTCCGGCACGTCGGCAGCGAGCGTGACGCGAGGATCGCTGGCCAGCGCCCGTACCTCCGCAACCGGACGGCTGCCGACGATCGCGACACGCACATCGTGCAGCTTCGGGAGCACCTCGCGAAGGAGCCATCTGACCCCCTCGGCATTGGGGGCATAGCTGAGATTGCCGACGAACAGCAGGTCGTGGTCGGGCGCGTCCGTGCGAGTCGTGGCCGGCGGGACGCTGACCGCGTTGGGGATCACGGCGACGCTTCGCAGGTCATGACGGTGGTCGAGCAGCTGGGCATCCTCGACACAGCAGGCGACGACGGCGTCCATCAGGGGGAGGTAGTGCGCCTCGAGCCGGGCGAAGCGCTCCGCTTGTTGTTCGTCGCCGATCTCGGCGTGAAGCACGGACTCGACGTCGTCGACGTCGAGCACGATCGGTGGCCGGCCCGGCTCGGCCAGGATCGCATCCAGCAGCGGCACCATGTAGGTGCGAAATACCACGACGAGATCCGCGCGCTGGACCGCTGAGGCGATGGCGATGGCCCTCTGTGCGGTGGCCGCGCGGGCGAGGCAGGGGAGCGGGTGTGCCGCCCGAATGCGCTCGGCGCCGTGCGGCAGTCGCAGACGCTCGATCACATCCGCACGGGCGTCGGTCGCGGACGGCTCGCCACCGGGCTCGACCTGCACCGTGACGTTGAAAGCGCGCGAGCACCCGCCGGCTGTTCCGGAGCGCGCCGCGCGGGCATCTCAACACCTCCCACTTCGGGCTTTTCCACTACACCGTCACCGCGATCAGTCGCGACACCCTGATCGTGCGCCGCAGCATCACCTTCCGGGTTGCGGCGCCACCTTCGGTGACGATCTCATCTCCGCTGGCCGGCCAGCACTACGCGCGCGGCGCACGGGTGCTGGCCGACTTCCGTTGCCGCGATGGTCTGGGCGGATCCGGGATCAGGTCCTGTCACGGCTCCGTGGCCCGCGCCAAGCCGATCGACACCTCAGGGTCCGGAAAGCATCGCTTCACCGTGGCGTCACGGTCCAGGGACGGCCTGCGTGCACGGAACACGGTCAGCTATTTCGTCGGCTAGCGACGTTGGCGTGTGATGACGATCAGGCGTCGGTCAGGCGGAAGACCGGGTGATCGCCGGCGATGCCCTGCAGCTCCTCATCTGAAGAGTCCGGTCCCACGCCACCGAAGAACACGCCGACCTCGAATTTCCACTTTTTCAAATAGGCTCGAAGCAACGCTGGCTTCTCGTCGTCACCGAGCTCAACCGCACGAAACGCCTTCGTGCGCCTCCCGACGCGCAGCCTCCCGTCGCCGCTGGCGCGCAGATTCTTGACCCATTGAGTGTGACCGCGCGGCGCGACCAAGTAGTCGGCGCCCTGGTAGCGCAGCAGGTTGACCGGGGTTTGTCGCCACTGCCCGGACTTGCGGCCCTTGACCTCCAGGACCCGCGAGCCGTAGACGCTGATCCCCAGGCGCGTCAGCGCGGCAACGAACCGGTTGAAGACATTGGTCGTAAACCAACCCGGGCGCTGGTAGTGCTCGGTCACGTAAGGCATTGTGGCACCGCTGGATTGGCGCGCCCGTCCCTGCCCAGGCGCGCCGACCTTCCGTCAGTCCTTGCGCACCACCGTGTAGCGCACGGTCTGCACGCGAATCAGGCCGTCCCGGAACACGAAGGTGTCGATTCCGTCATCGGCCTTGGTGTGCTCCGACTCGGCCTTCCATTCGAGCAGGAGAATGTCGTCCTCGTAGAGTTGGGTCGGCAGCTCCCAGCTGGCGCCCGGAAGGTCGCCCAGCAGCTTGACGAAGCCCGCGCGAACTCCGTCCTTGCCACGGCGGACGCCATCGGGCGTGATGAACACCGCATCGTCCGCGTAGTCGCTGACGATCCCGTCGAGATCCTCGGCTCCCAGCGCCTCGGCGTGATGCTGGAAAACCTCTTGCGGGCTGCGCGCCATTGCTTACTCCTTCGTTCGTGTGGTGGGCGACTGGTGCACCGTCCAGCAATTAGGGCACACTAGTGAAACTTCTTCCGCTGCCGCCCGTGATAGCTTGCCGGCGCAACATACAGAGCCGAGTCGCCGGGCCATCCGTGCCCGGCGAGCGGGGGACCCAACGCGATCAAATTTGATCGTTGGGGCGAATCGCCGTCGCCAAGCGGCGTAGCGCCACGCGCGAGCCCGTCAGCTAACCCCGTAGGCTCCCGAGTCGTTTCCAGGAGGGAGGGTTCGTGGACACGATGCGTGATCCGATCAGGGTTGACGCCTGGCGTGAATCGCTCGAGCGCTCACGCGCGCGGAGGGGTAAGCCTCCGCTGCGGCCGGTCGAGCGACATCAGCTCGGGTCGCTGGGGGCCCACCCACCTCACAAGGCGCCGGCGCGCGAGCTGCCGTCTTATTGGCGGCTGTGCCTGCGCGCCCTCGCGAAGCGATCGGTGACGTTGATCATGTTCGCGACGGGCATTGTTGCCGTCGTGCTCGTGGCGGCGACGATGTCGTCCAAGTCTCAACACCGCTCGCTTCAAGTGTCGGTGACCGCGGCGCGGCGGCATGTTGCTCGTGCGGCTGTCCGCCCGTCGGTCGCCAACCCCGGAGACTCTCCGGAGTCTGGACCAGCGGAGCCGACGACATGCAGGCTCACGGACAGATCGACCGGCTATGTCAACCCGCTCTCTCGCGCAAACGTGGTCAGCGAGCGGGTCGACCAGGGCGTGGACTACGCCGGATCTGGCGCGCTGATTGCTATCGGCGCGGCGAGGATCGCGTTTCTTGCCACCGGCAACACCGGCTGGCCGGGAGCGTTCATCGATTATCAGCTTCTCGCTGGTCCTGACCGCGGCTGCTATGTGTATTACGCCGAAGGCGTCACGCCGGCGCCTGGTCTGCACGTCGGAGAGACCGTCCGCGCCGGCCAGGCGATTGCAACCATCATCACCAATTCCTCGAGCGGAATCGAGATCGGCTGGGCGTCCGGTCACGGCACAAGGAGCTATGCCGCAGAGGCAGGGGAGTGGAGCGCCATCCACGAGGCAAACAACATCCCGAGCGCCTCGGGCTTGTACTTCTCACTCCTGATAGCTTCGCTCGGCGGTCCGCCCGGCAAGGTCGAGGGATAAACGCAACCAGCGGGCATCACCTGACGTTCCGTCGACCTGGGGAGCCCGCGTTCGCGTGTTACGTCGTACCAACTCGAGTCTCACGGTCGCCCCATTCGCGCCCGCGCAGGACGAACTTCTGGACCTTCCCGGTTGAGGTCTTCGGCAAGCTTCCGAACTCGATCATGTCGGGGCACTTGTAGTGGGCAAGTCGCTCGCGGCAGAACGCGATGATCTCATCGGCGCTGGCGCTGGCTCCGCTGTTGAGCGTGACGAATGCCTTCGGTCGCTCGCCCCAGCGCTCGTGTGGAATCCCGACGACCGCACATTCGAGAACGGCTGGATGAGCGCAAATCGTTTGCTCGACCTCGATGCTCGAGATGTTCTCGCCGCCGGAGATGATGATGTCCTTGCTTCGGTCGCGCAGCTCAATGTTGCCGTCCGGATGCCAGGCGGCCAGGTCACCGGAGTGAAACCAGCCGCCGCGAAAGGCTGTCTCGGTGGCCGCTTCATCCGCGTAGTACCCGCTCATCACGTTGTTGCCGCGCATGACGACCTCTCCCATCGCCGCGCCGTCCTGTCGGATGTCGTGCATGTCCTCGTCGACGACCCGGACCAGGTCAGCTGAGGGGTAGGCCTGGCCCTGACGCGCGAGCAGCGTCGCCTGCTGGTCGAGGTCCAGTTGCCGCGACTCCTCCTGAATCGGACAGACCGTGATCGGCCCGTAGGTCTCGGTCAGGCCGTAGACGTGGATGATGCGGAAGTTCAGCTCAGCCATCCGAGCCAGCAGGGTCGGCGACGGTGGCGACGCGGCGACGATCGCGGTCACCGGCTGCTCCAAACGGTGGGCATAGGGGTGGTTGATGATCATGAGCTGAACCGTGGGTGCGCCGTTGTAATGGGTCACGCCCTCCTCCTCGATCAGCTGCCACACCACGTCAGGGTCCACTGCGCGTAACGCCACATGCCGAGCCGCGACCGCGGTAACCGCCCACGGAAAGCACCAGCCGTTGCAGTGAAACATCGGCAGCGTCCACAGGTAGACGGACTCAGAATTCATCCCGGCCACAATAACCTCACTGAGCGCGTTCAGATATGCGCCACGATATGTGTACTGCACCCCCTTCGGCTGCCCCGTCGTGCCGGAGGTGTAGTTGATCGAGATCGTCTCCTCCTCGTCGTCGAGCCAGCTTTCCGGCTCCGCCGGTGACGCGGCGTTCAGGAATTGCTCATACTCGTCTTGCTTATCAGCGGGATCCCCACACCGGATCACCGTGATGCCAGAGAGGTCCAGGGGGCTGACGAGCGACTCGAGCTCTGCATCCACAAGCAGGAAGCTTGCACCGCTGTGGTCGAGGATGTACCCCACCTCTGGACCCGCCAGGCGATTGTTGATCGCCACGAGGATCCCGCCGGCCGCTGGAACACCAAAATGGGCCTCGAGCAACGGCGCCGAGTTGAATAGCAGCGCGGCCACCCGGTCTCCCTTGGCCAGACCCGCCGACCGGAGGGCATTGGCGAGTCGCCACGAGCGCTCCGCGAGTTCACGGTAGGAGTAGCGGCAGGCGCGATCCACCACCGCGGTCTTGTCGGGATAGACGTAAGCCGCCCTGCGGAGGAAATCAACCGGGTTCAGCTCGGAGCGGAACACCTTGCTCGCGGCGCCAGCGTCCGCGGGGACACGTTCGGTCCCAATCAACCCGTCGGTCATTCCCCTTCTCCTTCGTAACTCGAATGTCGTCCGCCCGCCGATGGACCCCATCGGCGGCGTGGACTCCATTATCCCGGCAGCCTAGAGGCCAGCCAACCGTAGATTCCCACCGATCTTGACCGGCCGTGGTGCAGTCTTCGTGGTCCGCGAGTTAGCAGCGGCCGCCCGGATGGCCGAGCTGAGCGAGCAGCTCGGCTCGGCCAGCAGGCGTCGTGAGTCAGGCCCTGTCGCCTCCGCACGGGCTAAGCGTGAACGGCCCCAGCATCACGTCCGGGATGCGTAGGTGACGAACGAAGCCTGGCTCTTGAGCTTCCCGCCAGGGGTGTAGCACGCCACGTCCCGCACGATGACCTGCGCAGCGGAGGCGGACGTGGCCCACGGCGCGAGTAGGTTGCAGAACCCCGCACCGACCTTGAACGGCGTGACCAGCACGTTGTCCGGTAGCACGCCGACTCTCGGGAAGGTCACGAGCCGCAACCCAGCGCCGGCAGTTCTAACCGAGTTCACGCCACCGGCCGAATTGAAGTTCACCGCTGGCGGCGCCGGCGCGTACGGCCCTGCCAGGAGCGGCTGGTTGTCAAACGTGTACGCGAAAAGCTTGGGCTGAGTCCCCATAACCGTTCGACCGCGGTGGTAGGTAAGTGTCCATCCGGTGTCGAGAGGCGAGACGGTGGAGTTGTAGCAACGGACCTGGAAGACCTGTCCGGATGGCTGCGGCGCCCATCCACCCACCTCGCACTTGGCCGGTTTGGCCGAATTGACCGCGGTCACCTGAACGTTCCCGGCTTGGGTCGGCGAGCCCAGGCCGGGGAGCACGACATCGGCCGAACATGTCGTCGCCCCCGATCACATGGGTGATTTCGTGCTCGTTCATGTCGTCGAGCACCTGCGACGGCTCGAAGCTCGGCTCGAGGAGGCACGCGCCTCCCACGCTGAGCATGGCGATCGCCGGGTTGAAGCCGAACACGCCGGAGAGCGGGAGCACACCGAGAAAACGATCGCCGGTGCGCATGTCGAGCGCAGCTGCCATGTTCACGCCGTGAATCGCCACGCTGGCCTGATCGTGGCCGGCAAGCTTCGGCATCCCGGTCGAGCCCGAGGTGGTGGAAGGTAATTGACCAGATCCTCCGACCGGCCGCCGGCGGGCATCGCATCACGGCAGCCAACCAGCTCCCGCAGGGGCGGCGGCGTCCAGGCTCCGCCGCCGATGTCGAAGTCCGTTACGTCGTCACCGGCAGCGGCCCTGACCACCGCCACCCATGGCTGATCTGCTCGGCCGGCATCGTCGCTCGCGCGACGGAGGCGACCGGCGAAGTCCAGCTCGAGGAACCGCGCCGGGGCGACCACGCCGACGGGGTCGCCCCGCTCGATGAGATGGGTAATCTCGTGGACGCCGTAGCGCGTATTGATGCCGAGCGTGGCCGCGCCCAGCGAGGCCAGCGCGAACTCCCACACGATCGCCTCGGTCCAGTTCGGAAGCCACACCCCGATCGCGTCTGCGCGAACCACGCCGTGCGAGCGCAGCTCGCCGGCCAGCGCGGCCACCGCGGCACTCAGCTCGGCGAAGGTGGGGGCGTGATCGCAACGAACTGACTCGCCGTCGCGTTCGATCGAGGGCGAGCTCACTGCCGTGACGATCGCTCGCCGTGGACAGAAGCTCGACGAGCGTTCCGGGCACTGTCCTCTGGTGGCTCGTCACCGCCGCGCTGACGCTCGACGGTCTCGTCAAGGGAGGCAGTGCAGCGTTCGTGACCAATCCCACGAGCTGCGCCCGCGCGACCGGCGTCGGTGCCGCCTCGTCGTATGAGTCCTCCATACGTTCTGGGGCCGTGTCGCATTTCACTCCGACGGACTGTGCCCATGAGCCGTTTAACCCGGGAATCAGGTTCAGCTTCGCCTCGACTCGGGCGCGCACGCCCTCGGCGTTGTCGGTGACGGTGACCTTGCCCAGCCAGGAGCTGCCGCGACGGCAGTCGCATCTGAAGAACAACGTTGTCTTCCTGCCGCTCGGGACGTCCATCAACACGGCCGCCCTGGCCGGAGGACTGGTTCAGTGCACCGCGACGCAGTTCAACAGCTCCTCAGCGGCTCCGGCGAAGTGCCCGAGCGCCTCACAGGTCGGGCAGGTGACGTTCACGACCCCGCTGCTCGGCACCCTCCACGGCCGGGTGTACTTCGGTTCCGGGACCGCGGCCAACCCGCTGCGGCTGTTCATTGCAATCGATATCCACGGCCAGAACGCCAAGCTCATCGCCGACAACGGCTTCGAGCACTCATTTGTCGTCACCAGCCTCGCCAATCTCCCGCAGGTTCCGTTCACACGGTTTGCCCTCAGCTTTAACGGCGGCCCTCGCGCACTCGTGCTGACGCCGCCATGCGGCAGTCACGATGGAAAGGGCGTCTTCGCTCCGTGGAGCGGCAATGCTGCGAGCGTGCGGGTGAGCAGCGTGCGAATCTCGAAGACCTCGACGGGTGCCCGGTGCCCGGGCGCGAAGTCGGTTCGGCAAGCCATCGGAAGCTGACGGTGGCCATCAAACGCGGGCATCGATTTGTCGCGGAGCGGCTTGATCATCACCACTCGCTCCCTATCGCGCGCGGGGTCCAGACCCTGACCCTGCGCGTCGCGTTGGCTGAGCGCGATGGCCGAGCGGCGGTGGCGGTCGCGACGATCCACGTCTGAGCTCGGTTCGCGCTATTCGCTTCGATCGGGTTCAATGGGATCGTGCGGGCGCTCGTAATCTCTGATACCCATTTCGGGGCATGGACCGGCGAGGACATCCTGTCCGAGCCCGAGAATCTGGCCCTGTTGGCACCGCACCTCGATGTCGACGAGGTGATCATCCTTGGGGACCTGTTCGATCTCCTGTTCGCTTCCTCGCGCGACGCGTTCACCGCGGCGAGCGGCTTGTTCGACCTACTGCGCGAGCGGCTTCAGGGTAGGCGGCTTGTCTTCCTGGCCGGCAACCACGACCACAGCACGGTCGCGCGCCGGCAGGAAGAGCTGGTCGAGCTTGAACTGACGGAGCGACGGGTCGACGGCGAGGCGGGATCGCCCGTGTGCGCTGACTCGTTTCGCCGCTTCCTCGAGCGCCGGCTCGACGGTGTCGAGGTCGACATTCGTTACCCCACCTACATGTTCGGGGGAGTGCTCTGCACCCATGGGCACTACCTGGACTACTACGCCGCGCGCCGTGGCGCCGTCCCGGGACGGCTACTCGCGCGGCTGATGTGGTCGATCGCGGTGGGGCGAGGCGATCAGGAGCCAACCAGCGACGATTTCGAGGCAACGACGGAGATCCTGACCGGTCTGCTGTTCACAATTGCGCAGCTGCCGAACGGGACCCATGCCCAACGCTGGACCTTTGCCCGCTTCCAGGCGCTGGAGCGGACGATCGGCACCTGCACGGCGCCGGTTCGGGGGTTCGAGCGCACCGTGACCGACTTCGCCCATCGCCTGGCGACGTCCGGACTCTCACCGGGCCCGATGCTCCGCCAGCTGGTCAGTAGCCGAAACGCGCAGATGGCCGCGTACGAGATGGCAATGGCCTCCGAGTCAGAGCGACGGAGGCGGAGCGGCGCTCCCGGCGGTGGGGAGGTTGCGCGGCGGGCGCTCGGCCAGGTGGTGCGACCGCGAGATCCGCACCACGCGGCGGTCGCTGCCTTCGAGCACGTGGTCATGCGCCTGGGCTGGGCTCGCGACACAGACAAGATCGTCTTCGCTCACACGCATGCACCGCTGGAGGACGTGCGCGGCCCGAGCGGCGCCGTCCGCTACTGGAATACGGGCTCCTGGATCTACGAGCCTGATCTCACCTCGCACGACGCGTACGTCCGCTACCTGCGAAATGCGTGGCCCGGCACCGCGGTGCTGATCGACACCGACGAGCCCTGCCCGCGGCTGCTGCGGTTGCGCGAGCATCTGAATCCGCTGCACGCCCAGACTGCGCGGTAGCTCAGGCCGGGACCGTGATGGCGTGCGATGTCTGGAGGAAGTCGCTGAGCCGACCATTCTCCATCGACCTGACCAGCGCATCGATCTCGGCTTGGTGGTCATTGCCGGTCAGGACAACGTCGTTGTGAAGAGCGAGCTCTCGGATCGTCTCGGGAAGCTGCTCCGGCCGCGGCATCGTGGCGCCGCCGTACAGGACCGGCACGATGGCGATGTCGTGGCGCGCCAGGCCCAGCTCGATTTCTCGCCGCACCCAGTCGTCGGGCTCGTCGAGTCGGCGCGAGCCCTCATCCCTGGTCACATTCAGCCAGTCGGGGCCGATCACCACGAGCATGGCCCGGCAGGCGGCAATTGCGTTTTCGATCCGCGTGGGGAACTGCTCGCCCGCAGCGATCTCGTCCGTGTCGAGAAACACGCTTCTGGGCCCGAACTTGTCGGCCAGCCCCTTTCTGAGCGTGTTGGCGACGAACGAGTCCGGGCCACGACGGTAGGAGATGAAGAAGTCGGACACCGGACTCGGCAGCAGCTCGAAGAACTCCTGCAGCTTTCGCAGCTGGCGGCGCTGGACGAACGAGTCCGCGGAGATCGCACCCGCCGTCCCCAGCACCAGCGCCACGATCGGGTCGGTGATCGGGACGATTGAACCTGCATCGAAGGCCAGCTGACACACGATCAAGAACGCGATCAGCAGTGCCACCGCACCGGCGAGCACGTACAGGGCCGCGAGCCGCAGACTGAGCAGCGCTGGCAGGGCCGCGAAGAGGATCAGCAGGATCACGGTGAGAGCTGTGCCCGTCGACTGGAGCGGGAAACCGTTCAAGATCGTCGTCAAGGCATTGGCCTGGACTTCCACGCCGGCCATCGGGGTCGACGAGGCGGCCGTGACGAACAGATCCTTCTCGGCCGGATCCGTGATCCCGACCAGCACCGCCTTCCCGGTGAACGTCCCCCTGGGATAGCGACCGGTCAGCACATCGACAAATGAGTACGGACGAAAGGTCCCCGGCGGCCCCCGGAAGTCGATCCACGCGTGATTGTCCGGCATCAGGTTTGGGTCGACGGCGTGATGCTGCAGGACCTCGGCCGCGCGAACAGCAAGTGTCCTGAGTTTGACGGGGGCATAGATCATGCGCCGCAACACGCCGTCTGGGTCGGTATCGATGGCCGCGCTGGCCAGGATCGCCCCGCGGGCACTCACGACTCCCGCCGGCACCGGCAGCGTTCCGCTCGCCGGCGAGTCATGCGTGGCCAGCAGGACGGGGCCGTCCCGAGCGACGGCGGCCAGCAAGGCGTTGTCGTCGTGGGGATCGGTCCGGCCGAGGAATTGGACGTCCATTGCGATCAACGCAGGGCGGTCCGCTTTGAGGCGGTCCAGTAGTTGTGCGTACAGGATTCGCCGAATGGGGAGGCGCTCGTCTATCGCCCTGAGGCTCTTCTGATCGACGGCGACGATCGCAACCCTGGAACCCGGGGGCTCTGCTCCCCGGATCCCGAACCTGGCATCGATCGTCTTACGCTCGAGCCCGTTCAGGGCTCCGGTCGCGTAGACAATCGAGCTGAGCAGTGCGGCGGACACCGCCACCGCCAACAGCAGCGTGGTCCGAAGCGACAGCCGACGGCGGTTTCCCCTTCGACCCTCGCCCATCAGGACCCGGTCTTCTTCGCGACCAGAGTGAAGTCGCCCGACACCAGGCGATTCAGGCCATCTCCCTCGACGGGGGTGTAGCCCGGACTGGTGGCGAACCGGTGGCATGCCGCGGCGAGCGCAGGAATCTTCGCGCAGGCCGGGACCAGTCCGACATCGGCCGTAATGAACATCCTCACCCGGCCGCGTTTCACCACCTGCGCGCGGGCGCACGGCGACAGGGGAACGGCAAGTGACTGCGTCGCACGCGCGGCGATGTCCAGATCGGACTGTCCCCACCAGTTGACCTGCCCGAAGAAGGGCTTGCAGACCGCTGCCAAGCTGTCATTGGCTGGAGCGAGCAGAAGCGCACCAGCACAGCGCACAGGGAGCAGACAGGTCTGTGTGAGCGTCACCGTGCCGTCGCCGCTGGGTGCGACCTCGCCTCTGGTGTCGAACCTGACGGTCGGTCGGCCCCCCGGGCCGCCACCGAATCCGCCCGCCTGCTGGCAGAACTGGTGGCAGCCGAGATGCACCACCGTCGTGGTCGAGCCCCCGCCCGACCCACCCGACCCTCCGCACCCGGCCAACCCGCCCGCCACCAGGAGCGTCGCGACCAGGCGCGCCGACAAACTGCTCGAAAAGATGGGATGCCCCTCCACCTAGTCAATCCTCGACTCCGAGATCCAGAGCCATCCCAATCTAGCGCGAGTCGCCGCGCCTGGCGGTGACATTTCTCATCGCACGATGGTTTCTCGTGTCGGGTTGGCCTGAGAGCTCACAGTGAAGGTGGACTGTCCGCGGTCCGTGGGTGAGGCCAGCCATGCTCCCCGACCTCGTGGATCGGATCCATGCGCAGAAAGTTCTCCATGTCGGTAAACCGCTCGAGAACCGGGGGCTCGAACCGCCCGTCCGCTGGCGATCCCTCGACCCGCGGAGGCGCCGGCCCGCCGCTCAAAATGCTCTCCTCGAGCAAGCCCTCGTCGTGCAGCTGGTCGATCAGGGCTGACGTCTCGCCGGCGATCGCTGCGCGATCGTGAGGATGGCGACGGCCGAACTCATCGACGATTTTCTCCTCTGAGCAGCCCGCGACCAGGAGCTCCCATATCTGAGGGCCCGAGCCCTTCAGGCTGTAGTAGGCCCCGGTCTCGAGGTCGACCAGGATCGTCTCGTCGTCGATCGTCTCGCCGACGACGCGGCGCGGATCTACCTTGAATTGACGTGCACGCGGCATCTCGCGATGGTTCGCCGGCCCAGCGGATGTCAAATACAACCAGACCGCAGATCGGTAGCCTGGCCCGGTGGAGCTGATGCAGGTCGCGCAAACGAATCTCCAGCTCTATAACCAGCTCCGCGAGAAGGGGCTCCAGCTCGAGGATCTGGTCCTGGTTCACCGCGCCTACGAGCTCCTGACCACCCTCTACCCCGCCCATTTTCAGGCCGATGGCAAGCCATTCGTGGCGCATGGCGTGGGTGTTGCCAGCATTGTCGCCGGGCTCGATCAGCCCGCCGAGATCGTCGCCGTGGGTCTGCTCCACAATATCTACGGGAACGGCGATTTCGGCGACGGCCGGAGCGAGACGGCGACGGCTTCGCGCCGCCATCTGGTCCGAGCGGCGGTGGGGGCCCGTGTCGAGGAGCTCCTCATCCAGTTCCGCGAGTTGCGGATCGAGCCGCACAACATCGAGCAGGCGCGCCGCGCGCTCCCCCTGCGCAGCGGGGTAGAGCGACGGCTGATCTGCGTCGAGCTCGCCGACTATCTGGAGAAGTACGTCGACCTGGGCATTCTGTATTGGGACCGGAGCAACTGGCTTGTCGACGCCGACGAGATCATCGGCGATGACCTGGTCGCGATCGCCTCCGAACTCGGGGAGCCGCGGCTCGCCGAGATGCTCCGCACTGCGTTCGCGGCAACCGCGCGGATGCGAGCCGAGGTGTCGCCGGAGCTGCGGCCGTCGGACGGGCGATCGCAGCTGAAGCTGATCGTCCCGCGCTCATGCCGTCAAAGCGTCCCGGTGGCCTGAGCACGGTCTCCCTCCCAGACGAGCGCCACACGTTGCTGCTGCGCGCCGTGGCCTGGAATGACCAACGGGCGCGGCGCGCGTGGGACGCGTGGCGGAGCCAGGTGACGCCGGAGATCGTGACCGATGCGGAGGCATGGCTGCTGGCGGCCGCATACCGACCACTCCGTCGCCTTGGCGCGGACGATCCGATGGTGTCATTGGCCGGAGGGGTCTATCGGCGCACCTGGTACGTCAATCAGCTCGCGCTCAAGCGAGGGGCCGGCGTGATCGCGCATCTGCGCGCCGCGGGAGTCGAGGTGATCGTGCTGAACGGGGCGGCGCTGTCGCTGCTCCATTACCGCGATGTCGGCGCCCGACCCTTCGAGCACCTCGACATGCTCGCAGGGCCGGGCGGCGAGCTCTGGGAGACCCGCGTACCGTTCGAGCTGATGGGCACGCCGACCTTCGCGCTCGCTGCGCCCGAGCAACTCGTCCACATCTGCGCTCACGGCGCCAGCGCCGATGACGTCACGGCCGTTTCCTGGGCTGCCGACGCCACCGCCGTACTGCGAACGGCCGGCGGCGCACTCGACTGGGAGAGAGTGCTCGAGGTTGCTCACGGGCGGCGTGTCACAGCCACGGTCGGCGAGGCACTGGGGTGGCTGCGGCAGTCACTCGATGCGGACATCCCATTGTGGATGGTCGACCGACTGTCCGCGGGGGGCGCGCAGTGATACCCGCACGGCCGGAGGTCCGCATCGTTTCCTACCCCAAGTCGGGACGCACCTGGCTGCGAGTTCTGCTGGGGAGGGCATTGTCTCTCCAGGCTGGGCTGGGTTCGGAGAGCCTCTTGGACACCCCCGCCGTGACCACCGCCTGCGGCGGGCTCAACACCGACTTCGACCACGATGGCAGCAATCTGCGCGAGCCGATCGGGTACGCGTCTTTGTCGGAGGACAAGCGTGCCTATCAGGATAAGAAGGTGGTCTTCCTGGCGCGTGACGTGAGAGATGTGCTCGTCTCGAGCTATTACGAGGCGACGAAGAGGTCATTGGTTTTCGAGCAGGACCCCTGCTGGTTCGGTGGCACGCTCGCGGAGTTCGTGCGCTCCTCGGTCTTCGGTGCGAGGAAGGTGGCCACGTTCTACGAGATCTGGTCGAGGAATCGCACCGTGCCGAGGGAGTTCCTCCTGATCCGCTACGAGCAGCTTCACGCGGCGCCCGCGGATGCGCTGAGCTCGGTCCTGCGGTTCATCGCTGCCCCCGAGCTGGATCGGCGCCAACTCGCTGCCGCGGTGGCGTATGCCAGCTTCGAGCACATGCGCGAGCTCGAGCGCACGAACGCATTTGACGATCCACGCCTGCGGCCCGGCGATGTGGCAGACCCGGAGAGCTTCAAGGTGCGACGGGGCGCGGTTGGAGGCTACGTCGACTACCTCTGCCGCGCGGATGTCGCGTACATCGAGCGCGAGTTGCAGCAGCGAGGTTCCCCATTTGCCTAGCGGGATGAGCGTGGACCTCGACGCGCTTCGCGCTGAGGCGACCGAGTTGCTGCGCGCACTGCTCAGGGTCGACACGTCCAACCCGCCCGGGCGCGAGACTCCGGCCGCCGAGCTGCTGCGTAACTACCTGGAGGGAAACGGCGTCGCGTGCGAGCTCGTCGCGGCGGATCCGGAGCGGGCAAATCTCGTGGCGCGAATCCCCGGCAGCGGATCCGGTCGCTCGCTGATGCTGCTCGGCCACACCGACGTCGTTCCCGCCGACGCGAGCGGCTGGACGCACCCGCCGTTTGCCGGCGTGCTCGACGAGGCGGGGTACGTGTGGGGGCGCGGGGCGTGCGACATGAAGAATGAGACGGCCACGCGGGCGGTCGCGGTGGCGGAGATCGCCCGGTCGGGCGTGCCGCTGTCGGGCGACCTCGTGTTCGTCGCCGAGGCCGATGAGGAGGATGGGACGAACCGAGTCGGCATGTCTTGGCTGGTCGCTGAGCGGCCTGACCTGGCCACCGACTTCGTGCTGAACGAGGGCGCGGCCGAGAGGCTCGTGCTGGCGGACGGGCGCACGATCGTGACGCTCAATGTGGGCGAAAAGGCCGCGGGAACCGTCCGCGTGAGCGCGCTCGGCACTCCCGGGCACTCCGCCAGCCCCTACGGGGCGCCCCGTGCCGTGCCGGCGCTGGCCGAGCTGATCCGCCGACTGGCTGACTACAGGCCCCGGCGGCGGCTGCTGCCCGCCACCCGGACGATGCTGACGAGCCTCATTGGGCCGCTCGGCGAGGATCTCGATGACGACATCGCGCGTGCCGTGGCACTGCATCCCGCCTTCCTCGAGTTCGTCGAGCCGCTGTTCGCCACCACCATCGCGCCAACCCGTCTGCATGGTTCGGACGCCCTGAACGTCCTACCCGCCCGAGCCAGCGTCGACTGCGACTGTCGCGTGCTTCCGGGAAGCTCCGAGGAGGAATTGCTGGCCCAACTGCGCGAAGCGCTGGGCGCCGATGTGCCCTACGAGCTCGAGGTGCTCGAACCGCTGACCGGAGGGACGATCTCCCCGATCGAGTCCCCTCTGTTTGATGCCTGCTGCGCGTTCATCCGAGCACACGACCCCGAGGCCATCGTCCTCCCAACGATCTGCGATGGGTTCACAGATTCGCATTACGCGCGCGCGGCGTTCGGCTCGGTGGCGTACGGGCTTTGGCCCATGCGAACCACGCCCTACGAGATCGCCGCGGCCGGCGTGCACGCACACGATGAGCGAATTCACGTGGACGATCTCGGCTACGCCACCATGTTCCACATCGAGGTGTGCCGCTCGCTGCTGGCCTGAGGGCCGCATCTAACAGACCGGCGTCTTGATCACCGGTGTGATGAGGGCGGCGGACACATAGCGCCCGCCATCGGGCGATTGCAGGCGGGCCCAGCCACCGGGAGCCCCGGTGCCGGCTGTCCAGCAGCTGACCTTGATGTGCTGTGAGCTGCTGAACGAGCCGACGACGTTGGCCTGTGGATTGTCCGCGGGGACCTCGGGGCTCGAGCGGATGTTGGTGTCGGCCGCGACGGTGGCGCTCTTACCGCCCGAGGTCCGTGTGAGGGCAAAAACCACGATCGCGGCGATGACCGGCAGCGCGACGACCACGGCGGCGATCCAGCGGAAACGGCTCCGCCGCGGGGGCGCACCGCGAGCGGCAGGCCTGGCCGGGGCGCGTGGCGCCGAGGGCTTTGGGCTCGGTTGGCGTCCGCCACCGGGGAGGATCTGGGTTGCGTCCTCGCTGCCGGGCATTCGCCGTTCCGCTGCCGGGAGGATCTGCGTCTCGTCGGTGCGCGGGGGTTCGGTTGGCGCCTCCTCGTGAGGCTCCGCGATCTCATCCCAGTCGGCACCGGCGGCCGCTGCCACGGCGGCGTCGCCGAGCTCGAGCGCTGTCTGATAGCGATCGTCGGGCTGCTTGGCGAGCGCCTTCAGAAGCACGCGGTCGAACGCCTCGCCGAGCCGCGGGTTCAGGGATGTCGGAGCGGGCGGCGGGTCGAGGCAGTGCGCCATCGCCACTGCCGTCGAGGAGTCGCGAACGAAGGGCTTCTGGCCGGTCAGCATCTCGAACAGGACGCAGCCGAGCGAGTAGACGTCGGTGCGGACATCCACGGGCTCGCCTCGGTGCTGCTCGGGTGCCGCGTAGTCGGCCGCGCCCACGAACATGCCCGGCTGGGTGAGGTCGTTGTCGGTGCTAATGCGGCGGCTGACGCCGAAATCGGTCAGGTAGGCGTGGTCGCCGGCACCGTGGGCGGCGAGCAGGATGTTGGCCGGCTTGACGTCGCGATGGACCAGCCCGGCCCGATGCGCGGCGTCGAGGGCGGAGCCGACCTGGCGCGTGATCTCGGCCGCCGATGGCGGTAGGAAAGGCCCGGCAGCGATCCGCTTGCGCAGATCCTCGCCGTCGACGAACTGCATCGCGATGTACAGCCGCCCATCGATCTCATTGGCGTCATACACCGTGACCACGTGAGGATGGTGGGCCAGGGCGGCGTGGGTGGCCTCGCGTTTGAAGCGAGCGTGGTAGCTCGGATCGGCCGCGTACTTCGGAGCGATCACCTTGAGCGCCTCGGTGCGGTCGAGCGCGCGCCTCTTGACCCGGTAGACGATCCCCATCTCGCCCCGCCCGATCTGCTGCTCGATGATGAAATCGGCGAACACATCGCCCGGCGACAGCCTCCCGCCGGATGGTTGCCAGGGGTGAGACGACGACGGAGGTGGCTCGCTCGGCATCTCGATAATTGTCGTCAACGAGCCGGAGCGGCGTCCCGCTGGGCGAGCGAACGGAGCAATGCAATGACGAACATTCTTGTCATGGGCGGGGCAGGTTTTCAGGGTTCGAGGGCTGCGCGCATGCTGGCCGCCAGCGAACAAGTGCAGGAGCTGGTGGTCGTTGACGCGCAACGAGATGCTGCGCAACGCGTGGCGGCCAATCTGGGGCCGAAGGCCAGCTCAGCGTGCGTGGAGGCCACGGACACGGCTGCGGTCGCTTCATTGCTGCGCGAGCTGGCCCCGGACCTGATGCTGAACTGCAGCGGCCCCTACCGTTCAACCGGGTTCTCGTCGCTCGACGCGGCCATCGAATGCGGGGTCGGTTACGTCGACCTGCTCGATGACAAGGACCTGATCGGGTCGTACTGGGACCGCGATGAGAGAGCGCACGCGGCCGGCGTGACGGCGATCTGCTGCACCGGGTGGACACCTGGCCTGACCAACATCATGGCTGCTCACCTCGCCACCGACCTCGACGAGGTCGAGCAGATCCACATCACGTGGCTCGGCAGCGTGACCCTCGACGTCAGTCCGCACCTCATGGTCCACCGCGTCGAGCTGTTCGGCGGTGACGCGGCTGCGGTTCGCGATGGTGAGCTCATCACGATGCCGGGTGGGGGATCACGCATCTCGGTCGACTGGCCAGGCTGTGGCACGTTCAGCGCTGCGATCTGCACTCATCCCGAGCCGGTGACCCTGCATCGCAGGTTTCCCGGGCTGCGGCAGGCCACGATCCGGGGCTCCTACACGGCGCCCGAGTTCCTCGACCTGGTTAGCTCGGTGGGCCGCTCGGGCATGCTCGCGCGAAAAGCGATCGATGCCGATGGCCAGAGCGTCGTGCCCGAGGCGTTCATCGGCGCGTTCCTGACCTCGCCGGCGTTCACGGCGAGTCCGACCCACGCCGCGGTCGCCAACGCACAGGCAACCGTCGGCGACCTCGATGGGGCGCGGGTGGTCCTCGTCGGCCGGCGCGCCGGGGCCGAGGTCGCGCGGGCGGCGCGCTATCTCAGCAACGAGAGGTGGAGGTCGACCTACGGCGTGGCCGCCGTGTGCGCTGAGCTTGTTGCTCGAGGCGAGGTGCGAATGCCCGGCGTCCACACGCCGGAGATCCTTGACCCCAGCGTCGTAGTGCCCGCTCTGGACGCCGCCGGATTCGGACTTGACGAGTTCCCAGCCGACGACGCGCCCGAGCTTCGCGTACCCGCCCTCAACCTCCGTAACAGTTCGTCACCTGGGTCGGTGGCGCCGGGGGCCTGAACGCCGTCCAGACGAACCGGGAGAGCTGGAGACTGTCGCCATCGCGGTCCACGGAGGGGAATCCTCTGCCCTCGACGTCGAAATCGCCCATCCACTGGCGCTGGGCGGTGGCGGGAGCTCCCGGCCTGATGTCAGGCAGCGCGCGGGATGCTCTGCTGGAACCGAAAGAGGTTGGCGCGGTCGTAGCGCCGCTTGATTTCCGTGAGGCGGTTGAAGTTCTTGCCGTAGTAGGCGTTCTGCCAGTCCGGCTGCCCGCGGTCGATGAAGTTCTGGTAGGCGGCACCGGTCGTGTGCGGCCGGAGTCCGTCGGCCAGTTCCTCTATCCAGGCCAGACCGCGGGCTACGGTCCGCCGCGAGTCCCGCGGCGTCCACTCGGTCTCGGTGGCGAGAACCGCGAAGTCGCTCCTGTGTACGAATGCCGTGGCATCGGCGGGCACGCGGTTGATCGCTCCGCCCGAGGCAAACATGGCCGCGCCAGCGCCGTCCTCGTTGTGGCTGCCGGGCCATCGCTCGACCGCACGCAGTAACACATCGACCCCGGCAGCGTTGAGCGGTCGCTTGAGATATGCGGACTTCACCTCGTAGGCGATCGCCGGAGTGGTGTGGAAGAAATAGTCCTTGGCCTGCCAGAACGTTCGGCGCGCGATGAGCTGCTTGGTGACCCGTCCGGCGCGCAGCGCGGGCGCCAGCAGATCGACAAGCTCGTGCTTGGGGCCGAAGTACTGCCCGAGCGCCGAGATCGTCGGCGGTTCCTTGCCGCCGGTCTTCGGGTTGCCGGCGGTGCCGACGCCCAATCTCGCTGAGAACTCGTCGGGCGCCCGCTGTATGACCCGCTGGAAGGCCTCGAACACGGCCGCGGCGTCGGCCCACTCCCACGTGATGTCGTACAGCGTGACATCGGAGACCGGGTTGGTCGTGAACGTGTACGAGGTGCACACGCCGAAGTTGCCGCCGCCACCGCCACGCAGCGCCCAGAACAGATCCGAGTTCTCGCGCTCGCTGCACCTCAGAAGGCGACCGTCCGCGGTGACCACCTCCGCCGCGACGAGGTGATCGCACGTCAGCCCCATCTTGCGGGAACTGAAGCCTATCCCTCCTCCGAGCACCAGGCCACCGACCGCCACCGTCGGGCAGCGTCCGGCCGAGATCGCCACGTTGTGCGGCTGAAGGCCCGCGTAGATCATCGTGTTTCGCGCTCCGGGCCGAGCCGTCACGGTGCCGTTGGCGGCATCGACGGACACCGCTTGCATCTGCCCGACGTTGACGACCAGGCCCGGCCCGGTGCAGTAGCCGGCGTAGTTGTGGCCGCCGGAACGGACCGCGACGGGGACGCCGTTGTCATGCGCCCACCCCACGGCGGTCTGCACGTCCTGGACGCTGGCGCATACCGCGACGCCTCCGGGGTGCACGTAGCCGTACCGGGTGTTCAGGGGCGTGCTGATCTGGAGATAGCGATGATCGCCCGGCCTGACCAGGCGGCGCCCCAGCTTTGCCGCCAGCTCGTCCCAGCGCGACCGAGATGCGGCACTGCTCCCCGCGCCACAGCCGGCCAGAAACTCCAGCTGGCCCGCCAGGCTTGCGGCCATGAGCGAACCGCCGGCGCGGCGCAGAAACGCGCGTCTCGTGTCCGTCATCTCCCACATGCTGCCCTCTACATCGGCCACATGCGCCGAGCGCTTGACCCGCGGCCACGTTCGGGCCACTCCCATCGTTTATTCTGCGGCGCCCGCCGT
Source organism: uncultured Solirubrobacterales bacterium (assembly GCA_963749545.1). Lineage (GTDB taxonomy): Bacteria > Actinomycetota > Thermoleophilia > Solirubrobacterales > Solirubrobacteraceae > Palsa-465. The sequence goes on from CAVVNG010000018.1 coordinate 113,518, forward strand.
CAGGGGCGAACCCATGGCGGGCGCGCCCTCCGGCCCCACTTTGAGCCGATGACCAACCGATGAGCCTGCGCATCGCCGTCGACACGGGCGGCACGTTCACCGATGTTGTGGTCACCGATGCCGCGGGCGGCGAGCTTTGGGTGAGCAAGGCTCCGACCACGCCTCAGCGCATATTCGATGGAATATCCGAGGCGCTGGACTACGGTGCCACCGAGCACGGGCTGACACTCGATGCGCTGTTGGGCCAGGCGTCGGTGTTCATCTACGGAACAACGCGGGCCACGAACGCGATCCTGACCGGGACAACGGCGCGCACTGCCTTTCTGACCACCGCGGGGCATCCCGATACGCTCGTTCTGCGCGAGGGCGGCAAGGTCAACCCGTTTGACTTTCGTCACGCATATCCGGCGCCCTACATTCCGAGGCGCCTGACCTTTGAGGTGTCGGAGCGGATCAGCTCCGAGGGCGAGGTGACAGTGCCCCTAGACGAGACGGCGCTACAGGCGACGCTCGCCGAGGTGCGGAAGCGAGAGGTTGAGGCGGTGGCGGTGTGCCTGCTCTGGTCGATCGTGAATCCCGTGCACGAGGAGAGAATCGGCGAACTGCTGATGGCGGAGCTGCCCGGGCTGCCGTTCACGCTGTCACACCGGCTGAACCCGATCATCCGTGAGTACCGGCGCGCTTCGTCCACGGCCATAGACGCGTCGCTGAAGCCGTTGATGCAGAGCCACCTTGACGAGATGGCCGCTGACCTGCGGCGCGCCGGGTTCGCCGGCGAGGTGCTCGTCGGGACATCGTTCGGTGGCGTGCTCGGCGTGGAGGACGTGGCCGCACGCCCGGTCTATTCGGTGAATTCTGCGCCGGCGATGGCGCCGGTCACGGGCCGCGTGTATGCCCCGGAGCAGCGCAACATCATTGTCTGCGACATGGGCGGGACGAGCTTCGACGTCAGCCTGGTGCGCGACGGTTACATCAAGTTCACCCGAGAGACCTGGCTCGGCGGTCAGTTCACAGGTCACATGACAGGTCTGTCGGCAGTCGACATCAAGAACATCGGCGCCGGCGGCGGGAGTATCGCCTGGATCGACGCCGGGGGTCTGTTGCGCGTTGGGCCGCAGAGCGCCGGCGCTCAGCCGGGGCCTGCCTGCTACGGCGCCGGCGGGACCCTGCCCACCGTGACCGACGCCGCCGTCCTCCTGGGCTACCTCGACCCCGATTACTTCCTCGGCGGACGCATGCGGCTCTCGGCGCAGGCGGCTCGGGACGTGGTGGCTCGCGAGATCGCCGAGCCGCTCGGCCTCGATGTCGAGAGCGCCGCCCACGCGATCCTGACGATCGCCAACGAGCACATGGTTGGGGCGATCAGGGAAATCACGATCAACGAGGGGCTCGACCCCCGCGACTCGCTGGTGCTCGCCGGCGGTGGTGCAGGCGGCATGACGATCGGACGCATCGCGGAGGAGCTCGGCTGCGACCGCGTGCTCGTGCCCCGAACGGCAGGTACGCTGTCTGCCTGTGGCGGATTGTTCTCGGATATCGTCACCGAGTTCAGTGTCAGCCAGCGGGCCGACACCAACCGCTTCGATTATGCAGCCGTGAACCGTGGGCTCGCTCACCTCGCCGAGCAGATCGAGGAATTCTTTGGCCGCCTGGACACCCCCCGGGACCTGCGCTCCAGTGAGTTCTTTGTCGAGGCGCGTTATCCGTACCAGGTTTGGGAGCTCGAGGTCCCGCTTGCCGCCGGTCGGTTCGAAGGACCAGCAGATGCCGACGAGATGGTGGAGCGATTTCACCGCGTGCACGAGCGCGTGTTCGCGGTGAGCGAGCCGGGCCAGTACATCGAGTGCATCTATTGGAAGGGTCGCGCCACCGCCCGACTGCCCAAGCCCGAGTTGGCGCGGGCCGGGGCCGACGGCGCCCAACCCGAACCGGCCGAGGTTCGCCAGGCGTGGTTCGGAGCCCAGGGCGCGCTCCAGACGCCGTGCTTCCACGCGGAGACCATGTCGGCCGGCCACCGGCTTGTCGGGCCGGCGGTCATCTCCGAGTCGACGACGACGGTTGTCGTCTACCCGGGCTGGGCCGCCACCGTGACCGCCACGGGTGACTACCTGTTGAGCCGCGAGGGTGAACGGCCATGAGCACGCCTGCGACCGCGTTTGACCCCATTCTGCTGGCGGTGCTGGCGAATCGGTTCGAGAGCATCGTGCGGGAAATGACCAACACGCTGCTGCGCTCTGGACGCTCGGCCGTACTCAACATGGCCCGCGACTTCTCGTGCTCGCTGATCACCGCCGAGAACGAGTTGCTGGCCTCGGCGGAAGGGCTGCCGGTACACGTGATCGGCACCGAGTTCCTGGCCGAGACGATGATGGAGCTTCACCCGGATTTCGCCGACGGCGACGCCTTTCTTCACAACGACCCGTATCTCGGCAACACCCATCCGGCCGATCACGCGATCCTCGTTCCAGTCTTCGTCGAGGGCCGGCACATGTTCACCGCGTGCGCAAAGGCGCACCAGGCCGACTGCGGTAACGCGCTGCCCACCACCTACATGCCCGGCGCACGCGATGTGTATGAGGAGGGCGCACTGATCTTCCCCTGCGTTCGGGTGCAGCATGAGCGCCGCGACGTCGAGGACATCATTCGAATGTGTCGACGGCGAATCCGAGTCCCCGACCAGTGGTACGGGGACTACCTGGCCACGCTCGGGGCCGCGCGTATCGGGGAGCGGCGCCTCAAGGAGCTGTGCGAGCAGTACGGCCTCGAGATCGTGCGCGCCTTCATCCGTGAATGGTTCGATTACAGCGAGCGACGCATGATCGAGGCCGTGCGCCAGCTTCCGCCTGGCCAGTTGGTCGGGCGTGCCACCCATGATCCCTACCCCGGCGTTCCCGATGGCGTGCCGCTCACCGTCAAGGTGACGATCGATCCTGGGCAAGGATTCATCGAGCTCGACCTGCGGGACAACCCGGACGACTATCCGGGCGGCTTGAACGAGTCGAAGGCGTGCGCCACGAACAACGTGATCACCGGGGTGTTCAACTCGATCGATCCGGACGTCCCCCACAACGCCGGCAGCTTCCGGCGTATAAAGGTGATGCTCCGTGAGGGGTGTATTGCCGGAATTCCGCGCTTCCCTCATTCCTGCTCGATGGCGACGACGAACATCGCCGATCGTCTGGTCTGTCTGACCCAGGCGGCGTTCGCCGAACTGGGTGAGGGATTCGGACTGGCGGAGGGTGCCCTTGGGATGGGGATCTCCTACGCCGTCATCTCCGGCCAGGACGCGCGGCTGGATGGCGCGCCGTACGTCAACCAGATCTTCTTGGGCAGCAGCGGCGGCCCCGGCGGTCCGTCGGCCGACGGCTGGCCCACGTACTACCTCCCGGTCGCGGCATCGCTCATGTACCACGACAGCACCGAGGTCGACGAGCAGAAGTATCCGATCCACGTCCACGTCAAGCGTCTGATGCCCGACTCCGAGGGGCCGGGGCGCCACCGCGGCGCGCTCGGATCAGAGGTGATTTACGGGCCCAAGGAATGGCCGATGATGATCGCCTATACCTTCGAGGGACATGAGAATCCCGCCCAGGGCGTCCGCGGCGGTGAGGCCGGCGCCCCGTCCGATGGCTGGAAGATCGATCGCGCCGGCAACCGGGTGGACGTGCCGATGGCTGCCGCGATGGAGATCATTCCCGGGGAACGCGTGCTCTCACGCACCGGGGGCGGAGGCGGCTACGGGGACCCGCTGACACGGGACCCTGATGGGGTGTGCGAGGACGTGCGGGAGGGGTGGGTCGCGCGCGACCGCGCACGCCGCGTCTACGGTGTGATCCTCGCCGACGGGGGAGACACGGACCACAGCCAGTTCGTGGTCGATGCCGCGGCGACCGAAGCCGAACGTGAGCGCCGGCGGACCGCCACCGCGCCGGCGCGAAAAACGTGACAAGCCTCCCGCCACGCCGCCACCTCGTGCGCATAAGCCCGTCCCACGTGCTTATGTAGCCAGGGTGCGCCGACCTGGCGAGGTTTGCCACCTTTTCCGGCGCCGAGAGGGACGCGCGCGAGCGCGCCGGCGCGAGATGTCATGCTTGAACGATGACGTCGGGCGGCGGTGAGAGCGACCAGGCGCGCACAACCGGCCCAGGCGTTCGCCGTCCGACCGGAGCAGCTGCTCGGTTCGCGCCCGACTTTGAGCTGCCGAGCGTCAGTGGGGGCCCGGTGCGCCTTGGAGGCCTGCTGACAGATGGACCAGCGGTGTTGCTGTTCGTGGCCGAGGAGTGCCCGACCTGTGCCCTCACGCTGCGCCGACTGGGCCCGCTCCTCGACAGGCTCGAGCGGTCGAGGGTGGCCACGGTGGCGGTGTTCGAGGACCCGCTCGAGGTTGCTGCGCGGACGGCCCGGCGCGCGGGATTCAACGGTCTGGTGCTGTCCGAGCCGGCGCCATATGAGCTCTCGCGTGACTACGAGCTCGACAGCGTTCCCACGATGTTGCTCGTCGATCGAGAGGGTCGACGTGCGCAGCGGGTTGTCGGCTGGGATGCCGATGCCATCGATCGTTTGCTCGAAGCGGCATGCCTCTCGGCAGGAACTCCGGCGCCGCGAGTTACAGACGAATCGCCGCGGCGCAAGCCAGGCTGTGCGTCCAAAGCCACCTACGATCCCGAAACGCTCGCCCTGCTCGACGGCGGCTCTGGGATTGACGCGGTTGAGGAGATGTTCGACCGCGGGTGGAGCGACGGGCTACCGGTCGTTCCGCCCACCAGCGAACGGGTCGAGGCGATGCTCGGCCCGCACCATCCATCGGACTCGCTCGGCCCGGTGCCCCCGGGGATGGGCGAGGCGACGCTGGCGCGACTGGCCGCCTGCGCGGTGCTGGCGGGTGCTCGGCCGGAATATTTCCCGGTCGTCATCGCAGCCGCCAGGGCAGCTCTGCGCCCGGCGTTCAACCTCGGCGGGCAGGCTGTCACCACCCAGCCGTGTGGGCAGTTGGTGATCGTCAACGGTCCCGTACGCGAGGCGATCGGGCTCAACGGGTCGATCGGGGCGCTTGGCCCGGGTACGCGCGCGAACATGACCATTGGTCGGGCGTTGCGCCTCCTGGTCAGCTTGACCGGTGGCGGGTTCCCCGGTCGGTTGGATCGCGCAACCTTGGGACAGCCGGGCAAGCTGGGGATGTGTGTGGGTGAGGACGAGGTGGTCAGTCCGTGGGAGCCGCTGCACGTGGAGCGCGGCTACCCGGCCGGACGATCCGTTGTCACGCTGGTGGCCTGCGACGCGCCGCTCTCGATCTCGGACCACCGCAGTCGGACGCCCGAGGAGCTCGCCCGCGTGCTGGGCTGGGGGGCCGCGGCGAGTTGGAGTCCCAACTGGTGGCCGCTGGGCGGCGTCTCGCTGTTCGTCATCTGCCCTGAGCACGCCGAGCTGTTCCGGGCGGCCGGTTGGAGCAAGGGCCGGCTGCGCGACGCGTTGTTCGGGTCAGTGCGCCGCCCGGCCGGAGAGCTGCGCTGGGGAGAGACCACCCCCCAGGTCAACGCGGCCCCGGACGATGAGTTGATCCCGAAATGGACGAGTCCGGACGACATCCTCCTGATCGTCGCCGGCGGCGAGGCCGGGCGCTACTCTGCGGTGTTCGGCCCGTGCCTGGGCATGGATACGGAGCCGGTCTCCGAGGAGGTCATGTGGAGTACGTGAGTCCATTCGACGAGCGCCACCGGGAAACGCATCCCCTCGCGGCGCGGCCGCGGAGTCTCATGGGAGCAAACGTCGCGCTGCTCGACATCAACAAGCGCCGGGGCGATGAGTTTCTCGACCGGATCGAGGCGCTGCTACGCCTGGAGGGAGCGCAGACGTTTCGGCTGGTCAAGAAGATCTTCTCGAAGCCTGCGGAACCGGAGATCATCCGGCGGATCGCCAACCGCGGCGATCTGGCCGTCGAGGGTCTGGGCGACTGAGGCTCCTGTACGTCGTGCAGTGTGCACGACATGGTTGCGTTGGAACGTCTGGGCATCCCCACGGCCGCCGTGGCGACGGAGCCATTCGCCGACGAGGCACTCGAGCAGGCACAAATGCTCGGCATGCCCGAGTACCGCATGGTCTTGACGAAGCATCCCGTGCAGCTGCTGAGTGCGGCGGAGCTGGCCGAACAAGCCGACCGAGCGTTCGACCAGATCGTCGGGCGACTGCTCTGCCTCCCGCCAGCGCCGCGCCGGCAGTCCGGCTAACCCACGGCGGCCAGTCCGGCTAACCCACGGCGGCCAGCCCGGCCTGGGCGACCTCCATGTCCTGCGAGTAATGGCCGCCGCTGACGCCGATCGCGCCGACGATCTGGTCGCCGAGCTGGATCGGATAGCCGCCGCCGAAGATGACCAGGCGGTCGATTCCGCCGACCGCACCGCCGGCCAGCGGTGGATCGTCCTTGATGAAGGGGTGCCAGGCATCGGTGGGCATGCCGAAGCCGACGGCGGTGTAGGCCTTGTCCTGAGCGATCTGAACGCTGAGGAGCGCGGCGCCATCCATGCGGCTGAGCGCCTTGAGCACTCCGGACTCGTCGCAGACCGCGATGACCATCGGGGTTCCGAGGTCGGTCGCCTTGACTTCCGCGGCGGAGATGATCTGGTGCGCCAGCTCGGTGCTCACGCTGGCCTTCTCGAACGTGCTGCTCAACTCGACCTCCTACTGATTTGCCAGGTTCACATCGGAAAAACGACGATCGAGGTCCTGGATCTCCGGCAGTCCGATGAAATCCAGAAACTCACCGAACGGCAACAGTGACGGCAGGACGTTGATGGGTGTGCCGTCCTCCTTGATCCGCGCCAGCACCGACCGCATGGCCGCGGTGGCGACGAGGAGCGTGCCGATGGGGAAGATCACCACCGAAAAGCCGAGCTCGCGCAGAAACTCCTGCGTCACCGGAGGTGTCTTGCCGCCCTCGGCATAGTTGAACAGGAGCGGCGTGTCGGGAAACGCGGCCGCGATCGTCTCGATCTCCTGCACCGACTGCGGCGCCTCGATGAACAGGACATCGGCGCCGGCGTCGCGATACAGGCGGGCCCGCTGCAGCGCGGCGTCCAGCCCGTCGACCGCCCGCGCATCGGTGCGGGCAATGACAGCCAAGTCCGGCGACCGGCGCGCGGCGCAGGCCGCGGCGACCTTGGCCGCCATCTCGGCGGGCGCAATCACCTCCTTGCCGTCCATGTGGCCGCACTTCTTGGGCATGACCTGATCCTCGAGATGGATCGCCGCCACGCCGGCGTCCTCGTATTCGCGCACTGTCCGGATCACAGTGACGGGGCTGCCGTAGCCGGTGTCGGCATCGGCGATCACCGGGATATCGACCGCCTGGACGATGCGATGGGCGTTGTCGACCATCTCGGTCAGGGTCAGCAGGCCGACGTCGGGGCGCCCGAGGCGCGCCGCGGCGGTGCCGAAGCCGGTCATGTAGACGGCGGAAAAGCCGGCCTCCTCAACGAGCCGAGCGCCGAGCGCGTCGTAGCAGCCCGGAGCGAGCACCATCTCTCCCGATGCGATCAGCTCGCGCAGGGTCGGCCGGCCCGCCGGCCGTGATGGAAGGAACTCAGCCATCTACGCGGGCTCCACTAGCGCGCCGCCTCCGCCTCGCGCAGCTTGTACCGCTGCACCTTCCCGGTCGCCGTCCGCGGCAGGTCGTCGACGATCTCCACGAGATGGGGATACTCGTAGCGCCGCAGGTTTTCCTTGCACCACCCGCGCAGCTCGTCCGCCAACGCCGCGCGATCAGAAACCACCGACGTGCAGATCACGAAGGCCTTGATCCGGCTCATGTCCTCCACCTGTACCCCGATCACCGCCGCCTCCGACACCGCCTCGTGCTTGACCAGGCAGGCTTCGACGTCGGCGGGTGAGACCCACAGGCCGCCTGACTTGATCATGTCGTCGGCCCGTCCCTGGTAGGCGTAGTGGCCGTCGGCCGTCATCACGTAGCGGTCGCCGGTGTAGAACCACTCGCCTCGCATCGAGCGTCGGGTCTTCTCGGCCTGGTGCCAGTAGGCCACCGCACAGCTCTCGCCGCGCACCAGGAGGTCCCCGGTCTCACCGGGCGCGGCCTGGCGACCCTGGTCGTCGACGATCCGCAGCTCGTACCCGGGGACGGGGCGGCCGGAGGTGCCGGGGGTCACCTCCTCGAGCGTGTTGGAGCAGTAGATGTGGAGCATCTCGGTTGAGCCGATGCCATCGAGGATCGGCACGCCCGTGATCTCCCGCCAGCGCCCCAGTACGGCTGCGGGCAGGGCCTCGGCCGCCGATACGCACGCGCGCACGGAGGAGAAGTCGACGTCAGCCAGGCCGGGCGCCTTGAGCATCGCGGCATACAGCGCAGGTACGGAGAAGAGAAGCGTCGGCGAGCAGCGACCCACGGTTTCGAAAACTCGGTCAGGGAGTGACCGGCCCCGCACCAGCACCGACCGCGCGCCCACGGACAGTGGGAACGACAGCGAGTTCCCCAGCCCGTAGGCATGAAACAGCTTCGTGGTCGAGTAGCACACGTCCCCGGCCGAGATCCGCAGCAGCTGCCGGCCGTAGCGCTCGACGGTCACGCGAATGTCCTCGTGGCGGTGGACGACGCCCTTTGGCCGCCCGGTCGAGCCTGAGCTGTAGAGCCAGAAGGCCGGGTCATCACGATGGGTGGGGGCCGGCGCGGACAGCTCAGACCCGTCACCGGCGACGACGGAGTCGAACGTGTCATACGCGCCACCGGGACCGTCGACGACAACGACGCGCACCTCTGGCCGCCCCGCCAGGGCCGGTTCGAGGCTCGACAGGAGACCGGCATCAATCACCAACACGCGGGCGTAGCTGTCCTCAAGGTAGTAGTCGAGGTTGTCGACCCGGTCCATCGGGTTCACGGGCACGGGCACCGCTCCGATCCGCATCGCCCCCAGCATCGTGGCGACGAAGGCGGGCGAGTCGTCGAGAATCATCAACACCCTTTGCTCGCGCTGTACCCCCGCATCGAGCAGCCAGCGAGCAACCCCAGCGGTCAGCCGCGCCAGCTCGCCGTAGGTGATCACCCCGTCCTCGAGGATGAGCGCCACCGACCCCGCTCGCCCGGCATCGAGGTTGGCGTCGAGCAGCGTGCTCGCGTTAATTCGCTCGGGTGTCGCGGCGCCGAGTGCCACTCGGCGGTGGACTCTAGGCCCGCGCGCGAGAACCAGTCAAGCCGAGCGGACCACGCGGGACAGAATGCCCGACTGGATCAGATCGACGACAGCGGCAATGTCGTCATCCATGTACCGGTCGGCGTCGAGGAAGGCCACGCGCGCGCGCACCAGCCGGAACGCCTCGCCGGTGCGCGGACCGCACCGCTGCACCCCGCGCAGCTCGAGCGCCTGGCAACAGGCGATCAGATGAATGGCGGCGATGTTCTGCGCGAGCTCGACGATCGTCCGGGCGTCTCGCGCGGCGATTGCCCCCATCGAGACCTTGTCCTGGTTGTGGCACTCGGTTGAGCGCGAGTGGATGGTGGCGGGATTGCAGAGCTTCATCGCCTCGGCGGTCATGGCCGAGCAGCACAGCTGCATCCCCTTGAAACCGTGATGGAGGCCCGCCTCGGGATGGCCGGGTTCCCAGCGCGGGATCAGGTTGGGTGTCAGGCCGGCATTGAACTTCTCGTCGACGATCAGCTCGAGCTGGCGATCGATCAGGTCGCACAGGTTGGCGACCGCGACCTTGAGCGAATCCATCGCCTGCCCGACGTGGCCGCCGTAGAAGTTGCCACCGCTCTCGACCCGATGGCCGTCGAGGTTGAACAGCGGGTTGTCGTCCGAGGAGTTGATCTCCGTGCCCATCCAGCCCTCGACCCACGCGAGCACGTCGCGCAGAACGCCGGTCACGTGAGGCGCGCAGCGGATCGAGTACCGGTCCTGGACCTGGCGGTCGAGCTCGGCGAAATCCGCGCCGTCCAGCCCGCTGACAACGATCTCCTCGCTGTCGAGGGCCAGCCGTGACTCGGCCAACAGCTCGCGGATGTGGCGGGCACTCTGAACCATCCCGTCGTGGGGCTTGGCCCGGTCGAACAGGAACGCGTTGAAGTGGCCGCGGTTGCCCAGCAGCGCCTCGGACGCCATCGCGGTCATCAGATCGGCTACGTCGGCCAGCTCTTTGGCGTCACCGACGGCCAGGCACGCGAATGCGCTCATGAAAGACGTGCCGTTGGTCAGCGCCAGTCCCTCCTTCGCCTCCAGTAAAAGCGGCTCGAGTTCGAGCCGCTCCAGCACATCGCTGGCTTGAGAGATCCGGTCCTCGAACCGGACCCTCCCTTCCCCTGTCACCACGCGGCCCACGTACGACAGCGGCACCAGATCGCCGCTGGCTCCGCATGAGCCGCGCTCGGGCACCACGGGCACGACGTCGCTGTTCAAGAGCGCGAGGAGCCGCTCGATCAGCTCGACACGGACACCCGAGTTGCCCTTGGCCAGGCAGTTGGCGCGCAGCAGCATCATTACGCGGACGACCTCGGACGACGTCATCGGACCCGTTCCGCACCCCATGAAGCGCAGCACGTTCTGCTGCAGGCTGGCCGTCTTGGCGGGCGAGATCTGACGGTGGGCGCTGTCGCCGAAGCCGGTGGTCACGCCGTAGATCGGAATCTCCTGCGCGATCAGGTCCCGCTTGAGATCGCAGCAGGCGCGAACAGCGTCGGCGGCGTGTTCCGACAGGGTCACGGTCCGGACACCGCGAGCTACCTCCAGCGCGTCCTCGAGCGTCAGGTGCGCACCGTCCAACTCGAGCAATGTGTGCTCGTGTGACACTGCGGTGGCGGTCACGCATCGAATGTTCCATACTGAGGATGTCCACGCAATCCGCACGCATTGGAAGGGTCGTTTCGTGCAGCTCAGCCGTCCTCTGGACAGCACCGACCGCAGAATCGTTGCGCTGCTGCAGGAGAACGCGAAACGGACCTTCGCGGAGATCGGCACCGACGTTGGGCTGTCGTCGACGGCGGTCAAGCGGCGCGTCGATCGCCTTCAGGACGACGGCGTGATCGTCGGCTACGGAGCGCGGATCAACCCGCGGGCGCTGGGGGAGGGGATCGAAGCGCTGATCGAGGTCTATTGCGCCGATCGGATCGCGCCCGCTGACGTGGGAAAGACGCTGGCGGGCCTCGACCAGGTGGTCTCCGCGTTCACCGTGTCCGGCGAACCCGACGCCGTGATCCGCGCCCGCGTCGAGAGCATCGCCGACCTCGAGAAGTTTGTCGAGCGCCTCCGCCACGACCCGAATGTCCTGCGTACCCGCACCCTGATCGTCCTCTCCACGCTGATCGACCGCCCCGGATGACCCTCGAAACCGCAACGTTCGCCACCCCTGACACGGCCATCGAACGGCGCGACGACGGGACGATCGTGCTGACCTCGCGCCGCCCGCTCCAGGGCTGGGCCGAATCGGTCCCGGCCGTGCTCGACACCCGGGCCGCCGAGCATCCCGATCGGCCGCTCGCCGCCCAGCGCGATGCCGGCGGGGCGTGGATCGCGCTCACCTACGGCGAGGCGCAGCGAAAGGCGAACAGCCTCGCCCGGGCCTTCATCGACCTTGGGCTCGGTCCCGAGCGGCCGGTCATGGTCCTGTCGGGCAACTCCATCGAGCACCTGCTGGTCACCCTGGCCGCGTACGTCGCCGGCGTCCCGGTGATGCCGATCAGCGTCGCCTATTCGCTGATCAGCGCCGACCACGCGCAGATCAAGGCGATCGCGGCCGTGACCGAGCCTGGGCTGGTGTTCGCCGACGACGCCGGCGTGTTCGAGACGGCGCTCGACGCGCTCGCACCGAGGAACACGCTGGTGGCACGGGGGGACAGAGCGAACGCGCTGCAATTGCACGACCTGATCACGGCAGCCCTCGCTGGGGCGACCCCGAAGATCACGAACGACACCACGGCCAAGCTTCTGTTCACCTCGGGGTCCACCGGCGTCCCCAAGGGGGTGATCAATACTCACCGGATGCTGTGTTGCAACCAGGCGATGCTCGAGCAGATCTGGCCCTTCCTGGCCGAGGAGCCTCCGGTCCTGGTTGACTGGCTTCCCTGGAGCCATACGTTCGGCGGCAACCACAACCTGAACCTGGCCCTGTTCAACGGTGGGACGATCTACATCGACGACGGCAAGCCCGCGCCACCGCTGTTCCCACGCACACTGGCGGCGTTGAAGGCAATCGCCCCGACCGTGTACTTCAACGTTCCGGCGGGGTTCGCGCTGCTCGCGCCGGCCCTCGAGAACGACCGCGCACTGGCTGAGCAGTTCTTCAGCCGACTGCGCTTCATGTTCTACGCCGGAGCGGCTCTACCCGAGGCGCTGGCGGTCCGGCTGGCGGCAATTGCCGACATGGTGGCCGATCACGAGATCCCGCTGACGTCGAGCTGGGGGACGACCGAGACCTCGCCGGCGGCGACGAGCGCGCACTTTGAGGACACGGTGATTGGGTGCATCGGGGTGCCACTGGCGGGCAACAAGATCAAGATCGCACCGGTTGCCGACAAGCTCGAGATCCGGGTCAGCGGGCCGAACGTGACCCCCGGCTATTACCGCCAGCCGGAGCTGACGGCCGCCGCCTTCGACGACGAGGGCTTCTACCGGTCCGGCGACGCGGTCAGGCTCGTCGACCCCAGCGAACCGAATCGGGGACTCGTGTTCGACGGCCGCATCGCCGAGGATTTCAAGCTGCTGACCGGGACGTGGGTCGCCGTCGGGCCATTGCGGTTGAAGCTGCTGAGCGCGGCCGGAGTGCTCATCGACGCGGTCATCTGCGGCCAGGACCGCGAGTACGTGAGTGCCCTGGCCTGGGTCAACGAGGCCGAGGCCAGCAGGCTCTTCGGCAGCGAGGAGCGCCTGCGCGCGCACCTTTCGCTGACGCTCACCAACCTCAATCAAGAGGCCGGATCGGCGGCGCGCATCGAGCGCCTGCTGCTCCTTGCCGCGCCACCCAGCCTCGACGCTGGCGAGATCACCGACAAGGGCTATGTCAACCAGCGCCGGTGTCTGGAGTGCCGCGAGCCCGAGGTGCAACGACTCTACGCCGCCAAGCCCGACCCGGACCTGATCACCCCGACGGGGTAGGAGCGGGCCTTACCGCGATCGTCACGTCGACGAGCGCGCACAGCCGATCCTGCTGGTCGCGGAACTCGTGGCCCCAGAACCACTCGCGCTCGTCGTGCGCGCGCATCCTGGCGAACACATCGAGCGTGCCGTTGGTGACGGGCCGCAGGAAGCTGGCCGAGTTGCTCAGTCCGAAGCCGATGAAGCCCTCGCGCCAGGCCACACGGACGGTGGCCACCGAGGCGACGGTCTCGGCCACGGCGCAGTAGATGCCTCCGTGCAGCAGCCCAAGCGGCTGCTTGAGGTCCTCACGCACGTCGAAGCGCACGTGGGCCGAGCTGTCGGTGAGCTCGACCCAGTCAAGTCCGAGGAACCCCTCAAACGTTCGCTCGAGGGGGATCAGCGGCGACGGCAGCGTGTCGAAATCCCAGGGCCGGCCGTGACTATCCACCGACCACCACCGACTTCGTCTCGGTGTAGAAGTGCAGCGCCTCCTCGCCGTGTTCCTTGCCGTAACCGCTTGACTTCCAGCCGCCGAACGGGAGCTCGTCGTAGACCTTCGTGCGGGTATTGATCCACGTGTAGCCGGCCTCGATTCGCTCGGCCGCGACCCGCGCGCGATGCAGATCGCTCGTCCACACCGACGAGCCGAGGCCGAACGACGAGGCGTTGGCCCGCTCGATCGCCTCCTCGAGATCGCGCACCCGCCAGATCGGGAGCGCCGGACCGAACACCTCCTCAGTGGCCATCGGCGAATCGTGTGGCGGGTCGACGACGATCGTGGGCTGGTAGAAGAACCCATCCGCCAGCGAGGGGTCGTCGGGCGCGGAGCCGCCGGTGAGCAGCGAGCCACCCATCGCCAACGTGCGAGAGACCTGATCGTCCAGCCCGGCGCGGCCACGCGCGGTGTGCATCGGGCCCATCTGTGTCCCGGACGCGTCTCCGGGGCCGACCTTGAGGCGCCTGGCCTTGGCCACGATCGCCTCGATCACCTCGTCGGCGACCGACTCGAACACGTAGACCCGCTTGATGGCCAGACAGGCCTGGCCGCAGTTGTAGAACCGGCCCATCGAGGCGGCGCTGGCCGCGCCGGCCAGGTCGGCGTCGTCGCAGATGATCATCGGGTCCGAGCCGCCCAGCTCGAGCGTCACGCGCTTCACGCCGGGGGCGCACATTGTCATGATCCGCTCGCCCACGGGCGTCGACCCGGTGAAGGCGATCTTCCGCACGTCGGGATGCTGGGCCAGGGCCTCGCCGGCCACCGCGCCCGGCCCGGTGACGACGTTGAACACCCCTGCGGGGAGCCCGCCGTCCGACAGCAGCTCGGCGAACCGCAGTGTGGTCAGCGGCGTCGTGGCCGCGGGCTTGGCCACGACCGTGTTGCCCGCGATCAGCGCCGGCGCGAGCTTGTTGCACAGCAGCGTGGTGGGGAAGTTCCACGGCACGATCGCGCCGACGACGCCGAGCGGACGGCGCAGCACGTAGCCGTCGATGCCCGGGTCGAGTCCGGGCGTGTGCGCGCCGCGCAGCGCCTTCGACAGGCCGACGTAGTGCATCAGCGTGTCGACGGCCTTGGTCAGCTCGATCTTCGAGTCGCGGAGCGTCTTGCCTTGCTCGCGTGTGAGTAGCGGGATCAGCTCGTCGAGGTGCTCCTTGACGTGGTGCGCGGCGCGGCCCACGATCTCGCCGCGCTTGGACACGGCGAGTTCCGACCAGGGATCGAACGCTCCCCGGGCGGCGGCGACGGCGAAGTAGACATCGTCGGAAACCGCGCCTGCCACCGATGCGAACGCGCTCCCATCGGCGGGGTTGGTGACCGGCAACGCCTCACCCCCGTTCGCGTGCTCGGTGGCGGCGATGAACGAGCCGGAGTGGGTCGAGACCGTCGTCATGCGCCGACGAACTCCGGGGGCCGCTTCTCGACGAACGCGTGCAGCCCCTCGGAGGCGTCCTGGGATCGGAAGAGCTTTTCGATCAGCTCACGCTCGAGCTCGAGACCGCCACCGAGCGGCCGGTCGACGCCCTCGTAGACGGCTCGCTTGATCTCGCTGAGGGCCAGTGGCGGCAGCGTGGCGAGCTTCTCGGCGTGGGAGCGCAGCTCGTCCTCTCCACCAAACAACTGCGACACCAGGCCCAGCCGCTCCGCTTGGTCCGGCGTGATCTGTCTGCCCGTGAGCAGCAGCTCGAGCGCCGGGCCGACGCCGATCAGCCGCGGGAGCCGCTGCGTGCCGCCGTTCCCCGGCAGCAATCCGAGCGTGACCTCCGGAGTGCCGAGTCGATAGGTGCCCTCAGCGGCGTAGCGGACATCGCAGGCCAGGGCGATCTCCAAGCCGCCGCCCAGCGCATGGCCGGCGATGTAGGCCACGAACAGCTTGGGGGAGGAGGCGATGCCGGCGAGCGCCTCGTGCGCCAGACGGATCATCTCCATGTTGCCGTCGACGTCGTTGGCCAGAAACCGCTTGACGTCGGCGCCGGCGCTGAAGAACTTCTCGCTCGCGCTGCGCACGATCACAACGCGCACAGAGCTATCGGTCGCAACGCCGACCGAGTCCGCCAGTTCGCCCATGAACTCGATGTCGTACGAGTTGGCCGGCGGGTTGTCGAGAGTGAGGAAGCCGAGGGCGCCCTCGGCTGCAAATGAGACCGCCATCAGGACAGCCCTCCCACCACCACGGATTTCAGTTCCACATAAGAGTCGAGCGACTC
This sequence comes from uncultured Solirubrobacterales bacterium, assembly GCA_963749545.1. Lineage (GTDB taxonomy): Bacteria > Actinomycetota > Thermoleophilia > Solirubrobacterales > Solirubrobacteraceae > Palsa-465. Next base: position 129,291 of record CAVVNG010000018.1, read on the forward strand.
GAGTCCGTGCTCCTTGCCGAACCCCGACGCCTTGACGCCGCCGAACGGCAGCTCGTCGTAGCCGTAGTGGATCTGGTTGACCCACGTCATGCCGGCGTCGATCTCCTGCGCGGCGCGGTGGATCAGCCGTGAGTCGTGGGTCCAGATCGAGGACCCGAGGCCGTAGGGCGTGTCGTTGGCCCGGCGCAGGGCATCGTCGAAGTCTGTGAAGCGCATGACCGGCAGCACCGGACCGAACACCTCCTCGCGCATCAGCCGAGAGTCATCGCTCGGTGAGGCGATCACCGCGGGCTCGAGGAAGTAGCCGCGGTCGTGGCCGCCGGTGCCGCCGCCGATCAGCACCTCGCCGCCCGAGGCGACGCCGTCCTCGATCTGCTCGACCAGCTCATCCCGACCGGCGCGAGTGTGGATCGGCCCCATCCGGAGCCTCGGCTTATCGGCCTTGACGGTTCCATCGCCGGGCTCATAACGGCCGACCCGCTCGACCAACTGGGAGACGAACGCGTCGTAGAGCGAGTCGTGGACGAACACGCGCTTGCACCCGAGGCACGCCTGCCCGGCGTTCCAGTAGCGGCCGATGATGACCGCCTTGACCGCGGCGTCGACGTCGGCGTCGGCGCAGATGATCACCGGGTCCGAGCCGCCGAGCTCGACCGTGACGCGCTTGAGCTCCGGACCGGCCACGGCCACGACGTGACGTCCGACCTCGGTTGAGCCCGTGAAGGCGACCCTTCGCACATCCGGGTGGCCGACCAGCGCGTCGCCGATCGCCGATCCCCGTCCGGTGACCACGTTCAACACTCCGTCGGGGACACCGGCCTCCGAGAACAGCCTCGCTACCTCCAGCGTGGCCAGCGGCGTGGTCGCGGCCGGCTTGGCCACCACCGTGTTGCCAGAGGCCAGCGCGGGCGCGACCTTGGTGCCGAGCAGCGTGAGCGGGAAGTTGTATGGCGTGATCGCCGCGCAGACGCCCATCGGCCGCCGGATCACCAGACCGTAGGCGGGCCCGAGTGTCGAGGGCAGCTCCTGATAGGAGCCGCGCACCTTGGTGGCGGCCTCGGCGTAGTAGTGCACGCCGTGGGCGAGGTGGTTGACCTCGCCGGCGGCCTCGGCCAGGGGCTTACCCTGCTCAGCGGTCAGCGTCGCCGCCAGCTCGCGCGCGTGCTCCTTGATCAGGCTGGCCGCCCTGGCCAGGATTGCCGCCCGGTCCTCGACGTCGCGCCGCGACCATTCCGGGAACGCCCGTTTGGCAGTGGCGACCGCCAGCTCGACGTCGGCCGGCGATCCGGCCGGAACGGTGTCGACGGTCCCCTCGGTGGCGGGATTGAATACCTCGACCTGCTCGTGGGCCTCCGCCTGGCGCCACTCGCCTCCAATCAGCATCTCGGGCACGCTGCCTCCTTCGTCTCATGCTGCGCGTTCGTCGTCGGGCAGGCGAACGCGGCTCGTTGTCATGTGCAGCCGACGAAGCTCGTGGTACACGTCCTGGCCGATCGTCGGAGCGACGCCCCCCACCTGGATGATGGTCGCCATCAGGGCGTGCCAGCTTGACTTGACCGCACGATGGAGAGACTATAGTCAGCCGAGCGTAAGTCAAGTGTCACACGTGGAGCGACTGTGGTTGCCACGCCGATCGAAGAACTAGCCCCGCTGACGGAGGAACAGGTGCAGGAGCACCTGGCGGCGGGCAAGCTGGTGGAGGGCCTGCGGCACATGTCGCCCAAGTACCTGGAGGGGATGCGGCGGATCCTCACCGTGTCCGCCGACACGGAGCTGGTCAGCGCGCCGTCCTACCTCCGCGCGGCCCAGCACGCCCCCGCTCTCAACAACTTCGGCTCGGCCATGTCGATCATCCAGGACGAGCTCGCCCACGCCCACATCGGCTACCGGCTGCTCGGGGACCTCGGCGTCGACATGGACTGGCTGATCTACGAGCGGTCGGCGGAGCGATTCAAGTACCCGTACGCGTTCGACGTGCCGCTGAACTCATGGGTCGAACTCGTGTGTGCCAACGCGATGTACGACCAGGCGGGGTTCGTGCTCCTGAGCGACGTCTACAGGTCGAGCACGTTCGGCCCATGGAAGCGGGCGCTGGCCAAGGTCGACAAGGAGGAGACGTTTCACCTACGCCATGGCCGCACGTGGCTGCGCAAGCTGGCCAAGGCTCCCGACGGGCGGTCCGAGATCCAGCAGGCGGTCGACTGGATGTTCAGGCTCACGCTCGAGTGGTTCGGGCTACCTGACGCGCTCAAGAAGCACTCTGAGCAGCTCGACTACGGCTTCAAGGGCAAGTCCAACGACGAGCTCCGCCAGGACTGGATGTCCGAAGTTGTCCCGTTCATGGAGGAGATTGGGATCGACGTCCCGGCTCACCTCGATTCGGACCGGGAGCGCTACGTGATCGACTGTCCCTTCCCATCGAGCTTCGACGAGGAGAGGCGCGAGTGGGACGGCGCGTGCACCTGGGACGAGGTGCTGGCGCGGTGGGCGCGGCGCGGCCCCATGAACAGGGAATACGTGCGGACCCTGCAGCGCGGGTACCAGAGCACGGCGCTGCGGAAGAGCCGATGAGATGAGCGCCGTAGACACCGTCGAGGCTCGCCTGTGGGACGCATTGCGCCACGTCGAGGATCCGGAGATCCCAGTGTCCGTCGTGGGCATGGGGCTGATCGTGTCGCTGGACTACCGGCCGCAGGCGCGCAGAGCAGATCTCCAGATCACCTTCACCGCGATGGGCTGCCCGGCGATGGAGTTCATCGAGGAGGACATCAGCGAGGCGCTGCTGGCCGATCCCGATGTCGAGGAGGTGTCGATCGAGGTGGTGTGGGATCCGGTGTGGACGAAGGACCGGCTCCGCGCCGAGGCGCGAGAGAAGATGCGGACACTGGGGATCGCCACATGAGCCGCGCTGACGAGAGCGTGTGGGAGGTATTTGCGCGGATGGCCTACGAGGAGCCGCTGCACCACGTCGGTACGGTCACCGAGGCGGACGAGGACCTGGCCGTGATCTCCGCCCGCGCCATCTACGACGAACAACCGTGGATCGAGATGATCATCGTGCCTCGCAGCGAGATCCGGGAGGCGATCCGGTCGTGAGCGCGACGACGAGCCCGGCGACGACGACGATGATTTCGCTGATTGGATCGCTGGCCGACAACAAAAGCGCCCTCGGTCGCCGCTACGGCGAGTGGGCCGTGAGCGCGCCGACGATCGAGTCCGCGGTGGCCGCGGCGGCCATGGCCCAGGACGAGCTCGGGCACGCCCGCTCGACGTACCCCGTGCTGGCCAAGCTCGGAGTGACGCGTGTGGAGGACGGCCTCGACGCCGGCCACCCGATGAGCCTGATCGCGCAGGAGCTCCCCGATTGGGCCTCGTTCATCGCCGCCAACCTCGTCGTCGATGGCGTGCTGGCCACGTTCGTGGCCAGCGCCCGCGATAGTTCGATCGAGCCGTTGGCTCAGCGCGCGCGCAAGATCCTCCAGGAGGAGGGCGCCCACAAGGTCCACGCCGAGGCGTGGGCCCGGCGACTCTGCCGCGGCGGCGGCGCCGACCTCGAGCTGCTCGAGCAGCGCATCCAGACCATGTGGGCGCAGGCGGCCCTGTGGCCGGGGCGCGACGATGATCCCGGATACCTCGAGGCGATCGACCAGGGCATGGTCAGCGAGGGGCCGGCGGCGATCCGCGCGCGCGTGAGCACGTGGATGACCGAGCTGTTCGGTTGCGAGGGCATCACCCTCGAGCTCGCACAGCCGACGGGGAGTGAGCGATGAGCCCGACCTGCCCGTTCTGCGACTCGCCCGACGTCGAGCTGGTCTCAGCCTGGGGCGGGCAGATCATCACCAGCCAGATGCGGTGTCGCAGTTGCAACAGCTACTTCGAGGCCATCCGCGAGCAGTTCGAAACGATCCCGGAGCCTCAGGCCGAGGACAGTTGATCGCCGTAGCGGCCGCGACACCGCGATCATCGGAGCAGCTGCTGCGCCGACGCTCGGTCGGCGCCCCGGCGGCGCGGTCACTGTTGCTGACGGTCCTGGGCGAATATGTGCTCCCGCGCCGGGAGCCCGTGTGGCAGGAAACGCTCGTGGGGGCGCTGGTCACGCTCGGCTATACGCCCCATGCGGCCCGCCAAGCACTGGCGCGCAGCGGCCGCGAGGGCTGGCTTGCGGTGGCGCGACACGGGCGCCGGGCCCGCAGATCGCTGACCGGCGACACCGCCGCGTTGCTACGCAGCGGCGCCGAGCGGATCTACTCGTTCGCCGAGCCATGGGACTGGGACGGGCGCTGGCTGGTGCTGGTCCTGCGCGTACCCGAGCGGCGGCGCGAGGTGCGCCATCAGCTGCGCACGCGGCTGGCGTGGGCCGGACTGGGGTCGCTCGGTGGGGGTGTCTGGCTCACGCCGCACACCGAGCGCGAGGCGGAGCTGGCGGCGGCCATCCGCGACGAACCCGCGGCCGAGGCGACGGCGTTCGTGGCCGAACTCGGCGGCCTGGGCAGCCCGGCCGACGTGGTCGGGCAGGCCTGGGACCTCGACGTCGTGCGCGCTCATTACGCCGCGTTCATCGCTGATTTCTCACACGCCCGCGTCTCCTCGCCCGAGGCGTGCTTCCGCATGCAGACCCTGCTCGTCCACGCGTGGCGCAAGTTCCCCTTCCTCGACCCCGATCTGCCGGCCGAGCTGCTGCCGCGTCGCTGGCCGCGACGGCGCGCCCACGCGCTGTTCGTCGATCGACATGGCCGCTGGCAGGAGGGGGCACGAACATACTTCGAGCAGCTCGAGAATGCCCGCGGTGGGTGAGCGGAGGCTGAGGCTGCGGGTCGGCTCGCTCGAGCTGGTCGAGATCCCCGCCGCCGCTCCGGATGGGCATACGTTCGTGCTCCTCCACGAGGGGCTGGGGTCGGTGGGGCTATGGCGGGGATTCCCGAGGGCGCTGGCGGCGGCTACCGGTGGCCGGACGATCGCGTTCTCGCGCTACGGGCATGGACGGTCCGACCCGCCGGCCAGCGCCCGCACGCCGCGGTTCATGCACGAGGAGGCGTTGGACGTGCTGCCGTCGGTGCTGCGCGAAGTGGGCGCGGAGGAACCGGTGCTGGTCGGGCACAGCGACGGCGCCTCCATCGCGCTCATCTACGCGGCCGTGCATGCGCCACGTGCCGTGGTGGCGATGGCGCCGCACGTGTTCGTGGAGGAGCTGTGTCTGAAGGAGATCCGCCGCGCCCGCGAGGCCTATGTCGAACAAGGACTGCGCGAGCGGATGGCCCACCACCACCGTGATCCGGATGCCGCGTTCTACGGCTGGAACGACGTGTGGCTCGATCCCGAGTTCCGGGCCTGGGACATCACCGACTCGGTGGCCCGGATCGAGTGCCCGCTGTTACTGATCCAGGGCGAACGCGACCAATACGGGACGATGGCCCAGCTCGACGCCATCGAGCGCCGAGCGCGTGGCCCGGTGGCGCGGGTGCATCTCGACTGTCAGCACGCGCCGCACCTGGAGCAGCCGGAACAGGCGCTCGAGCAGATTCGCGGCTTCGTCACCGCGCTGCCGCGAGCTGCCGTCTGATCGCTGACGTTTCCAATCGCGCTGCGGCGGCAAGCCTCCCGGGTGCCAGATATCGAATGAGGGAGGCGTGATATGCGTCGTGTCGCGATTGCTGTTGTTGTGGTCATTCTGGTCGCGGCACTCTCGGCGGGCGGCGCGGTGGCAACGCCGTCGACGCGGCGGTGGCCACCGCCAGTGCATTAGGCGTGACGATCCCGTTTGTCGCCGGTCCGGGCGGCGGTGGGTTCGGCACGGCCGCGCCGAGGCGATCGCCGAGCGCTACCGGCTGGGCGGTGGGAGCGCGCTTGCGGTGAACGCAAGGCACTAGGGACCGCAGCCCCCGGCGGCGCGCCGGTCGCGTAGTATCGCAGCGGCAGCGATGGGTGTGAGTGATTCCAGGCAGACGCCGTCACCGGATGTGGACGGCAGCTACGGCTGGAGCGCGCGCCAGCTCATGAGCGCGAACAAGCCGCTGACGATCGGCGTCGCGGCGCTGCTCGCGGCGATGCTCGCGGCGGTGGCGATAGGTCTGCTGGCCGGCAGCAGCGGAGCGGTGAGCGACTCGACCCTGTGCTCGGGCTGGAGCTCGACCAACCAGACCAAGCAGCAGGCCTACGGGAAGCTGTACCTGCAAGAGCATGGGCCTCTTCCGAGCGGCGCCGCCAATCCGAACGGAGTGGTGGCCGCGATCAACAAGGGATGCTTGGAGGCGTTCGCCAACGGCATCGAGGACAACGTGAACGTCGCCCAGGCGATCACCGGCCAGTAGCGACTGTTCACCGGTCGACGATCCGCGATACGGTTCATTGCTCGGTCCGTGCCATGGCACGGTGTCCAGCGCAGGAGGGTCGCCAGTGCAGACGATGAGCCCACTTGACGCGTCATTCCTCAACATCGAGGACGCGGTGACGCACATGCACATCGGGTCCGTGGGGATTTTCGAGAGCCCGGCGCCCGGCCCGGGTGAGGTACGGTCGGCGATTGCCGCGCGGCTGGCGCTGGTGCCTCGATTTCGGCAGAAGGTGCGATTCGTGCCGCTGGCGCTCGGGCGCCCGGTGTGGGTGGACGATCCACACTTCAACCTCGACTACCACGTTCGGCGCACGGCGCTGCCCGCGCCCGGTGGCCATGAGGAGTTGCGAAACCTGGTCGGGCGCGTCATGTCCCAACAGCTCGACCGCGCCAAGCCGCTGTGGGAGAACTGGGTCGTCGAGGGTCTGGACGACGGGCATTGGGCGGTCATCTCAAAGACGCACCACTGCATGGTCGATGGGGTCTCCGGCACGGATCTGATGAGCGTGATCCTGACCAAGGAGGCCGAGCCGAAGCCGGTGGCGGCCGGAGCCTGGAAGGCCGAGCCCGAACCGAACGCAGTCGAGCTCGTCACGCACTCGCTCGCCCTGCGTGCGGCCAGTCCGTACGAGGCGCTGCGCACCGCGCTGTCGGCCGTACGAGGTCCGCGACGCGTCGCCAGCAAGGGCGTCGAAACGGTCCGGGGCGCGGCGAACATGCGGTCGCTGCTCAGTCCCAATCCGGCCAGTTCACTCAACGGCCCGATCGGGCCGCATCGTCGCTGGGATTGGGCGAGGGCGCGGTTGTCGGACGTCAAGCATGTGCGACGGGCGCACGACACCACGATCAATGACGTGGTCCTGGCGGCGATCACACACGGCTTCCGCGAGCTGCTGCAGTCTCGGGGCGAGTCCCTCGATGGACGCGTGATCCGCACGCTGGTGCCGGTCTCGGTGAGAGCCGAGGACGGGCACGGGACGTATGACAACAAGGTCTCGGCGATGTTCGCGGAATTGCCGGTCGACATTGCCGATCCGGTGGAGCGACTGCGCTCGCTGCACGAGCAGATGCAGGAGCTCAAGCATTCGGGGCAGGCGGTGGCCGCCGAACGGCTGACCGCGCTCGGCGGGTTCGCGCCCGCCATGCTGCTGGCACTCGGGGGACGGGTTGGTACCCGCTTGCCTCAGAGCGCCGTCAACACGGTCACGACCAACGTCCCGGGTCCTCAGTCGCCGCTGTATCTGGCCGGCCGACGCATGCTTGAGGCCTTCCCGTTCGTCCCGCTCGGCGGACATGTACGGGTTGGGGTGGCGATCTTCTCCTACGACGGTGGGATCAATTTCGGCGTGACGGGTGACTTCGACACAGCCCCCGACATCGGCGTCCTGTGTGACGGCATCGAGCGCGGCATCGCTGAGCTCGTCAGCTCCACACACCCGCCACAGGGCATCGCGATCACCCCGGGTGGCCTCGCGAGAGCCGGTTAGCCCAGGGCGTCGGCCGCGGGCCTGGTTTAGTCGATGGAAGCCCAGCTGTCGATCCGCGCCGGTCAGGCGCCTCCGCCCTCCCTGGTGGCACTGGCCGGCCGCTATGACGAGACCGTCTTCACACCGCAGCTAGGGACAGCACGTGTGCGGCTCGCCGTTCTCAGAAGTGGCGCCTGGGACGCCGTGATCGACGGCGGCGCGGTGCGGCTCGAGGCCGCCACCGGGGGCGCCGATGCGGCCCTCACCGCGGATGTGCAGACGTGGGCGGCGATCGCCGAAGACGTCCGGGGCGGGATGGATGCGTACCGCTCGGGGCGGTTGACGATACGGCGTAACCTCCACCTCGGAGTCGGCTTTCTCGCCGCGACGAGTGGCCTGGCCGATCCAGGTCGCCTGCGCTTCCGGATCGTCGCGACTCGCCATGCACGGCTGTCGACACTCGAGGCCGGACGGGGGCCAGCGATACTCGCGGTGCACGGACTGGGCGGCACCAAGGGCTCGTTCCTTCCCACCGTGGCCGCGCTGAGCCAGGGCTTTCGCGTGATCGCGCTCGACCTCCCCGGGTTTGGTGATTCCGACAAGCCGATCGGCGCGGCGTATGACGCTCCTTTCTTCGCACGCACGGTGATCGACCTGCTCGACACGCTCGGGCTCGACCGCGTTCATCTGATCGGCAACAGCCTCGGCGGCCGCGTCGCGCTGGAGGTCGGGCTCCGGCAACCTGAGCGCGTCGACCGACTCGCGCTGCTCGCTCCCTCGCTCGCGTGGCGGCGGGGACGACCGTGGGCACCGCTGGTCAGGCTCGCGCGGCCAGAGCTCGGACTGGTTCAGCTCGCGCCTCGGCCGATCGTCGAGGCGATCGTTCATCGCCTCATCCCCAGCGCCGACGACGGCTGGACAGCGGCCGGGGTCGACGAGTTCCTCCGCGCCTACCTGACGCCGGCCGGTCGCGCCGCCTTCTACGCCGCCGCGCGTCAAATCTACCTCGAGGAACCCCACGGCAACGACGGCTTCTGGACCCGCCTTGGCGGACTGCAGCCGGATGCGCTGTTCGTCTGGGGCCGGCGCGACAGCCTCGTCCCGATCTCCTTTTCCGGCCACGTCGCCGATACGCTGCCGCGGGCTCGTCACGTCGAGCTCGACTGTGGGCACGTGCCGCAGATCGAGCGGCCCGGGCAGACCCACGCTGTCATCAGGGAGTTCTTCGTGTGAGGGGAAAACGAAGAGGCGCTCGGTAGCTTGCCCCGTTTGACTGGCGGTTTCTCACGGAGGCCTCGCCGGACCGGGATGTGGTGTGATGGCCTCAGATGCACTTTCGCACTCATGTCACGGCTCGCGACAGACCGCAGACGGACCTGAACGAAGCTCTCCAGGCCCGCGTCCGAGAGGGATTGCACCTCTGGCGCGGCCATTTTCACAATGGCTCGGAACTGGCCGAGCCCGTTGATTCGGCACGTGACCATGTGCTTGGCGATCCCGGTGCGCCTGTCGTGGTCGTGGAGTACGGCTGCTACGGGTCATTGGCCGGCTCGCACGAGGATGCCGCGGTCCGCACGATGCTCCGCGGGTGGCTGGCCGAGGGGAAGCTGTCTTTGGTCTTTCGTCACTTCCCGGTGATCGACAGCTATCCGGACGCCTGGCTCAGCGCGCAGGCAGCCGAGGCTGCAGATCGCCAGGGGCGTTTTTGGGACATGCACGAGGCGCTCGTTCACGCGCAGTCGCGTTCCGGGCCGCGCGGGGTCGACCGGCATCGGATCCTGGCGATCGCGCGGCGACTCGGGCTCGACGGCGATCGGCTCGAGGACGATATGGACCTTCGCCCCACCGCTGAGCGAATCTTCCGAGACTTCGACAGCGGACTCCGAAGTGGTGTCAACGGCGCCCCGACGTTCTACGTCCAAGGCATACGCCAGGACATTGAGAGTCCCAGCGACCTGAAGACAACGCTGGAGAGCGCGCTGGCCGGGGATGTCGGTGCCCTGTGGCCGCCCGTGCACAGGTCGACTGATGGTCACGTCGAGATCGCCCGCGTGTGGCACGACGGACTCGCGAGCGGCGACTTCTCCGCTTCGGGGCAACTGTGGGCGGACGACATCGACTGGCGAGGTTGGAACGACGAGCTCCCCGGCGGCGGTGAGGCGACGGGCCGGGATGCGGTTCAACAGCTGCACCGACGGCCGCGGCAGGCGGCCCATGGTTTCGCTGCGACTGCCCACGATTACATACAGCACGGCGAACGCGTACTGGTCATCGGCGAGGCAAGTCGTGAAGCTGCGACGGGCAGCTTTCGGCTTCCGTACGTCCAGATCTGGGAGATCCAGGACGGCAAGGCCACAGATGTCCAAACTCTGACCGACACGCGCGCGATTGAGCGAGCATTGGCCGAGCCGGCAGCTACGGAACGCTCACGCCGCTCAGCTGGACCGGCGGCTTCGTCGGATCAAGCTCCGTGTCCTGATCCACGCCGACCGGGGTGATCGTGTCGATCACCTTGGGCACGGTCCCGGGGTCGACGCTGCAGATCGGGCTGCTCTTGCCCGACGCGCAGACGCCGAACAGGAACGGCTGGGGCGTTGCGTCGAAGCCTCGGGCCTGATCGCCACTGAACCCATCCTGACCGGTCAGCGCCACCGTGAACGTCCAGCCGAGCCGACGGTGCCGAAGGCGGACGTGGGCAGGATCAAGGTCACGGTTCCACTCGTCTGGTCGACGACCATCTGCAGCGACCCGAGTGAGTCGCCGGCGGCGTTGATCCACACCGGGGCGGCGAAGCCCTGGACCTCGATCCGCTCACTCCAGGCACTCCCGTCGGTCATCGCGTAATTGCGCGAGGGGAACGGCGCCGCCGTGGAGGTGTCGCTGACCGATGGGTCGCGGACATAGATGTCGAGCAGCTGGGCGCCGAACGAGTTGCCGAACGTCGGTGCCAGGTTGGCGATCGTCGTCTGGAGGTACACGTCGCTGTCGGTCTGGCTGACCTGGAAACGGGTCAGGTCGAACGCGCCCGGCTGGAAATCGCCGCTGGTCGGATACTGGTAGGTCCCGGGGCCGTTGTCGTCGCCCGACGGGTCGGTGACATCCAAGGCGCTGGTGCCGGGAAGCTTCACGTTGACCACCGACAGTTGCGCGTAGCCGGTGCTCCGGCCCTGTGTGGCGGTGACAATGATCCTGGTCGTGCCGAAGCTGACCGGCACGGTCAGCGACCAGGCACCGGTGCCATCGGCGCGTGGTCCCGCTCACGGTCACCGTCGAGCTGCTGACGCTCGCGCCGTCCGACGGTGAGCTGACGCTCAGCGGCAGCGACCCGGGCATCCCGCGGGCCACGTACCGCGCGCTGACGATGCGCGGTGTCTCGAGGTCGTGCCCGGTGCTCAGGGCCAGGGCCAGGCGCGCGTACTGGGCCTGGGCCCAGGTCAGCGGACTGGCCGAGTCCGCGGGGTGGCCGGGGCGAAAGCCGATCGATGCGGTGGCGGGGTCGGTGCCGTAGGGCGACGCCGCCAGCGCCGGGTCCTCCCACGCCTGCTCGGGCTCGAGGTAGCCGCCCGAGGTCATCCGCCGCATCGCGTCGAGGACGCCGAGGCGCACGAGCTCGAGGAATCCGGCGTCGACGATCGAGCGCTGATCGGCCGTGATGCTCCCGTTGCCGAGCCCGTAGGTGATGGCGGCGTTGGGATCGCCGGTCTTGGACACGCGGATGAAGTAGCTGGGAGCGTAGGGGCCGCTCGTCGTCACCGTCCAGGCCTTGATCTTGCGCGCGAACTGGTCGGCGGTGGCCTGGTAGAGCCGCGCCCGTGCCCGGTCACCGTGCCTCGCCGCGATCCGCGACGCCGCGGTCAGGCCGGCGATCTCGGCGGCGATCTTCGACGGCGAGTAGCCGCTCTGCTCCTCCCAGCGCTCGACGCCGTCCGAGGGTCCGTTGGCGACGAGGAAGTCGGCGGCGGGGATCACGTGGTTTTCATACAGGCCGGCGTCGCCGGCCAGACCTGATTGCCAGTCCATCAGGATTGGGTAGGAGGTCTCATCGAGCTGGAGGCCGCCGGTGTCGGGGGCCACCTCGCCGTTGAGCAGTGAGTTGCGTGGCATCGAGCCGTCGGCCTGCTGCTGGCGATCGAAGAGGAACCGCGTCGCCGCCCGCGCGGTGCCGACGTCGCCGGCGACCAGCAGCCCGGTGAAGGCCTCGTAGAGATCGCGGGCAAACACCTCGCGATAGGAGCCGAAGTAGGTCGGGTGACCGCCCGTCGCATTGCCGGCGGGGACGGACTGGCCCCACGGCGACGCCAGCCCGGCGGCGATCGCGCCCGGGAACGTCTTGTCCTCGCTGGCCTTTACCACGTTGACCGAGCGGTAGTACTGCTCGCGTCCGACCCACGCGGCGGGGCGCCGCAGACGCGCGTCGTAGCGGCGCCACTGACGCTCGTAGGCGGCCTGGACGGGGTTGAAGCGTGCGGATGCCGCGGCGCTGGCGGTGGCGATCGCGCGGGCCTGGCCGGTGCCGAAGCCGGGGCCAGGTTGAGCCTGCCGTTGCGGGGCAGGTTGAGGCCGGCGGTCAGCGCGACGTGGCCGTCGGGCGCGTCGGTGTACGAGCTGGTCAGCGCGTGGCCCGAATCGAGCATCGCCAGACCGTCGCTGGCCGTGCCGGCGTAGCCGACGCTCGCGCTGTCAAAGCCCGTCGACGCGCGGAGGGCCTCGAAGGTCGGGACGGCGTAGTCGCGGTTGGCGGCGTTGGTCGTGGTGTTGGTGTTGGAGGCGACAGGCACCAGCCCGCCACCGGCGCTGGCCAGATGCGCGGTGTTGCCGCCGGCGTTCTGCGTCGCGCCGCCTCCGGTTCCGCCGGCCAGCGGGTCGAGGCCACGTATAGGCGGTCAGCGCCCGGGCCTTCGAAGTGCACTCGCATCAACACCGCATCACGCGACGGATCGGCGATGTAGGTGGTGGTGATGCGATAGCCATGGGACGCGCTGCGGGCCACCACCGTGCAGGCCATCCCCGAACGGCTGGCGCTGCTCGTGTACGTCATGTCGCGGCTCTGCAGGTCAGTGAAGCTGTGCCCGTCGGTGACCACGTACTCGAGCGTGTGGACGTTGGTGGCATCGACCGTAGGCCAGTAGACGTCCGAGGGCACGCCGCCGGCCACGGTGAACCACACCTTCGAGGTCGAGTTGTGCGCCGTCCCGACGCAGTCCTTGCGCGCGAGATCGAAGTAGCTCGGCGCTCCCGGACCGTCGGGGGCGACCGCCGCAGCCCGGACGGACGGAGCCGCAACGGCGGCGCACGCGGCAACGGCGGCAAGAGCGCTCAGGACACGAGCCTTCATTTCCCTACCTCCCGGCACTGGCACGACGGGACGTTGTGCGCGCGGGCCTGGACGGTGGCGCCGCCTGCGGACAGGCCCCGTTCTACCAGAGCGCTGAGGCAGTGTCAACGCCGTCGAACTGCCCATGACGCGAGAGGCGGCGAGGCGCGGTTTAGAATTCGACTCGATGGCATCTCGCCAGGCCGGTACGTTGGTCGACCTGCTCGGTGCCGGGTACGGCGATGTTGCGCTCCGCGTTCCCGAGACGGATGCGCGGATCACGTACGGGGAGCTGGCGGACGAGGTCGCGGCGCTCGCGGGTCGGCTGCACGGGTTGGGAATCAGGCGTGGCGATCGCGTTGCTCTGGCTCTACCCAACGGGCCGGCGCTCGTCGAGCTACTGCTGGCGATCATGGCCCTCGGGGCGGCTGCGGCCCCGCTGAATCCCGCGTACACACGCGAGGAGTATGCGTTCTATCTCGAGGATCTTGCTCCTCGCCTCCTGCTGCTACCGGCCGGCGAGATCGCCGCCGCGCGCGCAGTTAAGCCAGGCGGCGCCCGCATCGTCGACGTGGCAACCGGCGAGCGGTGGGTGGACCTGATGGACGAGGGACGCCAAGCAGGTGAGTCGGGCATATTCGAACCGGCGCGTAGCGACGACGTTGCACTCCTACTCCACACGAGCGGAACCACCAGCCGACCGAAGCAGGTACCTCTCCGACACCAAAACCTGCTGGCCAGCGCGACCGCGATCGTCGAGCACTATCGATTGAGCGGCGAAGACACTGCCTACTGCATGATGCCGCTGTTCCACGTCCATGGGCTGGTCGCCTCGACGCTCGCCACACTGGCCGCAGGCGGGACCGTCGTCATACCGAGGCAAGTGACTCGCAGACGCTTCGCGGAGCATCTCCGCTCATGTCGCGCGACATGGTTCTCGGCCGGGCCCACGCTGCATCACATGCTGCTTGACAACGTTCGCGATGCGGTAGCCGACTTCCCCAGCCTGCGTTTTGCGCGGTCGTGCAGCTCGGCTCTATCTGCGGAGCTGTGCCAGCGAGCGGAACGGCGCTATGGGGTACCGATGCTGGAGGCGTACGGCATGACCGAGGCGAGCCATCAGATCGCGTCAAACCCGGTGCCACCTGGCGAGCGGCGCGTGGGCTCGGTCGGCGTCCCGACCGGCACCCGCATCCGCATCGTCCATGAAGGCCGGGTTGTTGCTGATGGGAAAACGGGTGAGGTGCAAATCCAGGGGCCCGGTGTCATGGACGGGTACTTGGCCAACGACAAGGCCAACGCGGAGAGCTTTGTCGACGGTTGGTTCAGAACGGGAGATCTGGGACTGCTCGACAGCGGCTACCTGACTCTCCTGGGGCGGCTCAAGGAAATAATCATCAGGGGCGGAGAGAACGTGTCTCCGCTCGAGGTCGAGGAGGTTCTCCTTCTTCACCCCGCGGTGGCCGACGCCGCCTGCTTCGGCGTGCCACACGAGAAATATGGCGAGGAGGTGGCCGCGGCCGTTTCACTCCAAGGCGAGTCGACCGAGCGCGAGCTGATCGAGCACTGCCGCGCGCGTCTCATCGACTTCAAGGTTCCAAAGGTCGTCTACATCGTCGATACGATTCCGCGGACGCCCACCGGAAAGGTTCAGCGCAGGCGGGTGGCGACGACTCTCCTTGACCCGCGGGCATGAGGTTCGCAGTCGTCGGCGCTGGGGCGATCGGTGCGTACGTTGGCTCGGCAATCTCGCGCGGTGGCCACGATGTGACGCTGATCGCCCGGGGAGCTCATCTCGAGGCAATGCGAGCTCGCGGCGTCCAGGTGTTGAGCCCGCGCGGCGACTTCAGCACGCATCCCCGCGCGACCGGCGACCTTGCCGCGGTGTCCGATGCGGACGTCGTCATCGTCGCCCTCAAGGCGTACGCCATCCCGGAACTGGCGCCTCGGCTGGCCGACGTTCTGAAGCCGGGCGCATTGACCATCTGGGCACAGAACGGCATCCCGTGGTGGTACTTCCAATCCCACCCGGGTGACTTGAACGACACATCGCTTAACAGCGTCGACCCGGGTGGCGCGATCAAGCGGTCCATTCCCCCCAAGTCCGTCGTGGGTTGTGTCGTCTACTGCTCAACCGAGGTCGTCTCCCCTGGCGTCATTCGCCACATCGAAGGCACTCGCTTCGTCCTCGGTGTACCCGCCCGCGAGTCGGGCCAGCGCCTCTCACCAATCGCAGATGCTCTGAGGGGCGGCGGGCTGAAGGCGCCAATCGACGAGGAGATCCGGAACCAGATCTGGCTGAAGCTCCTGGGCAACGTGGCGTTCAACCCGATCACTGCGCTCACCCGCGCGACCTTGGGACAGCTTGGCTCGCTCCCAGAGATGATCTACCTGCTGCGCGCGCTGTTCGAGGAGCTGAGCGTGGTGGCCGAG
The DNA here is from genome assembly GCA_963749545.1 of uncultured Solirubrobacterales bacterium. Classification (GTDB taxonomy): domain Bacteria; phylum Actinomycetota; class Thermoleophilia; order Solirubrobacterales; family Solirubrobacteraceae; genus Palsa-465. The sequence goes on from CAVVNG010000018.1 coordinate 144,835, forward strand.
GCCCTGGGCGTGACGCTGCCGGTCTCCCTTGAGCGACGACTCGAGGCGGGCATCGCGGTGGGTGACCACAAGACGTCGATGCTCCAGGACCTGGAGGCCGGGAAGCCGCTCGAGGTCGATTGCCTCACGGGCGCGGTCGTCGAGATCGCCGGCATAGTCGGATTGCCCGCGCCTCACACGCACACCCTCCACGCCTGCGTGAAGCTGCTGGATGAGCTCCGGCGAGACGCCCGGCCGCGGAGCTAACGTGCTCCGTAGATGCTGCACGTCCACCGAGCCGAACGCGCCGACCGCCTGGCCGACGGGCTGGCCGAGGTGCTGCTGGCGCCGCTCCAGGATCCGTTCCAGGCCGACCTCGTGGCCGTCCCGACGCGCGGGATTGAGCGATGGCTCACCCAGCGCCTGTCGACCCGGCTGGGGACGACCGACGCCGAGCGAGCGGACGGCGTGTGCGCCAACGTCGACTTTCCGTTCCCCGGGCGGCTGATCCTGGCCCAGCTGGCGGCGGCCAGCGGCATCGAACCCGACGCCGATCCGTGGCTTGCCGAGCGGTCGGTGTGGCCGCTGCTGCGCGTGGTCGACAGGTCGCTGGCTGACCCGTGGCTGGCCACCCTCGAGCGGCACCTGAACGGAGCGCGAGGTGCGGCGCAAGAGCCGGCGCGACGGTTCGGCGTGGTCCGCCACATCGCCGATCTGTTCGACCGATACGGAGTCCACCGGCCGGAGATGGTGCGTGCCTGGGCGGAGGGCAGTTCTCCTCGTGACCACGGCTGGCAACCCGAACTGTGGCGGCGGCTTCGAGCTGAGATCGACCTACCCAGCCCGGCCGAGCGGCTGAAAGCCGCGTGCGAGCGCATCGAGAACGACCCGACGTTGGTCGATCTCCCCGCGCGGCTCTCGCTGTTCGGCCTGACCCGCATCCCGCGCTCCTACCTCAACGTCCTGACCGCGATCGCCCGCCACCGCGACGTCAACCTGTTTGTCCTGCACCCCTCGCCGGCGCTCTGGGATCAGATCCGCGCAGCACCGAGGACACCGACGCGTCGTCGCGAGGACCCCACGGCGACCCTGCCGACCAACCGCCTGCTGGCCTCGTGGGGCCGCGATGCCCGCGAGCTACAGCTGGTCATCGCCGGCGCGGGCGAGGCCGCCGGCCACCACCACCAGCTGACCGATGACGACCGCGGCTCGCTTCTTCATCGCATCCAGACCGACATCCGCCTTGACGACCAGCCGCCCGGGCCGCCGCTCCCGGGTGAACCCGAGCAGCGACCACGGTTCGACCCTCGGGACGAGAGTCTCCAGATACACGCATGCCACGGTCGCGCCCGTCAGGTCGAGGTGCTCCGCGACGCGATCCTGCACCTGCTCCAGGACGATCCCACCCTCGAGCCACGCGATGTGATCGTCATGTGCCCGGACATCGAGACGTTCGCCCCGCTGGTCCAGGCCGCCTTCGGCGCGCGCTCGATCAGCGACGACGAAGAGCGGGAGGACGGTCTCCCCGACCTCCGCGTCCGGCTCGCCGATCGTTCGCTGCGGCAGACCAACCCGGTACTGGGCGTGGTCAGCCAGCTGCTGGCGTTGGCCGACCAGCGCGCCACCGCATCGCAGCTGCTCGACCTGGCCGCCCGCGAGCCGGTGCGCCGCCGCTTTGGTTTCGACGACGACGACCTGGCGCGGATGCAGGAGTGGGTGTCGGCGAGCGGCATCCGCTGGGGGTTCGACGCCCCGCACCGCGAGCCGTTCAAGCTCGGGCGTCTGGAGTCCAACACCTGGCGGGCCGGCCTTGACCGGATCCTGGTCGGCGTCGCGATGACCGAGGACGACCGCCCGCTGCTCGGCGGCGTACTGCCGCTGGACGACGTCGAGAGCGGGGCGATCCAGCTGGCCGGACGGTTTGCCGAGTTCGTCGATCGCACCCAGGCCGCCCTCGACCACCTCAACTCCTCGCAACCGATCGGCAGGTGGACAACCGCGATCGGCGACGCCGCCGACGCGCTCACCGCCACCACCGAGCGCGACTCGTGGCAGCGACGCGAGCTGCGCCGCCTGCTTGACGCCGTCACCTCCGAGTCCGCGCAGGACGCAACCACGCTCGAGCTTGCCGACATCCGCGCGCTGCTTGCCGACGCGCTGCGCGGACGGCCCACTCGCGCGAACTTCCGCACCGGCCATCTGACGATTTGCACCCTGGTCCCGATGCGGTCGGTGCCGCATCGAGTCGTCTGCGTGCTCGGTCTCGACGACGGAGAGTTCCCGCGCCGGACTCGCCGCGACGGCGATGATCTGATGCTCCACGAGCCGCACATCGGCGATCGCGACCCGCGGGCCGAGGACCGCCAGATGCTGCTCGACGCGCTGCTGGCGGCGAGAGACCGGCTGATCATCACCTACACCGGAAACGACGAGCGCACGAACCTGCGACGGCCGCCGGCGGTGCCGGTGGGCGAGCTGCTCGACATCGTCGACCGGACGGTGAGCCACGACTCGGGCCTGCCCCGCGAGCGAATCGTGAGCCAGCACCCGCTGCAGCCGTTCGACGCGCGCAACTTCACGCCAGGCGTTCTGGTCAAGAAGCACTCATGGGGATTCGATCGGCACGCCCTGGCCGGGGCGCGCGCCCTGAGCGGACCCCGCAGGCCGCGCCCGCCCTTCCTTTCCGTGCCCCTGCCCGAGCCCGATCAGCCCGTCATCGAGCTGGGCAGCCTGGTGCGATTTGCCGAGCAGCCGATCCGGACGTTCCTGCGCGATCGGTTGGGGATCAGCGTGAGCGACCACCGCGACGAGGTCCACGACGGGATGCCCGTCGAGCTCGACAACCTCGAGGAGTGGGAGGTGGGCCAGCGGCTGCTCGAGGGCGTGCTCGCCGGCGCCGAGCTCCAGACGTGCCGCCAGGCGGAGGTAGCGCGGGGAACGCTGCCGCCCGGTCAACTCGGCGTGCCCCCGCTGGACAAGATCGCCGAGGCCGTGGAGCGTCTGGCTCGCGAGGTGAGCGGGATGGAGGATCCTCAATCGCTTGACGTCAATCTGGCGCTCCCGGACGGGCGCCTGCTCGCCGGGACGGTCACCGGAGTGTGCGGCGACGTGCTCCGCACGATCTCCTACTCGCGCGTGAGACCACGCGACCGGCTCCGCGCGTGGGTGAGGCTGCTGGCGCTCACCGCCGCCCGGCCCGAGCGGGCGTGCCAGTCGACGGTGATCGGACGTATCCGCGCCGGGAGCCCTGCCCACGCCGACGTCACGGTGGCGCGGATTGCACCCCTGGCGGAAACGGCGGAGCAGCGACGGCGAGCCGCGCTCGAACAGCTGAACCTGCTCATTGACCTGTACGACCGGGGGATGCGCGAGCCGCTACCGGTGGCGTGCGATACGTCGGCCGCCCACGTGCAGGATGGAGTCCAGGCGGCCGAGAAGGCGTGGACGAGCACATTCGACTGGGACAAGGAGGATCGCCGCCCGGAGCACCTGCTCGTCTACGGGGGTCAGCTCCCGTTCGCCGAGCTGGCGACGATGCCGCGGTTCGAGCATTACGCCTACCAGCTGTGGGACGGCCTGCTGGCCAGCGAGGTGATCGAGGACCGATGAGCGCGGTGGCAGCCACCACCGAGTTCGACCTGTGCGGTCCGCTGCCCTCGGGCGTGACCGTGCTCGAGGCGAGCGCGGGCACCGGCAAGACCTACACGATCGCCGCGCTGGCGGCACGTTACGTGGCCGAGGGAACGCCGCTCGAGCGCCTCTTGCTGATCACCTTCACCCGGATTGCCACCGGCGAGCTGCGCGACCGTGTCCGCGAACGGCTTGTGTTCACGGAGCAGGAGCTCTCGCGCATCCTCGCGGGCGCCCGCGACCCTGAGACCGACCCGATCGTCACGCTCCTGGCCGCCGAGGACCTCGAGCGCCGGCGCGACCGGCTCACACGAGCCGTGGCCAACTTCGACGCCGCCACGATTGCGACTACGCATGGCTTCTGCCAGGAGGTGCTGGCCGAGCTGGGGACGGTCGGGGATCTCGATCGCGACACCGAGTTCGTCGAGGACGTGTCCGACCTCCTCGATGAGACGCTCGACGATCTCTATGTCCGCCGCTTCTACCCGCGCGACACGGCCCGGTTCAGCCGCGCCGAGGCGCTGAAGATCGCGCGCGCTGCCGTGTTCAACCCGATGGCTGAGCTCGAGCCCCGTGGCGAGCCGGCCGCCAACACGGCGGCCATGCGCTACCGGCTGGCCCGAGTCATGCGCGATGAGATCGAGCTGCGCAAACGCCGCCAGGGGATCATGACCTACGACGATCTGCTCACGCGCCTGAACCAGTCGCTCGTGGGCCCGAGCGGGGAGGCGGCGCGCGAGCGGCTGCGCTCCCGCTTCGAGGTCGTGCTGGTCGACGAGTTCCAGGACACCGATCCGATCCAGTGGCAGATCCTCGAGCGTGCGTTCGGCTCACAGGACGTGACGCTCGTGCTCGTAGCGGACCCCAAGCAGGCGATCTACGCCTTTCGCGGCGCCGATGTCTACGCCTATCTGGTCGCGGCCCGGTTCGCCGGGACGCGCAAGACGCTGCTGCAGAATCGCCGCAGCGACCAGCCACTGATCGACGCCTACGACGCCCTGTTCGCCAATGCCAGACTTGGTCACGAGGGCATCGTTTACCGCCAGGTCCGGGCGGCGCCGGAAAACGAGGCCTCGCGGCTGTCCGGGGCTCCGAGCGAGGCCGCCCTGCGCATCCGCGTCGTCCATCGCGACGAGCCCTCGATCGACCGGACCTATAACGGCTTCGCCGCCGTGAATTCGGCGCGCAGGCACATCGCCAAGGACCTCGCCGCCGACATCGTCTCGCTGCTGTCCGCGAACGCACGCATCGATGACGAGCCGCTGTGCCCCGGGCACATTGCCGTGCTCGTCCGCACGCACGTAACCGCGGAGCTGGTTTGCGACGAGCTGCGGGCAGCGGGCGTGCCCGCCGTCATCAACGGCGCGGGCAGTGTGTTCGCGGCGCCAGCCGCGCGCGAGTGGCTGGTCCTGCTCGAGGCGCTCGAGCGCCCTGCCTCGGCCATCCGCGCCCGCACCGTGGCGCTGACACCGTTCCTCGGTTGGAGCGCGGAGCGGATCGCGACCGCGGTGGAAGCGGACTGGGAGGCGGTGCATCGGCGCCTTCACCGCTGGAGCCGGATCCTGCGCGAGCGCGGGGTGGCGGCGTTGTCCGAGGCGATCATGACCGGCGAGGACCTGGCCGCGCGGATCCTCGCGTTTGGCGACGGCGAGCGGCGCCTGACCGATCTGCGCCATCTGGCCCAACTGCTCCATCGCGCAGCCAGCACAGAGCGCCTCGGGGTGACGGCGCTGCGAGGCTGGCTGGCCGAGCGCGTCGCCGAGGTTGAGCGCGACGAGGGGGAGGAGGAGCGGGCGCGGCGGCTCGAGTCGGACGCCGAGGCGGTCCAGGTGCTGACCATCCACCGCAGCAAGGGGCTGGAGTTTCCTATCGTGTACTGCCCGTTCATCTGGGATCCGACGTGGATCCGTGCCAAGGAACCAGTGTCGTTTCATGATCCCGACACCGGTTTCAAGCACACGATCGATGTCGGGCTCGAGGGCCGCACGTGGGGCCGGCACGCCCGCCAGCACAAGCTCGAGCAACGGGGCGAGGATCTTCGCCTGGCCTATGTCGCACTGACGCGGGCCAAACACCAGGCCGTGATCTGGTGGGCCGGTTCCAGGAACAGCGCTGATGGGCCGCTGACCCGGCTGCTGTTCAGCCGGGACGCCGACGGAACGGTGCAGGCGCTCGGCGGAGAAACGCCGAGCGACACCGCGGTCGAGGCCCGCCTGCACGAGCTGGCGGCCGGCGCGCCCGGCCGCATCAGCGTTGAGCGCTCGACGCTCGAGCTCCCGGTCACGTGGCGGCCGCCGCTTGATACGGCGGTGGACCTGGAGGCGGCGCGCTTCGAGCGGAGACTCGACCTGTGGTGGCGCCGCACCTCCTATAGCGACATCACTGCGGAGGCCCACGATGCGCTGGTGGCCAGCGAGCCCGAGCGGCCGGTCCTGACCGACGAGCCCGGGTCGCCGACACCGATCGCCACCGACCCGGCGGTCGCCAGCGACCCGGCGGTCGCCAGCGATCCAGCGCTTGACCGGATCTCGCCGCTCTCCGGGATGCCCGCCGGCGTCCAGTTCGGCACCTTCGTTCATACCGTGCTCGAGGCGACCGATTTCGCGGCGCCCGATCTGGAGCGGGAGCTTGACGAGCACGTATCGGCCGTGGGGTCGCGGCGTGGCGTCGAGCTGGGAGAGCCCGGCGAGGCGGTGTCCGGTCTGCGTGCAGCGATCGAGACGCCGCTGGGTGCGATGGTTGACGGCCTCCGCCTGCGCGACGTCAACCGGGCCGATCGACTGGACGAGCTCGAGTTCGAGCTACCGCTCGTCGGTGGCGATGAGCCATCGGGGCAGCTGACCCTCGCGGCCATCGCCGGCGCGCTCCGGGGGCATCTCGACGCCGGGGATCCGATGCTGGACTACGCGGCCCGCCTCGATAATCCGGCTCTGCGCTCGAACGTCCGCGGCTTTCTCACCGGCAGCATCGATTTGGTCATCCGCTTGCCGGGGTCGAGCGGACTCCGCTTCGCGATTGTCGACTACAAGACCAACTGGCTTGGCCCGGCCGACGAACGCCTGACGCTGGCCCACTACGCGCCGAGTGCGCTCAGAGCCGAGATGCTTCGCGCCCAGTACGGCCTCCAGGCCATCCTCTACACGGTCGCGCTTCACCGCTACCTGCGCTGGCGGCTGCCCGGCTACGACGCCGATGAGCACCTCGCCGGAATGCTCTACCTGTTCCTGCGCGGGATGGCGGGGAAGGACACCCCGACGGTGGCCGGTGTACCGTGTGGCGTGTTCGCCTGGCGACCGCCCGGCGCATTCGTTCGGGCGCTGAGTGACCTGCTCGATCGGGGCGCGGCGTGAGCACGACCACACCGCCCGCGGAGCGTGATCCGTTCGAGTCACGGATCGCCACCGGCGCCACCGGGCTCCTCCGGGTGTTCAACGAGATCGGCGTGCTGTCGGCCGCCGACGTGCAGGTCGCGGTGCGCCTGGCCGAACTGGTCGGCAATACCGACGAGGCGCTGCGACTCGCGGCGGCGCTGGCCGTGCGCGGGCCCCGCCTCGGCCACGTGTTCGTCGATCTGCGCACCATTCGCGAAACGGCCAGCGTCGAGTCCGACGAGCCCGTCGACCTGTCCTTGCTGCCGTGGCCCGAACCACGCGAGTGGATCTCGACCGTCGGGTCAAGCGAACTGGTTGCGGTGGGCGAGGACGACCGGCGGCCGGCCCGGCCGCTGCGCCTGCTCGGATCCCGGCTGTATCTCGACCGCTACTGGCGCGAGGAGCGCTCGGTCGCGTCCGACCTGGGCGCCCTGGCGGCCGGGGCTGGCGGCGTATCCGAATTAGGGCTCGTTGACGGCCTTGCTCGCCTGTTCCCGACCGACGCCGACCAGCGCCAGCGTGACGCCGCCGCCGCGGCCGTCCGCCGGCGGTTCGCCGTGGTCGCCGGCGGGCCGGGCACGGGCAAGACGACAACGGTGGCCAGGATCGTCGCGCTGTTGGCCGAGCAAGCCGCCGCGCGCGGGGAGCGGGCGCCACTGGTGGCGCTGGCGGCGCCGACGGGCAAGGCCGCAGCGCGCCTTCAGGAGGCGGTGCACGAGGAGACGGCCCGGTTGCCGGTCAGCCACGAGATCCAGCGGCTGTTGCTTGGCCTGCGGGCCTCGACACTCCACCGGCTGCTCGGGTGGCGGCCGGGGAGCCACAGCCGGTTCGCCCACGAGCGCGGGAATCGACTTCCCCACGACGTGGTGATCGTCGACGAGACATCGATGGTCCCGCTGTCACTGATGGCGCGGCTCGTGGAGGCGGTGCGTTCAGATGCACGGTTGATCCTGGTCGGTGACCCGGGACAGCTCACGTCGATCGAAGCCGGGGTCGTGCTCGGCGACATCGTCGGCACCGGCACCGGCACCGGCACCGGCGGCGGCGACGGCGGCGGCGACGGCGGCGGGGGCGGCGCGGCGGCGGGGGCGGCGATCGGACAGGGCATCGTCGTGCTCGAACGCGTTCACCGCTACGGCGGCGGCATCGCCAGGCTGGCCGATGCGATCCGTCAGGGCGATGGCGATGGCGCAATCGCGGCGTTGAGGAGCGCGCCGGGGGCGGTGACGTGGCTGCCGCTGGACGTCGAGGACGCCAAGGCGGACGTCGAGCTCGAGTTGGTGCGCGACCGGGCGGTGGCGAGCGCGCGGGCGGTGCTCGGCGCCGCGCAGGCTGGAGAGGCGCTCTCTGCCTTGAATGCCCTCGGCGGCTTTCGCCTGCTGTGCGCGCACCGCCGCGGGCCATACGGCGTCAGCGACTGGACCTCGCGCGTACAGGCGTGGCTCAGCGCCGCCGTGGGCAGTCTCGACCTCGACCAGCGTGATTACGTCGGTCGGCCGCTGCTGGTGACCGAGAACGACTACGAGCTCGGGCTCTACAACGGCGACACCGGTGTGATCGTCGAGGGCGAGGCAGAGGGCGCTCGGGCGGTGTTCGAGCGTGGGGGCGAGCTGTTGCGCTTCAGCCCACTCCGGCTCGGTGCCGTCGAGACCGTCTATGCGATGACCGTCCACAAGAGCCAGGGCTCCCAGTTCGACACGGCGGCGGTGTTGCTGCCGTCCACGGAGTCGCGGATCCTGACCCGGGAGCTGCTCTACACGGCGGTCACGCGTGCGCGTCGCGAGCTGATCCTGGCGGGGACCGAGGCGGCGGTGCGCCACGCGGTGGCCCGGCCGGTGGCGCGGGCGTCCGGGCTGCGCGAGCGGCTTTGGGGACAGGTCAGCGAGTAGCTTCACCTACAGCGCTTCCGTCCGTGTGCCCCCGTCAGCTCTCGGGATCCGCGGTCGTCCGGTGGCCCGGCGGGGCGGCGGGGAGCGTGGTCTTGGTCCTGGCGGGCTTGTCCTTGCGGGTAAAACTTCGCTCTCGTTGGACTGAGATCAGAGGTTCGCTCTGCAGGGTGCTGTATGCGGGCACGGGAGAGCAAACCCCCTCTTGACGGGCGACGATGTCGAAGTTGTGTTCGCTGTCGCATGGCGGAGCGGAGTCCCACGCCCCCGCGAGCGGAGTCCCACGCCCCCACGAGCGGAGTCCCGCGCCCGCCCGCGCCGTCCGGTCAAACGCGCTCTTCCCCCGGGCGGGCCGGCGATGGCGTAGGATACTCCGCTGTCCGTACAGGAGGACGCCATGACTGACGAATCGACGATCGGCGCGGCGCCGCGTCTGCTTAGGGCAGGCGCGCTCGCAGCCACGCTCGACGGGTCCGACCTCACCCACATCCGCCTGGGAGCGACCGAGGTCGTTCGCCGAATCTTGATCACGGTTCGCGATGTCAACTGGGACACGTTGCAGGCCGAGGTGCTCTCATCGTCGATGAGAACCGACGCCGACCGCTTCGAGATCGCCCTCGAGGGCCGACACATTGCCGGCGAGATCGATTTCCGGTGGAGCGCATCGATCCGTGCCGACTCGAGCGGAAGGGTCGTGTTTGCGCTGGACGGGCGTGCGGCCTCCGAGTTCACCTACAACCGGATCGGACTGTGTGTGCTGCATCCCGTGTCCACCTGCGCCGGGGCTGCCTATCGGTCCTCGTCATCGAGTGACTCGCATTCCGGGGTGCTGTCGGCGGAGATCACTCCGCAGGTCTCGCGCGACGGTATCCCGATTGCACTGTTTCCCGAGTGCGATGCACTTGAGCTGAGACCGGACACCGGTGGACGGATCAACTTTGCCTTCGCCGGCGACCTGTTCGAGATGGAGGACCAGCGCAACTGGACCGACGACTCCTTCAAGACGTATTGCACTCCCGCCAGCCTCGGGGGTCCCCACCGCGCGAGCCGCGACCAAGTCTTCCGTCAGAGCGTGGAGGTCGAGGCGAGCGGCTTTGACATCGCGGTGCGAGAGCCGGACGGCCCCGTGGAGCTCGAGGTGGGCTCGCCGAGCCCGGGGTCGATGCCATCGCTGGGACTGGCGATGGGGTCCGCGCTGCGCGTGCCGACCGAGGACGAGGCACGGGAGCTGCGCCGGCTTGGACTCGGCCATATCCGCGCGGATGTCGAGCTCGATGCCGGGTCACTCGATGAGGATCTTCAGCGGGCCATCAGCACGTGCGAGCGGACTGACGCGGCGTTGGAGCTCGCGCTGCACCTCGAGTCCACCGACGAGCCGCTGCTGGCGCGCATCGAGGCCGCATTGCGCACGGCGGATGTACCGGTCGCGCGTGTGCTGGCCTTCCACCGCCTGGCGCGTGCTGAGACCAGCACCGAGACCAGCGCGCCCGCCCTGGTGATCATGGTCCGCAGGTCCCTTGGGCATCTCGCCCCGGTGGGCGGCGGGACGAACATGGACTTCGCCGAGCTCAATCGGACACATCCCGATCCCGCGGTGATGGACATCGTTGCCTGGTCGATGAACGCTCAGGTCCATGCGTCTGACGACTCCTCCGTGATGGAGACGTTGCGTGGACAGGTCGCGACTCTCGCCACCGCTCGCTCGTTCAGCGATGACCGCCCGTTCGCCGTGGGGCCGATAACGCTCAAGGCGAGGTTCAATCCAGCTGCCACCGGTCCACCCGTTGCCGTCGATCCTGATGGGCTGCCAGCACACGTGGATGCTCGACAGGCCACGCCGTTCTGCGCGGCCTGGGCGGCCGGTAGTGTGGCCGGGCTCGCCTATGGTGGAGCCGCGTCGCTCACCTACTTCGAGCTCGTCGGGATGGCCGGGGTCATGTTGGGCACCGAGCAGGCCGGTCATCCGGAGTTTGTCCGCCCCGCCGGCACGCTGTTCCCCGTCTACCACGCTCTCGAGGCCCTCGCTCCGCTGCGCGGACAGGCGCTTCTGCGCTGCCGTGTCAGCCCGGGGGACGGTGTCGCGGCGCTCGCGACCGAGGGCCGCGTGGTTGTGACCAACCTGACGCCGGTCGCTCAGCAGGTGGCGATCGGGGGTCTGCCCTGGCCGACGGGTTCACAGGTGACCGAGGTGAACCTCGCGCCATACGAGGCGAGTGTGCTCCAGCCCGCGACGACCGCCGGCTGACGGCAGAAATCAGTGGGCGTTCGTGTCGATGGACGGGCTGACGTTCGCGTCGATCGACTGAGTGCGAGTTACCTGCACCTCGACACGGATGCGGTCGGTTCTGAGCCAGCTCTGGAACGCGTGAAACGGCTGTAGCTCGGCGTCCCACGACACGGACTCGATGAACATCAGCGGGGTGCGCGCCCTCACGCCCAGCATCTCGGTGACCCGCGCCTCGGCGTGTACTGCCTCGAGCGTCCGCCGGCCGCCGTGCACAGTGACACCCGTCATCTGCTCCAACCGGTCATAGAGCGAGCCGTCTCCGTCCGACAGCGAGAGTGCCGCGTCGGCGAACTGGGTGGGCAGGTAATCGGCCACGTACAGCGCGGCCTTGCCGTCGATGAAACGCAGCCGTTCGAGATTGACCCCCTTGGCTGAGTCGGGGAGCCCCAGGGCGTCGGTCGCCCAGTGCGTGAGGGGCGCCACCTCGGCTCGCAGCACCGTTGAGGTGACCGCAAACCCCATCCGGTCGACCTCCTCGTGAAAGAAGCCGCCGGAGGACTGGAGCAGCCACGAGTGCTCGCGCGACCCGGCCACGAACGTCCCCCGGCCCTTGATCCGCTGGATCAGACCCTCGCTCTCCAGTCGCTGGAGCGCCTGGCGGACGGTCGCGCGCGAGACACCGAACTGATTGCCGATGTCGGGCTCCGAGGTCAGGCGCTCGCCGGGAGACAGTCGCCCGCGGACAATGTCCTCGGTCAAGAGACGCGCCAGCTGGAAATACAGCGGGAGTGGCGAGGAGCGGTCGATCTTCGCCGTTTCGGGGAAAGGCATGTTTTGGGGTCGGGCGTCCTACCGTACGAACAACCGTAATTTACAACCAGCACCGTACAGGAGATCGCGGCGGACTCGCTCAGGTCCGGATGCTCCCGTCGAACCCGTGCGGTTTGACATCGGTTTGTGCTCGGAATACTGTTCGGACATCATCCGGTACTTACAGGGCCGCGCACCTGTCAGCTGAACAGATGGGAGCTGCGTGACGAACCTTCCCGGAGGGATTGCAACGCCCGAGCTGAGCGTCGGGATTGTCAGCGCCGATCTGCTGCGTCTTGGCGACGAGCTCGAGCGACTTCGTGCGGCCGGTGTATCGCTGCTGCACGTGGACGTGATGGACGGCGTGTTCTGCCCGCAGATGACGGTCGGTTTGCCCCTGGTCGCGGCGCTGCCCGATCCGTTCGTCGTCGATGTTCATCTGATGATCGTCGACCCGCTGGAAAAGGTGGATGCCTACGTGACCGCCGGGGCCGACATCATCACCTTCCACATCGAGTCCGCTCCCGATCCCGGCGCGGTGCTCGCACGGCTGGCCGGTCGAGGCGTGACCCGTGGCGTGGCCGTCAACCCCGGCACCTCTGTGGCGGCCATCGAGCCGCTGCTCGATGATCTGGAGTTGGTCCTGCTGTTGGCCGTCAGTCCCGGGATGTCGGGCCAATCGTTCAGTCCGGCAACCTTCGACCGCCTGGAGGAGGTGAGAGCGCTCATCGGAGGACGCGATGTGGTGGTCGGTGTGGATGGCGGCGTGACACTCGACAATGCCGCGACGATCGGCGAGCACGCCCCCGACCTCCTGGTCGCCGGGAGTGCTGTGTTCAAGGCCGACGACCTGAGCGCGGCGGTGAAGCTGCTGCGTGGCGCTCTCGCGAACCGCTAGACGACGTTTTCGACCCGCGACACCAGATCGACCCACGGGGCGGGGGCCCGTGGCGTCTGCCGGTCCATCTCGCGTCCGCCGACGATCGTGGCCGCGTTGACCAGCCGCCGCGAGCCGGTCCGTCTGTCTCCGACCGTGTCGTGGAACTCGAACGCGCCCTCCTCAAGGTCGAAGACGCCAATGTCCGCGCGGGCGCCAACGGTGAGCGTCCCCAGATCGGCCTGACATCCCATCAGCGCGGCCGGACTCGAGGTGACCGCCTGCACCACCTCGTCCAGATCAAGTCCGACGGCCATGAGCTTGTTGACGCAACTGAGCAGATCGAACCGGGGGACGTCGTCATCCCACACGCGGATGAACGGGGACTCGGCTGCGTCGCTGGATATCACCGAGGGACCGTGACGACTCATCTGGTGTAGGTCGGATGAGATCACATGCGGCTTCAGACCCTCAGCGATCATCGCCTCGGCGCTGGAGAAGGTCATCCCTCCTGCGCCGTGGCCAACGTCGAGGATGACGCCTGAGTCCACCGCGCGGCGAGCGCTGTCGAGGACGCGACCGTCGTCATCGACGAGTTTCATCGTCGCGCCACTGAAACAGTGCGTGATGATGTCCCCCGGGCGCATGAGATCGAGCACGTCGTCGATCTCCGGTGGTGCATCGGCAATGTGAACCATCACCGGCAGCTCGCAGCGCTCGGCTGCCGAGACAGCGCGGCGCAGTGGTTCGACGCCGTTGTCGCCCACCGTGGGGGTCCCCATCCTCACCTTGACGCCGACGACGATGTCGCTGTGGGTGCGATACATCCGCTCGAACAGATCAACGTCGCAGTACTCCATGCTCCGGAGCTCGAAATCAGGAGCGATCAGCCCGATATAGGCGATGTTGAGGAAGGTGCGGACGAGCACGGTCTTGCTCTCCGCGATGAAGCGCCGGAAGCCCGGCAGTGTGATTGCTCCCGGAGAGCCGGCGTCGACCCAGGTCGTCACGCCGCTCAACGATCCGATCGAATCGGGTTCCACGCCCCAGTAGGTGAAGTCATGAAAGACATGGGTGTGGAAGTCGATCAACCCCGGCAGGACCACGCGCTCGCTGGCGTCGAAGATCTGATAGGCAGCGTCGTCGGGAATACCGCGGTCCAGCGCCGCAACGTGGCCCGCGGCCACGGCGACATCGAGGTCGCCATCAATTCCCTGCGATGGGTCGACGACGCGACCATTCTTGATAAGCAGGTCGAACATCCTCTCACCGTCCTTGCGACGATCGTAGGGACACTTAGGGCTCCCCTCGTGACTGAGAACCGGGATCGAACCGAGCAGAACGGCGCCGGTTGACACGACATGACGAAGATGGTAAGCATATACGCCTAGGCTGTTGTTCGTACAAGTCGCCACACCTCAGTCGTTCGGGCTGTGATGCTCTCGGCCTCGGGAGAGACACTCGCCGCGCAGGTGCGCGCGATCGTCGATCCGTATCTTGCCGACATCGGTCGGCCGGTTGCTGACCTGCCCACCCCCGGGCTGGTCATCGACATCGCGGTGGCGGAGCGGAATCTGCGGCGCATGAGCGAATTCCTCGAGGGGAGCTCGGTTCGCCTGCGCCCGCACATCAAGGTGCACAAGAGCATCGATGCCGCCCGGCTCCAGCTGCGCATCGGGGGCGCGCACGGCGTGTGCACCGCCACCATCGCCGAGGCGGCGGTGATGATCCGCGGCGGGATCGACGACGTGCTCATCGCCAACCAGGTCGTGGGTCGCGACAAGATCTCGGCCGCCGCACGCCTGGCCGACGAGGGTACGTTGATGGTCGCGGTCGACGACCTGGCCAACCTGGAAGCGTTGAGCGCCGCGGCGAGTGCCGAGGGCACGTGTATCCATGTCCTGCTCGAGTACGACATCGGGATGGGGCGCTCCGGCGTTCGCGACGAGTCGGAGTTACCGCGGCTGGCTGACGCGGTGGTGTCTGCTCCGGGCGTTCGCTTTCGCGGTCTCCAGGGCTACGAGGGACACTGCATGGGCATCCCCGACCGCGATGAGCGCGCTCACGAGACCCGCGCCGCGATGGACCGGCTGGCTGGGGCGGTGGCGCGCCTGGAATCCGCCGGCTTCCCATGCGAGATCGTCTCGGGGGGCGGCACGGGAACGTACTTCGTATCCGCCGCGGGCCCGCCGTTGACCGAGACGCAGGCCGGGTCGTACATGGTCATGGATGCCTTCCACGGGAATCTCGTCCCCGAATTCGAGCCGGCCATGACGGTGATCGGCACCGTGGTCAGCCACCGCGAAGACGTCGCCGTGGTCGACATCGGCGAGAAGGGGGTCAACAGCGAGGACGAGCCCCCGCGGCTGCTCGACTCGACACTGTCGATTTCGTTCATCCACGAGGAGCACATGGGTGTCTCGGGCGAACGGTTGCCGCGACTCGGCGAGCGAGTATCACTTCTGCCCGGCTACGGACCGATGACAGCCAACCTTTACGACGTCTATTACGTGGCTCGCGACGGCGTCGTCACCGACATCTGGCCGGTCCTGGCCCGGCACCCGGGGCGCGCCTGGCTCTAGCCCGCGCCCCGGTCAGCGGCACCAGGGGCCCGTGGCTCTGAGCCCGCGCCCCCGGTCAGCGACTCCAACCAGACCGGCCCACGCTAAGCGGCAGCCTCGGGCGGATACACCGCTGCCGGCTTCATGAAGTCGAGTGCGTGTCCGCTTCCCGACTCGATGATGCACTTGAAGCCCGGCTGAGTATCGAGGTAGTACCACTGAATGTGATCACCGATGTGGCCGACGGCGGTGCGTTCCATGCCCATCTTGCGGAACTGCTCGATCACCTTCTCGGATTCCTCGCGCGTCTTGAACATGACCGCGATCGAGCCGATTCCCTCGCCGTGCTCATCGAGCATGCGCTGCCACGGATTGTCGCCGCCCATCGGCTGGATGAGCTCGAAGTTGAGGTCTCCAACCTCGGTCTCCGCCCAGCGGATGTTGAAGAAGTCCACCGGCTGACCGTTCATTTCGCAGTCGTGCATGACGACCTCGCCGTCGGACTCGTAGATCTTCCATGGCCCCCACCCGAACGCCTCGTTGTAGGCCTTCATCCGGGAATCGAGATCGCGGACCACCAGGGAGATCTGGGTGATGTCGTAGTTCAACCCATCGGGCTTCTCCGTGGGCGGTGCGTCTTCCGTCGGGTACACGTAGGCGGGCTTCACGAAGTCGGTGGCGTGACCGCTCCCGGACTCGATCAGGCACCCGAAGCGGTCCTGGGTGTCGAGGTAGTAGTACTCGATGTGATCGCCGATGTTGGCCTTCATCGTCACCGGCATGCCCCTCTGGGCGAACTCGCGCTTGACGGCCTCACCCTGGTCCATCGTCTGGAACATCACGGCGATCGATGCGATGCCCTCGCCACGTTCGGCGATGAATTCCTTCCACAGGCTGGGGCCGTCGACGGGCTCGAGTAGCTCGAAGTTCAGCGACCCCACCATCACCTCGGCGCCCTTCAGGGTGTAGTGCACCTGCTCGCCGTGCAGCTCGGTGTTGTGATGAGCCGGAGGCTGATGGTCGAATACATCCCAGCCGCTCCAACCGAAGGCGCGCCAGTACATCTCCATCGTGCGTTCGAGATCGTGAACCGCCAGGGAAACCTGTGTGATCGGGTACTGGAGCCCGGCCCAGCCGGTGGCGAGCTGTTCGGGGGTAGCTGTCATTGGTCTGCGATGTTCCTTCCTTCTGATTTGGAGCCAGCGCCCTGTCTGGATGGCCGTCTGTACGGACAAGTTCTCAGAACTCGCCGCCGGTTGTCAAGGGGAATCCTCGCCGCGATTCAGGGCACAAGCGCACGGCGGGGGTCCGTGGCGCGCCGGGCTCCCGCGCACCGTTTGGTGATATCGATCCGGCGGCGCGTGACGCGCGCATGAGGCGATGTACGACCCCTTCTCCGAGCAATGTCGCGACGACCCCTACCCGGTCTACGCGGCGCTGCGCGACCAGTGCCCCGCCTACCTAAATCGCGAGCAGTCGTTCTGGGCGCTGTCTCGTGAGGCCGACGTATCGGCCGCGCTGAGAGACTGGAGAACCTTCTCGAGCGCGCAAGGGGTCAGCCGCGGCGGCGATCTGATGGACATGGATCCGCCCGAGCACGACCGGATTCGCCGGCCGCTGGCGCGGCGGCTCCGGCCTGCGGCGGCCGAGCGGCTCGAGCAGCTTGTCCGGGAGAGCGCCGGTGAGCTGCTGGAGCAGGCTGATACCGCCGAGCTGGACATGAGCCGTGACTTTGCGCAACGACTGCCGGCGCTGGTGATGTGCCGGGTGCTCGGCATCTCCGAGACCGAGACGCCGGTGGCGAGCGAGCTCGCGCGGGAGCTGATCTGGCCCGGCGGAGGTGAGGGTTCGGCGACCGCCCGGATGCGCGCCCGATCTGCGCTCGCGGAACTCTTCCTTGCCCGGGTGGCCGGGCGCTCTCGCCGGGGACACACCGAGGATCTGATCGGCGATCTCGCGGCGGCGCTCAGCGGCGGAGCGATCTCGCGCCGTGATGTGCCGGGGCTGTGTCTGATGTTCCTCGTCGCCGGCGTGGAGCCCACGGCGTGCCTGTTGACCAACATCATTCACTCGCTGGCCGCCTCGCGCGTGAAGCGCGCGGAGGTGCGAGACGGCGACGGGCGCGTGCGCCCCGCCACGATCAGCGAATTCCTGCGGCATGACGCACCGGTGCAATGGGTCTCCAGAGTGACGACGCGCGATGTGCAGATTCACTCGCGTGTCATTCCGGAGGGCCATCGCGTCATGCTCCTCATCGGGTCGGCCAATCGGGATCCGCGCCGCTACGAGCGCCCGGATGAGTTCGACCCCGACCGCGGTGATGGACACGGCGCGTCGTTCGGCTACGGCGTGCACGCGTGCCTGGGGGTTGCCCTGACCCGGATGCAGGCCCGCGCTGCCCTGGAGGTCGTGCTCGATCGTCTGCCCACGCTTGCGCTGGCCGGGCCGGCGCGGCGTTCGCCGTCGCACGTCCTGCGCGGCTTTGACCGCCTTCCGGTCGCGGCGGGCTGAGGAGGCGGCACACGACCCGTGGCGGGCGCCCGCCCGGGCGGGGCGGGGGCTGGCGGGCGCCCACCCGTGGCGGGCGGCGCTGGCGCGTGCCCCCGCCCGCGCCACCTTAGGACTGTGGCGTGGGGAACGGTGGCGTGACAGGCTCTCGCCCGCTGGAAAAGGTGGCAAACCTCCCCCCGCCGGCGCACTGTGGTCGCATAAGCACCTGGGAGGGGCTTATGTGGCCGGGGTTCGGCGGGGTGGGGAAGCTTGTCACCTTTTCCACCACACGGCCGCGCCCGCTGGCGGGCGCGGATGGCTTGGCCACCAACCTGCTGAACGCGCCAGCCGTCTCGCTGGCGCCACCGCGCGCCCGACCTACGTGGCGCCGGCCTGCGCCACCGCGGCTCCGCTTGTCTCGCCGAGCCGCTCGTTCCCCAGCAACCGCGCTGGGTTCAGCACCGTCATCTGGTGGATGGCCTCGTCGGGCACCTCGAGGTTGGTGAGATAGCGCACCACCCGCCGGGGGATGTGTGCGTAGCCGAGCCCGCCGAAGCTCGCGAGCTGGACCTTGAAGCCGACGTCGTGCGACAGGAGGATGCGGTCGCCGTAGCCCTTGCGGATGAGGTCGGCGATCTCGACCACGACCTCGGCATCGCGCTGCTCGCAGTAGTTCTTGCCGCCCCAGCTGTCGTTGTAGAGCTCGGCTCCGAAGCGATCGAATTCCAGAACGGCGCCGGTGTCGGCCAGTGCGCGGTGGTAGGCGCTGTCGGGGACGCTCTGGGTCATGTGTCCCATGATCACGCGCGTGAGGTCAGCTCCGCCGGCCTCGAGCAGGTGGAGCACCTTGAAGCCCTGCCGTTCGTGCGGGATCGCGTTGTGGATCGTGATCGGGGCGCCGGTCTGGGCCTGAGCGGCGGCGGCCGCGCGCAGGACCCGCTCTTCCGTGGGCTGCATCCCTCCCTCGCTCACGCCGAGCTCGCCGATGATCCCGGCCCGAATACCCGTGCCGTCAATGCCGACTGTCAGCTCGTGGATCATCCAGTCCGTCAGTTGGTCCACATCCTGGCCGGCAACATCGGGGGGAAGTGACTCGGCGACATAGCAGCCGGTGGCCACGACGATGTTCAGGCCGCTGCGCTCCGCGAGGCGGCGGATGCGCTCGAGGTCGCCGCGGAGCCCCACCGAGCTGACGTCGACGATCGTCGAGCCGCCCGCTTCGCTGAACATCGTGAGTTCGTGCAGAGCGACGTCCTCGTCCTCGAGGACCAGGTTGTCGCGGCAGATCATCGGGTCGCGCCGGAGCTCGCCGACGCTCTCCATGGTCACCGGTCGCTTCGAGATCTCGAGCTTCCACGGATCGGCCGGCTCGGCCACCCACACGCTGCTATCGAACATGATGTGCTCGTGGGGCAAGGTGAACCCGAGCGAGTTCACGTCGACGGGACCGAGCACTGTCATCGCGTTCACAGCAATCACCTCACCATGACTTGGCCGCGGCGCACTCTACCATGCCTGTCTGCTTGACGTGATGAGCGGACAGGTGTATGACTGTCGCGTGGACGGGTTGCTAGCTGGACGGCGCGCGCTCATCACCGGCGCGGCGAGCGGGATCGGCAAGGCGGTGGCGGGTAGGTTCACGGAGGCCGGCGCCCGCGTCGTGGGCGCCGATCTCAACACCACGAATGGCTGCATCCACGTCGACGTCAGTGACGAGGCCTCGGTCATCGCGGCGTTCGACGAGGCCGAGCGCGATGGGGGTCTGACGGACGTGGTGCACTGTGCAGGCGTCGTTCGCTTCAGCCCCATTCGCGAGCTCTCCCTCGATGAATGGCAGCGCATCCTGGACGTCAACCTCACGGGATCGTTCCTGGTCGGGCGGGAGTCGGCGCGGCGGCTTGCATCGGGTGGATCGCTCACTTTCATGTCCTCAATCGGTGGCCTGCGCTCGGATGCCAGAAAGGCCGCCTACACGGCATCGAAGTTCGGCGTCAGCGCGCTGACCCAGGCCATCGGGCGCGAGGTCATCGTCGACGGGATCAGGGTGAACGCCGTCTGTCCAGGTGGGGTTCGCACGCCGATGAGCGACGCGACGATCGAATTCGAGGCGATCAGAGATGGCCTCTCGGTGGCGGAGAAGCGCGCCGAGCACAATGCCCGCGTGCCGCGCGGCCAGCTGGCCGACCCCGACGACATCGCCAACGTGTGCGTGTTCCTGGCCTCCGAGCTGGCTGCCCACGTGGCCTGCGCCTCGATCCTCGTCTCCGGCGGCGAGGTCGTCTAGTACGACCTCACGCAATTACGTCCGGTCCAGTCGACGTCTCGCCGCCCGTGGCGTCGTCCTCGTTCGGTCACGTGCCTTAAGGGCACGCTCCTTCACTGCGTCCTCGCCACGAACGCCGAGCCATCCGCCTGACCTCGGACATACTTGCGTTCGGCCGTACTAGCCGCTCAGCTCTCCAGCGGGGTCCACTCGATGCTCGACAGCGGGCCGCCGGCGACCTCGACCATCCGCCCGAGCAGTTCCGAGGCATCGAGCATGTAGAAGTTCGATCCGGCGATGCGCCCGCTGAGCACGGTGGTGAAACCGCGTTTCTCAAACTCGGCGAACGCCTCCTCGGCCTGCTCGACCGTGGCGTGGTAGGCGCAGGGGTGCCAGTAGCCGTCCGGCATCGCCGCGGCCCACCTCATGACCGAATCGGAACCTCCGCGCACCACGAGAAGCTCGATCCCCAGCGGCCCGAGCTCGCTGATGGCAGCGACCAGGTCGACCTCGACCGGCTCTCCTCTGAAGCGGGCATCGCGCACCTCGAGCTCGGCGTACTTCCACGGTCCGAGGCCGAATCGCTCGCTGTATGCGGTCGCGGCCGCGCGCAGGTCCTTGACCCACACGTCGATGTCGACACGCCACGAATCCTTTGCGACTAGCCAGTCATCGTTGGTCCATTCCTCCACGGACTCCTCCTAGTTGTCAGGGCACGGCTGGTCAGAGCGCCTGCTCGGTGGGGGAGATCACGAGCTCCTCGATGTCGACGTGCTGGGGCTGGCCGAGGGCGAAGGCAACGCCGCGAGCGATGTCCTCGGGCGACAGCGCCCGCACCTGGGCCAGCTCGCGACGACCCTCCTCGGTCCCGCTGACCAGTGGGGTGTCGACGATCCCCGGCTCGATCAAGGTGACACGAACGCCCGAGCCGGCCACCTCCTTGCGCAGCGCGCGGCCGAGACCGACGAGCGCCCATTTGCTGGCGATGTAGATGGGCTCACCGACATACGTGACCCGGCCGGAGATCGACGCGGTGATAACGATGTGGCCGCCGCCTGCTCGCAGCAGCGTGGGCAGCGTGGCGCGGATGGTGAACGCGGTGCCGAGGACGTTCGTTTCCAGCACGGTCCTCCAGCGGTCGGGATCGCCGTCCGACATCAGGCCCCAGTCCGCGATCCCCGCGTTGGCGACCACGTAGTCGAGCCGGCCGTGCTCGGCCAGCGCGGCGTCATGGAGCGCGACGAGATCCTCGTAGCGCCGGACGTCGCACCTGCGCGACGTGATCGAGACCTCGGCGGGCATCTGCGCGTGCTCGGCGAGCTCGCCCACCACCACCCGGGTGCCCTGGCCCGCTAGCTGGTGCGCGATGGCCGCCCCGATTCCGCGCCCTCCACCGGTGATGAGGGCCACCTTGCCGGCGAGATCCGTCATGCGTCTGTGCCCAGGGCCTCAAGCCGGCGGAGCTCGCTGGCGTCCCACACCGACGTGTCGCTACAGATCAGGCCGCCGCGCAACTCCAGGAGCATCACGTTCCAGGTGTCGAGCCGGCGTCCGCTCGCAGGCACGCCGAGGTAATCCCCCTGGTGGATCACGCTCCAGCTCCAGCGAACGGCGATGCGCGGCGATTGCTCGATCACCTCGTCGATATGGATCGACTCGATCCGGAACGCTGCGAAGAATTGCGTGACACCGTCGAGCAGATGATCTCGTCCGACGGTCTCCATCAACGGGTCGGCGAGCCGGCAGTCCTCGGTGTAGAGCTCCGCCACGGCTGCCGGAGCGTTTGAGGCCATCGCGGCGACGAGCTTGCTCAGCAGACGATCAGTATCCGGCAATACTGATGCACGCATGTCCGGACATTCCTAACAGAGCACCGACACGAATGCAAACTGCCGGATGGGGCGTGTGTCGCGGCCCTGATGGAGCGTGTGTCGCGGCCCGGGTGGGGCGTCTGTCGCGGCCGTTTGGGCGTCTGTCGAGGCCGGGTGGGGCGTCTGCCACAGCGTGTATTGCCACCTGGCGAGGCGTCGTGCGAGCCCGTCTCTACGCAGGTTGACAGGACATCCGTATGAAAGTACGATCGCACACCCTCGCGGCAATGTTCGCAATCCCGACGTGGCGGAGAAGGAGCGAATCGACATGGGCGCTGGCGGACCGGGAGGTCAACCGCGCCGGGAGACAGGCATCTCCAGGCGCCAATTCGTGGTCAGCGGAGCAGCAGGTGCGCTTGCGCTGAGTGGCATAGCCTGCGGTTCGAGCGGATCGTCCGGCTCGAGCAGCAGCAGCTCCACCTCGACCGCGTCGGGAACGCCCAAGCGCGGGGGCACCTTCACGGTGGGCATGATTACCGGCGGGGCGTCCGAGACGCTGAATCCCGGGATCGCAATCGCGCTGGTCGACACGCTGCGCTGCCATCAGCTCTACGACACTCTGTGGAACCCGGGAGCGGACATCAAGACGCTCGTCCCCCGCCTTGCCGTGTCGGCCGAGCCGAACAAGGATGCGACAGTGTGGACAATCCACCTTCGCTCCGGCGTGCAGTGGCACGATGGCAAGCCGTTCGGAGCCGACGACATCGTCTACAACTTCAAGCTCTGGGGCGAGTCGAGCAACTACAACAACGCGCTCTTCGCCGGCACGGTCGACTTCAAGGGCGTCAAGAAAAAGGGCCCGTTGACAGTCGAGGTGCCGCTGCTCAAGCCGGTGGCCCAGTTCCCGTCGATCCTGAGCTTCCAGGAGCCGTTCATTGTCCAGAACGGAGCCACCAACCAGTCGTTGAAGACGCACCCGATCGGCACCGGCCCGTTCATGTACCAGTCCTTCGAGCCCGGCAAGCAGAGCGTCTTCATCCGCAACCCGCACTACTGGGAGGGCGGGGGCAAGCCGTACGTCGACAAGGTCGTGATCATCTCCAGCTTCAGCGACGAGACGGCGCGGCTCAATGCGCTGCTCAGCGGCCAGCTCAACGTGTCGAGCTGGGTGCCGCCGAACATCGCGGCGAGTCAGCGGTCCAGCAGCCAGCTCAAACTCCTTCAGTCCCACTCGCCCGATCCGTATGTGATCTTCATGCGCGTGGACAAGGGGCAGTTCGCCGACGTTCGCATTCGCCAGGCGCTCAAGGCACTGACGGATCGGGAGGCGCTGGTCAAGGACGCCCTGGTGGGCTTCGGCCAGCCCGGCAACGATCTCGTCGGCGTAGGCACGCAGTACTACCTCGATCTCCCCGCACCGCCACCCGACATCGAAAAGGCCAAGTCGTTGCTGAAGGCAGCCGGTCAGCCCAATCTGACCTTCAGCTTGCCGACATCGAATGCCGTGCCCGGCTTCGTCGAGGCCGCCACGCTGTTTGCTCAGCAGGCGTCCAAGGCCGGCGTGACGGTGAACGTGAAGAACATTCCCGCCGCGACGTATTACACGTCGGCGGCCGGCTTCCTCACCCGTCCGATCTGCATGGACAACGGAACGACCTATCAGTCGCTGACGCTGCTCTTCCAGACCTGGTACTCAAAGGGCGCTCCGTACAACGAGAGCTGGTGGGGACACCAGGCCGGCGGCGCGTCAGCGGAGAAACTGATCGATGAGGCGATTGGCGCGATCGACCCGAGCAAGGCGCAGGACCTGTGGCACGAGGCGCAGACGCAGCAGCACAGCGCCGGCGGAACCCTGGTCTACGCCACTGCCGATTACATCGACGCCGTGGCCCCGAACGTCCAGGGCCTGACGACCACTCCAGCGGGCAACCTGAATATCGGGCGACTCCTCGACGGGTGGATCACCTGAGCCATCCGGCGCAAGCCACCGCGACCAGCGCCATTGCGGGCGTGCTGCGTGACCGCCGCGTGCTGGTCACCGGCGCCGCCAGCGGCATCGGTGGCGCGGTCGCGGAGGCGTGTGAGCGGGCCGGGGCCCAGACGATCCGGGTTGACCGGGCGCAGCACGAGGGAATCGTCAGATGCGATGTGCGTTCGGAGCGCGACGTCAGCTCGCTGTTCCGGGGTGATCCCCGTTGCACCGATGTCATCCACTGCGCCGGAATTGCCTCTGCCGAGCCCATCGAGGAGGTTTCGCTGGAGCTCTGGCACACGGTCATCGAAACCAACCTCACGGGGAGCTTCCTTGTCGGCCGCGAGTTCGCCAAGTCAGCCACGGGTCCGGGGTCACTGACCTTCATAGCCTCGGCGGGAGGCCTGACGGGCGCACCCAACTACACGGCCTACGGAGCGAGCAAGTTCGGAGTGGTCGGCCTGATGCGCTGCTTGGCGCTCGAACTCGCGCCCCGCGGCCTGCGAGTCAACGCCGTCTGCCCGGGCGGCGTGCGCACCCCGATGGTGGACAAGACGCTGGCCCAGGACTCGGCGCGGACCGGCGTGACGATCGACGTGCTGCGGCGGGCCGAGGACGAGGTCGTTCCACTCGGGCGGATGGCCGAGCCGGAGGAGATAGCCGACGTCTGCGTTTTCCTCGCCTCCGATCTCGCCAGGCATGTGGCCGGCGCCACGTTGCTGGTCGACGGCGCGCAGAACGCGTAAATCACCAGTCACAGGAGGGGCGATGCTCCCGTTTCAGACGAATGTGTCGACTGCGGACTACGTGCAGAGCGACGATTACGACGAGAAACACCACTACCTGCGCAAGAGCGAAGGCTCCTGGTCCGTGCTGCGAGCGGGGCTCGTGATCGCCCAGCCCGAGGAGGGCGTGAAGGGAAGTGGGGACGGTGACGACACCGTGTTCGTGCTCGCAGGCGAGGCCCACGTCTCCGTCCCCGATGTGGACAACCCCATCGTCCTGCGGCCGGGTGACTTTGTCTCGTTTCCCAAGGGCACGCCCCAGACGTGGAACATCATCGAAGAGTTCCGCGCCGTGTTCGTCTACGCAGAGTGACCGTCATCGCCGAAATCCGGGTCCGGCCGGTCGCCGTACCGCTCGATCCCCCGCCCGCCTTCTCCACCCGATTGGTCACCGAGCGGCACTACGTGCTCGTCGAGGTGGAGGGAGATGACCAGATCGTGGGAACCGGCTTTTGCTACGCGGGTCATCGCGGCGGGCAGCTAGTCGCGCAGGCCGTGCGCGCGTTACTCGCGCCAACGGCCCACGGTGCTGAGATCCATCGCGTTGGGCGCCTCTGGGAGGACCTCTACCAGGAGGTGCTCCTCCACGGACGCATGGGCGTGGTCATGCGGGGCCTCAGCGCGCTGGACATCGCGCTGTGGGATCACAACGCCCGGGCCGCTGGCCTGCCACTGCACAAGTTCCTCGGCTCGGCGGCCGCCGAAGATCGTGTCGCGGCGTACGCCAGCGGCGGGTATTACCTCGACGGCAAATCACCGCAGGCACTCGCGGCCGAGGCTCGGTCATACATCGACAGCGGTTTCTCCGCGCTGAAGATCAAGGTCGGCCGCTACGTGGACCTACGAAGCGAGGAGCAGCGCCTCGCGGCCGTACGGGATGAGATCGGATCTGGGCCGCTGCTGATGCTCGACGCCAACAACGCGTTCGCCGATCTCGAGACGGCGCGCCGTTTCACTCGCATGGCGGAGCCATACGATCCCTACTGGATCGAGGAACCGTTCTCGCCCGATGACCTCGACAACCACGCACGGCTGGCACAGCTGACCTCGATCCCGATCGCCACCGGCGAGATCGAGGCTGGTCGGTGGCGGTTCAAGGAGCTCATGACCCGGGGCGCGGCCACGATCATCCAGCCCGACGTGGGCGTGTGTGGCGGGGTCAGCGAGTTTCGACGCATCGCGGCGATGGCCGAGGGCCTGGCGATCAGCGTCTCCCCGCACTGGTTCCAGGACGTGCATGCACATCTCGTGGCCAGCACGCCGATGGGGCGCTTCGTCGAGGTGTTCCCGGGGGTCGACATATTCAACTTCGGTCGGCTGCTCGACCACTCGCTCACCGTCCGGGACGGACAGATCGAGTTACCAGCAACGCCGGGTATCGGCATCACGCTCGATGGGGATGCGGTTGAGGCGTTCGCCCTCGAGGGCTGGTCCTAGCGATCGTGGTCGGGAACGAAAGAGCGCTGCACGGCACGGTGGCGGCAGCGCTGACGCCGCTGCGGTCGGCCGGCAGCGGGCTCGACGAGGACGCCGTGGGCCCGTACGTCGACTTCCTCGCTGCCGCGGGTCTGGCTGGTCTGATGACCCTGGGAACGACGGGCGAAGGCATCCTCCTCCACGTCGACGAGCGCAAGCGGGTGACCGATCTGTTTCTCGATGCGGCCGGCGGCCGCCTGATGGTTGCCGCTCATTGCGGCGCGCAGACGACAGCGGATTCGGTGGCGCTGGCCGAGCACGCCGCGTCCGCCGGTGCCGACGCGATCTCGGCCATCGGGCCGCCATATTTTCAGCTCGATGTCGAGGCCCAGTATCGCCACCTGCGGGCGATCGCCGATGCCTGCGCGCCGGCGCCCTTCTACATCTATGAGCTGGCGGCGGCCGCCGGATACCGGTTCGATCCTGCGATGCTGATCAGGTTGCGAGAGAGTTGCGACAACGTGCGCGGAATCAAGGTGTCAGACACGCCGTGGGAGTCATTCTCCTGCTACCTGCTGGACGGCTTCGACGTCCTCGTCGGACCCGAGTCTCTGATCGAGCGGGGGATGACGGCGGGCGCCGTGGGCGCGATATCGGCCCTCGCCGCCGCCATGCCGGAGCTGGTGGCCGGCGTCGTTGCCGCGCCCACGCCGGCCGGAGCCGAGCGCCTCGCGCAGGTGCGAGCCACCGTGGACGGGTTGCAGCGACATGCGGCCCTGAAACGGCTTCTCGCCCGCCGGGGAGTCCCGATCAGACCGGACGTGCGGCCTCCGCTTCGCGATCTCAGCGAGTCGGAGCGCGCGCGGTTGGACGAGTGGGCGGACCGGGAGCTTGATTGAGCATGGCGATGGGAGTCGCGATGACGGACTTCGCCGCCCCGACCGTCGACATCGATCGCTGCGATGTCGCCGTCGTGGGCGGGGGCATCATCGGACTGGCCGTAGCGCGTGAGGTGCAGCTGCGTCGCCCGCAGGCCAGCGTCGTCGTGCTCGAACGCGAGCCGGTGCTCGCCGCTCATCAGAGCACCCACAACAGCGGTGTGATTCACGCCGGGCTGTACTACCGGCCGGGCTCCCTGAAGGCAACACTCTGCCGGCGTGGAGCCGATGCCCTGTACGAGTACTGCGAGCGGCGCGGCGTACCCGTCAGACGCTGCGGAAAGCTGGTCATCGCCCGCACCGACGACGAGCTGGGAGCGCTCGATCAGCTCGAGCAGCGCGCCCGGAAGAACGGCGTCCCGGGCCTCACGCGGATCCGCGCAGCCGAGATTGAACGCTTCGAACCGGCCGCGCGAGGCGTGGCGGCACTCCACTCGCCGTCGACCGGTGTCGTCGACTTCGGCCTCGTGGCCAACGAGCTGGCCAAGGAGATCCGCGAGCGGGACGGGCGGGTGCTGACGGGTTGTCCTGTGAGCGCCACGCGGCCATCGAAGGGAGGCCTGATCCTCGAGCACGCCGCCGGCATTGTGAAAGCGAACTTCGCCGTGTTCTGTGCCGGCGCGTGGTCCGACCGCCTTGCTCTGGCCTGCGGCGCCCGACTGGAGCACAGGATCGTTCCCTTCCGTGGGGCCTACCTGCAACTCCGGCCGGCACGGCGGGACGTCGTCCATGCCCTGATCTACCCGGTCCCCGACCCGCGCCTGCCGTTTCTGGGCGTCCATCTGACGCGGCATATCGATGGCACGGTGACCATCGGCCCGACCGCCCTACCCGTCCTCTCACGCACTGCCTATCGCGCGCGTGAGATTCGCCTCCGCGATGCCGCAGATACCCTCTCGTGGCCGGGGACGTGGCGGATGGCGAGGCGTTGGTGGCGCACTGGGGTGGCCGAGATTGCTCATACGCTCAGTCGTGCGAGGCTGGTCGCGGAGGCGCGCGCCTACGTGCCCACATTGACCGCCGACGACGTCGAGCCGCGCTCGCAGGCCGGGGTGAGGGCGCAGGCCGTCGCGCGCAACGGCGCGCTGCTCGACGACTTCGTCCTCGCCTGCAGTCCGCGGGCACTGCACGTCTGCAACGCTCCGTCGCCGGCGGCCACCGCCTCGCTCGCCCTGGCCACGCACATCGTCGATTCCGTCGAGCCATCGCTGGATTAGGAGCCGGCGCCATGCTCGACCTGGCTGACATCCGCGACGCGGCGACGCGCCTGGAGGGTGAGGCGCATCGAACGCCGGTGATCACCTCGCGCACGCTCGATCAGCTCGTCGGAGGCCCCGTCAAGCTCAAGGCCGAGTGCCTGCAGCGCACCGGGTCGTTCAAGTTCCGAGGCGCGTTCAACAAGATCTCGTCGCTGCCCGCGGACGGATCGAGGCCCGGTGTGCTGGCGGTCTCGTCTGGCAATCACGCGCAGGCGGTGGCCCTGGCCGCCCGGCTCGTCGGTCTGGAGGCGACGATCGTCATGCCGGCCGACGCGCCGGGTGTGAAGCTGGCCGCCACCCGCGGCTACGGCGCCGAGATCGTGACCTACGATCGCTACACCGAGGATCGCGAAGCGCTCGCCAGCAGGATCGCGTCTGACCGTGGTCTGACCTTCGTGCACCCGTTCGACGACCCGCTGGTCATCGCCGGCCAGGGAACGGCGGCGCTCGAATTGGTGCAGGACGCCGGCGAGCTTGACGTCCTGATCGCTCCCGTGGGCGGTGGCGGGCTGATCGCCGGCTGCGCCACGGCAGTCAAGAAGCTGTGTCCGGAGGCACGCGTGATCGGGGTGGAACCGGAGACGGCGGATGACTACCGCCGCTCGCTCGAGGCCGATGGGCGGGTGGCCATCGACGTCCCGTCGACGATCGCCGACGCCCTGCAGGTGACGATGCCGGGCGAGCTGACCTTCAGTCTCAACCGGCTGTTGCTCGACTCGATCGTGACCGTCGGCGACGACGACCTCGTGGCGGCGATGCGATTCGCCTTCGAGCGCCTGAAACTCGTGCTCGAGCCCGGCGGCGCGGCTGGGTTGGCGGCGCTGCTCGCCGGCAAGGTGCCGCTCACGCCCGGGCTTCGCGTCGGGGTGGTGCTGTCGGGCGGCAACGTTGATCCGGAGCGCTTTGGTCAGCTAATCGGGGTCGGCTGACGGACAGGCACCGAGCTTCTCGAACATGCCCAATCTGTCGCTGACAGACCACTCCTCGACCAGGAACTCCTTCTCCACGCGGTAGATCGCCACTCCGTCCCAGCCCGCTCGTCGTCCGGTGGGCCGCAGGTCGGCAAGGTGCCCGATGTGCGTTCCGGACTCGCGGAACCGCACCGCCGCGCGGTCGGCTCCGACGACCACGTCCCGCACATCGACGTTTATGTCCGGGAAGGCGTCGAAGAATACGGCAACCTCACGCTTGAATGCCTCGAGGCCGTGCACCTCGGCTCCATCCATGCCGTGCCACAGGTAGTCGCGCGCGCAGAAGCGGTCGAACGCCGACAGGTCATGCCGGTTCAGGGCCTCGTCGATGAACGCCCTGACGAGTGACTCGAGTGACTCGCTCACGCCGGGTAGCCCGGACTGCGCACGTACACCGTCTTGACGCGTGTGAAGAACTCACGCGCGGTCTTACCCATTTCCGGTGGCGCTTCGCTGCCCGAGTCGCGCCAGCCTCCAAAGGGGACGTTGGGCTCGGCGCCCACGGTGGGGCCATTGATGTGGACGACCCCGACCATCGCCTCGTCCCTGAACCGCCTCGCCTTCGCCTGGCTCGCCGTGAAGCCGGCGGCGGACAGGCCATAACGGCTGTCGTTGACGAGCGCCATCGCCTGGTCATCATCGGCGGCGCAGATCAATGTGGCAACCGGCCCGAACACCTCCTGGCGGCAGATCGCAGCGTCGAGTGGTCCGTCCGCGAGCAGCGTCGGCTCGAAATATGCACCGTCGCTGCACTCGGCTCCCTCGGGCGCTCCGCCGCCGGCGAGCACTCTCCATCCCTCGGTCCGGGCAGCCTCGACGGCGCCCAGGACCGCGTCGCGAGCCTCGAAGGAGACGAGCGGCCCGACGTCGGTGTCCGGGTGCAGCGGATCACCTACGCGCAGTTCCCTGACCGCCTCAATGAGCCGCTCGCGGAGCTCGCTGTAGACGTCAGCGTGGGCGATGATGCGTCGTGTCGCCGTGCAGCGCTGGCCGGTGGAGATCATCGCGCCGTCGACGATGTCTCGCACGGCGACCTCGAGATCCGCGTCGGCAAAAACCACTGCGGCGCTGTTACCGCCCATCTCGAGCTGCACGGCGACACCGCGTGCGGCCAGCTTGCCCCGCAGCGAGAACCCCACGGCGGTCGAGCCGGTGAAGCTGAGCCCGTCGAGGTCGGCATCAGCCAGGGCGGCGCCCACCTCGTCGCCGCCGGTGACGACGTTGAAGACCCCGGGCGGGAGTCCGGCCTCGATCAGGAGCTCGGCCATGGCAAGTCCCGTCACCGACGCCTCGGTCGACGGCTTCCACACGACCGCGTTTCCGTAGGCCAGGGCCGGGGCGATCTTGCGGGCGGGGATCGCCACCGGGAAGTTCCACGGCGTGATGATCCCCACCACCCCCAGCGGGGACCGGATCACCTGGATCTCCTCTCCGGGCGCGCCGGAGTCGAACATCTCGCCGGCGGCCGCCCATAGATCGCCGGCGTGGTAGAGAAGGTTGTCCACCGCCCGGGCGACCTCGCCCCGGGCCTCGGCCAGCGTCTTGCCCTCCTCTCGCGCCAGCAGGGGCGCGAGATCGTCGGCGTGGTCGCGCAGGGCGTTGGAGGCCTCGCGGAGGATGCTCGCGCGGGCGACGGACCCCAGGCCGTTCCAGGCTGGCTGAGCGCGGCGTGCCGCTTCCACCGCGGTTTCGACGTCGCGGCGATCCGCCACGCTGACGCGTCCCACCACCTCGTGGCGATTGCGAGGACTGTGCCTGACGTGGTGGTCGGCGACGGTCTTTCGTTCGCCACCGATCAAGAGCGCCTGAACGGTATCTGCGCCAGTCGTCAGCGTCATCTGCCTCACCTCACTGTCTGCCCATATCTGCAACGGGTACCGCGCGCGAGCAGCTTGACACGCCGTGGCGCGCGGCCGAGACTACCGGAGTTGTCCGTACATCCGCTTATACGCCTATCACGAACACGATGCCCGAGACAGCCGACGTGATCGTCGTCGGCGCTGGCGTGTTCGGCGCCGCGGCGGCACTCCACCTGGTCCGAGAGGGCGCCGGCCACGTTGTCCTCCTGGAGCGCGACGGGGTCGGCGAAGGTACATCGGCGGCGGGCGCGGGGTTCATCGATCCGTGGGCGGCAGGATCGAATCCGCACCTGGGCCCGGAGGAGCTGGCGGTCGAGGAGTACGGCCTCGACTTCTACGCGCGGCTCGCCCAGGACCATCCCGAGGTGGCTCATCGGGCCAATGGATGCCTGTGGATCGCCATCGACGATGAGCAATGGGAGCGCCTGACCCCGATCCTCGGCTATCCGTCGGTCCAGACTCAGGTGCTCGAGCCCGACGAGATCGGGGACGTGACCGAGTTGGTGCGCACCGACGCGGTTCGGGGTGGGGTGTTCCACCCGAACAGCGGCCAGGTGTCGGCCCCGGGGGCAGCCAAATCGATGGCCACGGCATTCCAGCGCGCCGGAGGAAGTCTCGAGGAACGCCGCCCGGTGGTCGGCCTGATGGTCGAAGGTGGTTCAGTCGGGGGCGTGCAGACCACCCGCGGGCCAATCGTCAGCGACGTAGTGGTGCTCGCCCTCGGCGCGTGGGGAAATGACCTGCTCGCCCCCCATGGTCTGTTCCTCGCCATGGTACCTCTCGTGGTGTCCCGCATAGTCACCGAACCGCTCGACGTCCCGCCCGCCACGCCGCCGTTCTTCGTTCCCGGGGTGACGGAGGGTGAGGACGAGGTCGGATACCTGTACCTGCGCGGCGAACAGGGACGGCTGCTGTGGGGCGCTCACTATTCCGCCGCGCCGCGACTGATGTTCGTCGACCAGCCGGTCGCGGCGCGGTTCGATCAGCTTCCGCTCGACGGCATCCAGGAGCTCCAGCGCGCCGGTGAGCGAGCAGCGTCCGTGGTCCCCCTTCTGGCTCGTTACCGGAGCATCACGGTAGCCCATGGTGTCCCGTGCTACACGCCCGACAATCGGTCACTGGTCGGCGCGATCCCGCAACTCGAGGGGCTGTTCGTACTCGCCGGGTGCAACGAGATGGGCGTCACCCACGCCCCCGGCTTCGGCCAGGTGCTCGCCGAGATGGTCGTTCACGGAGCGTCCCGGCTGACATCGACGGAACCCTGGCGGCCGGAGCGCTTCGACGGCCTGGTGCACACCGGCCGTGACGTGCTCGCGCGCCTGGGCGCCTGAGGGGAACGGCGCTACCCGACGGCGCGCAGGAAGTCGAAGTCACATCCCTGGTCGGCCTGGAGCACGCTCCGGCGATATAGCTCGCCGTATCCCCTGGCCGGCTCCGCCACGGGTGCGGCGAGGGCCGACAGCCGTTGCTGCAGCTCCTCATCAGTGATGAGCACGTCAAGCCGCCGCCCGGGAACGTCGAGCGCGATCGCGTCACCGTCGCGCACACCGGCCAGCGGACCGCCGACCGCCGCCTCCGGCGCCACATGGACGACAACGGTGCCGAAGGAGGTACCGCTCATCCTCGCGTCCGAGATCCGCACCATGTCGCGGACCCCCCCGCGCGCGAGTGACCGCGGGATCGGGATCTGTCCCGCCTCCGGCATGCCCGGTCCGCCGAGCGGCCCAGCGTTCCGCAACACGAGAACGTCCGAGGGGCTCGCCCCCAGGTCATCCCGGTCAATCCGTGTGACCAAGTCCTGCACCGAGTCGAACACCACGGCACGACCCCTGTGCACGAGCAACTCGGGGCTGGCCGCTGCGACCTTGATCACGGCCCCGCGCGGGGCGAGGTTGCCGCGCAGGATGGCCAGCGCACCAGCGGCTCGGCCGGCCCGATGCATAGCTGGCGCCGACCACTCCGTCGGCTGCTCATAGCCGGCCGAGAGCGGCTTCCCCGTCACGGTGAGGGCGTCGCCACTCAGGCGCTCGGCGATCGCCGCGAGGACGCGAGGCATCCCGCCGGCGCGGTGCAGATCCTCCATGTACCCCGTCCCCGAGGGCTTGATGTCAACCATCACGTCCACCTCGCGTCCGATCGCGTCGACCTCCTCGAGGTTCAGGTCGATGCCGACGCGACCCATGATCGCCGCCAGGTGGATGAGCGCGTTGGTCGAGCCGCCGATCGCCTGAAGCGCGACGACCGCATTGCGCAGAGAGGCCTCCGTCATGATTGCGCTGGGGCGAGGTCCTCCCGCTCGGGCCAGTTCGGCCGCCCGAGCCCCGGTTTGCTCGGCGAGACGAAGGCGATCGGCGTGAACGGCCGGCGCGGTGGCGCTTCCCGGCAAAGCCATGCCGAGCGTCTCGGCCAGGCACGCCATCGTGCTCGCCGTGCCCATGACCATGCACGTGCCGACGGTCGGAGCCAGCTGGCCGGTGACCTCCTCGATCTCCTCGGCCGACCTGCGGCCGGCCCGGAAGTCGGCCCAGATCCGGCGACAGTCAGTGCACGCGCCGACAACCTCGCCGCGGTGAAAGCCGGTGAGCATCGGCCCCACCGGAAGGACAATCGCTGGGCGATCCGCGCTGGCTGCGGCCATCAACTGAGCCGGCAACGTCTTGTCGCACCCGCCGATCAGCACCACCGCGTCCATGGGCTGTGCTCGGATCATCTCCTCGGTATCCATGGCCATCAGGTTCCGCAGGTACATGCTCGTGGGGTGCGAGAAGGCCTCGTGGATCGAGATGGTCGGAAAGCGCAGCGCCAGGCCGCCCTTCAGCAACACGCCGCGCTGAACGGCTGCGATCAGGGCGGGGACGTTCCCGTGGCACGGATTGAACTCACTGAACGTGTCGACCACGCCGACGATCGGTCGATCGAGCACGTCGTCTCCGTAGCCGGCCGCCTTGATGAACGCTCTACGCAGGAAGAGCGAGAACTCAGGGTCCCCGTAGGTGGTGAGTCCCTGGCGTAACCCCGCGGGCATCGAGCGGATTCTTAGACCGGAGCGGGCTCGTGGGCAAGCTCGGTGAACAGCTCGTGGGCCTCGACGGGCCGAGCACCGTCGTGCACGACGGTGCCGATGGCCTGGATCATCGCCGCGGGCGCGTGACTCTGGAAGATGTTGCGCCCCATGTCGACGCCGGCGGCGCCCTCCTGCACCGCTCGATAGGCCATCTCGAGGGCCTCCATCTCCGGCAGCTTCTTGCCTCCGGCCATGACAACGGGCACGGGGCAGCCGGCGGTCACGCGCTCGAAGCCGTCGGCGCAGTAGTACGTCTTGACAAACTGCGCTCCGAGCTCGGCGCAGATGCGCGTCGCGAGTCCAAGATAGCGAGCGTCCCGAACCAGCTCCTTACCCACTGCGGTGACTCCCAGGACCGGTATTCCGTACCGGTAGCCGGCATCGACCAGGCGGGTCATGTTGTGCACCGATTGGGTCTCGTGCTCGCCGCCGACGAACACCTGGACGGCCAGCGCGTGGACGCCCATCCGCAGCGCGTCCTCGATATCGATCGCGATGCGTTCGTCCGAGAGTTCCTTGAGCACGCTGGGGCCGCCACTTGCTCGCATCACGATCCCGCCGCGGTGGCTGGCCGGGATCGTCGAGCGGAGGATTCCCCGGGTCAGCATCAGCGCGTCAGCGTGCGGGGCGATCGGGACGATGGTGAGATCGACGCGCTCGAGCCCCGTCGTGGGGCCCTGAAAGTAGCCGTGGTCGATGGCCAGCATCACCGTCCGACCGCTCTGTGGTCGAAAGATACGGGCGAGCCGATTCTTCATTCCCCAGTCGTACGCGCCGGCCCCCTTTAGAAAGAAGCCCTGGTCGGCCGCCGGGACGTCTTCGTGAAAGTTGTGCTCCTTGTAGCTATCGGCCTCTGGCATCGCGCTGTGCTCCTTGGTTGATCAGGTTCCGGCGGCGCGCCACAGTGGGCGGACCAGCCCCGCCTCGGAAAGCTCGAGCGACCGGCGATACAGCTCACTCCAGCGCTCGTACAGCTCGTCGTAGGTCGCGGCGGCCTCGGGGCGGGGCTCGACGGTGCGTTCAAAACGGGTGATCTGGCTGGCCGCTGACACCGGATCGCCAAATATCCCGGCGCCCACACCTGCGTAGATGGCCGCCCCGAGGGCGGTCGATTCCTTGATCTGGGGGATCCGGATCGGCAGCGCCAGGGCATCGGCGATGATCTGTGGCCAGAGCGCGCCCTTGGCCGCGCCGCCGGTGAGGATGGCCTCCTGCACCGGGAAGTCGATCAAGTCCTTGACGATGCCGAGGTGGCCTCGCGATACGTAAGCCGCCGCCTCCTCGATGGCGCGGAAACACTCCGCTCGACCACTGCGCCGCGCGTCGGAGATGTCGAAGCCGACAAACCCCGGGGATGCGTGCACCCACCGGTTGGCCTGCATAAGGTTGGAGAACGTTCCGAACACACCGTTGGCCCCCGGCGGCACCGACTGCGCCTTCCGTTCCAGCACCGCGTAGACGTCCACACCCTCGCTCTCGGCCTCGGCGATCTCGGGCTCGCAGAACGCATCGCGAAACCAGCGCATGACGAGCCCGCAGTAGAAGCCGATTCCCTCCATCATCCAGCGGCCGGGAACGGTGTGGCACAGCGTGCGCAGGCGCCCCTCGGGGTCGATCAGCGGCTCGGCCAGGACAACCGTGTGCTGCCAGAAGCTTCCCCCGACGATCGTGAACAATCCGGGTTGGGCGATCCCGAGTCCCAGCAGCGCAAGCTGCGTGTCGGCGCCGCCGGTCACCACGGGCGTTCCCGCACGCAGGCCGGTTTCCTCGGCGGCTGTGCCGGTCACGACGCCGATGACCGTGCCGGGATCTGTGACCTCGGGAAAGACGGCCCGATCGAGGCCACAGAGCTCGATGATGCGGTCCGACCAGTTTCGCTGGGCCAGCTCGAACATCCCCGAGCTCGAGCCGAGCGACGGATCGGTGACGAACTCGCCGGAGAGCTTGGTGAGAATCCAGTCGCCGAGCATGCCCACGTGCGCGATCGAGGCGAATAGTTCCGGCTCGTGGCGGGCTATCCACTGAAAGCGCGCCGGTGCGGTGATCGAGACCCAATCTCCCGAGTGTTCGTAGATGTCCTGCGCGGAGCCCGATCTGACCAGCTCGGTTGCCTCCTGCACTGCTCGCGAGTCGGCGTTCGGGCAAGCCCAGATTTCTCGCCCGCGCGCGTCGTACAGGACCATCCCCTCGCGCATGCTGGTCGCGCTCACCGCCCTCACCTCGCCGGCGCCACCGGGCGCGGAGGTGAGTACCTGGCGGATGCATTCGCAGATCAACCGCCAGTTGGCTTGGGTGTCGAATACCTGCGACCCCTCGACGCCCGGAAGGCCACGGTGGACATACTCGCGTTGGGCGATGCCGATCTGAGCGCCGTCAGGGGCAATGAGCACCGCACGGCAGCTGCCCGTGCCGGCGTCAACGGCGAGGAGGAGACCGTCGCTCATTCCGGCACGGGCAGGTTGACAACGTTGGCGAGGGGCTGATCGGCGGCGAATCGCTCGATTTCCTGGGCGATCATGTGCGCACCTTGCAACAGTGTCTCAGTCGTCGCGCCACCGATGTGCGGCGTGAGGACGACATTCGGGTGGCGCAGGAGTCGCGGGCGTTCTCCGGGCTGCCCCTGCTCGAACACGTCCAGCGCGGCGCCGCCGAGATGGCCGGATAACAGAGCGGCATCCAACGCGGCCTCGTCGACGAGCGACTCGCGGGCGGTGTTGATCAGAAAGGCCCCGGGCCGCATCGTGGCGAGTGCCTCGCCATCGATCAGGTGCCAGTTGCTGTCAGTGGCGCGGGCATGTACGGAGACGAATTCAGACCGCGCGAGAAGATCCTCCAGGTCGTCGGCCTGTTCCACCTCGGTCACGTCGACATACGGGTCAAACACCAGCTGTGTCATTCCGAACGCGGCCGCGCGTGGCACCACGCGACTACCAACCTGTCCGTAGCCGATCAATCCCAACGTGTGTCCTCGCAGGTCGTTGCCCATGAATTGGGAACCCTGCCAGTTGTTGCTCACCTGCCCGCCGTCACCGAGGAAGCGCATCGCCTTGGGCAGACGGCGAGCCAACATGACCATAAAGGCGATTGTGAGATCGGCCACGGCTTCGGCATTCTTCCCGGGGGTGTTGATGAGGGGGACACGCCGGCTGCTCACCGCCTCCACGTCCACGTTCACCGGCCCGCCGCGCGCACAACACACCAGCCTAAGCACGTCCGACGCAGCCAGCACATCGTCGGTGACCGGTGCCCCGTGGACGGCGAGAACCTCCACACCATCCATCCGCGCGGCGACCTGGTTGGGCGAGCCAAAGTATTCACGCAGCCGGAGCTCCGATTCGGTCGCCGGAGCGAACGAGATGCCACCATCGACATCGATGTATTCGATCTGATGGCTGCGCTCGAGCTTGGCGAAGGCCTCCCGAAACACGCTGCGAGGCATATAGGAGTCGCCGACGGCTAGGACCCTCACCTAGAACCCACCCTGTTCTGCTTGACACCGTACAGCGCGGAACATACTATCATCATCCTGTACGGACAAGAGCACTGAGGGAGGGCCGGCTCGGAACCGCGATGGTTGACTCGGACCTTCGACCAGCGCAAGGAGAGGACATGTCTGTAGAACTTGACTCGTCGCTCGCCGAGATACGTTCGGGTGTGCACGAGAGCCTCCCGGAGATTGCACAGATTCAGGACGAGGGTCTCCGCGAAAAGGTGGTGGAGGTTCATTCCCGAGCG
Source organism: uncultured Solirubrobacterales bacterium (assembly GCA_963749545.1). Lineage (GTDB taxonomy): Bacteria > Actinomycetota > Thermoleophilia > Solirubrobacterales > Solirubrobacteraceae > Palsa-465. The sequence goes on from CAVVNG010000018.1 coordinate 182,739, forward strand.
CTTGCCGAGACGAGGTTCAAGCGGATCGAGGACATTCCCGCCAGTGGAGTGCCCGACAGCCCCCTGATGAAGCAGGGCACGCAGGCCGATCACTATCGAGGGGTGGCGACCATGGCGATCGGCATGGCGCGCGGGATGCAGGAGGTCCTGCCCCACGTCGAGATCGACTACGACATCCTGATCGCCGCCGCCCTGACACACGACGTCGGCAAGGCCTACGAGTACGAGCACTGGGACCGCTGGGCATCGGACCGGCGACACACCGGCAGCCCCTCGTTGCGGCATCCCGCCTACGGGGCGCATCTTGCCCTGACCGTGGGACTGCCGGAGCCGGTGGTGCACTGCGTGGCCGTGCATTCGTACATGGCCGAGGGCTCGTTTGTTCGAGCCAGTCTCGAGACCACGATCGTCCAGTACGCGGACGCAGCGTTCTGGACCATGCTCGACGCCGGGGGCCACATGGAGGGCGAGCTGGACATCGTGGCGGTCAATCGGCGTGCATGACCGTCTTGCCGGCCGTCGCGCGATCGTCACGGGAAGCGCACGGGGGATAGGCCGCGCCGTAGTCGCCAGGCTCATGTCCGAAGGTGCGACTGTGCGGGCGCTCGATATCGATGCCGAGCAGGGAGCGGCCACCGCCGATGAGCTGGGCTGTGACTTCAGCGCGGCGGACGTGACGCGGGAGGAGGAGTGGAACGAGCTGGAGGAGGACAGCGTCGACATCCTGGTCAACAATGCCGGCGGTCTTCTTACCGCAGACGCGATCGACCGGCACGATCTCGGCACCTGGCGCGCGACGCTCGAGCTCAATCTCACCAGCACGTTTCTCGGGATGCGATGGGCTTTGCCGAAGATGCTCGAGCGCGGTCAAGGTGCGATTGTCAACGTGGCGTCCGTCTCGGGGATGACGGCCCAGCCCGACGCGCCCGCCTACCAGGCGGCCAAGGCCGGCGTCGTCATGCTGACCCGCAACGCAGCACTGACCTACGGCCCGAGCGGGGTCCGCGTCAACGCGGTGTGTCCCTCGGTGGTGAGGACTCCGGGAGCCGCTGAGGATCCGCCTGAGCGGCTCCAGGCCTTCCTGTCCCGCGTGCCGCTCGGCCACCCTGCGGAGCCCGAGGACGTGGCGGCGGCCATCGCGTACCTGGCCAGCGACGAGGCGCGCTACGTCTCGGGGGCGATCCTCGCGGTCGATGGCGGGTACCTGGCGTGATGGCGATTGACGTCCGACGGAGCAGTACGTCAGAATGTGCGGACAGGCGTAACTGCTGGGAGGTCGCCTTCGTGGCGGGGCGAACTTGTGCGAGAGGAGAATGACGATGGAAGACGACCGCCAGGACGCGAACAGTCAGGACATCACGCGCAGGCGTTTGATGGCGATCGGCGCTCAGGGCGCGCTCGCGCTCGGCGGCGCCGGGCTGCTGGCAGCGTGCGGAGGCAGCAGCTCATCCAGTTCTGCCACGACGAGCGCCAGCGGAGGCACGCCCGTGCGTGGCGGCACCTTCCGGGTCGGCATGATCACGGCCGGAAGTGCGGAGACGATCAATCCGGCTCATGCCGTCAACAACTCTGATCTCCTTCGCATCGCCCAGCTATACGACAACCTGTTCACGGTAGGGCCCGACGTCAAGACCCTCGTCCCGGCCCTCGCCCTCTCGGCTGAACCCAACAGCAAAGCGACGGTGTGGACACTGAAGCTCCGGCCGAATGTGAAGTGGCACGACGGCAAGCCATTCACGGCCGACGACGTCGTGTACACGCTGCGGTCCTGGGCGAACCCGAATAGTAACGCCCATGGACAGGTCGCCAACCTGGTCAAGTTCAACGCCGTCCGCAAGGTCAATACCCTCGAGGTTGAGGTGCCGCTGCTTACCCCAGCCGGTCAGTTCCCCTCCGTCCTCACGTTCAACCAGCAGTGTGTCATCCAGAACGGAACCACCCAGTCCCAGCTGAACTCAAACCCGGTCGGGACCGGACCGTTCAAGTTTGTCTCGTTCAACCCCGGCCAGCAGAGCATCTTCGCCCGAAATCCCGACTACTGGCAGCAAGGTAAGCCATACGTCGACAAGGTGATCGTCAACTCGAGCTTTGCTGACGAGAATGCCCGCAAGAATGCCCTGCTCAGCGGGGCTATCGACATCTCTCCCATTCTGCCGCCTCTCGTGGCCAAGAGCCTCGAATCCTCGAGCGAGGCAACTCTGCTGCGGTCCCCCTCGGTGGTGCAGTACTGGTTCCTGATGCGCGTCGACAAGGGGCCCTTCGCTGACAACCGAATTCGCCAGGCCATGAAGCTCATTGCCGATCGCCCGGCGTTGATCGACGGCGCCCTGGCCGGCTACGGCACCGTGGCCAACGATCTCCTTGGCGTTGACACTCAGTATTACGCGAGCGACCTGGCACAGCGCAAGCAGGACATCGAGCAGGCCAAATCGCTTCTCAAGCAAGCCGGCCAGGAGAATTTCTCCTTCAACCTGCCCACGTGCAACGCGCTCCCGGGGTTCAACCCCTCGGCCACTCTGTTTGCCCAGCAGGCGGCCCAAGCCGGTGTCAAGGTGAACGTGCAAATCGTGTCGGCGAACACGTACTACACGCCGTCGGGCGGCTTCCTAAAGCGCCCCATCGGGCTTGACTACGGGGCTCCGTTCCAGTCGCTCACCGAGGTGTACCGGACGTTCCTCACGCCGGGGGCACCGTTCAACGAGACCTGGTGGGGTCATCAGCGACCGGGGGGTCAGGCAGCCTGGAATCTGATCAACGAAGCGATTTCGACCGTCGATCCGACGAAGGCCGAGCAGCTCTGGCACCAGGTCCAGGTCCAGCAGTACAACGAGGGCGGCATTCTCGGCTGGACCAACAGCGATGATCTGGCCGCCGTGGGAAAGAACGTCCACGGAATCTCGGTGGGCCGCGAGGGCTACATGAACTACTACAGGCTGCTGGGCGGCTGGCTGACGTAAGTTAGGACGATCGGTGCTGGCGCCCCGAACACCCACGTGATGAGATCCCGCCCGTGAGCCTCGCTGCAGCGGACTTTCCTGAGAAAGACATCGGGACTGGTCCCGCGGCCACGGGCGAGAGCGATTCAGGCTCACCGGGACGAGCACACCGGCATCCGGTGGCCCGATTCGTGGGGCGGCGTCTGCTCGCGGGTCTCGCGACGCTGCTCGTCGCGTCTGCGCTGATCTTCGTGGCGACGAACGCGCTGCCGGGCGACGTGGCGCAGGTGGTTCTTGGCCGCTATGCCACCCCGTCCCGCCTCGAGACGCTGCGGGCGAAGCTCGATTTGAACCAGCCACTCGTCGTCCGCTACGTGCACTGGCTGGGCGATGCCGTGACGGGCAACCTGGGGCAATCGGCGGTACAGCTGGCCAACGGCCAGGGGAACTCTCCGGTTTGGCAGATGATCAAGACGCCGCTGCGCAACAGCGCAATTCTCGCCCTGTTCACGGTCATCCTGCTGATACCCCTGTCGCTCTTAGCCGGCACGGCGGCCGCGGTCCGGGCCAGCCGACCAACCGACTACGTCCTCTCGTACAGCGCTCTGATCGTCGGGTCGTTACCGGAGTTCGTCGTCGGGACATTCCTGATCGCCGTGTTCTTCTCCTGGCTGAACCTGCTGCCACCGGTCGCGCTGGTGCCACCCGGGGCCAGCCCGCTCGGCAACACCAAGGCCCTTGTCCTCCCGGTGTTGACGCTGCTGGCCGTGTCGCTGGCCTTCTCGGCGCGGCAGGTCCGGGCCGGGGTGGTCGAGGCATTGCGGCAGGACTACGTGACGATGGCCCGGCTCGGAGGCATGCGCGAGCGGAGAGTTCTGCTCCGCTACGCGCTTCGAAACGCGCTTGCGCCCAGCGTGCAGACCTTCGCCCAGTCGATCCAGTACCTGTTCGGAGGCATCATCGTCGTCGAGTCGCTGTTCAGCTATCCAGGTATCGGGCAGCTGCTGGTGCAGGCGGTGTCCGAACGTGACTTCACGCTGATCCAGGGCATCACGCTTGTCCTCGCCGCCCTGTACATCGCGATCAACATCCTGGCCGACCTGGTGGTCGTGTTCCTGGTCCCGAAGCTCCGCACGAGCCTGAGATGAGTGCCGTCGTCGAGACCAGCGCGACCTCCGTGGCCCGCACCGGCCGCTTCCGCGGAGCGCGCTTTCTGCGCAGCCCGCAGGGCATCCTCGGCCTGATCATCCTCGCGTTCGTTCTCGCGGTGGCCCTGATTGGGCCCCTGGTGGCCCCCCATTCGCTGTCCGCTCCGGTCGGCGTCCCGGGGACCCCGCCATCGCCGGGCTTCCCGCTGGGCACGGACTACCTGGGCCGCGACGTGCTCAGCCGGCTGCTCCACGGAGGGACCTCGGTGCTCGTGATCTCGCTGATCGCCAGCGCGTTCACCTATCTGATCGGCATCGCCGTCGGCATGACCGCTGGATTGAGCAGATCGATCGTCGATCCGATCCTCATGAGGACGGTCGATGTCTTCCTGGTCTTTCCTCCCCTCATGCTGCTCCTGTTGCTGATCGCCGGGGCGGGGACGGGAGTCGGAGTGCTGATCCTCGGCATCGTGCTCGTGCTGTTCCCCGGCGTGGCCCGGATCGTGCGCACGGCGACGCTCGAGGTCTCGACGACGTCCTACATCGAAGCCGCGGTGGCCCGCGGTGAACGGACGCTGCCGATCATGCGCCGGGAGGTGCTGCCCAACATCACGCCGGCGATCATCGCCGACGTCGGCGTTCGTTTCTCCGCCGTCATCATTCTCGCCGCGAGCGTCAATTTCCTCGGCCTGGGGGAGAAGCCGCCCGCCGCCAACTGGGGCCTGATGATCGCCGAGAACCTTCAGATCGTGTCCTCCAACGTCTGGTCGGTGCTGGCGCCGGCGATCATGCTCGCCCTTCTCACGATCTCGGTCAATTTGCTCGGGGATGCCTACGTGCGCAGCCTGGGGCGGACGGAGCCACCGCGATGACGGCCACCGGCACCCCGGAGTCCGCGCTCGATCTCTCCGGGCTGACGGTCCGCGTGCGACGCGGCGGCGAGATCGTCCAGGACATCGATCTGCAGCTGACGCCGGGACAGATCCTCGGCATCGTCGGCGAATCCGGCTCGGGCAAGACCACGACCGCCCTCTCATTGTTGGGCTTTACCTCGGACGGCACCGAGATCTCCACCGGCTCGTTGGAGCTCGGCGGCCGCACGGTGCGTATCGACGACTCCCTGCGCTCACTACGGGGGTCGGTGATCTCCTACGTACCTCAGGATCCGGGCCGCGCGCTCAATCCGTCGCTGCGAATCGCCGACGCGATCATCGACGTGGCCACCGCTCATTCCCGGGGTGCCAACAAGGATGACCTGGTCGGACGGATGCTCGAGGCCGTGGGACTGCCGTCGACGGAGGAGTTCCGCCGACGCTTTCCCCACCAGATCTCGGGTGGCCAGCAGCAGCGCGTGCTGGTCGCCATGGCGCTGGTCGGAGATCCGACTGTGATCGTGCTCGACGAGCCCACGACGGGGCTCGACGTGATCACGCAGGAGCGAATCCTCTCGCTGCTCGTCGGCCTCAGAGACGAAAAGAAGATCTCGATGGTCTACGTGACGCATGACCTGGCCGTGGTCGCTCAGATCGCCGATCGGATCGCGGTGATGTACGCCGGGCGGGTGGTCGAGCAGGGGAGCCTGGAGAAGGTCCTCGGCCGGCCACGGCATCCGTATACGCGGGGCCTGCTGGCGTCCATCCCCGATCACGCGCGACCGCGCGTGCTCGACGCGATGCCCGGCATTGCCGTCGGCGTCGGCGAGCGGCCAACCGGCTGCGCCTTCCGGCCCCGCTGCGAGCTGGCCGTCGAGCAGTGTGCGATCGAGGTCCCACGGCTGGATCCGATCGAGCCCGGCCACGACGTCCGCTGCTTTCGCTACCAACAGACACCGCAGATCAACCCGATCCTGTTGCAGCGCCAGCAGAACCTGGGCGACAGCGGCCGGCGCACGGTGCTGAGGGTGGAGGCACTCCGGGCCGAGCACTCGGTCGCCGGAGGCGGACGGGTGGTCGCGGCAGCCGATGTGAGCCTGACGGTACACGCCGGGGCTTGCGTGGCCCTGGTGGGCGAGTCGGGCAGCGGCAAGACGACGATCGCCCGCGCGATCGCCGGGCTGCACCCGATCGCCCGCGGCCGGGTGTTGCTGGGCGACGAGGAGGTACCGAGTCTGGTCAGGCGTCGCACCGTCGAGCAGCGCCGGCGGATCCAGCTTGTCTTCCAGAGCGCCGCCGAGGCCCTGAACCCGCGCCGCACTGTGCGCGACAGCATCGGTCGGCCGGCCCAGGTGCTGCGAGGGATGGGTCGGCGAGAGGTTCCGCAGGAGGTCAGCCGGCTGCTCGATTCGGTCCGCCTCCCGGCCCGGATCGCCGACCGCTACCCGCGCGAGCTGTCCGGGGGTGAGCGTCAGCGCGTGGCCATCGCGCGGGCGCTGGCCGCCGAGCCCGAGGTCATCCTATGCGACGAGATCACCTCGGCCCTCGACGTCTCCGTCCAGGCCGCGGTTCTCCAGGTCCTCAACGATCTGCGCCGTGACTTCGGGCTCGGCCTGCTCTTCATCACCCACAACCTCGGCGTGGTCGCCACCGTTGCCGACGAGGTCCTCGTCCTCCAGCGCGGGCTGATCTGCGAGCGCGGCTCGACCACCGAGGTGCTCGAGAAGCCCCAAGACGCCTACACGCAGCGGCTCCTGGCCGCCGCTCCGAGCGTGGTCGAGGTCATGGAGGAGTGGGGCAACGCGGGCGGTGACGCTGTCGCCGACGTGGCCGGCGCGGAGGCGGCGGTCGCCCAGGATCCGGATCTGGCTCCGCCACACCCGTAGGGGCCTCAGTACGCCGCGCGCGAGCGCGTGCGCCGCCCCGATCAGCGAACCGCCCTCGAGTAGGATTGCCAACTCTGGGATGAGTTGGAGGATTCGCGGCACCTACTTCGAGTCGTGCAACTGCGACGCTATCTGTCCGTGCCGCCGTATCGATGGGTCGGCGGGCGGCCGCTCGACGCACGGCGTCTGCATGGGAGTGCTGTCGTGGCTGATCGAGGAGGGGGGGCTGGACGGCACCGAGCTGGCCGGCCTTCCGGTGGCGATGGCGATCCGCTACAGCGACGATGAGCCCGGCTCACCGTGGACGTGGGTGCTGTACCTGGACGCCGGCGCGTTGAGCGCGCAGCGCGACGCGCTCGAGGCGATCTTCACCGGCCAGCTCGGTGGCGCCGCCAGCGCCCACTTCCCGTGGACGTGGAAGCCGGGCGAGCTCGTGGCCGTACGGTCGGTGGAGATCGAGGTCGACCACACCCGGCGCCGCCAGCTCCTGCGGATCCGCGACCGCGTCAGCGTCCGGATCCGTGATCCTTACGCCGGGCCGGAGACGGTCACGTGCGTGATTCCCGGCCATGATCGCGTCGGCGAGGAGCTCGTCGCCGACCGGCTGGTCGTCGAGGATGGGCCGCTGGCCTTCAGCTACAGCGGCACCTGCGGCTACGCCACGACGTTCGACTACGCGGGTTAGCGTCCCACCGGCCCAAACGCCCAAGCGAGTCCAAAAGTACCCGGATAGCGGGTATTTTTGGGCAACGATCCCCGGTAGAGCCGGTGCATCCGGGAAAGCATCCGGCTCATGAGCCGGCGGCCAGCACGCCGGGCACATCGGCGATCGAGTCGACCACGCAGCTGGGCTCGATGCCCGAATCGCTGACGCGGTCCTCGCGGTACTTCCCGGTACGCACGAGGATCGTCGTCAGTCCGGCGCCCTGGGCGCCACCGATGTCCGACTCGATGTCATCGCCGACCATGGCGGCGTCCGAGACGGTCGCGCCCATGTCGGCCACGGCCTGGTCGAAAAAGGCTCGGGCCGGCTTACCGACCACGTACGCCTCCCTCCCGGTGGCGAACTCGATCGCCGCGACGAACGGCCCCACGTCCAGCGACAATCCGTCGGCGCGCATCCAATAGCGGTTCTTCTGCATCGCGATCAGCTCGGCACCGTTCATCACCTGTCGAAACGCGTGGTTGAGAACGTCGTAGCCGAAGGCCGAGCCGAGGTCGCCGATGATCACGGCCTGCGGGTCCTCCGCCGTCTCCCGCAGAGCGGCGAAATCGCGCTTGACCTCGTCGTTCATGATCAGCGCCACCCGCTCGTGGCCCTGCTGCCGGCAGTGGGCGACGGCGAGCGCCGCCGGCGTGGCCAGTTCATGGTCGGGCACCGAGAAGCCCAGGCGGGCCAGCTTCTGCAGCGTGCGATCGCGCGAGTGCGCGGTGGTGTTGGTGACGAACCGCAGGTCCAGACCGCGGTGGCGCAGACGCTCCACCGCCTTCTGTGCGCCGGCCACCGCCTCCTCCTCGATATACAAAACGCCGTCGAGATCGATGAGGACTGCGGTCACGTTCTCGAGCACACGGCAAACATCGCACATCGCGCGCGGGTCTGACCGGCCGCCGCATGCCATCATTACCTCATGCCTGCTGATGACGAAAGCCATATGAGTTTTGAGGAAATGCTGCGTTCGATGGCGCTTGAGGTGAGCCGGTCGCTCGACGACCAGCTGGCGCAGGCGGATGTCGAGGGCGCGGCGGAGGCGTTCGGGCTGGATCCCGACGCGGCCAGGAACTGGGTCGACACGGCCGGTGACTGGCTGCGCGCCCAGGTCCAGCACATGGGCGAGTCCATGCCCGCTCACAGCGCGCTGTCGCGAGAGCGCGCGGTCGAGGTTGATCCGCTCAGCCATGCGGGCCCGCATCCGCTCGATATGCCGACCGATGACCAGGGTCTGGCTCTGGCGGCGCTGGATTCGGCCCGCTGGTCGGTCGAGCCGGGAACCGAGGCCCTCGCGGCACGCGGCGAGGGGCCGGGACCGAGTGATGCGCTGGGACTCGTTCGCGAGCTGCGCAGCCGTGACTGGCTCGATGACGACGGCGAGATCACACTGGTGGGCCGCCACGCGCTGAGCCGCTGGCTCGACGCGGCAAAGCCTCGGTAACCGCACGGTGTCGCCATGAGCGAGATCGCCGGCGTCCCCGCGTTCTCGAATCACCTGCCGGTCCGGATCAGCTTCGGCGACGGCGTGGCCGGCCAGCTCCCCTCCGTCGTGCGATCGCACGGCGCTCGCCGAGTGCTGGTCATGATCGACGCCGGGCTCGAGGAGCAGAGCACCGGCGTGGCCGCCGCGATCGGAGCCCTCGCCGACGCGCGGATCGAGGTGCAGCGCCTGGTGAAGCCGCCCGGCGAGCCGACGATCGACGTTGTCGATGAAGCCGCGGGGGAGCTGCGTCGCGCCGACCCCCAGGTCATCGCGGCCATCGGCGGAGGCTCGGTCATCGATACCGCGAAGTCAGCGCGCCTGTCCGTGCAGTGCGGCATGGACTTCCGCACTTTCCTCGAGTCCGAGCGCGTGTTTCCCGAGCCCTCGCTCCCGCTGATCGCTGTCCCCACCACCGCCGGAACCGGATCTGAGGTGTCGGGCGGGGCGGTGATCACCGACCCGAGGCAGACGCGCAAGGCCGGAATCGCGAGCCCGACACTCCGCGCTCAGAACGCGCTGGTCGACCCGCTGCTCACGCATTCCGTGCCGCCGGCGACGACCGCCTACACCGGGATCGACGCGCTGGCGCAGGCGATCGCGGGCATGGTCGCGCGCACGCGGACGCCGATCGGCGACGCGATCGCACTCGAGTCGATCCGGATGATCGGCAGGGCGCTGCCGGTGGCCTACGACAACGGCGACGACGCGCCCGCTCGGGAGGAGATGGCGTGTGGAAGCCTGATGGCGGGGCTGACCATGAACATCTCGGATTGCACGGCCGAGCACTCGCTGGCCCAGTCGATCGGTGCTCTGTTCAAGGCTCCCCACGGTCTGACCATCGGCCTGGTGCTGGTGGAGACGCTCGAGCGTGAGCGGCAGCACGTGCCGGCCATCCTGGAGCGAGTCGCGGATGCGCTCGAGGTACCCGATGATGGCTCCGGCGACGGGTCGCGGGCGGTCGAGGCGATACGCACGCTGCTGGCCAGGCTCGACTTCCCAGTCCTCGGCTCGCTGGGGGTGGGCGAGGAGCACCTCGACGAACTCACGAGGATCGCGCTGGAGGACTTCTTCATCACCCAATCCCCCGTAGCGTGGAGTGAGGACGAGGTCCGGTATGCCCTCGCGACGGCGCTCGCGCAAGAGGACCGGAGCGCCGCGCTGAGGTGAGGCTGCCGTGAGGACTGACGAGAGCGCCACCGCCACCCGTGACTTCGATGTGATCGTGGTCGGAGCCGGCTTCTCCGGTCTGTATGCGCTGCGCCGGCTGAGGGCGATGGGGTTCACGGTGCGTGTGCTGGAACGCGGCAACGGGGTCGGCGGCACGTGGTTCTGGAACCGCTACCCGGGGGCTCGTTGTGACATCGAGAGCGTCGACTACTGCTACTCGTTCTCCGAGGAGCTGCTCGACGATTGGCAGTGGACGGAGCGCTATGCGGCTCAGCCCGAGATCCTGCGCTACCTCAACCACGTGGCCGACCGCTTCGACCTGCGGCGCGACATCGAGCTCGAGACCGAGGTCAAGGAGATGCGCTTCGACGACGACGCCAACCGCTGGGTCCTGGACACGGCGGATGGCCGGCGCTTCTCATCCCAGTGGTGCGTGATGGCGACGGGCAACCTGTCGTCGATCAAGGCGCCGAGCTTCGAGGGCGTGGACGAATTCGAGGGCGAGTGGTTTCACACCGCGCGGTGGCCCGAGGAGGGCGTCGATTTCACCGGTCGACGTGTGGCGGTCATCGGGACGGGTTCGACCGCGATCCAAGCGATTCCACAGATCGCGCGCCAGGCATCGCAGCTTTACGTGTTCCAGCGGACGCCGAACTACAGCATGCCGGCGCAGAACCGGCCGCTGACGGCGGCGGAACTGCAGGAGGTCCGGCGCAACTACGAGCACCGCCGCCGGCTGGCCGAGCAGTCCGAAGCGGGCGTGCCCTTTCCCGCGCCCGAGACCTCGACATTCGAGGTCACGCCGGCCGAGCGACGGCGCATGTACGAGGAAGGCTGGCAGCGGGGCGGCATCAACGCGCTGTCCTACGCGTTCACCGACTTCTTCTCGAGCCAGGCGGCAAACAGCAGCGCGGCCGAGTTCGCCCGCGCGCGCATTCGCGAGATCGTTCGCGACCCCGAGGTCGCCGAGGCGCTGTGTCCGTATCAGCACATCGGGACGAAGCGCACGTGTGTCGACATCGATTACTTCGAGACCTACAACCGCGACAACGTGACGCTGATCGACCTGCGTCGCGAACCGCTCGAGAAGCTGACGCCGCGCGGCGTACGGACCGCGTCGGCCGAGTACGAGGTCGATTGCATAGTCTTCGCCATAGGGTTCGATGCCATGACCGGGGCGCTGATCGACATCGACATCCGGGGAGCCGAAGGGCGGGGCCTGCGGGAGCATTGGTCCGCCGGGCCGCGAACGTACCTCGGCATCGCAGTGGCGGGCTTCCCGAACATGTTCGTCGTGACCGGACCGGGCAGCCCCTCGGTGTTGAGCAACATGGTCGTCTCGATCGAGCAGCACGTCGACTGGATCAGCGACTGCATCGAGGCGATGCGCCGGCGTGGGATCGACCGGGTGGAGGCGACGCCTGAGGCCGAGAACGACTGGCTACACCACGTGAGCGAGGTCGCGGGTGCGACCCTGTATCCGCTCGCCACGTCGTGGTACGTCGGTGCGAACATCCCCGGAAAGGCCCGAGTGTTCATGCCCTACGTGGGTGGATGCGGGCCCTACCGCCAGGAGTGCGATGAGGTGGCCAGACGGGGGTATCACGGCTTCCGGCTGAGCGCCGATAGCGAATCCGCGGCCGCCGCGGAGAGCGCGGTCGCATGAGCGACGCGGTCACGGGCCGCCCCACCATTTCCGCGATGCCCGGTGAGGACCCGTCGGCGGTCCAGGCGGCGCTGGCGCGGCTACGCGATGGCGGAGTGCGGACCGTGATCCTCGGCGGCGCGGACACGCACGGGATCATGCGAGGAAAGCGCGTGCCGATCGATCGCCTCCAGCACCTGCTCGAGCACGGCATGGCGATGTGCGACGTGTTCTGGGTGATCCACATCGACGAATCCGATCTCGTCGCGCGTCCGCACTATCACACGGGCTACTTTCCCAGCGAGCGCGACGGGTATCCCGACATCACCGCGGTCCCAGACGTCTCGACGCTGCGGCTGGTTCCCTGGCACGAGGCGACCGCGCTGCTGCTGTGTGACTTCCACCGCCAGGACGGTGGAGCGATCCCGATCTCGCCCCGGACGGTGCTGCGCCGCGTAATCGAGCGCTCGCGTGAGCTGGGATTGGAGCCGATGTGCGGCATCGAACTCGAGTTCTACGTTCTGCGGGAGACGCCGGGGTCAGTCCTGACGCGCCGACCGGCAGAGCTCGAGCCCCTCGAGGAGCGACCGAGCACCTATGGCGTGACCATGGGTTCCCGGCAGGAGCCGCTGTCGCGGCTGATCCGGGAGAGCGCGCTGGCCTACGGCCTCCCGATCGAGGCCTGCAATCCGGAGACCGGCCCGGGCCAGTTCGAGATCACACTGCACTACGCCCCGGCGCGGAAGGCGGCTGACGACGCGTTCCTGTTCCGGGCGGCGGTCAAGGAGCTGGCCGGGCAGCAAGGCCTGATGGCGACCTTCATGGCCAAACCGCGGTCGGATTGGGCGGGCAGCTCGTGCCACGTGCACATCAGTCTCGCGGGCGACAGAGGTCAGAACGCGTTCTTCGATGCCGACGCCGAACACGGGATCTCCCCCGTCATGCGCCACTTCGTCGCCGGCACGCTGGAGACGATGAGCGAGCTGACCGCGATCATGGCTCCGACGATCAACTCCTACCGACGGTTCACCCCGTATTCGTGGGCGGGAACGACAGCGACATGGGGGCTGGACAACCGTTCCACCGGGCTGCGGGCGGTGTGTGAGAGTGAGGCCTCGACGCGGATCGAGCACCGGCAGGCCGGCGGTGATGTCAATCCCTATCTCGCCGCGGCCGCCGCGCTGGCCGGCGGGCTGCACGGGATCGAAAAGGGCATCGAGGCACCGAAGCTGTCCGACGGCGACATCTACGCGATGGCGCCGGGCGAGGTGCCCGAGCTACCACGCAGTCTGCCTGAGGCCACGAAGCTCCTTCAGGAAAGCCAGGTCGCGCGCGACTGGCTGGGGGACGACTTTGTCGACCACTTCGTCGAGATGAAGAGGGCCGAGTGCGAGGCACAGATGACCGCCGTCACCGACTGGGAGATCGCCCGCTATCTCGAAGCGCTCTGACGGCCCGTCTAAGCCGCCGGAGCAAGAACTCGGGCGGTGAACTCCTCGACGGTCGCGTTGAACTTCTCGGTCTCCTCGATGAACGGGCAGTGCCCGCTGTCCTCGAAGATCACCACCTCGGCGCCGCCAATCCGGCTGTGCAGATCGTCGGCCCCCGAGACCGGGAGCAACTCGTCATGCCGGCCCCAGCAGATGAGGGTGGGAATGTCGATCGTGGCGATCGTCTCGCGGTAGTCCTGGACCGATTGGTCGAAGAGGATCGCGCTCAGAGCGCCGATCGGCAGCTTGGCGCACTCGGCGACCATCCACTCGACGTCCTCGGGGGGCTGCTCGTTGTGGAACATCTCGGGCACGAGGTGGCGCAGGAAGGCGTCCTGGTCTTCCTGGACGTCGCTCATCAGCGAGTGCAGGGTCGGGAGATCGATGAAGCCATGGGGAAAGTCATCCCACTTGAAGTCGGACGCCGCCTCATCGCTGATGATCAGCCCGGCGAGCTGGCTGGTGCCGAACTGCCGGATGTAGTCCCAGGCCACGAACGCGCCCATGGACCAGCCCAGGAGGACCGGGTGTTCGATCCCCAGCGCCTCCATGAACGCCCTGATGTCGCGCGCGTACTGGGGGATAGTGTGCCCGCCCTCGGTCTTGCGCGAGTCGCCATGGCCCCGAAGATCCACGGCCAGCACCCGGTGCCGCTCGCTCAGCGGCTCCAGCTGGCGGTGGAAGTAGCGACGGCTCATCGAGACTCCGTGGAGCAGCACGATGGCTGGGCTTTGAGGGTCGCCCCTGTCGTCATACGTCAGGACAACGTCGTCTGAGAGCGCCACTTCGGGCATGTTGGTCAGCTCCGAATCGTCTGGTTTGGGTAGGTCGGCTCGCTGGCCGCTATCAAATCATGCGTCAGGGGTCGCGCACCGCGAGAACGATCTTGCCCCGCGTTCCGCCCGACTCAAGCTGGGCATGAGCTTCCGCCGCCGACTCGAGCGGCAGCACCGAGTCGACCGCGGCCCTGATCGAACCCCGCGAGGCGAGCTCGGCGATGGCGTCGAGTGAACGGCCGTCGGGCTCGACCAGCGGCTCCAACAGGCGCACGCCGAGTTCCCGCGCCATCACGTGAGTGCCGTCATCGGCGCCATCGGCAACGGCAAGCATCACACCGCCCGGCTTGAGCGTCGTCAGTGCGGCCGCGGTCTGGCCGCCACCCACCAGGTCGAGGACGACATCGACCGCTGCGGCGGCCTGCTCGACGGTCGTGACCTCGCGGGCGATGAGCTCGCTGACGCCGAGCGCAGAAAGAAAATCATGGCTCTGGGCCCTGGCCAGGGCGAGTACCGTTGCCCCACGAGCGGCGGCCAGCTGGACGGCCAAGTGTCCGACGCCACCCGACGCGCCGTCGACCAGGAGGGTCTGATCGGCCGTCAGGCGTGCCGCGTCGAAGAGCACCTGCCAGGCGGTGAGGGCCGCGAGCGGGATGGCGGCCGCCTCGATAAACCCGAGCTCGTCAGGGATCCGCGCCAGCTGCAATGAAGGAGCGGTCACATACTCGGCGTAGGCCCCGGCGGCGCGAGGGAATCGCGGCATCCCAAACACCCGGTCGCCGGGAGTGAAGCGCGTGACGCCGTAGCCGGTCGAGACGACCACACCGGCGACATCCCAGCCGGGCACGAAAGGCGGCGGACCAGCCCATTTGGCCACGCCCTCGCCGCCACGTGTCTTGTAATCGACCGGATTCACCCCCGCGGCGTGGACCTCCACGAGGACCTCCGTGGAAACTGGAGACGGGGCGGCTATGTCCATCTCGGCCAGTACGCTCGGACCGCCGAACTGTTGGGCGACTACGGCGCGCACTACGAAGCGGCGGCTGGCACGGTGTCGTTAGGCTACATTGCTCGCCACAGGCAGGAGAACCTGACGAGTGGGGTACGAAAAACATGAACAGCCGGCGCGCCGGTTGCGCAGGACAACGACGGCGAAGACGCGTGTGGGCTCTGGCGAGGCGAGGGGCCCTCGCCGCCTTCGCGATTCTCGCGGCCGCAGGCGCCGGGGCGCCAGGCGCTGGCGCGGCGCCCAGCTCCTCGCAGCTGACGGTTTCGGTCGGCCCTGCGCTGGTGCGCGTGCCGTCGTCGTTCCTCGGCCTGTCGGTCGAGGACAACGAGCTGCCGCTCTACGAGCACTGGTTTCGGACGTTTGGGCGGCTGCTATCCGTGCTTCGGCCGCGCGGCGACGACTCGCCGGTGATCGTGCGGATCGGCGGCGAAAGCGCGGACAGCTCCGTCTGGGGCTCCGAACAGGACACGCTCGTCGCGCCGGCCTATCGCCAGCGGCACGCCTACGAGCTGACCGACCAATGGATGGCGCACCTGGGCTCGCTGGTTCGGACGGCGGGGCTCAAGGTGATACTCGATCTCAACCTGGCGGCGCACTCTCCGCAGATGGCGGCCGCCGAGGTCGCCTCGGCCCGCCGCAACCTGCCCGCGCACAGCGTTTCGGCCTTCGAGGTGGGCAATGAGCCCGATCTGTTCAAGCGAGGATTTGTCGGTCTGACGCGAGCCAGACGCGGCGGACCGAACGACTGGGCCTTTAGCTTCACCATCCCCGATTACTTCTCGTTGCTGGGGGCTTACATCCGCGCGATCGACGGCGTCTTTCGCGATGCTCCGATTGCCGGGCCGTCGACGACCAGCGAGGACCCGCGGTGGGTTACCGACCTGATGGCATCGCGCCAGGCGAACAAGCTATCGCTGGTGACCACGCACGAGTACCCGTTGCTCGATGGATGTGCATTCCCCGGTGACGCCAGGTATCCGGCGTATACCAAGTACCTCAAGGATGCCTGGATCAAGACCCCAGTTCGTCAGGCGAACAGGGTGGTGGCCGCGGCCGCGAGCCGCGGACTGCCGCTGCGCATCACGGAGGCGGGCTCGAGCTACTGCGGTGGGCTCGCGGGCCAGACCGACACCTTCGCCACGGCGCTCTGGGCTCCGGACCTGCTGTTCTCGCTGGCGATGACCGGCGTGGCCGGGGTCAACATCCACATACGCGCCAAGGGCTATGCCAATTCGGCGCTCCAAGAAACGACCGCCGGCATCTACCCGGAACCATTGTTCTACGGCATGATGCTGTTCACCCGAGCGCTTGGCCCCGGCGCCACGCTCATGCAGGTAGCCCGCACGGGCGGACCCGAACGGCTGAAGGTCTGGGCCGTACGCCTGAAGGACGGCAGCCTTCGCGTTGTCTACATCAACAAGTCGAGCTACCCCACCTCGGCCACGTTCCTCTCGCAGTCGCGGCGCTCGGGTTCGGTGCAGCGTTTGACGGCTCCGTCGATCAGAGCCAACACCACGGTCAAGCTGGCGGGCCAGCGATTCGGGCCCCACGGTCACTGGCAGGGCAAGCTCGTGTCACGCACGGTGCGCGAACGCCATGGGGCGTACAAGGTGTTCGTGCCCGCCTTCTCAGCTGCCCTGCTGTCGATCCCAGCGGGCTGAGCGCGCGCTCGGTCAAACCTTCGTCCAGCCCGGCGCCACTAAGTCACACCCTCGACCCGCCGAGGCCGAAATCCCCTTCTAGCCAGGTGGTCTAGGGCGCGTACCGGGCCACGGCCACGTCGCGACACGTATCGGGCCCCGGTTTCGCCGGCGGAAGCGATCGCCGAGCTCAGGCGGGTGTCCGGAACGCAGCTGGATGCACATTTTGTCGAGCTGTTCGTGGCGATTGTCGAGCGCTAGCAGGTCGGCTTCACGCATGCCGAGGATGCCGACTTCGAGGCCGAGCTCGCGATGGAGGAACACATCCGCGAGCTCGCGCAGCCGCGCGTCCCAGCCTGAGGACGGGCCGTCAGTGACGGGGCTACGGGCAGCGCTCAAGGTCGCAGAGTTCCGGGCGCTGCTCGTTTCATACGTGATCAACCGGGCGGGCGATGTCGTCGGCTCGCTGGCGCTGGCGGTGGTCGTTCTGACCCTGACCGGGTCGGCAATGGCGACGGGCTCGCTGTTTCTAGCCACCCAGTTCGTGCCGGGATTGATCGGTCCGGCAATCGTGGCGCGGATCGATCACCGCGCGCCGGGCCGGATCCTGCCGGTGCTGTACTTCATCGAGGCCGCCCTGTTCGCTGCGCTGGCCGCCATCGTCGGCCAGGTCGGGGCGGCGCCGCTCGTCGCGCTGGCACTCATCGATGAACCCGCCATCCGGCGATTCGTCGTCTGATCATCGGCGAAGGCATCGCCTTCGTGTTCTTCTACCTCGTCGTGCCGGTGACGGTCGTCTACGCGGCGCGCTCGCTGCACGCCGGCGCCGGTGCGTACGCAGCGCTTCTTGCCAGCTGGGGAGTGGGCATCGCGATCGGCTCGGCGATCCAGATCCGTCTCGCCCGCCGCGTCGGCTCCACGATGATCCTGCTCTGCACCGGCGCGGTGGCGCTCGGCTATCTCGGCACCGCCGTGGCGCCCACGATCGCCGTCGCGTGCGCGGCGAGCGTGGTCGGAGGGATCGGCAACGGGACGCAGTGGGCGAGCGTCGAGACGGCCATCCACCGGTTGGTGGCGGAGTCGTTTCGCACGCGCACCGCCGCGGTACTCGAGGCGCTGGCGGCAATCGCCCCGGGGGCCGGCATCCTCCTCGGCGGATTGCTGACCGCGGTGTTCTCGCCACGGGCGGCTTACCTCGCCGCGGGGCTCGGGCTGCTCGTCCTGATCGCGGCGGCGAGGCTCAGCCGGCTGACGATCGCCCCGCCAGATCCATCAGCTCCTCGAACTCCACCGACTCGAACTCCGCCACTGCCCGCGCCCACAGCGCCTGCGCCCACTCCACAATCTCAGGGTCACCCGTCGTTCCAATCCTGATCGAGCCCCACAGGCTCCAGCCGTACTTGGACATCAGCGACCACAGCCTCGCCCGCGCCAGTTCAGTCGGCCGATCCTCTCCGTGGTACTCGAACACGAGCTGTTCGGCGAGGCCGGGATCGAGCTCGAGTTCGTTGATCGCGTCGCCGAGGTCGTAATACGGGTCGTTGTTGCCCGAGTACTCGTAGTCGACGATCCACAGGTGGCTGCCGGGCCCATCGGATTCGATGAAATTGCCCGGCATCAGATCGTTGTGGCACGGCGCGGTCCGCCGGCGGGTCTGGGTCAGGACCGCGCCAAGGCGCTTGGCGCGATCGGCGTAGCGATCGTAGTCGGCCGGGAGCGGATAGCCGCCCCGCTCGACGATGCCGAGATAACGATTCTGGACCTGGACCATGTCGAAGTCGCGAGCGAACGGGGGCGCCTGGTGGAGGCGCCGGAGTCCCCTGGCCAGCGCCGAAACACGGCGGGGGTCGGCGGCAAAGTCAGCCGGCGTCAGCGTCACGCCATCGACGAAGCCGACAACCAGCGCCTCCGGTTCCTCGACTCGAGCGATGACGGGAGCTCCCACGCCCGCCTCTGCCGCGAGCACGGAGTTGTCGTGCTCGTTGTCGCGGTCGATGCCGAGCTCGCCGGTTTCGCGGACACTGATCCGGACCACGAAGTCACCGTGGTCCGTCGTGACGCGGTAGTTGCGATTGGTCATCCCGCCGGTGATCGTCGCCACCCGACGATCCGGCGAGGCCAGCTCGGGCACCTGCTCGCAGATCCGCTCGAGCTCGGGATCCATTCAGCCTCCGACGGCGAGCATCTGCTCGAATGCGTTCCGATCGAGTCGCTCGATCACGATGTCCGCGTGGCCGCTGGATTGATCGAATGCCGGTCCGCGGATCGCCGCCACCCGCATTCCTGCCGCGCAGGCAGCCAGCGCTCCGTCGGTCGCGTCCTCGACGGCGACAACCTGCCGCGGCGCGATCGGCGGATCCGGGCGGGTGAGCGCGTTGATCTCCGCCAGGGCCAGCTCGAATCCCTCGGGGTCGGGCTTTCCGTTGCGCACGTCGTCGATCGCCACCACGGTGGCGAAGTAGCCTCGCACACCCGCGGCGCTCAGGACATGTTCAATCTCGCGGCGAAACGCTCCCGAGGTGATCGCCAGCGGGACGCGCGCCGCCGCCGCGCGCACGAACTCGAGCGCGTGCTCGGCGATGGGTGGGGCCTCGGCGACGGCCTCCAGGTAGCCGTCGAGCCTCGCTTGGATGAGGGTATCCCGGCGCGCCTCATCGCGGGCCAGGCCGGCTCGCCTCAGCGCGAGCTCGGCCACCTCGCGGTCGGGCATCGCCCCCAGATCGCGGTGGTAGTCCTCGGCTGTCAGCGGGACCCCGACCGAGGCGAACATGTCGACGTAAAGCGGGGCGACGAGGTGATCGTCCTCGGCCAGGGTGCCATTGAAATCGAGCACGATGGCGCGAATCGTGTCGCGAGCGCAATCAGCCACGGATCCGGTCCCCGTCCGGGTCGTAGAGCACATCGCGCTCGATTCGGGCCGGCACGGCGTCCCCGAGCACGTCGACAGTCAGCTCGGTGCCCTGCTCGAGCTTGGCCGGAACCGAAGCCAGGGCGATGTTGCGCCGCAGGGTGTACCCGTAACCGCAGCTGCGCACCCGGCCGACCACGTTTCCGGCGTGATGCACGGCCTCACCGCCATAGATCGTCAGGTACTCCTCGTCCCCAACGGTCAACGTCCGCAGTCGCCGCGCCGGCGCCTGGGCCTCGGGCCGGCTCAGCGCCGCCCGGCCGCTGAATTCACCCTTGTCGAGGGCCACGCAGAAGTCGAGCCCGCTCTCGTACGGGGTGTCGGCGGGGGTGAGATCGCTTCCAAAATAACGGTAGCCCTTCTCCAGCCTGAGCGATTCGAGGACGCGGTAGCCGCCGGGTTTGATCCCGTGCTCGGTCCCAGCCCTCATCAGGCGGTCCCACACCTGCACCGCCCACGGCCATGCCATGTACAGCTCGTAGCCGAGCTCGCCGACATACGTGATCCGTTGGGCGAGGAGTCCAGCGGCGCCGACATTGATGGGGCGGGCGCGACGGAATGCGAGCCCCTTGTCCGTGACGTCGTCATCGGTGCAGGCGGCGAGGACGAACCGGGCGTGAGGTCCCCAGATGCCGATGACGGCAAGTTCGTCGCTGCAATCGCGGATCTCGACCGGGGCGTCCTGCGGGCGGCGAGACAGCTCGAGCCAGCCACGATCGCCGTCAACCGTCGCCGCGCCGGTGATGACCCGGAACCGTTGCTCGGCCAACCGCGTAACCGTCACATCGGCGACGATCCCGCCGCGTCGGTTGAGGAACTGTGTGTAGATCACGCTGCCCGCCGGTCGGTCGATGCGGCTGTCGCACACGCGCTCGAGCAGTGCCAGAGCGCCGGCCCCGCTGACCTCGATCTTGCCGAACGAGGTCATGTCGATGATCCCCACCCGCTCGCGGAACGCCGCGTGCTCCTCGCCGACGCGGTGAAACCAGGGCGGCTTGTTCCAACCGAACTTCCGCTGATCGGCGCCGCTGCGCCGCCAGCGGTTCCCGGGCTCGAAGTGATCGGCGCGCTCCCAGCCGTTCTTGCTCCCGAACACAGCGCCGAGTTCCTGCTGGCGAACCTGGAGCGGACTCGGCCGCAGGCCGCGGCCCCACTCGTCGGCGTCGAACGGGTAGCGCAGACGGTAGTAGTAGCGATATGCCTCGCGGGCGCAGGCGGTGGCAAACCACGGGTCGAGGTAGGCGGGTCCGAAACGCCACGCGCGGTACGCGCCCACATCGAGCTCGGGCTCGCCGTCGATGATCCATTCGGCCAGTGCCCGTCCCATCCCGCCGGCGCCGCCGAACCCGTTGAGAGACAGGCCGGCGGCGATCCAGAACCCGCGGATCCCCGGCACGGGACCGAGCAGCGGGTTGCCGTCGGGGGTCATCGCGTCGGGATGGCACAGGAGGCGGATGACGCCCGCCCGATCGAGGAACGGGAAGCGCCTGATGGCGCCCTCGAGCAACGGTGCGAAGCGGTCCATGTCCGACTGCACCGGACTGGCACCATGTTCCCACGGGACGCCGTCGGTCCAGCGCACCGTCGGGTTGGCCTCGTATCCGCCGATCAGCATCCCGCCGGCCTCGTCCTTGCCGTAGACAAGGTTGTCCGTATCCCGGAAGCACGGGCTGCCCCTGGGCACCTCCGCGCCGGCGACGGCCTGCATGAGGACGTGCTGATGATCGACCGGTACCGAGGGGAAGCGGGCGCCGACCATCTCGGCCACCTGGGGTGCCCACACGCCGGCCGCATTGACCACGTGCTCGGTCTCGATGCGACCGTGGGCGGTCAGGACCGCCCGCACCTCGTGGCGCGGGCCCAGCTCGATTCCCATGACCCGCGTCCGGATCCGGATCTCGGCGCCGAGCGTGCGCGCGGCGTCGGCCACGGCATACGTCGTGATGTGAGGGTCGACGTGTCCATCATCGGGCATCCAGACGCCGCCATAGAGCGACTGCGGCGAGGCGAAGGGCATGCGGTCCAGCACCCCCGCCGGCTCAAGCAGCTCGGCGTCGAGTCCGAGCGCGCTGGCGCGACTGACCGCACGTTTCAGGTCGCGCAACGAGTCCTGGCTCGAGGCGATCCGCACGCTCCCGACCGTGTTGAACACCCCGAGCTGGTTGTACAGCGACACGCTGTAGCGACGGAAGTGCATCATCGTGGCCGACGGGTTGAACTGGGTGACCAGTCCCGCCGCATGATGGGTCGAGCCGCTGGTCAGCTCGCCCTTCTCGAGCAGGACCACGTCGCGCCAGCCAGCCGCCGCGAGATGGTAGGCGACGCTGCATCCGGTGATGCCGCCGCCGATGACGACGACTCGAGCCGACGCGTCAGTCAACCGTGCCGCCGAGCTCCTGCAGTCCGTCGGCGATGGTCCGCACGGGCCTGTAATCGAGTTGCTCGCGGGCCTTGTCGATCCTGATCGTGCACTCCTGCGAGGAGATCCAGTAGGCGAAGCGCGTCATCGGCGGGTTACCCGGCAGGGGCAACGCGCCGAACGCCAGCTCCCCGGTGATCGCGGCGGCGCGGGCCAGGAGCGGCGGAATGCTGCGCCCAGGTGCGGCGACACCCTGCGTGGCGAGCAGCTCGGTGACGAAGTCGCGGAATACGACCGGTTCGCCGTCGGTGACGAAGTAGGCGTTGCCCGGCCTGCCGCGGTTTGCCCCGAGCATGAGGCCCTCGACGGCGTTGTCGACATGGGTGGTCGAGGTGCGGTGGCGCCCTGAGCCGACCCAGGCAAACCGCCCGGAGCGCACCAGCCCGACGATGGTCGGCAGCAGCGTCGTATCGCCACGGCCCCACACGAATCGTGGCCGGATCACGACGGTCTCGAACCCGGCCCTGTTCGCGCCGACCACGAGCCGTTCCGCGCGCGCCTTGCTCGAGCTGTAGAGGGCGGGAGAGTCGGGGCGCAGCGGTGCTGTCTCGTCGACATCGATCAGGGGCTGGCCGGCCATCAGCGCGGCCTCCGTACCCACGTGGACGAAGCGGCTGACGCCCGCGTCCGCACACGCGCGAAGCACGTTCGCGGTGCCCTCGACGTTGACGCGCTCGAAGTCCTCGCGCTTGCCCCAGTCGCCAAGCATGGCGGCGGCATGAAAGGCCCACTCGCAGCCAGCGGCACCGGCCCGGATGGCCGCGATGTCGGCGAGGTCGCCGGGCACTGATTGGCCTCCGCGCGCGCTGATCTGTGCCGCGGCGTGGTCGGAGCGAGAGAGCGCCCGCACGTCGTGGCCGTCGGCGCGGAGTCGCTCGATCAGCCTCCCACCGATGAACCCGGAGCCGCCGGTGACGAATGCTGTGGGCACGGCAGGCAGCCTATCCATCCCCTGGCTGCGGCATGTTCGCCGCCGGTCTCGTCCGGCAATTGGCGGGTCCGGGCGACTCCGGCCCACCCACGCACCCGAGGGCACGTGAGCGGGCCGATGCCGACTCGAGCCGCCGCGGGGTCTACCCCGTCACCCCGTGGCAGTTCTGGCGGATCCACGCCGCGACACGCTGCATCGCGGAGCGGAACCCCGGTTGGCTGAACTGCGCCGCGGCCGATTGCAGACCGGCCAGCTGCGAGGCGGTCGGCTGGGTGCCGGGCCTGTAGCCGAGCTTGCTCAGTGTGGCCACGTAGCCGGAGAAGCCGTGCACGACGGTTTCCGCGTCGGCGTGGATAGCCGACGGCGAGGCATCCGCCAGGGCCTGGTCAGCCTTCACGGCGGCGGCGAGGTCAATTCCTGCGCCGCCGCTCGAGGCCGAGACGTCTCGCAGGTACCTGGCCCCCAGTGCTGCCAGCTGCTGGCAGTTGTGGGAACTCGCGAACGACGTGCCCGCTGATGACCCGGACGAGGACGACGAGGACGACGAGTTCGACCCGCTCCCGCTCGACCCCGACGCGCTCGCCGCCGCGGACGACACGGACGCGGCGGTCGACGTGGCCGCCGACTGCGATGACCCGCTGCTCGAGCTGCCACCGCAGCCGGCCAGAAGGCCGACCACCGCGAACAGCGCCACTGAAATGGTCCCGAATTTCATGAGAATCCCCCTGACTCGCTTAGGACGCGGTGGCTTGCCCCGAGGCCATTACCGACTCGCCCCGGTGCGCCCGCATGGCCAGAACCAGCAGCGCCACGGTCAGCACGAAAGCGCCCCAGAACCCCAGCCCAAACAGACTGAAGTGAATGTGGAAGAGGAACTTGAGGGCGACGAATGCGGCCGTCGCGCCGGCCAGGGCCAGGCGCGTCAGCGTACGGCTGCCCGACAGCGCCGGCAGCTGCGTTTGGGGCGACAGCCGCTCGACAGCGAGATCTGCGATCACCACGAGCGCTGCCAGCACGGCGAGCAGGCCCAGCCAGCCGTCCGGTGCCCCAGTCGCGGTGCTGGTCACGGACACGATCCCGAGGTTGATGTCGAACCAGGGCAGGAAGAGAAGGTCGACCACCAGCAGCAACGCCACCCCGGCGAGCAGCCAGTCGTCTCGTTTGACGTTGTCCAACTTCATTTGGGCGCCTCCTTTGAACTTGATTGGTCCCGACGTGTCACCGCGCCCTGCGTGGACACCCCGGACGTTCCGTGCTGCGCTCGACGCAGAATCGACAGCAGCTCGTCCTTGCTGTGGAACGTGGTCTGAAATCCAGTTGAGATCTCCTCGGCCACCCCCCGCAACCGCCCGTCAAACGGCAGCCCGTCGCTCCCCGCCGTATACACCCGGATGACGAACGTCTCCATCGGGCGCAGTCTGGGCGGGGTGCGTTCGAGTGGGCTTAGGGCCGGCTTAAAGCGCCGCCGGCAGTCTGCACCACCAAGACTCACGAATCGGCGATCCGGGCCAGTGGCACCGGCGGCACGTCGAGTTCTGACATGCGCCGGGCGTAGATGGCGTGCTGGCGGCGCGCCTCACCGTAGCGACGCAATCGCAGCTGGGCTGCGAGCAGAGCGGTCCAGGCGTCGGTATCGTAGGGATCGCGTTCGAGCAGGCGCCGCAGATGTCGGGTCGCCTGGCCCTCGGCCAGGCTCTGCCGGTCGGAGTCCCCGATCGCGGCGGCGGTGTCAGCGACGCCGCGATCTGAGGCGAGGCCGATCGCCGCGGCGACATGCGCGGAGAAAACCTCGGTCTCCCTGTCGGCCGCGGTCAACGCCAGCCAACTCGCGGGTCGGCTGGCCGCCAGCTGGCGCAGCGCGGTCGTCTTGCCGTAGCCGCCGCCGGCGACAGTCAGCGTGATTCGGCGCTCCCACGCACCGGCGAGGAGCTGTTCGATTCGAGGGCGTGAGACGATCCCGGACGCCGCCACCGCCGGTCAATTGCAGCACACCCGAGCCGACATGGCTCCTTCCGCCCGCCGTGTTGGCCGTTCGATTGACCCTCACAGCACCATCTCCAGATCCTGAAACTCGATCACTCCGGACCAATCGAGATTCTCACTCTCGATCAAGGCCTGGATCCGCGCCGCGAGCCTCTCGACCGAGCGCAGCGTGGTCTGCGACTCCATGTCGCGGCGAAGCCGCTCCAGACCGGCGGCGGTGCGCGCCGACCGGTCCTCGTGCACGCGAAACTGGCGTTGATCCCGGATGCCGACGAGTGCTGCTCCGAAGGCCGGAAGGGCGATGGCAAGGAACGTGAAGAGCTCCTCTGCGAAGGAGCCACCCGCGGCGCCGAAGGCGTGCAGAGTTCCGACCACGACGGTGGCGCCGAACATGAAGAACACGATCCCCGTCAATCGCTCTCGTCGGCGTCGATACCGCTGCGCCGCCTTCCGGTGGTATCGAATCTGATCCTCGAGCCAGGCCTCGGCGAGAAACCGGCGGAGGTCTCGGGCATTGGCGCGCGCGTGCTGGATCGTGGGGCGGTCCACCCATGCTTCGGAGAAGGCCCGCTGAAACCAGGGCGTATCGGTGGGCCCGTGCTCCTGCCCGGCGTCGCCGCGGTGGCGATGAGCATCGGAGAGAACGATGAACACGGCTGAACGGAACGCCTCCGTCAATGACCGGAAACCGAGCCAACGCTCGTGGACTCGGATGTGCCGCGCGACCCCGTAGACAGCGAGCAACGCGAGCATGAAAGCGACCTCGACCAGGGCAATCCTTGGGCTCCAGTGCCACTGTGACTGAGCGGCAATCGCAGCCACGGCAAGCGCGGCGAGTCCGTAAAGCGCGTCCCCCAGCAGGTAGAAGAGCCGCTGGTAGCGCAGGGCCAGTGCGTCCGTGCGGACCAGGCGAGGCAACGCCCAGTTCGCCACCACCTCGAATTCCCGGTGAATCGGCGACCCCACCGCTGACTCGCCCAGTCTCGCCCGCTCGCGTTCCACGTGGGCGGACGAGGCTCGGCCCTCCATGTGGCCCCGGTTGAACTCCTCGATTCGCCGCATCGACTCGGAGGTCGGGTCGCGAAGGGCCCAGGGCTCCAGCGCCCACTCGGGCTGGTGCGGGGTGCGATGTGGGTCGTTGGCGCGTCGGGTGGCGACAACCAGCACCGGGACGCCCCGACGACGCGCGTGGTCGACGATCTCGGCCGTCCCGCCGGGGCCCGAGGCCGTGTGTCCGTCCCATAGCGCGATCACGACGTCACTGTGGTCCACGACGAACCTGCCGGCCAGCTCGTAGGCGGTGTTTCGATCCTTGGCGGCGGACAGTTCGGTCTTGACGGTGGGCGGCCTGAGCAGTGCGTCGAACGCCGACACCGAGTCGGGGAAGTCCTGCCGGTAGTCCTCCTCCTTCATCGGGAGCACGGCGTGCAGCTCGACGCCCCGGTCGGCCAGGACCTCGCGTGCCTGTTCGGCCACGATGCGGTCGGCTCCCTCGGCCAGTGAGGACAGCACGACGAAGCTGACCTCGGTCGACGGCGAATTCGGGAAGCGACGTTCGATCTCGGTGAGACGCTCGCGGGCCGCCGAGGCGGCCGCCTCCAGATCCAGGGGATCGCGGTGGCCGGTGACCCCAATTCGGATCCGAAACGGAATGCGGCCGTCGACGGCATGCGAGTCTCCCATTCGCCGCACCGTCCGATCAGTCATCTGACCGCCAGCCCGAACCCTCCATCAACTCGGAGCACCGCCCCGGTGACATACGCCGCTGCCGGGGAGAGCAGGAAGCTGACGGCTCCGGCCAGCTCGTCCGTCTCGCCGAACCGCCCGAGCGGGATTCGCGCGGTCACCGCGCTGCGGACCTCGTCGGGCATCGCCCGCACCTTGGGGGTGGCAATGAACCCCGGCATCACGGCGTTGCATCGGATCCCACGCGATGCCCACTCAGCGGCGAGCGTCCGGATCATGCCGACGAGCCCCGCCTTGGAGGCCCCGTAGGCGACCTGTCCGGGGATACCGCTCTCGGCGCCAACCGACGAGATCACCACGATGCGACCGTCGCCCGATGCCTCGAGTTCGCCGAACGCGGCCTGAGCCAGATAGAACGCGCCGTACAGGTTCGTCTCGAGATCCTTGCGCCATTCCTCGTCCGCGAACCGCTCGGCGCGGTGGATCGTGTCGACGATGCCGGCGTTGGCGACGACCGCGTCGCAGCCACCGAGCGCGGCGATCGCGTCAGCCACGCCCGCTCGCACGGCGTCGGGGTCGCGCACGTCGAAGGCCGCGGTGGTGGTAACCCCGTCGATATCGGCCACAGCGGTTCCGGGCGCATCGCAGGCCGCCACGCGGCAATCGCTGTCCCTGAGGGCCGCGACCACCGCGCGACCAATCCCGCCGGCAGCGCCGGTGACGATCACTCTACGCCCCCGCGGCGTTGTGCTAGCCGGCATCGGAGGCGCCTTCGGAGCGAGTGAGCCCGTGGCGCGACCAGTGGCGCTCGGGGATGTCTGCCGGGTCCTTGTACCAGTACCAGGTGCACGGGTCGCGCCCAAAATCGTCCGGCGGATCGCTCGGGTACAGCGGGTATCCGATCCAGCGGATCGGGAGCGACTCGTTCATGAACGAGCAGTGAGTGCAGTAGAGCGGGAAGCCCTGGCGACCGTAGCTCCAGTCGTGCGCTGACTGCGTCACGCCCAGCGCGTTCGGGCCCTCGTAGCGTCCCATCCTCACCAGCCTCTGACCCGAACCGCAGGGGTTCATCGCGAAGGTGAACTTCTCGTCGTCCTCGGTGATCGTGAACGCCCCGGGGTGGGGTCCGGTGCCGCTGCACGAGTGCGCGCGCCAGGTCGCGGCGAGCGCATGGACGATCTCCCGGCGGTCGCGTCCGGCGATCGTCGCGACGTCTCGGCGCCAGCCACGCCCCTGACCCGCGGACCAGGCTTCGGCCACCCCGTCGTCTCCGAGCCGCTCCTGAATGAACGAGATCAGTCCGCCGATGCCCTCGACCATCAGGTCATGCAGATAGCGCCACTCGTGCTTCATCTCCTCGCAGAGCGCGCGGGCCCGCGCCACATCGCCTCTATCGAGCGCCTCGATCGCCCGATCCATGGTCGGACGCGACATCTGTTCGAGCTCGTCGTCTGAGAACCAGCGCTCCGCCATCTTGCCTCCTTCGGTTGCCCTCCAGGACGCCGACTGCCATCTATCCCGGCGCGAGCCTGGCCTCGAGCCGCGTCCGCTCCTCGTCGGTTATCGCCCGCGAGCGCCCCGTCGACGCGTCGCGAGCCACGAGCACCACCTCTGCCTCGGCCGACAGCTCGCCTCCCGCCGTTCTCACCGCCTCCCGAGTGACGACGCTGGAACGCGAGATGCGCTGGAGCTCGCACGAGACGAGGACGAAGTCGTCCTCCTGGCGCAGCTCGCGCCTGAAGTCGATTGACAGGTGGGCCAACACGAAGTCCCACGCGGCCCGCTCGCCGAGTGTCAGCTCGACCCACTCATCGCGTGCCTCTTCGAGGTAGGTCAGATACACGGCGTTGTTGACATGACCGAAGTCGTCGACGTCGCGCCAGCGAATCTCGATCGTCTTCTCGTGTCGGTGGGTCACGGAGGTGGACGCTAGCCCAAACGGTATGGTCGAGGTATGGCACTGATCCCTTATGCAGACGAGAATTCGAGCGACCAGCGGGTGCGCGACGTCGTCGGCCGCCTCCCCGAACCCCGCATCAACCTGTTCACGATGCTGGCCAACGCGCCGGCCCTGGCCGGTCCGACGCTGCGCCTGGGCGAGGCGATCCTGACCAAGAGCGACCTTGGCGCAGTCGTGCGCGAGCTGGCGATCCTGAGGACCGCGCGTCTGACCGGCACCGAGTACGAGTGGGTTCAGCACGTCGAGATCGCGCGGCTGGTCGGGATCGATGAGGCCAAGGTGGAGGCGGTGAGATGCGGCGAGATCTCCGACGTTCACTTCGACCGGCGCGAGCTGCTCGCCCTGAGGCTGGTCGGCCAGCTTCTCGAGCTGGGAACTCCCTCGGCCGAGCTCGTCACCGAGGTCGAGACGGAGTTCGGATCCTCCCAGCTGCTCGAGCTCCTGATCATTGCCGGGTTCTACGCCATGCTCGGCGGGGTGATGCGCGCTGTCCGACTCGACATCGACAACGTCGTCGAGAAGGGCATGCTGGACCAGGATCGGTTTATCGACCGGCGCTGAGTCAGCCGCTCACGCGCGAGCGCACATAGCTCTGGAAGTGGGCAATCAGCGTCTCGCTGCCACCCAGCAGTCGGCCGGACTCGATCAACCCGGTCGTGGTGCCCAGCTGCACGTCCTCGACGAGAGCCGTGTCCTCGTGGCCGATGGTCTCGTCGAGGGTCAACAGGTCCTCGATCCAGTCCTCCGTGGCGCTCGCGGCGAAGAAGTAATCGAGAAAACCGGCGCAGCGATCGGTGGCGGTCGGCCACAGCGGCCCGATCGACAGGTTGGGGTGACCGGGGAGGACGTTGAACTTCATCGCCGGCAGGAGGAGATGGTTCTGCCCCTCGGCGACGGGGCCGTTGGCGTCGAGTGCGGCCCTGCCATCGAGCGCGCGCCGGTGCGCCGGCGCCCACATGCTGGCGCGGAGACCTCGCCCGTCGAGTGTCAGGGCCCGCTCGTCGATCACCTGCACGAGGCCGGGATGATTGACGGCGCAGTGGTAGCACTCGAGGTAGTTCTCGAGCGCGATCTTCCAATTGGTCCGGAGCTCGTAGGGGAAGCGCTTGTGGAAGCGCAGACCATCGACGTCCAGGCCGTGCTCGGTCACCATGTCGGGTAGATCCCCGAGCGCCTCGGCCAGGGTCTCGGCGTCCGGATCGAGGTTGGCCAGCACGAACGGCCCCCAGGTCCCCACGGCGATGGGGCGCAGCGCAATCTCCGAGCAGTCGAACGAGGGGTCGAGCTCGCTGCGCGGTGCAGTTCGCAGCGATCCGTCGAGGTCGTAAGTCCAGGCGTGATAGGGACACTGGAGCGTGGCCCGCTTGTGCGCACCGCGGGCAATGATCGCACCGCGGTGGCGACACACGTTGACCAAGCCCCGGAGAATCCCGTCGCGGTCCAGGGTGATGACGATCGGGATCCCGGCCAGGTGGGCGGCGAAGTAGCTGCCCGGACCCTGCAACTCGCCCGTGTGCCCGACGTACTGCCACGCGTGCTCAAAGATCCGCCGCCGCTCCAGCTCCAGCACCCCGGGATCGGAGTACCAGGACCAGGGGAGGGTCTCGACTGATTGACGCACCGCCATCGGCGGCAATATAGTTCCACTATCGATAAACGAAAGCAAATCTCGATAAATGAAAGTAAACCCGCCGTCGGCACGCTGGCCCGAGGCCTCGACATCCTCACCCTGTTCCCGACCGCGGGCGGAGACCTCTCTCAAACCGAGATCTCGGAAGCGCTGGAGCTTCCCCTGCCCACCGTCCATCGGCTGACCACCGTGCTCACCGAACGAGGCTTTCTGGACCGCGACGCCGAGAGCCGCCGGTTGCGTCTTGGGCTCGAGGTGACGCGGTTGATACCGCCCCTGCTCACCGGCATGCGATTGCCGGAGCTCGCCCGCCGTCACCTGATCAGCCTGGTCCGCGAGGTGCACGAGACGGCCAGCCTCGCCGTCCTGGACGGCAACCAGATCGTCTATCTGCTCAGCGAGCCCGGTGATCGGCTGCTGACGCTGCAGGCGACCGTGGGCCAGCGGCTCCCGGGCCACTGTACGGCGCTCGGCAAGTGCCTACTTGCCCATCTGTCCGAGGACGCGGCCAGGCGTGCACTCGGGCGTGAACCCTACGAAGCCCGGACCCCTCACACGATCACGTCGTGGATGCAGATGCGGTCCACGCTCGGGGAGATACGCCGGACCGGCGTGTCGCGCTCGGAAGAGGAGTTCGAGATCGGGCTGGTGTCGATCGCAGTCCCGGTGAGCTGGACGGACGGGCGCGGTTCTGCCGCGATCAATGTGTCGCTGCCAACCGCCCGGGCGACCCGCCACGTCCGGGCCGAGCTCGCGGTGCGGCTGGGCGAATGCGCGGACGCGATCGGAGCAGCGGCGCGGGTCAGGAGTCCCGGTGATCACTGACGCCGTGGGCAGCGAGGCCGAGCTCGCCGATCGGGCAGATGCTTTCGCCCGCCGGCTGGCCCACCGCGTGCCCGAGGATCCGCGGCTGCGCTACCAGGGGATGCCATCCGACGGCGATTCCCGAGCCATCTACGCCGCGCTCGGCGAGGGTGGATGGATCGGGATTCACTGGCCGGAGCGCTTCGGCGGGCGCGGACTGACCCACCTTCACACCGTCGGGTGTGAGGAGCGCTTCGGATACCACTGGCTGCCGCTCAGCGGTTATCTGCTGTCGGTCAAGACGGTCGGCAACGCGCTCGGGAAGTTCGCCACCGAGGAGCTGAAGGCGAGGCTGCTCCCCGAGGTCGCGGCTGGTCGCCTGCTGTTCTGTCAGGGCTTCTCGGAGCCCGATGCCGGCTCGGACCTGGCCGCGCTCCGAACGCGGGCGCTCGTCCGCGGCGATCGTTTCGTGGTCAACGGGAGAAAGATCTGGACCAGCAGCGCCGACTATGCCGACTGGGTCTATCTGGCCGTGCGAACCGACACCGAGCGTCAGTGCCACCGCGGTCTCTCGGTGCTGGTCGCGGATGTGCGTAGTCCGGGCATCACGGTCCACGCCCACCGCACGCTCGGCGGGGGCACGATCGGCGAGCTCGAGCTCGACGACGTCGAGATTCCCGCCGATCAACTGGTCGGCGAGCTGAATGGCGGCTGGGGCGTGCTGATGGGAACGCTTGACTACGAACGCGTGACGAGCGAGAAGGTCGGAGTGGTGTTCTCGCTGCTCGACTCACTCGCGTCGCTCGCAGCCACGAGGGAGCAGCGCCGGCAGCTGCAGCGACTGCGCGGTGAGGCACTGGCGGCCCGATTGCACGGGCGACGGGCGGCCGAGCTGCTCGATGCCGGGCAGCCGGCGAGCGGTCAGAGCTCGATGGCCAAGCTCTCGATCGCCCAGCTGATGCAGCGCCTGGCCGCCGCCGCCACCGAGCTTCTCGGTCCGGCAGCGCTGCTCGAGGAGGGGGTCGGGACGCTCACCGGGCGCGTGGCAGCCTTCGCTCGCGCCGCCGTCGCGACGACGATTTCGGGCGGCGCGGCTGAGATCCAGCGCACGGTGATCGCTCGACGGGAGCTCGGATGTCCTCGTTGAGTTCTGACGCCGACGCCACCCCGGCGCGGCCACTGGCGGGGGTGCGCGTGCTCGAGTACGCGCAGTACGTCGCCGGTCCGTTCGCCACCATGCTGCTGGCCGATCTCGGAGCCGACGTGGTCAAGGTGGAGCCGCCGCATGGAGATGCGTGGCGCCGGTACGAGCCCTTCCGCGACGGGCACAGCCGATACTTCTATGCGCTGAACCGAAACAAGCGCTCGGTCGTGGTCGACCTGAAGAGCGAGGCCGGACGCGCCGAGTCGGAGCGGCTGATCGCCGAGGCCGACGCCGTGGTGCACAACTTTCCACCACGGCGAGCGCGCAGCTACGGACTCGACCGCGAGCGGGTGGCGCAGCTCAACCCGAGCGCCGTGTATTGCGTTGTCTCGGCCCTTGGCAGCGACGGACCCCAGTCCGAGCTCAGGGCGTTCGATCTGGTCGCGCAAGCCCTGGCCGGCCTGCTCCTGGCCGATGTCCGCGTGGGCGACGAGGTTCCCCATCGAGCGGGCGGGATCGCCATGGCCGACTTCACCGCTGGCCTGCTGGCCGCCATCGCCGTGCTGGCCGGGTTGGTCGGTCGCACCGGCGCGAACGGCACTGCGCCGGCGCTGGAGGTGTCGCTACTCGGATCGGCGCTGGCCGTTCAGGCCCAGAGCTTCGTCTCGGTCGAGGCGATCGACACGCCCGGGCGGGCGCAGCGGCTCGCGGGGCCGCCCATGGCCACGCGGGAGGACCTCGCCCTTCAGGGGGCCAGGACCGCGGCTCACGATGAGATTGAGCCGTACTACCGCGCCTACCGGGCCGCCGACGGATTCTTCGTCGTGGCCTGCCTGACCGAGCGTCAGCGCCGCGGCGTGCTCGCGGTGACCGGTGGCAGCGACCCGTACGTCGGCAACCCACAGGCGGTCCCCGCCGATGCCGGCGAACGCGCCGAGCGTGTCGCGCACACCCGGCGCCTGGAGGCGGCGTTTGCCGCCGGTACGGCCGAGCAATGGGTCAGCCGCCTCCGCCAGGCCGGCGTGCCGGCCGCCGAGGTACGGGTTCTCGGTCAGCTGTTCGACGATCCCCAGGTGGTTGCCAACGGCCTGGTGGACCGCGTCGAGGTGCCGGGCGTCGGGCCGGTGCGCCAGCTCGGCTCGCTGTTCAAGGTCAACGGCCAGATAAGGCCCGGCGGCCGTCCTGCGCCTGGCCTGGGCCAGCACACCGCCGAGGTGCTGGCCGAGCTGCGGGCGGATGTGATCGGGTGAGCGCGCTCGAGGAGGAGACTCGCTCGTTTGCCGAGAGCGTGGCGATTGCGGCCGCGCGCGGGCTGACCGAGTCGCCACCCTGGGAGCCCGGGTCGGCATCCGAGGATCGGAGTCCCGGGCTGACACAGGCCCTGCGCGACGCCGGCTGGAGCTCGCTGGGCGAGGATCCGGCGTTGTTGCCGTTCTGCGGGCCGGGGGGATTCGAGCTGGGACGTCGGCTTGCCCCGCTGTGCGAGCTCGACAATCTACTCGGGGGCAGCCTGCTCGCGGGCGAGATGATCCGCTACGGGGAGAGCTCCCGCATTGCCGTACGGGTGCAGTCCGGCGGTCTTGTCTACTTCCGGGCCGACGGCGGTATCCACTGTCCGTACGGCGACCCGATCGGCGTCCGTCGCCGGGCCGAGCTCACCGAGGAGCGACGTATGGGGGGCGACGAGGCGGCGACGCACCTGAATGCCTGGATGGCCGCGACGGTGGGCTACTGCGCCGGCGTCGGCGCGTTCGCGCTCGAGGAGACGCTCGACTACGCGCGCCAGCGTCGCGCCTTCGGCACCACGCTGGCCGGCCTCGCTCCGGTGCAGCAGATGCTGGCGCAGGCGGCGACCACCGTCCGCGGGCTCCGGCTTCTCGCGCTGGATCTTCCCGGCGCGGCCGCGCTGGCCCACGCGGGGCCCGCTCTGTGCGACGTCACCGCAACATGCCAGCAGGTGGCGGGAGCGGTCGGCTTCACGCTCGAGTTCCCGCTTCAGCGAGCCTACCGCCGGGCGCGAACGCTCGCGCTGTGGAATGACGCCGTGCTCGACGAGGTGCGCCTCACCGACTACTGACCATCGTTGCGCTCTCGAGCTTCGTCTTGATGGCGTTCAGGCCTTGCTCCATCATCGCCTCGGTCCGGGGAGCGAGCTCGTTTGGCAGCAGGTCCGTGATCCAGACGAACCGGACGCCGTTCGCGTCACCGAACACCTGGGCTGAGCCGTTGTGATGGGTGTAGGGGCCGTCGACGATTGACCAGGCCAGCCGGCGGGCGTCCGCGTCCAGATTGACGAGCCGCTCCCGCGCCACCGCGCCGTTGAAAAAGGTAACCAGCCTGTCGGGTCCCTCGAGGTGCACGTCGGTGACGAACCCGGGCGCGAGACGCTGGTGTAGGGCGCCCCAATCACCCAGCGCATCCCAGGCGTCCTCAGCGTTCGTGTCGATCCAGATCTCCTTGCGAATTGAAGCCATTGGCTCTCCTTTGCTCCTGTTGCGAGGCCTGGGTGACATCATCGAGCTGACTCCCGTCGCGCACATCGGGAAGATGGATCGAGTTCTGCCCGCTGGAGCCTTAGCCCGCCCAGACGGTCCCTTAGCTCACCGTCAGCCCGGGCTGAGCGCCGATGAACTGCGCGTGTGATCACCGCCGGCCTCGACCCTCTGCGCGACGCGGGCGAGAAATGGGCCGGGCCTCGGTTGTGAGCGGCGCAGGTTGGTGATGGGTCTTCGGGAACGGCTTGCGGGGGATGGCTTGGCTTGGACCGGGCTGTCTGCGAATCCCCTGGCCCGGCCTGTCCGCGAACCCCCTGGCCCGGCCTGTCCGCGAACCCCTGGCCCGGCCTGCGATGAAAAACGTGACAACACCCCAGCCACCCCCCAACATCGGTCGCATAAGCCCCTCCCACGTGCTTATGCGACCGCGGCGCGCCGGCGGGGAGTGGTTTGCCACGTTTTCCCGGTGGCGGGGCGGGCGAGAGGGGCAGGGAGGTAAAAAGCGTGCGTCAGGTTGTCGGCCGTCGAAAGCGCCACCGTGATGGCGGCCTCCGGCCGTCAGAAGCGCCACCGTCATGGCGCCCTCCGGCCGTCAGTCGCTCCCGGCCCCGACCCTCACCGCCGCAGCGCGCGCCCGATGTCGTCCCGGATGATCGGCCCGCCGTAGCGCTCGCCGTCGATGTACACCTCGGGCACCGCATGAGCGCCGCTTGCGGTGGCCTGGCGGATCTGCTCGATGATCGACGCTCGATAGTGCCCGTCGCCCACCTCCTGTCGCAGGCGATCGGGATCGGGCACGTAGCGCGCGGCGGCCTCGAGCACCTGGCTCTCGTCGGTGCAGCCGATGCTGGCCAGGTGGTCGAGGACCTCGAAGAACTTCTTCTGCGCCGCCGCTGCCTCAAGGGTCTCGGCCGCCGGCAGCGAGAGCTGGTGGACGTCAGCCATGGGCAGCTGACGAACGGCCAAACGGATCCGATCCGAGTCGACGAACTCGCACAGCAGCCGGTATGCGCTCCGTGACGGCTCTGAGGAGACGTCGATGTACACGGCCACCGGCCGCGCCTCTTCGGCCCCCCGGACGTGGTCGGCCGGCCCGATGGGGGGATCGAGCGTGGCCGCGGCAGTGGACCCCGCCCGCCAGTCGGCCAGCGCCTCGGCGACCCCTGGGTCGCCGGGCTGGCGCGCTGGGCCCGGCGGCCGGCGACGGTGTCCCTCGGTGCCGCGTGTCCAGTTGCGAACATCCTGCGTGGTGTCGTGAGCCAGCTCGCTCGGTGTCTCCGGGGCCTCGCCGGGGCGCCGGTAGGGACGCTGGCTGATCCCGCTGCCCGATCGCGTGTAGTAGCCGAGCACGACAGCGAAGAAGAACAGCACCACGACGGCGAGGAAGATCCAGGTTCCGCCGGCCAGCGCAAACGGGACGACGACGTGCGCAAGCGCCATGGCGCTCAGCCTACGCGTTCGGCAGGCTGGCAATCAACATCTGCAGCCGCGCGGTCTCGTCGTACGCCATAGCCTGTGCAACGACGTGCACGTGACCGCGAGAGGCAAGCTGCTCCTGCTGGCGTTCATCGCCGGGCTGGCCGTGCCGTCTGCAGCGGCGGCGGCACCGGCCCCGCTGTCTGCCGATCACACACGTGCCGACGTGCGCTCGAGGTACGGCAGCGGCTCATTCGGTCGCTGGATCGTCGACGGCTTTGACCTGCCGGCCTATCGCTACGACGTCGATGAGCAAACAGCTGCCCGGGCTCGACAGCCCGAGCTGGACGGCGCCACCGCCGCCCAGCACGAGCTCGGCAACGACCACATCGTCGCCGCGGCGTACAACGACGGCTATACGCAGTTCTGGAGCCAGGACCGGCTGGCGCAGTGGGCAAACCGCTACGAGCCCGATCGCCGCCACTACGCCGGCGGCTACGGCTACCTCAACGTCAACGGGCGGGTCATCAGCACGCTGTAC
This sequence comes from uncultured Solirubrobacterales bacterium, assembly GCA_963749545.1. GTDB lineage: Bacteria > Actinomycetota > Thermoleophilia > Solirubrobacterales > Solirubrobacteraceae > Palsa-465. Next base: position 219,420 of record CAVVNG010000018.1, read on the forward strand.
CTCGACCGGCCCGCCGGGGGCACATTCCGTCGGGTGTTCGGGGTCGGCTACTACGAGCGGCGCCTGCGCGCGGACGGCGTCGCGGTTCGGGAGGATGTGTACGCGCCGTTCGGCAACGACCCGTTGCTGCTGCACGACGTCACGATCACGAACGCCACGTCGCACGCGCAGCGCGTGTCGTGGTTCGAGTACTGGGACGTCAATCCGTACGACCAGACGGCGGCTCGGCAGCGAGGGCTGGGCAGGCCGCGGTGGAACCCGGCGTTGCGCAGTCTGTCGGTGGTTCAGGCAGCGGATGACGGCGACCACCGACCGCTGAGCATCTTCGCCGCCGCGCTGCGCGGTCGGGTGGATGGATTCGAGACGTCGGTCGGCGGCTTCTTCGGGAGGGGCAGCCGGGGTTCGCCTGCCGCCGTGGCGGCCGATCGACTCCGTGACGGGATCGCCAAGCCGGCCCCGTCCGGGGTGGGCGGCTCGACCCTGTTCGCATTTCGGGCTCCGATCCGACTGCGCCCCGGCCAGTCCGTGACGCTCCGCTACGCCTACGGGATGGCCCATCCGGGTGCGATCGCGGGCCTGGTGCGCAAGTACCGCGCGGCGCGGGATCCTTTCGCGGCCAGCGAGCACGCGTGGGAACGATGGCTCCCGAGGGCATCGTTCGGAGCGCGGTGGCGCTGGGTGGCACGCGAGCTGCAGTGGGACGCATACCTGCTCCGCGCGGCGTCGGTCTACGAAGAGGTTTGCGGCTACCACACGATCACGCAGGGCGGCTATTACCAGTACAGCAGCGGGTTGAACCTGGGGTCCCGCAGCTGGCTGCACTATCTCCTGCCGATGGTCTACGCCGATCCGGCGATGGCGCGAGAGATCCTCCGGTATTCCGTCTCCCTGCAGTCGGAGCGAGGCGGGGACATCCCCTACGGCACGGGCCCGCTGTGCACGCTGTTCAACAAGCTCGGCACGTCGGACGACCTCGACTTCTGGCTGCTGTTGGCGGCTGCCGAGTACGGGCTGGGCTCACGCGACGTGTCGTTCTTCTCCGAGCGCATCCCGTTCTACGACACCCACCGGCGCGTGAGCATCTGGGAGCACCTGAAGATCGCCTTCCGCCATCAGGAGTCGCTGCGCGGGCCGCACGGCGGCTACCTGGCCGGGACCAACGGCGACTGGTCGGATTTCTCCGCGACCTTCCTGCACATGACCGAGTCGATGCTCGTGCCCGCCCAGCTGGCGTACGCGTACCCGCGCTTGGCGGCGCTGGCCGATCTCCGCGGCGATCATCACTTCGCGGCGCAGCTTCGGGCTCGCGCACGCCAGTTGCTTGCCGTCGTCCGCCGTGACTGGACGGGCCGCTGGTATCTGCGTGGCTATGCGGGCTCGAAGCCGATCGGCGTCGGGGCGATCTTCGGCGAACCCCAGCCCTGGGCCGTGCTGGCCGGAGCCCCGACCGCGCCGCGGGCCGGGGTGCTCGTCCACAACATCCGGCGATTTCTGACCGGGATCGGCGCGCCGGCGGTGGTCGACGGGCCGGCCAAGATCGGGTCCGCGATCTCGCCGGCCGCCCGCGACCCCGGCGTAACCGAGGCACCAACCGGCGGTAGCGCGACGCTCGACGGTGCCTCCCAGTACGTCGGCGGGGTGTGGTTCGACGTCGATGGCTGGCTGACGTGGGCGTTGGGCACGCTCGACGGAGTCGTGCCGGACGCCGCAGGTTACGCGTGGAGCGAGTACACGCGCGATACGCTCGCGGCGCATGCCCATGCATTCCCGCGACACTGGGACGGAACGATCTCGATCGACGATGCCTGCAATGCGTTCTACGCGCACGACCCGGCGCGGTGCGGCATCCCGCTCTACAACAGCTACGAGGGCCAGATCACCGAGCAGCCGACGTGGATGGTGATGAACGCTGTGCACCTCGCGGGCGTGCAGGCGGTTGAGCATGGATTTGTCATCCGGCCGGTGCTAAGGCGGTTCTCCCTGCGGCTGCCCGAGGTCGGCGTCGCGCGCGGCGCTCGGGTGCTGCGGGGCTACTTCGTAGTGCAGGGCTCGAGGCGAGTGCTGCTCGAGGTGGGCGGGCTCCCCGCGGGCGCCCGCGACGTCGTGGCGTGGGCGGGGGGGAGATCTGTGCGCTTCCGTCGACAGCGCGGGCTCGTCGCGTTCCCGCTGCTCACACGCCGGGGGCAGGCGGCCGACTGGGCCGTCACCTGGCACTAACTTCGTTGCGGTATTTGCCGTAGTCGTCGCCCAGAATCGCCTTGACCTCCGCGACCGGACGTTCGCGCCAGCACTCTTGACTTCCCACCCGGCTGGCTGTGTTGGCAGCGTGGAGCAGCGCGACCATGAAGCGATGATCGCCGAGCAAGAGAAGCGATCCACCCCGCCGGGCGGCGACGAAGCTCCCGTCCTCGCCGATGTCCACATGGGGGAACGGTCGCTGTCGCCAGGTCTCGATCCGATAGCAGAGGCTGGATCCGGCTGCCCACGAGGGCCGGGCCCGGGTCGGGTACCGGTATAGCCACGACCGATCGGCTCTCGGATCGAAATAGAGAAGTCGGCTCAGGCCGCAGAGGTCCGCTCGTTGACGATGCAGCTCGGCCACCTGGTAGCTGATCCGGTGCGGCGAGTACCAGTCATCGTCGTCCCAGTGGATGATCACCGCGCCGCGTGCCAGTGCGCACGCCCGGTTTCGCTTTTCTCCTACCGATAGTGCGTGCTCGAGGCGGAGATAGCGGATGTTCGGGTCGCGAGGCAGCGGCGCGCCGGTGGGATGCAGTCCGTCGTCGATGACGATCAGCTCGCGTGGGGTGTAGTCCTGGCGACGGAAGTAATCGACCGCGCGCGCGACGAGTTGCGGCCTGTCCTTGGTGGGCATGATCGCCGTGACCAGCGTGCGGCGTGCCCGCGTGAAGCGGCGCCCGGAACGTTTGCGCGGCCGAGCGAAGGCGTCGTAGAAGCGACGATCCGCCAGTGGGAAGGCCAGCGCCTCCAGGCGCTGCCAACCGATGGGATCGATGTGCTCCCCGCAGGCGAATTTCCAGCTATTTCGATTGTGGCGCACGTAGACGAACAGGCCGTGCCCGTCCACCCGCTCGAGGCGGGCGCCGAGGCGCCTGGCCCCGGTCAGAAAGGCGGCGTCTTCACCCAGCGAGGTGTTTGGATAGCGAGTCCAGCGAGTCCATATCTGCCGCCGGTAGGCCAGCGTGCCGGCCGCGACATCATCGAGGAACAGCCTTCGATGCAGGCCAGGCGTGAGCGTCCATGCGCGGGCGCAGGAGATGTCGAGAAACGCGGGCGCAGTGAGCCCCGTGATGTCGGCTCGGCGAGCGAGCAACGGAGCCATTTGAGCCGAGAGCCGCCCGGGTCCGTACCAGTCGTCGTCGTCCCATTGGGCGATGAACTCGCCTCGGGCGCTATGGCATCCACGGTTGCGTTTGTTCCCGATCGACTCCCGCCGGGGAGAGCGGACGTAGCGAATCCGCTCATCGGCCGGCAGCAGTCGTTCGAGCCGGGAGCGGGGGCCGTCGTCCACGATGACCATCTCCCGGCGCGGGTAATCCTGAGCCTGGAACAAGCGAACGGCGTGCAGCACGAACACTGGCCGGTCGTACGTCGGCATGATGCAACTGACGAGCGCCGGCTCCGGCGGCCCCGAGGAATCGCCAAGCGGGCGTGACCCGGATCGCGGAACCGGGCCCGCTGGGCCGGTTTGGGGCGGAAGCCGCAAGTCGAGCGCCGAATCAGCGTCGGTGTGTCAGGGCCCTCCTAGCGAGCGCGTCCTCGCGCGACGAGCTTCGCCGCGAGCACCGGAGCGAGCGACGTGGGTGCCTGACGACTCGCCATGCGACTCGAGAAGCGGGCTGGATCGGCCGGCAGCGGCGCGCTGGGCCCGAACTCGGGAACGCGCAGTGTTTCTACGAGCTCGCCCTTACTGCTGAACACCTTGATGTCAAGCAGAAATGGCTCGGGCGGCTTGGCGCGGTCCACGACGTTCTGGACGGGCATCCTCCCAGTGGCGCGTGGCGCGTATTCATAGCTCGGAGGCTTTAGCTGTTCTGTGCGCACCGCCGGAGTGATTGGTATTGGCGCCAGGGGCCGCAGACTCATCAGCAGCCGCGGGGAGCCGCCCCGATCGGCCTTGGTGGGAGCTGGGGCAGAGCGCTTTCGTCTGGGTTGGGTCATGTTTGTCTCCCCGTCGGGTGCTGCTCAGAATCGGAAGCCGGGCTGCACCGGCAGCGGGTGCCGCCGGTGCAGCGCGAGCTGCTTACAGGAAAGAGGCAAGCGTCCCGACATAGGGCGCCACCTGCTGCGCCACGCCGAGCGCCGAGCCAATGCCGCTCGTGAGGTCGTCGAACCATCCGGCGGCCTCAACGCCGTCGCCGCCGAAGGCCGCCCGTGAAGGCGATCGTTCGACGCCGGCCCCCTGCAACGGGATGCGCAGCGACGTTCCAGAGGTGAGTTCATCCTGCATAGGTCACGGCTCCTTTCACCGAGCGTGTTTATTTGTACCTCGACGGTCGTCGGGATCAAGGCGAGTTCCGTTGGCAACTAAGCGAGTCGTAGTAGTGTCATCTCCTTTCAATCGCCAGGTCCGCAGGGTTACACGCTGACCCCGTACTCCGATGCGTAGCACAGTGATGCGGCGAAACCAGTCAGGTTGTCGCACACCGACTGTGACGCGTGGACGCCCGCCGAAGCGCCAAACGCTGATGCGGGCATCTCACAAGCACCAGCGTGACGGTGCGCCGGGGAGTCCCTCGGAACCGGTGCAGCCTGAAGCGGAATTGTGAGCATGAGTCCTCCTTTGGCCATTACGACTACCCGTCACCACCTCACGAAGTGACAAAGAACTGATGCGTCGCCGCCAGCTGTACCGGCATGAGGTCGCTAACGTCAATCGTGCTCTGGTACACGGCCCGCGAGCGCAGGACGTTCTCCGGATCGTAGAAGGTGAGCTGGATGTCCCAGCAGTCGGAGTCCACACGGCAGTACGCGCTCTTGCTGGCGGTGATCGTGTCCAGCGTGTACAGGTTCCGTTGTTCGGATGACACCGGCATCAGCGTGCCGGACAGAATCCCGTTCGCGATCCCCTCGGTGAAGATGAACGCATTCGTAGCCGCGTAATTGATCGCGCGATCCGGCGACGACTGCCCGAGGTTGCGCAGCTGATAGTAGACCTTGTCGAGGAAGTTGCGTGTGGTCTTGCGCACGTAATCGGTGTCGACCTTGGGTACGTCCTGCTGCACAGCTTCGATCACAGCATCGACGAGGCGAGGCTCGTTCCATGTGTACAGGCCCCGCGGCTGGGCAACAACGACGGGAACGACCTGCCCGGAGTACAGGCGTTTGGTGCGATTGGTGAGCACGCCCGGGATCGACACGCGACTTACGTAATCGGGATCGTCGGGTGGATAGGCCTGGTTGCGCAGGGCTACTCGGAACTGGTCGTAGACTTCGTCGGCATACGGCCCGGCCTCGGCTTCGACCGCATAGATCGGCGTCAGATCGAGCATGAGGGTCCAGGTCAGCTCGGTCGACTCGGAGTGGTGTGCATCGAGGTAATCGGCCAGCTGAAAGACGTCGTAAGGGTTTGCCTTCACGCGGACGGGCGGCGATCCGTGAAACACGTCAGTCATCAGCTGCCGGAAGCTGTCTCTGCGCGCCTCGGTTTCAAAGTCGAACCCGATTTCGCCGATGGCGAAGATGTTCGACGTCGCTCCGTTGCCCCCACAGTTGCAGTCCGAGGACGGACGTACGCCGACGGCGTTGGTGCCCGTCGTCGCCGGCGCAGCCTCGGTGGCCTCGTCCGCTGAGCTTGGCGCCATCCCGCCGGGGGCGCTGGGCCCCGGCGCCACGGATTGGGCGGGCTCGCGCACCGGCTCCGACACGGGCGAGTCGACGGGAGGCGGCGCGACATGTTCGGGCGCAGCGCTGGCTTCCGGCGCCGATGTGGCCGGCGCCGCGCTCGAGTGGAAGCCGTCGCCATCGAGGGGCGGGGAGGCGGCCGAGGGTGCGACGCCAACGCTGGGTACGCGCTCCACCGGCTGCGGGGTCGCGGCCGCAGCCGCACCTATTGGGCGAGATGCATGCTCGGGCACAGTGATCCTTCCTCCTCGAGTGATGAGGGCGTACGCCCCAGGGACATTGAGAGTGCCGGCGAGATACCGCGCACATTCGGGCGCGCCGCGCGGAGAGCAGGGCGTCGCGCTGGCCAGCAGCGCATTCCCGACGGCCGTTGCGTCGAGCTCCTCGCCGGCTCGGCGCTGGAGGTCAAGCAAGAGCGCGGCCACCCCGGTCACGATCGGCGTGGCGAAGCTGCTGCCCGTTGCCGTTGCAGTGCCGCCACCAGGCACGGCACCGAGGATCCGCTCGCCGGGGGCGAGCAGGCCGTGGCCTTGGTATCCGTCCCCCCAGTTGCCGGACTGCAGGGGTTGGCCGTCCTCGGTCAGTGCGCCGACGGCAAGAACGGTTGGAACGCTGGCCGGGACATGCAGGCAGTCGCAGCCGTCATTGCCCGTTGCCGCGATGACCAGTACGCCAGCGGCATCGCAGAGCTGCAACGCCCGGGCCAGCGTCGGATCCGGCTCGCCGGTCGGCGCCAGCTCGCCGCCGCTCACGTTGATGACATGGGCCCCTGCCTGCACCGCCTGCTCGATCGCGCGGGCGAGATCCAGCTGGGACAGATATCCCTGGTCGCCATCACGAAAGATGGGCACGAGCAGTCCGCGGCACCGCGGGGCGATCCCCTCGACCGGGCTCTCCGGCTGTCCGAAGATCACGCTCGCCACGTGCGTACCGTGAGCGGACATCTGTCCTTGACCTGCCTCACCCGACGCGAGCGCTCCAACGCGTTTGAGGCTGGCGCCGCGAAAGCACGGATGGTCGACATCGACAGCCCCGTCGAGCACGGCGACGCATACCGCCGGATCACCCAGGGTGCGGGCCCGGAGGCTCCTCAGCGAGTCCATGATCGCCGCGCTCAAGGACGGACGACTGTGCTCGGCCTCCCCGGTGTGCGCACCACCTTTCGACTCCCCTTGGTCCACGTGGACATTCATTCAGAGCCAGGCGGCTATTGACAATCGGCCGTTGGCTCTAACTTTTCCTACTACCTATGTGGCAATCCATCGAGTGCCTGTCCAGTCAATGGGTGTAGCCCGGACGGTCTATACCTGGAGTCCGGAACGTTCCACGGACGGCCGCGGTGACCGGCTCGAGGAGGCCAAATCGACGAGGCGGATTCCTTCCGCATGCGAGCTGCGACCTGAGCTCGGCGTGACACGCCGAGCTTACGCATGACGTTATGAACGTGACTCTTCACTGTTCCCGCCTCGATGTGCATACGCGCGGCGATCTCACGGTTAGAACAACCCTCATCGAGGAGCACCGCGACTTCCTGCTCGCGGGTGGTCAGCCGTGTGGAGGATCCCTCACCCGGACTGGACTCGGTCAGACTGGCCACAGCTCGCAACAGAGCGGATGCGATCCCCGCGGAACACAGCGCCTCGCCCCTGGCCACGCGGGTGAGGCTCTCGAGGAGCTCGTCCGTCGGCACCGCTCGTCCGAGAAGACCGGTCACGCCCAACTGGGCCCAGGCCAGGGCCTCGGAGGGATCCTCCTCCGCTCCCACGACCACCAGGGCAACGTGCGGGTACCGCTGGCGAAGCGCGCTCGCAAACTCGTAGCCGTCGGGGGCACTGGCGTCGAGAAGGACGATCTCGGGTGGGTGATCGTGGCGTCGAATCTGCCATAATCCGGTAGAACCGTGCGTGGCGCTCCCCACGACGACAAAGTCGCTCGTCGCGGCGATGCGCTCGCGCAACAGTTCGGCGTAAGCCCCCAGCCCCACGACCAGAAACAGCCTGTCTCGCACCTGCGCCTCTCCCACGTCTATCCGCGCACTATCTGCAAACCTGTGCCGCGTCGATGGCCCATCCCCAGAATGGAGTCCCCACCTAGCGACTTCGACGATACATGACACAGGAGGGCGTGCGCGAGACTTTTTGAAACAACCAAGGTCGCGCGACCGGTGGGTGTCAATGGTCAGCAGGTTAACCATAACTAAACCTGGATAGACCTCATCTTTCGTCTATTGACGCCGGCTGCCGGCGGTCATCACGTTGCCGCGAGGCCGGCCGCGAGCAAATCGTCGCCGCGACACGGAGCATGATCGGATGTAAACAGATATAGGCCGGATGGATGAGTTTGCGTCAGCGCCGAGGAGTGACAGTCACGGCATTCGGGACGACGATTGGCTGAGCCATGTCCGCGGTCAGCGGTGTCCGGCCTACGTGGTGAACGAGCGGTAGATCTCGATCAGAGCTCGCCGCTGGCGTGGCGTGAGGTCGGGATCCTCGCGGACCGCCGCGATCACCTTCGAGTCGCCATCCGCGCCCGGCTTGATACCCGCTCCCTCGTAGAGCGCATCGGCCGAGGTGTGGAGCGCATCGGCGATGGCCTGCACGACCTGCTCCGACGGCGCCCGCAGCCCCCGCTCGATCTGTGACAGATACGGATTCGAGATCCCCACGATGCCGGCGAACTGACGCATCGAGACCTCGGAGAGCTCGCGCTGGCGCCGGATGAACTCGCCGAACAGGGAGGCTTGCCGATCGGTCACGATCCTAAGGGTACGCGGGAGCGTCGGCGGCGCTCTGATGGCCTGCCGGTGCCTGGAGCCACTCCAGCCACGCCGCGCCAGGATGGGCGATGCCGAGCAGCGCCGCCGTGCGCCGGCCATCGCGGTAGCTCATCCGGCCGATCACGCCGAACACGCCCTCGGTCCGGTTACGCTCGATCAGCTTGGGTGGGACGCTGATGCCGAGCACGCTGTCGCTCGCGCTGTTGCCCATGGGGACGAGCGGATCGACAGAGATCCAGTCGAGGTCGCGGCGAGAGCCGGCGATGTCGACGATCTCCCGAAAGCGCCTCAGCTCCGCGGCGGAGAGGAAGACGTGGACGTAGCTGTCGAGCAGGCAGATGCGCATGTCCTCCGGGACACCGGCCAGCACTTCGGGCAGGGTCTCGACCGCGTCGCCGCGCACCGTGCGGACCGGATTGCCTCTGGCCACCGCAACGGCGTGGTGAAAGCGCGTCACGGCATCGATCTCCTGCGGAATGCACGCGCCCAGCCACGCGGTCACCGCCGGGTCACTCAGATCCAGCGGCTCGGTGTCGATGCCCACGCGCTCGCCGATGCGGATCGGCGCCGACGGGAGTGGGGGCGTCAGGAGACCGCGCACCTCGGTCTCCAGCACAACGCTCGACTTCGGATCGCCCGACACCTGGACCCTCCCGCCGGCTTCACGGTAGACGTAGCGATAGCGGTCGGCTTGGAGAGCGAGCCCGGCGCCGGTCCCGATGTCGATCAGCGCGATCTCGCGCTCGTCGGCCGGGGCGCTGGCCAGCGCGGGAATCAGGTCGGTGCAGCGTCCGACTTCGTTCATCTGGTAGCGATGGGCGGCGCAGAGTTCGACCAGCCGATCACGGTGATCGAGGCAGAAGCCTCGGAACAGGGTCCTGAACGAGGCGCCAACGGCCGGCTGGGGCTCACCCACGCGTGGGAACCACCCACGCAGCGGCTCGGGCTCAAGCTCGAGCACCAGAAACGTCGCCGCGGCCTGGAAGAGGAGCGGTGGGAGCCTGTGCGGAGGGATCGTCGCCGCGATCGCGAGCAGCTCACGATCCTCGCTGAGGACGCGGAACTGTTCCGCCGTGAGGTGCCACGAGCCCGGGCTTCCCGGCGCCGACCATGCGGCCGCCACCATCGCCGCCTGGTCGGCCACCACGGCAGGGTCGGCGCCACCGTTCACCCGAGCCTCCGCAGCACGACGACGCAGTTCTGTCCCCCGAAGCCGAACGCGTTCACCAGCCCCGTCCCGACGTTCACCTCGCGCGCTTGGAGCGGGACATAGTCGAGGTCGCACTCCGGGTCGGCGCGCTCGAGGTTGATCGTCGGGGGCACGACGCCGTCGCGCATGGCCAACAGTGTGACCATCACCGACAGCGACCCGGCGGCGGCGATCAGGTGGCCGACCATGGACTTCGGCGAGCTGATGGGAACCCCGCGGGCGGCCGCGCCGAGCGCCGCCCGGATCGCCTTGGTCTCGGCCACGTCGTTGGCCCTGGTGCCGGTGCCGTGAGCGCAGATGTAGTCGATCTCGTCGGGTCGTGTGCCCGTGCGTTCGAGCGCCAGCGACAGCGCCCGGGCTGCCTGTTCGCCCGACGGCTCCGGAGCGCTGATGTGGAAGGCGTCCGAGGTCAGCGCGCCACCGGATAGCGACCCGTACGGCCGGGCGTCCCGCCGCGAAGCGTGGGCCGCAGACTCGACGACCAGCACCACGGCCCCCTCGCCGAAGACAAACCCGTCGCGATCGGCATCGAAGGGACGGCTGGCACGCTCGGGCTCCTGGTTGCGCTGCGACATCGCGCCCATGTTCGCGAGCCCGGCAAACATCGCCTCGGAGATCCCGGCATCGGCGCCAGCGGCGATGATGACCTCGGCCTCGCCGGCCAGGATAAGCCGCCGGGCCTCGAGCAGCGCCGCGTTGCCGCTCGCGCAGGCCAGCGCGCCCGCGCTGACCGGCCCGTGCACGCCGAGGTCGATGGCGACCTCGCAGGCGGGCATGTTGGGGATCGTCGAGGGCACGTAGAACGGGCTCACCGCCCGCGGGCCGACGGCCAGCAGCGCCCTCACGTTGGCCTCGGTCTCGGGCACGCCGGCCACCGCAGTGTTGATCACGACGCCGATCTCTTCGGGGGCTCGCTCGATCTCGAGGCCGGCGTCGGCAACGGCTTCACGGGCGGCCACGACCGCGAGTTGAGAGACTCGAGCCGATCGCCGGGAGCGCCTGCTGCCCAGCTGGATCTCGGGGTCGAAGTCCCTGATCTCACCGGCGATCCGGACCGCCAGCCCTGAGGCGTCGAACGACTGGATCGCACCAACTCCGGAGTCTCCGTCGACGAGCCGAGTCCAGGTGCGGGACACATCGAGCCCGAGCGGCGTCAGCGCTCCGATCCCGGTGATCACCGGATCGGCACCGCGAGCCTGGGCACTCACGCGGATGGGCGGGCGTCGGCGGGGCGCGTCACCCGCCCGACGCTATCGCCCGCTGACCACGAACGCCTTGGTCTCCGACTTGACGATCGAGATCAGGTTGCCAAGAGCGATATTCGCGTCCACGAGGTGCAGGCCCCACTCCGGGGTCGGGCTCGGATTCGGGTTCTTGGCGCCGCCAACCCCGGTGATCTCGAGCACATGGGCATTGTTGGCCGACGAGCAATGCGCTCGGTATGAGCCCGGCTCGGATGTCCACACGGTGGGCGGCATCGGCTGGGTCAATCCGCGCAGCGCGATACCCGCGGCCAGGGTGCTCTTGGGGTCAAACGGCGCGCTCGGGAAGATCGGATCGACCAGCGCGCTGCCGCCGGCGAGGGCCGCCGGGTTGGTGCACAGCACGACGTCGCCCTTCGGCGCAGTGCCTCCGCCCGCGCCGCCCGAGGGGCGCCCGAACAGGCTGGGGGGGTTGGGCACCGGCTGGTCGAACGTCGAGAACGCGATCACGCATCCGAGCTGGGCCGGCTTCGTGCAGCCGGGAATGTGCTTGAAGTCCCCGCCGATCTTCTTGCCCTTCTTGACCAGCACGTTGCCGCCGAGCAGGATCGCGGACACCAGGCGCTTACGGACAGCGGGCTTGGGGTCGACGTACTTTGCGATCAGCTGGCGCAGTACGAACGAGCCCTGCGAGTGGCCGGTGAGCACGAACCCGCGCCCGTGGTTGTACTTCTTCAGGTAGGTCTCAAACGCTTTGTGGACGTCGCTGGTGGCCAGCGCCGGGTTCGGCTTGGTCGTCGGCGTGCCGAGTCCGATGCCGTCGAGGGTCACCTGTCGGTACATCGGCGCGTAGACGCGGCAGTACTGCGAGTAACGCGCGACCTGATAGAGCGCGATCGACCGCTCCTCGGGATCCACGTGAAGGTTCGCGTTGCCCGTCTTCTGATCGCTGACCGTGGGGTAGACGTAGAAGCAGTCGATCGCCGGATGAGCGACCTGCTTGGGATGGGTCACCTTGAGCTTCTTGAGGGTGGGCGAGTACACCGTCGTCGACAGCCCTGGCGTGCACGGGTCAGGGTGCTGGCCGGGCCGGCACAGCCACACCGTTTTGGTCGACGCCGAGGCCGTCGCGGCCAGGCTGACCATGAGCGCCGCGGCGGCGAGCGCCAGGGTCAGGATCCGTGCGCCCATCCTTAGTTTCCGCATCCGTGATCTCCCTATCTCCAATCGAGCACGGCCCGAGCCGGGCGTGCTGTTATCTCTCCGGCTGGGGAGCATAGCGAGGCCGCCCGGCCGGCTGCCTCAGCCGAATTCGACTCCCTGGGCGAGCGGCAGCTGGTCCGAGTAGTTGATCGTATTGGTCGCGCGGCGCATGTAGGCGCGCCAGGCGTCCGAGCCGGACTCGCGGCCGCCACCGGTGGACTTCTCTCCGCCGAATGCGCCGCCGATCTCCGCCCCCGAGGTGCCGATGTTGACGTTGACGATGCCGCAGTCCGAGCCGTCGGCGGCGAGGAACCGTTCAGCCTCGCGCTGATCGCGTGTGAAGATGCTCGAGGACAGGCCCTGGGGGACGTCGTTGTGCAATTCGATCGCCTCGTCGAACTCGCGGTAGGTCATGACGTACAGCAGCGGCGCGAACGTCTCGCGCCGGACCAGGTCGGTCTGGCCCGGCATGCGGACGAGCGCGGGCTCGACGTAGTAGGCGTCGGAGGCGCCCTCGAGCTCCCGGCGCGCGCCGCCGACGATCAGCTCCCCGCCGTCGGCCTTCACCTGCGCGAGCGCGTCGAGCATTCCGCGATGAGCCTGCGCGTTGATCAACGGCCCGACCAGCGTTCCCTCGGCGAACGGGTCGCCGATCGGCAGCCGACCGAACACCTCGCCCAGCCGGGGGACCAGCTCCTCGGCCACGTCCTCGTGCGCGATCACCCGTCGCAGCGTGGTGCAGCGCTGGCCGGCGGTTCCGGCGGCCGCGAACACGATGCCCCGGGTGGCCAGCTCGAGGTCGGCCGAGGGGGCCACGATCGCGGCGTTGTTGCCGCCCAGCTCGAGGAGGTAGCGGCCAAGCCGGGCGGCGACCCGCGGTGCCACCTGGGCGCCCATCCGCTCCGAGCCGGTGGCGCTGACGAGGGCGACATCCCGGTTGTCGACCAGCGCTTGCGCGACGTCGGTCCCACCGAGCACGAGCTGGTGCAACCCGGCCGGTGCCCCGCACTCGGCGACCGCGCGTTCGAGCAGGGAGGAACAGGCGAGCGAGCTCAGCGGAGTCATCGGCGACGGCTTCCAGACGACGGCGTCGCCGCAGACGAGCGCCACCGCGGTGTTCCAGGACCACACCGCCACGGGGAAGTTGAAGGCCGAGATGACCGCCACCACGCCGAGCGGATGCCACGTCTCCATCAGCCTGTGGCCGGGGCGCTCCGAGGGCATCGTGCGACCGTCGAGCTGGCGCGAAAGGCCCACCGCGAAGTCGCAAATATCGATCATCTCCTGGACCTCGCCGAGCGCCTCGGAGGGAATCTTGCCCGCCTCGATCGTCACCAGTTCGGCGACATCGGCCTTGTGCTGCTCAAGCAGGGCGCCGAAGTGTTTGACCAGCGCTCCGCGAATCGGCCCCGGGGTGGCACGCCAGCCCGAAAACGCGCTGGCGGCGGCGGCGATCGCGGCCTGAACATCGGCAACTCCGGCGGCTGGTACCTCGAACAGGTCCTGGCCGGTGATCGGCGAACGGGCGCGGAGACTCGGGCCGGCAACGGACCCGAGCTCAACGCCGCATCGGTCGAGGCTACGCCTGGCACGCGCGCGCAGTTGGTCGGTCGAGGTCATCACCGTTGTCGTGCTCATTGCTCTCCTGTCAGGCTCGTCGATACCACCGCGGCGATGTCGTCGGCGGCGGCTTGAGTGCCGCGCGGACCACGATCATCTCGGGCCCGTCGCCGGCCATGGCTCTGGCCAGCGCCTGCTCGAACGGTGGCCCGAAGCCGTCGTGGAGCGTGGCGGGTATTCCGAACGCGTCGGCCATGACCACGAAGTCTGGCGTGCTCAGATCGACACCGAATGTTTCGCGTCCGGCGCGGGCCTGATCGAAGCGCAGCATGCCGTAGCCGCCATCGTCGACGAGCACGATCGTGAGCGGCACCTGCTCCTGGGCCACCGTGGCCAGCTCGCCGCACGCGAACAGGAAGCCGCCATCGCCGCATATGCACACGGTCGGGCCCGCCCCTGCCAGGCACGCGCCGATCGAAGCCGGGAAGGCGAAGCCGAGCGTCCCCCAGCCCACCGGGTAGGCGAGCTTCCGCGGTCGCGGCGCCGGCCAGAAGCCGGCGAGCCAGTAGCCGGGTATGCACATGTCGGCGACGAGCAGGGCGTCGGCCGGGAGAGCGCGACCGAGGATCTCGAGCATGCGCTGGGCCTGTATGTCGTCGGACTCCACGAACGCCGCGATGCCGGTGGCGATCTGGGCCAGGCGCCGTCTGAGTGCCGGGAGGTCACCCTGCTCGGGTGTCTTGGGCAGCAGCTGTTCCAGCACTGCGCGCGCGTCGCCGACCAGCGTCAGATCGGCGCTGAAATTCTTGTTGGCGTCTGCCTCGTCGACGTTGACGGCGATCAGAGTCGGCGGTCGCGGCATGAGCCAGTTCTGGGTCATCATCCCGTCGAAGTCGGTGCCGACGGCCAGCACCACGTCGGCCTCATCCCACAGCGAGCCGACGGCCGGGGCGTGGACGGGGCCGGGAACGAAGCAGGGGTGTTCGGGGGCCAGCAGCCCGCGACTCATGTACGTCGTGATCACCGGGGCGGCCAGCCTGAGCGCCACCTCCCCGACCATCTCGCCGGCGTCCGCCCGCAGCGCACCGCCGCCCGCCCAGATCAGGGGGCGCTCGGCCTCTCCGAGCAGTTGGGCCGCACGGCTCAGTGCGTCGTCATCGGCAGTGTGGGGAGACTGGGTCTCGGTCTCGTGCGACTCGAGGGTGGCCGACACGGGACTGGACAGGAGGTCAGTCGGCACGCCCAGGTACACGGGCCCACTCGGTGCGGCCGTGGCCGCTGATCCCCCATCGAGCGTCGCTTGGGCAATCTCCTCGGGACTCGCCGCCACCCGGGTCAGCTTGGTCACCGGCTTGAACATCGCCGCCTGGTCGCGGGTCTCGTGCAGCACTCCGCGGTAGACCCCCTCGCGGCGAAGCGCGGCGGGGATATCGGTGGCGATCACCAGGACCGGTGAACCCGAGGCCATCGCCTCGCCGGTGGCGCCAAGCGTGTTGGCCGCGCCGGGCCCGGTCGTGACCAGTGCCACGCCGAGCGCGCCGGTCGCGCGCGCGTAGCCGTCGGCCGCGTATACGGCCGTCTGCTCGTGACGAACCCCGACGAGCCGAATCGCCGAACGCGCCAGGGCGTCCCAGATCGAGAGGTTGTGGACCCCGGGCAGGCCGAAGACGAGTGTCACGCCCAGCCGCTCGAGGGCCGAGACGAGCCGCTCGGCTCCGGTCGCTGTCACTGATGTGGTTTCGGTTTCGGTCACTAGAGGCGGAACGCGCAATCAATCATCTAGACCACGTTGTACTCGGGTCGCAGCGCGGCGGCGTCGAACCGGTCGACGCTGAACGGCGCGATGTCGACGAACGTCGGCCGGCGCAGGAGCAGGTCACGGAGGATCTCGCCGACCGCCGGGCCCTGGAGAAAGCCGTGGCCGGAGAACCCGGTGGCGTACAGAAACCGTGAGACGCCGGCCGCCTCGCCGATGATCCCGTTGTGATCGGGCGTCATCTCATACAGACCGGCCCAGCCGCCACGAATTCCGACCTCGGCAATCCGCGGCGCGCGCCGGCGGACCACGGCCATCAGCTCGGGCAGCCAGTCATCTGAGGTCTCGATGCTGAATCCTGGCCGCTCGTTCGGGTCCGACATGCCGATCAACAGCCCCGGCCCCTCGCGGTGAAAGTAGAAGCTCGAGGCGAAGTCGATCGTCATCGGCAGTTCGGCCGGAAGACCGTCGATCGCCTCGGTGAACAGGATCTGGCGGCGCAACGGGGTGATCGGCAACGCGACGCCGACCATCTCGCCGCACGCTCGCGACCAGGCGCCGGCGGCGCAGACCACCGCGCCGGTCCGGATCGAGCCGTCGCTGGTCAGCACGGACGTGATCTCGCCGGCGTTGGTCTCGATCCCGATGACCTCGCAGCCGGTCCTGATCTCGGCGCCGTGGGCGCGCGCTCCGGACGCGTAGCCCTGCACGACGCCCTCAGGCGTGGCGTGGCCGTCGCCCGGCGAGAACGCGCCGGCGAGGACGTCATCGCCGTGGATCAACGGGCACAGCTCGCGGACCTCGGCCGCGGTCAGCAGACGGGTCGGGAGACCCAGCGAGCTCTGCAGTGCCACGCTCTGTTCGAACTCCCGCACATCCTCCTCGCGGCTGAGCACGAACAGGTAGCCGACCTCCTTCAGGTCGATCTCCCAGCCCGGGCGCCGCTGAAAGTCGCGAAAGGCGTCCATGCTGCGTCGGGCGATTTCGATGTTGAGCACATCCGAGAACTGCGTTCGGACTCCGCCGGCGGCGCGCGACGTTGAGCCGCTGCCGAGCTCGTCGCGCTCGAGCAGCACAACACCGACGCCGGCCTCGGCAAGGTGAAAGGCCGCGCTGCATCCCATCACGCCGCCACCGACGATGACCACCTCGGCGGCGGCCGGGACCGGGGTTCGGTGGCGGGCCATAAGCACATCCTGCCACCGACCACGCGCGCGGGGTCAGGAAGCTGAACCACGTCGTGGCCACTGTGAAGGCGCTCGGGATTCCCGGTGCTGTCATCGGCGTCACTGGCGGTCCCGCCGGCAACTTCGAGCGGGCATTCGGCTACGCCTCGATAGGGCACAAGATGCAGTTGAACGACCACTTCCGGATCGGCAGCGTGACCAAGACGTTCACCGCCACCGTGATCCTCGAGCTGGTCGATCGCCACAAGTTGCGCCTGGACCAGTCGATCCACAAGTGGGAGCCACGCATCCAGCATGCGCGGCAAATCACGGTCCGCATGGTCCTCAACATGACCAGCGGGATCTGGGATGAGGGCGGGCCGGGATCGCTGCTGTCGGCCTGGGTTGGAAAGCACTGCTTCATCCATAAGCCGTCTCCGCATTGCGGCAAATACTGGAAGCCCCAGGAGATCGGCAACCTGGCCATCAAGCAGGGCCCGAGTATGCGCCGGCGTCTTCAACAACACCGATACCGCCTACGTGATCCTCGGGATGCCCATGGTTCCTATGGGGGCATCATCTCGACGCTCGGCGACCTGCAGATTTGGGCTCGTGCGCTGGGGAAGGGCACACTCGCCGCCACCGGCCCGAGCACGGGCGTCGTTGGCGGATACGGGCTGGGCCTCGTCAACCCGGCAATCTCCTGGGCCACAACGGCGTCTATGCCCCGCCGGGCTACAACACCGACCTCTGGTATCTCCCCCAGCAGCATGCTTCGGTCGTCGTGCTGCTGAACAGCACGTTGCCCTCCCCGGGCGGGTTCCTCGGCGACGGCATCGCAGCCGCCCTCGCGGACGTTGCCTTCCCCAACAGCTGAGGGTCGCCTTGCCCGGGTTGCCCTGTCTGGCCGTGGCGAGCAACTAGTTCAGTACGCCGCTGCCTCGCCCTGCGCCGCCACGGACGGAGTGGATCGCGTGGGACCAAGCCGCTAAAGCGCGACCGCGCTACTGCCGACTCCTGCGTTAACGTGCTGATCGGTTCGGACATCGACGAGCGGCTCTCGCGCCGGAGCGTGCTGGCCGGCGCCCTCACGGGCGGCGTGGCGGCGGTGCTGCCGAGCGCCGGCGGGGCGTCGGCCGACGCGTCGCCGGCACCCAAGCTGCCCAATGCGACCGAGTTCTTCTCCGACCAGTCGCTCAACTTCCAGGCGCTGTTCGCCCTCGGGGCCGTGTCCTACAACGCGGCCCAGCCCGGCGAGGTGCTGGAGACGTTCAACCGGGTGCATGCCCGCGGCGACACGTACCGCGCGTACTTCGAGGAGTTCCTGGCCCTGGGCCGGCGGTTGCGCAGGTTGGGCGACGAGGCGGCCGACAGGGGCCGCCGGGTCACGGCGCGCGACTCCTACCTGCGGGCCGCCAGCTACCTCGACCAGGCGCTGTATTACGTGCTCGCGTCGAACACGCCGACGCGGGCGCACGAGGGGGCGGTTTACCGCGAGATGGAGAGCTGCTGGGCGGCCGCGGCTGCGCGTTTCCGCCCGGGCTTCCAGCCCGTCTCGATTCCGTATGAACGGCGCCGCCTGCCTGGGTGGCTGCTCACTCCGGGCGGCTCTCGCGTGCGCCGGCCGACGCTGATCCTCAACAACGGCAGCGACGCGCAGAACGTCGACATGTACATAGCCGGTGGCGGGGCGGCGGCGCTGGAACGCGGGTGGAACGCGCTGATCTTCGAGGGCCCGGGGCAGGGCTCCAACCTGTTTGCGCACAACATCCCGTTCCGCCCGGACTGGGAGAGGGTGATCACGCCGATCGTGTCGTGGCTGCGGGACCGACCCGAGGTAGACGAGCGGCGTATCACGCTGTTCGGCTCGAGCTTCGGGGGCTACCTGGTGCCGCGGGCGGCGGCGTTTGAACGCCGGCTGGCCGGCCTCGCCGTCGACCCGGGTGCCACCAACGCGTTCATCAGCTGGCGGCACAAGCTGCCCGCCCAGCTGATCACCCTGCTCAACCAGGGCAAGCGGCAGGAGTTCAATCGCGAGTGGGCAGCGATCCTGCCCCACCTACCGGCCACGGTTCAGTTCGACATCGCCAAGCGCTCGGAGATCTACGGCAACGGGAGCTTCTACGACAAGATGCGACTGGCGGAGAGGTTCGTGCTCTCGCCGGCCGTGGTCGGGCGGATCAGGGCGCCGATGATTCTCGCCGAGGCCGAGCAGGAGCAGTTCTTCCCCGGCCAGTCAAAGCAGATGTACGACTGGCTCCGGGCGCGCAGAGCGCTGGCCAGGTTCACCGTGGCCGAAGGGGCGCAGTTCCACTGCGAGCCGATGGCGCCCACGCTGCGCAACGACACACTGCTGGGCTGGCTCGAAGCCAATTTGAAACCGACGTCATAGAACCGCCGACTAGAGGCCGTGCGGGAAGTGGCCCGGGAACAGATAGGCGGCGATGGCCACCGCCGTGATGAGCGGCTTGGGCGCCCCGTTGTCGTTGTTGTTGCCGAGTACGACGATCGTGGCGTGGCGGCTGGGCAGGTAGAGCATCGTCGACCCGTAGCCGAAGATCGCGCCGTCGTGGCCGAGGAAGCCGTTGATCTCGGTGATTCCAGGAAGGGGACGATCGCGCCGGGCAGCGACGCGGACGTCGTGGTGTTCGATCCTGAGCGGGAACTGGTGATCTCGGCCGATACCCACCACTCGCGAGTCGACTACAACGTGTTCGAGGGCATGGTCGTGACCGGCGGCCCTGAGCTGGTGCTGGCGCGCGGGCAGGTGGTCATCGACGGCGATCGGCTCGTCGGCCACCCCCGGGGCGAGTTCATCGCGCGCCCGGTCAGGACGGCAGCAACGCCGAGATCTCGCCCGCGTGCTGAGCGATCTGGCGTCCCAGCTGCGCGCGGTTGAGCGCTCGCCACCGTGCGGCCGGGGCAGACACGCTGATGGCGGCCACGGCGATCCCGTCGCCGCCACGGACGGGTGCCGCCGTGCAGGCCACGCCGAGCTCGTACTCCTCGTTGTCGAACGCGTAGCCACGGGTGCGGGCTTGTCGCAGCGATCGCTTCAGGGCGCCGTGATCGGTGAGCGTATGGGCGGTGAGCGGCGCCAGGACGTGGCGCTCGAGCGCTCGATCGACGGCCGAGGTCTGAAAGGCGAGCATCGCCTTTCCCGCTCCCGAGGCATATGCGGGTACGCGCGCGCCAATCTCGGTGAACATCCGGATCGGACGCTGGCTCGGCACCTGGTCGATGTACACCGCGGCCAGGCCGTCGAGGACGACCAGGTTGGTCGACTCTCCGGTGTCGTCTCGCAGCGCGATGAGATGCGGTCGGGCCAGTGCCCGCAGTCGCGCCGTTCGAGCTTCGATGTCGCCGACGATCGACAGCAGCTTCCGACTCAGGCGATAGTGGGTCGTACTCGGATTGCGCACCACCCAGTCGCGTTGGACGAGGGTCTGGAGCAGTCGATGCGCGGTCGGCGGGTGCAGCCCGGTTGCGCGGGCGAGGTCGCCGAGTGGCATGTCGCTGTCGCTCGCGCCGAGTTGCTCGAGCAGATCGAGCGCACGGCCGACCGATTGGACCGATTCCGTCATGCGAAACAAACATAGCTTAGAATTCCGCCGTTGACAACAAACCGCAGTCGCGATAGCTTTCATGACGCGCAATGAGTGTTTCGCGATCCGGAATCAACTTCGACGCCAACGTCTCGCTCCTGTGGCCGGAAGTCCCATTTTTGGAACGCTTCGACCGAGCCAAGCGCGCCGGGCTGGACGCGGTTGAGTTCTGGTGGCCGGCCGGCGAGGACCTCTCGGCGGTGCGGGCGGCGATCGCCGAGAGCGGCCTCACCGTGGCGCTGTTCAACTTCGACGCCGGAGACATGGCCGCGGGTGAGCGGGGGCTCCTCAGCATTCCCGATCGCCAGGCGCAGTTCTTCGACAACGTTCCGGTGGCCCTCGAACTGGCCGAGCAGGTGGGGTGTCGCCAGCTCAACGCACTGCTCGGGCTCGAGTGCACGGGCCTCAGCCGTGACGAGCAGCTGGAGCTGGCCGTCGAGAACCTGCGACGGACGGCACGCGAGGCGGCGGCGATCGGGGCCAAGGTGCTCGTCGAGGCCGTCAACACAATCGAGAACGGCCCGTACCTGATCAGCCACACCGCCGATGCCGCCGCCCTGATCGAGCGTGTGGCCGAGCCCAACGTCGCGATGCAGTACGACGCTTACCACATGCAGCGCATGGAGGGGAATTTGGCCGCGACGATCCGGGCCCACGCCGAGGCGATCGCCCACATCCAGATCGCCGACTCTCCCGGTCGCGGAGAGCCGGGTACGGGAGAGATCAATTTCCCGTACCTGTTCGGCGTGCTCAGGGAGATTGGGTACCCGGGCCACGTCGGTCTCGAGTACCGGCCCACGACAACGACGACCGAGGCGAGCCTGCAGTGGATGCAGGACGCCGTGGAGAAGTGATGCCCGAAACGATCGGATTCATCGGCCTGGGGATCATGGGCCGACCAATGGCCACCAACCTGTTGCGGGCCGGCTATCCGCTGGTCGTGCACAACCGGAGCCGGGCCGCCGTCGATGCGCTGGCCGGCGAAGGCGCCCAGCCGGCCGACTCGGCCCGCGAGGTGGCCGAGCGCAGCGAGGTGACGATCACGATGTTGCCCGACTCGCCACAAGTGGCCGAGGTATTGGAC
This sequence comes from uncultured Solirubrobacterales bacterium, assembly GCA_963749545.1. Classification (GTDB taxonomy): domain Bacteria; phylum Actinomycetota; class Thermoleophilia; order Solirubrobacterales; family Solirubrobacteraceae; genus Palsa-465. The sequence goes on from CAVVNG010000018.1 coordinate 240,847, forward strand.
GAGGTCCTACCCGCAGCCTCGCGCGGGCAACTGCTCATTGACATGAGCACGATTGCCCCCGAGGTTTCACGCGATCTGGCCGTGCGCGGCGAAGGGTTGGGGCTCCAGATGCTGGATGCGCCGGTGAGCGGCGGCGATGTCGGGGCTCGCGAGGCCAAGCTGTCGATCATGGTCGGCGGGAGCGAGGCCGCGTTTGAGCGCGCCCGGCCGATCTTCGAGTGCCTCGGATCGACGATCACACTGGTTGGTGCCAGCGGCGCGGGGCAGGTGGTCAAGGCGTGCAACCAGGTGGTGGTGGCGCTGGTTATCGAGGCGGTCAGCGAGGCGCTCGTGCTCGGTTCCAAGGCCGGCGTGGATCCCGGAGTGATGATCAGCGTGCTGTCGGGCGGCCTGGCGGCCAACCGCGTGATGGAGATGCGGCGAGACAAGTTCCTGGAGCACGATTTCGCCCCCGGATTCAAGGTCGACCTGCACCACAAGGACCTGGGGATCGCCCTGGCCACCGCGCGTTCGAGCGGCGCCGTGCTGCCCAATACTGCGGCGGTCGAGCAGATGCTCGAGAGCCTGCGTCGTCACGGTCGTGGCGGCGAGGATCACTCGGCTCTGCTGACGGTGATCGAGGGGCTGTCAAATCACGAGATCACCTCGGGGCAGTCGTGAGCACCCCGCCGATGGACGCTGTCGTCAGCGTCCTCGAGGATGAGGGCGTACGGGTCGCCTTCGGGGTACCGGGCGCGGCGATCCTCCCCCTCTATGAGGCGCTCAGCCGCTCGCGCCTGATTCGCCACCTGTCGGTCCGGCACGAGGAGGGCGGAACGCACGCCGCCGACGGCTGGGCCAGGGTCACCGGCGAGCCGGGGGTCTGCATCGGCACCTCGGGTCCGGCCGGGACGAACATGATCACCGGCCTCTACACCGCGCTGGCCGACTCGATCCCGATCATCTGCATCACCGGGCAGGCGCCGACCACCATGCTTCATAAGGAGGCGTTCCAGGCCGTCGACATCGTGTCCATCGCTCGGCCGGTGACCAAGTGGGCGGTCCAGGTGCGCGAGCCGTCGCAGCTGCCGTGGATCTTCCGTGAAGCGTTCCGGGTGGCACGGTCGGGCCGGCCCGGGCCGGTGCTCATCGACCTTCCCCTGGACGTGCAACGAGCCGCCCCGATCGCTTACGACGCTGCCTCAGATGCGCGCCTGGGAGGAGAGCTCGTCGCGCCGCCAGCGGCGGCCATCGACCGAGCGCTTGCCCTGATCGAGGCCGCCGAACGTCCGCTGCTGCTGGCCGGCGGCGGCGTGATCATTGCCGACGCCGCAGCCGCGCTCGTTCGCCTGGCCGAGCTGCTCGAGCTACCGGTCAGCCCGACCCTGATGGGCAAGGGCGCGATCCGCGAGGATCATCCGCTGTGGGCGGGGACGGTGGGTATTCAGACCAGCCAGCCGTTCGCCAATCAGCTGTTCCTCGAGAGCGACCTCGTGCTCGCTGTCGGGGCGCGCTTCGGCGACCGACACACGGGGGCGCTGGACATTTACCGCGGATCGCGGAAGTTCATCCAGATCGACGTGGCCGCCGCGCAGATCGGGCGTGTGTTCGGGCCCGATCTGGGGATCGTCAGCGATGCCAAGCTCGCCCTCGAAGCGCTCCACGCCGAGGCGACCGGGCGCGGGAAGGCCCGCCGCGAGCGGCGTGGGTGGGGAGGCTGGCCGAGCTGCGCGCCACGCGCGCGCGGTTCGCCGACTACGACACCGTTCCGGTCCGGGCTCCACGCGTATACGCCGAGCTGAACGCCTTTCTCGACGAGGACGCGACCGTGGTTACGGCGATCGGGCTCTACCAGATCTTCGGCGGTCAGTTCCAGAACGCGTACCGCCCGCGGCACTACCTCTGCTGCGGCCAGGCCGGGCCGCTGGGCTGGGAGGTCTCAGCCTGCACGGGAGCCAAGCTCGCGCGCCCCGATAGCGATGTCGTCGGAATCGTCGGCGACTACTCATTCCAGTTCCTGGCCGAGGAGGTCGCCGTCGCCGTCCAGTACGGCGTTCCGTTCGTGCTCGTGATGCTCAACAACGGCTACATGGGGCTGATCAGGCAGGCCGAGGTCGGCTACGAGATGAACTTCGAGGTGGACCTCGCGTTCGAGGGCCTCGACGGCCAGCCCGGAGTCGACCACGTCGCGCTGATGCGATCGCTGGGCGCGGACGGGATCCGGGTCACCGAGCCCCACGAGATCCGGCCGGCGCTGAAATGGGCGACCCGCGAGAGCGGGCGCCGCCGCCTTCCGATCCTGGTCGAGATCATGACCGAGCGCGAGGAAAGCGCCGCCATGGGCACCGCGATCGACAGCGTCTGCGAGCCGCATGAGATCCGCACGATCTCGGGCCCCGGCGTGCTGAGTCGCGCCGCCGCCTGAACTTGCTTTACTGACGGAACGTTTCGGGCGCACAGGGGCTGGGAACCCACCGAAACATGTACGGGAGGCAGGGCGGCAAGAAATGCGGGCGCGTCTGCGTCTTTAGTTGTGGAACACCTCGACCGACTTATTAAGCAAGCGATATGGATGCCAGCTGTCTGACGGAGGATCGATGACCGTCGCCGTTGCTCTGGCCGGCGGGCGTCACGTGAGCGAATCCCCAGCCTGGATTGGCTACGTCGCGCTGGTCGTCGTCCTCGTGGGCTTCGCCTGCATCACGGTCTGGCTGGCGGCGAGCTCAGTCCGCCACCGGCGGCTCGGTGGTGACGATCCGCACGACGGCGACGGCCGTCACGGAGGCGGCCCGCGCCGCGACCCAAATCCGCCCGATCGGTCGCCGGACGGGGGACCTGTGTGGTGGCCCGAGTTCGAGCGCGAGTTCGCGGCCTATGTGGATAGCTGCGCCGCGGAGCGCCAGCGCGTTGGGCTGACCGCCTCGAGCGCAAACGTGGACTGACGGAGTCTCGCTCCGCGAGCACCCCGCGTCGGTCTGATCCCTGCAAGGATGCCGGGCATGGCCCCGGACGCGCAGCGACGATGAAGCCGCTCGGGGAGTACGAGATCTGGTTCGCCGTCGGCGCGCAGGAGCTATACGGCGAGGCAGCCCTACGCAGTGTCGATGAACACGGGCGCGAGATCGCGGCGGCGCTGGACACTGTGGATGAGATTCCCGTCTCAGTGAGCTATCGCGGCACCCTGGTCGCGCCGGCCTCGATCCGCGCCGCCTGCCTCGAGGCCAACGCGGCGCCGGCCTGCGTGGGCCTGGTGGTCTGGGCCCACACCTTTTCGCCGGCCAAGATGTGGATCGCCGGGCTGTCGGTACTTGCCAAGCCGCTGCTTCACCTCCACACCCAGTTCAACCGCGAGCTGCCTTGGAGCGAGCTCGACATGGACTTCATGAACCTGAACCAGTCGGCCCACGCAGATCGTGAGCTCGCGTCGTTGCAGACGCGGGCGGGCATTCGCCGAAAGACCGTCGTCGGCCATTGGAGTGACCCCGCGACGACGGAGCGAATCGGCACCTGGACGCGGGCGGCGTGCGGCTGGCACGAGGCGCAGTCGCTGACCGTCGCGCGGTTCGGGGACAACATGCGGCAGGTCTCGGTCACCGAGGGCGACAAGGTGCAGGCGCAGCTGCGGCTGGGCTTCTCGGTCAACGGGTACGGCATCGGGGATCTCGTCGAGGCGACGCAGGCGACCAGCGACGACGAGGTCGGACGCATCGCCGGCGAGTACGACGAGCAGTACGAGCTCGTCCCCGCGCTCCGCGACGGCGGCGCGCAACGGACGTCGCTGCTCGAGGCGGCGAGGATCGAGGCCGGGCTCCGGGCGTTCCTCGACGCCGGCGGATTCAAGGCCTTCACCGATACCTTCGAGGATCTCGGCGGGCTGGTCCAGCTACCCGGGATCGGCGTGCAGCGCCTGATGGCCGAGGGCTACGGGTTCGGAGCGGAGGGGGACTGGAAGACGGCGGCGCTGCTGCGGATCGGCAAGGTCATGAGCCGTGGGCTGCCCGGCGGAACCTCGTTCATGGAGGACTACACGTACGAGCTGTCGCCCCGGGGACCGAAGGTTCTCGGGGCGCACATGCTCGAGGTCTGCCCGTCGCTGGCTGCCGAGCGTCCGTCGTGCGAGATCCACCCCCTGTCGATCGGGGCTCGCGCCGATCCGGTGCGGCTCGTGTTCGACGCGGCCGCCGGGCCCGCCGTGTGCGTGGCGCTCATGGACCTGGGCGATCGCTTCCGCCTCCTCCTGGGCGAGGTCGATGTGGTGCCGCCCGACCGGCCGCTGCCCAAGCTACCCGTGGCTCGAGCGGTGTGGACGCCCAAGCCCGATCTGACGACGGCGGCGGAGGCCTGGCTGATGGCCGGTGGCGCCCACCACACCGTGCTCAGCCTGGCGCTCGGGTCCGAGATCTTCGCCGATTTTGCCGACATCGCCGGGCTCGAGCTGCTGGTGATCGACGGCGACACGCGGATCCGCGAGTTTGCCAAGGAGCTGCGCTGGAACGCGGCCTACTACCGGTCGGTCGGGTCCTAGTGGGTCCCCCGGAAACATTGCACCCGAAATGGCCGCCCAGGAGACCCACTAGCTCTCCCGGGCCAGCGAGCGGCCCACGCCCCAGGCGCCCGCGGTGCTGCTGTACAGCAGGCGGAGGTAGAGGAAGGTCTCGACGTGGGCGACACCGGCGATCGTGCCAATGTCGTCGGTGATCGCGTCGAGCAACTCGGCACGGTCGCGGCAGACGATCTCGGCCATCAGGTCATAACGGCCCGACGGGATCACGACGTAGTCGATCGAAGGCACCGAGGCGAGCCGCGAAGCGACCGTCCCCGGGTCGGCGTCGCTGTCGAGCGTTATCCCCAGCCACGCCATCGCGTCAAATCCCAGGTTGAGTGGGTTGCCGACGGCGATCACCTTGAGGACGTTGTCGTCGACCAGGCGGGAGAACCGGCTGGAGACCAAGCGCTCGGACACTCCGAGGCTCCGGGCCAGGTCGCGGAATGACGCCCGCCCGTCGCGCTCGAGCCCGCGAACGATCTCGATGTCGAGCGACTCGAGCTGGCCCGGGCTGACCGTCACGCCGCTCACCTCCTCGCGCGCGATCGGTTGTCGTGCGCGTAGCCACTGGAAGCGCTGGTGGCGCAGCGACAGGTAGACGAATGCCTCGGTTCGCTGGACACCGGCGATCCCCCGGAGCTGGACGAGGATCGGCTCGAGATCCTGGGCGTCGCGACACGCCACCTCGCACATCACGCTGAAGCGACCCGAGCTGATCACCACGTAGTCGACGCCGGCCGTGTGAACCAGCGCCTGCGCGACGCGCTGGACCTGTGAGGGATGAGTCTCGAGCCCGATCCAGGCCATGCACCGCAGGCCGAGCAGACCGGGGTCCGCGACCGCGGTGATCGCGAACACGTCGGCCTCGGTGAGTGCCTTTACGCGCCGGCGGATGTGTGCTTCAGAGAGCCCCAGGCGACTGGCCAGAGTGGTGAATGGGCTCCTGCCGTCACGCTGAAGCTCGGCGAAGACCGCCTCGTCCTGGCCCTTTAGCGTGATCGGACTACACCCGGCCCGTGCCCTCCGGGTTGGCCCGGACGCCGAGTGCGTCGAGGGCCAGCCGCGTGGCGACGCGAGCCGACTTGTTGGCGGGGTCATATACCGACGAGCACTCGGTAATCACATAGGCCTCGACCCCTCGACGGACGAAGGCGCGGATCATCTTGATCACCTCGCGCGGGGTCAGGCCGCCGCACTCGGGGGTCGTCACGCCGGTGGTGAAGCCCTGGTCCATGACGTCTAGATCGGTGTGGAGGACCACGCCGTCGGTTCCGTTCCAGGCGATGTCGAGGATCCGGTCGATGGTCTTTTCGATCCCCCACTCATCGATGTCCCAGATCGTGATCATCTGGATGCCGGTGCGGTCCACGTACTCGCGCTCGACGCGCGGATTGAGCGGTCCATTGATCCCGACCAGCGCCACGTTGTGCGGGTCGACGTTCGGCAACTCCGCGGTACGGCTCACCGGGCAGGCATGGTTCAGGCGCTCGCCGGCCACGTCCTCCGCGGTGTCCATGTGTGAGTCCATCTGGATGTAGCCCATCTTGCCGTCGATCAGCTTTGACATCGCGCTAGTGACGGGAATCGGACACGAGTCATCGCCGCCGAAGATGATCGGAAAGGCCCCCGCGTTGACGATCTCGGTGATGCAGCGCTCGGCGCGCTCGAACGTCCGCTGCGCGTTGCCGGGGACGATCGACACATCGCCGCAGTCGGTCAGGTGCAGAGCGTCGAACAGGTCGACCTGGAACTCGCCGTGGTAGCTCAGGTAATGCTCGGTGGCGCGGCGAATCGAGCGCGGGCCGTAGCTGGCGCCTGGCCGGCAAGTGTTGGTCCCCTCCCACGGCAGCCCGAGGACGGCAGCCTTGACGCCCGCCTCGGAGAGCTTGTCGGCCACCGGCGGGAGCACCTGGGCGCCGAGGAACGTCGATATGCCCGAGATCAGGCTGTTGGGGAAGTCCTCATCGCCCTCCCGCCGACCGAAGGTCACGTAATGGTCCTGTACCTGGGCTCCAGTTGCCATTTTCCTCTCCTTGCTCTTCACTAATCGCCTTACGGCCGCCAGATCACGGCGAAACCCGTGTGTATTGACGAATCACCCTACATCTTTCGTCGTTCGTGTCAATAATTCCGCCGAATCCAGCGTCTCCCAGCGGGTTCGGCTGCGTGGCTTGGGAGAGTTGGCCGCCGTGAAGGAGGGGCGCACCTTTCACTCTGGGGGAATCGTGGCCGTGCTGGTCTCGGTGCTCGCGTTGGCGTTCCCGGCCGCCGCTGCGGCCGCGTGGTCGGCCGTGGGCGGCGCATTGAACTTCGATCAGAACAACGACGCCAGCCATGTCAGCGCCGCCGCGATCGCCGGAGACCCCTATGCCACGTGGGACGAGGTCGACGTGAACGGCAATAACCAGGTTCGCGTGGCCCGTCTGAGCGGTAGCACGTGGACCGCCGTCGGCGGCTCGCTCAACGTCGACCCGACCAAGGCGGCCGGTATCCCGAGCATCGCTGATTTTGGCGGCGTTCCCTACGTGGCCTGGGATGAGGCCGACCACACCGTCAATAGCAGCGCGGTGTTCGAGATTCGGGTCGCGCGGTTCGTCGCCGGCGCCTGGCATGCGGTCGGCGGCTCGCCGAACCTCAACGTGACGACGGGCAATGCCCGCGATCCGCACCTCGCCGACGTCGGGGGGGTTCCGTACGTGGTCTTCAGCGAGGACGACGGCTCGGGTCCGCAGATTCACGTGGCCCGATTCACGGGCAGCGCGTGGACGCCCGTGGGGACGGCCTTGGGCGGCGGTCAGCTCCCCGGCCTCGCCGACGTGGCCGGGATGCCGTACGTGGTCTGGCAAGACCTGTCCGGCGGAGAGCAGATTCGCGTTGCGCGCTTCACCTCGGGGCATGGCACACCGTTGGCGGGTCGCTGAATTTCGACCAGACCGAGGACGCTGTCCACGCGAGCATCGCCGACATCGGCGGAGCACCGTGCGTGGCCTGGGAGGAGTCGACCGGGACCGTCGGGGTGCATCCCGACCAGATTCGCGTCGCACGGTTCGTCGGTGGTGGCTGGACTTTCGTCGGCGGCTCGCTGAACTTCGACCCCACCAAGACCGGGGCTGACCCCAGCCTCATGAGTGTGGCCGGAGTGCCCTACGTCGCCTGGCACGAGGCGACGCCCAACGTCCTCACGGGCAGCAAGATCCGCGTCGCGCGATTGCAGCCGGACTTCCTGCAAAGCATCGCCGTGAGCACCGACACGATGGCTCTCCTGCTGACCAAGGTCAGGGACTACGGAGTGCGGCTCCCGATCGGCTTCCGGCACGGACCGGGCTCCAGCCTCGGCACCTCGACGCCGCTGCAGAGAACCACCGGCGACGGCTACGACGCCGTGTTCACCGAGCTCGCCGGTCTGAAACCCAACACGACGTACTCGTGGCAGCCGTTCAGCAGCGACACCTTCCGCCAGCTCGACACCGGTCCGGTGAGCAGGTTCACCACCAAGCCCGCGCCCAGCCCGGCCAAGTTGATCGTGATCGCGTTCCGGGCGAGCACGACGCGGGGGCACGTCGCGGTTCACTATGCGCTCACCGCCGCGGCCAAGATAACCCTCGCGGTCAAGCCCCCACACGGGGCTGCGGTTGCCGTGGCCAGCGCGAGCCGTCGGGCCGGGGTCGGCAAGCTCACCTGGAATCGCAAGCTGCACGGCAAGCGGGCCAAGCCCGGGACCTTCAGGCTGACGGTCACGGCGGCGTCAGGCGGCAAGACCACCAGTTCGACGCTGCCGGTCAAGCTGCGCTGAGTCGCGCGCCCGCCGCCTCGTCACGCCCACGCCACCGTGACCGGCCCGCCGGCTCCCAGCACAGGGTCGGCCTCGGGCAGGTCCACGCCGGCGATGTTGCGCCGCATCGCGTCGAGCGCCGCCAGATCGGCCCGTCGCAGGTCGTAGTTCTCCTGGCCCGCGGGGTACCCGCCGATAACCAGGAGGCCGGAACCCGAGTCCTCGCGCTTGTGGCCCGTGCCAGCGGGCAGCACGAGGACATCGCCCGGCGCGACGGTCAGCCGCTCGCCACCGGGACCGCCGAGCGTCACCTCCGCCGCACCCGACACGATGCCCAGGGCCTCGTGGGCGTTGCTGTGGAAGTGGTGGAAGGGAAACATCCCGTTGCGCCAGTTGCCTGCCCAGCCGTGTGACTGAAACAGCCGCTCGCACGCGACCGGGTCACCCACGATCTCCTCCACGCCGTGATGGATGAGGACCGGCAGCGTGGGGTTGTTGGGGATGCCCTCGCTGTCGCGGGGGAAGCTGAGCTGAGCAACGGTGCTCATCGAGCGTCCACGTTAGTAGCCGAGCGCGCAGCCGTCCTTGCGCGGGTCCGAGCCGCCGAACAGGGTGCCCTCGCGCAACACGATCGCCTGTCCCCCGCCGAACGTCGACACGTCATCGTCCCGGGCGACGGTGAATCCGAGCGGCTCGACCTCCCCCGCCCGATCCCACAGGGGGCGCTCGAGCTTCAGCGTGCCACCATCGATCCGGAACCGGCCGTGGTCGAGCGCGGCCTGAGGATCGAGACCGCTACGCACCAGCTCGACGACGAACTGGACGTGGGCCTGGGCCTGGATGAAGCCCCCCATCACGCCGAACGGGCCCACGAGCTCGCCGTCTCGCGCCAGCATTCCGGGGATCAGCGTGTGATAGGAGCGCTTACCCGGTTCAACCTGGCCACCGACGGCGAAGCAGGCGCCGCGATTCTGGAGAACGACACCAGTGCAACCCGCCAGGACGCCCGAACCGAATGACTCGAACACGCTCTGAATCAGCGACACCGCGGTCCGGTCGCCGTCGACCACGCACAGATATGTGGTTCCGCCGGCCGGCTCTCTGACGTGGGGCGGTGCCTGCTCACGGCGCGCGCTGATGTACTCGGGCAACAGCAGTCCGGACACGTCGGCGCCGTCGCGCACGTTGTCGAACGCGTCCTGTAGGGCGAGCGACACGGCCTCGACCTCGTCGGCCAAGGTCGGCTCCCGATCCCCGAGGATGGCCAACGCCTCCAGGGCGCCGACGCCTTGGGTCGGCGGCGGGAGCTCACACACCGTCAACCCGCGATAGGTGTGAGTCAGTGGCTGCACCCAACGTGGTTGGTACTCGTCCAGGTCATCGTGCGCGAGCCACGAGGCGGCGACGATCGCGTCGGCCACGGCGCCGCGGTAGAGGGCGTCCCGGCCCTGTGTGGCGATCAGCTCGAGCGTCGCAGCGAGCTCGGGGAGGCGAAACCGTTCGCCGAACCGGGGGGCTCGGCCGAGCGCCGCCGGCGCTCGGTCGCTGGCGCGCCAGCTCGCCGAACACTCAAATCCGGCCGCCACGCCGGCGGCGGCCAGATCGACCGCCGGCCGCAGACAGCGGTCGAGCCCGAGCCACCCGAAGCGGCTCGAGAGCTCCACCCAGCCGGCGACGGATCCCGGGACGGTGACCGAGCGGGGGCCGCTCATCGACGGAGTCTCCGCCGGGGCACCGCGCGGCGCGGGTCCCGCGGCGTCGAGACCATGCAGGCTTCCGTCGGCGAACCGCACGATCGCGAAGAGATCGCCGCCGATGCCCGTCGCATAGGGCTCGGTCACGCACAGGACAGCGGCCGCGCACAACGCCGCGTCGATCGCATTGCCGCCGTCGCGCAGAACCTCGATGGCGCTCAGGGTTGCCTGCGGTTGACTGGTGGCCACCATCACCTCCGAGCCAACCATCGGGGCGCGTGCAGGCGCCAACCGGTAGCTCATAGCCAGGTACCCTGCCAGACCCGCCCGATCGTCGGCGGTCTGAACACGAGAGCACCACTACGCTTACCGGTGTGACCGCAGGGCGAACCGATGACGGCGCCGCCTACCGCGTGGCGTTCCTGGATTGGCTGGCCTGCGCCTGCGCCGGGGCCGACGAGCGAGCCCCGAGCGCGGTGCGGGCCTCGGGCGAGGACCTGCTCACCGACGTGGCGTTCGCGGGCACGGCGGGCCACGTACTCGATTTCGACGACACGATCTCCGACGGCGTGGTGCACGTGAGCGCGGCGACGGCGCCGGCGGCGCTGGTGCTGGCGGCTCACCTCGGCCGTTCGCTCGGTGAGGCCATCGACGCATATGCCGACGGCTTTGAGGCCATAGGAGCGGTGGCGGCAGCGAGCCATCCGGCCCTCTACGACGGTGGTTGGCACCCGACCACCGTCTGTGGCCCGATCGGGGCGGTCGTGGCGGCGTCGCGTCTGCTGGATCTGGCCCCGGCGCAGCGAGACAACGCCGTGGCCGCCGCACTGCTGCGGGCAGGCGGGACGCGCGGGGCATTCGGCTCCGACGGCAAGTCGATCCAGGTCGGGCTGGCCTCGGCGGCTGGCGTACAGGCGGCGCTCCTGGCCCGCGGCGCGGCGGTGATCGATCCGCGCGCGATCCACGGTCCGGTCGGCTTCCTGGCTGTCACGGGCGCGGGCTGGCCCGAGGGCGGCCTCGAACGGGTGCTCGAGCGGAACGGCCCCCGCGCGATCGATCGCAACTGGATCAAGCTCTACCCGAGCTGCCTGGGCACGCACTCGCCGATCGAGGCCGCGCAGCGGGCACGCGAGGAGGGGCATGAGCTCGATCGCGAGCGGCTCGAGGTGGTCGTCAATCCGGTGGCCCGTCAGGCCGCGCACCTCGATGACGTCGACGACGGGCTCTCGGCCAAGTTCTCGATTCCTTACTGCGTCGCACACACACTGTCCCACGGTCCTCCGCGCGTCGGCGACTTCGTCGCCGTCGAGGCGGCCACGCGCGCCGACGCACGCCGCGTGCGGGTGACCCTCGACGGGTCAGTCCCGCAGTTTGGAGCGGTGTTGACCGCGGCGGGGCGCGAGCTGGCCCGGGTGGATGGGCCGGGCGGATCGCCCGGGCGTCCGGTGGCCGCCGAGGAGCTCGAGGACAAGGTCGCCGATCTCGCCGGGGATCGCCTGCGCGGCGCGTTCGACGACCTCGACACTCCCGCGCTGACCGTGCTCCTCGCGGCCGGGCTGCGCTGCAGCCCCGGGCGCCTAACGCTGAGCCCCGGAGCTTGTCGGGGTCGGCGACGATGCTCACGCCCGTGATGCGGGCCGGCGATCGTAACGCAGCACGGCGAGGACTCGCCCACCCGGACAACGACGCGCCGGTCCACCGTTGACCATCGCCGGACGGCCGAACGGGGCGCGTGGTCTCCCCTCGCTGAGCACTATCTGAGCGACGTCCAGGGCGCCGTGGAGCTCGGCCGGCGCGCCGAGGCGCCCCTGGTCGATGCGCATCACCACATCGGGGTCGAGTACCTCCAGTAGCGCGTCGAAGTCGCCTTCACGGGAGGCGGCGAGGAACGCGTCGATGACCCGACGCTGCTGGGCGTAGGTGGGTGGTGCGCGGTCGGGCTGGGCGCCGCGGACGCGCCGGCGCGCGCGACTGGCCAGCTGGCGCGTGGCCGGGACCGAGCGCTCGACGATGGGGGCGATCTCCTCAAACGGCATCCCGACGTGTCGTGCAGAACGAAGGCTAGGCGCTCGGCCGGCGACAGCATCTCGAGCACGACCTGCAGCGCAACGCCCACCGAGTCGGCGATCAGCGCCTCGTGCTCGGGATCGTCTGGACCCTCGAGGGTCACGACGGGCTCCGGCAGCGTGCCGGTGAAGAGATCCTCGCGGTGAGCGCGACGCGACTCAGCATGTCCAGACAGACGCGGCTGACGATCACGGTCAGCCAGCCGCGCATGTCTGGATCTCTTTCGGCTGGGCGACGCTGAAGCGCAGCCAGGCTTCCTGGACGCATCGTCGGCCTCGGCCGCCGAGCCGAGCATGCGGTAGGCGACTGATCGAAGATGGGCGCGGTTGCCCTCGAACTGGTCGGCTTGGGTGGGCGGCGGGTTCATCGGTCACATCCTCTCGTCGGCATCTGTCAATAGCGATGACGAACGGCAATCACCAACGTGACCAATGGAGGCAAAGCACATGAAAGCCATCGAGGCACAGTCATTGACAAGACCTACCGGGTGGGATTGAGGCGGTCAGGGGAGTTGATTTTCAAGTCGAGAGCGGTGAGGTGTTCGGGCTCCTCGGGCAACGGGGCCGGCAAGTCGACGACGGTGGGGATGCTGACGACGACGATCATCCGACCACGGGACGGGCCCGTGTCGGCGGCTACGACGTGGTCAAGCAGCCGTTGCTGGCGCGCGGTATTTCCAGCGTGGTGTTCCAGGAGGCCGTCGTCGACCGTTCGCTGACCGGGAGAGCCAACCTGGAGCTCCACGCTCGGTTGTGGGGCGCGGCAGCGAGGCTAGGCTGCGAGATCTCGCGGCGTCGCTCGGCCTCTCCGAACTGATCGAACGGCCCGTGAGCAGCTATAGCGGTGGCGAGCGCCGCCGGCTCGAGATCGCGCGCGCTCTGCTGTCCGAGCCCGCGGTCCTGTTCCTCGACGAGCTCACGGTGGGACTCGATCCGAGGATCCGCCAAGAACTGCTCGACGTGATCGCCGGGCTGCGTGCTCGCACGAGCTAACGATTCTCGTCACCACGCACTACTCGACGAGGCCCAGCGGCTGTGCGACGCGTGGCCACATTCACAGGGCCATGTGGTGGCGCTCGACAGCCCGGAGGCTCTGCTCGCCGACTGGGCAGCGAGATCCTCGAGTTCCGGGTGGGCGGAGACGCCGACGCGACCCTCGCTCGCCTTCGGCAACACGGCTGGCGGGCGATGATGCGTTCTCGGTCGGCGCGCGCGTGACGTGCCGCTCCACGACCTCAGCGCGACGGCAACGCTCGCGGCGCTCGACGACGCGCGTCGGAAATCTCGACCGTGTCCCCACTCTCGACGACGTCTACCTGCAGCTGACCGGCGACCGGCTGGCCGAGGCTGCCTGATCACAAGGAGAACGAAATGTCCGCCATTGCAGAATCAATTCCTGTCGCTCGCCGTGGGCCGCGGCGCGCTTCGAGGTTCGGCACGTGCTGACCCTGGCGCGCCGGCGAGCGATGTTGACGGCCAGCAACCCGCGGCAGATCGCCGTCCCCCTGCTCGGCCCGGTGCTGCTGGCCGTGGTCGTGGCGCCGGCCCTGAAGGTCGCCACCGGCGGCCTTCACTCGAACATCGACTATCAGGCCTTCGTCGGCGTGGGCACCGGGGGCCTGGTGTGCAGCTAAACGAAACATAGATGCGGTTAGCGTGATCGTCCAGCCCTGAGGGGCCGCAGCGGAGCCCACCGCGCCCGTGTCGCGGCTACCTAGACCTCGGAAACCTGATCGTGGCCATCGGCCGCGCGGCCCTTCAGGTCACGGTCCTCATCGGACTGGCCGCGCTCCGCGGCGCCGACTTCCACATCACCGCCTCCGGTCTTGTGTGGTTCATGGCCGCGACGTTGCTGTTCACGGTGTTCATGTACGGCCTGGCCGAGACCGTGGCCAGCCGCATGGCCAAGCAGGAGGACTACATCGGCGCCACCCCGGCGCTGGCCACCTGCCGTTCTTCTTGCCGGGGCGCTGTCCCGATCAGCGCCATGCCCGGCGCCCGACGGCGGTGGCCAAGGTGCTGCGCTGACCCACGGGCTCGCCTGATGCGCTACGGGTTATGGGAAGGGTGCAAGAATCTGGGCGCAAGCGTGAGGGAGGGTGTAGCTGGGTGGGTGTGAGAACGCGCGTGAGGTGAGGTGAGGTCAGGCTGCCGTGGGTATGAGGATGCCTCGTCCTTGGAGCCGGCCTCCGTCGAGGTCCGCCATGGCGTCGTTGATGGCGTCGAGGGGGTAGGTGGTGGTGTGGAGGCTGACCTTGCCCTGGGCGGTGAGCGTCATGAGTTCGGCGAGGTCGTTGTAGGTGCCGACGAGGTTGCCGATGAAGGAGATCTCGCGGGAGATGACGTCGATGGTCGGGATGTCGATGTTCTCGCCGTAGCCGATGACGTAGTAGAACCCGCCGTCGCGGACCATGGCGATTCCGTCCTCGATCGCGCCGTTCTCGCCGACGAAGTCGATGATCGCTTCGGCGCCGAGACCGTCGGTCAGGCCCTTGACCTTCTCGAGGTGGGTGCCGTCGACGTTCACGGTGTGGTCGGCGCCCACCTCGCCGGCCAGGGCCAGCGCGGGCTCGGAGGGATCGATGACGATGATCTCGGCCGGAGTCATGGCCCTGAGGCACTGGATGCCGATGTGCCCGAGGCCCCCGGCGCCAATCACCACCGCATGCGTACCCGCCGTCAACACTGGGATCGCTTTCTTCACGGCGTGAATCGCCGTCAGCCCGGCGTCGGCCAGCGCCGCGATGTCCCTGGGGTGCAACGAGGGGTCGAGCTTGACCACCGAACGGGCCGAGGTTTTCAGGTACTCGGCGAATCCGCCGTCACGATCGATTCCCGGGAACGAGCCGCTGAGGCAGTGCATGTCATCGCCGGCGCGGCAGGGTGGGCACAGCCCGCAGGAGATGAACGGATGGACGATCACGGTGTCGCCGACCACGACGTTGGTCACCGCGGAACCGACCTCGTGCACCCACCCGGCGTTCTCGTGCCCCGGCGTGTAGGGGAGCTTGACGCCGGACTTCTCAGCCCATTGCCCCTCCTGGATATGCAGATCGGTACGGCACAGGCCGGCGGCACCGATCCGCACGATCACATCCAGCGGGCCGTCGACCCTGGGCTCGTCGACCTGGTCGAGCTTCAGCGCCTCACGATAGGCGTGCAGCCTCGCCGCTTTCATCGCGTCTGCGACCTGGCTACTGCACCGAGCGGATCGTCCAGAAGTCGGCGGCGAGCGTGCCCTGAAGGAGGTACGGGTAGGGCATCGTGAAGTAGCCCTCCATGCCCCAGCCGGTGCCCCACGAGTTGCGCACGAGGAAGGTCTGGTCGCTCTCGTCGTAGCCGACCGCCATCACGGCGTGACCACCGATCTGCTGTTCATGTGCGCGCGGTATCGGGACCACACCGGTCTGGGCCACCGCCTGGCTCTCGAAGCTCGCATAGACCGTGAAGCCGAACACGAACGGGAACCCGGAGGCCAGGCAGCCCTGGAGCTGCGACAGCGTCGGCGTGAGGCGCTGGTAGACGATCGCCTCATGCTGCTTGGCGTCGGTATACGCCTTGGCCGGCGGCTTCTCGCGGAACTGCTTGATCCGGTACGGCCAGTCCTTCTCGGGCGGAGCCCCGAGCTGGGCGACCGATTTGATCCCATCGCGGATCTGCGCGCCCGAGTCCGAGTCGACGGTGCCCTCCATCGCGCGCTCGTTGTAGTAGATGAACAGCCGCGACGGCGTGAACGGCTTCTGCCTCTGGCGAATCTGGTCGAACTCGAGCGCGCCGCCGATCGAGTTGGCCGTGCAGCTACCGAGCTGGCCCTGGTTGTAGATCTTCGGGCAGCCAGGTCGCAGGTCGACCTTGTCCGGCAGCTTGGCCACCACCTCGGGAGGAGCTCCGTACATCAGATCCCGGCCGTCGGGCAGATCCCGAGTCCATCCGTACCGCGCGATCTTGCGCACCGCAGAGCCTCCCTCAGACGTTGGACGATTGCGCCCGGCACCGATCAGCGAGGTCCGATGCCAGCCATGTCACCTCGCCCGTGTGGGCAAACCCAGTCTCTCTCCCGCGCGCACCCGATGTCAAGCAGACGTGACGGGTTTCACATGTGCAACGAAAGCCAATGAGTGGCTGGCTTTCACGGAGACAACGACGGGGTTAGACAAAGTCTGCGTAATGCTGGTGAAAGTGGCGCGCGACGGCGGTACCCGCCTACACCGACCGCGCCTTGCCCGCGGCGTGCGCCAGCAGGATGCGCGCCGCCTCATCGGCGCCGCCCAGCCGCTCGGGTGGGCGCGGAGGCCGCTCGAGCAGGAGGAGGAGGGCGAGCGTGGCCGGGTCGAGCCGGCCGGATCGAGCATCTGGACGCGTCCGGACGCCGACGCAGGCGGGCTCGGTGGCTGCTCCTCGCGCGGGAACGTGCGTGGACCAGCAGCGCGGCTTGCCACTGGCCAGGATCTCGGCCGCGTGCAGAGCCGGCATTGCGACACGGCGCGCGCTCCGCTAGCACTCCTCCATGCGGACGGTGATCGGCGACGAGCGCATCGAGACCGCGGCTGTTCTTCGCAGCTGTCCACTTGGTCGGGGGGCATGTTCGGCCCGGCACGAGAATGACCGGCAGCCCAGCGGGTGAGATTCGATGGCGGCGGGACGGCAGCGAGCAGTCGAAGCCGTCGGCGCTCGCGCGGTGGCAGGAGGTAGCCGTGCGAGATGGCGGGACACGCGGCGGCGAGGGGTGTGGTAGGTCAGCCGGAGGCGCGCAGCGCTGCGCGAGTGGGGCTCGGGGCCGAGAAGCCGAGTGAGAGATACGGTGTCTGACTCGCGACCCAGCTACGCAGCTGATCGGGCGCGTCGTAGATCTCACTGCGAGCGTGACGTGAGTCGGCCTGACGCTGACACATTCCAGTGCGTCACGAGCTAGTCGTTCTTCGCGTGGGCTGTAGTCGACGACACGACTGGGGCGCGGTGGCCTACGGCTGAGGTCACACGGCGGAGCATGACGAGGAGGAGATGCGAGCTCGGCGCGGGGGCGAGGCGGCAGGCCGATCGCGAGGAGCGTGGGCAGCTGAGCCGTCGACGCGATGGCCGCGCCGAAAATGCTGCGACGTGACGATCAGCGACGCGCGCCGCCTCGAGACCGGGGAGCGAGAGCCGCAGAGAGAGGAGCCGCGCAGAAGAAGAGGCGCGGGCACTGAGAGCGGCGATGCGGCGGAGGCCGGCGATGGCAGCGGGAGGAGGGGGGAATGAGCTAGTGCGCGCAGCCAGCGGCCGGGGCCAGGTGCGCCGCCAGGCAGATGCGAGGTGCACGTGTGCCGCCTGGCCGCGCGGGCGCAAGCGCGCGCGCGGACGACCTGGCGGCGAGGGGACTGATACGGCCGCGAGGCGCGCGCGGCGCGGCGAGCGACCGGGCCGCGGGGGAGGGGCGAGCGGAGGGGCATGAGGTGGGGGATGCAGAAGGGGCGCGCATGCGCGGCGAGCGGCGTGCGGGGCGCGAGGCGACGAGCGCGAGAGCAGGGAACGCGAGCCGCCGGCGTCTGAGCGGTGCGCGGCGCGACGCAGGCACGCGCAGCCGGGACGGGCGCGGCGGCTGACGGAAGCGGCGGCCAGCGGCCGAGGCGCCCACCGCGCCGGACGGGCCGACGCGGGACCGGCGCGCGGGGCCGCGGCGGCGCGGTCGCGGGCTGGGCGGCGCCGAGCGCAGGGCGGCGGACGGTGGGGCTGGGGCGTGCGGGCGCGCGAGACGGGCCGCGTGCGCGTGCGGCGCCGGGCGAGCGGGGCGAGGCGAACGGACGCGGCACGCGCGCGAGGGAGAGGCCCGACGGGCGAGCGCGCCGGAGACGAGGGCGGCGGGCGCGCGGGGCCGCGGCGCGCGCGGCGCTGGCGCGGGCCACGCCGCGCACGAGCGAGTTCTCGGCTGAGGGATACGGTGGCGCTGGGGCGCGTACACGGGCTGGGCCCCCGAGCACGACGGGCCCCGCCGCCACCGCCGACGCGGATGCGGCGTGCCGACCCGCGATGGACGCGCGGCGAGTCGCGCAGGGCGGCGGCCGGGCCAGCGCGCGGGCGGCGCTCGTAGGGCATGCCCGGGCAGCGGATCAGCCTGACGATCCGGCGGAGGGGAGACCACCGAGCGGTCAGCGGCCGTCGGACTCTCGATCACTCACGAGGACTGGGCGCATGCTCGCACGCTCCGGCGGCGGCGCGACGTCGTCGACAACAGCGAGGTGGCGGCGTCAGCTCGCTCGGGGGCCGGCGCGCGGGTGTCGAGGCGCAGCCGCGACTGAGGAGCTCGATGTGTGGGTCTGCCGAGGCGAGGATCGCAGTGTCAGGGTCGGGGCCGGGCTGAGATCGCCGGCCAGCGGGGCGTGCGGGGCCGGCCGGGCCGGGGGAGACGCGGAGCGTGGCGCGAGGCGGGGCGGTGGGGGTGACGCGCGGCGCCCAGCGGGCGCGCGGCGCGGCGGCGCGCCGCGCGGGGGCGGGGGGCGCGGCGCGGACGGTCGGAGGTCGTGCGCGGCGGGAGAGCGCGGGCGGAGGGGGCGGGCGGGTGGGCGTGCCGCGCGGGGGCGGCGGCGGCGCAGGGGGCGGAGAGATAGGTGACGAATGGCGGGCGGCGGGGGCGGGCGGCGGCGCGCGGGGCGGGGCGTGCGGAGGCGCGCGGGCGCGTGGCGAGGCGCCGCGTGCCGGCGGCGGCGCAGAGGTCCGTCGCGCGCGCCGTCGGCGGGTGACGGCGCCGGGGCAGCGAGGACCCGGGACGTGGCGGGGGCGAGGTGGGGCGGACAGGCGCGGCACGGGCCGGAACGGGGCGCCGCGCGGGGACAGGTCGTGCGCGCGCCGCGCGGCGGCGGGCGGCACAGGGCGCGGACGGCGGCGAGCGCGGGCGGGGGCGGGCGGGGAGACGCGAGGCGGCCGCCGGCGCCCGCCAGCGCCGAGGCGCGGCGCCGCCCGGCGACGCCGCGAGTGACGAGCGGCCGCGGCGAGCCGCCGCGGCCTCGAGTCGAGAGTAACGCCGCGCGCCGTCGGGGCGCGGCCAGCGCCTCGGAGACGCCGGCCACCCCCGCGGCGCAGATCGGCCGCGTGTACCGTCCCGCCTCGCCGCTCGAGACCGAGCGCACGACGCGGGCAAGCCGGATCCCGATCCAGGCCATCTCGGTGCGCATCTGGGAAGCTCGGCGACCGCCGCGCAGGCTCCCGGGTAGTAGCGCCGAACACGGGGTCGTCGATGAGGTCAGTGGCGCGAACTGGACGAAGCCGATCCGCCGTCCCCCAGCGTGCCGCCTGCGCCAGCACCGCGGATCACGATGATCGCCGCCCGCACCCGAACCCCCATCGGCACGCCGCCCGATCGAGCAACCGCTCGACATCGACCGAAGATCGCCACGTCGCCCCAACAGCGCGCGCGCCCGACCCAGCAATTCGCCGCATCGACAGGCCCGCGCAACCCCACAAGACAGCGCAACCGGGAGCGTGGGAGAGAAGCGGCACGTCGGCGGGGCCGCCGCCCTCGGCGGTGCTCATCGGGGGACAGGACGCTCGGTCAGCACCCAAAACCACCGCAATAACGATTGTTAGTTTGGTCAACCTGGGCTAGGCTTACTAACGTACGTTAGCCATGTCCCGCCGATCATCATCACCGCCGCGATCACCGGAAGCGTGACCACGGCCAGCGACAGCGCGTACCTCCCGCTGACCCACGACGCGATCGTGGCCGCGGCGGTGACGAGGTGGCGGGCCGGCGCGGCGGTGATCCATCTCCATGCTCGCAGGGCCGACGGTGAGCCGACCCAGGACGTCGAGGAGTATCGCGAGCTGGTCCGGCGGATCCGCGAGGCGGGGTGCGAGGCGATCCTCAATCTCAGCACGGGCAGCGCCGGGGGGCGGGCCTGCCTCGAGCAGCGACTCGAGTGCCTGGAGCTCCGGCCCGAGATGGCCACACTCGACTGCGGATCGATGAACTTCGGCGACGAGCGGGTGTTCAGCAACCCGTTCGATTGGCTTCGCAGGGCGGCGAGCCGGATGAAAGAGCTCGGCGTCCGCCCCGAGATCGAGGTGTTCGACACGGGCATGATCGCCAACGGCCGGCGGCGGATCGAGGAGGGCCTGATCGAGGGGCCGGGCGTTTGGGAGCTGTGCCTGGGCGTCCGTGGCGGCGCTCCGGCCGACCTCGACACCGTCTCGCACATGCTGAGCCGTCTGCCCCTCGGCGCCCAGTGGTCGTTGCTCGGGGTGGGGCAGCACCAGTGGCCGCTCAACCTGGCCAGCCTCGGTTTCGGCGGCAACGCACGCACCGGCCCGGAGGACACCATCTACTTCCGGCGCGGCGAGCTGGCGACGAGCAACAGCCAGTTGGTCAAACGGCTGGTCGGCCTGGCCGCCTGGTGCGGCCGGGCGGTGGCCACGCCGGCTGAGGCACGCGCGCTGCTCGGGATCAGCGACCAGGTGCTGACGGACCCACGATGACCCTGTCCGGACGCATCGCGCTGATCACTGGTGCCGGGCACGGGATGGGCGAGGCGCATGCCCGCGAGCTGGCCCGCCGCGGCGCTCGGGTCGGGCTCGCCGACGTGGATCGCGGAGCCCTCGACAGGTGGTCGCGAGCGTCGAGTCCGGGGGAGGGGCCGCGCGCGGGCACCAGTGCGACGTTCGCGACCCGGTCGCGGTCGCGGCCTTCGTCGATGCGGTGGCGGGTGTCTTCGGCGGCGTTGACATCGTGGTCAGCAACGCGGGGATCGGGGACGGTGCCGCCGGTATCGGTGACACCACCGACGCCGGGTGGCGCGAGCAGTTCGCCGTCCACGTCGACGGCGCGTTTCACCTGATCAGGGCCGCCGTCCCCTGGCTGCGCCGCAGCCCCCACTCGCGGATCATCATCGTCACCTCGGAATGGGCGCTGCGGGGGCCGGGGTTCGCGCACGGCTACACGGCGGCCAAGGGAGCGCTGTTGGCGCTGGCGCGCAACCTCGCGGTCGAGCTGGCTCCCGACGGAGTGCTGGTCAACGCGATCGCCCCGGGAACGATCGCCACGCGGATGACGGTCGATGAGGATCTGGCCGCCGTGGCGGCGCACACGCCGCTGGGCCGGGTCGGCGAGCCGGGAGAGGTCTCGCGACTGGTCGCGTTTCTGGCCTCGGACGACGCCGCCTTCATCACCGGTCAGACGATCCCGATCAACGGTGGCGCCGTGATCGCCGGTTCATGAACAGGAGGATGTGAATGCCCAGAGCCGCTCCGCGCATGGCCGCCCCTCTCGCCGAGTACAAGGATCGCCTCGCGCGCACGCGCGCGTACATGCAGCGGGCCGACCTCGATCTGCTGCTCATCTACCAACCCGAGCAATACAACTGGCTGAGCGGATACGAGCCGACGAGCACGTTCTTCTACCAGGTGCTGATTGTCCCCTGCGCGCAGCAGCCGGTGACGCTCATGTGCAACAAGGCCGAGCTCGCGCTGTGCGACGAGACCTGCTGGGTCGATGACGTGAGGGTTCTGTGGACCTACGAGGATCAGGTTGCTCGGACGCTCGACGTGCTGCGAGAGCGAAATCTGCTCGACGGTGTTGGCCGGCTTGGCCTGAGCCTCTCGAGCTACTACCTGAAGCCTCGTCACGCGTTCGAGCTGCGCGCCGCGATCCCCGGGGTGGAGTTCGTCGACACCGATCCCGCCCTCGACCACCTGCGGCTCGTCAAATCCGAGACCGAGATCGACCACCTGCGGCGCGCCGCTCACATCGCAGACCTCGGTGTGGTGGCGGGCATCAACGCGATTCACGAGGGCGTCACCGATCGCGACGCCATGGGCCGCGGTTCAGTATGCCGTCGCCGAGAACGGGGGCCAGTTCCCGGCCTATCCCGGCCTGGTCGACGCTCGGGGCACGCTGCACGGCACGCCGATCGGGCGCATCCTGGGACGAGGCGACGTGATCTATCTCGAGGTCGACGGCGTTGTTCGTCTCCGCCGCTACCACTGCAACATCTCGCCCTCGGTCGTGATCGGCCCGCCGAGCGACGACACCGCGCGCATGTACGACGTCGTGCTCGAGGCGCTTGACCGCGCGACCGACGCGATGCGCCCCGGCGTCGCGATTCCGGATGTGGTTGCCATGGTGGCCGAGTGCCACCGCGGTTACGAGGAGAACACCTGGGGTCGGTTTGGGTTCAGCTGCGAGATCACATATCCGCCCCACTGGATCGGTGCTCTCAGCCTGATGAAGGGCGACACCAATGTGCTCGAGCCCGGTGTCGTCGTGACCGTCGAGCCGGTCTCGCGTACCACAGGGGCGAGACGTTCGGCCTCGGCAACAACGTGCTGGTGACCGAGAGCGGGCCAGAGCTTCTCAACAACGTCTCGACCGAGCTGTTCGTTCGCTGAGGCGCATCGTCTACGAAGCGCTAACTTATATTATTTAGATTTTTTTAGATATTTTAGTATGGTGTTAGGTGGAGCAGATGGTAACGATGTGGTTGGAGGTGTTAATGCTTGGTTTGGTATATTTGGGTGGTGTGTAACGGGATGGGGTGGTTCTCGTGCGGTGATGCGGTGATTGTGTGTTGGTTGTTGGTGGTTGTGGTGGTTTTCGAGCTCGTGTAACGAAAGTTAGAGCACACGCAGCGCTGGTGTGGCGGTAACTCGGGTGTCACTCGCTCGACGAGGCGCAGGAGTGCACGGCGTTCTACGACTACAAGATAGTCAAGAACTGTATGACGCTGTCGACTACGGCACAAGGTGTGGTGGCGGTAAGCGCTAGATAGTGCGGCGCTGGCACGAGCTGGAAGACGAGCAACGGCGGGAAGACGTACACGTAGCTGCGCCACGGAGTAGTTTAGAGCGGTAATAGCTCACTCGGCGATGTTTATGCTGAACCGAAAGATCAACTCGGGCGGCTTAGGTTACGTTCTCACTTCATCAACAAGTTCACTCGATCAAGGCGCTCGGTTAGAACACGTCTAATTGACGACGCTCAGCCGATGCTCCTGCTCGATCAGCTGTGTAGATAGGCACGGCTCGCTGGACGAGAAGGTGCTCAAGCAGCACGGCGGCACGGGCAAGGTAGGTAACAACTGGATCGCTACGCATTCCGCTGGCACGGCGCTTACACGTTGACGGCGACGAGCTCAACAACGAGGTCGTGCTGACGCTCGCAAGGACTACTGGCGCGGGACGCTTAAGAACACTAAGGTAGACATCGGATAGTCACGATCGATACGCTGCAGACGCTGGCGAGTGGGTAGGTAGACATGGTCTACGGGGTGCCGCTTCAGGGTGTCGCCTCGATGAAGTCGGCTGGCCGCAAGGTGATCGCCGAGTTCCTCTTCTATTCGTACTGGGTCTCAACAACAAGATGGCTTCGCTCAACGATCTGAAGGTACGCAAGGTGATAGCTGACGTGATCTCTGTAAGATAGATCGCGTCGACGCTGGCTACGGGTACGCACACGCCTATGTGGGACAGATACCGCCGGCGATGCCGTTCTATCCCCACTTCCCGTGGCGGCGCTCAACCTCACTGAGGCGAAGTCGCTGATGAAGCAGGCCGGAGTCAGCAACGCAAAGCTGACATCGACGTGATCGAGGGCAAGCAGGAGGAGGCTGACATCGGGACGGTGGTGCATTTCGCTCAAGCAGATCGGGATCAACGCGACGATCAACACGATGGGGTCATCGGCGTTCTTCAACGCGGTAGGCGCCTTCAAGGCACAGGCCTACCTGCTCCTCGACGGGTCGCCGCTCAACGATACGGCCTACTTCTGGGCTATATCGTGGCGTGCGGAAACGCGTTCAACTGGCCTCAGTACTGCAACAAGCAGATCAACGACTTACTGCTCAAGGCGGCGACGGTCACTGACTACTCGACAAGTGCCTCGCTGTACAAGCAGATCTCTCAGATCTTTGTAAAGGATCTCGGCTACGTCTAGATCTTCACGCTAGACGAGATCATCATCACGATCCGTCTCACACTGGCTACGTCCAATATCCGGACGGTGAGACGGTGTTCTGGCCGATCTCGAAGTAGAGTGACGGTGCCGCTGGTTCGTCTAGAGCGCACTCATGTTCGCGCGGGAAGAGATAAGGCCTCTCGCCGCGGACGTGGACGGAGCTGACACGGAGCAGGCGCACGAGACTACTGTCCTCGATGTGCGGGGCCTCGAGGTGGCCTTCCGGTCTCCAGAGGGGAGGCTAGACGCGGTGCGCGGGATTGATCTTCAGATCGAGCGCGGCGAGGTGGTCGCGCTGGTGGGGGAGTCCGGTTCCGGCAAGCGGTGAGCGCGCTGGCGCTCCTCGGACTGCTGCTCTCGAGCGCTCAGGTGCACATGGCGTCAGGTCGTCTAGATGACTATGACCTGACTCGGCTGGACAAGACAACGCTCAGGGAAGTACGGGGCGCGCACGTAGGGATCATCTTCCAGGACTCGCTGTCCAGCCTGAATCCGGTTCAGAAGGTAGGGCGTCAGATCCGCGAGACGTGACTCTCCAGCGCGGACTGCGCGGGGCCGAGGCCAAGCGCGCGGCCATTGATCTGCTGACTCAGGTCGGCATCCCCGACCCCATCAGCCGCTACGACGAATACCCCCACCAGTTCAGCGGTGGGATGCGACAGCGGGCGATGATCGCCATCGCACTGGCCGGCTCGCCCCCGCTGCTGGTCGCCGACGAGCCGACCACCGCCCTCGACGTCACGGTCCAGGCTCAGATCTCGAGCTGATCGCGGGCCTGCGCGCGGACCGCGGGATGGGAGTGCTGATGATCACCCACGACCTCGGTGTCGTCGCCGGTATCGCCGACCGCATCCTGGTCATGTATGCCGGGCGGATCGTGGAGAGCGGGCCGGCCGAGACGGTGCTAAGGCGCCCCCGCCACCGCTATACATTGGGGTTGCTGCGCTCGCTGCCCCGGCTCGACACCCGGCGCGGGGCCCCGCTCAGGGCGATCGAGGGCAGCCCGCCCGATCTCGACCATGTGAGCGAGGGATGCGCCTTTGCCCCGCGCTGCGATAGTGCCAGCGACAAGTGCGCGGAGCGTCCGCAGCTGACGGCCGAGGCCCCGGGCCATGCCTTTGCCTGCTGGCACCCGTTTGGGGGCGACCCATCGTGCAGGACGCCACCGCTCTCGCCCAGCGCGGTGAGGCGGCCGCCACCGAGCTCGTGCTCGACGTCGACGAGGTGGAGGTTCTCTACAGCGCCGAAGTCGCCTCCTTCCAGGTGGCCCGGAGCCGTGCGGGCCGTGGCCGGCGTTGACATGGATCTGGCCGGGGCCAGGACGATTGGCCTGGTGGGGGAGTCTGGATCGGCAAGACGACGCTCGGGCGGGCCATCGTCCGCCTGTTGGAGCCGACGCACGGCCGCATCACCGTCCACGGTCACGAGATCGCCCACCTGAGCGAGCGTGAGCTGCGGCCGCTTCGTCGTGACTTTCAGATCGTCTTCCAGGACCCGCAGGCCAGCCTCAATCCGCGCCACCGTGTAAACGAGATCCTCTCCGAGCCGCTCGAACTGCACCGGCTGTATCCGGGCGCGACGGACCGCCGGCAGCGGATCGATGAGCTGCTCGAGCTCGTCGGGCTCAGCCCGCGGTTTGCCACGCGTCTGCCCCACGAGCTCAGCGGGGGACAGCGACAGCGGGTGGGAATCGCCCGCGCGCTGGCCGTGGGTCCGAAGCTGATCGTCCTCGACGAGGCGGTCAGCGCGCTCGACGTGTCGGTGCGGGCCCAGATCCTCAACCTGCTCGAGCGTCTGCAGTCCGAGCTCGGAGTGGCCTATGTATTCATCGCTCACGACCTCGCGGTGGTCCGCCACATTGCCTCGGAGGTCGCGGTGATGTACGTCGGCAGGATCATGGAGTACGGGCCGTCCGAGGCGATCTACACGGCGCCGGGCCACCCGTACACCGCCGCCCTGCTGTCCGCGGTGCCCGTACCCGATGTGGCGCGGGAACGGGCGCGCGAACGCATCCTGCTGCACGGCGATCCGGCCGATCCCCGCAAGCCTCCCGACGGCTGCCCGTTCCACACGCGCTGCTGGTTGCGCCAGCAACTCGGCAATCCCGAGCGCTGCGTCACCGAGACCCCGGCACTCGCGCCTACCGACCCCGGAGAGCCCCGCCAGGCCGCCTGCCACTTCTCGGCCGAGCTGACCGAGCACCTTCCGCCCGGCGCGCTCATGGGGGGAAGGAGCCGCGAGCCATGACGGCGATGGCGGCCAGTCGCCCGAGCTGGGTGCGCAGGCGATGGCGCGCGGCCGGAGCTGCGGGCATGCGGTTCATCCTCATCGGCATCGCGCTGTTCATCCTCGTCGCTCTGATCGGTCCGCTGGTCTGGCACAAGAACGAGACGGCGGTCAACCTGGTGGACGCGCTGCGCGCTCCGAGTGCGGCCCACCCGTTCGGCACCGACGAGTACGGGCGCGACGTGTTGGCTCGCTTCCTCTACGGGGCACGGCTGTCGCTCGTGCTGGGCGTCGGCGCGGTGGCGGGCGGAGCGCTGATCGGGCTGGTGGTCGGATCGTTCATCGGACTGGTCGGCGGCATGGTTGACAGCGTCGTCTCGCGCGTGCTCGACGGGATCCTGGCCTTCCCCGCCCTGATCCTCGGCATGGCCTTCGCCCTGGCCATCGGGGCGGGAGCCCTGTCGGCCGCCCTGGCCGTCGGGATCGCGGGCATACCCTGGTACGCCCGCGTGGTCCGCAGCGAGGTCCTTTCCTTGCGATCCCGCGAGTTCGTCGACGCCGAGCGCGCACTCGGCGCTCCCCGGCGCCGCATCCTGCGCCGCCACATCGTCCCGTCGGTGCTCGGCGGACTCACCGTCCAGGCATCGCTGGGCGTGGCGTACGCGGTCCTGGCCATCGCCGGACTCGGCTTCCTCGGCCTCGGAGTCCGTCCGCCGACAGCCGAGTTCGGGGCGATGATCACCGAAGGCCGGAACTACCTGCTCACCGGCCAGTGGTGGATCTCGATCTTCCCCGGCATCGGCCTGCTCATCCTCGTCGGCCTCAGCCTGTCGCTCGGCGAGGCCCTCCGCGATCGACTCGACCCCTATGGCAAGCTTAGTTATTAGACGCGTCGCCTGGATGATCGCGGTCCTGTTCGTGGCCTCGATCATCTCCTTCGTCCTGCTACGGATGGCGCCGGGCAACCCCGCGCGCGAGATTCTCGGCCCGACCGCCACGCCCCAGGCGGTTGCGCAGCTCGAGGACCAGATGGGACTCAACAAGTCGATCCCGCAGCAATATTGGATCTATGTCTCGCATCTGCTGCGCGGAGACTTCGGGATCTCGTGGCAGGACCGCGAGCCGGTGAGCAAGGAGCTCGGGCAGCGGCTGCCGGCGACGATCGAGCTGGCCCTGTACGCGATCCTCCTCTCGATCGTGCTGGCCATCCCGATCGGGGTGTTCGCCGCCAGCCACCGCCGCTTCGATCGCGTGTCCCGCTGGGGCGCGGTGGTCGGTCTGGGGACACCGTCGTTCTGGCTCGGCCTCCTGCTCATCCTCGTGTTCTTCACCAAGCTGAAGATTGCCCCGGCGCCGTTCGGGCGCCTCGACCCCAGCGTGCAGCCACCGCCCCACGTGACCGGCCTGTACACCGTCGACGCCCTCATCGCCGGACAATGGAACACGTTCGGCAACGCGCTCGGGCATCTGATCCTGCCCGCGATCACGCTCGGCCTGCCCCTGACCGCCTACCTGTCACGGATCGTCCGGCGCAGCATGGCCGACGTCTCGCGACAGGACTACATTCGCACCGCGCGCGCCAAGGGAGCGGGCGAGAATCGCGTGCTGTTCCGTCACGCACTGCCCAACGCGATGCTGCCCGTGATCACGCTGTCGGCGCTGGCCTTCGGCGACCTGCTGGCCGGCGCGGTGCTGGTCGAGGCAGTGTTCAGCTGGCCCGGGGTCGGAGGCTGGGTCGCGCAGTCGATCCTGTCTCAGGATTACGCCCCGGTGCAGGCGGCGATCATTCTCGCCGCGCTGGTGTACTCGCTGCTCAACCTCGCCGCCGACGTTCTCTACGGCGTGGTCGATCCGCGGGTGAGGCTCGCGCGATGAAACTCGGCGCCTACTTCCTGCCGGTCGAGTTCGAGACCTACCTCGAGTCGGTCCGCTGCGCTGACCGCGCGGGGTTCAGCCACGCCTGGGTGTGTGACTCGCAGATGATCTGGCAGGACCCCTACGTGTACATGGCGCGCGGGCTCGAGGCGACCGAGCGGTTGACCTTTGGAACCGCCGTGACGAATGTGATCACGCGCCACTTCACCGTCACCGCCAGCGGTCACGCGACGCTGGCCGCCATACACCCCAACCGGGTCATCCTCGGGCTTGGCCGCGGCGACAGTTCGATTCGCACGCTGGGTCTGAAGCCGGCCAAGGTCGCCCAGCTGCGCGCGCTGGTGCCGGACATCAAGCGACTGCTCGCGGGTGATCCGATCGACTACGAAGGGACCGAGATCCGGATCCCCTGGGCGGGCGCCCGGGTTCCCCTGATGCTCGGCGGCACGGGCCCGAACACCATGCGGCTGGCCGGGGCACTGGCCGACCTGGTCACGCTCGAGATCGGGGTTCGCCCCGAGGCGATCGAATGGGCGCGGTTCAACATCGCCGCCGGCGCCCGGGAGGCGGGGCGTGATCCCTCCGAGATCGAACTGGTCGTCCTATGCGCCATGTGGCTTTCGGACGACATCGCGGACGCGCGCGAGCGGTGTCGCTGGGCGCCCGCCTCGGCGGCCAACCACATCTCCGAGGTCATGCACAACAACCCGGCTCACGGGATGCCGCCCGAGCTCACCCGGCTGGTCGAACTCCGGCGCGAACTGGTGGCCAGTGGCAGCGGCCTGCCGAGCATGGATGGGACGTATGACTATTACGGCGGGCACTGCGTGAGCGAGGCCGATCATGCGCGCTGGATCCCGGAGGAGCTGATCGACGACTTCGCGCTTGTCGGGTCGGCCTCGCGCGTCGCCACGAAGCTGGCCGAGCTGGAGCGGATCGGGGTCTCGCAGGTCGCCCCGGCGTTCATGAACGGCGAGTTCGAGCAGATGGAGAGAATTGGGGCCGAGCTGATCCCGCGACTGACACCGGACTGATCGACGGCGAGCATGTATCCTACGAACGGACGTTAGTTAGCCTCATGAGCGAGAACCCCACCGTGTCGACTTCCGACGAGCTCTACGCGCGGGCCGTCGAGCACCTTCCGGGCGGCAACTCGCGCACGACCGTGTTCGTGGATCCGCATCCGCCCTACGTGGTGCGCGGCGAGGGCTGCCACGTATTCGACGTCGACGGCCGGGAGGTGCTCGACCTGGTCGGCAACTACACCGTGCTGATCCACGGCCATGCGCACCCGGCGATCGTCGCCGCCGCCGTGGCCGCGATCAACGACGGCGCCTGCTTCAGCCTGCCCACGCCCTACGAGATCGACCTCGCCGCCGAGCTGACTCGGCGCGTCCCGGCGGCCGAGCGGTGGCGCTTTGTCAGCTCGGGCACCGAGGCGGTCATGATCGCGCTGCGGTTGGCGCGCGCGGCCACGGGCCGCGACCTCGTGCTGCGCTTCGACGGCTGCTACCACGGAACCTACGATGGCGCGCTCGCGCCCGGTGCGGCCGGAGTGCCGCGAGCGCTGGCGGACTCGATCATCAGCATCCCGGTGGGCGATGAGGCGGCGCTGACGGCCGCGCTGCAGACGCGTGGCGGGGAGCTGGCCTGCGTGCTGTTCGACGCGATGCCCAACCGTGCCGGTCTGGTTCCCGCCGCTCCCGAGTACGTCGCGCTCCTGCGGGAGGAAACGCGCAAGCGCGGCATCCTGCTGATCCACGACGAGATCATCACGTTCCGAATCGCCTTCGGCGGTCTGCAGAGCCTGTACGGCCTCGAACCCGATATCACGACGCTCGGAAAGGTGATCGGGGGCGGGCACCCGATCGGGGCCGTCGGCGGGCGTGCCGAGCTGATGGATATCTTCGACCCACGCTCGCCCGGACATCTGGTGCACGGAGGGACGTTCTCCGCCAACCCCGTGACCATCCGGGCCGGGCTGGCCGCACTCGCGCTCCTCACCGCCGAGGAGATCGATCGCATCAACGCGCTCGGCGATCGCCTGCGCCAGGCGCTTCATGATCAGGGCTGGAAGGTGACCGGCCGCGGCTCGTTGCTGCGGATCCACTCGGCCAATCCGTCCGTCCAGTGGTGGCGGCTGTACGAGGCGGGGGTGATGATCGCCGGCAACGGCCTGACCGCGATCTCCACCGCGATCAACGACGCGGAGATCGACCGAGCCCTGGCCGCGTTCGCCAGCGTGGTTCCCGATGCCTGAGCGCGCGGAGGTCTGCATCATCGGAGGCGGCGCCGCGGGTCTGGCCAGCGCCGTGCAGCTTGGGCTTCGTGGGGTGACCGACGTCATCGTGCTCGAGGCCCGGCACATCGCCGCCGGCGGCACGTCTGGCCTATCGGTCGGCATCATCGAGACGCAGTACGTCGAGCCGCTCGACATCGAGTTGCGGGTGCGGGCGATGGACTTCTTCCACCGCCTCGAACGCGACCACGGGCTCGACGTGACCCGGAACGGCTATCTGCGGCTCGCCCACAGCGCGGACACGGAGGCCAGCTTCCGGCGCAGCGTCGAGATCCAGCACGAGCTGGGAATCGGCGACGCGAGTTGGCTCGACACGGGCGACGTCGCCCGGCTCGTGCCGCACATGCGTACCGACGATGTGGACGGTGGCCTGTTCGGGCCCAGCGACGGGTTCATCGACGGCCACCTGTACTGCTCGCTGCTCGGTGAGCTGGCCGCCAATCTGGGCGCGCGAATCCTCGGCTGGCACAAGCTGATCGGAGCGGACTCGGGATCCGACGGGTCGCATGTGCTGAGAACCAATCGAGGTGAGTTCACGTGCCGGTATGTCGTCAACGCGGCCGGACCGTGGGGCGATTCAGTGGCCAAGGTGCTCGGATACGAGATGCCGCTCGAGCCGCAGCGCCATCAGGCCGTGGTCGTCCACCTCGGCCGCGACCTCGGTTACATGATGCCTTCGGTGATGGATTACACGCCGCACAGCGGCGAGAGCGGTCTGTACTTCCGGCACGAGCGCCCGGGGCAGCTGATCGCCGGGGTCCACTCCGAGGAGGCGACCGAGGCGACGGTGGACCCCGACGGCTTCGCTCGCTCCGCCGACCCGGACTTCCTCGAGGCGGTGGCGCGGTTGCTGAGCGGGCGACTTCCCGCGCTCGCCGACGCCGGCCTTGCCCACGGGTGGGCAGGGGTGTATCCGGTCAGCCCCGACGGCGTTCCCCAGGTGGGTCCGGTCGACGACACGGGGACGGTGATCGCTGCCGGCGGCTGCGGCGGTTCGGGCATTCAGCTCTCGCCGGTGGTCGGCGAGCTGGTGGCCGATTGGATCACGGCGGGGGAGCCCCGCGCGGTTGGCGACGGTGCCGCGCTGGCCCCGAGACGCCCGTCGCTGCGGGTTGCCGAGCGCGACTAGATCGCTTCAGGTGAAAGACTGGCGGCGTGCGATTCGGCGTGTTCTGCGCGAACTACGGCTTTCTCGGCGAGCCGCGCACGGTCATCGATCTGGCGCTGGAGAGCGAGGCGGCGGGTTGGGACGGTTTCTTCCTCTACGACCACATCATGGTCATCGAGGGTCGCGCCGTCCGCAGTGTCGACCCATGGACGGTCCTCGCAGTGATCGGCGAGCGCACGGAGCTTTATTTCGGGCCGATGATCACACCGGTGGCGCGCCGGCAGCCCTGGGAGCTGGCGCACCAGACCATCGCCTTGAACCGGCTATCGGGCGGGCGGCTGATCCTCGGCGCCGGCCTCGGCGAGCGGACGGAGTTCGACGCCTTCGGTCCGTGGCCCGCGATTGCGCGAGGCGACCGTCTCGACGAGGGTCTCGACCTCCTCGGGCGATTGTGGGCGGGCGAGATCGTGACCCACGACGGAGCCTGGCACTTGCGCGACGCGGCGATCGCGCCTGGCCCGGTCGGCCAGATCCCGATCTGGGTGGGCGGCCGCTACGGCACCTCGCCCCAGCCGGCCCGGCGCGCGGCTCGCTATCAGGGCTTCTTCCCGATCAACCGCACCTGGGATCTGGAGCGGATGCTGGCTCCGTCTCATTTCGCCGAGATGGCTGCCGCCGTCGGCGCGCACCGCGACGACCTCGAAGGCTTCGACCTGGTCACCGCTGGGCTGAGCCGTGCCGGCACCGCCGATCGGCGGCTGCTCGACGCGTTCGCGGCGGCGGGGGCGACGTGGTGGCTCGAGGTGATCGAGCCGCGGCGCGGAGCGCTCGCGGAGCTGCGCGAGCGCATCAAGAGCGGTCCGCCGCGGGGGTCATAATTCGTAAGTTGACTGCGGGCAAAGGGAGCAGTAGGCTAACAAGCGTTAGTTATGTCTGACGTCGTCCTCACGCCATCGCTGCCGGTCACCGAGCAGCGCATTCTCGACGCCTCGACGAAGCTGTTCTACGCCAACGGCTACCACGCCACGACGATGCGCGACATCGCCAGCGAGGTCGGAATCAAGGCCGGCAGCCTCTACAACCACTATGGGGGGAAAGAGGAGATCCTGCTGCGGATCTGCATCGAGACCAGCCGCAGGCTGTATGACGGTGCTGTGGCGACGCTCGAAGGAGTCGACGACGTCGAGGAGCAGCTGCGCAAATTCATCATGTGGCACGTGACCTTCCATGCCGAGTACCGGGAGGCGTCGCGGGTCACCGATACGCAGCTTCACTACCTCCAGCCCGACAACCGGCAGGCGGTCATCGAGGTCCGCGACTCCCACGAGAAGCTTCTGCGCGACATCCTCGCTCGGGGTGCCAAGCAGCGCCGCTGGCGCTCGAGCAATCTCCGCGTGATCTCGATCGGGATCGAGACGATGTGCACCGAGGTCGACGCCTGGTTCCGGGCGGACGGCGAGCTGACCTCAGAGCAGATCGCGGCGATCTTCACCGACTTCATCCGGCGCGGGCTGGGAGGGCGCTGAACGGTCTGCGAGGGCGCGGGGACGGTGGGCGCAGAGGACCGGATCGGGGTCGCCGAGGGAATCGAGGTCAGCCGTCTCGGGTTCGGCGGCCTGCACCTGTCAGGACCCGGTTTCTGGGGTCCGCCGACCGGCCCCGGCGCGGCGCGCGGGTTGCTGCACCGCGCCCTCGAGCTGGGTGTCGAGTTCATCGATACCGCCGACACCTACGGCGGGTCGGAGCAAATGCTGGCCGATGCGCTGCGCCCCTACCCACCCGAGCTCATCATTGCCACCAAGGGCGGCCTCGAGCGCGAGGGCCCCGAGATCGGAGAGTTCACGCCCTGGCCACGCAACGGGGACCCGAAGCACCCCAAGCGTGCCTGCGAGGCCAGTCTCAAACGGTTGCGCCAGGACTGCTTCCCGCTCTATCAGCTGCACTCGCCGGATCCCGAGGTGCCGCTGCTCGAGTCCGTGGGCGCGCTCAAGGAGCTGCAGGAGGAGGGGAAGATCAGGCACGTGGGCGTGTCGAACGTGACGAGCGAGGAGCTCGCCGTGGCGCGCAGCGTGGTCGACGTGGTCAGCGTTCAGAACAACTACTCGGTCGGCGACCGCGAGCACGAGGAGCTGCTGGCCGTCTGCGAGCGCGACGGGCTCACGTTCATCACCTGGTACCCCCTGGCCAACGGCGAGTTGCCGCAAACGAATCCCACGCTGTCTCGGATCGCCGCCGAACGCGGCGCCTCGCCCAGCCAGGTGGCCACTGCCTGGCTGCTCCAGCGCTCGCCCCGGCTGCTGCCCATCCCCGGGACGACGTCGGTGGCTCATCTCGAGGAGAACGTGGCGGCGGCATCGCTGGCGCTCGATGACGACGCGGTGGCGCTGCTTGACGCGCTGGCGTAGGTAGGTGGCCCGGTCACGCTTGACTTTGCCACGGCTCCAGTTACGCTAACAAGCGTTAGCAAGTCAAGACGGACGCACGTCTGGGTGGTCCGGAGGCACAGCGGAGAAGGGACATAAATGACCGTGCGGCTCACCTACACGAGCGGCTCGTTGAGCGCCGAGCTGGACGACGAGTTCGATGGACATCTGACGGCGGCACGGGAGGGGAACCCAGAGCCGCTGGCACATCTCATCGACGGCGAGCTGGCGGTCGAAGGCGAGGTGTTCGAACGCGAGAACCCCGCTCAGACCGACGAGGTCGCCAGCCGCGCCCATGCCGCGCCGGACGCTCTGGTGCACCGCGCCGTCGCGGCGGCAAAGGCGGCGCGAGAGGGGTGGCGGCACACGCCGTTCGAGGAGCGCAACCGCAAGCTGCTGGCCGCGGTGGAGGCGATCGGCGCCCGCCACATTGAGATCGCGGCGGTGATCAGCCTCGAGACGGGCAAGACGCGGGTCGAGTCGATCGCCGAGGTCCAGGAGGGCATCGACCTGATCGAGAAGTACTGCGGGGAGATGGAACGCAACGCGGGCTTCGAGCAGCCCCTTGACAGCTTCGTGGAAGCGGAGCGAAACACCGACGTGCTGCGGCCCTACGGCGTGTTCGGGGTGCTCTCGTCGTTCAACTTTCCCTTCGCGCTGACCATCGGCATGACCTCGGCGGCGCTCGTCGCCGGCAACACCGTTGTGCTCAAGCCCTCGGAGGAGGCGCCATGGAGCGCGGCGCTGGTCGGCGAGGCGCTGGCCACCGCCGAGGTGCCGCCGGGCGTGTTCAACGTCATTCACGGCGGTCCCTCGGTCGGCGAGGCGCTGGTCGGCTCGGCGGTCGATGGCATCGCCTTCACCGGTTCGGCCGAGGTGGGTCGTGAGATCGCGCGCCGGATGCACGACGGTCCCTATGCGCGGCCGGCCCTGACCGAGATGGGGGGCAAGAACCCGACGATCATCACCACCAACGCTGATCTCGAGAAGGCGGCGGAGGGCGTGGCACGGGCCGCCTTCGGGCTATCGGGCCAGAAGTGCAGCGCCTGCTCGCGGGCCATCGTGCTGGAACCCGTGTATGAGGAATTCTGCCAGCGCATCGCCGGCTTCGCCGGCTCGCTCAAGCTCGGAGATCCGGTCGAGCACGACGCCTTCCTGGGCCCCGTGATCAACGTGGCCGACGTGCGCACGCTGTGGACGCACGAGGACCAGGTCGGGCGAACGATGGAGGTGCTGCACGAGCGCGGACTCAATAGCCCCAAGCGGGTGGGCGTGAACCTGTCGAGCTATCACCTCAAGGCTCGTTACGCATTCGAGCTCGAGGCGGCCCTCGGCGCGGCTGAGCTGGTTCCCCAGCCACCGTTCGAAATGCGACCCGACACGCCGGCCACGGCCAGCGCGTCGGCGGGGTTCGGGTAATGGACCATCTCGACGACCTTGCCGTCGCGAAAGGTGGTGAGGTTGGCCACTGGGTCGCGGGGCTCGCCGCCCAGGGAGGGTGGGCGCAGGAACACCACGACCTTGTCGCCGGCGT
The DNA here is from genome assembly GCA_963749545.1 of uncultured Solirubrobacterales bacterium. Classification (GTDB taxonomy): domain Bacteria; phylum Actinomycetota; class Thermoleophilia; order Solirubrobacterales; family Solirubrobacteraceae; genus Palsa-465. The sequence goes on from CAVVNG010000018.1 coordinate 276,289, forward strand.
CGACGAGTTCGATGAGCTCGCCGAGGGGGCCGCGCTGGCGGGCCTGTCGCATGACGTCGAGGGCCTGCTCGCGGTTGTGGCAGGCGCCTGCGGCGGCAGGGTTGCCGCCGTGCCACCTGACCTCGGGATCGAGCAGGTCGGCGATGACGTCGAGATCTCCATTGAGGACGGCCTCATAGCCGCGCCGAGCCAGTTCGACGTTGCTCTGAGTCATGACCCGATTGTTCCACCGACTACATGACGATGGTCGGGCCGTCGTCGGCGTCGTCGTCCTGCTCGCCCGGAGTCGCGCCACCGGGGACGACGGCTCCTGTCCCGCTCGGCGCGACATCGGTTCCCGGAGCGGCGTCGCCGGTCACCCCCGCGGCCGCGTCCGTCGCCGCCCGCATCTCGTCCTGCGAGGCCGCCGCGGTGGCGACGTCGCGCGGGTACGTGGCCCTGGCGCGAAGGAGGACGACGCCGGCCGCGGCCAGGGAGGTGAGCAGCAGCACGAACGCAATCTCCAGTCCCCGCGCCTCGCTGGGCGAGATCACGCCGGCGTGGGTGCCGACGGGGGTCTGGGCGGGCGCGATGCCGGCGATCAGCTCGGAGAGGCCGCCGAACAGCAGGGGGGCCAGCGCTTGGGCAAGCGAGCGCAGGAACGTGCGAGCGCTCTCGGCCCGACCCCACAGGCCCGAGGGCATGATGTCGAGTCGGGCCGCGTCGAGGCCGGGGTTGGCGGCCGACAACAGGGCGGCGCCGGCGACGTCGAACCACAGCGCGGGGGTCAGGGACGTGGATATGAAGCCCGGCAGCAGGAGCACGACCGAACCGAGGTAGCAAACCGCGGGCACGTAGATGCGCGCCTCGAGGACCCCGCGACGCAGCAGTGCGTCGGTCAGCCGCCCGCCGACGATCGTCCCGATCAGAGCGCCGAGCACCAGCATGGCCAGCACGAGCTCGGCCGTGGCCTGGCCGGCGTGGTAATGCCCCCGCACGAACAGCAGCGCGAACGTCTGAAGCCCGGAGAAGAAGAAGTAGCCCAGTGCGGAACCGATGATCAGCAGCAGGTTGGTCGGGACCTTCAGCGTGTAGGTGATGGCGCGCGTCAGGCCCATCTGGTTCGGGTCCTCCTTGAGCACCAGGTCGGGATCGGCACTCACCCCGCGCTGCCTGACCCACTCGTGGGCGATCTCATCGGGCTGGGGCGCCTCGTCGTCGGCCGGCTTCTCGGCATCCGGGCCATCGGCCTGCGACCGTGACGCGGCGACCGCTTCACCCAGATCGACCACGCCCGGCTCGAGCCGGCTCTGGCCGCCTCGTAACGGCTCGGGCACCGTCCGCCACAGTTCCCGGGCCAGGAAGAAGCCGGGGATCGAGAGCAGCAGGAACGAGGCTCGCCAGGAGATCAGGCTGGCCACCGAGCCGCTGATGATGAAGCCCACCGCCGTGCCGGCGATCTCGCCGCCGAGGATGTAGGCGTAGATCTGGCCGCGTTCGCGGGCCGGGAAGTAGTCGCCGGTCAGCGAGGCGATCGCCGGGCCGGCCGACGCCGTCACCGCTCCGAGGGCGAGCCGAGTCAGCAGCAGGTGTGAGTAGTTGGCCGAGAAAGCGCTGAGAAGCGTGGCGATGCTCCACAGGACGATGCTGATCGACAGGATCGGGATCCGCTTGAAACGGTCGACGAACATGCCGACCGGGAGCACGAACACGGCTCCGACCAGCAGCGAGACGGAGCTGAGCAGCCCGACCTTGGTATTGCCGATGTGGAGGGCGTGCTCGAGCTGCGGTGCAACCGCGCCCACGGTGGCGTTGTCGGCGCCATTGAGCGCGAGGACGGCGCCGAAGAGCAGGATCACGCGGGCGCGAGCGGCCCCCCCGGTCGCCTGAACGTACTGTCCGCGGGCCATGCGCGCGCTCCAGCGCGCCGCGCGCGCAGTGGTCCGCCCGGCGCCGGCGGCCAGATCGCGCCCGGTCCGACCGCGGCCCGCACCTGGATCGCCTACACCTGACACACGGGGCACCAGTAGGTAGTTCTTCCCCCGATCGTCCCCCGCTCGAGCACGGCGCCGTCGCGGGGGCAGGTCCCCGTCGGGCCGCGCGACTCGATGAACGCACCCGTGTGCGCGCCACCCTTGCGGATGGCCGACCGGACCGCGGCGCGCAGCTCACGACGCAGGCGATCGAGATCCTCGCGGTCCAGCTCCGACACGGGTCGGCCCGGGGCGATCCGTGCCTGCCACAGCGCCTGATCGGCGAGCAGGTTGCCGATCCCCGAGATCGCGCCCTGATCGAGGAGTCGAGCCTTGATTGGTGCCCGGCCCCGCCCGATCAGGCGCCGAAAGGTCTCGCGATCGACCTCGGCTGCGTCGGGCCCAACATGACTGAAATCGGGATTGAGCACCGCCCGCCCCAGCCGGCGCTTGTCTCTGAGCACGAACCGTCCTCCGTCGACGAAGTCCACGCTGAAGCGATCCCACCCCGACGCGGTCTCCGGATCGACGACGATCGAGCCCGCCATGCCGAGGTGCAGGCCGAGGATCGGGCCGTCGTTGGTCTCCACCCACAGGAACTTCCCACGCCGGTTGGCTGTCGCGAGCTCGTGCCCGACCAGCGCGTCGGCGATCTCGCCCGGACTGTGGGGGCGGCAGACGTAGGTGTCGCGATCATTGACACGGGCGATCCGGCGGCCCAGCGCCCCGGTCAGGGCCTGGCGGGCTCGTTCGGCCTCGGGCAGTTCTGGCATACATCGAGCCTAGACTGGAACGATGGCGCGCGACGACCGACCACCCCCGGCGAGCCCCTTCACGGGGATGGTGCTTGACCGCGCGACCGAGCAGAGAAAGCACCCCGAGGAGCTCGAGCGGCTGCTCGAGGATCCGGCCGCTCGGTCGGTTCTGGCCGGTCCAGACGGCGTTGTCGTTCGCGGGGGCGAGTTGCTTCGCTCCGCGGACCGCCCGCCCGCGCCGATCCTGCTCGGCCTCGACGATGGTCATGGCGTGTTTGCCCTCGACCTCGAGACCCTCGCCGACAGCGAGCGTGCGCGAATCGTGGACGGCGCGGAGGTGATCTCGCTGCGCGACGCCGGCGCCACGCTGGCGCACGCCGAGGCCGGTCTGGCGGCGTACGCCACGGCATTGCTCAACTGGCACCGCCGCCACCGCTTCTGCGCCAACTGCGGCGCGGAGTCCGAGATCGTCGAGGGCGGATACTCGCGCCGGTGCCCGCGCTGCGGAGCCAACCACTTTCCCCGCACGGACCCGGTGGTGATCATGACCGTCGAGCACGAGCGCCGGCTGTTGATGGGTCGCCGGGCGGAATGGCCGGCAGGGCGCTTCTCGGTTCTGGCCGGATTCATCTCGCCGGGCGAGTCGGCCGAGGAGGCCGTGATCCGTGAGGTGGCGGAGGAAGCGGGTATCGTCGCCCGCGATCCGGCCTACGTGAGCTCGCAGCCCTGGCCCTTCCCGGCTTCGCTGATGCTCGGGTTCGAGGCGGCGTCGGACGGCGGCGAGCCGGTGGCGCGCGACGGCGAGCTCGAGGAGGTCGCGTGGTTCGAACTCGACGCGGTGCGTGAGGCGGGACTCACGGACAGCCCCGCCCTGCGCCTGCCGCCCGCGGTCTCGATCGCGCGCTTCCTGATCGATCGCTGGGTCGAGCAGCGCGGCGGCTACGGATAGTCGAACCTCGGCGCCAGCGGCCCGAGCTCGGAGCTGGGCGAGGCGGCGTGGGCCAGGGGGAGCTTGATCCAGTAGTCCAGGGCCGAGGTGTTTCCCGCCCAATCCCAGGCATACACGGTCAGGCGGTAGCGGCCGGCGTGGAGGCTCCCCAGCGGCAGCGCCGGGGTAAGTCCACCGGCCAGCCAGTAGACCCAGTTGGGGATGCACCTGACCTCGGTGAAGAAGCACTCGAAGCCAGGATTTGACGCCCCGGGGGCGAAGATCACGGGCCTCAGGCCGGGCGGGTAGTTCTGCGAGCCTCGCATCGCCCACTCGAGCCCGGTGAGGGCGTGGCCGTGGACGTTGTAGAGCCGCCAGGCCACCGAGGACGGCGCCAGGACGGGGGTCTCGTAGTGCGCCTTCTGGACGAAGCTCTGGGGGTCGAAGGCGCCCACGATCACCCGGCCGTCGGCGAACACGCGCGGGGTGCCGACGATCGGCGGCTCGGAGTCGTGGTACGGGTGCAGGCTGCCGCCCGGCCGCAGGGGGTTGAGATAGTCGGACGTCGTGCCCTCGGACAGTGCGACGTGCCCGAAGCCGTACAGAACGCGGCCGATCACGGTCCGGTAGGCGACCACGTACTGGCCGTCGTGGACGGTGGGGTTTATGTGCCAGTAGAGAAACCGCCCAACGTCGACGTTGACGTCGCCGGTGCCGGGATAGCGGATGGTGGCGTAGCCGGACTGGAGCGCGTACACCCTCTCGAAATTGTGTGCCTCGATGTCGACGGCGACGTGGAAGTTGGCCGGCCGCAGCTCGTTGATCCCGGCCCGAATGGCGTGCTGGCGATGGAAGGGCCGCAGCGGCCAGCCGGGGCGGGCCCCGGGGGCGGTGCAGCCCACCGAGCACGGCCGCCCGTCGGCCCAGAAGCGTACGAGATGGTCGGCCCGAGTGGTCGGGCGCTGAAGGCGCGAGATGGCGAACGGCCAGATGTCGAGGCGCAACCCGTGCCGGCCCGAGATCGCCGTGTAGGTGACTCGCGAGTTGATCCTCAGGGCCTGGTCGCTGGCGCGCGCGGCCACGATCAGCCGGTCGAGCGTCCAGGCGTGGGTGGAGCGCGCCGTGGGATTGCGGCTGACGATGAAGTGTGTGCCTGGCTGCGTGGCTGTGGCCAGCATCTCCGGGCTGAGCACGAGCGCCCGCCGTGGATGCGGGCCCGAGCGCACCTGGACGCGACCCGACTCGAGGGCGACGGTCAGGACCGCGACCTTGCGTGGACGCGGGCGTGCGTTGAGCAAGACCCGGCGGCACTCCAGCGCCAGCCGCGCATGCGGGACGCGATAGCGATTGCCGGCGTACGAGAAGGCGAGCCGTCCCGGAGCGGAGACTCGGATCTGATCGCCGCGCTCGAGGAAAGGCCTGCCGTGTCGGGGCGGGTGCAGCCGCCGCCCATCACGCACGACGATCACATGCGCGGGGATGCGCGGTACGGGAACGTGCGTCGCGCAGGCGGCGATCACGCCCTCGCCGAACCTCGAGCGCGGCTACTGCATCGAAAGATGCAACGGCTGCACCGGGTTCGCCCCATTGCCGGGGAGTGTAGGCGCTGTGTCGCTCGAGCCGGGGTCATGAACCAGCGGGTACGAGGGGCCGGTCACCCTGTACACCGCGTTGCGGACGAGCATGACGGCGTAGGCCGGCCAGTAGTGCGCGGTCGCCGGCGCGCCGGGGCGGCGTGGACCTCCCGAGCCACCGGGGTTGGAGAACCACAGGAAGCCGTCGGCCCACTTGTACCCGGTGTCGACGGTCAGCGGTCCCAGGCCTCGGCCCGGGGGATTGCACAGGACCTCGTTGCCCTGCTGCGAGGGGTTCGGCGGGATCAGCGGCCCGCGTCCGTTCTCGCCGGTGTTGATGACGAAGTGCACTCCGCCGAGGGCACGCGCGATGCGCTGGCCGTAGTAGAGCTCCTTGGTGGTCCAGTCGAAGTGGGTGGCATTGAGGAAGAACCCCTGCGCGTCGTGGACGCCGGCCTTGTTCAGCATTCTGGCCTCCGCGCGCCATGGCGCTGCATCAGCGGCGCCACCGTCGAGATAGAGGACGAGGTGGGGGTAGATGTTGTCCTGGTGCGGGGCGACCATCCTCTGCGGGTACGAGCCGTACATGTAGGCCACGGCGCGCAGCTTCGGCCCCACGATTCCGCGGTCGTAGATGTGGACCTTGAAGGTGTATGTGCTCTGACCGGGGGCGAAGTGGGCCAGGCTATTGGGGATGGCGTCGAAGTCCTTGCCGTTGAGGGCGGAGGCCTGGCGGACGCCGTAACGGATCCACTCGTCAACCCGCGGGTTTGTGCGGCGAATCGTGATGTTCACGAAGCCCTGGTTCTCGTGAGCCCAGTATGAGGACTGGCTGAAGCTGACGCGCCCGGGTACATGGGTGGCAGCGAGGGCGGGGCTGCTGGTCAGTACGTAGGCGGCAAAGAGGGCCAGAATGCAGGTGATCTTTCGCATGTGTGTCCGTTGCCGCAGACTCACGGCGCACCGCATCGTCGTCGTCGCTCTGAGAAGCCGAGTGGAGCGCCGGCCTGCCGGCGGAGTGATCGTTCTGCTAGTCGGATCGGCGCTGGGGCGCGCGCGCGAAAGGTCGCCGTGACCCGATTAGTACGTTCGTCCACACCAACCCGGCGGCCGCCGGGCCCGACCTAACGGTGCGGCTATATCAGCGCGGAGGGTCTGTCTCTCAACCGGCGCAGCGCACGCCGTCGGCGGTGCGATTGCCGGCCAGGCAGGGCAGGACCGTGGGCGGCTGCCAGCTTCGCCCGCTGAGGATTCCCGCGACGTCCACGGGCTTGTACAGGCGCATGATCAAGCGGAACGCGCGGCCGGCCGGGGCGGGCAGCCAGTTGCGGCGCGCCAGGGCCGAGCTCGGCCGCGCATGCTGGATGTAGATGTCGAGCGAGCCGTCGGCGTTGTAGTGCACGCGGGAGCGATTGTTGATCAGGTAAACGTGCGCCGAATTGGGGACCAGGAAGCCGTGTGAGTCGTACAAGGTCATCGACCAGAACGCCTTGACCGGGAACGGTAGGTCGGCGGCCGAGAAGTGAGCCACATAACGGTTCGCGCCGGTCAACGGCTGAAGGTTTCGGTCGGTGACCGTGAACGGATAGATGGCCAGCTTGGAGACGGGCGCGCCGAGCCCGGTGTAGTCGACCAGCGCGCGAGTCTTGTAATCGGTGCCGTATCTCCCCGTGCGCGCCACCAGCCAGCCGTTGTCCTTGGGAGCGTCGGTCAGGAACGTGGTCTGGACATCGGCCATGACCTGCTTGGCCCCTGCGGCCACGGAGTCGCGGAGCCCTCGCCGGGTCGCCGCATCGAGCTTGCCGTCGGCGCTCGGGTGCATCCCGGGTCCGATGCCGAACTTGGCCAGCTGCCGCAGCAGCGGCCGGTCGGCGCTCGGCGGCGGGAACTTCTTCAACTGGTCGCCGAGCGCATCGAAGAAGGCGAGCGGATTCTCCCCGGGCTGGGTGCCGGGGATCGTGTATTGCTTGGACTTGCGGTCGATGTGCTTGGGCCGCTTGCGCTTGTAGTCGGTTCCCCACTTGTCGAGCGGCGTGAGCGAGTATTCGTTCTGGATCCGCACCACGTTCGGCGTGTCGGCGCGGTCCTTGATGTACGTGCGCCCGATGATCCAGACGCGCGTGTACGGCGAGTTGATCCGCCGCACACCGTGGGGCAGCCGACCGCGCCACCGGGGCGGGACGATCGCGTAGTTTCCAGGCGGGTAGCCGACGGATCCAATGGCGGCGAAGTTGTTGGTGTAGGGGTCGACGAGCTCGAAGACAACGAAGCGGTGCCTGACCACAGGCATGTGCGCGACGATCGGCTGCCGGGACAGGTTCAGCCAGGCCATCGAGTACAGCGTGTCGTGGTTGGGCGCCACGACCGTCTTATCCGAAGGCTTGGCCAGTCGCCGGACGTTTGAGAACTGGTTGACCGGCCCGCCGCCGGCGCCATCGGGGACGTTCACGCTCGTGCTGGTCCGAAACACCCGGTTGGTGTCGAGCAGCGGAATCCCGTACACGTATGCCTTGATGCCGAGCTGCAGTGCGCGGTCGTATGCGGACTGGGTGCTGCTGGTGGCGTGCGTTGCGGCGCCGGTGGTGCGGGCGCTCGCGGCCGGCAGCAGATGCAGTGCTCCGAGCACGGCGGCCAGTCCGACGAGTCCCGCCAGTCGCAGCCTCACCCGAGATCCTCGCGGTGCGGCTGCTGATTCTTCGGTGCCTCCACCTGGAGCGAGATCGTCTGGAGCGTCTCCGGGGCGGCGTCGGGGTCGTGGCCCTGCGGCCCCGCCACCCGGAGCCAGATCGTTTGGAGCGTCTCCAGGGCCACCCAGGGATCGCCACCGGGCGCATGCCCGAACTCCCCGAGCAGGAATGCCTCGTTCATCAGCGTCAGCGCGCGGGCCAGAGCGTCGGTGTGGGAGACCTGCAGCTGACCGGTCTCGACCAGGTGGTCGAGAGCCTGAGCCGTCATGTTGATGAACGTCTCGATCGAAGCGCGGTAGGCGCGCTCAATCTGCTCATCGGTCGCCGCCGCCTCGGCGATCGCCCGCACCAGCGGTCCGTGCTCGACGAAGAAATCCACGATGCCGGCCAGGCCCTCCAGGGCCGCGGTTGGGTAGTCGGAGCCGGCGGAGCGAGCCCAGCGCTCCCCGACTATGTAGAGCTCACGACCGACGTCGGCGAACAGGCGCAGGACGAGATCGGTGATGTCGTCGAAGTGCCGGTAGAACGCCGTCCGGGTCAGCCCTGTCTGGGCCATGACGCTCTCCACGGACAGCTCGCGATAGGGGCTGTCGCGCAGGACTCGATCGGCCGCGGCCATGATTTCCCGACGCGTGCTCTCGCGCTGCTCTCGATGGCGGACGCGCTGGGCTGCAGAGCTCACGGCTGTGGATCATAGCGATCGGGTGACGGTTTGTTTGACAATGCGTCACTAGCTGTGTATATAACGGTGTCGTGCAGTCAGACAGGGTGTCACCGAGGCTGATCGGGGTGCTCGCGGCTATGTCGGCGATGCTGTTGCCCGCTTCCAGGGCCCTGGCGGCCTCGGGCGGACACCATTCGGGCCCGGTGGCGGAGGGGCCGGTGGCGATCAGCCCCGCTCCCGGAACCCCCGACGCATCTCCGACCACCCAGATCAGCATCCTCGGCATCCCGCCTGGCCAGCTTCGGTCTGTACGCGTGGAAGGCTCGAGCAGCGGACTTCATCGGGGCGCGTTCCATCCCTACAGCGGCCGGCGAGGGGCGAGCTTCGTCCTCAGCCGGCCGCTCGAGGGTGGCGAGCACGTCTCGGTGGTGGTTCGCTTTGCCCACCGGGCCTCCCGAAGGTTCTCCTTCACGGTGGCGAACCTGGCCGCCGTCCCGCCGGTGCTCAACATCCCGAAGCTCCAGCCGTCCAAGCTCGACCATTTCGTCACCGAGCCGCAGCTGCTGCCGCCTCGGATCTCCGTTCGCAAAGGATCGCTCGCCGGCGATGTCTTTCTGACGCCGCTGCCCTCGCCGAGATCCATCCGGAGAGCAACAACTCGCTGACGATCAACCCGGTCGGCCCCGGCGGCCCCATGATCATCGACGGGCACGGCCGGCTGGTGTGGTTCCGCCAGCTCCCGCCGCCGACGGTGGCCACCAACCTCAGGCTGCAGCGATACAAGGGTCGCAAGGTGCTGACCTGGTGGCAGGGCCAGGTCACGATCGCTGCCTTCGGTCTGGGCGAGGGAGTCATCGCCAACACCCGGTACCACACGCTGAAGATCGTGCATGTGGGCAACGGCTATCAGGCGGACCTGCACGAGTTCCGACTCACGCGATCCGGCGACGCCCTGTTCACCGTGAATTCGCTCGTGATGATCCACCTCCCGGGAACGGCGCCGGGCAAGCGCTCGCCGGTGCTCGACTCGATCCTCCAGGCCGTCGACATCCGCACCGGCCTGGTCACCTGGGAGTGGCACGCGCTGGGCCACATCCCGCTGGCCGACTCGTACGCCACCGCTGCCACGAGCGCCTATTTCGACGCCTACCACATGAACTCGATCGAGCCGCTGGCACACAACCGGCTGCTCGTGTCGGCCCGCGACACCTCGGCGATCTATGAGATCGACCGCACCACGGGTCGGATCATCTGGACGCTCGGAGGCAAGGCGTCGAGCTTTCGAATGCAGGCCGGCTCACGCTTCTTCTTCCAGCACGACGCCTCGATGCTCCCGGGCAATCGGGTCAGCCTGTTCGACGACGAGGCCGGGCCGCCCATCAAGGCGTCCTCGTCCCGCGGTCTGATCCTCGCCCTCGATCTACGTCACCACACGGCCAGGGTCGCCCGCCAATATCGCCGGCCGGCCGGCGGCCCGGTAGCCAACAGCGAGGGCAGCTTCCAGACCCTCCCCGGAGGCAATCTGTTCGTCGGCTTTGGCTCAACGCCGTTCTTCTCTGAATTCTCACCGTCGGGCGCGCTGCTGTTCGACGCCCGTCTGCCCACCGACGATGGCTCCTACCGGGAGTTCACCTTCCCGTGGAGCGCCACTCCGACCACCCGTCCGAAGGCCGTCGCGAAGCTGGCTACGGGGGGGCATGTCGCGGTGTACGCGAGCTGGAACGGCGCCACCACAGTGGCTCGCTGGCAGGTGCTCGCGGCCAGCGGCAGCCGACCGCCAAAGCCCGTGGGATCGGCCGCGAGCCGGAGCTTTGAGACCCGCGTGGCGGTGCGCAGCTCGGCCACCCGGTTTGCCGTGCGCGCGCTGAACTCGCGCGGGAAGGTGCTGGCGACATCGGCCGTCGTGCACGCGTCGTGAGGGCGCTCCGCATGATGGTCGTCGCGGCGCTCGTCGCGCTCGGGGCAGGAGCGTCGACCGCGCAGGCGGCGAGCGGCATCCACAAGATCCGCCACGTCGTGGTGATCATGCAGGAGAACCGGTCGTTCGACAATTACTTCGGGACCTTCCCCGGGGCCGACGGAATCCCGATGCACCGGGGCAAACCAAGCGTGTGTGTGCCCGACCCGCTGCGCCACCGGTGCATGCGCCCGTATCACGACTCGCACGACGTCGACTACGGCGGCCCGCACGATGCGATCGCCTTCGACACCGACTACGACCACGGCAAGATGGACGGCTTCATCCGCGCTCGCGAGAGCTGCACCAACGCGCTCGATCCCAAGGACTGCATCCCCAACCTGCCGCCCGACATGATGGGCTACCACGATCAGCGCGAGATCCCCAACTACTGGGCCTACGCGAAGGATTTCGTGCTCCAGGACCACATGTTCGAGTCCAACGCGTCCTGGAGCCTGCCCGCCCACCTGTACCTGGTGTCGGAGTGGTCGGCCATGTGCGTTCATCCCGGCGAAGCGTCGAGCTGCTCCTCCAACATCGAGGTGCCGGGACTGCCGACCGACATCGGACCGCCGCACGACAGCAGCCCTCCGGACTACGCGTGGACGGACCTGACCTACCTCTTCTACCACCACCACGTTAGCTGGGGCTACTACATCAAGAAGGGTCCCGAGCCCGACTGCGAGGCCGCGCAGATGTTCTGCACCTACCAGGATCAGAGCCCGCGCACGCCCGGAATCTGGAACCCGCTCCCCAGCTTCGACACGGTCCGTCAGGATCACCAGCTCGGCAACGTCCGCGACACGAGCTCGTTCTTCACCGCGCTGCGCAAGAACCGCCTCCCGCAGGTCTCCTGGGTGATCCCCAGCGGGATCGTCAGCGAACACCCGACCTCCTCGATCCGCAAGGGCCAGGCATACGTCACAGGGCTGATCAACGCGATTGGACGCAGCCGGGCGTGGAAGAGCACCGCGATCTTCCTGGCCTGGGACGACTGGGGAGGGTTCTACGACAACGTGCGTCCGCCGAAGATCGATGCCAACGGCTACGGCTTCCGGGTTCCCGGCCTCGTCATCAGCCCCTACGCCAGGCGCCACTTCATCGACCACCAGCAGCTGAGCTTCGACGCCTTCGCCAAGTTCATCGAGGACGACTTTCTGAGCGGACGACGCCTCAACCCGAAGACCGACGGACGCTGGGACCCGCGGCCCGACGTGCGGGAGAACGCCCCGGGCCTGGGTGACCTGCGCCGGGACTTCAACTTCAAGCAGTCGCCGCGACCGGCGGTGATCCTGTCCACCCACCCACGCAGGCGAGGATGAGAGCGGCGAGCATCGAGCCAACGCCCGAGCAATTCGACCGCCTGGCCGAATCCGATGACGACAGCCCGGTGCTGATGCTGAACCTGCTGCGCTTCAAGGAACGCGCGGACGGCGTCGATGCCGGGGACGGCATCAGCGGGGCCGAGGCGTACGCAAGGTACGGCGCCGCGGTGGCTCCGTTTCTGGAGCGCGCCGGCGGGCGTCTGGTCCTGGCGATGGCCGCCAGCGAGTCGGTGATCGGCCCCTTCGACGGCGAGTGGGACATGGTGCTGGTGGCCGAATACCCCTCTCGCCGCGCGTTTCTGCGCATGACCAGCGACCCGGATTATCTGGCCATCCACGCTCATCGGGCCGCGGCGCTGGCCGACTCGCGGCTGATCGCCTGCCAGCCGTTCCCCGTTTGACCGACGCCGCGCTGTGGCCCAGTCCGTGGCCTGCTGAGGACGGTGGCCCGCTGCGCCAGCAGGCGCCCGCTGGGCTGGGCGGGCTCAGGGTCGCGCCGGGCCAGACCCTTCGCCTGGCCGCCGTGCGCGATGCGTTCGCCACCACGATGGTCGTCCTGCGCGCTCCCGGCGAGGCGTTCGTCTTGCGCCACACGATGGCTCGCCGGCCGCTGCTTCACCCGAGCTGCTCGTGGGTCGAGCGGATCGACCCGCGGACGCTCGCGGTACTCGCGCGCTCACCCGAGCTGCCGGGCGGGCCGTTCTGGCCGGGCGGCCTGGCCGCGCACGCCAACGGCTCGCTACACGTCGTCCACGGGCGCTACTGCCATCGCCTCTCGAGCCGGCTCGAGTTGCTGGCCACGCGGCAGCTGCCCCAGCCCCGGCCGTACAACTCGTTCGTCGTGCTGGGGGACGGGACGCTGGCGATGAAGGACCTCGACCTCGAGCTCCGGGTCCCCGCCGCGTTGACGTTGCTCGATCCGGACACCCTGGTGCCTCGGTGCCGGGAGGTGCCTGTCCCCGAAACGGCGATCGCGCGGCTGAGTGCCGATGGAGACATGCTCTATGTGGTCGGGGCGAGGACCGTGTGGCGCTACCGCTGGGACGGAGCGCAGCTGCAGCGCGACGAGGGGTGGCAGGTCCGCTACCACGGAGGCCCCCGCCACAGCTACGGATGGGATCCGGTGATCGCCGGCGGCCAGCTGTGGTTCCTCGACAACGGCGCTCATGACTACACGACGACCATGCGCCACGCCGGGCGCGCGTCGGGGCCGGTGCGCCTGCACCGCATCAGCCTCGAGGACGCGAGCGACCGGGAGATCGTCGACGTGTGTGGAATGCCGCGGGGCGCGGTGACGGACCCACCCCTGTACGACGCGGGGCGGCGGATCGCCATCGGCTACGACTCGGCAAATGGGATCGTGTCGGCGTTTCGGTTTGGCGACAGGCTCGAGCCATTGTGGCGGCGCGAGCTCCAGCACGCGGCCCACATGATCGAGTTTCCCGAGACCGGCGAGCTCGTCCTGCACGACTTCAGCGGGCCGGCGATCGCCGCCAGCGGACCGGCGCGAGCGATCGCCCGTCGCTGGTCAGGGCCGGCTCGCTCGGCACTGGTGCGCCGGGCACTGGCCCGCGGCTCGGGAGACGATGTCGTGATCGTCGACATCGAGACCGGAGCAGAGCGCGCGCGTGGCCGCGTGCCGAGCATGTTCCAGTCGGTCCTGTTCCCGGCTCCCGGATTCGCGCGCGACCTCTATTGGTGCACGTTCTCAACGCTCGCTCGCCTCGAGGTCGGCTGAATGTCGGCCGAGTGACACTTATCACCATTTTGCTCTTGCAATTGTCCGGCCGCTGAGTTACCCTGGTCGCTACCAGGAGGACAAATGCCATGCTGACCATCGCGACGACATACTTCCCCACCGCAGCTACGAAGCTCGCGTCTGTCATGGCGTGCCGCCATATCGTCCGCACGTCTGGCAACGACTTTGCCCTCGCTGGGAGGTATTTGCGTTAGTTCCTGAACGCAAAGCGACCAACGCGAGGGCGACCCAACGGGTCGCCTTTTTTTGTGCCCAAATTCACAACATGGAGGTGATAGCCAGCTCAAGCTAAGACGCAAATTGTCACACCCGCACAGTCCAGCAGGGAGCAGAATTTCCTACCCATGTAGGTGACATTCAGCTGTGCATTGTTGTGACGCGGGGAAGTCCCCGAGGGGCCCAAATTTCCAATCTGTCCGTAGTTACAACCATCGATCCGTCGAAGGAGGATCTCCCATGCGTGGAGACACCCAGGCGGCGAGCACTGCCTACTCGCCGACCTTCTCACGCCGAGGCTGGAAGTCATGGGTCAGCCAGCTGAGGCAATCAATGCGCCGCAAACAGGCCGAGCGGCTCGAAGTGAGGCACCGGCTCGCGAGCGAGAAGCGTGAAGCGAGGCGCCGTGGCCGTGGCGACTTTGACCCCTATGTGTCCGCGCGCTGGCCCCGGTAATCCAGTGATGTCGGCAATCGCGCTAACCCGAAGGACCTCCGCGTCCTTCATCTGCCTCCGTAGCTCAGCGGAAGAGCACCGGGCCACCAACTCGGGTGCAGAGGTTCGACTCCTCTCGGAGGCTTTCGCAGTCAGGCGGCGTGCCGGTTACGATCACCGCCGTGAGCCTCGGTGGGCCCACACCCGAGCACCGGCCGCTGTCGGCGGAGGAACTCCGGCGCCGGCGGGCGCAGGCACGCGAGCTTCGCCGGCGTCGGCGTCGGCGCGGCCTTCTGCTCGTCGGCGTGGTCGGGGTCGTGGTCGCCGCCGCCGCGGTGGTGTCGCTGGGCTCCGGGGGTGGGTCGAGCCTGCAACCGCGCGCCGCTCAGGTGGCGCACCATCACAAGATGCGCCCGGTTCACATCGTCGTCGAGGCCAGCGGAGACCTGCTCATCCATTCGCCGGTCTGGGAGCAGGCGCTCGTCGATGGCGGCGGCCATCGCTACAACTTCGCGCCCGAGCTGGCGCAGATCAAACCGATCATCGAGCGCGCTGAGCTGCCGCTGTGTCACGTCGAGACGCCGATGACCCCGTCGCCGCCGACCGGCTACCCGACGTTCAACACGCCGCCCGAGCTGGCCCGGGCGATTCACCAGACCGGGTTCAAGGCGTGCTCGACGGCGGCGACACACTCGCTCGATCAGGGACAGCGAGGAATTGACGACACGGTTCGTGCGCTTGATCACGCCGGTGTTCTGAACACCGGCGAGTTTGCCTCCGCGACAGCGCAGCGGACCCCGCTGATCATGACGATCAAGGGGGTTCGTGTGGCCTTCATGTCCTACACGGACATCACCAACGGGATTCCCTCACCCCACCCGTGGTCGGTCAATCGCGCCGGTGCCGGGCAGATCCTGGCCGACGCACGTCGGGCGCGCCGTGCCGGCGCCAAGGTGGTGATCGTGAACCTCCACTGGGGCGATGAAAACGTCACTCAGCCGAACAGCTTCCAGATGGATCTGGCCAGGCGGTTGACCGCTTCGCCGGACATCACAGCAATCGTCGGACAGCATGTCCACGTGGTCCAGCCGATTCGCCGGATCAACGGCAAGCTCGTGGTGTTCGGCGAGGGGAACCTGATCTCCAACCAGACCATCGCCTGCTGCCCCGCGGCCTCGCAGGACGGCCTGATTGCCTTGCTGACGATCACCGTCGACAGCCACGGCGCGCGCGTGAGCTTCGTCCACTATGTCCCGATCTGGGTCCGTCACCCGGACTTCGTGGTGCTGCCGGCCGGACTCGCCTGGCGCACCGATCACGCCGATGCCAGCGAGCTGCGCGCGTCGTATGACCGCACCGTCGCGGTCGTCGGGCGCCACGAGGACATCCAGCCGATCCCGGACCACCTCGGGTAGGCCGCTGGCGACCCACCGCCGGGGCGACCCGGGCGTGAGCGTGCGTGCCGTTAGTTTGAAACCGATCGCGCTGGGCAGAACCTTGGCGGAATGGGAGTACGTCGCACGTTGCCGTTGCTGCTGTTGCTGGTACTGGGCCTTCTCGCCACCGGAGCCGGGGGGCCGGCGGCGGGGTCGCTCCCGGCGCTCCGGGACAGAAGCCGGACTGGCTGCCCGCCGACAAGCACGGGTTCGGCACGTCGACCACGCGGGCCAGCAAGGTGTGGTTCACGCTCGAGGGCGGCGAGCTGAGCGAGGTCTACTACCCGCGGCTCGACACACCGAGCTCCCGCGACCTGCAGTTCGTCGTCAGCGACGGGCACAGCTTCGCCGAGCAAGAACGTGATTCGACAACGCAGCGGACCGTGCGGCTCGACCCGCGCAGCCTCACCTACCAACAGATCAACACCGAGAAGCATCATCGCTGGCGGCTGACCAAGACCTATGTGACCGATCCGAAGCGCTCGACGGTGACCATGAACGTGCACTTCCAGTCGCTCCCGGGTCGTCCCTACCAGCTGTATGTACTCGCCGATCCAGCGCTGTCGAACGACGGCGCTCACGACAGCGGACGCTGCACCGGCGGCGGCTGGTGACCAGCGACGGATCGATGAGCAGTGCCGTCGTCACCTCACCCGGGCGGACATCGCTGACTGGCACCGGCCGGCATCAGAACCTGCGACTGGCGCTGGGGTTCGGAGCCAGCCGTCGCGCCGCGCTGGCCGCGGCAAACGGGACGCTGGCCACGGGCTGGCCGTCGCTGACTGGCCGCTACGCCACCGGCTGGCACCAATACCTCGCCTCGCTGCGCAAGCCTCCGAGCAGTCTCACCACAGCGGCCGAGCGTCGCGCCTATCTCAGCTCCGCGATGGTGCTGGCGGCCAGCGAGGACAAGACCTACCGGGGCGCCTACGTCGCGTCGCCCACCATGCCGTGGGCGTGGGGCACCGGGCTCCAGCAGCCCACGGGTCCGTATCACCTCGTGTGGGCACGCGATCTGTATGAGATTGTCACCGCGCTCAAGGCCGACGGCGACCTGGCGGGGGCTCGGCGCGCGCTGCACTTCCTGTTCTTCCGTCAGCAGGAGGCCAACGGGTCGTTCCCGCAGAACTCCGACGTCACCGGCAAGCCGGTGCTGACCAACCTCCAGCTCGACGAGGTGGCCGACCCGATCCTCCTGGCCTGGCAGCTCGGCGTCACGAACGCCGCGACATGGGCCCACGTCAAGCGCGCGGCCGACTTCATCGTGGGCTGGCACGACGACATGGGACACACGGCCCCCTACACACCCCAGGAGCGGTGGGAGAACCAGGCGGGTTACTCGCCGGCCACGATCGCGGCCGAGATCGCCGGCCTGGTGTGTGCCGCCCAGAGCGCGCGGCGCAACGACGATACCGCCTCGGCGACCAAGTATCTCCAGACCGCGGATGACTGGCAGGCCAAGATCAACCAGTGGACGCTCACGACCAATGGCCCGTACGGCGGTTCCTACTACCTGCGCCTGACCAAGGACGGCAATCCCAACGCCGGCACTACCTACGACGTAGGCGACAGCGGACCGTCGTCGATCGATCAGCGGGCCGTGGTCGATCCGAGCTTCCTCGAGATGGTGCGGCTTGGTGTCAAGGCGCCGAGCGACCCCAACATTCTGCACACGGTCAGCGTCGTCGACGCCCACCTGTCCGACTCGACCCCCACGGGCACCTTCTGGCACCGCTACACCGGCGATGGCTACGGCGAGCAAGGCAACGGCGATCCGTGGAATGTCGGCTTCCCACCCGGCAGCCAGACGACGATCGGGCGCCTGTGGCCGATCTTTGCCGGCGAGCGGGGCGAGTACGAGCTCGCCGACGGCCACAGCGCCGCCGCCCAGCTGGCCGCGATGGCTTCGACCGCCAATGATGGCGGCATGCTGCCCGAGCAGGTGTGGGACCAGAACCCGCCGTCGGGGTCGCCGGGCTTCCCCGCCGGGCACGCGACGTTTTCCGCCACGCCGCTGGCGTGGACCCACGCCCAGCTGATCCGGCTGGCGTGGTCAATCGTGGCCGGCCATCCGGTGGAGCAGCCGAGAGTCGTGGCCTGCCGGTACGTCCGGAAGTGCGCGTAGGTCCCGCCGGTGCTGCGGGGGTGTCCGATGGCGCCGCCGAGGCTCATCGGTAGCTTGAGGGCATGGCCGATGTCCGTATCGCCACCGAGGCCGACGCGCCCGCGGTCGGGCAGCTGTTGCACGACTTCAACCGCGAGTTCGACGAGCCGGCGCCCGAGCCGAGTTGGCTGGCGTGGCGTATCACCGACCTGATCGACGGTGGCGACACGGCGGTCCTGCTGATCGGACCGGGGCCCGACGGCGTGGCTGTCCTCCGCTTCCGGGAGGCGATCTGGGATGCGGCACCCGAGTGCTACCTGGCCGAGCTGTACGTGGTCCCGAACAGGCGCGGGCGGGGGCTGGGGAGGGCGCTGATGGAGGCCGTGATCGACCACGCGCGGGCTCGCGGTGCGACCTACATGGATCTGGGCACGGGCGAACACGACGTCGCGGCGCGCGCGCTGTACGAGAGCCTGGGGTTCAGCAACCGCGAGGGACGCCCCGACGGTCCCGTCAACTACTACTACGAACGGGAGCTGTGAAAAGTGATCCTCGACGAACTTGCCGCCCCTGTCGTTCTGGCTCCGCTGGCCGGCGGGCCGTCGACACCCGAGTTGGCGGCGGCCGTGACCAACGCCGGCGGGCTGGGCTTCCTGGCCTCGGGGTACCTGTCCGCCGACGCCACGGCGGCGCGGGTGAGCGCCGCCCGCGAGCTGACCGCGGGTCGCCTTGGAGTCAACCTGTTCACCCCGGGGTCGGGCCCGAGCGACGAGGCCGAGTACGAGAAGTACCTGGATCGGTTGCGCGGGTGGGCGACGCGCGATCGGCACGAGCTCGGCGAGCCTCATTACAGCGACGACGATTGGGGCGCCAAGCTCGCGCTGCTCCGCGACGCCCCGGTCGATGTCGTGTCGTTCACGTTCGGCTGCCCGCCGGCGGAGGTCATCGAGTCCCTCCAGGCCGTGGGATCGGAGGTCTGGGTGACCACCACCAGCCCGGACGAGGCTCGCCAGGCCGTGGAGGCCGGCGCGGACGTGCTCGTCACCCAGGGGGCGGAGGCCGGCGGCCACCGGGGAACGTTCGTGGACACCGAGGACGCGCCGGCGTACGGACTGCTGGCGCTGCTCCAGCTGACCCGGGCGGCGGTGCCGGTGCCGCTCGTTGCCTCGGGCGGGCTCGCCACCGGCGAGGCGCTGGCGGCCGTCCTGTGCGCCGGCGCCCGGGCCGGGCAGCTCGGCAGCGCGTTCCTGCTCGCGCCCGAGGCGGGCACGGCCGCCGCGCACCGGGCCGCGCTCCAGGCCGATCGGGCAACCGCGGTGACGCGCGCGTTCACCGGCCGTCAGGCGCGCGGGATCCGCAACGAGTTCATGGACCAGCACGGCAGCGCGGCGCCGGTTGCCTACCCCGAGCTGCACTACGTCACCGCCCCGATCCGGGCGCGGGCCCGGGAACAGGGCGATCCCGAGCTGATCAACCTGTGGGCGGGCGAGGCTCACGGGCTGGCGCAGGTCCTGCCAGCGGGCGAGATCGTCGCCCAGCTTACGAGCGATGCGCGGGCCGCGCTGGCCCTCGCGCATGGCCGGCTCGCGACGTGATAACGTACATAAGTACGTTATGACGCACACAGACGCGGCCGCCACCATCTTCAACGCCCACGCGGAGAGCTATGACGCCCCGCGTCGCCGCCTGCTGCCCTGTTTTGACCGCTCTACGAGACGGCGGTGGCTGCAGCCGGGTTGGGAGCCGGAGCGCCGGAGCGGATCCTCGACCTCGGGGCGGGCACCGGGATGCTGTCGGCTCGCCTCCGCGCCGCCTACCCCACGGCCGAACTGACCCTCCTCGACATCGCGGCGCAGATGCTCCAACGCGCGCGCGGCCGGCTCGGGGACCGGGGGATCAGCTATCTCGAGGCCGACCTACTCGACCCGCTTCCCAGCGGCCCGTGGGACTGCATCGCCTCGGCGCTCGCCATCCATCACCTCGACGACGCGGACAAGCGGGTGCTGTTTGCACGGGTGCGCGCGGGCCTGACTCCGGATGGGGTGTTTGTCAACGCCGATCAGGTCGCCGGACCAATGCCCTTCTTCGAGCGGCTGTACGCGACCTGGCAAGAGCGGGGGGCGCGCCGCGCCGGTACGGATGATGCGGAATGGTTCGGAGCGCTCGAGCGGATGGAGCTCGATCGCTGCGCCGACGTTGAGATCCAGCTCGCGTGGCTGCGTGAAGCCGGCTTTCGCGAGGTCGATTGCCTGTTCAAGGATCACCGCTTCGCCGTGCTGGCTGCCCGCCGCTGACGGCTATTGTTCGGCGCGTGGGTGGGCTCCATCTGGCATGGCTGGCCGACGAGTCGGCACACCGCGCGGGCGATTACCCGCGCCTGTGGTTCGAGGATCGTTGGTACAGCTCGGGCGAGCTGTTCGAGCGTTCGCAGCGGCTGGCCACGGGCCTGATCGAGCTGGGCGTAGGGCCGGGAGACCGGGTCGTCGTGTCGATGGCCAACTGCCCCGAGGTCTCCGTCGTCTACAACGCCATCTGGCGGGCCGGCGGGGTGGTGACCCCAGCGATGTTCCTGCTCGCCCCGGACGATCTTCGCCACCTGGTCGCCGACTCCGAGGCATGCGCGGTGATCACCACGCCCGAGTTCGTCGACAAGGTCAGGCAGGCGGTGGCCGGGCTGGATTGCGTCCGTGCCGTGATCAGCACCGAGGCGTCCGACGATGTCGTCGCGCTGGCCACGTTCGAGGAGGCCGAGCCGGGCGGGATCGTCGGACGCGACGATGACGACCTGGCCGCACTGCTGTATACGGGCGGGACGACCGGACGCTCCAAGGGGGTGATGCTGTCGCACGCAAACCTGCACTTCACCGGGCGCTCGGCGCACGAATCGGCTCATGTCGAGGGCGTCAATCGCGGGCTCATGACGCTCCCGATGTCCCATGCCTACGGACTTTTGGTCACGCTGGCCGCGCTGCACTCCACCGAGCGCCCGGTCACCGTGATGCTGCGGTGGTTCGCCCCGGCGCAATTCCTCGAGCTGATCCAGGAGCACCGCCTACAGCTGGCCGCGGTCGTGCCCTCGATGCTCCACCTATTGCTCGCCGAGCCGCTGGAGGAGTACGACCTGTCGTCGCTTCGCTACGTCGGTTCGGGTGGGTCGCCCCTGGCCTCGGACGTCGAGCAGGAATTTCGCCGGCGAGTGCCCTCGGTGTCGATCCGCCAGGGCTACGGGCTCACCGAGACAGCTGCGCTGCTGACCACGAATCCGGCCGGGCGCGAAAAGCCCGGGTCGGTCGGTCTCCCGGTCCCGGGAACCGAGATCGTGATCCGCGACGACGAGGGAAGGCCGCTGCCGGCGGGAGAGCCGGGCGAGGTCTGCAGCCGCTCGCCCGGCGTGATGCGCGGCTACTGGCGCTCGCCGAAGACGACGGCCGCGGCGCTACGGGACGGCTGGCTGTACACGGGCGACATCGGCTACCTCGACGACCACGGGTACCTGTTCATAGTTGATCGCAAGAAGGACCTGATCATCCGGGGCGGTTTCAACGTGTATCCGCGCGATGTCGAGGACGCGCTGGTGGAACATCCCGATGTGCAGATGGCCGGTGTGGTGGGAAAGCCCGACCCGGTGAACGGCGAGGAGGTCGTCGCCTTTGTGGCCCTGCGCCCCGATGCCGAGGTGACCTCAGACGAGCTGATCGACTGGGCGCGCCAGCGCATGGGCGGGTACAAGTACCCGCGGGAGCTGCACGTCCTCGACATCCTGCCGCTGACGCCGGTGGGCAAGATCGACCGCAAGAGCCTGCGCGCACGAGTCGCAGCCTGAGCAGCCGCCCCGAGGTGGCTACCGTGAGGGGTGCCGTTGCCACGGCAGGGCATGAGTCACGCAAGCCGAAAGATTGGAGCAGTGATGAAGACACGCAAGCTCGGTTCGCTCGAGGTATCAGCGCTCGGACTTGGATGCATGGGCATGTCGGCGTTCTACGGCTCATCCGACGAGGGCGAGGCGGTCGCCACGATCCAGCGCGCGCTCGAACTGGGGATCAACTTTCTCGACACCGCTCAGCTCTATGGCCCGATGACCAACGAGTCGCTGGTTGGCCGCGCGATCACGGGTCACCGCGACGAGTACGTGATCGCGACGAAATTCGCCCGGCGGATCGAGCCCACGACCGAGCCGGGCGACCTGTCGACGATCGGCCCACTCGATGGCTCGCCCGAGCACGTGCGGAGCTCGATCGAGGGCTCGCTCCAGCGCCTGGGCACCGACCACGTCGACCTCTACTACCAGCACCGGGTCGACCCCAAGGTCCCCATCGAGGAGACGGTGGGCGCGATGGCCGAGCTGGTCGAGCAGGGCAAGGTGCGTCACCTCGGTCTCAGCGAAGCCGCCGCCGACACGATCCGCCGCGCGCACGCCGTACACCCGATCACCGCCGTGCAGACCGAGTATTCGCTGTGGACGCGCGACCCCGAGGAGGACATCATCCCCACGTGCCGCGAGCTGGGGATCGGCTTCGTTCCCTATTCGCCGCTGGGCCGCGGCTTCTTGTCGGGTCGCTTCAAGACGCCCGACGAGCTCGACGAGGGTGACTTTCGTCGCAGTGGGCCGCGCTTCACCGGCGACAACCTTCAGGCCAACCTGAAGCTGGCCGCCAAGGTGGCCGAGATCGCCGGGGAGAAGGGCATCACCCCGGCTCAGCTCGCGCTGGCGTGGGTGCTGTCGCGCGGCGAGGGTCTGGTGCCGATCCCGGGCACCAAGCAGCGCAGGTACCTCGAGGAGAACGCGGGCGCCGTCGATGTCGAGCTCACCGACGACGATCTGCAGCGGATCGAGAATGACCTGCCGTCGGTCGCCGGCGATCGTTACGACAAGGCCGGGATGGCGTCGGTCAACCTGTAGGGAGGCGCCGCGGCACGGGCGAGAGACAAGCGCAGCGACCGTCCTTTTCGCGGTCGCTACCGGCGCACCGACGCGCTCGTAGTCGCGGTCGTGGTTATCGTGACCGTGAGCCTGGCCATGCTCGGCTCCACCGCCGCCACCGAGCGGCCGGACATGGCGGTAACTGTGCAGCGACCCGCACGGGCGACGGTGATCCCGCGAAGCTTCCTGGGGCTGTCGCTCGAATACCGCACGGTGGAGGCGTACGCGGGGTCCGATCCATCGGCGCCCAACCCGCTGTTCCCGCGTCTGGTTCGCGCCCTGGCCCCGGGGCAGGTCCCGGTCCTTCGCATCGGCGGGGACAGCACGGACCGGACCTGGTGGCCGACTCCTGGGTTCGCCCAGCCTCCCGGGGTCAACCTCACGCTCGACTCCCACTGGCTCGATGTGACCAGGACGCTGACGAAGACGCTCGGGGCGAGGCTGATCCTGGGCCTGAACCTCGAGGCCGGCAGCCCGAGCCTGGCCGCCGCCCAGGCGAACGCCTTCGTCAGCGGCCTGGGGGCACGTTCCATCCGTGCGTTCGAGCTCGGCAACGAGCCCGATCTGTACGGGCGCTTCGCATGGTATCGCACGCCCAGCGGGGCCAAGGTCAACGGCCGCCCGCACGACTACGACGTGGCCGCATTCACGCAGGACTTCAGCAATGCCGCCGCGGCCCTGCCCGGCGGGATTCCCCTCGCCGGCCCCGGGTTCGGCACGCTCGGGTGGAACAGGTCGCTGGCCTCATTTCTTGGCGCCGAGCCCCGCGTGGGGCTGGTGACCCTGCACCGGTATCCGCTGCAGCACTGCTTCATCAAGCCGCAGAACCCTCGGTATCCAACGGTCGCTAACCTGCTCTCGCCAACGGCGTCGACCGGTCTGGCCGACCTGTTCGCTCCGTACGTCGCGATCGCCCGCGCCCACCACCTGCCGCTGCGGATCGACGAGCTGAACACCGTCGCCTGCGGCGCGGTCCCGTCGGTGAGCCAGACGTTCGCCTCGGCGCTGTGGGCGCTCGACACCCTGTTCGAGTTCGCGCGGGTCGGCGTCGCCGGCGTCAACATGCACACCTTCACCGGGGCCGGGTATGAGCTATTCCACTTCACCCACACGAGCGCGGGTTGGCGTGCCTCGGTGTCGCCCGAGTACAACGGCCTGGTGATGTTCGCCCGAGCCACACCGGCCGGCTCGCGGCTGCTGACGGTCGGCCCCGCCACGGGGTCAAAGCTCAAGTTGTGGGCCACCGAGGCGCCCGATGGAACCGTTCGCGTGGTGCTGATCAACAAGGGCCTGACCGGCTCGCGAATCGTCGGCGTGCGGCTTCCCGGCCGCGGCGCGGCGGCGGTGTTGCGTCTGCGGGCGCCGGGTATCCGCTCGGGGCGCGACTCGCTGCTGAGCGATGGCTCGATCTCGGCTACCGATGGTCGCTATGTCATCAGCGTGCCCGCGGCTAGTGCGGCGATGCTGACCGTGCCGGCGGCGAGGAGCTGAACCGGGATTTCGTTCGCGGTCAGGTGGCGGAGTGTTTTGGGTTGGGCTGTGGGCGGCCGGGACGCTGTGGGCGGGCGGCTGCAAAGGGTGACGAGGTTCCCGCGCGCGTGGGAACCTCGGCCACATGAGCAGCTGGGGGCACGCTTATGTGGCCAGGGGGGCGGGGTTGATCGGGGTTTGTCGCGTTTCCAGGGCCGGTCGATCGAACCACCCGCCACAACGTAGAAAAGCGGTCGCTCCGGCCGGGGCTGTTCAACGTTATGTCGCTCTGACAGGCACAACGTCAAGAAGCGCCACCGGGCCCGGGGAGCTGTGTGACGTTATGCCGGTCCCGGAGGACCGCGGCCAGCCCGACGCCGCACGCCAGCGTGGCGCCCGTGGCCGAACCGGACGCCACGCGCAGGCCGCGGCCCGCTCGGCATCCAGCCTCGCTTGACGGGCCGCGCCGGCGTCATCCGGCTGCGTCCTCGGGCTCGCCCTGCGTCGTTGACCGGCTTGATCCCCGGATCCCCCGGCCCCCACGCGGCCGTGGAATCGACCAACCGGCCGCCCCGATGTCAGGGCCGGCGGAACTGCACGAGCTCGGCGCTGTAGCTGGACACCGGCAGGCGATACACGCCGCCGGCGCCGGCCACCGGGATCGTCTCCTTGAGTCCGTGCCAGAGGGCGTCGGGGCCGATCCACTGTCCATCGAGCCGGACCCCGTTCTCGGCATCGATTCTCGGAGCGGTCAGGCGCTGCATCATGGCCTGACCGCGGAAGGTGCCGGTGACGTTCAGTCGGGCCTCGATCCGGCGGGTGCCCTTGTTGATGAGCAGGACGCTCAGGTACTTCTTGGATCTGACCGCCCACACCTTCAGCTGGTCGCGGTCAAACGCGGGCGCGTTCACGGCCAGCAGGTCCGACTGCGGTCCGATCATGCGAGCGAACAGGGCGAGTCCGTACAGCTCGGGCTCGGCCTTGAACCCCGAGCTTGTGAGGTGGAACGGGGCATTGAGGAGCTGCGGGCGGATGTGCCAGTTGACGCCGGCCACGCCGCCGGCCATCAGCTCGAACAGGGCGTCGGGCGCCCACAGCGCGGTGGCAAACGAGTTGGCGACGCCGCGGTTGCCGCCGCAGCTGATCGAGTTGAGCTCGGTGATGCGCAGCGGGATGGCGTGGTCCTGGGCGATGGTCAACGCTCGCCGCAGCCGTCTCGCCAGGCCGACCGTGGCCCCCTGACCCAGCAGCTTGGGAATCGTGGGATAGAACGGCGAGCCCGGCGGATAGCAGGTCGAGAACGCGTACCTGTGCATGGTGATCAGCTGCGGCGTGAAGACGCCGAGATCGCTGATCGCCGAGACCCACTTCGGCGTCGAGGACGTGATGTCGGGCCCATCCAGCGGGACGCCCGGGACGGCGTGATGCAGCGCCCTCGCGTAGGCGCGGAAGTCGTCGCGGTACTCGGACGTGGTGTAGATCAGCGGCCAGTCGGTAGGCGTGGAGGGAATCGTGGTGGCCACGCGCTCGAGGGCCAGATGGGGCTGATGGTGATAGAGATCGGGCTCGTTGCCGACGGCCAGCCCAGCCAGCGCCCCGCGGGGCAGGGCGGCCTCGGCGGCGCCGGCGAACGCCGCCGCCATGTCCGGCGAATGGACGGCCAGATTGAGGTCGAGCATCACGCCGAGGTGTTCGCGGCGCGCCAGTCGGGCGACCGGCGCCAGCCACGACGGTCCCAGCTCGAATACCCAGCGAGGGGCGTCGCCTGTGGGCGTCTCCCAATACGCGTCGTCGGCCGACTTGCCGCCGATCCGAAACAACAGCCGCGAGCCGTCCTGCGGCCGCACGAGCGACATGAACCGGTCGAACAGGGTCGGCGAGTGTTCGTAGATGGGAAGCTCGTTGTACTCGGCCGAGAGCCCAAAGAACGAATGCGGCACCCGCTCGACCGAGGAGCCGACGGTCACGCTAGCCTGCAGAGCGTGTGGGGCCGGCCTGGCACCGGCCCCTGCGGCGAACAGCGCGCCACCGGCAAGGAAAAGGCCGACTGCGGCTGTGAGCATGCGGCGGCCAGGCCGGGACGCTGCCAAGCGCCGGACCCTGCCTGCCGAAAGAGATGGATGGCTAGCCCCCAAATCCGACCCAAATGTACGCGTCGCGGTGGCGAATCGCGGGTTTGCAGGCATTGCCTGTCCGATCGTCCATCATGTACAAACCAAGTTTCACGGAAGAACTGACCGTCTTGCCTCGCGCACCCGATCTCTCCGGCCTCGCGCTCGATGGGCGCTACGAGCTCCACGCTGTCATTGGCGAGGGCGCGTTCGGCCGCGTCTATCGCGGCCGCGACCGGCGGCTGGCGCGCGTTGTCGCCGTCAAGGTAATCAAGCCCTGGTGGGCTGAGGACCCCGATTGGGTGCGTAGCTTCGAGCGCGAGGCGCAGCTGCTGGCCAGCGTCAGCGACCCGGGCATCGTCCAGATCTACGATGTGGGATCGGCGCCTCAGGGGATCTACTACGTGGCCGAGCTGGTGGATGGCGAGAGCCTGGTCAACCGGCTCGCCGACGGTCCGCTCGGCGCCGGGGAGGCGGTCGACATCGCCGAGCAGCTGGCGCGTGCGCTGGCTACCGCGCACGCGCAGCGCGTCGTGCACCGGGACATCAAGCCCGGCAATGTGCTGATCTCCCATGACGGCAGGGTCAAGGTGGCCGACTTCGGCGTGGCGAGGCTGGCCGAGGGGAGCACCGATGGCGGGACGGGAACCGTCGTCGGTACCCCGCGCTACATGGCGCCGGAGCAGGCCCAGGGCGGGCACATCACTCCCGCCACGGACGTCTACGGGGTCGGCGTGGTGCTGTACGAGATGCTGGCCGGGCATCCACCCTTCCGCGGCGGGTCGGCCGTCGAGCTGGCCATGCGCCACGTGAACGAAGCGCCGCCGCCGCTGCCTGCGGACACGCCGGACTCGCTCGAGCAGATCGTCACCCACGCGCTGGCCAAGGACCCCGACGATCGCTATCCCGATGCCTCCGCCCTGGCGACGGCGCTGTCGGAGGTCCGGACAGCGCTCGAGGACGAGCTCGCCGACGGCGCTGAGGCGCCGTCGGGCACGGGCTCGGTCGCCCTGCTGGCCCCGCCCGACACGGCCACCACCACGCGTGCGGCTCCCACCCGGCCGGTTTCGCCGGCGCCGGCGAACGACCCCCAGCCCGAGGCGACGCGGATCGGGGACCCGTATTCACCGCGTCGCAACGTCAATCCGCCCGCTCGGCGCCGACGCATAGCTCTGCTCGGACTGGTGCTGTTGCTGGGGGCAGGCATGCTCGTGGGCGCGGTCGCCCTCGCTCCCGGTCATGTGCGGGTGCCCAATCTCCACGGCCTGACTCGTGGACGCGCCAACGCAGCGGCACACCACGCGGACCTGCACCTGACATTCGGACACCGCTACAGCAACTCGCCGCGAGGCACGGTGATCGATCAGCACCCGCGCGCCCGCGCGCGGGTGGGCGAGGGCACGACCGTCCGGGTGACGCTCAGTGCCGGCCCGGCACCCGTCGAAGTGCCGAAGCTGCTCGGCAGCTCGGAAGGGGAGGCCGCGACCCTCCTCAACACTGTCAAGCTGCGCGCGTCGGCCACGCAGGTGCCGGCGCCCGGAGTGAGTCCGGGCACCGTGACCCGCCAGTCTCCGCCGCCGGGAGCGAGCGTTCCGCCCGACTCGAGCGTGCGCATCTCGGTGGCCGAGGCGCCCCAGTGGCGCCCCCTGACCAGCGCCGAGGGGACCTCGGGCGGCCACTCGGTGCCGTTCAAGATCCGCGGCTCGCGTTGGCAGCTCGTCTACGGCATGGCCTACCAGGGCACCTGTACGTTCGTGTTCTTCTGCTCCGGTCCGACGGCCACCGTGACCAACGTCACCACGGGGGCCACCGTCGATCAGTTCGGGCTCGGAGAGGGGAGCGGCCAGACGCACACGGAGACCAGCGGTCCGGGCATCTACGAGGTGTCGGTGTCGCCGGGGTCGGACACCGCGCGCTGGTCGATCAAGGTCGACGACTACTACTGATGGGCCAGGGCCGTTACGCGGCCGTCGCGTCGTGAATGCGCCCGCTGGCGGTGATCAGGCGGCCGCCCGTGCGGCCCTGGCGCAACGCGATGATCTCACTCATGATCGAGAGGGCGGTTTCGGCCGCCGTGAGCGCGCCGATGTCGAGACCGATCGGCGCGGCGATCCGCTCGAGCTCGGCCTCCTCGATGCCGGCGGCCAGCAGGCGTTCGCGCCGGCGCGCCTGGGCCCGCCGGCTGCCCATCGCCCCGATGTAGCCGGCGTCGGAGCTGAGTGCCGCGATCAGCGCGGCGTCGTCGAGCTTGGGATCGTGCGTGAGTACGGCGATTGCCGTGGCACGGTCGATCGGGGCCAGTTGCGTGAGGGCGATCTGCGGCCACGCGGCGATCACGCGCTCGGCGGCGGGAAAGCGCTCCTCGGTGGCGAAGCGGCTGCGCGGGTCGACCACGAACGCGCGCCAGCCGGCGATCCCCGCCACCTCGGTGAGCTGGGCGGCAAAGTCGACCGCGCCGACGATGATCAGCCGTGGCGGCGGCGCGGTGACGTCGACGAACAGCTTGGCGGAACCGTGTTCGATGAGCTCGCTGCGTTCGGACCACAAGGCGTCCTGGGCGATGGCCTCGGCAGCGGAGTCGAGCTCGGGATCGCCCAGGGTGCCCAGCGGATCGCGGTCGGCGGCCACGAGCAGCTTGGCTCCCGGGTTGGGGCCGCCCTCGATCGCCGTGACCAGCGCGGCGCGTCCTCCGCCCGAGGAGAGCTCCGAGAACTGACCCTGGAGTCCCGAGCTGTCGTAGTGCTCGACCCAGACCGAGATCTCGCCGCCGCACGGCAGACCGACGTCCCACGCCTCGTCATCGGCGATCCCGTAGTGGAGGAGGCATGGCGTGCCGGCGTCGAGCAGTCCCTCGGCGACCTCGACGACGGCGCCCTCCACGCATCCCCCGGACACAGCTCCGATCAGGTCCCCGCGATCGTTGATGGCCATCTTCGTTCCCGCCGGCTGCGGGGCAGACTTCTTGGTGTCGACGACGGTGGCGAGGGCCACCCGGTCGCCGCGGGTCGACCATGCCGCGAGCTTTTCGAGAACCGAGTTCCGTCTCATGGTGCCTCCTTCGCGAGCACTGTCTCGTAGTCTTCCCACGTATCGACGTCGAGCGGAACGGGTTCGGCGATCGGAACGTCGACCACCTCGGAACTATGGCGGTCGAGCAGTTTCCACACCGCCTTGTCTCCGTGCATCGACGATAGCTCCCCGAACATGCTGCGCGCGAACGCGAGCGGATGGCCGCGGCCGTCGGAGTAGGCGCAGGCGGCCAGGGGGGCCTCTCCGCGTCCCGCGATCAGGCGCTGCACCGTGTCGGCGGTGACGCCCGGCTGATCGCCGAGCATCAACACGAGCAGCTCACACCGGGGGTCGACGGAGCCGAGCGCAGCGGCGATAGAGGAGGAGCACCCCTCGCCGAACTGCTGGTTTTCGACCACCTGGACCCCGTCGAGGTCGACGGCGGCTCGCACGTCCTCCGAACTGCCCCCGAGCACGCAGAGCAACTGGTGAAACTGACAGTCCCGCGCGACGCCGAGCACGCGGTCGAGCAGGGTCGCCGGCCCGAGACGCAGCAGTTGCTTGGGCTGGCCCAGCCTGCTCGAGCCGCCGGCGGCCAGAACCAGGCCGGTGACGGGGACGCTAGCCGGCGGCGACATCACCGGCGTGGAGCTTGGCGTAGGCGTCGCGGCAGCCCGCTGCGCAGAAGTAAAGCCGTTCGCCGGCGTGCTCGAGGCTCGGGGTGGCGGCGGAGATCGCGACCTCCATCCCGCACACGGGGTCGGTGGCGCTCGCCGGGCCGTGGCTCTCGACGACCGGTCGGGGAGCGTCCCGGCGGTGTTCTGCGATCAGCTCGGCGAGAATCGAGACGGCAATCTCCTCGGGCGTGGAGGCGCCGATGCTCAGGCCGGCCGGCGTGTGCAGCTGGTCGCGCAGCTCGTCGGGCACGTCGAGCTCCGCCCGCACGGCCGAGCCACGCTTGTGGCTGGCCACCAGCGCGACGTAGGGGACCCCGGCCTTCAGCGCCTCGGCCAGTGCCTGCTCCTCCTCGGAGCCATGCGAGGCGACGATCACCGCTGAACTGCCGGCGATCGAGAGCTTGTCGGCCCGGCCGCGGGCGACCTCGTAGCCGGCAGCTTCGCCCAGGCGTTCGATGGCCAGCGCGATTGGTGAGGAGCCGAACACGGCGAGGCCCGGGGCGGGGAGCTTGGGGTCGAGGAAGATCTCCAGCGATCCGCCGCTGAGGCACGGGTTGTGCTCGACCACCGCACCGTCGACGGGATCGGAGCGCTCCCCGCTCTCGGGGGCGCCCGGGTCGAGCCGGAGCAGCAGCGGTTCGCCGGTCTCGAGCACCCTCAGCCCATGCAGCCGCACGGAGGACTCGGCACACATGCCGCCCACGAACCCCTCGATCGAGCCATCGGCGAGGACGATCGCGCAGTCGCCCGGGCGGACGCTGGTCGGATGGTGCACCCTGACCACGGTGGCGAGCACGAACGGCATGCGATCGGCGTCCAACTGGTCGACGCGGCGTGAGAGTTCGTCGCTGATCAACTCGCGACCTCCTGGATCGGGTGCTCGGCCGCCCAGCGGATCGAGCGGACGATGGTGGCGTAGCCGGTGCAGCGGCAGATCTGTCCGGAGATGGCCTCGCGGATCTCGGCGTCGGTGGGGGTGGGGTTACGGTCCAGCAGCGCGCGACCGGTCAACATCATTCCGGGGGTGCAGAAGCCGCACTGCAGCCCATGCTCCTCGGTGAATCCCTGCTGGATCGGATCGAGCACGCCGTCGACCTCGAGCCCCTCGACGGTGAGGATCTCGTGCCCGGCGGCGGTGGCGGCCAGCAGCGTGCACGATTTGACGGGCTCCCCGTCCATCTGGACCACGCAGGTCCCGCAGTTGGACGTGTCGCAGCCCCAGTGCGTGCCGGTCAGTCTCAGCTCATCGCGGAGGAAATGGACGAGCAGCATGCGGGGCTCGACATCGCGCGTGTACTCGTGCCCGTTGACCGAAACGCTCACCTGCATCTAGCACTCCAAGATGAATGATTCACGCTGTTATCGTGGCCGCGCAACCCGACCTAAGCGATTCCTTAGCACTGTGCTCCTTATGACGCTAGCGCACGCGCGTTCGTTCCTCGCCTCGTGATGGCCCGCGCGCCCTCGAGCGGGCTGGTACTGGGCGCGATGATCTCGGTGCAGTTGGGTGCAGCAATTGCCATAAAGCAGTTTGCTCGGCTGGGACCGGGCGGGGCTGTACTCCTGCGGCTGGCCTCCGCCAGCGTGATCCTGTTGCTGCTCTTCCGGCCACGGATACGCGGCCGCCCACATCGCGAGCTGGTTCTGGCGGTGACCTTCGGGTTCGTGTTGGCGACCATGAATACGTGCTTCTACGAGGCGCTCGACCGTATCCCACTGGGCATCGCGGTGACGATCGAGTTCGTGGGGCCACTGGCGGTGGCGATCACAGGTTCGCGCCGGGCGATCGACGCGGTCTGGGTCCTGCTGGCCGCGGCGGGAATCGTCGCCCTGACCCAGGGCGACACGGGCGGCCTCGACACCCTCGGCGTTGTCTTCGCGCTGCTGGCCGGTGCCCTGTGGGCGGCCTACATCGTGCTCAACGCACGGCTTGGGCGCGCGTTCGAAAGCGCGACCGGTCTGACGATCGCCATGTGCGTGTCGACGATCGTGGCGCTGCCCCTGGGGGTGGCGCAGGCGGGGGCCCAGCTGCTCACGGTACGTGCGCTGCTCCTGGGGTCGGTGGTCGGGCTGCTGTCATCGGCCATCCCGTACTCGTTCGAGCTCGAGGCGTTGCGCCGGATCAAACCGGCGGTGTTCGGCGTGCTCATGAGCCTCGAGCCGGCGATCGCGGCGATCATCGGCTTCGTGTTCCTCAGCCAGGGACTCAGCGCCCGCGCGGTGGCCGGCATCGCTATGGTCGTAGTCGCCTCGATCGGTGCATCGCGGCGGGCGCGCGAGGCGCCGGTGGCTGTGTGACGCCCGCCGTTTACGCGCCGGTGACGCGGGAAGCCCCGCGGCAGAGGAAGACTGATGGCATCCGAGACGCACACTGAGGATGTGAGGGAGGCCAAGGAGCCCGTCGAGCAGCCGCGGCAGCTCAGCCGTCAATCCTGGCTGGGCGTGCTCAAGCGGACCGTCCGCGAGTTCATGGACGACAACCTGACCGATTGGGCGGCGGCGCTGACCTACTACGGGATCCTGGCCATCTTTCCCGCGCTACTGGCCATCGTGTCGGTCCTCGGGCTGATCGGCCACTCGGCGACCCAGCCCCTGCTAGGGAATCTGAGCAAGGTGGCGCCCGGCCCGGCCGAGCAGATCCTCAAGAACGCGATCACGAGCCTGCAGTCGAACCAGGCAGGGTCGGGCATTGTGCTCGTCATCGGCCTGGGCGGCGCGCTGTGGTCGGCATCCGGGTACGTCGGTGCGTTCATGCGGGCCTCGAACGTGATCTACGACATCGGCGAGGGTCGTCCCATGTGGAAGACCCTGAGCACCCGAGTGGTAATCACGATCGTGCTGCTGGCCATGCTGATCCTGGTCGGCGTCGGCGTCACCGTGACCGCGGGCCTGGCCACTCAGGTGGGCAAGGTGCTCGGCATCGGCTCAACTGCGGTGACCGTGTGGGACATCGCCAAGTGGCCGGTGATCCTGTGCGCCGTGATGATGATGTTCGCCATGCTCTACTGGGCCGCGCCCAACGTGAAGCAGCCCAAGTTCATCTGGGTTAGCCCGGGCAGCGTCGTCGGAGTCCTGCTGTGGATCATCGCGTCGGCCGTGTTCGCGCTGTACGTGGCCAACTTCTCGTCCTACAACAAGACCTACGGCGCCCTCGGCGGCGTGATCGTGTTCCTGGTCTGGCTGTGGGTGTCGAACATCGCGATCCTGCTGGGGGCCGAGTTCAACGCTGAGATCGAGCGCGGGCGGCAGATGCAGGCCGGGCTGGCCGAGGACAAGGAGCCGTTTCTGGAGCCGCGGGATTCGCGCAAGCTGAAGGACTCAGATGATTGATTCCTTTTTTCGCACCCGCGGATGGCGCGCACGACACGGCGCCGGATCGGCGCGCCCACGTCCTCGCCGGTAGCGCTGCTAGCGGCGTCGTCCGCGTGCACCGCCCGGCTCGGTCGTGCACACCCCCGCGGGCACGCCAATTCTCAAATCAACCATCTAGCGGGCGCAGATCAAGTGAAGCTGACGAGCACGATGCGTCCCGTGGCCGTGGCCGCGCCGCTGGTGAGCGTGACCGTAACGGGGAGGTGGTTGCCGTGGGCGTGCTTCAGCAGCCTGCGGCCCTTGGCGGTGAGGCGAAAGATCAGGTAGCCGAGCTCGTGGGCGCCGAGGAACTGGCCCGCGTCGGCGATCGTAGTGTGACCCGCGGTGATCGTTGTTCTCGTCTTGCAGGGCACGTCACCAAAGCAGCCGGCCAGGAGGCCGCCGACCTTGCTGGCATGGACGAAGTCGGTGGTGCCGACAAGGCCGACGGCCGGCGAGGGGGTGAGCGAACGCGGGGGCCTCGCGCCGTGAGTCGCGTAGCGGACCAGCTTGAGCGAGGCGGTCGAGGTCACACCGGACACATCGCGTAGATGCACCCGCACCGGGAGGTGGCCGCCGGCGTGAGAAAGCGCGGTGCGACCGGCGTGCGAGAGCTTGAAATACAGGATCGCACCGGTCTCCGCCGGCACGGCCTTGGGCTGGGTGGTGGCGATCACCGCGCTCCCGCTGGTCACGCTCATCGAGATCTGGCAGTCCACACCGGTGAAGCAGCTCACCGGGACGCCGACCGGACCGTGGGTGGGGACGAAGGCGCTCCGTCCGTAGATGGCCAGCGTGGGTCGGGTGGTGATCGTCTTCGTGGTGGCGAGTGGATTGCCGGACGAGTCGAGCGCGACGATCGCGAAGTAGGGGAACTGGCTGTGGACGAGGATGGTCGTATCGGCCCCGCCCTTGATCGGCGTGCCCAGCTTGCTGAGCGCGTCGGCGGACCCGCCGGCCATGATGCGCCAGGCGGCGACGGCGGTCGACCCCGGCCAGGTCGCGTGCAGGCGGACCGCCCCGTCGGTCTCGGGCTGCACCCGCAACGACGGCGACGGAGCCGTGATGACCGCGCCCGGGCCGGCGGTGCTGGCGTCGAGATAGTCGCCGTCGATGTTGATCGTCACGCCGCCGTGGGTCTCGTTGTGGCCGCCGTCGTACTGGTGCACGCGTTGGTGCGAAGCCCAGTCGGCCGACGGTACGTACGGGTCCGAGACGGACTGGCGCCCGTTCCAGTCGGCGATCCAGATGTCGTCGGGTTCGTCGTAGCCGCTCTGGTAGCGGGCGGCGAGGTCGGCGATTCCGGAGGCGCCGCTGCTGTAGACGCCGGACAGGTAGCCGCCGGCGTGGAGCGCCGCCGTCCATGCGGCGAGGAACTTGAGCACCGCCGTGGTGCTCTGGCCGCCGGTCGAGTACGCCTCCATGTCGAAGTAGATTGGGCTGCCCGTCCCGATGCCCACCGCCTGCGCCTGGTCGATCGCGTCGCTGGCCGCGGCCTTCCCCTGCGCGGTGGCGTGACTCGAGCTGAGCGACGCACAGCCACAAGAGTTCGACGGCGCCTGGAGCCCCACATAGGTGGGAATCAGGTGCCAGCCGGCGGCGACCTCATTCCGCACCCAGGCTGAGGTCAGGTTGGGCTGCGAGCAGCCCTCGTTGGTGCCCCCGATGTAGACCCCGATCGCGTGGTAGCGCGAGCCGTGCCAGGCCGACATCTGCGGCGTGGTCGGCGCCTCGCAGGGATCGAAGCCGGGACCGGTGTAGACGCCGCCGCTGATCGCCGCGGGGCGGGCCCGTGCCGCTGCTCGGGCGCGAGCCGCCGACTGAGCGCGGGCCACGGTCGTGCTCGTAGTCTCGGCTGTCAGCCTGTGCACCCCGATCGCCCGCGCCACCAGGCCCGGGCGCGTGTGCCAGGTCACGGTCACATGCGTCCCGTGGAGCGCGAGCAGCGCCTCCGAGCCCTGGCTGGGCTGGGCCGCCGCGGCGGTAACGGCGGGCAACTGCGCGCCCGTGGCCGCATCGCCAGCCGCGTGCGCGGTGCCCGGAGCGACGAGGATCGCCTCGGTGCGGCCGACCGTGTGCGCGGGGCAGTCCTGGACGGCCGAGGGGGCACCGAGGTACACCGCATGGCGGTTGAAACGGACGCACGTCCTCGAGCTCGCGGTCAGGTGATAAACGGGCCAA
This sequence comes from uncultured Solirubrobacterales bacterium, assembly GCA_963749545.1. Taxonomy (GTDB): domain Bacteria; phylum Actinomycetota; class Thermoleophilia; order Solirubrobacterales; family Solirubrobacteraceae; genus Palsa-465. The sequence goes on from CAVVNG010000018.1 coordinate 311,801, forward strand.
TTTGCAGGCACATTGAGCCGCAGGCCGTGGTAGCGAACGGCCTTGCCGTAGGCGGATCCGGGCAGGCACAGGCCGCCGAGGACCATCAGAACCGCTGCCACTTTTGCCCGCCTCACGCTTGGGGAGCGTAACCCCATGACTGCCCCTAACGCATGAGAAGTCTCTAAGTAGCGCTCTCTGCAACGCATCGTGCGCGCGATCCGCGCCGAGCATCGGCGTATGCGGAGTAGGGTCTGAACCATGGCCCCCTATGAAGACGACGATGACTGGGTCGGGGTTCCCCCCGAGGGCCACTATTCGCGCGATCGCGCCAAGCCCGAGTTCTGGCGCCAGCCGTGGCCGGTGGCCGGAGCCGGCGCCGCGCTCCTGCTGCTGATCGTCGTGATCGTGCTGATCGTCCGCTAGACCGCCGGCGCGTGACATGCGGTGCCCGAGGCTCTACGCTGAGCACCGATGAGTGCTCAGGCGCAACGGGGCGCGGCGTCCGAGCCGCAAGAGGTCGCACAACCGGAGCCCCTCAATCTCGTTTGGGCGCTGGTGCCGCTCGTCAGCCTCGGAACGCTGAGCTGGGCTCCGTTTCTGTACGCCACCGTGCGCACTGGGGCCCAGAAGTTCAAGATCGCCACCGGCGTATACCTGTCGCTGTCCGTCGTGGCCGGCGTTCTGCTCGCCGTCGCGGGCCACGGCCACGGTGGTCTGAACACGTTCGCCGGGCTGTTGCTGATCCTCCTGGCGGGGGCGGGTTGCGCACATACGCTGGCCATTCGCAACGAGTACAGCCGCCAGCTGGCACTGTTCGAGGATCCGACGCTGCTCGCGGCCGAGGAGCGCGAGCAACGCCGTGCGCGGGCGCTGCGGTTGGTCGAGCAGAATCCCAAGCGCGCTCTGCAGCTCGGTGTCGGGCGTCCCGACGTCAAGGGTTCATTCGATGGCGGCCTGGTTGACGTCAACCACGCCAATGCCAAAGCGCTGGCCACGCTCCCCGGCGTTGACGCTGACAAGGCCAAGCAGATCGTCGAGCTGCGTGAGAGCGCCGACGGCTTCAGTTCGGCCGACGACCTCGACGTCGTCCTTGACCTCGAGCCGGGCACGCTGGCGCAGCTGCGCGAGCGTGTTGTGTTCCTGCCGCGGACCTAGCGCCGCGCCACGGCCAGCAGCGCCAGCTGGTCGAACGCCACGGCCGCCGCGTTCAGCGCGGTGATCTGGCCCGGCGAGTCGTACAGCGGGGAAACCTCGACGACGTCGAAGCCGCAGAAGGCGATGCCGGCCAGGGCGCGGAGGAAGCCCAGCGCCTCGCGCGGTTGCAGGCCGGCGACCTCGGGCGTGCCGGTACCAGGCGCCGAGGCCGGGTCGAGCACATCGATGTCGAACGACATGTAGACCGGGCCGTCCCCCACGCGGGCGCGAACCCGCGCGCCATATTCCTCCGGGGACAGCCGGACGAGCTGGTTGCCGCTGATGGCCTCGAACCCGAGGCTCTGGGGCTCGGCCAGGTCAGAACGCGCGTACAGCGGTCCCCGCATGCCGGCCAGCAGCGAGCGCTGGGGGTCGACCAACCGTTCCTCGACCGCGCGCCGGAACGGTGTGCCGTGGAAGTACTTCTCGCCGTAGTACTGATCCCATACGTCGGCGTGGGCGTCGAGGAGGACCAGCCCCACCGGCCCGTTCACGGCGGCGTGGGCGCGGAGCTCACCGAGCACGATCGAGTGATCGCCGCCCAGGATCAGGGGGACGACGCCGCCGGCGATCAGCGGGCGCAGTGCGGCGTCGATCTGCTCGGTGGTCCTCAGCGCGTTTCCCGGCGTGATGTTGATATCGCCGCCGTCGACCACCGACAGGGTCTCGAACACGTCGACGTCGAGTGCTGGGTGATAGGGCCGCAATAGCGCCGAGGCGGAACGGATCGCCTCGGGACCGAAGCGGGCCCCGGAGCGAAAGCTGGTCGCGGTGTCGAACGGGGCTCCGAGCACGGCGGCGTCGACGCCGGGGTGGGGGAGCTGCACGTGGGGGAGGCGCGCGAAGGTGCGGACGCCCGTGTATCGGGGCGACGCGGTGGCATCGGGCGGGCCGAAGTGCGGTTCGCTGGCCATCGCGATCAGGCCGGCGCCGGCGAGCCGGCGCGGTCGGCCCGGGCGGCATTGTCGGCGATGAGACTCGCCAATTGGGGCATCGCGCCGGCGGGCAGATCGTGGCCCATGCCGGCAATCGTCGCCAGCTTCGCCCCGGGTATCGCGCGGGCCGTCGCCCGGCCGCCGGAGGGGTGGACCAGCAGGTCGCGGTCGCCGTGGATCACGACCGTGGGGACGGTGATGCCGCGCAGCTCGGACGTCCGGTCACCGGACTTGAGAATCGCCGCCATCTGCCGGGCGGTACCGGCCGCTGCGCGCGGATCGCGGTCAAACGAGCGCCTGGCCCGACTCCGCACGGCCTCCTCATCGAAGGGGAAACCTGTCGAGCCGATGTGGCGCCACATCACCGCGGCGCGCTCGGCGGCGGCGTCGCGGTCACGGGGCGGGGGCCGGAACATCAGACGAAGCGTCGACGGCGCTACCCAGCCGACCCGGCGGGAGCCGGTGGAGGAGATGATCGAGGCCAGGCTGCGGACGTGCGGGTAGTGCTGGGCGGCCAGGGTCTGGCCGATCATGCCGCCCATCGATACGCCGACGATGTGCGCCGGCCGCAGCTCGAGGGTGTCGATGAGCCCGGCAACGTCGGCCGCCATATCGGAGAGCGTGTACTGGCCCGGATCGAATCGGCGGGCCATCAGCTGCTTGAAGCTGGGCGGCCTCAGGGTGCTGTGGGTCGAGTGGCCGATGTCGCGATTGTCGAACCGCACGAGCTGAAAGCCGCGGTCGAGCAGGCCGTCGCAGAGCTCCTCGGGCCAGGCCAGCAGCTGCTGTGCGAGGCCCATGATCAAGACGATCGGGGGACCGTCCGGATCGCCCAGTCGCTCATAACACAGGCTGATCCCGCGGCCGACATCAACCATCGCTTCGCCATCTGTCATCGCGCCAATTCTCCTTACAGGAGCGTCCCCACGAGGATCGCCTTGATGGTGTCGCCCGCGCTTGCGCGCAGGTCTCGGATGTCGCGGCCCCGCTGCATCGAGATCACGGCCAGCTCGCGCAGCCCACCGACGATCATGATCGCCGTATCCATCCTCAGCGGGCGTGCGTCCAGCGCGGGCTGCTCGCGTCGGCCGGACTCGACCAGGTCGACGAGCAGCTGCGCGAAGCGTTCGATCACGGCCAGCTGACGCTCGGCGCCGGCCCGGCCGAGGGCGGGCAGCTCGCGGACGAAGCTGCGATACAGCGCCGGGTGGGTACAGATGCTGTCGATGTAAGCCTCGAGTGCCTGGTCGACCTGCTCCTCGGGCGGCGCGTCCGGGTGGACGGCTGTGGCGATGGTGTCCATCGTGGCGTCGTTGGTGGCGTCGAACAGGGCGAGAAAGCAGGCGTCGCGATCGGCGAAGTGCTCGTAGAACGTCCGCCGCGAGGTGTGGGCGATCCGCACTACGTCGGCCACCGTGGTGGTGCGATAGCCCTTGTCCTCGATCGACGCCGCCATGGCCTCGATCAGCCGCTCGCGAGGCTCCTCTCGCTGCTGGGTCGGTTCGATCTGCCCGGTTGCCACGACGGTCACGGTAGCGACGTCCTGCGCTCAGGCCAGCCTGCGATTCACGACGACCCGGCTGCCGCGGCGCGGGATCATCGTCACGTTGCGCTGCTGGGCGCGCTCACGGGCCGGTTTGGCCGGCGTCAGGTCGACGCGCTCGGCGATCGCGCGCAGCACCACGAGCTGCTCGGCCATGGCCAGCGCGGCGCCGAGGCAGCGGCGGATCCCGCCACCGAAGGGGATCCACGTGTAGGTGCCGGGCTTGTGATCGACGAAGCGTTCGGGGCGGAAGGCGAGCGGTTCGGGGTACACGTCCTCGCGGTGGTGCAGCGCGACGATGTTGACCGCGATCGGCGTGTGCGCCGGCAGCACATACTCGCCCATGCGCCAGGGACGGTTGGCCATCCGGACGATCATCGGGATCACCGGTCGGGTGCGCATGCCCTCGTACACGGTCGCCTCGACGAGGGCATCGGCGTCGGGCGTGCAGGCGCGCACGAGCTCGCGCAGGTTGTCGTAGGCCGCCGGCGTGCGGAGGAGGCGCTCGAACGTCCAGGCCAGCGAGTTGGCCGTCGTCTCGTGGCCGGCCAGCACGAGCGTGAGCAGCTCGTCGCGGAGTTCGCTGTCGGTGAGAGCCTGGCCGTCCTCGTCACGGGCGTGGAGCAGGAGCGAGAGGACATCGTGGCGGTCGTCGGTTGCGGCGGCTGCCCGGCGCGCGCGGATGACGGCATACAGTCGCCGATCAACGATCTGGAGCAGCGAGCGAACAATCCCCTTCGGCTCGGCGCGGCCGGCGTTCTGGAGCTCGACCACCTGGTACAGCGGGTTGGTCGAGGCCAGCGAGAGGCGTCGGATCGTGTTGCGGAGCCGCCACTCGCTGGTGCCGCGAGCCGGGTGGCTGCCGATGCCGAAGATCCCGGCCATGATCACGTCGAGCGTGATCGCCTGCATGGGCGGCGCCAGCGGAAAGCTCTTGCCCACCGGCCAGCGCGCGATCTCGCGCTCGGAGACCTCCTCGATCATCTCGACGTAGCGCTGGACCGCCTCGCCGTGAAAGGCCGGCAGGAGCAGCTTGCGCTGGCGCATGTGCCGCTCGCCCACCAACGTGAGGACCGAGTTGGGCCCGAGGATCGGTCGCAGTGGCGACTCGCCGGTCAGCGACGGGGCGTCCTCGGGCTTGGCCGTGAACAGCGATTTGATGTGGTCGGGGTGGCAGGTGACAACGAATGACTCGCTGCGCGCCAGCAGCTGTACCTGCCAGACGTCGCCGTACCGGCGCTGGGTGGCCAGGCTCGTCCCAAGCGGATTGGCCACGAAGCGGATCGTCTGGGCGAGCCGGCCGCCGCTACGGACCGGCGGGAGGCGGCACGATGTGTCGGGGTCGACGGGGCCGGCGGGCGACGGCGGCGCGGAGGTCTCCCTGAACCTGCCGACCGGGCGCGGTGGGGTCGCCGTGGCGGTCACGGTACGTGAGTGTACCGCAAAGGCCACGGTGCTAAACCCAGGCCACCACACAGGCGGCCGCCCCGCAGGCGGCCGCCCCTAACTCGCTCTGGCGATCGTCGCCTGCGCCGCGGCGATCCGGGCGACCGGGACGCGGAAGGGGGAGCACGAGACGTAGTCAAGCCCGGCCATGTCGAAGAAGGCGATCGATTCGGGGTCGCCGCCGTGTTCGCCGCAGATGCCGAGCTTGAGTCCCGGGTGAGCCTCGCGGCCGACCCAGGCGGCGAGGCGGACCAGCCAGCCGACGCCTGGCGCGTCGATCGTCTCGAACGGCGAGCGGTCGATGATCTTGCTATCGATGTAGGTGCCGACGAACTTCGACTCGGCGTCGTCACGGGAGAGGCCGATCGCGGTCTGCGTGAGGTCGTTGGTGCCGAAGGAGAAGAAGTCGGCGTGGCGGGCGATGCGGTCGGCGACGAAGCAGGCCCGCGGCAGCTCGATCATCGTCCCGACCGTGTAGTCGGCGCGCTCCCTCATGCCGTGCGCGGATCCCACCCGCACGACCAGGGCGCGCAGGATCTCGAGCTCGTGCTCGTAGGCCACCAGCGGGATCATGATCTCGGGATGGGGCGGCTCGTCGACGGACTGGGCGGCGCGCATGATCGCCTCCACCTGCATCTCGTAGATCTCGGGGTACAGGATCCCGAGACGGCAGCCGCGGGTGCCGAGCATGGGGTTGCCCTCGTGGATCTCCTCAACCCGAGTCAACAGCCGCTCGAGCTCCTCGAGGTCGTCGTGTTGCTCGAGGCGGGCGCGCTCGACCTGGGCCCGGAGCTCGGGGAGGTTGGGGAGGAACTCATGCAGGGGCGGATCGAGCAGGCGGATGGTCACCGGCAGGCCCTGCATGGCCTCGAAGATGCCCTCGAAGTCCTGTTGCTGCAGCGGGAGCAGCTCGCTGAGCGCGGCCCGGCGGCCCTCAGCATCGCCGGCCATGATCATCGCGCGCATCTTCGGTTGGCGGTCCTCGGCCATGAACATGTGCTCGGTCCGGCACAGGCCGATGCCATGCGCGCCGAGCTTCCGCGCATGGGCGGCATCCTGCGGCGTGTCGGCGTTGGCGCGGATCCCCAGGCGGCGAACGCCGTCGGCCCACTCGAGCAACTCTTCGAAGCCCTCGCTGATCGCCGCCGCGATGAGCCGGGCCCCGGGCTCGACGATGGCGCCCACACTGCCGTCGATGCCGATCTCATCGCCGGTCCGGAACACACGTCCGTCGATCCGCAGCTCGCCGGCGTCAACATCGATCGCGACGCCACCGGCGCCGGTGACCGCCGGCACGCCCATGCCGCGTGCGACCAGCGCGGCGTGCGACGCCTTGCCGCCCTCGGAGGTGAGGATCCCCTTGGCGGCATGGAAGCCGGCCACGTCATCGGCCTCGGTGAACGGCCGGGCCAGGATCACCGCCCTGCCCTCGCCGGCCGCGGCGACGGCATCGCGGGCGCTGAACACGAGCTCGCCCGCCGCCGCGCCGGGGGATGCGGCCACGCCCTGGGCGAGCACGTTGTAGCCCTCGCCCCGGTCGAAGGTGGGGTGAAGCATCGCGTCGAGGGCGCCGGCGTCGATCGTCATGAGCGCTTCCTCGCGGGTGAGCAGGCCCTCGCCGACGGCGTCGACGGCGAAGCGGACGGCCGCCTGGGCCGGGCGCTTGGCGCTGCGCGTCTGGAGCATCCACAGGTGGCCCTGCTCGACCGTGAACTCGGTGTCCTGCATGTCCTTGTAATGGGACTCGAGCCGGCGCAGGATGTCCATCAGCTGGGCATAGGCCTCGGGCATCACCTCGACAAGCTCGGAGATGTCGCGCGGGGTGCGGACGCCCGAGACCACGTCCTCACCCTGAGCGTTGACGAGGAAGTCGCCCGACGGCTCGGGCTCGCCGGTCACCTCGTCGCGGCTGAAAACGACGCCGGTCGCGCAGTCATCGCCCATGTTGCCGAACACCATCCGCTGGACGTTGACCGCCGTACCCCAATCATCGGGGATGCGGTTGATCCGCCGGTAGGAGACCGCGCGCTCGCCCGTCCACGAGTCGAACACCGCGCGGATGGCCTGGGCGAGCTGGTCCTGCGGATCCTGGGGGAATTCGTAAAAGCCCCTGAAGCGCTCGACGAGTTGCCGTAGGCCGGCGACCGAGATCTCCGTGTCGGTCTCCACGTCCTCCTGGCCCTTCACGTCGGCGATTGCGTCCTCAAACCGCTGCCCGGGCACGCCGTGGGCGACGTTGCCGAACATCTGCACCAGCCGCCGGTAGGAGTCCCAGGCGAACCACTCGTTGTCGGTCGCCGCGGCGAGGCCGAGAACGGACCGGTCACTCAGCCCGAGGTTGAGGATCGTGTCGAGCATCCCCGGCATCGACTCGCGTGCGCCGCTGCGCACGGACACCAACAGCGGATCCCGGTCATCGCCAAGGCGCTTTCCGGCCAGCTCCTGCAGGCGCTCGAGCGCGGCCTGGACCTGCTCGGTCAGGCCCTCGGGCTCGTGGCGCTCGCGCATGTAGGCCACGCACGCCTCGGTGGTTATCGTGAACCCGGGCGGTACGCGGTCGACCCCGAGGACGCGCGACATCTCGGCCACGTTGGCGCCCTTTCCACCCAGCAGCGGGCGCATCTCGCGGGAGCCCTCGGCGAAGTCGTAGACCCATTTCCGCTCGGCCATCGTCACCCAGTAGTAGACCATCAATCGCTCCGCCCCGCACGGGCGATGAGGCGGAGTTAGATTTCGCGCTCCTGCTCGTCGCCAGAAAGGGTCGTCCGCATGCCTGATCGTGCCGCCATCGTTACCGGAGCCTCGCGAGGGATCGGCCTCGCCATCGCCGAGGCGCTCGGCGCGGAAGGCTTCGCCCTGACCGTCGCCGCGCGCAAGCCGGACACGCTCGAGCAGACCGCCGCGAACCTGCGCGAGCAGGGGTACGAGGTGGAGCACATGGCGGCCAACATGGCCGACGAGGAGGGCATTCGCAGCGTGGTGGCGGCCCACCGCGACCGGTTCGGCCGCCTCGACGTGCTGGTCAACAACGCCGGCGTGGGGATCGGGGCGCCGGCGGGCGAGCAGCAGACGAAGCACGTCGACCTGCAGCTCGGGGTGAACCTCCGCGCGATCGTGCTCTTCTACCGCGAGTGCGCCGATATGCTGCGCGCCGCCGGGGCCGAGCACCGCAACGCGCTGGTGGTCAACCTGGCGTCGATCGCCGGCAAGGCACCGCAGCCGTGGCTGTCGGTCTACTCCGCGACCAAGGCGGCGGTGATCGCCTACACGCAGGCGATGAACAAGGAGCTGAACGCCGACGGGGTGAAGTCCACAGCCTTCTGCCCGGGGTTCGTCGACACCGATATGACCGAGTTCGTCCGCGGCTCGGTCTCCCAGGAGGACATGCTGCGGCCGGAGGACATCGCCGAGGCGGTGCGCTTCCTGCTCCGCGTGTCCCCGGCCTGCGTTGTCCCCGACGTCGTCTTCCAGCGCCCCGGCGAGACGGTGTAGTGCCGCCATGCGTGTCGACGTGGTCGGTCACATCGAGTGGGTCGACTTCATCCCCGTCGACCACATGCCGCGGTCGGGCGAGGTGGTGCACGCGGTTGGGGCGTTTGCGCGCGCCGGCGGGGGCGGTGGCGTGGTCGCCGGCGTGCTGCCCGAGATCGAAGCGTCGGTCGAGTTCTACTGCTCGCTCGGGCGCGACGCGCTGGGGCAGGCGGCGGTCGAACAGCTCGAGAGCAAGGGCGTGGCGATGCACGTCGGGTGGCGCGATCAGCCGACACGGAGAGCGCTGACCCTGCTCGAAAGCGTCGGCGAGCGCACGATCATCACCATGGGCGAGCGGCTCGACCCGCTCGGTGAGGACGATCTGAGATGGGAGCGCCTGCGCGACGCGGACGGGGTGTACGTGACGGCCGGAGATCGCGCCGCGCTCGTCCACGCCCGCCAGGCTAGGGTCGTCGTCGCCTCGCCCCGGGCCCGCCACGCCCTGGCCGGTGAAGGGCCGACGATCGACGCGGTGGTCTACAGCGCCGATGACCACGACGAGAGCGAGTGGGCGAAGCGCATCGCCCACCGCGCGCGGGTGCTGGTGGCCACCAACGGGGCGCATGGGGGAAGCTGGTGGGGCGAGTCGGAGGGGACGTGGGATCCCGTGCCCCCGCCGGGTGAGCCGTGCGACACCTACGGCTGCGGCGATTCGTTCGCCGCCGGGTTCACGTACGGGCTGGCGGCCGGGATGTCGGTGGCCGAGGCAGCGCACATCGGTGCGCAGCGGGGCGCCATCTGCCTCACGCGGCGAGGGGCGCCGTAGGTTCGGTCCCGCTGTCGCGCCCCTTGATGCTTTACAAGGTGGCAGTCGCCGCGTTCGCGGGAGCCATTGCCACGTTTCATCTGAGGGTCAAAGCCAACGTGGCAGTGGCGCTCCTGGGAACCGCCACTGTCACGTTATCCAGCTAGGGCACCGTCCGGCAACCTAGACCGTGAAGACGATCTTGCCGACGACGTCGCCGGCGAGCATCGTCTCGAACCCCTGCCGCGCATCCCCGAGAGTCAGCGTCGTGTGGATGAGCGGCCGAACGTCGCGATCGACGCAGAAGCGGAGGAGTCGCTCGAGCTCCTCGCGGGTGCCCATCGTCGAGCCGATGATCGAGAGCTGGAGGAAGAACACGCGCGAGAGCTCCGCGGGTGGAGCGTCGCCCGTGGTGGCGCCCGAGACGATGATCATGCCGCCCGGCTTGAGCGCGCGGAGCGAGTGGCCCCAGGTGGCCTGGCCGATCGTCTCCATCACGGCGTCGACGCGCTCGGGGAGGCGGGTGCCGGACTCAAAGGCCTGATCGGCGCCGAGCTGCACGGCGCGCTCGCGTTTGTCCTCGGCGCGGCTGGTCACCCACATACGGAGCCCGGCCGCGCTGCCGAGCACGATCAGCGCGGTGGCCACGCCACCGGCGGCGCCCTGGACGAGCACGGTCGAGCCGGGGGCAAGGCGGGCGCGGGTGAACAGCATCCGGTACGCAGTCAGCCAGGCCGTCGGCAGGCAGGCCGCCTCCTGGAAGCTGAGCTCGCTCGGTTTGGCGAGGACGTTTCGCCGTGGCACGGCGACCCGCTCGGCGAACGTGCCCGGGTGGCGCTCGGACAGGATCGCGCGGCGGGGGTCGAGCGTGTCATCGCCACGCCAGCCGTCGCTGGTGATGACCGCGTGGACGACCACCTCGTTCCCGCTCTCGTCCAGTCCGGATGCGTCGCAGCCCAGGATCATCGGCAGCTGTTCCTTGCCGAGCCCGACGCCGCGCAGGGACCACAGGTCATGGTGGTTCAACGAGGCCGCCCTGACCGTGATCGTCGTCCAGCCGTCGGGGACCTCGGGCTCGGGGCGCTCCCCGATGGTCAGGCAGCGGAGGGGATCTTCGGCGTCGGTGTCGGTGGCGAAGGCGGCGAGCACGCGGGCATCATGCCCTAACCGGCCTGCGCCGCGGCGTCACGTAGCGGTCGCAGGGCGGCCTGGACTCGCAGCAGCTCGTCGAGCATGCTCGGCACGGCCCGCTCCATTGAGTCACTCGCATCCAGCACGCCGTCGTGGACGAGCGTGCGCACAAAGGGGATGTTCACGGCCTCGTCGAGCGGCAGCAACTTCACGGCGGTGACCACCTGCGTGAGCTGCTGCATCGAGCGCGTGCCGGCGGCGATGCCGCCGTAGGACACGAAGGCGACCGGCTTGTGCAGCCACTCCTGATGCAGGTAGTCGATCGCGTTCTTCAGCGCGGCCGGGTAGCCGTGGTTGTACTCGGGGGTGACGAACACGAACGCGTCGGCGGCGTCGACCCGGGCGCTCCATTCGTGGGTGTGCGGATGCATGTAGTCGCGCAGCCGGGGATGGTTGGGCTCGTTGAGCAGCGGCAGGTCGAGCTCGGCGAGGTCGACGACGTCGACGTCGAAGGCGCCGTACTCGCGCGCCAGGGGGACGAACCAGTTGGCCACCGGCGTTCCCATCCGGCCCGGGCGCGTGGAGGCCACAATGATCATCAGCCGCGGTTTGCCGCTCGTCGCCGTCATGGCGCGAGACCCTACAGGTCCACACGTAGCTCCATGGCCGGCCCGTCGGCTCCGACGACGGTGCACTCGCCGAGCTCGCGGGCCAGGGCCAGCGCGCCGCGGTTGCCTCGTGCGACGGTCATCGTGAAGCGCCGAATCCCGGCGCCCAGCGCGCGGGCTCGAAGAGCGCGCGCGAGCGCCCGTCCGACACCACGGCGCTGCCAGCCGTCGTTGACGCTGATGGCCAGCTCGGCGACGTCGAACTGCTCGAGCCGCACGTACTCGGCCAGCCCGACTGGTGTGCGCGGCACGGGCGAGAAAGCGATCAGCGCGTCGTGGTGCCAGTGGTCGGCGGCGCCCAGCCGTCTGGCCTCGCGTGACTCGCGGGGACCCGCACCGAGCCAGCGCTGATAGCGCGACCGCTCGCCCAGATGCGCGAGCGAGAAGGCGATCGCCGCGCGATCGGATGGCGTGAGCTCGCGGATGACGATGTCGCCCGCGCCCGGGCGTGGGGTCAAGATTGCGCGCCCCATTGGTCAGTCACCCTCCTGGGTCAGCACGAGAGCCCGCGCGGGGTGGCGCCGCGCCTCGTACGAATGGGGAACGTCGGCCGGGAACACGGCATAGTCCCCCGTGCCCAGCTCGGTGATCCGCTCCACCGGGCCGGCGAGCAGCTTCCCCGACAGGACGTACACGTGCGCACGGGTGCCAGCGGCCAGGGGTTCGAGCTCGCGCACCTCCCCGGCCGTGATCGAGATCTCGGCCACCTCGATATCGCCGGCTCCGGCGATCGTGTCGAGGCGCTGCGATCGAGCGCCCTCCTGGCGCTGGGCTGCCCGAAGCACCCGGACCTGTCCGAGCGGTAGCTCCTCGAGCAACCCCACGAGGGGCACGCGCAGGGCCGCGGCCAGCGCGACCAGCGTCTCGATGGTGGGGTTGGCGTGGCCGTTCTCGATCCCCGACAGCGTGGCCTTGCTGATCGTGGTGGCGCGGGCCAGCTCCGACAGCGAGAGACTGCGGGCGATTCGCAGCCGGCGGAGGTTGGAGGCGAGCAGTGCCGGTACGCTGGCATCAAGCAAAGAAGACATCCCGTTCAGTATAATGAACGACAGCGTGGCGACCACGATCTTCTACTTCGACCTCGGCTCACCGTACGCGTATCTGGCGGCGGAGCGGCTCGACGAGGTCATCCCCGAGCCGGTCCTCTGGCAGCCCGTGCTGTTGGGGGGTTTGTTCAAGCTGACCGGACGCAGCTCATGGGCGCTCGGGGACTACCGGCGCCGCGAGGCCGGGATGGCGGAGATCGAGCGCCGGGCCGGGAGCTACGGCCTGCCGGCGATGCGCTGGCCCGATCCGTGGCCGAGCGACTACCTGTTTGCGATGCGGGCAGCGACATTCGCGTTCGGCGCCGGCCGTGGCCGCGAGTTCGTCATCACCGCCTTTCGCACCGCATTCCAGAGCGGAGCGGACCTCAGCATCCCGGCCAACGTGCTGAAGGCGGCCGCGCCGGCGGGACTCAGCGCCACCGACCTCCGGGCCGCCACCGAGGATCCGGCGATCAAGTTGGCGCTGCGCGGAGCGACCGAGACTGCTTACGAACGCGGAGTTTTCGGCGTGCCCACGGTGGCCATCGACGACGAACTCTTCTGGGGCGATGATCGCCTCCAGGACGCCGCCGCGCATCGGCGGGAGATCGCCGCTGACGTTAGGTAGGGTGAGGCCTCGAGCATGGCCGTCTCACCGTCAACTCGCCCGCCTCGTTGTCGAGGCTGGCAGCAGGAGGCGGCACTGTCGATGCTCGAGAACAACCTCCACCCCGATGTGGCCGAGAACCCGGCCGAGCTGATCGTCTACGGCGGCCTCGGCAAGGCGGCTCGCGACCACACGAGCTACGCGACGATCCGCCGCGAGTTGATGCGCCTGGGCGACGACGAGACGCTGTTGGTGCAGTCGGGCAAGCCGGTGGCGGTCTTCGAGACCCACGAGTACGCGCCGCGCGTGCTGATCGCCAACACCAACCTCGTACCCGACTGGGCGAGCTGGGAGGAGTTCCGCAAGCTCGACGCCGCCGGCCTGATCATGTACGGCCAGATGACCGCCGGGTCGTGGATCTACATCGGCAGTCAGGGAATCCTCCAGGGAACGTATGAAACCTTCGCCGCCGCGGCGCGCAAGCGGTTCGGCGGCTCGCTTCAGGGCCGGCTGGTGGTCACGGCGGGACTCGGCGGGATGGGCGGGGCGCAGCCGCTGGCCATCACGATGTGCGGCGGGACGGCGCTGTGTGTCGAGGTCGACCTGCGCCACATCGAGCGCCGCCTCGAGACCGGCTACCTCGACGAGCGGGCGGCCGATCTCGACGATGCACTGAGCCGGCTGGATGCCGCGGCCCACGAGGGCCGCGCGTTGTCGATCGGACTGCTCGGCAACGCGGCCGACGTGCTGCCCGAGCTCGTTCGCCGGGGCGTGCAGGTCGACGTGGTGACCGATCAGACCTCGGCCCACGACCCCCTCAACGGCTATGTCCCCTCCGGCCTGACCGTCGAGCAGGCCGAGGTGCTGCGGCGGACCGACCCCGACGATTACCTGAAGCGGGTGGGAGCGAGCGTGCTCGGGCATGTGGCGGCGATACGAGGTCTGGCCGCGCAGGGTGCCGAGGCGTTTGACTACGGCAACGCGCTGCGCGGCCTGGCCGCCGAGCACGGCGACGAGCAGGCCTTCTCCTATCCAGGGTTCGTTCCCGCGTACATCAGGCCGCTGTTCTGTGAGGGCAAGGGGCCGTTCCGGTGGGTTGCCCTATCCGGCGATCCCCGCGACATTCAGCGGACCGACCAGGCGATCCTCCACCTCTTCGGCGATCAGGAACACGTCGCGCGGTGGATCCGGCTGGCCAGCGAGAAGGTGCACTTCCAGGGCCTGCCGGCGCGCATCTGCTGGCTCGGGTATGGCGAGCGCCACCTCGCCGGTCTGGCCTTCAATGAGCTCGTCGCGAGCGGCGAGCTCCGCGGTCCGATCGTGATCGGCCGCGACCACCTCGACGCCGGCTCGGTGGCGTCTCCCCAGCGCGAGACCGAATCGATGATCGATGGCTCGGACGCGATCGCCGACTGGCCGATACTCAACGCGCTGCTCAACACCGCGTGCGGGGCCAGCTGGGTGTCGGTCCACCACGGCGGCGGCGTCGGCATGGGCAAATCGATCCACGCCGGGCAGGTGATCGTGGCCGACGGGTCCCAGAGCGCCGCCAAGCGGCTGCGCCGCGTGCTCCGTGCCGACCCGGGCCTCGGCGTCGTCCGTCACGCCGATGCGGGATACGAGGACGCCGTCGCGTTCGCGCGCGACAAGAAGCTGCACATGCCGATGCTCGATCCCGAGCCCCCGACGGTGTGAGCGTCAGCATCAACGGGGCGGCCCAGGTCCTGCGTGCGCCCGCTCACGGCCTCGAGTACCTGCGCTCCGACCGGGCCGCTGAGCTAACGCTCGAGCCCGGGTCGCTCCTGCTCGACGGCTCTGCGGTTGCGGGCCACGAGGGTTCGCGCGAGGCCGAGGTGCAGATCGATGCGCGCGGGTGTGCTGTGTTGCCGGGCCTGGTCGACTGTCACACGCACATGCCGTTCGCGGGGTGGCGCGAGCGCGAGTACGCGCTCAAGATCTCGGGCGCCTCCTACGAAGAGATCTCGCGCAGCGGCGGCGGCATCCGCTCCTCGGCCCGAGCCCTGGCCCAGGCCACGGACGCGGAGGTGCTCGGTCAGGCCAGCGCACTCGCGGCCGAGATGCTCGCCCACGGCACGACCACATTCGAGGGCAAGAGCGGGTACGGCCTGTCGGTCACCGCCGAGGTGCGCGCGGTCAGGCTGGCCGTCGAGCTGCGCCGACGGGTGCCCCAGACACTGACCTCGACGGCCTTGCTGGCCCACGCCGTGCCCGAGGGCTACGACGCGGGTGGGTGGATGGACGAGGTTGAGGCGATGATGCCGGCGGTCCTCCAGGCCGGCGACCCGACCGCCCTGGACATCTATGTCGAGAGCGTGGCCTTCGGCAACGAGCACCTGCGCCGCATGGGCGAGCTGGCCGGCGAGAACGGCCTCGACCTCCGGGCCCACGTCGAGCAGTTCAACTCCAACCATTCGGTGCCGGTGGCGCTGGCGGCGGGGGCGCGCTCGGTCGATCATCTCGCCTGCATCGCCGAGGAGGAGATTGATCCGCTGGCGCGGTCGGAAACCGCGGCGGTTCTGCTCCCCGGGGCGGAGTTCCTCGGCGATGAGCGGGTGGCGCCCGCGCGCGAGCTGGCCGACGCCGGCGCGATCTGCGCCCTGGGCACCGATCTGAACCCCGGCACCTCGCCGATCCTTTCGCTGCCGGTGATCATCGGGCTGGCGGTGCGCCGCTACCGCTGGTCGGTGCTCGAGGCGCTCCTGGCCTGCACGCTCAACGCGGCCTGGGTCATGCGCCTGTCCGATCGGCTGGGCTCGCTCGAGGCCGGCAAGCGAGGGGATGTGGTGATCGTGGATGGGCCGATCGAGCAGATTCCGTACCGGTTCGGCCGCAACCCGGTGGCGGTGGTCCTGATCGGCGGCGAGCTGGCCTACGTCCGCCCCGACCAGGGCTGGAGAACGGGCCGGTGAGCATCGCCGAGCGTCTCGCCGGCCTCGACAGCATCGGCCACCGCGAGGACGGCATCTGGAGACTGGCCTGGACGGCTGAGGACGCGGCGTGCCGCGAGTGGTTCGAGCGCCAGGCCGGCGATGCGGGTCTCGCCGTCGAGCGCGATCCAGCCGGAAACCTGTGGGCGTGCCCCGCGTCCGACCCGCCGTGGTGGGGCATCGGGTCGCATCTCGACAGCGTCCGCGGAGGGGGCCGGTTCGACGGGCCATTGGGCGTGGCCTGCGGATTCGAGATCGCGGCAAGCGGCGAGGCGCCACTCGCGGTGATCGCCTTCGAGGACGAGGAGGGCGCGCGGTTCAACACGCCGACGTTCGGAAGCAAGGCGCTGGCAGGACGCCTCGACGTGCCGGCCGTACTCGAGCGTCGCGACGACGACGGGGTGACGATCGCCGAGGCGATGCGCGCCGCGGGCGTCGATCCGGAGCAGATCGGAGACGCCCCGCGCTGTTTGGAGCGCCTGGCGGGATTCATCGAGGTGCACATCGATCAGACCCGCGACCTGGCCCGCGCGGGGGTTCCCGTGGGGATCGTCAGCGCGTTGGCCAACCGGGTGCGGCTCGAGGTGGGTCTCGACGGCCGCGCCGATCACGCCGGCACGACCCCGCGCGAGGAACGCCAGGACGCGCTCTCGGCGGCCGCGCGCGCGATCGTCGCCGCCGAGGAGCTCGGCGCTGGCCATCCCGAACTGACCGTGACCGCGTCTCGGATCATCGCCGAGCCCAACGCACCGACCACGATCGCCTCGCACGTGCGTCTGTGGATCGATGCTCGCTCGCCGGACCCGCGGGCGATCGACGCGTGGCTCGGAGAGCTGAACGATGAGCTGCGGTCCGGCCCCGTTCCCACGACGATCGCGATCGCCTCGCGGTCGTCGGGCCAGGCGTTCGATCCTCAGTTGCGCCGCACGCTGGCGGGCGTCGGGGCGGAGCTGATCGGCCAGCCGGTTCCCGAGGTCGTGTGTCTGGCCGGTCACGATGCCGGGGTGCTGGCGGCCGAGCTTCCGGCGGCCATGGTGTTCGTGCGCAACGCGACTGGCGTCAGCCACTCGCCGGCCGAGGACGTCGACCTGCACGATGCCGATGTGGCCGTGGAGTTGGTGCGGCGAGCGCTCCGGAGTCTCGCCTGATGCGGATCGCGGCCATGCCCAACGCGCACTCGCATGCGTTCCAACGCGGGCTGCGGGGCCGGGTCGAACGTCTGGCGGGCGACCGCGGCGACGACTTCTGGACCTGGCGCACCGAGATGTTCGCGCTGGCGGGCAGCCTCACGCCCGAGTCGATGCGGTCGCTGGCCGGGCAGGCGTTCGGCGAGATGCGCGCCGCCGGCTACGGCGTGGTCGGCGAGTTTCACTACGTCCACCACCAGCCCGACGGCACGCCGTACGCGGATCCCAACGAGATGGCCAAGGCGGTGGCCGAGGCCGCCATCTCGGTGGGGTTACCGATCGTGATGCTCCCCGCCGCCTATCACCGCAACGGCTGGGATGGCCGCGACCGCCCGCCGCTCGAGGGCCAGCGGCGCTTCTGCGACCACGACGTCGACGCCTTCCTGTCACGCGTCGACGAGCTCAGTGCCTGGGCGGAGGCCCGCGACGGCGTCGAGATCGGCGTGGCCGCGCACAGCGTCCGGGCGGTGCCGAGGGCGTGGCTTCAGGCGATCGCCGACTACGCGGCGGAGCGTCGGCTGGTCCTCCACGTCCACGCCCACGAGCAGCGCGGTGAGCTCGAACAGTGCCAGGCCGAGCACGGCTGCTCGCCGATCGAGCTGCTCGAGCAGACAGGCTTCCTGGGCCAGGCGACGAGCGTGATCCACGGCATCCACGTGAGCGCTCGCGACGTCGAGCTGGTTGCGCGGGCCGGCGCGACGGTCGTCTCGTGCCCGACCACCGAGGGCAACCTCGGCGACGGGTACCTGCCGGCCATGGCCTATGCAGGCGCAGGCGTACCGCTGGCCATCGGCAGCGACTCGCAGACCCGCATCGACCCGTTCGAGGAGGCCCGTGAGCTCGAGACCGGGTCACGCCGGGAGCAGCAACTCCGGGCCGGTCTGCTCGCCGCGGTGGGGGATCTGTGGGCGGAGCTCGTCGCCAACGGCCGGCGCAGCCTCGGCTTCGTCGAAGAGCCCACGGTCGAGATCGACCTCGAGCATCCAGACCTCCGGGGCGTCGAGCCGCGGGACCTTCGCCTGGCGCTGGTCACCTGCGCCTCGGCGGCGGTCGTGGTGCAAAGCGGCGGCTAGAGTCCCACCCGGATGCGGGTCTTCATAACCGGGGCGTCCGGATTCATCGGCCGGGCGCTCTACGAGCGCTACCAGTCCGAGGGACACGACGTGCGAGGTTGCGATCTCGCCCCGGACCCGCTGCGGGACATCGTCGCCGGGGACGTCGCCCAGCCCGGCCCGTGGCAGGAGCATGCGGGCGGATGCGACGTGTTGATCCACACCGCGGCCGCGGTCTCGTTCCGCCTCGAGCGACGCGAAGACGTGTGGCGTGCGAACGTGCTGGGGACGCGGAACGCACTCGAGGCCGCGGAGCGGGCGCAGGTCACCCGCTTCGTCCACTTTTCCTCGGTGACGGTGTTCGGGTTCGATTTCCCCGACGGAGTGGACGAGGGCTACCCCGTCCGCAACACCTACGTGCCGTATCCCGACAGCAAGATCGCCTCCGAGCAGGTGGTGCTGCAGGCGCAACTCGACGGGCGGGTGGGGGCGACGATCGTGCGCCCTGGCGATGTCTATGGCCCGCGGTCGCGTGTCTGGGCGATGATCCCAGCCGAGCTGATCAGGACCCGGCGCTTCTGGCTGCCGGGCGGCGGCCGGGGCATCCACTCGCCGGTCTACATCGACAACCTCGTCGACGGGGTGGTGCTGGCGGCGCGCTCGGCTGAGGCGGAGGGCCAGGTGTTCACCCTCAGTGACGGGGTCGGGGTCCCGTGCCGCGAGTTCTTTGCCCCGTATGCCGACCTCGTGGGCCGGAAGTTGATGACCGTGCCGACGCCGTTGGCGATCGGCCTGTCGGCGGTGATCCAGCAGCTGGCGCGCTTGACCGAGGGCGACAACGACATCAACCCGGCCTCGGTGCGCTACATGCTGCGCCAGGGCACCTACTCGAACGCCAAGGCGCGCCGCGTCCTGCGCTGGGAGCCGCGGGTGGGGGTGCAGGAAGGGATGGGCCGGACCGTGGCCTGGCTCCGCGAGCAGCGGTTCGGGGCAGATGCTTGACGCCGAACGGATGCTCCGCCGGGCGCGACGTCCGCTGGTCATTGGCATGGGTGGCGGCGGCGATGTCGTCGGCGCACTGGCCACCGCCGAGTCCGTCCGGATCTACGACGGCGGCGACCCGGTCGTCGGGGGAGTGTCGTGGGAGCGACGACCGATCGACCCGGCCCCGGGGCCGCGCCGGGTGGAGGAGATCGTCGACGCCAGTGAGCTGGCGCCCGGGGTGATGCTGGCCGGCGCCAACACGCGGGTGCGCGACCGCGACGTGTACTTCGCCGAGTCGCGGATGGCCGAGTTCCTCGGGCAGGAGACCGTCCTGATCGATATCGACGCCGGTCCGCACGCGGTGGCCGAGAGCCTCGAGGCGGCGAGCGCCGCGCTCGGGTCCGATCTCCTCGTCCTCATCGATGTCGGCGGCGACGTGCTGGCCCAGGGAGACGAGCCGGGACTGCGCAGTCCACTGTGCGATGCGGTGATGCTCGCAGTCGGCGCCGCCCTGGCGGAGCGAGGCAATCGGATCCTGGCCGGAATCTTCGGGATCGGCTGCGATGCCGAGCTGACGCCGGCCGAGGTGCTGGCCCTGCTGGCCGAGGTCGCGGGCGCGGGCGGGTTGTGCGGGGCGCGCGGACTGACGGACCCC
Source organism: uncultured Solirubrobacterales bacterium (assembly GCA_963749545.1). Classification (GTDB taxonomy): domain Bacteria; phylum Actinomycetota; class Thermoleophilia; order Solirubrobacterales; family Solirubrobacteraceae; genus Palsa-465. Next base: position 331,434 of record CAVVNG010000018.1, read on the forward strand.
GTGGCCTCCCGTCTGGAGGGGGCGATGGAGCTTGTGCCCACCGAGGCCAGCGCGCAGGCGGTGCGGGCATTCCGGGGCGCGTCGGGAATGGTGCCGATCCGCGGGGGCCAGCGGAGTGTCGAGCTCACCCAGGCCGCTGCATTGACGTTCTACTTAGACGTCGAGTCGACCATCCGGAGGTGCGGACGTCTGGCCAATGCCGTGGCTGGCGCGGAGAGCCTGGCCGAAGCCAACCGAGCGCTGAACGATCTCGGCGTGTACACCGAGCTCGACTACGAGACTGACGCCGCCGGGCAATGACGGCCGCGCATCTCGACGAACTCATTCCGCCCCCCGCCCACGGACGGGTGTACCGCGAGCCGCGGCGCGCGTCGCTGTCCGACTGCGCGCCGTCGGGCCGGATGCGGCTCGATGCTCTGGCCCGGTGGCTGCAGGACGTTGCCTACGCCGACGTCGCCGACGCGGGCGTGGCCGCGCACGCGGTCTGGGTGGTCCGCCGCGCGCGGATGCGCATCAACCGGTTTCCCCAGTTCGGCGAGCAGGCCGAGCTGGCGACGTTCTGCAGCGGCGTGGGCCGTGCCTGGGCCGAGCGGCGGACATCGGTGATCCGGCCCGGCGAGAGCGAGAGCGACGTCGAGTCCGTCTCGCTGTGGGTCCACCTCGACCCGGACAATGGGCGGCCCGCGCCGTTCACCGAGAAGGAGATCTCCGTCTACGGCGAGACGGCGGGTGACCGCCAGATCAGCCATCGTCTGCGCCACCCCCGCCCCGCGGAGAGAAGCGCCAGCGGCAGGTGGGAGTTCCGAGCCAGCGAACTCGACGTCGCCGAGCACGTCAACAACGCGGCCTACTGGACGGTCCTGGACGAGGAGCTGCTGGCGGGACGCGACCCGGACTGGCTCGATGTCGAGATGGAGTTCCGCAATCCGTCACAGCCGGGGGAGAAGGTGGTGGTGGCGAACGGGGACCGGCGGTGGATCCTCAGCCCTGGGGGCGAGGTGCACGCGTCGATACTGATCGCCGCTGCACCGTGAGCGCCGGCCTACCGTCGGTTTGGTTCGGTGAGCAGGCGCGACAAGCACGACGACTAAGCTCCGGACCCGATGAAGGAGCTTCATGGCAGCGCGAGCGCCCCGGTGACGGCGAGCGCCGAACGATGTTTCGCGTTGTTCGAGGCCGTCGACGGCTACCCCCAGTGGTATCCCGAGGCTGTGCGCCGGGTCGAGGTGGTGCAGCGCTCGGCCGACGGCAAGCCGGCGAGGGCTCGGGCCCAGCTGCACGTGGCCTACGGTCCGCTGACTCGGGAGTTCAACCTGCTGCTGAGCGTGGAGGCCGACCCGGTGACGCGCGTCAAGCTGACCCGCGTGGCCCACGAGCCCCCCGACCCCGAGCGGTTCGAGGTCACCTGGCTCCTGGAGCCAGGCCGGATCGAGCTGCAGATGTACGCCAATCTCTCGATCCCACGATTGGTTCCCGTCTCGGGGATGGGCGAGTCGTTCGCGGGCGACTTCGTCGCCGCGGCCAAAAAGGCGCTCGACTAACCGCAGCCGGTGATCCCGCCATCGAGCGGGATGACCGTGCCGGTCAGATAAGAGCCGGCGCGGCTGGATAGGAACAGCGCGAGGCCGGCCGCGTCATCGGGGCGGCCGATCCGGCCCAGCGGCACCGTGCCCCGTACCATCTCGCGCCGCTCGGGATCATCGAGCAAGAAGGCCATCATCTTGCTCTCGAAGGGGCCCGGGGCGATCGCGTTGACGGTGATCTGGTCCACTGCCAGCCGCTTGGCCAGGTGGCGGGTGAGCATGTGGACGGCGGCCTTGCTCGCGCTGTAGCTGTAGTTATCCATGATCGGAGCGCGGATCCCGTCGACCGAGCCGATGTTGATGACGCGCGCCGGGTCCTCGGCACTGGCCGCGGCTCTGAGCAGCGGAAGCAGCCCGACGGTGAGGTGGAAGATGCCCTCGACGTTGGTGTGCATGGCCCGATCCCAGCCCGAGGGCGGGAACTCCTCCAACGGTGCGCCCCAGTTGGCGCCGGCGTTGTTGACCAGGATGTCCAGGGAGTCGGTCTGCGCCGCCACCGCCCGCGTCAGGTCGGCGGTGCCCTCGGGCGTCGAGATGTCGGCCGGGAGGGCGACGCATTCCCCGGCATCGGCGAGCTCGGCCGCCGTCTGCTCGAGCTGATCGATCTTGCGTGAGGAGATCATCACGCGCACACCGGCGTCGAGCAGACCGGCGGCGATCATCCTCCCGATGCCGCGCGAGCCGCCGGTCACGAGCGCAGTCTTGCCTGAGACGTCGAATAGATCGCCGGCCACGCCGGCATCCTAGGCCAGCGACAGGACTCCGGCCTCGAGGTCGAGCAGGAAGCGCTTGCGCTCGAGCCCACCGCCATAGCCGGTCAGCGTCCCGTCGGAGCCGATCACGCGGTGGCAGGGCACGATCAGCGCGACCGGGTTCCGTCCATTGGCCGATCCGACCGCCCGCGCGGCGCCCGGTTCGCCGATCTCCCGCGCCAGTTCGCCGTAGCTGACCGTCTCGCCGTAGGGGATCTCGCACAGCGCGCTCCAGACGCGGAGCTGGAAGCTGTTCCCGCGGAGATCGAGCGGAGCATCGAAGCTCCGCCGGGAGCCGGCGAAATACTCATCGAGCTGGGTTCGGATTCCGGCGAAGGCGTCGTCGCGCCGCTCCCACTCGGGCTCGATCCTCAGCGGTCGCCGTCCGCCGCGCATGTCGAGGTGGCGCAGGGTGTCCCCGTCACCGGCCAGCAGCAGCTCGCCGATCGGGCTCTGGATCGTCGTGTAGATCATGGTTTCCATGACCATTACAACGCCTCGGGCGGCGGTGGCGTGAGGCCACCGTTGACGAGTTGTGCAATAGCGCCACGCGCGCGAGCGCGATCGGCGAAGATCACGGCATGAGGCGCGAGGCACGGCTGCGAGGGCAGATCTCGATGATTGTGGCGATCGGGACGCTCATCGTTGCCGTGGGGGTGGCGCTCGTGTTGAGCAACACCGTCGAGCTGCGCGACACCTCCAAGGCGACCGTTCAGGCCGACGAATACCTGGCCGCGACAGCCAACCTCGAGCGCCTGGTCGTCGACGCCGAGACCGGTTTGCGCGGCTACGTGATCACCGGGCGGCGGCTGTTCCTCGCGCCCACGCGGCAGGCCACGGCCCGGCTATCGGGGGCGATCGCTGCACTGCGCGCCTCGGCAGCGGCCAACCGGGCGTTTGATCAGCAGGCCGCACAGCTGATCGGCGAAACCCGCCTGTACTTCTCAACCTACCTACCCCAGGTGGTCAAGCTGGCGGCGCAGGACCCGGCCGCCGCTCGGACCTACCAGACCACCCTGGCCGGCAAGCGCCAGGTCGACGCGATCCGGGCCCAGGCGGTCCAGCTCGAGGCGCTGGTGTCGGCTCGCGAGGCCACACGCCAGCGCGCCGCCAATCACACCGCGAACCGTTCGATCGCCGAGGCGATCATCGTGCTGGTGGCGCTGACGCTGCTGACGGCGCTGCTCGGGGCGTGGCTCGGCCGCGTTGCGGTGGAGCGTGAGCGCGCGCGGCAGCGAAGCGAGCGGACTTCGCGGAGCCTCCAGGAGAGCATTCTGCCCGCCCATATCCCGACGGTTCCGGCGTGCGAGCTGGCCGTCCGCTTCACGCCCGAGGGTGGGGGAACAGTGGGCGGCGACTTCTACGACGTGTTCGAGGTCGCGGACGGCGGCTGGGCGGTCGTCGTCGGCGACGTGTGTGGCAAGGGTGCCGCCGCCGCCGCGATCAGCGCGATGGCGCGCTGGACGCTCCGCGGCCACGCGGCATCGACGACCTCACCGGCGGAGGCCCTGGGCCGGCTCAATGACGTGATGCTGCGCCGGTCCGACGACGGACGCTTTGTCACGATCGCCTACCTTCTGATCACCGTCGAGGGCCAGCGTGCCCGGGTAAAGATCGCCTGCGCTGGTCACCCGGAGCCGATTCTCGTCCCGGCGAGTGGCGATCCGCGGCCGGTCGGGGCGCGAGGCGACCTGCTTGGCGTCTGGTCCGACGTCCGCCTGGCGCCGGTCGAGCTCGAGCTCGAGCGCGGCGACAGCCTCGTCGCCTATACCGATGGCGTCACCGACCAGGGCCCCGGACCGGAGCGGCTGCCGGCGCGGGCGCTGGGCGAACGACCGACGGGGGCCGACGCGGAACGGCTGGCCGGAATCGTCGAGGACCTGGCGGCCAATCCGGCCGGCCAGCGGGACGACATCGCGATCCTGGCGCTGCGCTTCACCGGCGAGCAGCAATCGTCGGCCGGCCGCCAGCAGTCTGCCGCGACCGCGACGCAGCTTGGGGGCGAGGCGGCGCGGCAGGCCGCGCCGGCGCAGCCGCCGCGTCAGGTGGCCGCGTGCGCCGGCACGGCGGCTGGGGGCTCGAGGTCCATGGCCTCGGCCAGCAGCTCGTAGGATCGCCGCCGCGCGCCGTGATCGTGGGTGATCGTGACGACGATCACCTCCTCGGCGCCGTAGTCGGCCGCCAGCTTCCGCACTCCGGCCCGGACCGTCTCCGGCGAGCCGATGATCCCGCGCCGGCCGGGCAGGTGACCCGCGGTCGGCTTGCCCTCCCGCTCGAGGAACTCGATCGCCTTCTCCGGCGGCGGGACGGGAATCAGCTGTCCGCGGCGCAGGAGCGTCAATGTCATCCGGCTGCTCGCCGCCAGGCGGCCCGCCTCCTCGTCGGTCTCGGCACACAGGACCCAGGCCGCCACGGCCGTGCGCGAGATCGACGAGCTGTGCTCGCTGGCGTAGCGCTCGCGGTAGGCGCGGGCGATCTCCTCGCCACTGGGATTGATGAAATCGGCAAACGCGTAGGGGAGGGCGAGCTGGGCGGCCCAGATCGCGCTCTGCGGCGAGGAGCCGAGCAGCCATACGGCCGGGATGCCCGGCCGTCCTGGCAGCGTGGCCGCGAGCCTCTGGAACGGATGATCGGCAGGGAGGCTGTCGTCGAAGTAGGCCAGCAACTCGGCCAGTTGCTGGGGGAAGTCATCGGGCGCCGCCTGCCGGCGGTCGCGCTGAAGGGCAAATGTGGTCAGGGGGTCGGTACCGGCCGCGCGGCCAAGACCCAGGTCGATGCGCTCCGGATACAGCGCGGCGAGGATCGTGAACGTCTCGGCCACCTTGAGCGGGCTGTAGTGGGGAAGCATCACGCCCCCGCTTCCGACGCGAATGCGACTGGTCGCCGAGGCGATCGGGCCGATCAGCGCCTCGGGGCTGGCGCTGGCCAGCATCGGGCCGCCGTGATGCTCGGCCACCCAGTAGCGGTGATAGCCCAGCGAATCGGCCAGCGTGGCCAGATCGATCGTGTTGTGCAGCGCGTCGGCGCCAGTCGAGCCCTCGGAGATCGGCGATTGGTCAAGTACCGACAGGCGCACTCGTCTCTCTCCTGCTCACTTCCTCGCGGACGATCGGGGCCACCTCGGTGCCGAACAGCTCGATCGAGCGCAGCACGTCGCTGTGCGCGACCGCCCCCACGCTCATCTGCGCCATATAGCGGTCATGGCCAAACAGCTCGTGCTCGAACAGCAGCTTCTCGGCCACCTGCTCGGGCGAGCCGACCGCCAGCGCGCCCCGCGGCGAGCGAAGCGCCTGATACTCGGGCCGACCCGACGGCGGCCATCCGCGCTCGCGCCCGATCCGGTTCATCATGGCCAGGTAGGAGTGGGCGAACGCCGAGTCGGCCTGCTCGCTCGTCTCTCCCACGAAGGCGTGCGTGTTGATCGCGAGCCTGGTCACGGCCGGGTCGTGGCCGGCTTGATCGGCGGCCTGCCGGTACAGGTCGGTGAGCGGTACGAAGCGCTCGGGCTGGCCTCCGATGATGGCCAGCGTCAGCGGAAGGCCGAGGGCGCCGGCGCGGACGACGGACTGAGGCGTTCCGCCCACCGCCACCCACACCGGGAGCGGATCCTGGATCGGCTTCGGCCACACCCCGGCATCGCTGAGGGCGGGGCGCAGGCGGCCCGACCAGGTCACGTGGCCGTGGTCCTCGCGGACGGCCAGCAGGAGGTCGAGCTTCTCGGCGAACAGCTCGTCGTAGTTGTCGAGGTCATAGCCAAAGAGCGGAAACGACTCGATGAACGAGCCCCGTCCGGCCATGATCTCGGCACGACCGCCGGAGATCAGGTCGAGCTCGGCGAACTGCTGAAACACCCGCACCGGGTCATCCGAGCTGAGCACGGTCACCGCGCTCGACAGCCGGATCCTTTCCGTCCGGGCCGCGATCGCCGCCAGCGCCACCGCCGGCGAGGAGATCAGGAAGTCGGAGCGGTGGTGCTCGCCGATGGCGAACACGTCGAGGCCCAGCTGGTCGGCGAGCTCCGCCTCTTCGAGCAGCTGGCGCATCCGCTGCTCGGGCGAGACGCCCGATGAGAGGTCGGCGAAGGTGGCGAGTCCTAGTTCCATGGTGTCGTCGAGTAGTCTAGCAGGTAGTTGTGTGGACAACTATTCACCCGTTGCCTCGAATCGAGTCACAACGGTCGGAGCGTGCTCGATTTGACCCGCATAGCGGGCACTATCGAGCACGCTGGTCGAGATCGGGCGTTGTGGCGCGCGCCGCGGCGTCTAGAGCTGATCCGGCGGCGCCATCCGGTACACGAATGGCCCCAGCCCGCTCTGATTGATGGCGAAGATCATCCTCAGGAACGCCTCGGAGACGGACGCGTTCTCGAGCCCGCCGGCGTGGAGCGGCTCGTAGCCGGCGTCGCCGATCAGCTGCTCGACGACCGCGCGCGCCTCTTCGTCGCCGCACCATATGTTCCCGGGCTTGGCGCGGGCCTCCCCCAACCTGCCGTAAAGGTTGGCGAAGTTGAGGTTGAAGGACTTGGCCGTCGGGCCGCCGGTGCGCGACTTCACGTACTCGGCGTTGGAGGCGAATCCTTCGGGCGGGGCGGCACCGATGAGGTTGGTCGCATCGATCACCGTCTTGCCGTCGAGCCCGGTCACGCCGTCGAGTGCCTGCGCAATCGCCGGTCCGGGCACGGCGATCAGCACGACCTCTGCGCTGCTGACGTCGCCGCCCTCCTTTCCGATTCGGGCGACCGTGTGCCCTGCGCGCTCCCACAGGTCCGCGAGCCCTCCACCGACATTCCCCTTGCCAACGACTGCGATCTGCATGTGCTTGCCTTTCGGGTGCAGGAGTAGATCCTTCTCGTGAGGCTAGCCGCGGCGCAGTAACCGTCCCACGGCCGCCATCAGTTCGGCGGTCTTCTGCTCGCGCTCGCCCGGGTCGGGGGGACCGATGACGCAGTGGTGGGCATGGTCGTCGAGCAGTCCCAGGGCGACCTTGTCGAGCGCGGCCTGGGCGGCGGAGATCTGCGTCAGTACGTCGATGCAATAGCGATCGTTCTCAACCATCCCCTCGATGCCGCGGATCTGGCCCTCGATCCGCCGTAGGCGTGCAAGCAGTTGATCCTTGGTGGCGCTGTAACCGCGCTGGGGTGAAGCGGTCTGTGGCATGGGCACAGCATACCACTACCCCCCAGGGGTATACTTTGGACGTGTGAACTCCGTCCTCGATGTGATCTGGCATGGCCTGCGCGACTCGTTCCTGATGGCGTGGGAAGTGTGGTGGGCGCTGGTGCTCGGCTTCGCCATCTCCGCCATCGTCCAGGCCTGGGTCCCGCGCGAGCGCGTTCAGAGCGCGCTGGGCGGCGAAGGCCCCCGGACGATCGCGGTCGCCACGGGACTGGGGGCGGCTTCGTCGTCCTGCTCCTACGCGGCCATCGCCATCGCCAAGTCGCTCTTCCAGAAGGGCGCCGGGGCGGCCAGCGCGCTGGCCTTCCAGTTCGCCTCGACCAACCTCGTGTGGGAGCTAGGACTCGTCCTGTGGGTGCTGATCGGCTGGCAGTTCACGGTGGCCGAGTACCTGGGCGGGATCGTGATGATCGCGCTGATGACGGTGCTGTTGCGCTTGTTCGTCCCTCGCAAGGTCGAGGAGCGCGCGCGCGCGCACGCGCTCGAAGCCGACGCCGACCATCATCATCATGACGACCACGGCCCCGGTGACGGCCCCACGCTGAGGTGGCGCGAGCGGCTCACCTCGATCAGTGCCTGGACGGACGTCGCCGAGAACTTCCGGGGCGATTGGCAGATGCTGTGGAAGGAGATCTCGATCGGGTTCCTGCTCGCCGGCTTCATCGCCCAGTTCGGCAACAGCTTTTTCGAGAGCCTGTTCGTCCACAACGCGCCGGCGCCGCTCCCCACGATCGAGAACGTCCTCGTCGGCCCGCTCATCGCCGTGCTGAGCTTCGTGTGCTCGGTCGGCAACGTGCCCCTGGCGGCGGTTCTGTGGTCGGGCGGGATCAGCTTCGCCGGTGTCCTGGCCTTCCTGTTCGCGGATCTGATCGTGCTCCCGATCATCGCCATCTACATCAAGTACTACGGTCGCTCCTTCGCCTGGCGCATCACGGTGCTGATGTTCGGGACGATGGCGGTGGCGGCGCTGGTGGTCGGCGGTGCGTTTGATCTGCTGGGGCTGGTGCCCACAGGTCCACGTCCCACCCGCGCCGATATCTTCGGCTCGATCGAGGTCAACTACAAGTTGGTCCTGAACATCCTCGGGGCACTTATCTTCACGACGATGTTCGCTCTCACCATGCGCCGGCGGACGGTCAGGCCGGCGCCGGTGTCAACGTAGCCCTGCGGCCGCTGGCGGTCCTTACCCCCCGATTGTCGGGTTAGTCGCTTCAGCTGATAGGTCGCCGGGAGGCTTTCGAGCACCGTGTCAATCGTGGATATGCCTGCGAGCACTAACAGAGATCGCGTTCTGATCACCGGTGCGAGTGGTTTCGTGGGCATGGAGCTGCTCGCCCGCTACCTCGAGCGCGGCGACCGTGATGTCGTGCTGCTGATCCGCGCGGGCAGCGACGGCGAGGCCCAGGGCCGCGCCGATGACACGCTGAGCAACCTGTTCGGTGTGCGCGCGCGGGCCTACGCCCCCCGCGTGACCGCGCTGGCCGCTGACCTGACAGCTCCGCAGCTCGGCCTGTCGGCACGCCGCCGCACCGAGCTCGCGCAGAGCGTCACCACGATCGTCCACAGCGCGGCGTCCGTGTCCTTTGCCCTCCCGCTCGACGAGGCTCGGGAGATCAATCTCGAGGGCACGCGCCGGATCCTCGACCTGGCCGCCGAGTTGCCGCGGCTCGAGCGCTACGCGCACATCTCGACCGCGTACGTGGCCGGGGACCACTCCGGCTCGTTCAGCGAGTCCGACCTCGACGTCAACCAGCAGTTCCGCAACAGCTACGAGCAGTCGAAGTTCGAGTCCGAGGGACTGGTCCGATCTCGACCCGAGATTCCGTACACGATCTTTCGTCCCAGCATCGTCGTCGGCGACCGGCGCAGCGGGTGGACGTCGGCCTTCAACGTCCTCTACTGGCCGCTGCGTGCGTTTGCCCGCGGATTGTTCACCGAGGTGCCGGCGATCGCCTCGGCTCCGGTCGATGTGGTCTCGGTCGATTATGTCGCCGACGCGATTCACGCCCTGTGCGAGAGCGAGCGCGAGACCGGCACCACGTACCACCTGACCGCCGGCGCCCAGGCGAGCACGATCGGCGAGATCGCCAGTGCCGCCAGCCGCTACTTCAAGCGCCCGCCCCCGCGCGTGCTCTCGCCCGAGGAGTACGTCGGGGAGAACCACGAGGGCGGCGTCTACTTCCCCTACTTCTGCGTCCAGACGCAGTTCGACGACGCGGCCACGCGCGCCCGGCTGGCGCCGCTCGGGATCAGCGTGTCGCCGCTGCGCGACTACCTCGAGCGACTGCTCGATTTCGCCACTCTCAGCCGGTGGGGCAAGCGCCCGATCGCCCGGGTGGACGCGCTCCCGGCCTAACGGTCTCCCCACCCGCCCGTCAGCGCCCCCCAACCGGGGGGTTGCGCCCGGCACGGGTTGTCCTACCCCGTCGCAGCGGGCATGCTCAAGTCGTGACGATCCTGGCTGACACCGCGCGCTTTCGCGCCGATGATCCCGATGAGCTGGTCAACGCCTCGCTTGCCTGTCCGCTCTGTCTGTGCAGCGAACACGTGCAATGGGCGGCGGCACTGGACGGCTACGATCCGTCAGTGGAATGTTGCTGCCCGAGCTGCGATACGCGTTGGCGCGTGTACCTGGCCCCACAACAGGCGCTGCGCTTTGGGCTGATGGCCGCCGGCCACTCCTGATCACGTGAGCGCGACCCGGGCCACGGAAGGGCGCGACCCGGTCGGAATGGAGGCCCTCGAGCTGTTCGTCGAGGTCCTATCCGAGTCCGAGCCGAGCAGTCCGCAGCACTTCTACGAGGGCCTGTGCGAGGCCGTGTGCCGCCTGGCCGGAATGCGCCGCGCAGTGATATTCCGCTACGACAGCGCCGTCCGCCGCGTCCGGGCGTCCGGCGCGCACGGGGTCGACCTCGAGCAATTCGCCGATGCGCACGTCACGGTCGAGTCGGCGCCGATCGCTGCGCGCGCCCTCACTCAGGACCGTGTGGTCGAGATCGTCGGTGACGTGCGCGACGAGTTCCCCGACGAGTACTCGGCCCTGTTCCCCGAGCCGGTGCGCCTGGTCTGCGCCCCGATGTACGCCGCCGGGCGCTCGATCGGGGTGATCCTGGCCGACCGGCTGCTGTCCGAGCCGCCCCTCGACGACTCCGTGCGACATCTTCTGTGGACGCTGGGCAAGTCGGCGGCGCTGGCCTCGGTGGCGCGGGTCGTGGCCACCAAGGCCGAGACCGCGCGACAGCTCGAGCACCGGATCGACCTTGCGCGTGAGATCCACGAGGTCGTCATCCAGCGCCTGTTCGGCGTCTCCATGGCCCTCGACGGCGACGGCGATCTCCCCGCCGGCACCCGCGAGCGGTGCGCCAGCGAGACGCAGGCCGCGCTGAGTGACCTGCGCACCGCTCTACAGCGCCCGCTCGGTCGCGCGCCCCGCGCGACGCAGACGACGCTGTTTGCCGAGGTCCACCGGCTCGCGCGCGTGCATCCCGACCTCGGCGTGACGCTCGAGGCCGGTGAGGCGGCCGACGTCCCGCCCGCCCTCGAGCCCCTGGCCCAGTCGGTGCTTGCCGAGGCGGTGCGCAACGCCCACAAGCACGCCAATCCCAGCCGGGTGAGCGTGCGCGTCCGGCAGGCCGATGGCGCCTTCGTTCTCGAGGTCGCCAACGACGGTGTCTCCGGGCGTGAACGTCACGCCGGGATGGGTTTGCGCCTGGCCGCATTCGAGGCCCTGCAGAGCGGTGGCGTGGTCGAGTTCGGGCCGCGTGACGAGGGAACTTGGCAGCTTCGGCTGGTCGTGCCACTCGATGGTTGATTACCTGCGCAGCCCCGATCGTCTGAGCGTGCTCGTGGTCGACGACCACGATGTCGTGCATTGGGGTTTTCGCCTGATGCTGACCCAGCAGGACTGGGTCGAGCGCTGCGTGAGTGCGCACTCGGGGCGCGAGGCACTGGCCAAGGCTCGTCGCTACCGACCACACGTGGCCCTGGTCGACCTGTTCATCGGCGAGGAGTCGGGCGCCGAGGTCTGCGAGCGGTTGTGCGCGGCCGAACCGCGGACCCGGGTCCTGCTGTTCTCGGGCGCGGGCGAGATCTCCCCCCAGGCGGCGCGCGCCGCCGGCGCATCGGGGTTCGCCTACAAGGACTGGCCGGCGCGGCGCATCGCCAGCGCGGTGCGCATGGTCGGGATGGGCAAGACCGTGTTCGAGCGCCACGATCGCCCCGGCGTCCTCGGGCTGTCCGACCGTGAGCGGTCGGTGCTCGAGCTGATGGCCTCCGGGTCGACCAACCCCGAGATCGCCGAGGCGCTCCATCTGTCAAAGCACACGGTCAAGGAGCACACCAGCGCGGTATTTCGCAAGCTCGGCGCGCGCAACCGCACCGAGGCGGTCCAGCGTGCCCAGCGCCTCGGGATCGTTGGCTAGGACACTCAGCCTCGATCCACCAATGTGGTGGTCGTCGGCGAGCGGCAGCCAAGATCCGTGGGCACCGGTCGCGCTACAGCACGCCAACGACGGCGTTCAACGGCGCGGTTCACGAGGGCCATATCGTGTTCACCGCGCATTTCACGAAGCGCGGCACGCCGTACCACCCTCTCCGGCCCTGCCGATCCGAATGAAGAACCTGAGGAACTGATCGTTCGGGCCGTCGCAAAAGACCGCCAAGGTCAGCCCGACCAGTGCGTTCTGGGCAGGGTGGGTGAACGACGGAAAGCCCGTGAAGAGCTGCGGAGATAGATGGAGCGTTTTGCCGTTCTTGACGAGGGTCGTGAACCCGAGCGAGGTCAGGCGCGGATCGAGCTTCGCGTGCGGGTCCCGCTCGAGAAGGTGAGCGGCTGAGCGAACGACGCGATGGCGACCCCAGCTAAGCCAAGGCTTACGGGTCCGGGACGCCCTCGTTGACCCGGGCAATCCATTCGGCGAACAGCGGATCGACCACCGCCTGCTTGCCATCGATCGTCTCGATCTCCGCCGTCGCGCTGAGCCGCGGCAGGGCCTTGCGCACCATGTCCTTGGTCAGGTCGAGGCGGCCCAGGACGTCGGCCTTGTACGGCGACCCGTCGCCGGCGATCACCGCGCGCAGCGTCTTCTGCTCGGAGGTATCGAAGCCGCGCCACTGCGCATCGAACTCCGGAAGAAGCTCTCGCAGCGCCGCCGCGTCAGCGCGCGCCCAGTGGTCGAGCGTCGCGGTCGCGCCGCGCGGCACCTCCTCCCACAGGCGGTGGGCCAGCAGCATCGCGCGCTGCGGGTGGCCCTGAGCGGCCTCGAGCAGGGGGCCGAGGGCCTCGCCCGGCGAGCGTCGCGTGTGGGCGAAGCGATCGCCGATGTACTGCGCGATGTCCTGAGCGGCCAGCCGGCCGAGGCGCATGGGGACAGCGGAGCCGTAGAGCGGTCGGTCCTTGTGCTCGAAGAGCTGTTTCATCATGCCCGGCTCCGAGCCGGCAAAGGCATAGGAGGCGACCTCGCCCTGGTACTGGATGTGGCTGCGAATCAGGCCGTCGAGATCGGTGACCTTGGCGACGTCCTGGAACTCGTCGAGCGCGATGAAGGCCCGGTAGCCGCCGCCCTCCTCCAGGCGCAGCGGCAGGTCGAGCAGCGCGTGCAGTGCCGGCAGCGGGTCGACCTTGGCGCCGAGCTGAAGCTTGGCGCTGATCCCGTACGCGCCCAGCGACAGGCCGATCCCCGTCTTCTGCAGGAAGTCCTCGACCCTGCTCCGCAGCGCTCCCTTCAGCTGCTTGGAGTAGGCACGCTCGAAGCGGATCGCCACATCGGCCATCGACGAGATGCGGTACAGATCGACAAGGATCGGGATCAGGTGCTCGCGCGCCTCGCCGTCGCGCAGCGCCCGCCGCAACAGGCTGGTCTTCCCGTACTTGCGCGGGGCGAACAGACGGACGTAGTGGCCGCCGACGATGTTGCGGAGCAGCGTCTCCGTCTCGGCGTCGCGGTCGATGATGTCCTCGGGCGAGATCGGATGGGAGTAGATGAACGGGTTGACATCCTCCATGCGTCCATGAGACTACCAGACATGCGTCTGCCAGACGCAAAACGGTAGTCCGAGCGCCTACTTTTCGGTAGTCTGGCCGACTACTCGGGTTCGCTACGGTTAGCGGATGGAAACACGCACACTTGGCAGCACAGGAGTCCAGGTCAGCCCACTATGCCTCGGCGCGATGATGTTCGGCGGCTGGGGCAACCCTGACCACGCAGAGAGCATCAGCATCATCCACCGCGCGCTCGACGCCGGGATCAACTTCATCGATACCGCCGACGTGTACTCGCGCGGCGAGTCGGAGGAGATCGTCGGCAAGGCGCTGGCCGGCGGCCGTCGCGACAACGTGATCCTCGCGACCAAGGTGCACGGGACGATGGGCGACGACCCCAATGAATTCGGTAACTCGCGGCGGTGGATCATCCGCGAGGTGGAGAACAGCCTGCGCCGCCTGGGCACCGACTGGATCGATCTGTACCAGATCCACCGCCCCGAGATCGACACCGACATCGACGAAACGCTGGGCGCGCTGACCGATCTGGTCCGCGCCGGCAAGGTGCGCTACATCGGGTCCTCGACGTTCCCGGCCAGCCAGATCGTCGAGGCCCAGTGGGTCGCCGAGCGGCGGGGACGCCAGCGGTTTGTGTGCGAGCAGCCGCCCTACTCGATCCTCGTCCGCGGCGTCGAGAACGACGTGCTCCCCACCTGCCGGCGCTACGGGATGGGCGTCATCCCCTGGAGCCCGCTGGGCGGCGGCTGGCTCACCGGGCGCTACCGGCTCGGCGCCGACCTGCCGAGCTCGCATCGCGCCGAGCGGATCCCGAGCCGCTACGACATGTCGATCCCCGGCAACCAGCGCAAGCTGGAGGCCGCCGACGCGCTCGCCCAGCTGGCCGAGGAGGCCGGGATGACGATGATCGAGATGGCCCTGGCCTTCGTGATCCGCCACCCGGCCGTGACGGCCGCGATCGTGGGGCCACGCACGATGGAGCATCTCGAGTCGCAATTGACGGCCGCCGAGGTGACGCTGTCCGACGACGTGCTCGACCGCATCGACCAGATCGTGCCGCCGGGTACGAACATGAATCCGGCCGACGGCGGGTGGGCGAACCCGGCGCTGGCCGCGGGCGCGCGCCGGCGGTAGCGACGCTCATTGTGGCCCGGGCGGACCGCCGTGACGGTGACGGCCGCCCGCCGACGTTAGGGCGCCTCGGGCACGACGACGAGCGGTCGCTCCGCGCGCCCGAGCGCCTCGAGTTCGAACTGGCTCTCGGGGTGGCGGTAAACGTTGGCCATGCGCTGCACGAACGGGTCGACCGGCTCGAGGAAGTTCACCCGCGATGTCCGGTAGTGCATCGGCACCACCCAGCGCGGCGCGAGCTGGCCGACGACGGCGGCGGCCTGAGCGGCGTCGATCGTGGGGCCGCCGCCGACCGGGATCATCAGCAGGTCGATCGGGCCGATCGCCTCGACCTGCTCGTCGCGGAGATAGCGCTGGCCGAGGTCGCCGAGGTGGGCCACCCGGGTGCCGTCGAGCTCGAAGACGAACATCGTGTTCGGTCCGCGCTGCGTCCCCGCCGCGGGGTCGTGTTCGGAGGCCACGGCCGTGACCTCGCCGATCGGAGAGTCGAGGCGCCCGGCCGTGGAGCGCAGCACCGGTGGATCACCCTCGACAACGTCGTGAGCGTTGTGGTCACCGTGCTCGTGGGTGATCAGGACCAGATCGGCGGTAGCGCCGACGATCGGCGGGTAGTCGAACTGAATTCCCCGCGAGGTGAGCGCCGAGATATCGCCGAACGGGTCGATGACCACCGTGGCCTGCGGCGAGGTGAGCCGGAAGGCGGACTGGCCATACCACTGGATTTGCAATTGATTTGCCTCCGATCTGGGTATTACGTCCGAAGGATCGTTCACCATTCCTTTACGCCAGGCTGGGCTGTCGTGAGGTTCCAGCCGGCTGAAAGTGCGCATACGGAGCTTAGGCTGTGCTCAATTCACAACCGGCTGGGGGAGACGCGCTCCACCACCTGACCGAGCTCGTGTACGAGCTCCTGGATGCGCACGAGGACACCAGCCGGTTGGTCGACGCTGACCTCGCGACCAGCGAGCCCTGGCGCGCCCACCTCGACTACCTGAGCGGACTCCAGCGCGTCGGCCGCGAGATCCTGGCCGAGGCCGATCGCTCCGCCGTGGCCGACCGGTCCTAGGACGCGGGCCGCAGCACCACGGCGCTCGCCACCGTCCCCGCGGTGCCCCGGCCGCCAAGCGCGAGGATCCCGCCGTCGAACGGCACCGCCGACAGGTCGGAGACCGCCACCGGAAGCCGGCCAGCGGCGTGCCACCGGCGCTGCCCAGGGCGCCACGACAGGATCGTGTCGGTGAGCCCGCCCCGGCGCAGCCCGCCGATCACGTACAGCGTGCCGTCGAGCGTCGCGCCGGCGGTGTGGTCGCGCGGCGCCGGCAGGTCCGGGAGTGCAAGCACGCGACCGGTCGCCGGATCAAACGACCAGACGCTCGCCGTCGGATTGCCCGAGGCCATCTCGCCTCCGGCCAGGATCACGCGGTCGCCGAGCGTCCCGACGGCCGGGTAGCGCACGCCGACGGGAAAGCTGCCCACCTTGCTCACAGAACCGTTCGCGCGGACGGCATAGATGGCGCGGCTGGTGTCGCTCCCGTTCCAGCCGCCCATCACGTAGGCGAGGTTGTCGATCGGCACCGCCACCAGATCGGATAGCGCCTGGGGAAGCGTCCCGACCAGCCGCGGCCTTCCCGGCAGCACGCGGACGATCCGGTTGCTGCCCTCCGAGACGCCGCCCCCGAACAGCAGCACCCGCCCGGAGATCGGCACCGTGGCCGCATCGTGGACCGCGCTGGGGAGCGATCCGAGCCAGGATGCCCTTCCCGAGGACCCGATCGTGAACACCGATGTCGTCGAGACGCCGGCCGCCGACAGCCCTCCAACCACGATCACGCCGCGTCCGAAGCTGGTTGCCGCGGCACCCGAGCGTGCGGCTGGCAGATGAAGCGTCCGGCCGATGCGAAGCCGGGCTGCTCCAGGCGTGCGCCGTCGAGCGGGCGAGCTTGCGGTGAGGGAATCAACCGCGGTCGTCGTCGCTCTCGATGCCGTCGACGTCGACGAGGACGATCCACCGCAACCGCCCGCGCCGGCGGCCAGCGCCAGCGCCAGCGCGGCTGACCGCCACCGACGCAACTCAGTTCACTGACGCCTGGGCGTGCAGCGCCGCCACCGTGCGCTCGTCGGCCGGGAAGAACGCCTCGATCGACAGCTCCGCGATGGTGATGTCGACCGCCGTCCCGAACGTCGTCACGGTGCTGAAGAAGGCCAACGGCCCGCCTTCGGAGCTCAGCCGCAGCTCGACCATGATCTCTCCGGCGAGCGAGCGGTGGTCCTCGGCCGGCGGCGCCGGGTAGTCCTCGAGCTCCCCGTAGAGCTCGCGCAGCGACCCGTCGTCGGTCAGCGCGATCTGCCGCTCCATGCGATCGAGCAGATGCGCGCGCCATTCGGCCAGGTTGAGGATCCGCGGCGCCAGACCCTCGGGGTGAAGCGAGAGACGCATGCAGTTGACCGGGGGCACGAGCAGCTCCTCGCTCACGCCCTGGAGCAGCGGCTCCAGGGCGCCGTTGGAGGCCACCAGGTTCCAGCCTCGATCGACCGCGATGGCCGGATACGGTTCATGTCCGGCTAGGACCCGGCCCAGCGCATCGCGGATCGGTGCCAGCTCGGGGTCATCGAGCGCCCGGGCGCCGAACTCGGGCGCGTACCCGGCGGCGAGCAGAAGCTGGTTGCGCTCCCGCAGCGGTACCTGGAGCTGCTCGGCCAGATGGAGAACCATCTCCGGGCTGGGCCGCGCCCGGCCGGTCTCGACGAAGGACAGATGCCTGGTCGAGACTCCGGCCTCGAGCGCGAGATCAAGCTGGCTCAGCCGCCGGCGCTGACGCCAGTCGCGCAGCATGATCCCCACGCGATTTCCGTTCATTCGCACGAGCGTACCGGTGCTCATGACGCACTCACGGTCGCGGGGAGCAGCCGGGTGAGCGCGGCGACGCTGATGAGAATCGCCGCCAGAGCCGCCAGGCTCAGCTCGAACGCCGTGGCGAAGCCCGAATGCACGGCGCCGAAGAAGATCACCCCGATCAGCGCAACGCCGATCGCGTTGCCGACGTTCTGCATGGTCGTCAACGCTCCCGACGCCGCGCCGGCCTGCTCGGGCTTCATCCCGGAGAGGATGATCGTCGTCAGCGGGGTGATCCCGAGGCCCATGCCCGCGCCGACCAGGATCAGCCCCGGCGCCAGCAGGGCCAGCGAGCCGCCCACGCCGACGTCGGAGACCGCGGCCAGCAAGAGCGCGTGGCCGGCCGCCAGCACGAGCGCCCCGGCGGCGAGGACCGTACGCCCGTGGCGAGTGGCCAGCGCCGGCGCCTGCAGCGACGCGACCAGATACGCCGCCGCGAGGATCGTGAACACCAGCCCCGAGTGCAGAGCGCTCAGGCCGCGGCCCTGTTGGAGATACAGCGCCAGGACGAGGAAGAACGAGGCCTGGCCGCACCAGAACACGAGCTGGGCCAGCAGTCCCGCGCTGAACGTGCGCTGGCTGAACAGACTGAGGTCGAGCAGCGGCGCGCCGCCCCGGCGATGGAGCGCGCGCTGGTGGATCGCGAAGGCGAGGAGGATTACCGGGGCTACGGCCAGCGACAGCCACGTCCACAGCGGCCATCCATGCTGGCGCCCGTCGACGAGCGGCAGCACGATCGCGGTCAGCCCGACGGTGACCAGCGTCGTCCCCACCACGTCGAGGCTCCGGGTGTTCGGCGCCTTGGACTCGGGCACGAGCGACGAGGTCAGGGCCAGGGCCAGCAGCCCGATCGGCACGTTGATCAAGAAGCAACTGCGCCAGCCGAGCCCGGCGACGTTCGCCTGCACGAGAACTCCGCCGAGCAGCTGTCCACCGACGGCGGCCAGTCCCATCACCATCCCGTACACCGACAGCGCGCGAACACGATCGGGCCCGGTGTACACGACGCCGATGATCGCCATCACGTTGGGCATCATCAGCGCGCCGGCGACGCCCTGGACCAGCCGGGCCACGACCAGCATCAGGGGGCCGCCGGCCACCCCGCACGCGGCGGAGCTGGCGGTGAACAGGGCCAGGCCGGTCGCGAAGGCGCGGCGCCGGCCGATGCGGTCGCCGAGCCGGCCGCCGGTGATCAGAAACACGGCCGAGGTCAGGCCATAACCGGCCACGACCCACTCGATCGCGCTGTCGGAGGCGTGCAGCGAAGCCTGCATCGAGGGCAGCGCGACGTTGACGATGAAGAAATCCAGCACGACCATGAACGTGCCGGCGAGGACTATCGGTAGCGGCGCCCAGCGGCTGTCACGCAGGGCCGCCGCGCGCGTTTGGTTCAGTTGGAGTGTGCTCATGACGAGCACGGTCCCAGCCGAGCTGACGCGTGTCGATTACCTGTGGGGTAACGTCCGCGAGCTTGAAGCGCGCGCTACTGGGATTGATGTTTATGGCGGCCCTCGGGCTGGCGCCCGGGGCCGCCGGGGTTACGCTCCGGGGCGGCCACGGCCTCCGCGTTCTCTCCCAGCGCTCGCTCGATTCGCGTTTGCTGGCGGTCAGCGTGCACAGCCCAGCGCTGCTGCACCCGGCAGGCGTGCGGATCCTCCTCCCCGCCGGCTACGCCAGCCATCAGCACAAGCGCTACCCGGTGCTCTATCTGCTGCACGGCACCAGCGGCCGGGCCGCCGACTGGACGACGATGGGGGACGCCGAGCAGACGACGGCAGGCAGCCCGCTGATCGTGGTCATGCCCGATATCGCTTTCGATGGCGACGGCGGCGGCTGGTGCACGAACTGGTGGAACGCGGGCGCTCGCGGGCGGCCCGAGTGGGAGACCTTCCACGTGGGCGAACTGGTGCCGTGGGTGGATCAGAACCTGCGCACGCTGCGCGCGCGCGGCGAGCGCGCTATCGCCGGCCTGTCGCAGGGCGGCTTCTGTTCGATGAGCTACGCCGCGCGCCACCCCGATCTGTTCGGCGTGGCCTTCTCGTTCTCGGGCGCTCCCGACATCGCCTACGACGCCGAGGCCCAGACGCTGGTCACCCCGGTGATCAACGCCACCGAAACCGTGCTCGACCACGTGCCGGCCAACTCGATGTTCGGACCCCGCACGACCGAGGAGATCAACTGGGCCGCCCATGACCCGACCACGCTGGCCGTCAATCTGCGCGACACGCGTCTGCGGATGTACACGGGCAATGGCAAGCCAGGGCCGTTCGATCACGCGCCCGATCCAGAGGCCTCGGTGATCGAGGCCGGCGTCGAACAGCTGACCGAGCTGTTTCACCACCGGCTCCAGACGCTGGGGATACCGAGCTACTTCGACGATTACGGCCCGGGCACACACAGCTGGCCGTACTGGGCTCGCGACCTCCGGCAGGCGATCGGGCCCCTGATGGCCGACTTCGCCCGGCCGGTTGGAGTGCCCACGCGGATCACCTACATGAGCGCTGATGGCAGCTTCGCCGCCTACGGCTGGCGCGTGACGATGCACCGCGCGGTGCGCGAGTTCGCGAAGCTGGAGGGTGCCGGGACGCCCGGATTCACGCTGCAGGGAAGCGGAAGCGCCACCGTCACGACTGCGCCCCGCTACCGCCGGGCCTGGCGCTACGAGATCACGATCGCGTCACGCTCGGGCGTGAAGACCCTGACCGCGCGCGTCGATCGCGCTCGCCGCCTGACGATCCAGGTCCCGCTCGGCCCGTCGAACGCAACGCAGGAGTACCCGCTCGATGGCCAGCCCACCGCAACCAAGGTGTACACGACCCGGGTGACGATCACGCCCCGCCGGCGCTCTTAGGTCATTCCTACACCGTTCCGACACACGTCCGGGAAGGTGTGCGCAGTCGAGTAAGAAAGGAGGTGAACTCGATGCGACTAAAGCCTGTAGTCATCACCCTGGCCGCGAGCGGCGCGCTGATCGGAGGCGGCGCCGCGCTGGCCAGCGCATCCACGTCGACCACCAGCCACAGCACCACCACCACGGCCACGAGCCCGTCTCACACGAGTCGGCCGCCGGGACCCGGCAGCGGCAAGCTGCACGGATCTCCGCCTGGTGGCAAGGCCGGCACGATGCCGCCGCCTCCGGGCGGCAAGGGGATGGCGCGTGGTCATTGCCCGAACGGCGCCCCGAAGGGCGCTCCCAAGGGCGCGCCGAGCGCTCAGAATGGCGCTCCTCCCGGCGCGATGCCCACGACGTGACGCCAATGGCGCGACCCGGCCCCGGCCGGGTCGCGCCATGGACCAGTTGCTCACGTTGACGCCCGTGACCTATTTCTGATATATCACCAATGTGGCCACTGCTGCGGAGTCATCGAGGCAGTTGCCGGCTGCTCAGCGCATCGTGATCATCGGGGCGGGGATCGTCGGAAACAGCCTCGCCCATCACCTGACGCAGCTGGGCGAGACCGGCGTGACACTGCTCGACAAGGGCCCGCTGCCCAACCCGGGCGGCTCGACCGGGCACGCATCGAACTTCATCTTCCCGGTCGACCATTCGAAGGAGATGGCGTCGCTGACGCTCGAGAGCATGCGGCAGTACAAGGAGCTGGGCGTGTTCATCGAGAGCGGCGGGATCGAGGTGGCGCGGGGCGCCGAGCGGATGCAGGAGCTGAGCCGCCGGGTCAGCTCGGCCATCAGCTGGGGGATCGAGCCAGTGTCGCTGCTGACTGCAGACGAGGTCAAGGAACTGGTTCCGTTCATCAACGAGCAGCTGATCGTCGGCGCCTTCTACACCCCCGGGGCCGGAGTGGTCGACTCGCTGCGGGCCGCGACGCTCATGCGTGAGCGGGCCCAGGAGAAGGGCCTGACGGTGGCCGCCAACACCGAGGTCCTCGGCATCGATGTCGAGGGCGGACGCATCAGGCGCGTGCGCACGACGCGGGGCGACATCGAGACCGAGAGGCTGGTCATCGCGTGTGGTGCCTGGAGCCCGAGGCTGGCGGCGATGGCGGGTGCCTCGACCCCGCTGACGCCGATGGTCCACCAGATGATCGACATCGGTCCGGCTCCCCGCTTCGCGGACACCGCGGGGATGATCGAGTACCCGATCGTCCGTGACATGGATACCAACATGTACGAGCGCCAGGAGGGCACCGGCCTTGAGATCGGCTCCTACGCGCACCGTCCGATCACGCTCGACGCCGATGAGATACCGAGCATCGAGGAGTCGGCGCTGACGCCCACCGAGCTGCCGTTCACCCAGGAGGACTTCGACCCGCAGATGGAGATCGCGCTGGAGCTGATGCCCGAGATCGTGGCCGACGAGAGCGTCGGGGTGAAATACGCGATCAACGGCGTGCTGTCGGTGACCTACGACGGCATGCCGTTGCTGGGTGAGACGCCCGAGGTGAAGGGCCTATGGTCGGCGGCGGCGATCTGGATCAAGGAGGGCCCCGGCGCCGGCAAGACCGTGGCCGAGCTGATGGTGCACGGCGAATCGGAGATCGACGTCTACGAGTCCAACATCGCGCGGGCCTATCCGTGCCAGCGGACCAAGACCCACATCAAGGCCCGCGCCTCCGAGGGCTTCAACAAGATGTACGGGATCGTCCACCCCGGCGAGCAGTGGGAGTCCGATCGCAGGGTTCGCCTGAGCCCGTTCTACGAGCAGGAGCGCCGGCTCGACGCCGTGTTCTACGAGACCGCCGGCTGGGAGCGCCCGCACTGGTATGCGAGCAACGCGTCGCTCGTGGAGGAGTACGGCGATCGCATCAACCAGCGCGAGGCGGAATGGGATTCGCGCTGGTGGTCACCGATCATCAACGCCGAGCACCTGGCCATGCGCGACCGCTGCGCGATGATCGACCTGACGGCGTTCACGATCTTCGACGTCACCGGTCCCGGCGCGCTCGGTGCGGTGCAGAACCTGGCCATGCGCCAGATGGACGTCGCCGCCGGCCGGGTCGTGTACACCCCGATCCTCACCCCGAGCGGTGGCTTCAAGCAGGACCTGACGATCATGCGCCTGGCCGACGATCAGTTCCGCGTGGTCACCGGCGGGGCATACGGGATGTCCGACAAGAAGTGGTTCTCCGACCACCTGCCGGCGGACGGCTCGGCCCAGCTGGCCGACCTCACGAGCTCGTGGTGCACGCTCGGGCTGTGGGGACCGAGGGCCCGCGACATTCTCGCTGGACTGACCAGCGACGACGTCTCGCACGAGGGCTTCAGGTTCGCCACCTGCAAGACGATCGAGATCGGCCCGCTGAGCGTTCTGGCCTCGCGCATCTCGTACGTCGGCGACCTCGGCTGGGAGCTGTACGTGGAGTTCGAGCAGGGGGCGCGGCTGTGGGACATCGTCGCTGAGGCCGGTGAACCGCATGGCATTGTCCCCGCCGGCATCGGCGTCTACGGGACGACCGGGCGGTTGGAGAAGTGCTATCGGGCGTACGGCGCCGAGCTTGAGGCCGACTACAACGTCGTCGAGGCCGGAATGGCCTGGGGCAAGGTCAAGGACCAGGACTTCGTCGGCAAGGAGGCGCACGTGCGCCACCGCGAGGAGCGGCCGTCGACGGTGATGTGCACGCTGACAGTCGACGATCACACCTCGCGGTCCGGGGTGAAGCGCTACATGCTCGGCGGCGAACCGATCCTCACCCGCGACGGGGAGCCGCTGACCGACGGCAAGGGACGCCGGTCCTACGTCAGCAGCGCCGGCGCGGGCCCCTCCATCGGCAAGCACATCCTGATGAGCTATCTGCCGCCCGAGCACGCGAAGGTCGGTGCCGAGCTCACCGTCCAGTACATGGGCGAGCGCTACCCGGTGACCGTGCAGAGCAACGACGCCACGTCGGTGTTCGACCCCGAGAACACGCGGGTGCGCTCATGAACATCCTGGTCTGCGTGAAGCGAGTGCCGCTGACCGGCGGCAAGATCGTTCTCACCGACGACGAGCGGGCGATCTCGACCCGCCACCTGGGCTTCACCGTCAGCCCCCACGAGGAGTGCGGGGTCGAGGAGGCGGTGCGGCTGGTCGAGCAGCACGGCGGTTCCTCGACCGTGCTCACGCTGGGCCCGCCCGAGGCCGAGGAGCAGCTGCGCGACATGATGGCGATCGGCGTCGATCGCGCCGTGCACCTGGTCAGCGACGGCAGCGAATGGGATCCGCAGGCCACGGCCCAGGCGATCGCCGAGGCGATCAAGGCACAGCCCGAGCCCTTCGACCTGATCCTGTTCGGCAACGAGTCGGCCGACGCCGGCAACTATCAGGTGGCGATCCGGGTCGCCTACAAGCTGGGCCTGCCCTGCGTCACCGGGATCAAGGGCATATCGCTGACCGAGGACGGGCAGCTTCGATGCGAGCAGGAGGTGCCCGGTGGCCGCGACGTGTACGCCGTGCCCACGCCGGCGGTGGTGACGGTCAGAGAGGGAATCAACCTCCCGCGCTACCCGTCGGTGCCCGGGCGGCTGCGGGCCAAGCGCAAGCCGCTCGACGCCTCGACCCCGGAGCGGACGGCACCCAGACTCGAGATGGTCAGGCTCGTCCTTCCGCCGGGCTCGGGCAAGCAGGTCGAGGTGCTCGGCAACGGACCCGAGGCGGCGCCGGCCGTGGTCGGCGTGCTCGGCGAGCTGGGGTTGGTCTGATGTCGACGCTGGTGTTCGTCGAAGACACCACCGACGAGCTCTCGCAGCAGGCTCTGACCTTCGCCGCGAACCTCGGTCAGGACTTTCACGCCGTCTCGGTGAGCGATACCTACGCGCCCTCGGCGTGGGCGCAGGCCCTGAGCGGTCAGATCGCGCAGCGATCGCCGGACGTCGTGATCGCCCCAGGCACCGACCGCGGCAACGAGGTGCTGGCCCATGTCGCGGCCATGCTCGACCAGCCGATGGCGGCCAACTGCGTGTCGTTCACCGCCGGCGATCCGGCCACCGTGACGCGCGTGCGCTGGGGCGGAAGCCTGCTCGAGGAGGCCCGCGTGCACGCCGCGCCGGTGCTGCTGACGGTGGCGCCTCACGCCGTGGCCGCCGCGGCGCCGGACGTCGCGATCGAGACCCTGGCGAGTGATCTGGACGGCGCCGTCGCGGCCCGCGAACGGGTGCCGACGATCACCGCCGGCGTGTCGCTCGAGAGCGCGGACGTGGTCGTCTCGGGGGGACGCGGCGTCGGGTCGGCCGAGGGGTTCGGGATCATCGAGGAGCTTGCCGGGCTGCTCGGCGGCGCGGTGGGCTGCTCGCGCGCGGTTACCAGCGCCGGCTGGCGACCCCACACCGACCAGGTCGGCCAGACGGGAACCAAGATCTCGCCCGAGATCTACATCGCCTGCGGGATCAGCGGGGCCACCCAGCACATGGCCGGATGCAAGGGGGCCAAGAAGCTGCTGGCCATCAACCCGGACGCCGAGGCGTCGATCTTCGCCAGCGCCGACTACGCCGTGATCGGCGATCTGCACGAGGTGGTGCCGGCGATCTCGGCCGAGATCAGGAAGGCGCGAGGGACATAGGGACGGTCATCGCCGCAGTCGCCCTCGCGGCCGCGATCGTGATCAGCGGCACGCTGTTCATCCGCCGTGTGTTGTTCCTGACAGGGCTGGTCCAGGCCGCGCCACCGGTCAACCGCAGCGACGCACCGAGCCGGCGCGCGCGCAACGAGGTGACGATCGTGCTCGGCCAGCGCAAGCTGCTGCAGCGGTTCGGCCCCGGTCTGATGCACGCGTTCATCTTCTGGGGCTTCCTCGTGCTGGCGCCGACGATCCTGATCGCGCTGATCGGCGCCGTGGACAAGCACGCCACGCTGCCCTGGCTGGGCCACCAGGGCTGGTTCGCCTTCCTGGTCGACCTATTCGCCGTGCTCGTTCTGGTCGGCGTGCTCGGTGCCCTCTACATCCGCAAGGTGCAGCGGCCGCGGCGCTTTGCCGGCAGCCACCTGGGCGAGGCCGATCTGATCCTGGCCATGATCGCCACGATCGCCAGCACGCTGCTCCTCTGGCACGCCACGCGAATCGCACTGGGCCTGAATGAGTGGCCGGCGTCTGACGCGCCGGTGTCGAACCTCCTGTCGCACCTGTTCGCCGATAACCAGACCACGCGCGTGCTCGAGCGCGTGTTCGTCTGGCTGCACGTGCTGACGATCCTCGCCTTCCTAGCCTATCTCCCGCGCTCCAAACATCTGCACATCGCGACGGCCGCGATCAACGTCTGGTTCGGGCGAACGGGTGCCGGAGGCCGCCTCGAGCCCCTGCGCTTCGACGATCCCGACGTGCCCGAGGAGGACATCCGCTTCGGCGCCGGGACCGGGGCCGATCTGACCCGCAAGCAGGTGCTCGACACGTTCTCGTGCACCGAGTGCGGTCGCTGCCAGGACGCCTGTCCGGCCTTTGCCACCGGCAAGGTGCTCTCGCCCAAGCTCCTCATCATGGGCCTGCGCGACGGGGTGTTCGCGCAGAGCGACGACGCGCTCGTGCCCGCCGCCGTCCCCGCGGAGTCGGTATGGGACTGCGTGACGTGCGGCGCCTGCGTCCAGGCCTGCCCGGTGTCGATCGAGCACGTCGACCACATCGTCGACCTGCGGCGGCACCTCGTCATGGTCGAGTCGAACTTCCCGGCCGAGGCTGAGCCGATGCTACGCGACGTCGAGCGCGCCTCGAACCCGTGGGGCAAGGCTCAATCCGAGCGGGCCGACTGGGCGGCCGAGCTGGGCGTACGGGTGCTGGAGCCAGGCGATCCGGCACCCGAGTACCTGTACTGGGTCGGCTGTGCGTCGTCGTTCGACGAGCGGGCGCAGCGGACGGCACGCGCCACGGCCAAGCTGCTCCAGGAGGCGGGCGTGCAGTTCGCGATCCTCGGGCCGCGGGAGAGCTGCACCGGAGATCCGGCCCGGCGGATGGGAAACGAGTACGTGTTCCAGGCCTTCGCCGAGCAGAACGTCGAGACGCTCAACGAGGCCGGTGTGAAGAAGATCATCGCCAACTGCCCGCACTGCTTCAACACGCTGGCCAACGAGTACCCCGACTTCGGCGGCCGCTACGAGGTGATCCATCACAGCGAGCTGTTGTCACGTTTGGTCGGTGAGGGAAAGCTGGCGCCCACGCGGTCGGACGGCCTGAAGATCACCTACCACGACTCCTGCTACCTGGCCCGCCACAACGACGTGCTCCACAGCCCGCGGGACATCGTCAGCGCGGTGGGTGAGGCGACCGAGATGAAGCGTGCTGGCCGGCAGACGTTCTGCTGCGGTGCCGGCGGTGCCCACATGTGGATGGAGGAACGGGCCAAGCCGATCAACGTCGAGCGGGTGCGTGAGGCATCCGAGACTGGCGCCGAAACGCTCGCCGTCGCCTGCCCGTTCTGCACCGTGATGCTCGACGACGGGGTTCAGAGCGCCGGCGAGAACCTCCGGGTGGCCGATGTGGCGACGCTCCTGGTCGAGGCGATCGAGCCGGACGCGGGATAGCCGCGCTGGGGCCGGGTCCGCAACCGAAACCGCACCGCCTTAACGTCGACAAGCGCCACCGGACCGGTGGCGCTTTTCCGACTTTATGCGGCCCAGGGCAACATAACGTCGAAGAGCGCAAGCGCGCTCGCTCGCTTTTCTACGTTGTGCTGGTTGAACAGGCGGCGACAAACGCTGACCGACCTCATCCCAGCCGCCGTCCCCGATGCCGGAAGCCAGCCGGGCCCGCGGGCGCGCAGCGCCCGCACGCGGACTGAGCGACGCTCCGGTCTCACACGCACAGCAACCCCGCCGCCAGACGTGTCGGCGCATGGAAGCGTATTCAAACGCTAACCGGGTCGTGGCCCGTCGGCGCTGCCGGGATGGCATTATCCCGCCGGGGCTGGAGGGTCAAACGGATCAACTCAAGGGGGTTTCATGAAGCGAGTCGCAATGATGCTGGCCGTTCTGCTTGCGTTGGCGGCGACCTCGGTCGCCCTGGCCGCCGGCGGCGGTCTGAGCGGGGCGTACAAGACCGTGATCACCCATCCGAAGCAGTTCAAGGGCACCTGGGTGATCACGTTCACCAAGGGCCACTACAAGGTCACGGCCAACGGCCACCCAGCCGTGAAGGGCAAGGACACGATCAAGAAGAACAAGATCTCCCTGACCGACACCGGCGGCCCGGGCAAGTGCAACGGAACCGGCAAGTACAAGTTCAAGCTGACCGCAGGCAAGCTCAAATTCACGAAGATCAGCGATACGAAGAGCTGTGCCGGGCGGGCCGCGGTGCTGTCCCACACATTCACCAAAGTGAGCTGACGGACTCGACACCCAATCGTCGGGAAGCGGCGCGATCGGAGGCATCCGGTCGCGCCGCTGGCTTTAGCATCGCCTCGCCCACATCGGCTAAAGTTTGCAAGCTCAATCGAATTGGTGCTGAATGAAAGGAAGGCCCGGCCAGATGAGTCACACCGATGAGCTGCTCGCCAACAACGAGGCGTACGCGGCGTCGTTCGACAAGGGCGACCTGCCCCTTCCGCCCGGGGCGAAGGTCGCCGTCGTGGCCTGCATGGACGCCCGCCTCAACGTGTACGGGGCTCTCGGTCTCAAGGAGGGGGACGCTCACGTCATCCGCAATGCGGGCGGGGTCGTCACCGACGACGAGATCCGCTCGCTGGCCATCTCACAGCGGCTGCTCGGGACGGAGGAGATCATCCTCATCCACCACACTGACTGCGGGATGCTCACGTTCACCGACGACGACTTCAAGCAGTCGATCCAGGCAGACACCGGGATCAAGCCCGAGTGGGCGGCCGAGGCGTTCTCCGACCTCGACACCGACGTGCGCCAGTCGATCGCTCGGATCAAGGCCTCGCCGTTCATCCCGCGCAAGGACTCGGTGCGCGGGTTCATCTACGAGGTCGAGTCGGGGAAGCTCCGCGAGGTCAAGTGACGAGCCGCTCGAGCTGACGCTCCAGCCCCGCGTTTCCGACCTCGCGAATCTCGAGTGGCAGGCCGAGGCGCGCCGCGGCGCGTTCGGCGGCGGCGCGCGTGGCCGGGGTGGGGCGCTGGGCCAGCCACACCACTCGGGAATAGCCACGGAAGTAGTCCTCGCGCAGCTCGGGGTAGCGGTCGAGCCCGAGCTCGCGCACGACGGTGTGCTCGAAGGTACGGGCGAGAAAGTCGGTGAGGAAATAGGTGCCCGGCTCCTCGGCCAGCGCCGCTGACACCTCCTCGCGCGCGAGGATGTCATAGCAGTCCGCACCCTCCAGGCGCGGAACCTCGAGCGCGTCCAGGGCTCCGTGGGTGCCGCAGTCGCCATAGCCAATCGCCACGCGCTCGTAGCGTCCGCGCAGCTCGGCCAGCCGCCCGGCCACAGCCGGGGCGATCCGCTCGGGACGATTGTGGAGAAGGGCCGGCACCGGGTGGACGTCGATGTCCCATCCTCGCCGGCGCGCGATCCGACGCACGTCGGCGGCCAGGGCACCGCAGGTGACGATGGCGGCTCGGCTCATCCCGGGAAGGCCAGCTGGTCGATGAACTTGTCGTTGAAGTCGGCGCGGCCGGACAGCTCGACGTACTGCACCTCGCGCAGGATCGAGTAGGCCTCGGCGCGCTCGCGCAACGACAGCGCGGCGATCTTGGCCCCCTCGCCGGCGACGTTCCCGGCCGACACGATGCGCGGGAGAGCCAACGGGGGCACGAGCCCGATCCGCACGGCGCTGAGCGGCGTGAGGTAGGCGCCGAAGCTCCCGGCCAACAGCACCTGGGTGATGTCGCCCGGCTCGATGCCGAGGTCGGAGAGCAGGATGTTCCAGCCCGTGGCAATCGAGGCCTTGGCGAACTGGAGCTCGCGCACGTCGCGCTGGGAGAGGAACACCGAGGAACTCGGGTCATCGCCGCACCAGTGCAACACGAACACGCGCTCCTCGCCCACCTTGGTCAACCGATCGGCCAGTCCCGGGTGCCGCTCCGCCGCCTCCTCGTCGGGCAGGAAGCGCCCGGAGTGATCGAGCAGGCCGGTGTGCACGAGCTCGGCCACCGCGTCGACCAAGCCCGAGCCACACATGCCGACGGCCTCGACGTCGCCGATGACCTCGAGCTCGAGCGCGTCGCCGATGATCTTGACACCCTCGATCGCGCCCTCCGAAGCCCGCATCCCGCAGCGGATCTGCGCCGCCTCGAACGCCGGTCCGGCCGGCGCCGCCGTGGCCAGCACCCCGTCGACCGAGCCCAGCGCGATCTCGCTGTTGGTGCCGACGTCGATGAACAGGCGCAGGCGCCGGTCACGGGTCAGCCCGGTGGCGAGCATGCCGGCCACGATGTCACCGCCGACGTAGGCACCGAGCGAGGGGAAGACGAAGGCCGGTGCGCGGGGGTGGACCACGACGCCGACGTCGCGCGCGGTGAGCGGCGGGAACTGGTGGCTGGAGACCACGAACGGCGCCATCGAGAGCGGCTCGGGGTCGATCCCCAGCGCGAGCTGCATCATCGTGACGTTGCCGCAGACGGTGATCTCGTAGACCTCTCGGGCCTCGACGCGGGCCTCGGCGCAGACCTCGTCGACCAGCTCGCCGAGCGTCTCGTGTACGCGATCGCGCAACGCGGCCAGCGCGCCCGAGTCCATCATCGTGGCCGAGATCCGGGTGATCACGTCGGCGCCGAACGGCTGCTGGCGATTGAGCATCGAGCGCACGGCGACCGGCTGGCCGCTGTCGAGGTCGAGCAGGGTGGCCACCACGGTGGTGGTGCCGATGTCGAAGGCAATGGCGTGGCGGCGAGTGGTCGTGTCGCCCGACTCGACGTCGATCAGCTCGTCGTCGCAGACAACCGCGGTAACGTCGAAGTTGGCCCGGCGCAGCGTCGCCCCGAGCGTGCGCAGCAGCTCGACCGACGTCTTGGGCTCGAGGTCGTCGAGGCCGTCGAGGACACGCTGGAGGTCCGAGCGCTGATCCTCGAGCGTGGGCTCGTGCAGAACCAGATGGCGCTTCTGCACCGACGGGCGCAGAATCACGTGGCGCCCGACACCGGCCAACGCCGCCTTGGGCCGCGTCTGCAGCGGCGGCACCTCCACCACCAGGTCGGAGCGGGCGCTGGCGCGGCAGGCCAGCCGCCACCCCTCGCGCAGCTCGTCGGCACTGAAGGCGCTGGGATCGAGCTCCTGCACCGGCATGTCCCCGGAAACGATTCGCACCTTGCACTTCTTGCACGTCCCGTGACCGCCGCAGGTCGAGTCGATGGCGATTCCGTTCCAGCTCGCGGCGTCGAACACCGGCGTCCCGCTGGGGACCCGCACCTCGGCGCCGTCGGGGAGAAAGCGCAGCTGGACGCGGCCCGCGCCGTCCGAGGGCTCGGGGGCGGGTTGGGGCGGCAGGCGGCGGGGAGCGGCGGCGCTCATGTGGCGAGGGCGCTCATGTAGCGGCGGCGGCTTCCTGCCCGAGGGCGGCCTGGCGGGCGCGGTGGGCGGCGATCCAGCTCGTGCCCCAGGGGTCGTGGCCGAGAAGCAGGTCCGAGGCGCGCACGCTGTCAACGCACACCGCGGCGGTCGACATGATCGCGCTCGTCAGCCCCGCGGCCATGGCCATGGGAAGGAAGCCCGCGTTGAGGGAGTGCCGGCGGGGGAGACCGAAGGAAACGTTGGAGGCGCCGAGGCACATGTTCACGCCGAGCTCGTCGCGAAGGAGGCTGATCGTCCGCAGGGTCGTGGTCACCGCTTCGGTGTCGGCGCCGACGGTCATGGCCAGCGGGTCGATGACCACATCGGCCGCGGCGATGCCGTGATCACCCGCTGCGCTGACAATCTTGCGTGCGCATTCGAGCCGCTTCTCGGGCGTCTCGGGGATTCCCGTCTCGTCGTTGGCGAGTCCGATCACGGCGGCGTCGTGACGCGCGACGAGGGGCAGGATCTCCTCCAGGCGCTCGTCCTCGGCGGTGACCGAGTTGACCAACGCGCGACCCTCGTACACGCTCAGTCCCGCCTCCAGGGCCTCGATCAGCGAGGAGTCGATGCAGATCGGCACGTCGACCGCCTCCATCACGGCCCCGAGCATCGACCCCAGCAACTCGGGCTCGTCGACGAGCGGAATGCCGGCGTTTACGTCGAGCATGTCCGCGCCGGCCTGGACCTGAGCGACGGCGTCGATGCCGACGGTCGAGAGGTCCCCGCCGCGCAGCTGCTCGGCGAACGTCTTGCGCCCGGTCGGGTTGATGCGCTCGCCGATGATGCAGAACGGCTGCCCGGCCCCGATGGTCACGGTCCGCGACCGCGACCGAAGCACTGTATCCATTGGTTTCCCTTTCGACTCAATCCTGACCACCTGCCTGCGGTCCAGGCCGTGCCAGGTTGCCTCCGGCCTGCTTGGAACTCTAGTTCCAGGTGGTCCGCACGTCAATGGGTTGCCGTCGATCGGCTACCGCCTTGGGAGCATGGTTTCGAGTCGTATATGCGCACGCGGGGAGGGGGTGCCTCCTCAGGGGTGCCCCCTCAGGCGTGCGCGCTGAATCTGCGCAGCTGACCGGCTCCGTAGGGCGCGGGGGTGATCTCTGCAACAGGAGCGGGATTCGCGTGATGCCCGAAGCGGGAGTCGGAGCGCACGGGAAGGTGTGCAGCGTCACGTGCAGGGCCTGTCGATTCCGGGTCGTGCGTCCACGAATGAAACCGAGCGAGTTCGTCGTATTGCCATGGCAGCTGTACCGCCACGAGTACGGCACGGTGAGATCGGTCTCGAAATGGGACGGTTGGATGCAGGTGATGGTGAGCGGCAGACCATGCTGGCGGATCCGGGAATAGCTGGGCAGTCGGCCGTGGACGCTGGCCCGGCAGGGCGTCGGGCTGAAGATGTACTGCGCCGGGGTGGGGTCGGGGCGGCCGAACACGTCAACCGCCCACGCACGCAACCTGTAGACACCGGTCAGCCGCAGGCGCGGCAGCCGACATGACCGCCACCGCCCCGGGCGTCCGGAGGGGGCGGATAGGGTGCAGCTGAAGGTGACCGGGAGGGGATCGGAGCTAGGGTCGGAGAAGGAGAACTGTGGGTGTTCCCATACCTGCGAACCAACGTAGCGCTCACTGACATCAGGCGGTGTTGCGATTCGTGTCTGCGGCGGCTTGGTGTAGGTCGTGTAGTCGATCTCCATGTCGGTCCACACGAATTCCGGGGGCTCCTCGTTGACGTAGAGAGCGTTGAACTGGGCGTCGTGAACCGTGGGTGAGTACGTCCAGCACTGATAGGTGGGGCAGCCGGTGCTCTGCTGGGTGCCGCACGCCGTGAGACGGTCCAGCGAGAACACTCCGTTGGTCTGGCATTGGATCGGCGTGTTCGGCTGTAGAACCTGGATCCTGAAGACCGGTCTGTGGGTCCCGCTCAGAGTGCTGGGCGCGCCGAAGTTGCGATGAGCCGCACCGACGAAGACAACCTTGACCGTGCCGTCGTTGTTGACGACATCAGCGGCGGCGGCTGCGGCGTGGCACGCCAAGGGGCCACAGGGCCAGCGCCGCCAACAGCAGCCTCCCGCCCACGACCTTCAAACCCGCGGACTCCATCGCGAAATACCGGTCTCTCAGCATCCTCAGCCGAGTTGAAGCGCGGAAAGCTAGCAGGCCGAGTATGCGATGCGGGAGGTCTCCCTTTCGGCTCGGGGCGGAATGCCCAGGCGTGTGCAGAGCTTGGCGATGCCCGCGTCCTTGCGGAACGAGATGAAGTGAAGCCCGGCCACGCCGGGCTGGGCGAGCGCGTGCGAGGCCAGCTCGTAGGCGATTTCGAAGCATTCGTGCTCGGCGTCAGCGGCTCGCTGCACCCGGGCCACGGTCTCGGGCGGTACGTCGACGCCCGGCACCTTGGTGGCCACGAACCGCATCCCACCCACGGTGCGGAGAATGCAGATCGACGGGATCAGCGCCAGCCGCTCGCTCAGCCCCGTGTCGTGAGCGGCCCGCATGAATCGCTCGAGCAGTCCCGGGCGATAGCAGATCTGAAGCTGCAGAAAGCGCGCGCCGGCGGTCGCCTTCATGGCCGCCCGCCTGACGCGGTACTCGAACGGCGGCGTGCCCGGGTTCTCGACGGCGCCGAGGAAGAAGTGGGGGGAGGGACTGAACGATCGCCCCGAGAGATAGCGGCCGTTCTCCAGGGACCGAGCCAGCGTGATCAGCTGGGGGCCGTCGAGATCGAACACCCGCCGCGCCTCGGGCTCGTCGCCGGCGGTGACGTCGTCGCCGGTCATGCAGGAGATGTTGGTGACTCCGTGCATCGAGGCGCCCATCAGGTCGGCCTCGAGCGCCAGGCGGTTGCGGTCGCGGCAGGCGAGCTGCATCACCGGCTCGGCGCCGGCCTGGAGCAGAGCGATGGCCACCGACAGAGACGAGCAGTGGGCATGGCCGGACGGGTTGTCGGTCGCGTTGTAGGCGTCGACGAACGGGCGCATCGGGTCGAGCTGGCGGAGGATCTCCTCGTGGCCGCCGGCGTCGATGACCGGCAGCTCGGCGGTGACGACGAACTCGCGGGCCCCGAGCTTGCGCTCAAGAATCGACATCCGCCCAGCCGACGGGTAGCTCACGATCGCGGCCGGTGAGCAGGTTGATCCACGCCGAGGTTCCCCTGAGGCGGTTGTCGACCGGCGGTCGCAGATCGTCAATGTGGCCGCGCCACAGCGGCAGACGCTGGGATCGTTCGTAGGCCTTCAACCACACACAGCGCATCTCGGGCTTGACCTCGCAGGTGCCGTCAGCCCGCACGCCACCGCAGGGTCCGTTGCGAAGCGTCTTGGGGCAGTTCATGGGGCAGGTCAGGCCGGTCGAATGCAGGACGCACTGGCCGCACATCTGGCAGCCCCACACCGGGCCCTTGACGACGTGCTCGACCCGCGCGATCGCGGCGCGGGTCCTCACGCGGGGACCTTCTCCCGCCGGAGCTCGATCAACTCCTTGGCCTTCTTGACCGCCGAGGATGCGTCGGCCGAGTATCCGTCGGCCCCGACGGCGTCGGCGTACTCCTGGGTCACGGGGGCCCCGCCGACCATCACGATCACCTGATCGCGAATGCCGGCCTTCTCGAACGCGTTGATATTGGCCTTGAACATCGGCATCGTCGTGGTCAGGAAGGCCGAGAACCCAACAATGTCGGGCTTGTGTTCCTCGATCTGCTCGACGAACTTCTCGGGCGGCACGTTGACGCCGAGGTCGATGACGGTGAAGCCGGCGCCCTCGAGCATGATGTTGCACAGGTTCTTGCCGATGTCGTGAACGTCGCCCTTGACCGTGCCCATCAGGAACGTGCCGACCTGGGCGGTGTCGCTGTCGGACAGCAGCGGGCGGAGGATGTCGAGCGCGCCCTGCATCGCGCGGGCGGCGATCAGCATCTCGGGAACGAAGTAGTCGCCGCGCTCGAACCGCGCGCCGACCTCCTCGAGGGACGGGATCAGCGCGTCGTAGAGCATCCGCTCGGGCTCGAGTCCGTCCTCGAGTCCCTGGTTCACTCCGTCGGCGACCGCCGGCGCGTTGCCGACCAGCGTCTCGTCATAGAGCATCTGCAGCAGCTCCTGATGCGTCATGCGGCGTTCTCTCCTTCCTCGGTATGGCCGAGGCGGCGGCTGAGCGCCTGTGCCTCGGAGATCAGGACCGATTTCAGTTCGTCGATTCGTTCCGGGGTCATGCGCAGGGTCGGTCCAGAGATGCTGAGCGCCGCGATCACATCTCCGCGGGCTCCGCGAACGGGCGCCGCGATCGCCGCCAGGCCGACCTCGAGCTCATCGACCGCCGCCGCGTAGCCGTCGCGGCGCACCCTGGTCAGCTCGGTCGTCAACTGCTCGGGGTCGACGATCGTGTGCGGGGTGTGCGCCGGCACCGGTTCCTCGGGCAGCGGTGCACGATCAAAGGCCAGGAACACCTTGCCGTTGGCGGTGTTGTGGAAGTCGACCGAGCGACCAAGCCACTGGCCGACGCCGAGGAAGTGTTGGCTGTCGAGCTGGGCCACATGCTCGACCCCCATCGGGGCGGGGACGGCGAGGTTGATCGTCTCGCCACTGGCGCGGGAGAGCGTCTCGAGGTACGGCCCGGCGAGCTCGACGATGTTGCGCTGGAGCATGCCGCGCTCGGCCACGCGGAGGATCGCCGGGCCGGGCCGCAGCCGGCCGCGCTGGCCGTCCTGCTCGATCAGCCCGCGGCGCTCGAGCGCGCTGAGGAGGCGTGAGGCCGTGCTCTTGGGGATGCCCGTTGCCGAGGCAAGCTCGGTCAGGCCGACAGGGCGCTCACTCTCGAGCACGCGGAGCAGCAGATCGGCGCCCCGGTCGACCGCGGCCGTGCCGTGAGTCGGGATGCTCGCCTCGTTGGCGTCTTTAGCGAGAGCTTGGAACTCTTGTTCCACGGCGGTTATATTACGGCCCCCAAGCGCTTCGTCAAGCCCAATTCCAGGAGGCCATCCGTGTTCGTCAACGCCATGCCGCGGTACGAGATCCTCAGCGAGGAGGCGATGGATGTCCTGGATCGGGGCTGGCGTCGGATCGTCGCAGAGCTCGGCATCGAGTTCCTGCTCCCCGAGGCGGTCGAGCTGCTGCGCGCGGCGGGCCAGATCGTCGAGGACGAGAACCGGGTGCGGTTCGATCCCGATTGGATCCTGGAACAGGTGGCGAAGGCGCCGCGCGAGTTCGAGCTGCAGGCGCGTAACCCGGAGATGACGGCCCACATCGGCGGCGATCACATGGTCTTCGCGCCCGTCTATGGGTGCCCGTTCATCCGCGAGGGCGACGTCCGGCGCGACGCCAAGATGGCCGACTTCGAGAACCTGGTCAAGCTCGCCCAGGCCTTTCCCGAGCTCGACTCGCCCGGAGGAACTATCTGCGAGCCCGAGGACCGGCCGTTGGACTCGCGCCACCTCGACATGGTGTTCGCGCTGCAGACCCTGTCCGACAAGCCGTACATGGGCTCGGTGACGTCGGGGCCGAATGCGGCCGACACGATCCGCATGGGCGAGATCCTGTTCGGCGGCCGGGAGGCGATCGAGCGCGCGCCGGTGTCGATCTCGCTGATCAACGTGAACTCGCCCCTGCGCTACGACGACCGGATGCTGGCGGCGATGTTCGAGTACGTGAAGGCGAACCAGGCCGTGGTCATCACGCCGTTCCTCCTCATGGGCGCGATGTCGCCGGTGTCGCTGCCGTCCACGCTGGTTCAGCAGATGGCCGAGGGGCTGGCCGGCATCGCGCTGGCCCAGCTGATCCGCCCGGGCGCCCCGGTCGTGTTCGGATCGTTTCTGTCCAACACCGACATGCAGTCAGGCTCGCCCTCGTTCGGCACGCCGGAGTCGGGTATCGGCGTGCTGTGCACCGGCCAGATCGCGCGGCGGTTCGGGCTGCCCTGGCGCGGAGGCGGCGCGCTCAACGCATCCCAGACCGTCGACGCCCAGGCCGCCTACGAGTCGCTGATGACGTTACTGCCCACGTTCCTGGCCGGCGCGAATTTCGTCATGCACTCGGCGGGCTGGCTAGAGGGTGGACTGGTGTCCTGCTACGAGAAGTTCATCGTCGACGTCGAGCTGCTGCGCGAACTGCGCCACGAATTCACTCCGCTCGAGATCGATGAGGCCTCGCTCGCCTTCGACGCCCACGTCGAGGTGGGTGCCGGCGGGCACTTTCTGGGTGCGGCCCACACGCTCGAGCGCTTCCGCGAGTGCTTCTACCGCCCGTTGCTGTCCTCGACCGAGAACTTCGATCGCTGGAGCAAGCGCGGAAGCCGCGACACCGCCGCGCGGGCGGGCGAGCTCTGGCGCTCGACGCTCGAGTCCTACGAACAGCCGCCGATGGACGAGCCGGTGCGCGCCGAGCTCGAGGAGTTCGTCGCGCGCCGGCGGGCCGAGCTGGGCGACTAGGTAGCGGCGGGTTCCTCGGGCGCGGCTGACGCCTCCTCGGGGACGGTCGCCTTCTGGTGCCGGTAGAACGGCGCGTTCAGCGGCTCGAGCGGGGTCCGGCTGCGGATGAGGTCGGCCGCCTTCTCGGCCAGCATCATGGTCGGAGCGTAGATGTTGCCGTTGGTCACGTAGGGCATGGCCGAGGCGTCGACCACGCGGATCCCCTCGAGTCCATGGACCTTCATCGTCTTCGGGTCAACGACGGCATCGGGTCCGACGCCCATCTTGCACGTGCACGAGGGATGCAGCGCGGTCTCGGCATCGCGCGCCACCCAGTCGAGGATCTGCTCGTCGGTATCAACCGAGGGCCCGGGTGAGATCTCGCCCGCGTTGTAGGGATCGAACGCCGACTCGGTGAGGAGCTTGCGGGCGACGTGGATCGCCTCGGGCCACTCGCGCCGGTCCTGTTCGGTGGAGAGGTAGTTGAAACGCAGCGCCGGGTGACGCCGCGGGTCGGTGGAGACGATCTTGACCGAGCCTCGCGCGTCCGAGTACATCGGCCCGACATGGACCTGGTAGCCGTGGCCCTGGGGCGCCGAGCCGTCGTAGCGGATGGCGATGGGCAGGAAGTGGAACATCAGGTTGGGGTAGGCCACATCCTCGTTCGAGCGCACGAAGCCGCCGGCCTCGAAGTGGTTGGTCGCTCCCGGTCCGCTGCGTCGCAGCAGCCACTCGGCGCCGACCTTCGGGCGGTTGCGCCACTTCATCGCCGGTGCCACGGACACGGGGAGCTTGGACGCGTACTGCACGTAGACCTCGAGATGGTCCTGCAGGTTCTCGCCCACACCGGGGAGCTCGTGCAGCGGCTTGACGCCGACGGCCTCGAGCTCGCGGGCGTTCCCCACGCCCGAGAGCTGGAGCAGTTGCGGGGAGTTGATCGCGCCACCGCAGAGAATGATCTCGGCAGCCGTCTCCTGCTTGGTCTGGCCGCGTTCGACGATCTCGACGCCGGTGGCGCGGCTGCCGGCGAACAGAACGCGATTCACCATCACGCGTGTACGTACCTCAAGGTTGGGCCGCTTCTTGACCGGGTGCACGTAGGCGCGCGCGGCGCTCATCCGGTGGCCGCGGTAGATGTTGCGGTCAAAGGCGGCAAAGCCCTCCTGGCGATAGCCGTTGACGTCCTTGGTCAGCTCATAGCCGGCCTGTTGCACGGCATCGAAGAAGGCCCTGAACAAGGGGCTGGTGGCCGGTCCGCGCTCGAGCTTGAGCGGCCCATCGCCGCCCCGCCACTCATCGGCGCCGGCCAGGCAGGTCTCCATCTTCTTGAAGTACGGCAGCGTGTGAGCGTAGTCCCAGGTGTCCATCCCCTCATCCGCGCCCCAGCGCTCCATGTCGAGCGGGTTGCCGCGCTGGAAGATCATGCCGTTGATACTCGAGGAGCCGCCCAGCACCTTGCCACGGGCGTGATACACGCGGCGTCCGTTCATGTGCGGCTCGGGCTCGGATTCGTACTTCCAGTCATAGAAGCGGTTGCCGATCGGGAAGGACAGTGCGGCCGGCATGTGGATGTAGACATCCCACGCGTAGTCCATGCGGCCGGCCTCCAGCACGAGGACGCGGTGGCCGGCGTCCTCGGTCAGGCGGTTGGCCAGGCACGAGCCGGCCGAGCCTCCGCCAACGATGATGGTGTCGTAAGCCATTGCTCTCTCCTTGTAGTCCACGGGGGCGGCTCTAGAGCACGGAGCGAATCTCGCGCTCGAAGGTGGCGATGTGTTCGGCGAGCGTGTCTCTCGCCCCGGCAGCATCCCCCGCTGCGATCGCCTGCAGCACGACTTCATGCTCGTGCACACGGGCGAACAGATGTGGCAGGCGGTCGATGACCAGATACCAGATCCGCAGGGACAGGTTCAGGTAACGGCCCAGCGTCTCTTCCATGAACGGATTGCCGGCGCAGCGATAGATGAACCGGTGCACCCGGGCGTCCAGACCCATCAGCCCGGCGAGGTCCTGGACGCCCTCGCTCTGGGCCAACTCGTGGCTCAGCTCCGTCAGCTCGTCGCGCTGAGCGCAGGTGATGCGCTCGGCGGCCCGATAGGCGGCATGGCCCTCCAGCTGGGCCCGCACGTCGGAGATGTGGGCCAGATCGGTGATGTTGATCTCCGAGGCGAACGTCCCTCGCCGGGGGAACACGGTGACCAGGTTCTCCAGGGACAGGCGCTTGATCGCCTCGCGCACGGGCGTGCGGCCCATCTCGAGCTCGGCCCCGAGCGCGTCCTCGTCGATCGGCGCGCCCGGCGGGATCCGTAGCGTGATGATCCGATCGCGCAGCTCGACGTAGGCGCGGTCAGCCAGTAGCTGACGCGGGCCGGTCGGGGGCGACTCGATCAGCGTGGTGCTCTCCTCGCGGCTGTAGCCATCGGTTCGTTCCTCAGTGCGGGCCACGGATCTCCCGCTCCGAGCCCCGCCGCGTTGACACAGTTAGACAACTGATATATAACAGGCCGATCAGGCCTGGGTCAATTAGATCAGCACGTGGCTCCAGCAGGCCAACTCGAGGGTCGCGCGGCGGCGGCGTGGCCTTGAACGTGTGGCATTCACGACCCGCGCTCGACGCGCGGACCGGGGAGGTTGATTGATGGCAACCACTGAGGCGACGCCGACCGCTGGAGCGGAAGACAGTCAGGACCTAGCCAGCTTCGGCTACAAGCAGGAGCTCGACCGTTCGCTGGGGAGCTTTTCGGCGTTCGCGGCGGGCTTCAGCTATATCTCGATCCTGACCGGCGTCACCGCGCTGTTCGGGTTCGGCTACCTCAATGCCGGGCCGGGCGTGTGGTGGACCTGGCCCGTCGTCGTCTTTGGCCAGATCATGGTGGCCCTGTGCTTCATGGAGATGGCGGCGCAGTATCCGATCGCCGGGTCGGTCTACCAATGGTCCAAGCAGATCTCGAGCGGCTACACGTCGTGGATGACGGGTTGGATCTACATCGTCGGCGCGATCGTCACGATCGCTGCGGTGGCGGTCGACTGGCAGGTGGTCCTGCCCCAGATCAGCACGAAGTTTCAGATCCTGGGCAGTTCGGCCGACGCTGGCTTCACCAGCACCAAGGGCGGGGCGCAAAATGCCCTGTTGCTCGGGGCGATCCTCATCACGATCACCACAATCATCAACATGCTCGGCGTCAAGCTGATGTCGCGCATCAACAACGTCGGCGTCGCCGCCGAGCTGGTCGGCTCGACGTTGCTGATCATCCTGCTGCTGTTCCACCTCCATCACCCACCATCGGTGATCGTGCACTCCTACGGCTATGGCGCAGGCCATTCGTGGGGCTACTTCGGGGCGCTGCTGATCGGCGGGCTGGTGAGCGCGTACGTGATGTACGGCTTCGACACCGCCGGGACGCTTGCCGAGGAGACCAACAATCCGCGCAAGCATGCCCCCCCAGCGATCATCCGCGCGATCGCTGCAGCCGCTCTCGTGGGCGGACTGGTGATCCTGCTCGGCATCATGTCGAATAAGAACATCGCCGACAAGAACATTGGGCTGCTCGGGCTGCCCTACGTGATCAAGAGCGCATTTGGCAACACCACCGGGAATGTGTTCCTCGCGGATACCGCGCTGGCCATTTTCGTTTGTTGCCTGGCGGTACAGACGGCGACGATCCGGATGCTGTTTTCGATGGCGCGCGATAACCGGTTGCCCTTCGGTAGCCAGATCGCTCGCGTGTCGGGGCATCGCAAAGTGCCGATCGTGCCGGCGCTGGTCACCGGCATCCTCACCCTGGTCCTCCTGCTCATCAACGTCAGCAACCAGAGCGCCTTCTACGTGATCACGGCCATCGCGATCATCATGTTCTACCTGGCCTATCTCGGGGTGACGGCACCCATGCTGGTCCGCCGCCTGCGGGGCGACTGGCCCAGGTCCGACCATGGGCCCTACTTCTCGCTCGGGCGATGGGGCATGTTGGTGAACATCGTCGCCGTGGTGTACGGAACGCTTGTGACCATTAACATCGCGTGGCCGCGCAACACGATCTATAACGTGGTCGGCACACCTCATTGGTACTGGCAGTACGCGCCGTTTTTGTTCATCGGGGCGGTGGTGATCATCGGCTCGCTGTACTACTTCCTGGTCCAGGCCAAGAAGTCCCCGGAGGTACTGGCTGAACATCGAGCCGACGTGCCAGAAGCACCGATCCCGGCTCCGTTGGGAGATGCGGCGCCGTGATCAAGTGTTCGGCGCTGATCAAGGGTCAGACCCTGGCCACGGCGCAGCCGGTGGTCCCGCCGACAACGGTTTGACGCAGGCGGCGCCGCCGCCCGAGGCGGCCCGCTTCCTGCGCCAGCACCCGCCGTTCGACGGGCTCTCGCCGCTCGCGCTCGACGGTCTGTGCGGTTCGCTGGAGGTCCAGGTCCACCGCGCCGGGGAGACGATCTTCTCGCAGGGCGCCGAGCCCGTGCACCATCTGCGCGTCGTGCGCAGCGGCGCGGTGGAGATCATCTTCGACGGCCGGGTGCTCGACCTGCTCGGAGAGGGCGAGCTGTTCGGGCACGCCTCGATGCTGTCGGGGCTGCCGCCCGGGTTCGAGGCGCGGGCGGCCGAGGACACGGTGTGCTTCCGCCTCGACGCCGACGCCGCCCAGGGGCTGCTGGCCGCGCCGGCGGGGATGCGGTTCGTTGCCCGGTCGCTGCTCGAGACGCCGTTCGCCGCCCGCGACGCCGAGCCGGTGCGCGAGCCGTCCGAGCTGCCGGTGGGGCGTCTGCTGCGCACCAATCTGGTTGTCTGCCAGCCCGACATCGCGATCCGGGCCGCCGCGGAGATGATGACCTCGGCGGCCACCAACTCGGTCGTCGTGGCCGTGGGCGAGGGCGAGCTTGGCATCGTCACCGACCGCGATCTGCGCACGCGCATGGTCGCCGCCGGGCGTTCCGGGGATGGCCCGGTGTCGAGCGTGATGTCGTTCCCCGCGTACACATGCGACCCGGAGCGGCTGGCCGGTGAGCTCCTGCTCGAGATGCTCGACCGAGGGTTTCGCCACTTTCCGGTCGTCTCGGCGAGGGGGGAGGTGCTGGGGGTGATCGAGGCCGGCGACCTGATCGCCGTCGAGACCCGCTCGCCGTTCTTCCTGCGCCAGCGGATCGCCCGGGCACGGAACATCGATGAGCTGGTGCACGCCGCCGCGGACCTGCGGCCCACGGTGATCGCGCTGCACGACGCTCGCAGCGCGGCGCTCAACATCATGGCCATCTACGCCGTCGTCGTCGACGCGCTCACGCGAAGGCTGCTCGAGCTCGCGGTGGCCGAGATGGACGAGCCACCCCGGTCGTTCGCGTGGCTGGCCCTGGGCAGCCAGGCCCGGCGCGAGGCGGTTCCCAGCTCGGACATCGACAGCGCGATCGTGTGGTTCGGAGGCACGCCCGAGGATCAGATCAGGGACCGGCTGACGCAGCTTGGAGCGACCGTCGTGGCCGGACTGGAGCGGTGCGGGTTTCACGACGACGACCATGGCGCGTCGGCGCAGAACCGCGTGTTTGTGCGCTCCCTCGAGTCGTGGCGCCACGCCGCTCGCAGCTGGATCGCCAATCCGACTCAGGAGCAGGCGCTCATCCTCGCCTCGGTGCTGGTCGACAGTCGGCCGGTGTGGGGGGCCCACGCCGGAAGCCCGGTTTCCGACATCTTCCGGCTGGCCCCGGAGAACCCCGACATGCTGCGCCTTCTGGCCCGCTTTGCCCTCTCGCAGCGACCGCCCACCGGCTTCCTCCGCGGTCTGGTGGTGGAACATTCGGGTGAGCACCGAGGTCAGTTGGATCTCAAGCACGGCGGGACGATCCCGATCGCCGACCTGGCTCGCTGGGCTGGGATGGCCGCTGGCGTGACGAGCGCGTCGACGCCCGTCCGGCTACGGGCCGCCGGCGAGGCGGGCACGCTGCCGGACCGCGACGCGCATACGCTCGAGGAGGCATTCGAGCTCATCAGCTCGCTGCGCCTGGAGCATCAGGTCGGTCAGCTGCGCCGCGGCGAGGAGCCCGACAACCACGTCGACCCCAGCCAGCTCAGCGCGCTGACCCGGACGTACCTCAGAGAGACGTTCCGTGCGGTAGCGTCGATACAGAGAAGAATTGCTGCTGAGCTGAAGATGGGGAGTACGAGTTGACCGGCGACTGGCGCGACTTTCGACCCGCGATTTGGATGGCGATGCTGGGGATCGCCGTCGTCATCGTCGTGCGCCCGGCCTACATCGGGGCGGTGTTTTTCGGCGCGGCCATCGGGCTGGCGATCCGGATCCGGCAGCGCAGACGACGCGTCGCGGCGGCCGCTCAGAGCAGCAAGCAGCGCCGCCAGCGCGGACGCGGCCACTAGATGACAGCAGCTCTCGACGCCGGTCGGAGCGAGATCGCTCGGTTCCTGGCCCAGCGCGCTCCGTTCGACGCACTCGCGGCCGAGGACCTGGGCGAGCTGGTCGCCCAGACCGAGATCGAGTTCCATCTCGCCGGGGCGGCGATCCTGACCGAGGACGGTGGCCCGGTCACGTTCCTACGCGTGATCCACAGCGGCGCCGTCGACATCTCCCACGGCGGCAACCTGCTCGACCTGCTCGGTCCGGGCGACACCTTCGGCCACGCGGCCATGATGGCCGGCCTGCCGCCCGGGTTTGAGGCCCGGGCGGCCGAGGACACGCTCTGCTATCGCGTACCCGTCGCAGTGGCTCGGCCGCTGCTCGACCAGGCACGGAGCCAGGAGGTCAAGGTGGGCTCCGAGCCGGGGCACCGAGCGGTGATCCGCCTGATCCGCTCGCCGACCGTCCGCTGCCAGCC
The DNA here is from genome assembly GCA_963749545.1 of uncultured Solirubrobacterales bacterium. Lineage (GTDB taxonomy): Bacteria > Actinomycetota > Thermoleophilia > Solirubrobacterales > Solirubrobacteraceae > Palsa-465. The sequence goes on from CAVVNG010000018.1 coordinate 375,542, forward strand.
GGATGCGACCGTGGGCGAGATGGCGCGGCGCATGACCGAGCTGGGGACGAACTCGGCCGTGGTCGACCTCGGCGAGCGCGGGTTCGGCATCGTCACCGACCGTGACCTCAGGTCTCGGATTGTGGCGGCCGGACTGGACTTCGGTGCTCCGGTGTCCGCGGTCATGACCGTCCCGGTGGTCACCGTCCCGCCCGAGCGGCTGGCGGGCGAGGCCATGTTCGAGATGCTCGAGCGGGGTATCCGGCACCTCGTCGTGGTGGACGAGGAGGGCGAGCTCGTCGGGGTGGTGCAGGACTCCGACCTGTTCGCCGTGCAGCCAAGCTCGTGGTTCGGCGCGCGGCGCGCGATCGCGCGAGCGAAGAACATCGATGCGCTGGCGGATGTCGCTGCTCGCGCACCGGAGATCGTGCTCGATCTGCACTCCTCCAACGTGCGCGCGATCGATGTGGCTCGGGTTCTGTCGGCACTGACCGACGCGCTCACCGTTCGCGTGCTCGAGCTGTGCGCAATCGCGGGCGAGCTGCCCAGCGATGGTCTGGTGTGGGTCGCCCTCGGGAGTCAGGCGCGGCGCGAGATGACGCCCGCCTCGATTGCTCATGGAGCCCTCGTGTGCAGCGATCCGCCACCGCCCGACTGGCTGCAGTCACTTGGCGACGCGATGGTGCGCTGCCGTCTACCGCGCCCGCCCGCCCCTCGGTCTGGGCGCGAGTGGCTCGACGCCGACTACGACGACGAGATCGTGCTGACCGTCCTGTCGGAGCGCCGACCGCTGTGGGGTACCCCGCGCGAGCCGCTGCCGGTGCTGGCCGGCGACGCCCGCGAGCGGGCGATGGCCGCGCTGGCGAGGCGGGCCCTGGCCTACCAGCCGCCGACCGGCTTCGACGCCGAGGCGGTACTCGAGGCCGACGGGACCCGCAGCACGCTGCTCGACATCCGGCGCGCCGCGGTGATTCCAATCGTCGAACTGGCGCGGTGGGCGGGCGCGGCCGCGGGCCTGACCGCCGGCTCGACGGCTGACCGGGTCCGCGCCGCCGCGGACGAAGGCGTGCTCAGCCAGGCCGACGCCACCACCCTGAGCGACGCCTTCGAGCTGGCGCTCGAGCTGCGCGTATCGCACCACATGCGCCGAATGGCCGAGGGCGAGGCTCCCGACGACCGCATCGAGCCGGCGGAGATCAGCCCGCTGATGCGTGATCACCTGCGCGACGTGTTCCGCGCCGTCACGACCGTGCAGCGGGGGCTCGTGCCGTGAGGCTGTTCGGGTCGCCGCGGGGCCGCGCGGCGGCCTTTGCCGAGATCGATCGACCCCCCGAGCAGAGCGGCTGGCGGCAGGCGAGGTGGTGCGCGCTCGATCTCGAGCTCACGGGACTCGATCCCCGTCGCGATCACATCATCGCTATCGGTGCGGTGCCGATCGAGGAGGGGCGGGTGATCCTGCACCAGAGCGCCTACACGCTCGTGCGCACGACCCGCCGTTCGGAGCTGGGCGCGGTGCTCGTCCACAAGCTGCGGGTGGCCGACCTGGCTCACGCGCCGCGGATCGGCGAGGCGGTCGATGTCGTGTTCGACCTCCTGGCCGGGCGTGTTCCCATCTTCCACACGGCGGCGGTCGAGCGGGCGTTCCTGGGCCGGCTGTTCTCCCGCCGTCGCGTGCGTCTGCCCGAGGCCGCCGACACCGAGGTCCTGGGGCGACGGCTGATGCGCGAACGCGACGGCGAAGCGCCGGCGTTTCTGCCTCTGGCCGCGCTGTGCCGAACGCTGGGCGTGCCGGCCGAGACTCCCCACCATGCCCTCGGCGATGCGCTCAGCACCGCCGAGGCGTTCGTCGCCGTGGCCAGCCACCTGGAGGCGACGCGGCCGCAGACGGTCGGGTCGCTGCTCAGCGCGGGCAGCGCACCACGACGTCTCGGCTGACCGGGCTCAGAACAGTTGCAGGTAGCGGTCGAGCTCCCACTGGGTGATCTGCTCGTGCGCCGCCTGCCATTCGGCTTGCTTGACCTTGATGAAGTAGTCCACGTAGTCGCCGTCGCGTGTCTTGCCCAGCGCAGCACGAAGCGCGTCGTTGGACTGCAGCTCGCGCGTGGCGTCGAGCAGGTTCGCGGGGAGGATGTCGATGCCCTCGGCGGCGCGCTGCTCGGCGGTCATCTCGTACAGGTTGGCCGAGTTCGCGTCGCCGGGGTCGAGCCCGCGCTGCACCCCGTCGAGGCCGGCAGCGAGCATCGCGGCGGCCCCAAGGTACGGATTGCATGACCCGTCCACGGTCCGGTCCTCGATCCGGCCGGCGTCGGGGATGCGAAGCATCTGCGTGCGGTTGTTGTAGCCATAGCTGATGTAGGCCGGCGCCCACGTGGCACCGCTCGTGGGGGCGCCGATGACCAGCCGCTTGTAGGAGTTGACGGTCGGCGCGGTCAGCGCGATATAGGCCTTGGCGTTGGCCTTCAGCCCGGCGATGAACTGGTAGGCCAGCTCTGACAGACCGAGACCGCGCGGGTCCTCCGAGGGATCGCGCTCGAAAAGGTTCGTGCCGTCACGCCACAGGCTGACGTGGAAGTGGCAGCCGTTGCCGGTCAGATTCCCGAACGGCTTGGGCATGAAGGTGGCGATCAGGCCGCGCTGGGTCGCCAGCGTCTCGACCATGTAGCGATAGAACACGGCCCGATCGCAGGTGACGAGCGCGTCGGCGAACTGGAAGTTCTGCTCGAACTGCCCGTTGGCGTCCTCGTGGTCGGTGGCGTAGTTGTCCCACCCCAGTTCGGTCACCGCCTTGGAGACCGTCGATACGAAGTCCAGGTTGCGCGTCAGCGCGCGCATGTCGTAGCAGGGCAGGTCGAGCGTGTCGCGGTCGTCGGCGACCACGAGCTGGCCGTCGGCGTTGCGGCGCAGCAGGAAGTACTCGAGCTCGGCGCCGATGCGCAGCTCGTACCCCTGCTCCTTGGCTCGGTCGAGCGAGTGGCGGAGGATCGTGCGCGGGCAGAACGGCCACTCCTTACCCTCCACGGTGACGTCGCAGGCAAACCTGGCCACCGTGGGCTCCCAGGGCAGGATCGTCAGGGTGGCGGGGTCGGGCATGGCGATCATGTCGGGATCGTGCGGTCCCTGGCCAAGGTCACCGGCCGCGAAACCGGCGAATCCGGCACCGTCGTTCAGCAGGTCATCGATGTGGTGCGCGGGCACCAGCTTGGCGCTGGGCTTCCCGTGCATGTCGACGAACTGGGCAAAGAGAAATTCGATGCCGTTGTCCGTCACGATGCGCCGGGCATCGTCGGCGTTCTGGGGGGGCGTGCTCATATCCCTACATATATCCGTGCCGCGGGGCCCGCCGCAATGGCTGGGAACACTTGTAAGCGACGGCTAGCATGTTCGAGTCGCACATAGGAGGTGCATCTGGCAGTGTCCGTCAGCAGCACAAAGCCCGAGGCGCTCGGCGCAAACAGTGAGATCAGCGGGCTTCGCGAGGAGAACCGCACCCTATCGGCGGTCATCAAGCTGGTCTCCTCCTCGCTCGAGCTGTTGCCGATGCTCCAGGGCGTCGTCGACCTGGCCACCGAGGCCACCGGATGCCATGCCTGCTTCATCTACCTGGTGCAGGACACCCGTCTCACGCTTCGGGCCGCCTCGCCTGTGTTCGCCGATGCCGTGGGCACGGTCGAGGTCGAGGTCGGCGAGGGCCTGACGGGCTGGGTGGCCCAGCACCGCGCGCCGGCGTTCATCCGCGATCGCGCGATGGACGACCCGCGGATGAAGTACGTACCCGAGCTCCAGGAAGAGCGCTTTCAATCGATGGTCGCGGTGCCGATCCTGTCGCGGGCCGGCGAGACAATCGGTGTGATTGTGCTCCACACCGAGGCGCCGCACGAGTTCGCGCAGGAAACGCTGAAGCTGCTCGTCAACATCGCCTCGCTGGTCAGCGGCGCGATCGAGAACGCCCAGCTCTACGACCAGCAACGCCGGCGGGTCGACGCGCTTACCGGCCTTTCAGGGCTCGCCCATGCGGTCGCCGCGGCCAGCGACGTGGCGCAGCTCGGATCAGCCGTCACGCGTGGGATCCGCCGCCTGCTGGGGGCTGAGGTGTGTCAGCTCTACCGCCTCGAGCCCGGAGGCGCCGGGCTGCAGATGCTCGCCTCCTCGCCCGACGGTCCCTCGGCGCCGCAGACGCTCTCCGCCGCGACGCTGCTGCTCGACACGCTGGATGGCAACGGCTCACGGCGCGCCGCTCGCAGCCTGTGGCCTCAGCTAGAGGTCGGCGAGCTACTCGTCACGCCGCTGTCGGCCGGCGGTGAGCGGGTCGGCGCGCTGTGTGCGGGGTCCTCGCCGGGCCGCGCGTTCAGCCAGGAGGACACCGAGATCGCCCGGGCGGTCGCCCATCTGACCGCGGTGGCGATCAAGCGCGCAGACCTGATCGAAGGACTGACCAACGCCAACATCATCAAGGACATCTTCGAGGCGCTGGCCGCGGGCGCAACCGGATTCGCCGCGTCCAAGGCGGCCGAGGTGCGCTGCGATCTCAGTGCGCCGTACGTGATTGCCTGCGCCGAGCCCGCGGGCAGTCGCGAGTCCGCCTCGGGAGAGTGGCGAGCCGCGGCCGACCTGCTCGGACGCGAGCTGGCCAAGCTCGCCCCCAGGAGCGCGATCGAGGCCGGTCCGGGTCCGGTGCGGGCGCTGCTCGCGGTGAGCTCGCGCGAGGGTCACGGGGTGGAGGCGCTGGTGGCCGCGGCACACGAGCTCGGCCGGCGCTGCGGGGCGGCGATGGGGCTCAGCGAGGTCCGCCGGTCACCGGCCGACGCGGCGCGTGCCTATCGCGAGGCGCTCGACGCCGCCACGATCGGTCGTGCGCTGCTGGGCGAGGGCGGAGCGATCGCCTACTCGCAGGTCGGTGCCTATCGGTATCTGGTCCAGGTCGCCCCCGGGGATGCGCCACGTGACCGGATGCGCACCGCCGTCGATCTGCTGATCGCCTACGACACCAAGCGCCGCACCGCGCTGCTCGACACGCTCGAACGCTACCTGGGCGAGCGGCGAGGCGTGATCGAAAGCGCGAGGGTGCTGTTCATCCACCCCAATACGCTGCGCCAGCGGCTGCGGCGGATCGAGGAGCTGACCGGACTTGACCTCGACCACGACGACCTGCTGTCGCTCGAGCTGGCGATCAAGCTCGCCCGGTTGCACGGGCGTCCAAGCGGGGCGGACGGCCCGCGCTAGCTCTCCGCGGGTTCCTCGAGCACGAGGAACACGGGAATCCGCGCCTTACGCCGCACTCGCTGGGGCTCCTGCGTCCACATGAAATCGGCGAGGAACCGGTTGCGGTCGGCATCCGCGGTCATCACGATGGCCTCGCACTTCGCCATCGCAGCCTCTTCGCAGATGCGCTTCGTTGCCTTCCGCGTTCCGAACACGTGACCGTCAGCCTCGATCCCCTTGCGACGCAGCCGCTTCACGGCCTTGGCGACAATGTCCCGCTGTTCAGCCCATTCACGTTTGCTCGGGAACAGCCCCGGGGTCTGCAAGCCGAACGAGACCCCGTGGATGCGCGCCACCGAGAACACGCGAACGCTCGACCCCGAGGGGTCCGCGAGCTCGATCACCCGCGCGACCGCGGCGTCTGAGATCGGGCGCCCCTCCGAGGCGAGCAATATTCGCTGGAAGTGCTGCGTGGCCGTGACGTGATCATCGCCCACGGCCACAGCGTCGCCCGGGGTCACGGACTGGCGCCACTGGCCGCGATGGGCGCTGCGGCCTCCTCGGCCGGGGCATGGCGCTTGTCCTCGATGTATTTCCGGTACGCCCACAGGAACACGTATGACAGCAGCACGCCGATGCCGATGAAGTAGTACGGCAGCGTCTTGCGCCCGGCCGCGTTACACGTGCAGTTCGCGTACGTCGGTCCTCCGTAGAAGTAGATGATGGCGTAGAAGCCTGCGATCACCAGCGCCACGTACTTCATCCACTCGGGGAGCTTGAACGGCCGCCGGACGTTGGGCCGGTACTTGCGCAGGAGGTAGTAACCCACCAGCACGGGAAGGAACGACGCCAGGTAGCCGACGTTGGAGAACGTGTAGATCTCGACCGCGCCGCCCATGAACACCACCGCGATCGAGCACGCCACGTTGAACCACATCGAGCGGTTCGGGACCCCGTGCTTGTTGGTGTGCTGGAAAAAGCGCGGGAACTGCCCGTCGGTCGACATCTGATGCAGCGACCGCGCGGTGCCGGTGATGGCGTTCAGCGCCGAGAGGATCAGCGCGATGATCAGCATCAGCGCGATCAGCCACTCGAGCAGGCTGCTGCCGGCGCCCGTGCCGAAGACCTTCGCGCTGAAGGAGACGAAGATCGTCTTCGGGTCGACCAGCGCGGCGTTGCCCAGCGCGGGCAGCCCGACGACGATGATGAACGCGATGGGGATCATCGTGTAGATGAACAGCCCGTACAGGCCCTCCGCGTTCATCGCGATCTTCGCATCGCGGTCCGGGTCGCGCGTCTCGCCGATGTAGCAGGCGGCCGCCTCCATGGCGATCACGTTCCAGGTCAGCAGGAATGAGAAGGCGATGTACAGGGTCAGCCAACCGTGACCGAACAGCGGGTGGAAGAACCCGGTGAGGTTGGTGTGGCGGAAGTGCCACAGCCACGAGAAGTCGACGGCGCTCGGGTTGAAGATCCAGGCGATGGCCAGGAACGTGAGCGGGATCATCGACAGGAGCGCGAGGGTCGTGGCGAAGACCGTGCCAAAGCGCAATCCCCGCACGGCCGGAATTGCCAGCAGCAGGATGCCGACGATCGAGATTGCGAGCGTCCAGTACGCGATCGGGGTGTGGATCGGCGTGAACCCTTTGGTTGAGAGCCCCAAGCGATCCACGATGTAGAACGACGCGAGGATCATGTTCAGCGGCGCCACGGGGAACCACCCAAGCCAATAAGCCCACGCCGTGAAGCCGTTCACGTGCTCGGCGAACCGCGGCCACTTGTCCTTGTAGGCCGGGTACGCATAGGAAGGGGAGCCGCCCGCCCGGTCGGGCATCATCGCCGAGAGCTCGGCCAAGAACAGGCACAGGAGGTAGCCGGTGATCGTGATCACGACGATCACAGGCACTGAAGCGGCCCCCAGCTCGGTGACCATCACCGGAGCGATCCCCGTGACGAGGATCGTCCCCGCCAGTCCGATTACGAACGCGCCCCACCAGTTCGTCGACTTGGGCAGTCCGGCGGACTCGTAGACGAGTTCGTCCTGGCCAGACCCGGAAGCGTCCGCCATATATCCCTCCCGATTCCTCGATTCGGAGATGTGGGATCGTTAGGCTGACACGTCGAGCGGACGCCTCGCCATGCGCGATGCGAACACAATTGCTGCGCTCGGCATGGAGCACCTGGACACATTTCTTCTCCGTCACCCGCCGTTCGCGTCGCTCGATCCCGAACTGGTTCGCGAGGTCGCGACGGAGGCGGCCCAGCGGACATACAGGAGCGGCGAAGTCGCCCTGGTCGAGGACGGTGCGCCCGCCGCCGGGCTGTGGGTGATCCTCACCGGCTCGATGGACATCGTCCACGAGGGCGAGGCGATCCAGGTGCTCGAACCGGGCGAATGCTTCGGACATCCGTCGCTGCTGACCGGCATGGCTCCGGCATTCACGATCCGCGCGCGCGAGGAGTCCACGTGCGCGATTCTGAGTCCCGACCTCGGACGCCGCGTGCTCGGCACTCCGGCGGGTGCCGCGTACGTCGCGATAACGATGCGCAAGCGCCTGACGCGAGCGGGCCACACCGTGCACGGTCTGCTCGATGTCGGCACCACGCCCATTTCGGCGATCATGCGACCGGTCCAGTTCTGCCGGCCCGAGGACTCGGTCCGCGAGGTGGCCGCGCGCCTGAACGCGGCTCCCGGATCGGCACTGCTCGTCTCACTGGGCGAGGACGAGATCGGAGTCATCACCGACGCCGAGATCCGGGCCGCGGTAGCCGACGCCACCCGCCCGGACGGGATGACGGCGCGGGGGGTCGCCCGGGCTCCGGTACCCACGACCCCGGTCACGCAACTAGCCGTCGAGGCGACGATCGACATGCTGGCCGCCGGCGGCGAGGTGGTCGCGGTGCTCGACGGTTCGCGCGTGTGCGGGATGCTGTCCGCCGCCGATCTGCTCGGCCTGGACGCCCGCAGTCCGATCGCGCTCCGCCATCGGATCCTGGGCGCGACCGACGAGGACTCGCTGGTCGCCGCGGTGGGCCAGCTCCCGCGGCTGTTCCTGCTCCTGGTCAGGGCCGGCGTGCCGTCGCGCGACCTCGGCCGCGTCCTGAGCCTCCAGCACGACGCCGTGGTCACGCGCCTGGTCGACTTCTCGATCTGGAAGCACGACCCGGCGCCGCTGCCGTGGGCGTGGCTGGATCTGGGGAGCGCGGCCCGGCGCGAGTTCACCCTCGCCTCCGACCAGGACAACGCGCTGGCCTACGCGACCCCGCCCGACGAGGAGGCCGCCGCGGTCGACGCCTACTTCGAGCAGATGGGATCGGACGTGAACGCCGGCCTGGCCCGCTGCGGCATCGGCGTCGACAACAACGGCGTCCTGGCCGGCAAGCGGTTGTGGCGGATGTCTGACGCCGCCTGGGTGCGCACGTTCGACGAGTGCTTCGCCGAGCCCGATGAATCGCATCTGGTCCGCGCCACCGTGGCGTTCGACTTCCGGCCCTCGGCCGGCGCGCTGGCGATCACCGCCGCGCTGACAGACCGCATCCGTGCCGCCCGGCAGCATCCCGCCTTCATGCGGCTGATGGCGCGCAGCGCGACGGGTTACCCGGTGGCCCTCGGATTCCGCGGGGCGCTGGCCACCGGTCGGGACGGCGATCCGCCGGGCCGGCTCGACGTCAAGCGTGGGGCGATCATCCCGCTGGTCAACCTCGTGCGCTTCCACGCGCTCGCCAACGGGGTCACGATCTCGCCCACGCTCGACCGGATCGAGGCGGTGGCCAAGGTGGGGGGCATCGAACGCGATCTCGCCGACTCGCTGCGCGAGTCCTTCGAGGTGATAACGCGCGTGCGCTTCGAACACCACGCCGAGCTGATCGCCTCGGGCCTGCCGGCCGACAACCTGATCGATCCCGGCGCGCTGCCGGCAATCAGCCAGACCGATCTCCGCGAGGCCCTCGGCGTGGTGCGGAAGGCTCAGAAGCTTCTGAACGCGTGGGTGCCGGTCGCGCGATAGCCCCGGTGGGGCGCGCTAAGACGACGCAAAGAAGTGGAGCCGATCTCCATAGTTGTGGCTGAAAGTGTGCCCGAGGGCGCTATTTTCGGCTCTGGGCGGAGGGGCTACTGTCACGCCGATGTGTGGCATCGCGGGTTTGTATCTGAAATCTGAACAGCTGCAGCCGCAGCTGGGCGCACTGCTGTCGCTGATGCTTGGACAGCTGGCGTTCCGGGGTCCCGACAGCGCTGGGGTGGCGTTCTATCGCGATCCCGTCGGTGACGGGTGGTGCAAGGTCTCGTTGTACTCGGCCGATCCCGAGCAGGACTGGGGAGCGGTGGGAGGCGATCTGGAGCGCGCCTTCGGCGCTGTCGTCGGCCCGTCGGTGCGGGCCACGCACGCGATCTTCCAGGTCGGCGCTCAGGCGGCCGAGGTCGACAGCTGGCTGGCCGAGAACCGTCCCGAGCTGCGGGTCATGAGCGCGGGCGCGACCATCGAGATCTTCAAGGAGGCCGGACCTCCGCAGGAGTTCATCAAGACCTTTGCCCTCGAGCAAATGGACGGCACCCACGCTCTCGGGCACACGCGAATGGCCACGGAGAGCCGGGTCACCACGCAGCACTCGCACCCGTTCTCGACCGGGCTCGACCTGTGCCTGGTGCACAACGGGTCGCTGTCCAACCACAACCGTCTGCGCCGGTTCCTGGCGCGCGAGGGAATCCGTTTCCAGACCGACAACGACAGCGAGGTCGCGGCGGGCTATCTGACCTGGCGGATGCGCGAGGGCGCCAGCTTGGAGCAGGCGCTGGAGGGCTGCCTGAAGGATCTCGATGGTTTCTTCACCTTCGCCGTCGGCACGGTCGACGGCTTTGCCGTCCTGCGTGACCCGATCGCCTGCAAGCCGGCCGTGATGGCCGAAAACGACGACTGGGTGGCGATGGCGTCGGAGTACAGGGCGATCGCCGTCCTGCCAGGCGCGGAGGAGGCCCGCACGTGGGAGCCCGAGCCGGGGAGGGTCTACAGCTGGAGCAAGGCGCTGGTGTGATGGCGGCGACCGACGTAGCCGATCGCGTGGTGTCCGTCGATCTGGCCGCGACGTCCGTGCGCTCGCTCAACCAGCGCCTGCACGAGGCGGGCGAACCCGAGCGCGTCCGCGTCCTCAACCCCGGCGGCCGACACGCGGTCGCGGTGGGGTGCATGGTCGGCCACGAGGTCGAGATCGAAGGGCATGTCGGCTACTACTGCGCCGGCATGAACGAGCGCGCCACGATCCGCGTCCGGGGCAACTGCGGGGTCGGCGTGGCCGAGAACATGATGTCGGGGGCGGTGATCGTTTCGGGAAGCGCCTCCCAGGCCGCCGGAGCGACGGCCCGGGGCGGTCTGCTGGTCATCCACGGCGACGCCTCGGCGCGGTGCGGCATCTCGCTGAAGGGGGCCGACATCGTCGTCCGCGGCTCGGTCGGACACATGAGCGGGTTCATGGCCCAGCGCGGGTGCCTGGTCGTGTGCGAGGACGCGGGCGACGCGCTCGGCGACTCGCTGTACGAGGCGCGCATCTACGTGCGGGGATCGGTGGCCGGACTCGGGGCCGACTGCGTCGAGAAGGAGATGAGAGCTGAGCACGTGGAGCAGCTGACCGCCTTGCTCCAGCAGGCCGGCGTGGCCGATGTGGACCCGGGCGAGTTTCGGCGCTACGGCTCGGCACGGCAGCTGTACAACTTCCACGTCGACAATCTCGGCAGCTACTGATGTCGTCTGTGAACGCGTGGCAGCCGGGGCTGCGGGAGTCGGCGACGTTCGACCGCAACGTGATCGCCGAGATCCAGCGGGCGGCGCGCGAGGGGATGTACTCGATCAAGGGCTTCGGCGCCAAGCGCCGGGTACCGCACTTCGACGATCTCCTGTTCCTCGGCGCGTCGGTGTCCCGGTATCCGCTCGAGGGCTATCGCGAGCGCTGCGCGACCGACGTGACGATCGGGACCCGGTTCGCCCGCGAGCCGATCAAGCTCGACATCCCGATCACGATCGCGGGCATGAGCTTCGGGGCCCTGTCCGGCCCGGCCAAGGAGGCGCTCGGCCGGGGCGCCACCGAGGTCGGCACCTCGACGACGACGGGCGACGGCGGGATGACACCCGAGGAGCGCGAGCACTCGCGCACCCTCGTCTACCAGCTGCTCCCGTCCCGATACGGCATGAACCCCGACGACCTGCGGCGCGCCGACGCCATCGAGGTCGTCGTCGGCCAGGGCGCCAAGCCCGGCGGCGGAGGGATGCTGCTCGGCCACAAGATCTCCGACCGAGTCGCGGCGATGCGGGACCTGCCCAAGGGCATCGATCAGCGCAGCGCGTGCCGGCACCCCGACTGGACCGGGCCCGACGATCTCGAGATCAAGATCGAGGAGCTGCGCGAGATCACCGACTGGCGCATTCCGATCTACGTCAAGGTTGGCGCCACACGAACCTTCTACGACGTCGCGCTGGCCGTCAAGGCGGGCGCCGATGCGATCGTGCTCGACGGCATGCAGGGCGGCACGGCGGCCACCCAGGAGGTGTTCATCGAGCACGTCGGGATCCCGATCCTGGCCGCGATTCCCCAGGCCGTCGAGTCACTCGTGGAGCTCGGCATGCACCGCCAGGTCCAGCTGATCGTCTCGGGCGGCATCCGCACCGGCGCCGACGTGGCCAAGGCGCTGGCACTGGGGGCGGACGCCGTTTCGATCGGCGTCGCGGCCCTGATTGCACTGGGCGACAACGCCCCCGAACACGAGGACGGGTACCGCGAAATCGGATCGGCCGCCGGCTACTACGACGACTACCAGGCCGGGCGCGACCCGGCGGGAATCTCGACCCAGGAGCCCGAGCTGGCGGCTCGCCTGGACCCGGTCGAGGGCGGCCGGCGCCTGGCCAACTACCTGCGCACGTTGACGCTGGAGGCGCAGACGCTCGCGCGCGCGTGCGGGAAGTCCCACCTCCACAACCTCGAGCCCGAGGATCTCGTGGCGCTGACGATCGAGGCGGCGGCGATGGCTCGCGTCCCCTTGGCGGGGACGAGCTGGGTGCCCGGCGTGGGCGCCGGCGTCTAGTGGGGTCCACTAGCTCGTGTGGGGTGCCGTCAGCGGACGGCTGATCCCCACCACCTGGTCCAGCCAGGTGCCGAACATGCGCCGCGAGATCGTCCGCATCTCGTCCTCGCGAGCCCTGATCTGGTCGATCAGACTTGATAGGGCGCCCGGGCCCAGCTGCCCTTCCAGGGCCTCCGCGTAGGCCGGCACATCGCCCCACTCGGTGGCCAGCGAGGATGAAACCTCGAGGTGGAACTGAAGCGCGTACGCGCGCCTGAACACGAACGCCTGTTGCTCGTACGCGGGCGAGTAGGCGAGGCGCGTGGCGCCGGTGGGCAGCTCAAAGGTGTCGCTGTGCCATTGCAGGGCCGGAAATTCGGCCGGGAGGGTGGCGAAGGCCGGGTCGTTGGCGGCCTCTGGCGTGAGGTGGACGGAGAGGACGCCCACCTCGGGCGCCGGACCGGGGTGGACCTTTGCCCCCAGGCTCGCCGCGAGCAGCTGAGCGCCCAGACAGACGCCCCAGTAGGGCAGGCCGGCGTCGACGGCCTCGGCGATCAGCGCTTTCTCGGGCTTCATCCATGGCAGATCGTCTTCGTAGGCGCCCATCGGGCCGCCCATGGCCACGATGGCCTCGAACTGACGCCAGTCGGGAAGCGGCTCACCCTCATCCAGCTCGACACGCACGAACTCGACATTGCGCTCGCGGAGCTCGTCCTCATACGCGCCGGGAGGCTCACAGGCAATATGCTGCAGAACCAGCAGCATCAACCCAGACTATCGATAGCCATGACCTACGTGATCGCCGAACCCTGCATCGACCTCAAGGACCTCTCCTGCGTGGAGGTCTGCCCCGTCGACTGCATCCACCCCACCGAGGATGAGGCCGGCTTCGCCGACGTGAACCAGCTCTTCATCGACCCGGAGGAGTGCATCGACTGCGACGCCTGCGTCGAGGCGTGCCCGGTCGATGCGATCTTCGCCGAGGACCAGCTCCCGGAGGAGTGGCGCAACTTCACCAAGATCAACGCGGACTACTACGCCAAGTAGGACACGCCGGTCCGCGCGAGCGCGTGACGGCCGCGGTCACGCCGAGGCCAGGCGCGGCGCGGCCTCGTCCTCGTCGGCGATGGCCTGACGCTGCTCGATCAGCTCGAGCTTGGCCAGCAGGTTCTCGGCCATTCTGATCGAGGCGGCGTCGATCAGCCGCCCGTCGAGTGACACCGCGCCCTTGCCCTGGGCGGCGGCCTCGCGCACCGCCGCGACGATCCGATGCGTGCGCTCGATCAGGCGCTCGTGCGGCGTGAAGATGTCGTTGGCGAGCGGGATCTGGGACGGGTGGATGGCCCACTTGCCCTCGTAGCCGAGCACGGCAGCCCGGCGCGCTGCGGCCACGTAGCCCTCGGGGTCGGTGAAATCGCCGTACGGTCCGTCGACCGGGCGCAGCCCGTGGGCCCGGCAGGTCACGGCGATGCGCGACAGCGGGTAGTGCCATTGGTCTCCGAGGTCCTCGCCCACGGCGTAGTTCGTGTCGATGCCCCCGATCGAGGTCGTGTGGCTCTGGATCGAGGCCGCGTAGTCGGCCACCCCGAAGACCATCGCCTCCATCCGCTCCGGACAGGCGACGGCGATCTCGTCGACCTTGACCATTCCGATCGCGGTCTCGATCAGGACCGAGATCCCGATCTGCCGCTTCAGCGCCATCGCCGCCTCGATCTGGCTGAGCAGGGTGGCGACCAGATGGACATCGCCGGCGCCCGACACCTTGGGAATCAGGATCGTGTCGATGTGATCCCCGGCCGCCTCGACGACGTCGACGATGTCCCGATAGCAGTACTGCGTGTCGAGGCCGTTGATCCGCACCGAGACCGAGCACCGCGACCAGTCGAGGTCGCGCAGCGCATCGATCACGTTGGCCCGCGAGTGCTCCTTGTCATCGGGGGCCACGGCGTCCTCGAGGTCGAGCATCACCACGTCGGCGCCGAGGTCGGGGGCCCGTTCGAGCATCCGAACGTTGCACCCGGGCACGGCGAGCTCTGATCGGTGGAGTCGGGGAGCGACCATCGAAACCTCCGGAAACATCGTTTTGGGTGCGCAACACGCAACGCGCACCGCCGAGGGAGGCGCAAGTGGACCACAACGGGAGCGAGATGGCAAGGCAAATTAGACAAATTGGTATCTGCCCGCGCATTTTCCAATATATAGATCTAACTCGATGCAACACTGGAAATTCTTAGCTTGAGTTCAAAGGTCCGGTCCAGCAATCTGCGTAGATGCTCACGTCGATGCCGTCTCCGCAAATCGACCCGCCGAGCCGCCTGCTGTGCGGCCCGGGTCCGTCCACCGTCGACCCACGGGTGCTCGACGCGATGCAGCGCCCGATGCTCGGGCACCTCGATCCCGACTTTCATGACCTCCTCGAGGAGGTTGTGCGGATGCTGCGGTTGGTGTACCGGGCGGGTGACGGCCTGGTGCTGCCGCTGTCGGCGACCGGCACGTCGGGCATGGAGGCGGGCATCGTCAACCTGCTGGCGCCGGGCGAGACGATCATCGTCGGCCAGTGCGGCTTCTTCGGCCGGCGCATCGTCGAGATCGCCAGGCGCCACGGCGCTAACGTTGTCGTGGTCGAGGCGGACTGGGGCGAGGCGGTGTCCAACGCGGCACTGCTCGAGGCGCTCGACGAGCATCCCGAGACGCGCATGATGGCCGTCGTGCACGCCGAGACCTCGACCGGGATCGAGCATCCGCTGGCGGCGCTGGGCGGTGCCCTGCGCGCGCACCCGAGGGGCGAGAACGTCCTGCTCATGGCCGACTGCGTGACGTCGTTGGGCGGAATCGAACTCGAGGTCGAGGGGTGGGGGGTCGACTACGCCTACTCGTGCACGCAGAAGTGCCTGGCCGCGCCTCCGGGCATGTCACCGATCGCGCTGTCCGCGCGCGCGGTGGAGCGGATCGAGACTCGCGGCCACGCCGTTCCGTTCTCGCTCGACATCGAGCAATTGCGTCTGTACTGGATCGAGCGTCCGGCGGTCTACCACCACACCGTCCCCGTGCTCCACATCTATGCGCTGCACGAGGCTCTTCGGCTGGCGCTCACGGAGGGACTCGAGCGTCGCTGGAACCGGCACCGCGTCGCCGGCGCCTATCTGCAGCAGGGTCTGCGGGCGCTCGGGCTCGAGTTGCTGGCCACGCCGCGCCACCAGCTCGCGCCGCTGACCGCCGTGCGCGTGCCCGATGACGTCGATGGGAAGCAGGTCCAGCAGCAGCTGCTTCGCGATCATGACATCGAGGTCGGCGGCGGTCTCGGGCCGCTCGCGCCGGCGATGTGGCGCATCGGACTGATGGGGCCGAACGCCAGCCAGGAGACCGCCGACATCGTCCTGACCGCCTTCGAGGACGTCCTCAGCGACAAACCGGTGTTGGCCGCGGCGGCTGCGGGCTAGTCAGATTGGCGCGCCAGCCCTGGCGACGCGGATAACGTGGCACTCGGCCAGGCGATTCGGCCGAGCGCCACGTTGAAGCTGAGCGTCAAAGCAAATGTGGCACTGGCGCGCTGAGCGTCGGCGAGTGTCACGTTTCTATCCGGCCAGCGCGCGGCGGCCTTCCTCCGAGCGCACGAAGGCGGTGAACTGGGCGACCGCGTCGGGCACGGGGCCGACCGCCGGGCGGGTGACGTACCACGAGCGCTTGGGCAGGCCGCCGCGGACGTGGATCGCCGCCAGCAGACCGTGCTCGAGCTCGAGCTCGACGGCGACTCGCGACGTCAGGGCGACTCCGAGGCCGACCCGCGCCGCCTGACGGATGGCGCCGTTGGAGCCCAGCGTGAGAACGTCGGGCTCGAGCCCGTGGGCGGCCAGGTACTCCTCGGACATCGCGCGCGACCCGGATCCCGGCTCGCGCAGGAGCCACGGGCGGTCGCTCAGCTCCTGCGGCGCAACCCAGCGGCGCTTGGCCAGGGGGTCCGTCGGCGCGGTGATGATGACGAACTCGACCTCGCCGAACGGATCGGTGTGCAGGCGGGCCGCATCGGGCACGCGGCCGGTGATGGCCACGTCAACGGCATGCTCGTTCAGGCGCCGAAGGACGGTCGAGCGGTTGCCCACGTCGAGGCTGACTCGCAGCTCGGGGTGATGCTCGCGGAAGGCCTGGATGAGCAGCGGCGCCAGGTGCTCGCCGGCGGTCGTGACCGCGCTCACGCGGAGCGTCTCCCCGTCCGGCTGGGCGGCCTCCTGCGCAGCCCGCCGACCCTGCTCGAGCAGGCCGATCACGTCGAGCGCGTACGGGATGTACGCGTGCCCGGCGGGGGTCGGGATGAGGTGGCGGCCGGCGCGCTCGGTGAGCTGGACACCGAGCTCGCGCTCGAGCGCCGACACGGCCGCGGATACCGATGGCTGGGTGACGACGAGCTCCTTGGCCGCCGCGGTGACCGACCCGCGCCGCGTGACGGCGAGGAAGGCAACGAGCTGAGTCAGGGTCACCGCCATGCCGGTGGTGGCGCCGCCTTACGCGCCTCATGCCCGTCACCCAGGGCAGCTCAGTCGACGTGCTACAAGACCTAGACAGAACCGACCCGCTCCGCTAGAAATGTATTGAACATATTTGTGCAGACTAGATGACGTTGTCGAGTTTGCGGGGTTGGATCGTAGTCCGGTCGTCTGGGTCGTTCCAGACGTCGACAAGCACGAGTCGGAGGAATAGATGTCGGAAAAGACTTGGGGTGGAGAGAGCTTCTGGGGTCTGGGCTACGAATGGGATCCGGACTGGGTCCTCACCGATCACCAGCAGGAGTTGCGTGACCTGCTGATAGAGCTGTGCGAGAAGGAGATGCGCACCAACGCGAAGGTCTCCGACGACGAGCTCAAGTTCCCCCGGCGCAACCTCGAGCTGCTCGGCGAGCACGGATTTTTGGCGCTCACGGTTCCCACCGAATACGGCGGTCTGGGCGAGAACCACGTGGCCTTTGTGATGACCTGCGAGACGATCGCGCGCTACGGCTGCGCGTCGACGGCGATGTGTTACGTGATGCACATGGGCGCGGTCAACACAATCATGCTGCGTCCCACCGACGAGTTGATCGACCGCTATATTCGCCCGCTCAACGGCGGCAAGATCGGGACGCTGTCGTATTCGGATCCTGAGACGGGCTCGCACTTCTGGTATCCGATCTCCTCGGGAGCCGAGCGTGCCAATGGCGGCTACAAGGTCCGCAAGAAGGCGTCGTGGACGACGTCGGGTGGGTTCGCCGACTTCTACGTGGTGCAGACGACCAGCCCCGAGTTCACCGGCTACGACGACCTGTCGGTATTCGTGATCGACGGCGAGGACGTCAAGTCCCAGCCGTCCACGTGGGATGCGCTCGGGCTGCGCGGCAACCAGTCGGGTCCGATCGAGGTCGACAGCGTCGAGATCCCGGGCGAGCAGATCGTCGGTCCCGAGGGTGACGGCGCGGCGTCCAACGACGAGTCGGTCGATCCGTGGTTCCTGCTCGGCTCCTCGTCGGTGTGGAACGGCCTGGCCATGGGTGCGATCGATATCGCCAAGCGCCAGACGACGCGCAAGCGTCACGTCGACGTCGGGCTGCGGGTGGCCGACTACCCGACGATTCAGGATTACATCGGCGAGGCCGTGATGGACACCAACGCGGCGCGGCTGTTCGTCTTCTCGGTTGCCCAGGCCATGGACAACGCGACCGACAACAACACGCGGCGTCTGGGTCCGGGCGAGTTCGCGCGCGCGAACTTCCTGCACTGGGCATGGCAGATCAAGTTCGAGGCGGCCAAGAACACCGCCCATGTGGTCGACAAGATGCTCCACGCCTGCGGTGGCACCGGCTACAAGCGAGACATGGAGCTCGAGCGCTACCTGCGCGACGCCAAGGCCGGATGGGTGATGGGGCCGACCAACGAGGTCCTGCGCCAGTTCGTCGGCAAGGCGGTGCTGCTCGGGTTCGATGCCCTCGACTACTGGAACCAGACCTACAATCGCCGCGCGGTCGAGAACGAGGTCAAGAAGCTCGACGCCGACGGCAAGCGCAAGCTGGCCGAGGATCTGCTCGCACAGGTCGAACAGGAGCAGAGCAAGGCGGGCGCACCGAGCTAGCCTCCGGACAGGATGACGACGCTCACGTCACCGCCTCGACTACTTGTCGGCGGGCTGCTCGCATCTGACCCCGCGCTCGAGACCTATCGGGTGATGCCGGGGCGGGCGACCGCGATCACGCTGGCCGGCGACGATCGCATCCGCATCGTCGACCGGCACGGGGGTCAGGTGGCCGAGCTGACCGCACTCGGACCGCAGCGGGCTGAGGACCTCGGCGCCCTCGGACTCAAGGCCGACGCGCAGGCGAGCTTCGTCAACGGTCTGACCGGTGCGCAGGAGCGCGCCGTTCGCCTGTTCGGCCCCGAGTCTCCCCCTGGCAGCGAGCTCACGCTGACGGCGGAGAGAGACACCACGCTCGTCGTGGGCGCGCCCGGCGGCCGGATTGTCGACGGCGAGCAGCCGGCCACCGAGCTGCTGCTCGAGGTCAGGCGCGCCGCGCCGCGGCCGCGAGAGGAGATCGAGCTCCCGCCTGCGCTCGCCGAGCCCCGGCTCGACTTCCGGATCGACGCGGCCACGGCCTCGAGCTACGAGGTCCGCGATGGCGAGTACATCCAGATCATCGACGTCAAGGGCAAGCAGTGCTCGGACTTCCTGGCCTTCCACCGGCCCAAGCTCGAGGACGGAATCGAGCGGGGGCTCGACGCCACCGTGACGCGCACCCTGATGGGCAACGCCTACCCGATGCCCGGCCTGTACCGCAAGTTCTATGACCTCGACATGGTGCCGCTGGTCGAGGTGGTCCGCGACACCGTGGGTCGCCACGACACCTTCGCCCTGGCCTGCCAGGCCAAGTACTACGAGGACCTCGGCTACCCGGGCCACATCAACTGCACGGACAACTTCAACGGTGCGCTGAGCCGGTTCGAGATCGCCCCGCGCAAGGGGTGGGAGGCGCTGAACTTCTTCTACAACACCGGGTTTGACTGCGACATGCAGCTGGTTACGGACGAGCCGTGGTCGCGACCCGGCGATTACGTGATGATGCGCGCGCTGGAGGATCTCGTGTGCGCTTCCTCAGCCTGTCCCGACGACATCGACCCATCGAATGCCTGGGAGGTGACAGATGTCCACGTGCGCGTGTATCCGCGGGAGAATCGCTTCTCGATGGCCATCGCCCACCGCGTGACTGCCGACGCTCCGCCGGTGCTGACGCAGGAGACCGCGTTCCACCCACGGACCTCCGAGCTCACCAAGAGCTTCGTCGAGTATCGGGGCTACTGGCTGCCGCACTGCTTCAACAACGAGGGCGGGATCGCCGAGTACTGGGCGTGTCGCGAGAAGGTGGCATTGATGGACCTCTCGCCGCTGCGCAAGTGGGAGGTGCTCGGCCCCGACGCCGAGCTGCTCATGCAGCGCATCGTGACCCGCGACGTCCGCAAGCTGGCGGTGGGGCAGGTCGTGTACACCGCGCTGTGCAACGAGACGGGCGGGATGATCGACGACGCCACCGTGTTCCGGCTCGGCCAGGACAACTTCCGCTTCATCGGCGGCGACGAGTACGACGGCGTCTGGCTGCGCGAGGTCGCCGACCGCGAGGGGCTGAAGGTGTGGATCAAACCGGCCACCGACCAGCTCCACAACCTGGCCCTCCAGGGGCCGTCGAGCCGTGACGCGATGAAGCAGATCGTATGGACGCCGCCCACCCAGCCGGGCCTCGAGGAACTCAAGTGGTTCCGGTTCCTGGTCGGACGGATCGGGACCCATGACGGGATCCCGATCATCGTCTCGCGGACCGGCTACACCGGCGAGCTGGGCTACGAGATCTTCTGCCATCCGTCCGACGGGCCGGCCGTGTGGGATGCCGTGTGGGGAGCCGCCGAGCCGCTCGGGTGCAAGCCGCTCGGACTCGAGGCTCTCGACATCCTGCGAATCGAATCGGGGCTGATCTTCGCCGGCTACGAGTTTGACGATCAGGTCGACCCGTTCGAGGCTGGGATCGGCTTCACCGTGGCACTGCAGAACGAGGAGGATTTCATCGGCCGCGACGCGTTGCTCGAGCGCAAAGCGCACCCCCAGCGCAAGCTCGTCGGCCTCGAGCTCGAGGGCAATGAGACGGCCGGCCATGGCGACGAGGTCTATGTTGACCGGCGCCGCGTCGGCGTGATCACCAGCGGGACCCGCAGCCCGACGCTGCGTAAGTCGATCGCGCTGTGCCGGATGGCGATCCAGTACGCCGACCTCGACACCGAGGTCGAGGTCGGAAAGCTGGACGGGCTGCAGAAGCGACTCCCGGCCCGCGTGGTTCGTGTCCCGTTCTACGATCCGGAGAAGACCCGGCCACGGTCGTGACCGAGCGCGAGGGAGTTGCGCGACTAACGCGGGTAGCCGTACCCACGGCGAGCAGCGGCCTGATGCCGCCGCCCAAGCCGCTGCGCGGGGCCTACCCGGCCTCGCCGCGCCGGGGCCGCCTGATGCCGACCACCGGCGTCGCGACGCTGACGCCGAAGGCGGCGGCGGTCGAGCTGGCGGCGCGCTCGCTGCGCCAGGTCATGGGCCGCTTTGCCACCGGCGTGACCGTGATCACCACGTACCACCGCGACACGATTCACGGGATGACGGCGAACGCATTCCTGTCGGTCTCGCTGCGCCCACCCCTGGTGCTGGTCTCGCTCGGTCGCTGTCGCATGGGCGAGATGCTGCCCCACACCAGGCGCTACGGCGTGAGCGTGCTGGCTCACGATCAACGGCATTTCGCCGAGCACTTCTCCGCTCAGCGCGTGTCGCCGGTCGAACCGGAATTCGACTGGCGCGACGGCCTACCGCTGCTCAAGGGCGCACTGGCGCATGTGGTGTGCAAGGTCATCGACGTCCATACGGCCGGCGACCACGAGCTTTGGATCGGCGAGGTGGAGCACGTCGAGCAGCACGACGGGGACCCGCTGCTGTTCTACACGGGGCGGTTCGGCACCGTCCAGGACCTCCAGAGCAACTTCTAGGACCCCGGAGCGGGGGGGACAAGGTAGTCCGAGGCGGTCCAGACCAGACATGACGCCTTGCGTCGTACCGCGCGCTCGGCGGCGCGAAAGCGCCGGCGCGTCAGCCGGGAGCGGTCGGGACCGAACACGAGCAGCCCGGCGTCCAGCTCGCCGACCAGCTCCAGCAAAGCCACGATCGGCCTCCGGCTCGAGACCCGCAGCAGCTCGGTCGGAACTCCCAGCGCGGCCGCGCGCGTTGCCGTCGCGCGGACCTCTTCGAGGTCCTCTTCGTGCGGCAGCGTCGCGAACTCCGGCGCCAGCATGACCGTCAGCGGGTAGGGCGGCAGCACGAGCATATTGGCCACGATCAGCCTGACCCCGGCCTGCCGCGCGCTGTCGATCGCCATTTGTTCGGCCCTGGGGTCCACGCGCACCGACAGCGTCGCGAGGACCACCGGCATGGCCCGGGTCCGATTGACGCCGGTGTGCGCCGTTTCGCGGCGGCCCGAGTCGACGATCGGTGCCATGGCACCAGGAGTCTACGCCGCCGGGTTTTCAGCGATTTTACGGAGTCCAAGTTGACCGACTTTGTACAAACTGGTATATCTCCGCGCCACGGGAGCCAAGGTTCAAGCTAGTCACCCGGAGAGGGGTTGAAGCATGGCCGAAGCAGTTGTTGAGGAACGCCATCTGATCAAGTCGTTGCGGTGGTGGGACGGATTCACGATCGCTATGTGCAACCCGGGCTTCCTGTTCGCGTCCCTGGGCTTCACGCTGGGGATCTTCGGCGTGTGGGGATCTGTGATCCTGTGGGGTGTCTCGGCCATCATCGGGATGATCCTGACGTGGATCTATGTCGAGCCGGCGATGATGTTCCCGAATCAATCGGGTGGCATCTCGCTCTACGCCAATGAGGCCTGGCGCAAGTACACGACGTTCGTAGGCCCGATCGCGACCTTCGGCTATTGGATCGGCTGGTCGGTGGTGCTGGCGATCTTCGGCAAGATCATCGGCGATCTGGTCGTATCCCGGTGGTTCTCGAGCTCGACCTGGAGCGTCTATGACGGTGTCGTGCACCTGACGCTGTCCAGCTTCATCGCCATCGGCGTGATCATCGCCGTCTGGGCGTTCAACATCTTCGGCATCCGCCCGATGAAGGGGCTGACCTATGTCACCGCCGGACTGCTGGCCCTGGTACTGATCTTCTTCATGTTCGTCCCGTACATCAGCGGCCACTGGCATTCCAGCAACGTTCACGCGACGTTCACCGGCCCGTGGGGTGGCACCAAGCTGGCCTTCGTCTACCTCTTCATCCTTGGCTGGTCGTCATGGGCATGCGAGGTTTGCGCCACGTTTGCCCCCGAATACAAGACCGAGCGCGATACCAACATAGCCATGCGCAGCTCGGCCGTGTTCGTGGTCGGGGTGTTTATCCTCGTCCCGCTCGGACTGGGCGGCGTCACCGGCGTCCCGGCGACCGCCACGCAGGAGGGACAGTTCTATACCACGGCACTCCAGACGCTGGCCGGCCACACGTTCGGAACCTTCCTCCTGATCTGCCTGATCGCCAGCCTGATTCTCTCCATGTCGTCGTCCACGGCTGACGGCAGCCGTGCGCTGTACGGAATCTCGCGAGCCGGCCTGACCATCAAGCAGCTCGGCCGGCTGAACAAATACCACGTACCGGGGAACGCGATGACCGTCGATCTGGTCGTCAACGTCCTGCTCGTGCTGTTCATATCAAGCAACCTGGCGATCCTCTACATGAGCAACATCGGATACGTCCTGGCTCACCTGCTCGCGGTCAGTGGCTTCCTGCTGCTGCGCAAGGACCGTCCGAATTGGCCGAGGCCGCACAAGCTGGGCGCGATCTGGATACCGATTGCCTGGTTCATGACGGCCCTGGTTGGGTTCCTGCTGCTCGTCGGCGCGCTGGCCCCGCATCTCAACGGCTACGGGACGTGGACGGACTTCGCGATCGGCGTCGGCGTGCTCATCGCCTCGGTACTGCTGTTCGTCTTCCGGCGTGTCGTCCAGGATGGCGAGAAGATCCACCTGCGCGAGGAGACGCCGACGATGCCGGCGGAGGGCGATTGGCCCGAGGGCTTCGAGGCTCCCGCGCCACCGGTTGCTCCGGCGGTGCGTTGACCGGCAACCGAGGCCCAGGCCACGCCGTCACCGACGCTCGCGCGCGACCAAGGAGAGACAATGCAGAAAATCGTTGTTGGCTATGACGACACCGAGGCGGCGCAGCGAGCACTCGAGCGCGCTGCGACGCTCGCCGAGGCGTTCAAGTCAGAGCTGATCATCACCAGCGTGGCCCCGCTCATGGTCAGCGTGGGGCGATCGGGGGGGCCCGTGGATCCAGTCGATCCGCCCCAGAAACACCGGCAGGAGCTCGAGGCGGCCCGCGCTTACCTCGAGGGCAAGGGGCTGAGTGCCGAGTATGCCCCCGCGGTCGGCGACCCCGCAGACACGATCGTCGAGCTCGCCAATGAGCGCGGCGCTGACCTCGTCGTCGTCGGCACGCGCGAGCTGAACATCACCCAGCGGCTACTGGGTCAGAGCGTCAGCGGCGCCGTGGTGCACCACGCCCACTGCGACGTGTTGATCGTTCACTGATCGGGTCGGCACTCGGCCCCGCGTGGGCCCCGTGTTCAGTCGGCCTTGATCTTCCAGCGTGGGCGCTCGGCGATCGCTCGATACTGCCGGCGCCGGCGCCGCGGACGCACAAAGGTCGACCAGATGAAGCCAATCGTTGGGATGATGAGGATCAGCGCCAGGGCACGGCCCGCGAGGATGAAGCCCACTGAGATGATGACGATCCCGGCGACGAAGATGGCAGGCAGGATCCGATCGTGGACCCGCTGGCGACGGAAGGAGGCATATTCGTCGACCGGGATCTTGTTGGTGTCGTAGCTGCGCCCGCAGTTCTCACATTTCCAGCGCTCCCCGTAGTGAAGCTCCCGCCGTTCCCCGCATTCGCACTTCACGGTGATCGGCGGTCCCCGCCGGACGTCCTTGGGGAGTACCGCGCTGTCGCTCATGGGCGTAGTGTGGCGCACATGGCCTGACCGGCAGCGCTGCCGCTAGTGCGCCGGCGGCTCCCAGCCCTCGAGGACCGGCGGCGTCCAGTCGGTGCCCACCGTGCGCGAGTTCTCCACCCACGGCCCGAGCTCGGGCTGGGGGAACTTGCAATGGCGCTCCTTGAGCGCGATGCCGTACGAGTTGCCTGACTGCAGATGCTTGATCAGGACCTTGCGGGCGATCTCGTCCTCGCGTCCCCGAGGGATGTCGAAGTAGAGCTTGATGAACGAGTTCGAATAGCGGTCGAAGACCGCCGGCGTGCCCTCCTCCTCGAGCAGGGTGACGTCCTCGAGCCAGTTGATGTCCGGGCCCGGCGTGGCCGCGACCAGATCGATGTCCTGCACCAGCGAGATGTCCTCCTGGTAGGGGAAGCGATGCCCCGAGAGGTACTCGGCGTCGATGCCGATGATCTTCTCGGGCTCGCCGGGAACTCTGTGCTGGGGAACGGAGCTCATGACTGGGCTCCAGTCCGCTCGGTCTGCGCGGTCAGGTAGTCGATCGGGTTCTCGACGTGGCGCTCGAGCAATCGCTTGATCTCCTGCAACGTCCGCTCCTCCGAGACCCCGGGGATGTAGTCGGTGCCGGCCAGCGGGACGCGGGCCATGGCCGCCGCCTCGGTGGTCAGCGCGCACAGATCCTCGGGCTCGAGGTTGTGCACGTCGGTCTTGCCACACGCCCGAGCCAGCATCTGGCACTCGAGCGTGAGCGTGTGGAGAAAGTTGTAGACGCGATGGGCGGCCTCATCGACGACCAGGCGCTTTCGTAGCTCGGGATCCTGAGTGGTGATCCCCACCGGGCAGCGCCCGGTGTGGCAGTGGTAGCACTGCCCGGCCGGCACGCCGACGGTCCCCTCGTAATCGGTGACGCCGGGAATCTCCTTGTTGCAGTTGAGCGCCATCAGCGCCGAGTGGCCGATCGCCACGGCGGTGGCGCCGAGCGCCAGGCACTTGGCTATGTCGCCGCCGTTGCGGATCCCGCCGGCCACGACGAGGTCGATCTCGTCGACCAGCCCGACGTCCTCGAGCGCCCGGCGGGCCTCGGGGATGGCCGCCATCAGCGGCACGCCGGTCTCCTCGGCGGCCACGTGCGGGCCGGCTCCCGTGCCGCCCTCGGCGCCGTCGAGGTAGATGATGTCGGGGCTGCACTTGGCCGCCATCCGCACGTCGTCGTACACACGGGCGGCGCCAAGCTTGAGCTGAATCGGGATCTCGTAGTTGGTCGCCTCGCGGATCTCCTGAATCTTCAGCGACAGGTCATCCGGGCCCAGCCAGTCGGGATGCCGGGCTGGCGAGCGCTGGTCGATCCCCGCCGGCAGTGAGCGCATCTCGGCCACC
The DNA here is from genome assembly GCA_963749545.1 of uncultured Solirubrobacterales bacterium. Lineage (GTDB taxonomy): Bacteria > Actinomycetota > Thermoleophilia > Solirubrobacterales > Solirubrobacteraceae > Palsa-465. The sequence goes on from CAVVNG010000018.1 coordinate 401,200, forward strand.
TGCTCGGTCACCTTCTGGCCCATCAGGTGGCCGCCCAGCCCGACCTTGCAGCCCTGCCCGATGAAGAACTCGCACGCATCGGCGAGCATCAGGTGGTGAGGGTTGAAGCCGTAGCGGCTCTGGATCAGTTGGTAGTACCACTTGGTGGACAGTTCGCGCTCGGGCGGGATCATCCCGCCCTCCCCCGAGCACGTGGCGGTGCCGGCCATCGAGGCACCCTTGGCCAGGGCCATCTTGGCCTCCAGCGACAGGGCGCCGAAGCTCATGCCGGTGATGTAGACGGGGATGTCGAGCTCGATCGGCTTCTTGGCGAAGCGCGCGCCGAGGATCGTCTTGGTCTCGCACTTCTCGCGGTAGCCCTCGATCACGAAGCGGGTGAGCGTTCCGGGCAGGAACATCAGCTCGTCCCAGTGCGGTATCGGCTTGAACATCGAGAAGCCGCGCATGCGGTAGCGACCGAGCTCGGACTTCACGTGGATGTCGTCGATCACCTCGGGGGTGAAGATCCGGCTGTGCCCGAGCCGGTTGTGCGGCGAAGGTGCCGTCTCGTCAGTCATAAGGCGCCTCCCTAGAGCACGAGCTTGCGCTCGGACGGCTCGAGGTTGTCGTAGTTGTAGAGCTTCTTGCCGCAGACGAACTTCTGTAGCTGGGGGGGCGAACCGAGTCCGTGGAGGCGGAACTTGCGCTCGATCAGCTCGGTGTCGGCGTCGTTCCATTCGCCGGGTACGCAGTCGATGCCCAGCGAGGCGACCTTGCCGGCGACATAGATCGTGCCGTCGTACATCGAGTCCCCCAGCCCCGGGCCGACATCGCCGAGGAGGATCTGGCGCCCGCGCTGCATCATGAATCCGGTCATCGAGCCGGCATTGCCGCCGATGATGATCGTGCCGCCCTTCTGGTCGATGCCGGTGCGGGCACCGACCTGGCCCCTGACGATCACGTCGCCGCCGCGCAGGGCGGCGCCGGTCAGCGAACCACCGTTGCCGTCGATCACCACGACTCCCGACATCATGTTCTCGCACGCCGACCAGCCGACGCGCCCGGTGATGTGGATCTCGGGTCCGTCGATGATCCCGCAGGCAAAGTAGCCGAGGCTCCCCTCGAAGGTGATCCGGCAACGGGTGAGGATGCCGGCGGCGAGCGAGTGCTTGGCCCCCGGATTCAGCACGGTCACGTCCTTGACCCCCTGCTCGTAGAGCAGCCAGCGCAGCTCGAGGTTGATCCGCCGCGTGGTCAGCCGGTGGGCGTCAAGCGTGGCCCGATCGCCGTCGATCTGGCTGATCTTCGGGACGACCTCGTCGAGCTCGACCAGCCCGCGTGCGTCGTAACGCGGCCCATCATCTGTGGTTACCGTGTCCACACCATCACCTCGCGCTCGTAGGGGTCATACGTCTCGATCTCGTGGTCGATCACCGCGCGGATCGCCATCTCCTCGGAGGCCAGCGCAACCATGTCATCGCCCTCGTAGAGCACCAGCGGCTTGGCCGCGAGCTCGTCCTTGGCCATCCCCAACGCATCCTCGGACACGCAGATGTAGGTGAACACGCCATCGAGCTCGTCGAGGCTCTGGCGCATGGCGTCCTCGAGTGGGACCCCGGCCTCGAGCTTCTGGGCCAGATACACGGCGATGATCTCGGAGTCGCACTCCGAGGCGAAGCGGTGGCCGGCGCGCTCCAGGCGCCGGCGCCACTGGTGGTAGTTGGTCAGCTGGCCGTTGTGCACCACGGCGACATCGGAGAACGGATATGCCCAGTAGGGATGGGCGTTGGAGATATCGACGTCGGACTCGGTGGCCATTCGCACGTGCCCGATGCCGTGGCTGCCGAAGTAGTCGTCGAGGTTGTAGCCGGCCGACACCGTCCTGGCATCGCCCAGGTCCTTGACGATCTCCAGCGAATGGCCGGCCGACAGCACCTCTGCGCCCGGCACGGACTCGACGTGATCGGCCAGCTTCTTGAGGTCACCGTCGTAATGCATGGTCACGGTCAGCGAGTACTCGTTGCTCTCGTCGATCGAGCGGATGTCGGCCCCGGCGGACCGCAACCGCGCCTCGACCTCGCGCCGGTGGCGGTGCAGGTCGTCCGCGAACTCGAGGTCACGCGGCGTGTTGGCATCGGCCAGCTTGACCCGCATCACGATCTCCTGGGCGGGGGCGCGATACAGGGCGAACCCGGTCGAGTCTGGCCCTCGGTGCTTCATCGCCTGCAGCATGCTGGTGATGTCGCGCCCGATCCGGTGGGCGCCGTTGCCGTTCTTGTAGATGATTCCCGCGATTCCGCACATCAGGGGAGGACCTCGAGATACTCGTCGCGCTCCCAGTCGGTGACCGCGGCCAGGTAGCGCTCCCACTCGTCGCGCTTGTACCAGTCGAACACCTTGTACAGCCGGCCGGGCATCGCGCTCTTGATCACCTCGTCCTTGGCCAGCTCGTTCAGCGCGGCCCCGAGGCTCTCGGGCACCTTCTCGATCTCTGCGCCCTCGGCCAGCAGGTCGTATGTATTGCCCTGCTGGGGCGGACCGGGATCGCTGCCGTTGCGGATCCCGTCGAGCCCGGCCTGGAGCAACGCCGCCGTGGTCAGATACGGGTTGCACGAGGAGTCGACCCCGCGGTACTCGAACCGCCCGCCGCTGGCCACGCGGACGGTCGTGGTTCGATTCTGCCAGCCCCAGTTCTTGTAGATCGGGGCCCAGAACCCGGTGTCCCACATGCGGCAGTAGGAGTTGACCGTCGGGTTGCCCACGCACATGAGGGCGTGGAAGTGGTCGAGCATCCCGCCGAGGAAGTGACGCGCGATCTCCGACAGCTGGGCCGGCCCGTCGGGATCGTGGAACACGTTGTTGCCGTCCTCGTCAACCAGGGTGAAGTGATGGTGATGGCCGTTGGCCGACACGCCCGTGAACGGCTTGGGCATGAACGTCGGCAGGACCCCGTGCTTGCGGCCCACGGCGGCGCATGCCTGCCGGTAGGTGGTGATGTTGTCCGCCGTGCGGAGCGGGCGGTCGAAGCGGAAGTTGAGCTCGAGCTGTCCCGGCGCATCCTCGTGGTCGCCATAGCTCATGTCGAGCCCCAACCGCTGGCAGTAGTCGACCACGTCGAGCAGCACCGGACGGAGCTCCTCGAACTGATGGATGTGGTAGCAGTAGGGCTTGGTCACGCCCTCGAGCTCGGCGCTGCCGTCCTCGGGGCGCTTGAGCCACATCGTCTCGGGCTCGATGCCGATCAGGAACTGGTAGCCGAGCTCGGACTCGAACGCGTCGGCAATTCGCTTGAGGTTCTGGCGCGGGTCGGCGTCCATGAGCTCGCCGGTCTCGGTGTCGTAACAGTCGCAGAACACCCGGGCCACGCGCTCGTCCCAGGGCAGGACGGCGAAGGTGTCGAGGTCGGCGATCGCGGCCAGCTCGGACTCCTCGGGGCCAAATCCGATGTAGTTGCCAAGGCGGTCGGTGAAGAGGTTGGCGGTGGCGCCGTAGACGAGCTGGTAGCCCCGCTCGGCGACCTGGGGGAAGAAGGACGAGACGACGCCCTTGCCCATCACCCGGCCGGTGATCGAGATCTGCTGAAAGAACACGTACTTGATGTCGCGCTCCGCGATCAACCGGGTCAGCTGCTCGATCTTCTCGGCCCGCCCGGGCGCGCTGCGAGCCTCGGCGAGCGTCGCCGGCGGCGGCGCGATCCGGGGGCTCGAGATTACGGTGCGAACGTCGCCACCGAATACCGGCGCGTCGACAATGCCCTCGGTTGCCATCTCTCTCCTAATCCGCGGCGTGGACAAATTGGTACAGGGCCCTGCCCGATGTCTTATACCAGTTCGTTTAGGGAGGGACAAGCGCGGGAGGGGTGGGCGCGGCGACGAGAGGCCGGCAAGGTGGCTGCGACGTTCGGTTCTTCCGTCCTGGGCTCCCGAGCGGCGTCGGGAACTGCGGCTTGGGAACGTGGGTTCGGGCGCCAAGAGCGGCGTCGTAAACGTCAAGCACGCGTCCGCGTCGGCGGCCAGTTTGACGTTTCCGGCGCCCAGGACCCTAGGTCAATCTCGCCAGCTTCGCCGGGGTCGTCTGTGACGACACTTCCAACCACTCCAATGGGGCGGTCCGGACACGTCAGGAGGCGCGCTACGGACACAATCGCGCTTCAACAGATCCCCTTGATCCCCAAATGAGCCGTGCACAAACGTGACCGAACAAGCGTCGAGCCGCCCATCCCGCGAGCGCGCAAAGTGGGGAGATATCTCCCCACCCCAGATCAGTGTTTGGCTCTCACGAAATGAGTGGAACACCCACGAAATGGGTAGAAAACGCACGAAATGGGTAAAGAACGTGAAGTGCGTAGGGCACGTTTCAGGCTCCTGGCGATCTTAATCAGTGTCCTCACGCTGGGAGTTATCCCGGCAGAAAGCGCCTCAGCAGATGGCTCATCGGCCATCCGGAGCGCTAGCGGGACCGTATCCTCGGCCACGGGCGCCGTGGCGAAGACGACGGGCTCGGCTGCGCCGACGACGAGCTCGACCACGGGCGCCGTGGCGAAGACGACGGGCTCGGCTGCGCCGACGACGAGCTCGACCAGCCCGACGACGGGCTCGGCTACTCCGACGACGAGCTCGGCTGCGCCGACGACGAGCTCGGCTGCGCCGACGACGAGCTCGACCACGGGCGCCGTGGCGAAGACGACGGGCTCGGCTGCTTCGACGACGAGCTCGACCAGCCCGACGACGGGCTCGGCTGCTCCGACGACGGGCTCGGCTGCTCCGACGACGAGCTCGACCAGCCCGACGACGGGCTCGGCTACTCCGACGACGAGCTCGGCTACTCCGACGACGAGCTCGACCAGCCCGACGACGGCTACCGGACCGGTGTCCACGGTCACCGCTCCGGTCACGCAGACGCTGTCGACAGTGACGGCGCCGCTCACGAGTTCGACTCCCTCGGCGAGCTCGACCAATCCCACGACGAGCTCGGCGACTCCGTCGGCGAGCTCGACCACTCCGACGATCGGTACCGGAGTGGTGTCCACGGTCACCGCGCCTGTCACGCACACGCTGTCCACGGTGACGGCGCCGCTTACGGGTTCGACCCCATCGACTGTCCCGGCGACAGGGTCATCGACCGCTCCGACGAGCTCTGGGCCGGTGGGTGGCGTGTTGTCGACGGTGACGGCGCCGGTGGGTGGCGTGTTGTCGACGGTGACGGCGCCGGTGGGTGGCGTGTTGTCGACGGTGGCGGCGCCGGTGGGTGGCGTGTTGTCGACGGTGGCGGCGCCGGTGGGTGGCGTGTTGTCGACGGTGGCGGCGCCGGTGGGTGGCGTGTTGTCGACGGTGGCGGCGCCGGTGGGTGGCGTGTTGTCGACGGTGGCGGCGCCGGTGGGTGGCGTGTTGTCGACGGTGGCGGCGCCGGTGGGTGGCGTGTTGTCGACGGTGGCGGCGCCGGTGGGTGGCGTGTTGTCGACGGTGGCGGCGCCGGTGGGTGGCGTGTTGTCGACGGTGGCGGCGCCGGTGTTGGGTGCGACCGCGCCGGTGACCGGGCCGTTGTCGACGATCATCGCGCCGGTGGTGCGTGTGACCGCTCCGCCCATAGGGGCGCTGCCGACTGTCACGGCGCCGGGTAGCCAGAGTCCCACCTCCCCCGTAGGGATACTGGCGCCGGTCACACCGACATCCGGTGCGGCGGCGCCGTCGCCGGTAACCGGCATCTTGACGCCAATCGCCCAGACCCTCCCGCTACCAGCTTGGGGCGCGCCGGTCACGAACACGTCGGTAGCGGTCGGTCAGACGCTGCCACGCGTGAATCAGGTTCGATCGTGGGGGCGGTGGGCGATGCACCTTGGCTTCTCGATGGCAAGCCGTGGCACTTCTACTCTGCTGAACGGAACGGATGGCTTCTTCGCAGGAAAGAGTCGGCTGGCGAGTGGATCGCGCCCGGTCGTGCCCGCTCAGGGCTCGTCGGCGCCGGTTCCGCCTAGTGGGCAGTTTTTTGGTGGTGTCGGTTCTGCTGCAGGTGGGGGTTCGGGCTTCTTCTTTTTCGGCGTTGCAGCGTTGCTTGCGCTGGCTGCTTTGTTCTTGCCACGCGTGATCTGCACGCTCCGACTGTTTGGAGCGTCGCGGGCGCCGCAGCCGTTTGTCCTGTTGCTAGAGCGCCCTGGTTAAGGCCGGAGTCGGTCTCCCAGGTTCTCGCAGCCGGGTCTTCGAGCCCGGGTGCATCCCTGTCTAGCTAGCAAGAGGAGAAACGACTCATGTCACGCTCAACGTGGGCGTGCGTGGAAAGCTGTGGACCTGTCAGCGCCGTCGCGTGTAGCAGCGACGAGCGGGCCAGACTCGAGGATCGAGCGCGCCTCGGGCGTGGGCCTCTGGCGGGTGCAGTCTCTTCCACCAAACGCCTAATCGGATTGATGGCCGCGAGCATGCTCGTCATGGCTGCCGCGCCGACCGCAGGGTTGGCAGTCTCCACGAGCGGCTTGGGCCCCAAGCCTTGTGCGAACAAGAGCAAACAATCCTCGGTGCATGGTCACGCTGGCGCCGAGGTGCTGACGCGCGGTAGCGGCTACTCAAGCCGCCAAGACGCAGTGCGCGTGCGCGTGCTGCAGCGTCGGCTGACGTGCGCGGGGTATCCGCCAGGGCCGATCGATGGTCGCTACGGACCCCTCACTCAGCAAGCCGTGACCCGTTTCCAAGCCACCCATGGTCTCTTGGTCGACGGGATAGCCGGCCCACTTACGCTGGCGGCATTGAGCAGCTCGTCAACTGTGCTGTATCCAGGAGCGGGTTATGCGGGACACGGGTCGGGCGCTGTCCGCGCGTTGCAGGGTCGGCTGAAGCGCGCGGGGTATCCGCCGGGGCAGATCGATGGTCGCTACGGGCCGCGCACTCAGCAAGCCGTGACCCGTTTCCAAGCCACCCACGGCCTGGTCGTCGACGGGATCGCCGGCCCGCAGACAGACGCCCGCCTGGCTAGCGAGCGTGAGCCGCACAAGGCGGCTCGGCCCTCGCGTCCAAACCACCCGCGCCAGCGAACCAGTCGCCACGCGCGTGGCGGACGCTCGCACCCGCGGACCCATGCCGCTCCCCGAAGGGTGGTATCGCCGACCCGCTCAACGAGCTCACCATCATCACTCGCGCCGGTCGTGCTGTTGGTCGCGCTCATCGCTGTTGGCCTCTGTGCGATATGGCTTGCGTTCCGGCGCCGCAACAAGCCATACGTCGAGGCGCAAACGGAGCGGGACGGTCCCGATCGGGCTAACGCAACCCACCCGAAGGCCAACCACACCATAACCACCAACGAGACACCTGCGACCCCCACCGAGACACGTGCAACCGGCGAGCAGATAATCGCAACCGGCGAGCAGATAACTGAAACCGGCGACCAGATAACCGAAACCGGCGACCAGATAACTGAAACCCCCAATCGCCATCTCACTCGCCCCGAGCGCGCCGAGCGCGCATTCAGCGAGGGGCTTGTGCTAGAGGAGCAGGGAGATCTCGCGGCAGCAGCGGCGATTTACGGCCACGCCGATCAGCTCGGCCATGGCGGCGCCGCATGCAACCTCGGTGTGCTGCTCGCCGACCAGGGCGATTGGGCTGCAGCGGAGGCGTGCTTCCGACGGGCAGGTCAGCGCGGCGACGCTCATGGTGCGTTCAACCTCGCCGTGTTCCTCGAAGAACACGGAGACCGGATCGAAGCGCTGAGTGCCTACGACCGGGCCGCGCAACTCGGCGACCCTGAGACGGCGGAGTCCGCTCGGGCGGCCGCAGATGACCTAAGGCGAAGAGTCGAGAGGCCCACTGCCGCCCGGGAAGGAGGTGATCCCCAGTGATTCGTGGCCTCCCGAAAAACGGCCCGAACCCGGATGCTCGGCAAACGCAGGCGGAGCTGCCAGCGGACGGCGATCAGCGCCTGCGAGTCCTCATCGCCGATCCCGACGGGCTCGCGCGAAGCGCGATTCGTACCGCGCTGCTGGAGCCCGATCGGATCGCTGTCGTCCTCCTCGCCGATAATGCTCGTGAGGCGCTCGAGCTCGCACGCTACTACCACCCAGAGGTCATGATCATCGACACCGCGCTACCGCCGGAAGGTGGCGTGAAGCTAATCAGGCGGGTGCGGGCGGCTGCACCCGCGACGCGGGTCCTGATGGTCTCGGTCGATGATCAGGAGGCGATCGCGGGGCTGCGCGCGGGCGCTATCGGACATATCCGCAAGGACGTCGACCCCGTTGAACTCGCGGGCTCGATCTTGTGCGCCGCAGACGGCGAGGCGATTGTCCCGCAACGGGTGCTGATGCCGCTGTTGGAGCTGGTGCGCGAAATCCCAGAGACCGGATGGCGACCGCTGCATAGCCGCCTGACCACCCGCGAGTGGGAGATCATCGAGCTGCTTGGCGAGGGAGCCACGACCCATCTGATCGCCGAGAGCCTGGTGCTCTCGCCGACCACCGTCTACAGCCATGTCAAGAGCCTGATGCGAAAGCTCGGCGTGCACTCGCGCCGCGAAGCCGTCCCAGCTGCAGAACGCCTACGCAGAGAGGAGGTCTCGGGCACAAACCTCCCCGGTCCTATCCGAGCAAGCTCGTCGGCCTAGCCAAAAGCATGCTCCCGCATGGCGATCCCGACCCCAGCGTCAGCGACCTCGAATCGGGGCGCGGACCGCCGTCACGGCCTTGGTCCTAAGCGCTCCTCACTGCGGGTCGCAGGGCCCGCAAACCTCAGCCTCCAGCAAGCCGATGAGGAAAAAGCTCCTCACCCCAGGCGGACTCGGTTCCTCACCGCCTCCAGCATTACGCCAGCAAAATTATGACCCCGGGCCAATGACCGGACTGCACGGTCCAGCTGGTCTCCCTCGGGTTCAGAGAATCCTCTTTGTCCAATCCGTCGGTAACGCGCCGCGACACTCCGCCACTGCAGCTTAGGGGAAGTAAGGTCTCGAATCAGAGGCTGAAAAAGGCGCAGGCGGTGCGGGGTTGGTCGACGGATCGGCCACCCCGCCCCGCGACGGCATGTTTGAACGTCGAGCACGCTGTCCGTGCAAGGCGGCACTGTGCGGGCAGCGTGGTCCGCCTCAAGTCGTCTCTGCGAGCTCGGTGAGGGCTAGGACATGGGCGCTACTTTCTCCGGCGCGGTTCGGCCGGTCGCCGCCCCGCCTGCCAGCCCGCGCGTCCGCAGGAGATTGGCTCTTTGGTGGCAAATGCAGACGCCCGTCCCGGAGGCGACTGCCAGAGGCGAGCGCCTACGCCACCGCCGGCGTGAACGCCGGCTGCTCGGCGCCGGGTTGGGGTGGGCGCGGCTGCCCGGGGCGGGTCCCGGCGATGCCGCCGAGTCCCTGCTGATGCGGCGTGGCGTCCAGTCCACTTGCGGGTGCTGCGCGCCCGCGGGCTTGGTCTGGCGGATGCAATCGGGAACGGCGCCGGGGAAGGAGTGGGTGCAGTGCTCTCGCACCTAGTCCAGCCGACATAACGTCAACAAGCGGCGCCGGGGTCCGGCGCTGGTCGACGTTAAGTCGCCCTGACCGCCTTAACGTCAACAAGCGGCGGGCCAGGGCGCTTTTCGACGCTGTGCTGGTCCCGGAGAGGCGTGTCGGCCTCTCGCCCACCTTCCTCAGCCGCCGTCCCTAGCGGCACCGGCCAGCGGAGCGCGGGCGCGCAGCGCCGCAAGCGGGCTGACGCCTGAGCCAGCGCGCTCGCGCCGGCGCCGACTCCGCTCAGACCACCGCCGGCGTGAACGCCGGCTGCTCGGCCATCGGACGGACGTCGACGGCCACGACCTTGTACTCGGGACAGCTGGTGTTCACGTCCGCCGAGGACCCGATCAGGAGGTTGGTCCGGACCTCGGGGAAGTGGAACGCGGTGAACACGTGGCCGGGCTCGATCCGGTCAGTGACGCGAGCCTCGACCTCGATTCGGCCCACGCGGCTGCGGACCGAGACCTTCTGGCCGTCGGTGATCCACAGGCGGGCGGCGTCATTGGGGTGGATCTCGAGCCACTCGCGGTCGACGAGCTCGACGTTGGCCGTCCGGCGGGTCATCGTGCCGGCGTTGTAGTGCTGCAGGCGCCGGCCGGTGACCAGGATCAGCGGGAACTCGTCGTCGGCCGCGTCGCCAGGGGCCTTGAACGGGAGGGCGGCGAACTGGCCCTTGCCGCCGGGGAGGGCGAACTGGTCGCGGTACAGGATTGGCGAGTCGGTGCCGTCGGGCGCCACCGGCCACTGCAGACCCGTTCGGCCGATCCGCTCGTGGCTGACCCCGGCGTAGGTCGGGGTCAGAGCGGCGATCTCGTCCATCGCGTCGGACGGGTCGTCCCAGCCCATGTCGTGCCCGAGGGCCGCGGACATCGTGGTGATGATGTCGAAGTCGGCCCTGGCTCCGCCCGGGGGATCGATCGCCGGGGCGACGAGCTGGAAGCGGCGCTCGGCGTTGATGAACGTGCCCGACTTCTCCAGGAATGAGGAGGCGGGGAGGATCACGTCGGCGTACTTGCTCGTCTCGGTCTCGAAGATCTCCTGGCAGACGAGGAACTCGAGCGACTCCAGCGCGTGAATCACGTGCGTGGTGTTGGGGTCGGTCTGGGCGACGTCCTCGCCGAAGATCCACATCGCCTTGAGCTTGCCGTCGACGGCGGCGTCGAACATCTGGGGGATCGTGTAGCCCTTCTCGCGGCTGAGCGGAACGCCCCAGCGTTCCTCGAACGAACGCGCGACGGGCTCGTCGCCGACCGAGCGGTAGGCGCTGTAGGTGTCGGGAAGGGCTCCCATATCGGAGGACCCCTGGACGTTGTTCTGCCCGCGCAGCGGCAGCAACGCCGAGCCGGGGCGCCCGACCTTGCCGGTCAGCAGCGCGAGGTTGCAGATCAGGCGGACCACCTCGGAGCCGTAGCGGTGCTCAGTGACGCCGAGGCCCCAGGCGATCGAGGACTCGGTGGCCTCGCCGTAGATGTGGGCCGCGGCCTCGAGGTCGGCGGCCGGGATGCCGGTGATCTCCTCCACGTGCTCGGGCGTGTACAGCGCGATGAGCTCCTCGAGCTCATCGTGGCCCTCGGTGCGGCGGGCGATGAACTCGTCATCGGTCAGCCCGTCGCGGGCCACCACGTGAGCGAGGCCCAGCATCACGGCGGCGTTGGTTCCCGGCCGCGGCGCGAGGTGCAGCACGCCGTAGTCCGACAGCTCGATCCGGCGCGGGTCGATCGTGACCAGCTTCATGCCGCGCAACGTGGCCTGCTTGATGCGAGCGCCGACGACCGGATGGCCCTCGGTCGGGTTGGCGCCGATGATGATCATGGCGTCAGCCCGGTCAACATCGTCGAACGATCCGGTCGCACCTGACAGGCCGAACGATTTGCGCAGCGCCCAAGACGTGGGGGAGTGACACACGCGCGAGCAGTTGTCGATGTTGTTGGTCCCGATCGCCGCGCGCATCAGGCGCTGCATCGCATAGCAATCCTCGTTGGTGGCGCGCGAGGAGGCCAGGCCGGCGATCGCGTCGGGGCCGAAGTCGCGCTTGATCCGCGTCAGCTCGGAGACGATCACGTTGGTCGCCTCCTCCCATGTGCCGATGCGGAAGGTGCCGTGCTCGCGGATCAGCGGGGCGGTCAGGCGGTCGCGCGAGCGCGAGAACTGGTGGGCGAAGCGGCCCTTGAGACAGGTGTGACCGCGGTTGGCCGGTCCGTCGATGGCAGGGGAGATCGAGGCGATCTTGCCGCCGGCGGCGTGGGCCTCGAGCCGGCAGCCGACGCCGCAGTAGCCGCAGGTGGTGGTGACGGTGGAGTCGAAGCGGTCGCTCATCTGATTCTCCTCAAGCTACTTCTGCCAAGTTCAAAAGCGTTATCTCGGTGATCGCGTCGGTGGGACAGGTATCGGCGCACGCACCGCACGAGACACAGGCCGAGTCACGAAAACCGGCGTCGAGGCCTGCTGTCACGTTAGCGCCGAATCCGCGTCCCGTGGCCGTGAGGGCAAACGTTCCCTGCACCTCGTCACAGGCGCGAACGCAGCGCCCGCACGAGATGCACAGCTCATGCCGGAAGGCCAGATAGGGGTGACGGCGGTCGTGCTTGACCTCGTGGACCGTCCCGGGCCAGCGCAGCTCGCCCCCGAGCGCGACGCCGAGTTCGCCGGCCACCTCGGCCAGCTCGGTGTGCGCGGCGGGTGGCTCGGGCAGCTCGGAAAGCACCAGCTCGACTACCGCGGCGGCGACACGGCGGGCCTGGGCGTCCTGGGTGTCGACCTTCATGCCGTCGCGGGCCGGCGTCGTGCACGCGGGGATCGGCCCCGGCGCGCCCTCGGCGGCGACCAGACAGACCCGGCAGGCGCCGAACGGGGCCTGGCGATCGTCGTAGCACAGCGTCGGCACATCGCGCCCGAGCGCGTGGATCGCCTCGAGCACCGTGCTCCCGTCCTGCACCTCGACCGGCTGTCCGTCGACCTCGACGCGCATCACGTCAGCTCCAGTTCGTCAGGGAAGTACTTGATCAGGCTGCGCAGCGGCGCCGGGATGCCGCCGCCGTGTGCGCACAGACTGGCCACCTCGAGCGTCTCCAGCAGCTGCTCGAACCGCGCCCGGTCGACGGGCTGATCAGAGGAGAACTCCTCGTAGGCGCGCTGGAGGCCGATCCGGCACGGGAAGCACTTGCCGCAGCTCTCGTGCGCGCCGAAGCGCAGCAGGTGGCGGGCCACCTCCCGCATGTTGGTGCGGTCGTCGAAGGCGAGGATTCCGCCGTGACCGACCATGCACCCCTGTGCGGCCAGCGCCTCGAAGTCAAACGGCGTGTCGAGCAGCGAGCCGGGCAGGATCCCGCCCAGCGGCCCGCCGATCTGTAGGGCCTTGAGCTCACGGCCGTCGATCATCCCGCCGGCCAGCTGCTCGCAGAGCTCGCGCATCGGGGTGCCGAAGCGGACCTCGTACACGCCCGGTCGGGCGAAGCGCTCGTTGAAGCACACGAGCTTGGTGCCGGGCGTGGCGCCCGGGCTCAGCTCCTGGTAGGCCTTGGCGCCGTGGCGAGCGACGAACGGAACGTTGGCCAGCGTCTCGACGTTGTTGACCACGGTGGGCATCCCGTACAGGCCGCGCACGGCCGGGAAGGGCGGACGCGCCGACACCGTGCCGCGCAACCCCTCGACGCAGGCCAGGAGCGCGGTTTCCTCTCCGACGACGTAGGACCCGGCCCCCTCGAGAATCGTCACGTCGAAGCGGACGCCGCTGCCGTTCACGTCCTCGCCCAGCCAGCCGGCCTCGCGAGCGCGCTCCGCGGCCTCGTCGAGCGTCGACTTGGAGCGCGGGTACTCCGAGCGGGTCAGCACAAACCCGTGCTCGGCGCCGACGGCGTAGCCGGCCAGCGCCATCCCCTCGAGCAGGAGCTCGGGGTTCTGCTCCATCAGGTACTTATCGATGTAGGAACCCGGGTCGCCCTCGTCGCCGTTGACGACGATGAACTTCTCCTCGCCCGGCGCATCGCGGGTGAATTGCCACTTCGTGCCGGCCGGGAATCCCGCGCCGCCACGGCCGCGGACGTTGGCCGCCTTGACCTCCTCGAGCAGGGTGTCGGGTGAGAGTTCCCGCAGCGCACGCTCGAGCCCCGACCAATCGCCCGGCCGCGTGAGCACGGGCTCCGCGAGCACGCTGGACCACTCGGGCTCGCGAGCATCGCGAGTGCGGTCGCCGAGCACGCGAGCGATCACGTCGGGGCCGGCGTCGATCGTCTCGCCGTCGCGCACGGCCGGCGAGGAATGGCAGAAACCCAGGCACACGGTCTCGGCCAGCGACACCTCGCCGTCCTCGCTGCGCTGGCCCAACTCGAGCCCCAGCTCGCGCCGCAGCTCGTCGACGTGGGCATCGCCGGTGGCGGCGAAGCACGCCGTCCCTGTGCAGACGCGGATGTGGCGGGCTCCGCGGGGCTGGAGAAAATCGTCGTAGAAGGTCGAGACCCCGTACACCGCGGCCTCGGGCATCCCCGACGCCTCCGCCGCGGCGCGCCGATCCTCGTCGGTGATCTCACCGCGCTCCTCCATGGCCGCCTTCAACACCTCAAGCGCGGTGGGCGCCTGAACGGCGTGGTGACGGCGGACCAACTCTACGAGATTCCTTGACACCTGGTCTCAGTATTCTCTTATCCGTCCGTCTGTACAAGTTTGTTCGAAAGGGCTCTGACATCGGCCCGGAGCGCGCGCGCCAGCGCCACCGTCACCGCATCCGCGCTGGCCGGCCGCCCGGCCAGCTGCGCCGCTTCGACGCCGCCGAGGGCTCCGGTGACGAACACCTCCTGCGCGTCGGCGAGCCGGGCCAGGTGGATGGGCTCGGTGGCCACCTCGTAGCCGCGCTCCCGCGCCAGCGCAAGCACACGCGCGCGCGTGACGCCGGGCAGGATTCGCCCGTCGGTCGGTGGGGTCGTCAGTCGAGGGCCGTCTTCGACGATGAACACGCTCGCCCGCCCGGCCTCGAGCACCAGCCCGTCGAGATCGCACAGCAACGGCTCGTCGCCCTCGCAGTCGGCGGCCAGTGCGGTGAGCAGGCGGCGGTCGCCCCACTTGTGCGCCCCGAGGCCGCCGGGCAGCGTGACCGGACGCAGGTGCACCGGGGTGCGTCGCGGGGCGAGCGGCGTCAGCTCGAAGCTCGAGTATCCGTCGGGATGGAAGTCGACCCGGAGGCGAGCGTCTCCGCCTCGCGCCGCGGCCTCCACCAGCTCGATGGCCAGGCCGGGCGGCAATTCGCGGCCGTACAGCTCGCGCACGCTGCCTGCCAGCCGTTGCAGATGGAGCTCGAGCGCCACCGGTCGCCCCGCGGCCACGCGCAGCGTCTCGAAAACGCCGCGGACCGGGTCGGGGCGCGCGAGTGGTAGCGGCGAGCGTCGCCGGGGCGGGGACGCGGCCTCGGGCACGTGCGGCCCGGTGTCGCCGCCGCCGGCGAGCTCACCGCCGATCGCCGCCAGCAGGGGCGCGGCCTTGGTCACGCACTCGGCCGCTTCGCCGACCGGATCGGAGTCGGCGACGATGCCGCCACCCACGCCCAGCCAGGCCCGTCCACCGCTGAACTCGAAGGTGCGGATGGCGACGCTGAGCTCGAGGCCACCGAGCGGGCTGGCGAAGCCGATCGCCCCCGTGTACAGGCGGCGGGAGGTGCTCTCGAGCTCGGCTATCACGTTCATGGCGGCGATCTTGGGTGCGCCGGTGACCGAGCCGGGCGGGAATGCCGCCTCGACCAGCTCGGCGTTGCTCATGCCCTGGGCCAGCGCGCCGCCAACCTCCGACACCAGGTGCCACACGCCGGTGTGCGCCCGCGCCTGGCACAGCTTCTCGACGCCGATCGACCCGTGCTCGCACACGCGTCCGAGGTCGTTGCGGACGAGGTCGACGATCATGATGTTCTCGGCGCGATCCTTGACCGAGCGCTCCAGCTCGGCCCGCTGAGCCGCCGCTTTGAAAGCGTCCGCCGACCGGGGTCGCGTGCCCTTGATCGGCGCGCTGCGGACACGACCGCAATGTCGTTCGAGGAACAGCTCCGGCGACAGGCTGGCGATCGCGCCGCCCGGGCCGCCGAGGAAGGCCGCGCGGTCGGGACGCAGGGACGCCGCCGCGGTGGCGAACAGATCGATCGGCGCGCCGTCCAGGTGCGAGTCGAGCCGCACGCAGATGTTGGCCTGGAACAGGTCGCCGGCGTGGATCCGCCGGCGGCACGCTTCGACCGCGAGGGCGTGACCGGCGGCCGATGGCGTGGCCCGCCACGGCTCGGTCCGGAACCGTCGTGGTCCCGACGGGTCGGCAGCCCGACCCCGCAGCGCGTCGAGCCGCGCGCGCAGCGCGGCATCGCGCTCCTCGCTCCACAGCGCCTCGAACCACCATCGCCCATCGGCGTCGAGCCGCAGGAGGTGGTCGTAGAAGGCGAGGGCAAACGGTGCCGAGCGAACCGGCGGCGGACCCGCGCTCACTGGCTCGATCCGACGCCCGAGCTCGTAGCCGAGCCAGCCAAACCATCCACCGCCAACCGCGCTCGACCGGGCACGCTCATCATGGGCCACCTCGGGCAGCTCATCGAGCAGTGCAAACGGGTCCTCGTCGGCCCGGGCCACCCGGACGGGCTCCGAGCCGATCAGAGCACCGCCACCGGCCCAGCGGCCGATGAGCGCGAACGGTCTGGCGTCGTCGCGGACGAGCAGTGCCGCGTCCTCGGGTCTCAGCGTCCACGGGAGCGCAACGCGCCGCGCGTGGCAAGCCGGGGACAGGAGGGTGAAGGTGCTCATCGTTGACCGGACCGATCGCTGGCGATAGCCTACTCCCGCTCTTGCACATATGGCAAAGGCATTGCATCCTAGGCAACGGAAGGTGACTGGAACAGTGAGCGAGACGATTCCCGACCGGATACCGGTGCTGGTGATCGGGGCCGGAGTACATGGACTGTCGACCGCCTGGCACCTGGCCGCCGACGGACAGCGCGTGCTCGTCGTTGACAAGACCGGCGTCGCCGCCGGGGCGTCGGGGATCGCATGTGGCGTCGTGCGCAACAACTATTTCCAGCCCGCGATGTCGGAGCTCATGGCGGCCTGCGTGGAGGTGTGGGAGTCAGATCCGGAGGCGCTGCATTACCACGGCAGCGGGTACATCGCCCTGGGCCCACCGTCGCAGGAGAGCGATCTGATCGAGGTTTACGAGCGCCAGCAGCGGATCGGCTATCCCTCGGAGCTCCACATCGGCGAAGAGGCGGTGATCGCCCATATGCGCGAGCACTATCCCGACTGGCGTGCGTCCGGGATCACCGCCTGTCTGCACGAGCATGCCGGGGGCTATGCCTTCAACCGCGAATCGATGTTCGGCCTGGCCGACAAGGCGCGGGCCGCGGGCGCCGAGATCGCCAGCGGGGTCGAGGTGACCGGCTTTGAGTTCGACGAGTCCGGAGCCGTGCGCGCGGTGCAGACGAGCGCCGGCGCGATCGAGGTCGAGCAGGTCGTGGTCGCGGTCGGACCCTGGATCGCCTCGCTGTGGTCGATGCTCGGGCTGCCCGATCGGCTCGACGTCCATCAGCCCGATGGCAGCGTGGCCCCCGACCAGCCGATGTGGACCTACTGGTATCTCCAGGAGGGTGAGCTGGCGGTCGATCCGGCCACCTTCGTGACCGCCGACGGCCGCTCCTCGGCGGTGATCCACCTCGACTCCGATCAGCCGCTGCGCGACGACGATGGGCGTCTGATCACCGACGAGCCCTGGGGGATCTACTTCAAGCCCGATCGCACCAGTGTCCAGGGTGGCGCCGCGCCGCTCGCGGTCGGCAACACGTTCGAGGTCGACCCGTACCCGACCGGCACCGTCGATCCCGGCTTCCCCGACATGTGGTGCGCCGCGCTGTCGCACTGCCTCGAGCGCTTCTCCGGCACCCGTCCGCTGTACCGCCAGGTCCGCTCGGGCGGGGTGGGTGCGTTCACGGCCGACAACTTCCCGGTGTTCGACTTCATGCGCGAGAACGTGTTCGTCGCCGCGGACTCCAATCACGGCTACAAGATGATCGCCGTCGGCCGCGAGATCGCCCGCGTGCTGTCGGGAGAGCACTCCTCGCTCCTGGCGCCGTTCCGCTATGAGCGCTTCGCCACGGGCGACCTGCACCCGGTCTCCCACAGCCCGTATCCCTGGAGCTGATCAGTGCGCGCGCCGCGCGCCGCGCGAGCGACGTCCGGCGCCAGTGCCCGTGACGATCGGCACCGGGCTGGCGGCCTCGAAGGAGCGCATCACCCGGACGTCGAGTGCTCCGGGGGCGAACAGGTCGCGCGCGTAGGCCACCGGATCACCGCCGGACACGTACATGACCTCCTCGAGTTCGAGGGCAGCGGTGGTGCGCCGGATCTGGAGCGCCTTGCCGACCTGCTCGCGCGGGGTGACCAGGGCCGGCATCACATGGGTCTGGGCGAAGGCCACGGGGATCCCGGTGGCCACCAGCAGATCGAGCACCATCTGCCCGTTCTCGAGCATTCGCCGCAGGCGCGGTGGGTCGGGCAGCGGAACGTCCGGATGCACGACATCGAACATCACCGCCGCCGGCTGACCCGAGGCGACCAGCACGCGAAAGATCGTCGTCACCTCGGTGCCCGGGTCGAGGTGCAGCAGCTCACAGACCTCGTGAGAGACCGTGCGGACCTCGATCTGTAGCCGGGTTGCCGCCAGATCGACGCCGCGGCGCTTGGCCAGCGACGAATAGGGCTCGAGCCGCTCGAGCCGCTCGCCGAGCTGGCTGGGCAGCGTCACAGTGCCGACGAACGTCCCGCTGCCCTGCCGGCGCACGATCTCGCCGGTGGCCTCGAGGCGTTGAAGCGCGGTGCGCAGCGTCCCGCGCGAGACGCCGAGCATCTGCGCGACCTCGTGCTCGGGCGGCAGGCGGTCGCCCGGTCGATGCCGGCCTGGGGCCAGCCAGTTGCGCAGCGCCTGCTCCGCGCTGTCGACCAGCGAAGGCCGCGGCCCCCGTTCATCCGAAGATCGCTGGGTGCGCCCGGCGGAGGATCGCGCCGCTATCGCAGCGCTCCGGGGCGTGCGTGCCACCTTTGCATGGCGGGCATTCTGTCACCGCCGATCAGGGGAGCCCCGATTCGCCGCTGTGGGTGTGGTGCGGAAGCCCGTCGGCGGGCAGCTCGTAGTAGGCCCCGGCCTGCGAGGTGTACCAGTGACCGGCCACACGCAGGCCGCCGGCATCGTCGAGCGTGCCGGCGGCGATGCTGATCGAGTCCCGCCGCGGCGGGTCCCAGAACAGACTCGAGCCGCACTCGCCGCAGAAGCCGCGGCGAGCATCGGCGTCACTGTCAGGGCTGTCGATCCAGCGTAGACCGCGGGCCTCGGTCAGCACGAGGTCGTGCTTGCGCGCCGCCGTGCAGGCCGAGATGTGGCCGTGCCAGCGGCGGCACTCGATGCAGTGGCAGAGCAGGACGTCGCGCAACGGGCCGCGGACCTCGTAGCGGACCGCCCCGCACAGGCAGCGGCCGGTGGTTGGGCCGGCGGGTGTTCTCAGCGCGTCGGAGCTCACCGGCGCCCACCGAGGGCGCGAGTCAGCGCCGCCGTGCCGGACAGCACGACCGGCAGGACGCGAGTCGGGTCGGCCAGCCGGCTGGCCGGGGCCTGGACGCCGAGGATCGCCGCCAGCGCTCCGGCGCGATCGAACACGGGGGCGGCGATCGCGTTGACATCGACCTCGCGCTCGCCGAACACGGTGGCAAAGCCGCGCTGTCGAACGCCGCGGATCTCGGCCGCGAGCATGCCGCGATCGGTGATCGTGCGCGGGGTGAGCGCGGCCAGTTCGCGCTCACTGGGCAGGCCGTCGCCGCCGAAGGCCAGCATCACCTTGCCCACGGCCGTCGCGTGGGAGATGCTTGGACGGCCGAGGCGAGCCATGCTGACCACGCTGCTGCGCGAGGGAACCGAGTCGACGGTGATCGCCTCGCGCTCGCCCGGCAGCGACAGCGTGGCCGTCTCGCCGGTGGTCTCCATCAGTTCGAGCAACACCGGCCTGGCCAGGGCCTGGAGGTCGAGCCGCGCCAGCACCCGGTCGGCCAGCGTGACCAGGTGCAGGCCGAGGCGGAACGGCCCCTGGCCGTCGCGTTCGACGATCCCGGCCGACTCGAGCGTGGCCAGCAACCGCGAGGCCGTGCTGGCGTTGACGCCAATCCGGCGGGCCAGTTCGTTGACGCCGAGCCCCGTCTCGCTGTCGCGTAACTCGTCGAGCAGGGCCAGCGCGCGGGCCACCGATGCGATGGGGCGAGCCCTGGGCCGCGCTTCTTGTTGCACCATAGGCAATAGTATTGCGCTCAGCGCCATCGTTGTCTAGGATCGCGCCCTGTGTCGTTCGTTCTGGACTGTCCGCACTGCGGTACCCGCGAGGTGGCGGATTTCGCGTTCGGCGGCGAGGTGACCAGCCGGCCCAAGGGATCGCCTTCGACGCGCGAGCTGAATCAGTACAACTACTTCCGCCGCAACGTGGCGGGCGTCCAGCGCGAGTGGTGGTATCACCGGTCCGGCTGCCGGACGTGGTTTGTGGCTGATCGCGACACCCGCACCAACGAGGTGCTCCGCGTCGGCCTGCCCGGCGAACTCGATGGCCCCCACGAGCCGGGAGAGGCCGCATGAGCCGCATGCCGCACCAGCCCGAGGAGCGGATCGATCGCTCGAAGACGATCACGTTCACGTTCGACGGCAAGGCGGTCACCGGACACGAGGGCGACACGATCGGCTCCGCCCTGTACGCCGAGGGACGGCGAACCTTCTCGCGCAGCTTCAAGTACCACCGCCGCCGTGGGCTCATGTGCTGCAGCGGCAACTGCCCCAACTGCCTTGTCTCGGTCGACGGCGCACCGGGTGTGCGCGCGTGCACGGAGCCGGCCCAGAACGGGATCAAGGTCGAGCACCTCAACGCATCGCCTGGACTCGACGTCGACGTGATGTCGGTCACCGACAGCGTCGGCAGCAAGTTCACCCCGCCCGGCTTCTACTACAAGACGTTCATCCGCCCGCGCAAGCTCTGGCCTGCCTACGAGTGGGTCCTGCGTCGCGCCGCCGGGCTCGGCAAGCTCCCCGAGAAGCAAGCCGAGCGGACGTGGCGCACGGAGTACCGCCGCCGTCACACCGACGTCCTTGTGGTCGGCGGTGGCCACGCCGGTCTGAGCGCCGCCGTCGCCGCAGCCGAGCTCGGCGCCGACGTCGTGTTGGCCGACGACGGCCCGGAGCCCGGTGGAAGGTTGTTGTGGGAGGGCGGCCGCGAGCCGGCCCAGGAGCTGACCCATCGGGCCCGCGAGCTCGGCGTTGAGTTGCTCAGCTCGGCCTCCGCGCTCGGTTACTACGACGGGCTGGTGCCGATCTGGCAGGGCAACACGCTGCACCAGGTGCGCTCCCGCCAGCATGTGTTCGCCACCGGTGCGATCGAGCAGCCGCTGGTGTTCGCCGGCAACGACCTCCCCGGCGTGATGCTGTCGGGTGGGGCGCGCCGGCTGGTTGCCCTGTATGGAGTCGCTCCGGGCCAGCGTGTGGTCGTGGCCACAGCCTCGGACCGCGGGCTGCGCGCCGCGCTGGCATTCCACCAGGCTGGGATCCAGATCCTTGCCGTCGCCGATCTTCGCACCCAGCCCTCGCGCTGCGCCCAGCGCCTCGACCGCCTCGGCGTCGAGATGCGCTACGGGTGGACGGTCGTCGCCGCGCGGGGCAAGAAGGCCGTGACCGGCGCGGTGCTCGCGCCGGTGGGCGCCTCGCAACAGCAGCGCGAGCTCGAATGTGACCTTGTGCTGGTGTCGGGCGGCGATGCGCCGGCCAGCTCGCTGATCTCGCAGGCCGCAGCGCGCACCTCATACGACCCGGACCGCGGGAACTTCAAGGTGGCCGAGCTCCCGGCCGGGGTGTGGGTTGCGGGCGACGTGGCCGGCCAGGGACTCTTCCGCTCGGCGGCGGATTCGGGCGAGCGTGCTGGACTGGAGGCCGCCCATGCGCTTGGGCTCGGCGAGGTGCGCTCCCGTGCCCGCACGGTCGAGCTGACCCGCCAGCTCGACGGCGAGCAGGAACCTGCCGTGGCTGTGCCCCCGGCCAGCGCTGCGAACGGTTCGCGAGGCAAGGCGTTCGCCTGCTTCTGCGAGGACGTCACCGCCAAGGACATCAAGCTGAGCGTGGCCGAGGGTTACGACTCGATCGAGCTCTGCAAGCGCTACACCACCGTGACCATGGGCCCGTGCCAGGGCCGGATGTGCCAGCTTCCGGCCATCCGACTGATGGCCCGCGAGACGGGTCAGAACCTCGAGGAGGTCGGTACCACGACGTCGCGGCCTCCGTGGTCGACGGTCCCGCTGGGCGCGCTGGCCGGGCGCCCGATCGAGCCGGCCAAGCGCTCGTCGATTCAGGGCCGTCATCGCGAGCTCGGCGGGGCGATCCGCTGGGCCGGCGATTGGGAACGCCCATACGACTACGGGGACCCCGAGGGAGAGGCGGTGAATGTCCACACCGCAGCCGGCCTGATCGATGTCTCGACGCTGGGCAAGCTGGTCGTGCGCGGCCCTGAGGCGGGGGAGTTCCTCGATCGCCTGTACCCCAACCGGATGTCGACGCTCAAGCCGGGGCGCGTGCGCTACGGGGTACTGACCTCGGACGCCGGTCGGATCATGGACGACGGGACCGTCAGCCGGATCGATGACGAGACGTTCTACGTCACCACCACCTCGAGCGGCGCCGGCTCGGTCGAGCAGTGGTTCTCGTGGTGGCTGGCCGACTGGAAGATGGACGTCCACCTGTCCGACGTCACCCAGACACTTTCGGCGGTCAACCTGGCCGGGCCTCGGGCCCGGGACATTCTCAAGCGGTTGACCGAGTTTGACTGCTCGCCCGAGGCGTTCATCTACCTCGATTCGCGACAGGAGCTCGTCGCCGGCGCTCGCTGCCTGCTCCTCCGGATCGGCTTCGTGGGCGAACTCGGCTATGAGATCCACTTCCCGGCCGCCTATGGCGAGCATCTGTGGGACGCGATCCTGGAGGCCGGCAAGGCCGACGGCATCCGTCCGTTCGGGCTCGAGCCGCAGCGCATCCTGCGCCTGCAGAAGCAGCACATCATCGTCGGTCAGGACACCGACTCCGAATCGACTCCCTACGGGGCGGCCATGCCGTGGGCGGTGAAGCTCGACAAGGACGAGGACTTCATCGGCAAGTGGGCGCTGATCCGAGCCGCCGACGAGCCCGCCGCCACCGCGCTGGTCGGCTTCACGCTGAGCAACGGCGCGGTTCCCACCGAGGGATCGGTGGTGCTCGACGAGCACGGCGTGGCCGCGGGCCAGGTGACCAGCGCGCGCCGCTCGCGCCAGCTCGACAAGGTGATCGGGATGGCCTGGGTGCCGGCCACGCTGGCCAGCGACGGAGCCAGCATCATGATCGCCGACAACGGCACGCGGATGGTGGGCTCGGTCATCACCGAGCCGTTCCACGATCCAGCCGGGGAGCTGCTGCGCTCGTGAACGCGCTGCCCTTCGCCTCGGCCGATCCCGCCTCCGGCGCCCTGGCCCGCTCGCCGATGGAGCGGCTGGCCAAGGCCGCCGGCGCCCGCCTCGAGGCCCGAAGCGGCTGGAACGTGGCCGTCGCCTACAGCGGCGATGAGCAGCGTCGCGCGAGCCAGACCGTCGGCTTTGCCGACCGCTCGCACCTGACCAAGTTGGAGCTGCAGGGTCCGCGCGAGGAGCTGGCCAGGATCGCCCGCGAGGCTGGCGATGGCGCCACGCTCGAGCTGGGCAAGGCGACCCGTGCGGCCGGCGCCTGGTGGTGCCCGGTCACTCCCGAGCGCCTGCTCATGCTGGCCGAGCCCGAGTCGACAGCCTCCCCAGCGGTGTCCGAGGCGACCACCGACAAGGCGGTCACGTTGCTTGACGCGACCTCGGGCCTGGCCGCGATGGCGCTGATCGGCCCGGGCTGCCGTGAGCTGCTGGCGCGCTTCTGTGCCATCGACGTGCGCCCGGCGGTGACGCCGGTGACCGGCTTTCGCCCCGGCTCCGTGGCCCGCACGCCCGGGTATCTGCTGTGCGAGCGCGAGGATCAGCTGCTGATCCTCGTCGGCTGGGCGCTGGGCGAATACCTGTGGGAGGTCATCGCCGATGCGGCTGAGAGCCTTGGCGGCGGCCCGGTGGGCGCTGACCTGATGACCGGCCGACTGGAACCGGCGCATGCGTGAGATCTTCCGTCCAGGACGGATGTGGCGCCGCCGCGGCGAGCTGCGCGACAGCTACGACGTCGTGATCGTCGGCGCAGGCGCGCACGGTCTGGCCACCGCCTACTACCTGTCGCAGATGGGGATCAAGAACGTGGCCGTGCTCGAGCAGAGCTACATCGGTTCGGGGGCGGCGGGCCGCAACACCACGATCCTGCGCTCCAACTACAAGACCGTCGAGGGAGCGCGGTTCTATGACGCCAGCGTGAAGATGTACGAGCAGCTCTCCAAGCAGCTCGACTTCAACCTGCTCTTCTCGCAGTGCGGTCACCTGACCCTGGCCCACTCCGATCGCGCCATGTTCGTGATGGCCAACCGGGCCGAGGTCAATCGGCTGGGCGGGATCGACTCGCGCCTGATTGACGCCGCCGAGGTGGCCCGGCTGTGCCCGCAGCTCAACGTCTCCGAGGACGTGACGTATCCGATCATGGGCGCGCTTTACCACCCGCCAGGAGGCATCATCCGTCACGACGCCGTCGTGTGGGGCTACGCGCGGGCGGCAGACCGAGGGGGCGTCGAGATCCACCCCTACACAAAGGTCGAGGGCTTCGAGCGCACCAACGGGCGGATCGACGGCGTGAAGACCAACCGGGGAACGATCAGGGCCGGCCAGGTGATTAGCGCCGTCGCCGGGTGGAGCACGCTGGTATGCGACATGGCCAAGGTCGAGCTGCCGATCACCACCCACATCCTCCAGGCCTGCGTGACCGAGCCGGTCAAACCGTTGCTCGACGTGGTCATCGTCTCCTCGCAGATGCACGTCTACATCTCGCAGTCCGATCGCGGCGAGTTCGTGATGGGTTCGGAGATCGAGCCCTGGACGACCTACCGGATGCAGGGGACGCTGAACTTCCTCCAGGACCTGACGCGGCACACGCTCGAGCTGTTCCCGCAGCTCGAGCACGCACGGCTGCTGCGCGCATGGGCGGGGCTGTGCGACCTGTCGCCCGACTACAGCCCGATCCTCGGCCAGACCGAGGTCGAGAACTTCCACATCAGCGCGGGCTGGGGCACCTACGGCTTCAAGGCCGCCCCGATCGTCGGCAAGACGCTGGCCGAGCTCGTGCACAGCGGGCGCACGCCAGACCTGATCGCCCCGTTCGCGCTCGAGCGGTTCTATGAGGACCGACTCGTGTCCGAGCTCGCCGCGGCGGCCGTGAGCCACTGATGGCCGTGATCACCATCCACCATTCCGTCTGAGGGTTGAAATGAGCGCATCCAAGAAGAGTGAGCAGGCTACGGTCGTCTCCACCGGGGACGGACAACCAGCGACCCCGCGGCGCGCCCGCCGAGGCGCCAGCCGGTTGGCCGAGGGCGCGATGCCGAGCAGCCTCGAGATCGCCCAGGCGGCGGAGATGCAGCCGATCGAATCGATCGCCGAGTCGCTCGGACTCCTGCCCGAAGAGGTCGAGCCCTATGGCCGCTACAAGGCCAAGATCAGCCTGACCGCCCTCGAGCGCCTGTCCTCGACCAAGGAGGGCAAGCTGATCTGCGTGGCCGGGATGACGCCGACCAAGGCCGGCGAGGGCAAGACCACGACGGCCGTGTCGCTCACCCAGGGCCTCGGGGTCATCGGTCGCAAGCCCGTGCTGTGCCTGCGCGAGCCGTCGCTCGGTCCCGTGTTCGGGATCAAGGGCGGCGCGGCGGGCGGCGGCTGGACCCAGGTCGTACCGATGGAGGACCTCAACCTCCACTTCACCGGCGACATCCACGCCATCGGCGCGGCCAACAACCTCCTCTCGGCGATGCTCGACGCCTCGATCCTGCATGGCAACCCGCACAAGATCGACGCGCTGCGGGTCACCTGGCGACGAGCCGTCGACATCAACGATCGTGCCCTGCGCCAAATCACGATCGGCCTCGGCGGCCGGGCCAACGGCTACCCCCGCGAGACCGGGTTCGACATCACGGCCGCCTCCGAGGTGATGGCGATCGTCGCCGTGTCGCGTGACCTGGCCGACCTGCGCCGCCGGCTGGGCCGGATCACCGTGGGCTACAGCTTCAACGGCTCAAAGCCGGTGACCGCGGAGGACCTTCAGGCCGCCGGTGCGATGGCCGTGCTGCTCAAGGACGCCATCAAGCCCAACCTGATCCAGACCCTCGAGGGTCAGCCGTGCCTGATGCACTGCGGTCCTTTCGCCAACATCGCCCACGGCAACTCGTCGCTGGTGGCCACGTCGCTGGGTCTGGAGATGGGCGAGTACGTGATCACCGAGTCGGGCTTCGGCTCGGACATGGGGATGGAGAAGCTGTTCGACATCGTGTGCCGCGTCGGCGATCTGCGACCGAGCGCGGTCGTGCTGGTCTGCACGGTGCGCGCTCTGCAGCACCACGGCGGCCTCAACGGCACTCAGGCCGACGCTGCACGCCGCATGGCTGCAGTGGTGATTGGCTCCCAGAACCTCAAGCGCCACCTGGGCATCGTGCGCGAGTTCGGCGTCCCCTGCGTGGTGGCGGTCAACCGGCGCCCCGAGGACACCGACGAGGAGGTCGAGCTGGTCAAGCGCCTGGCGCTCGAGTACGGCGCCCAGGCGGCGGAGATCAACGATGGCTTCGCCCACGGTGGCGAGGGCGCGGCCGATCTCGCCCGTGCCGTTGTCGAAGCGGCTGAGATGAAGAGCGACTTCCGTCAGATGTACAACGACGACGATCCGTTGGCCACGAAGATCCACTCGGTCGCCACCCGCGTGTACGGGGCCTCGGACGTTTTCATCTACCCCGAGGCGGCCAAGAAGCTCGAGCAGTTCACTGCCGATGGGCTCGGCAAGCTGCCGATCTGCATGGCCAAGACGCACCTGTCGCTGTCGGCGGACGCGGCCCTGCTCAACGCGCCGGAGAACTTCATCCTGCCGGTCCGAGATGTGCGGGCGTACACCGGCGCGGGGTGGATCGTGCCGCTGTGCGGCGACATCACGCAGATGCCGGGACTCGGCAAGCAGTCGGCGGCCATCAACGTCGACATCACTGAGACCGGCCGCACCGTCGGACTGTTCTAGCCGGCGCTCGTGTCGCCGAGCGCCGAGCGCCCGCTGGCGGACCTCCTGGCCGCGCTGTCGGCGCGCTCGCCGGCGCCCGGCGGCGGCTCGGCGTCGGCCTGGTCCGGGGCGCTGGCCGCCGCTCTGCTCAAGATGGCGGCGGCGTTCGCCGGCGACAGCGCCGCGGCCGCGCGAGCGACGCGTCTGCAGGCCGAGCTGCTCGATTGCGGCGAACAGGAGCTCCGTTCCTACGCGCCCGTGCTGGAAGCGGTCCGCCTACCGGCCGATGATCCCTCTCGGGCCGAGCGCCTGGGCGACGCCTTGTCGCGCGCGTCGGAGGCGCCGATGGCGATCGCCCGGGTGAGCACCGAGGTGGCCGAGCTCGCGACCGGCATCGTCAAAGACAGCAAGCCGGCGCTCCAGGGGGACGCCGCCGCCGCCGTGCTGCTGGCCGAGGCGGCGACCCAGGCCGCCGCCCGACTGGTGCAGATCAACCTGGCCGGGAGCCCGGAGGATCCGCGCCTGGCCGAGGTGGCTGAGCTGGCCCGGCGGGCGGGTGAGGCGCGCGCGGCGATCAGAACATGATCACGCTACGGATGCCGTCCTGGCGCTCCATCAGCTCAAAGCCGCGGTTGACGTCGTCGAGCGTGATCCGGTGCGAGATGAACGGGTCGACGTCGAGCTTCCCGTCGAGGTACAGCTGAACGAGCTCGGGGACCTGATCGCGTCCCTTCACGCCCCCGAACGATGAGCCGCACACGCGGCGTCCGGTGATCAGGAAGCGCGGCACGATCTCCAGCACGTCACCCTTGCCGGCCACGCCAGCCACGGTGCACAGACCCCAGCCCATCCTCGCTGACTCGACCGCCTGGCGCATCACCGCCACCAGCCCGGTGGCCTCGAAGGTGTAGTCAGCGCCGAAGCCGCGGGTCTCGTCGAGCACGCTCTGCACGGTGTCGGGTCCGCCGACCCAGGTGTCGGTGGCTCCCTGCCCGCGGGCCAGCGCGAGCCGGTCCTCCGACAGGTCGACGCAGATGATCCGCTCGGCACCCTGCAGGCGGCATCCGGCCACCGCGCCGAGGCCGACCATGCCGGCTCCGAACACCACGCAGGTCGACCCGGGCTGAACCTTGGCGGTGTTGATCGCCGCCCCCAACCCGGTGGACAGACCACAGGCGAACAGCGCCGCGCGATCGGGAGACGCGTCGGGCGAGACCTTGGCCAGCGCGATCTGCGGCATCACGGTGTACTCGGCGAACGTGCTCGTGCCCATGAAGTGACGGATCCGATCGCCGTTGCGATTCAGGCGCGTGGTCCCGTCCGGCAGGAAGCCCTTGTTTTGCTGCTCGCGAATGGCCAGGCAGAGGTTCGTATTCGGGCTGAGACAGTGCTCGCACTCGCGGCACTGGGGACTGAACAGAGTCACCACGCGATCGCCCGGCTTGACACTGTCCACGCCGGCGCCGACCCGCTCGACGATGCCGGCGCCCTCGTGCCCCAGCACGGTCGGCGCGTACCCGGACGGATCGGCCCCGGAAGCGGTGTACATGTCCGTGTGGCACACCCCGCAGGCCTCCAGCCGGACCAGCACCTCGCCGTCCTTCGGCTCGTCGAGCTCGACCTCGGTGATCTTGAGCGGCTGGGCGAACTCCTCGAGTACCGCGGCGCGAATCTTCACGGGATGCGCTCCTTTTGCATGTTGCGAGCCGGTGATTGGGGCGAACACTAGTGACGCCACTCCAGCAGGGCCAATCGGGCGAAATTGCAGGGCTAAAGGTGAGGCGTCGAGGCTCCGATATGCCTATGGGGGCGCTGTTGCCTTGCCAGGAGAAGCGTGCAGGTAGCCCAAGTTCCTAACCGCACAGTCGAACCGCCAACTCTGGCCGGCCGCTACGGCGTGGCGGCGCGCTCCCCCGAGGTCGGGGGGATCAGCACGCTGCGGGGAGTCGATATCGAGACGGGCGGTGAGGTCACAATCCTGGCCGTGCCCTCGGCGGCCGTCACGGCGGCCACACGAGCGCGATTGGGCAACGAGCTGGTCGCGTTGCGGGGACTCTCCAGCCCGTACCTGGCCCCGCTGCACCGCCTCGACGAGTCCGACGGCCTCCTCCTCGTGGTCCGCCCGCACGTGCCCGGGATGACCCTGGCCGAGCGCCTGCTGCAGGGTCCCCTGCGCGTCCTCGACGCGCTCGCCATGGCCCACGACGTCGCGCTCGGGCTCCGGGCGATCCACGACTGCGGCCTTCTGCACCTCGATGTCGAACCGGCGAACATCGAGCCGCCGGAGGGCGACACTGGGCACACGGTGCTCGCCTACACGGGTTTGCCCGCAGCGCGCGGGTCGTGACCTCGCGTGAGCTGGTGGCCGACGCTGCCCACTATGCCTCGCCCGAGGAGGCCGGCATCCTGCACCGGCGCGTCGACGAGCGCTCGGACATCTATTCGGCCGGCTGCGTGCTGTTCGAGAGCCTGTACGGCCATCCCCCGTTCGACGGCGCTTCGGTCAACGAGGTCCTTCGCGCCCAGCTGAGCGGTGGGGCCCCGGTGGTGCGCGGGCTTCACCCCGGGGTGCCCCACGCGGTCGAGGCCGTGCTGGCCCGGATGCTCGCCACCGAGCCGCACGACCGGTATCCGTCGGCCGGCGCCGTGGCCTCCGATCTGCGGGAGATCATCGACGCGCTGCAGCGCGGCGAGCAGCCGGACTCGCCGCGGCGACCGGGCAGCCGCCGCTCGCTTACGGAACCCGAGCTGATCGGACGCGACACCGAACTCGAGGCGCTCAAGGTCAAACTCGACGGGGCACGCAGCGGCAAGGCGGCGCTGGTCGTCGTCGAGGCCGAGTCGGGCGGCGGCAAGACGCGCCTGCTCGAGGAGTTCGCGAGCGCCTGCGCCGATGACCGAGTCTGGGTGCTGCACGGCCATGGGCGCAGCCTCGGAGCTGAGAACCCCTACCAGGTCCTCGACGGCGTGATCGCGGCGATCGGCCGGCGGGCCGAGGTCGACGAGGCGTTTGCCTCGCGGCTGCGGAGGCGGCTCAGCGCACAGGCGCCGGAGCTGATGGCGGTTATGCCGCAGCTGGCAACCCTGTTCGGCGGCGCGGGTGCGAGGCTGGCCAGCGACGCCACCCGGCAACACGCTCGGACCCTCCAGGTCCTGACCGCGCTGCTCGGCGTGCTGGGGACACCCGAGTGCCCCGCCCTGGTCATCCTCGACGACTGCCAGTGGGCCGACGAGCCAACGGTTGAGCTGCTGACGGGGTGGCTGGGTGCCGAGCAGCAGGATGCCGAGCGTCACGTCTTGATCCTCGCCGCCGTGCGCTCGGACGAGCCCGGCGCAGCGGCGGCGCTGCTCGAGTCCGACACCGAGCGGATCACGCTGCCGCGGCTGCGCGAGTCGCAGATCGAGCGGCTCGTCGAGTCGATGGCCGGCCGCGTTTCGCCGGAGGTGTGCGACATCGTCGTCCAGGCGGCGGGCGGGAGCCCGTTCGTCGCCGCCGAGGTGCTGCGCGGGCTGGTCGAATGCAACCTGCTTGTGGCCGAGGACGACGGCTGGCGCGTGGAACCCGAACGCATCGCCGAGGCGCAGGCCTCGATGCGTGCCGCCATCCTCGTGGACGAGCGGATCGCCCAGCTCCCCGACGACGTGCTCGAGGTCCTCTCCGCCGGCGCGATCCTGGGCAAGCAGTTCGCCGTTCGTGACGCCGCCGAGCTGTCGGGACAGCAGCTGCGCGAGACGCTTGCCGCACTGGCCGAAGCCCGCCACCGTCACATCGTGTGGTTCGACTTCGACACCGGCCAGTGGGCCTTTCTGCATGATCAGCTGCGCGAGCGTCTTCACGCCCGCTTGCCGGCCGAGACCCAGCGTGCGCTGCACCTGCGGGTGGCCCGTCGCATTCAGGCCACCGCGCCCGAGGCCGTTTTCGACCTGGCCTACCACTTCGACGCGGCCGGTGAACCAGAGTACGCACTTCCCTACGCGCTGTCCGCCGCCGCCGATGCGCGGGGGCGGTATTCGCTGGAGATCGCCCAACGTCATTACGCGATCGCGCTCGAGGCGGTGACATCGGAGGATCGGGCGATCCGCCGGGAGGTGTGCGAGGGCCTGGGGGAGATCTCGCTGCTGCGCGGGCGCTATGACGAGGCGGAGCAGCACTTCACCGACGCGCTCGGCGTGTGCGACGACGCCGCCACCCAGGCCCAGATCGAGGGTCGGCTCGGCGAGCTGGCGTTGGGGCGCGGTGATGTGATGACGGCCGCCGGGCGCCACGAGCGGGCGCTGCGGCTGCTGGGCGAGCACATGCCCCGCCGGCGCGCTGGGTTCGTCCTGCCGCTGGTGCGCGAGATCATCGTCCAGATCGCCCACACCGTGCTGCGGCGCGTGTTCGTCGGCCGGCGGCAGGCCGAGGGCGAGCAGCGCGACCTGCTGGCCGCGCGCCTGTTCTCGGAGTTGTCGCGGGCCTACTGGTATGGCGCCGGGCGTGTGCCCTGCGGTTGGGCTCACCTGCGCGGGATGAACCTGGCC
Organism: uncultured Solirubrobacterales bacterium; assembly: GCA_963749545.1. GTDB lineage: Bacteria > Actinomycetota > Thermoleophilia > Solirubrobacterales > Solirubrobacteraceae > Palsa-465. The sequence goes on from CAVVNG010000018.1 coordinate 432,352, forward strand.
GAGCGTTACCCGCCGACGACGGAGCTCGCGCGCGCGTACTCCGAGCACGCGCCGGTGATGTCGACAATCCCCTGGTTCGGACGAGGCATCGCGTACGCGCGGCGCTCGATCGCGATGCGCCGCGAGCTGGGCGACCGCTGGGGCGAGGGTCAGTCGTTGCTGTTCTACGGTGGGGTGCTGTACTCGGCCGGGCGTGTGCCCGAGGCGCTCGAAAGCTGCCGGGCGGCGGAGGAGATCCTCGAGCGCACCGGCGACCAGGGCTCGCTGAGCACGGCGCGATGGCACATCGCGGCCTGCTGTTACCGGCTGGGCCGTCTGTCCGAGGCTGCGGAGATCGCCCAGGAGGTGCATCGCTCGGCCGTCGAGCTCGGCGACGAGCAGGCGGCCGGAGTCAGCCTCGGGTTCTGGGCCAAGGCGGCCGGGGGAGAGGTGCCGCGCCAGCACGTGCGCGACGCCCTGCGGCCCCACCGCGGAGACGTGCACACGGCGGCCGAGGTGCTGCAGGCCGAGGCTCTCGGCCGGTTGGCGGCCAGCGATCCCACCGGGGCGATCGCCGCCCTCGAGCGGGCCGATGAGCTGATTGGCGACGCCCGACTGCGCGACGAGTACGTCGCGCCGGTGCCGGCCTGGCTGGCCACGGCGCTGCGGGCTGCGCTCACGCGCGAGTCGGCGCTGGCCCCGAAGCGCCGGAGCCAGCTCCTGCGTCGCGCCCGCCGCGCCGCACGTCGCGCCCATCGCATCGCCCGCCACTACCCCAACAACCTGCCGCACGCGCTGCGCGAGCAGGGGATGCTGGCTGCGTGCTCAGGCCGCGCGCGCCGCGCCCGCCACTTCCTGGACCTGAGCCTTGTCGTCGCCGAGCGGCAGGGCGCCACCGCCGAGTACGCGGAGACGCTGGCCGCGCGCGGCGCGGTTGGCGTCGCGCTTGGGTGGCGGGAGGGCGATGACCAGCTGACCGAGGCCATCCGCATGACCGGGGCGATAGCCGGAGGCGCCACGGCCGGCGAGGGCGAGCAGACGACCCTGTCGCTCGCCGATCGCTTCGCCATGGTGCTCGAGGCCGGTCGCTCGATTGCCGCCGCCCTGACCGACGAGGCCGTATTCAAGGCTGCGCACGACGCCGCCGTCGCGTTGCTGAGGGTCCAGTCGTGCACGGTGTTCGCGGTCGAAAGGACCGACTCCGAGCTGCGGCTGGCACCGGTGGCCGGCGACGCTGACCATGCCGAACGCCTCGAACTCGCCCTCCAGGCCCTGGCCGACGGCAGCTCGGTGACCACGTTCGAGGACCTCCAGGGCAGCGATCAGGACGCCGGCCAGGCCTCCTCGGCGCTGTGCGCGACGGTGCTGGTCCGCGGCGAGGCGAAGGCATGCATCTGCGCCACCTACAGCGGCGTGCCCGACCTGTTCGACGAGGAGGAGGAGGGCCTGGCCCACTACATCGCCTCGCTGGCCGGCGCGGCGCTCGAGAACGCCCAGGGCTTCGCCGCCTCCGAGGCGCTGTCGCGCTCGCTCGAGCGCCGGGTGGAGGAGCGCACGGCCGAGCTGAGCGCGTCCAAGGAGCAGATGGAGGTCACGTTGTCACTCCTGGCGGCGACGCTCGATTCGACCGCCGACGGAATCCTCGTCGTCGACAATGACGGCGGGATCGTCTCGCACAACCGCAAATTCGCCGAGCTGTGGCGAACCCCGGCCGAGATCCTGGAGACGCGGGAGGACAGCCGCGCCGCCGCCTTCATGATGCAACAGCTCTCCGACCCCGAGCAGTTCGCGCGCAGGATCCGAGAGCTGTACGCCGATCCGTAGGCCGAAAGCCACGACGTGCTCGAGTTCCGCGACGGCCGCGTGTTCGAGCGCGTGTCCAAGCCCCAGGTGGTCGGCGGCAAGAGCGTCGGCCGCGTGTGGAGCTTCCGCGACATCACCAGTCAGAAGCGCTCGGAGCCCGGCTGCTTTCGCGCCGCCTGCGGGGTACCGATGTGATCGCCCGGTTGGGCGGCGATGAGTTCGCCGTCCTGTTGCGGGCCACCGACGCCGAGACGGCCCAGCGCGTGGCCACCGATCTCCTGACCGAGATCCGTCATCACACGGTGGCCGTCGGCGGCCAGCGCGTATCGATGACGGCGTCGATCGGCGTGGCGCTGCTCGAGGACGGCGGCACCGACGCCAGCCAGCTGCTGGCCGACGCCGATCTGGCCATGTACGAGGCCAAGCGCGGCGGCCGCGACGGCGTCTCGGTCTACAGCCCCGAGCGGGCGCGCGAGGCGCGGGTCAAGGCGCGCTACACGTGGGCCGAGCGGTTGCGCTGGGCGCTCGAGGAGGATCAGTTCGAGCTCTACGCCCAGCCGATTCGCGACCTGGCCAGTGGCCGCACAACGCGCCACGAGGTGCTGCTGCGGATGCCCGGTGAGGACGGTGAGCTGCTCACGCCGAGCGCCTTCATGCCCACCGCCGAGCGCCTCGGACTGATCCTGGCCATCGATCGCTGGGTCGTGTCGCGCGCGATCCGGGCGATCGCCGACTGGGAGCCACGCGACGCGTGCCACGCCCTGGAGATCAACCTGTCGGGCACCTCGCTCGGCGACGCCGAGCTGCCCGCGCTGATCTCGCGCGAGCTGAGCGCGACCGGCATCGACCCCAGCCGCCTGATCTTCGAGGTCACCGAGACGGCCACGATCGCCAACATGGATGAGGCGAAGACCTTCGCCAGCGCGCTGACCGCACTGGGGTGCAAGTTCGCCCTGGACGACTTCGGCACCGGCTTCGGTTCGTTCTACTACCTCAAGCACCTCCCGGTTCATTACCTCAAGATCGATGGTGACTTCATCTCCGACCTCCCTGAGTCGGAGACCGACCAGCTCGTCGTCCAGACGATCGTCGAGATCGCCCGGGGCACGGGCAAGAAGACGATCGCCGAATGCGTCGGCGACAGCTCCGTGCTGCGCTTCGTCGAGCAGCTCGGGATCGACTTCGCCCAGGGCCACTTCATCGGGCGCCCCGAGCCGCTGGCCCGAGTGGTGGCGCGCTAGGCCCCAGCCCGCCAGGCTGGCTAGCCAGCCAGTAGGATCAAGTGCTCGCTACGAACGGGTTATCAGGAGGGCTGATGTCATCGACCAGGAGCGAGTTGGAGCAGATCCTCGTCGGGGAGCGGGAGCACTGGCTGCACGGGCCGCCGCACGAGTTGTTCCGTGAGCTGCGCAACGCGTGCCCGGTGCATTGGACACCCCGGATCACCGAATATCCCGACGAGGCCGGGTACTGGTCGGTCACCCTTCCGGACGACATTCAGACCGTCAGCCGCGACTGGCAGACCTACTCGTCGGAGCTGGGCGGGATCACCGCGGTCACCGACGTGTTCCCGATCGAGCTGATGCGAGCGATGTTCATCGGGATGGATCCGCCCAAGCACGACCGGCTGAAGAAGCTGTTCCAGGCCGGCTTCACCCCCAAGCGGATCGCCGGGCATGAGCCTGCGATCAGGGCGATCGTCGTCGACGTGCTCGATCGGCTCGAGGGGCGCGAGACGTGCGACCTGGTCACCGACGTGGCCCAGCCCGTGGTCTCGCGGGTGATCGGGAGCTTCATGGGCATCCCGCCCGAGGACGATCACGCCTGGGCGACACTGATGAACTCGGCGCTCGGCGCCGGCGATCCCGACCTCAACCCGGATGGGATCGAGAGCGTCGTTGCCAAGGACATCCCCGAGATCTTCGCCCGCTGCCAGCGCATGATCGCCGAGCGCCGCGAGCACCCCACCGACGACCTCACAAGCGTGCTCGTGCACGCCGAGATCGACGGCCAGATGCTCGAGGAGCACGAGATCGTGATGGGCTTCTTCCTGCTCGTCGCGGCCGGCAACGACAGCACCAAGGCGACGTACTGCAGCGGCATGCGCGCGCTGATGGAGGACCCCACCCAGCGCCAGGCCCTGGCCGACGATCCCTCGCTGGTCTCGAGCGCGGTCGAGGAGTCGCTGCGGATGTTCCCGGCCTTCGCCCACTTCAGGCGGACGGCCACGCGCGACACCGAGTTGCACGGCGCGCACATCCGCGAGGGCGAGAAGGTCGTCATGTGGTACGTGTCCTCGGGTCGCGACGAGACGCGCTACGAGGACCCCGGCCGGTTCGACGTTCGCCGCAACCCGGAACACCAGGCGTTCGGGGCGGGAGGAAGGCACTTCTGTCTCGGGGCGGCTCTCGCCCGTCTGGAGCTGCAGGTTCTGTTCGAGGAGACGCTGGCGCGCTACCCGCTGATCGAGCTGGCGGGGCGGCCGACGTGGGTCGAGTCGGCCTTCCTCAACCAGCTCAAGACGCTCCCGGTGCGGCTGAAGGCGGCGGCGTAGCGAATTCTTAGAGCAGGCCGGCCAGCACCAGCGCTCCGATCACGATCAGGATCGCCGCGGTGATCACGTTGGTCCAGCGCTCGAGCCACTGTCCGCGGATCTGATACCCGCCCGCGGCGGCGATCAGGGTCAGCAGCATGATCGTGCCGATCGTGGCCAGCGCGAACACGAGCACAGAGCCGATCGCCACGCCGGCGCCCGCGGTCGTGGCGGCGAGGAACACGGGGAGGATTGTCAGGTCGGGCGAGGCGGCGGCACCGAAGGGCACCATGATCGCAGCCAACGATGCGGCGCGGGAGCGCGAAGGCTCGTCGCCGTGAGGAGCGGGGTGGTCATGGGGGTGGTCGTGTCGATGCCCGTGTCCGGTGAGCTCGAGCACGGCGAAGCCGAGCCCCGTCGCGATCAGCAGCCCACCGATGATCGCGTCCTGGGCCTGCTCGACGCGTGAGGTGAACTGCAGACCGATAACGACGATCACCGCGCCGAGGGCCACCGACACGAGGACGTGCGTGACGGCGGCGAGGCCGGACAGGCGCGCGACCTTGCTCAGCGGATACCGCTGCGTGCGCCCCACCACGGCCAGCGGCACCCAGTGATCGGGCAGAACGGCGTGACCGAAGCCGACGCCGCCGGCAGCCAGGAGCAGAGCCGGCGCGGCGCTCACGGCATCACCGCGCGGCGCCGAGGGGCCGCGAGTGCAGAGTCGGAGTCAACGCAGTTGCTTTCGAATGCGCGGGTCGGGCAGGAGGAACTTTCGACAACGCAGAAGGCAGGAGGCTTAATTGAACGCCACGGAGATCCGTGCGACGCCCCTCAGCCGGCGGCACGCCGTAACGAGAGCGCCAGCAGCAACGGCACCGCGAGGGCCATGATCCACCACGCGGCGACGCCGGCCGCCGCCACTATCGCGGTCACGCCGAGCGCGACGATCACGCCGAGGGCAACGACCCAGTCGTCGCCGACCACGAACTCCCACACCCAGCGGGCCATGCGGGCGAGCCTGCTCACACGGCCCCCGATCTGGCCGCCGGCCGGACCACCGGCGCCCGGCGCAGCCACTGCACCATGCCCAAGGACACGAGCGCGACCGCCGGGACGATGGCCAGGAGCGCGGCGTCGCCGGCGGGCCACGATGCGCCGGCGCCCTCGGCGCCCCAAAACATCCCGAACGACGTGAGCATCACGCCGACGGAGAACTTCATCGTGTTCTCCGGTACCAGGGCCAGCGGGGCGCGGGCGGCCAGGCCCGCCAGGGCGACCAGGGCAACGGCGGCCGCGGCGGCCGCGGCGGCGAGACCCACGTTGTGCTGATTGGCGCCGAAGGTGAGCACGATGAACACGACCTCGAGACCCTCGAGCAGCACGCCCTTGAAGGCGATCGTGAACGAGTAGGCGTCGAACTCGCCGGCCGGCTGACCGACCGCTCGAGCCGCCTGGCGCTCCTGGGCGAAGGTTGCCTCCTCGTCGTGCAGCGCCTTCAGCCCGGCCCAGCGCAGCACCGACTTGCGCAGCCACTGCAGCCCGAAGATGAGCAGCAGGGCGCCCACCACGACGCGCAGGACATTGATCGGGAGCGACGTTATGGCGGGGCCGATCGCGGCCACCAGCACGGCGAGTGCCAGCAGTGCCGCGCCGACTCCGGCGAAGGCCGAGGGCCAGCTCCGCGTCGTGCCGACGGCGAGCACAATGGTCAGGGCCTCCACGGCTTCGACCGCGCAGGCGAGGAACACCGAGACGGCGAGACCGAGCTCTGGTCCGGACACGCCTCTGGAGTCTAGGCGCGTGCCAGCTCGACGCCGAAAGACTCGCGCAGGCCGGCATATCCGTCGTCGCTGACGTGGACCGCGCGGGTGTGCCGGGCACGGCGGATCCAGCCTCGCTCAAACATCTCGGCCGCCAGCGCTGCGCCGAGCGACCCGGCCAGATGGTGGCGTTGCTCGCTCCAGTCGACGCAGTAGCGGATCAGCGGGCGGCGGCGCGGCAGTGCTGCGAAGTCGATTCCGAACTCGCGGAACTGCTCGACGCCGGTATCGGTGAGCCGGTAGTCGAGATCGAAGCCGGGCAAGGAGAGGCGGTCCTGGCGGGCGCGCCGGCGGTCGAACTGACCGTCGCCACCGGCGAGCAGCCCCTGCTCGAGCATGGCCGCCATCAGCTCGGTCCCCAGCACGCCGGCCAGGTGGTCATAGCAGGTGCGGGCAAAGCGCACGGCCTGTCCGCGGTTGCCCTGGCGCAGTGAGCGCACCGGCGCGGCCGGGGCGACGCGGGCCAGGGTCTCGATCAGCTCGGCCACCTCGGGCCCGGCGAGGCGGAAGTAGCGGTGGCGGCCGTGGCGCTCGACGGTGAGCAGGCCGCCGTCGACAAGCTTGGACAGATGCGAGCTGGCCGTGGAGGCCGCCACGGAGGCCTCATCGGCCAGGACGGTGGCCGGGAGCGCCCGCCCGTCGCCGAGGGCGAGGAGGATCCGGGCCCGACCGGGGTCGGCAACCAGTGAGCCGACGGCGGCGATATCGGCGTCACCGCGCATACCAACACGGTAGCGCCGCGACGATTCGATGCTGATCGAAATATTCCCGGGAACACTGGAGGTATGCGACGAGCAGTTCCATTGCTGGCCATCTGCCTCGGCTACCTGATGGTGATCGTCGATGCGACGATCGTGAACGTCGCCCTGCCGTCGGTGGGGCGCGAACTGCACACCGGGGTCAGCGCGCTGCAGTGGGTCCTCGACGCATACACGATCGTGTTCGCGGGGCTGCTCCTGGCCGGCGGCGCGCTGGGGGACCGTCTTGGCGCCCGACGCGTATTCGACGGCGGGCTGGTGCTGTTCACGCTCGCGTCGGCGGCCTGCGCGGCGGCGCCATCGGCGCTCGCCCTGATCGGCGCGCGGGCGGCGCAGGGGGTCGGCGCGGCGCTGCTGGTGCCGAGCTCGCTGGCGCTGCTCCGGGCCACGTACGCGGATCCGGCCGAGCGGGCCCAGGCGGTCGGGGTGTGGGGCGGCGTGGCCGGCATCGGAGCCGCCTCCGGGCCGATCCTCGGTGGGTTCCTCGTCGGCCTGCTCAGCTGGCGTGCGGTGTTCGTGGTCAACGTCCCGGTCGGCGCATTCGCGCTGTGGCTCGGCGCGCGCCACCTGCGCGCCACCGGAGAGCGGTCCGACGGAGCGCTCGACCCGGCCGGCCAGGTGCTCGGCATCATGACCCTGACGCTGCTGACCACGGGCGTGATCGAGGGCGGAGCGCGGGGATGGACCTCGGTCCCGGCGTCGGTGCCGCTGATCGCCTGCGTCCCCGTTGCCGTGCTCTTCGTCTCGGTGCAGGCGCGGCGGCGCGATCCGATGCTGCCGCTGTCGTTGTTCCGCAATCCGACGTTCTCGGGCGCCAGCTTCGTCGGGCTGGCCATCAACCTCGGGTTCTATGGCCAGCTGTTTGCGCTGAGTCTGTACTTCCAGCACATCCGCGGGCTCTCGCCGGTTCTCACCGGTCTGGCCCTGCTGCCGGAGGGCGCCTTCGTCGCCCTCGCCTCGGCGCTATCGGGCCGGGTCACCGCGCGCCTCGGGTCCCGCGTGCCGATGCTGGTGGGGCTGCTGTGCGGCACGGCGGGCTTTCTCGGGCTGATCGCGGCCGGGTCGCGGACGGCCTACCCGGTGCTGGTCGCGCCGCTCGTCGCGGCGGGCTTCGGCCTGGCGTTCACGATGCCGGCGGCGACGGCAGCGATCATCGAGACCGCGCCGGCGAGCCGGGCGGGGATCGCCTCGGGCGTACTCAATGCCGCGCGCCAGGCCGGCGGGGCGATCGGCGTCGCGCTGCTGGGCACCCTGATCGCACGCGGGACGTTCGTCACCGGCCTGCACGAGGCGATGGGGGTCTCGGCAGCGGCGTTCGCGGCCGGCGCGGCGGTCACGGCTGTGGCCATCCGGCCGGACACGCGCGACGCGTGCGTCATCATGGATGCAGATGAGTGCAACCGGAGGACATGGCTGGGGAGCGGCGAACGGCGCCTCGCCCGGCTCGATGCGCGGGACGCGGGGCGGCACGGGCAAGCAGCCCCCGCCTCTGATGGACCCTGAGCGCCAGCGCGATACGCACCGAATCATCGCCCTGTTCGCGCGTTACAAGCTGCGCCTCACGGCGGTGATCGGGCTGATTGTGTTCTCGTCCGGGCTGGCCATGATCTCGCCCTTCCTGCTCCGCGCCGTGCTCGACACGGCATTGCCGGAGCACAATGCCACGCTGCTGACCGAACTGGTGGCCGGGATGATCGCCATCGCGATCATCACCGCCGCGCTCAGCGTGTGGCAGACCTACATCTCCAACGTCATCGGACAGCGGGTGATGCACGATCTGCGCGCCGCCGTCTACCGCCACCTGCAGCGGATGTCGCTGGCCTTCTTCACCCGCACGCGGACCGGCGAGGTGCAGTCGCGGATCGCCAACGACATCGGCGGCATCGACAGCGTGGTCACCACCACGGCGACGTCGATCGCCCAGAACGCCACGACCGTGATCGCGACGATCGTGGCCATGATCCTGCTCGACTGGCGGCTGGCCGCGATTTCGCTGGTGTTCGTTCCCCCGTTCGTGCTGTTGACCCGTCGCGTCGGCCAGGTTCGCCGCCGGATCACGAGCGAACGCCAGCGCCGCCTCGCCGATCTGTCCTCGCTCGTCCAGGAGTCGCTGTCGGTGTCGGGGATCATGCTCGGCAAGACGATGGGCCGGGGGCGCGATCTGGCTGATCGCTTCACCGAGGAGTCCCATGACATCGCCGATATCGAGGTGCGGTCGCGGATGGCCGGCCGGTGGGTGATGTCGACGATCCAGATGGTGTTCGCGATCCAGCCGGCGCTGGTGTACTGGATCGCCGGGCAGAGCTTCGTCCACGGCGGCCACGCGATCTCGATCGGCACAGTGGTCGCCTTCACCCAGCTGCAGACCCGCCTGCTGTTCCCGATCCAGAGCCTGCTGTCCACCGGGGCCGACGTCGAGGCCTCGCTGGCCCTGTTCGACCGGATCTTCGAGTACCTCGACCTTCCCGTCGACATCGTCGAGGCGCCCGATCCGGTGCAGCTGCGCCCGGATGAGGTGCTGGGCGAGGTTCGCTTCGACCACGTGTCGTTCCGCTATGGCGGCGACGGTCCGTGGACGCTGCACGGGATCGATCTGGTCGTGCCGGCGGGGACTCGAACCGCGGTGGTGGGCGAGACCGGCGCTGGCAAGACGACGCTGGGCTATCTGGTCGCGCGCCTGTACGAGCCCCAGGAGGGCCAGGTCACGGTCGACGGCGTCGACGTCAAGCAGGCCAGCCTCGAATCGCTGGCGGCGACGGTGGGCGTGGTCTCCCAGGAGACCTACCTGTTCCACGCCACCGTGCGCGAGAACCTGCGCTTCGCCCGACCCGACGCCACCGACGAGGAGATCGAGGAAGCCGCCCGCACGGCGCGGATCCACGACCTGATCGCCTCGTTGCCCGACGGCTACGACACGGTCGTCGGTGAGCGCGGCTATCGGTTCTCGGGAGGCGAGAAGCAGCGCATGGCGATCGCCCGGACCGTCCTGCGCAACCCGCCGATCCTCGTTCTCGACGAGGCCACCAGCTCGCTCGACACGCAGACCGAGGCGGCCGTGCAGGCCGAGCTCGAGCGCCTGGCCGAGGGCCGTACGACGATCACGATCGCCCACCGGCTGTCGACCGTGCGCGACGCCGATCAGATCGTTGTGGTCGATCGCGGCAGGATCGTCGAGCGCGGTCGGCACGAGGAGCTGCTCGAACGCGGTGGGCTCTACGCGGCGCTGGTCGATCGCGACCGGGCCGAAGACCGGGTCAGCTGATCTCGACGTACTGAAGGCGGATCGATCCGAGCTGGATCACATCGCCGTCGTGGAGCTTCGCCGTGCGGATCCGGCGGCCGTTGAGGAACGTCCCGCTGGGGCTCTGGTGATCGAGCAGCCGCGCGGAGCGGCCATGGCGGACGATGATCGCGTGATCGATGCTCACGTGGTCATCCTCGAGGCGGATGTGAGCCGTCAGACCGCGGCCGAGGTGGGTGACGCGCGACTCGAGCTCGACCAGGCGCGACTGGTGGCCGTCGGCGATCGCCACATAGGGTCCGCGACGAGCTCGCCCCCGGCCAATCGATCGGGCGGGATGACGCAGAGCCTCGATGGCCATGCCGCGAGTTCATCACGCAACCGGCACGCCAACGTCAATTCGAAGTAAGAGAAACCTAAGACGCCTCGGCCTCGGCCTTGCGTTTGTCCGGGTCATCGAAGTAGCCGCGGCGCCGGAACCACAGCCAGAGGACAACCAGCGACGCGATCAGGCTGCCGAAGCCGAACACGACGAACTCCCACAGGTGGCTGATGCGGTCGGTCATCCAACCGAAGTTCATGCCGAAGAAGCCGGTGATGAACGTCAATGGCAGGAACACCGTGGCGATCACGGTGAGCTGGCGGCTGATTTCGTTCTGGCGCACGCTGATCTCGTTCTGCTGCACCGAGATGACGGCCATGTTGGCCTGCAGCATCGCCCCGAGGGCATCGCGCTGGGTGACGATCTCCTCCTCGACGAGCTTCACGTGGTCGTTGACGTCGCGGAAGAATGGGCGCAGCTTGGGCCCGACCTCGAGCTGAGTCCCGCGCTCGATGCCATCCAGTGGAACCAGCAGCGGGTGGACCGCGCGGTAGAAGTCGGTGGTCTCGCGCCGCAGCGAATAGATCCGCTCGCTCGGCGCCGCCTCGCCACCGAACACGATCTTCTCGAGTTCCTCGATGTCCTGCTCGACGGCGTTCACGACCGGAAGGTAGTCGTCGACGATCTTGTCCATGATCGCCCACAGCGCGGACTCGGGGCCCTCGCTCAGCAGCTCGGGGTTGGCCTCCAGCCGGCTCCGCGCCTCGTGGAGCTCGCTGGCCGCGCCCTGCCGAATGGCCAGCACGAACTTGCGACCGATAAACACGCTGACCTCGCCGAAGTCGACCTCCTCCGTCTCCTCCATGTAGCGCGCCGTCCGCAGCACGACAAACGTCGTCCTGCCGGCGTCGTACTGCTCGATCTTCGGACGCAGGTGCATGTTCTGGGCGTCCTCGATGGCCAGCTCGTGCAGTCCGAAGCGCTCCTGCACCTGGCCTAGCTCCGCCTCGCTGGGCTCGAACAGGCCGAGCCACACGAAGCCGCCGTCACCTCCATTGCAGATGGTGGCGGCATCGTCGAGCTCCATCGGCCCCTCGTGCTGGCGCCGGCCATCTCGGTAGTGGGCGCAATCGACAATCACCGTTTTGCTCCTCCCTCGGGCTGGTCAGGCGCGATTCTTACCGAGCGGAAGGAGGACGGGTAGTTAGTTGGTTGTGTTCAGCTCGTAGATCTCGGGATCGCCTTGGCGGTCGCGAACGCCGCCTGGGGAAGGGTGCGGCCCGAGGTCGCCGCGGCATGAACAACGTGACAAAGCCCGCGTCGCGCCCCCAATTTGGTCGCATAAGCACCCCCCACGTGCTTATGTGGCCGGGGTTCGGTGGGGTGGGGGGGTTTTGTCACCTTTTCCAGCGCTGCCCGGTGGGGGCGCGGAGCGGGCGGCGGACTCAGCCGGCGACCGGCTCGGGCACGGCGGGCTCGGGCGGCGACCCGGCGCCACCGTTGTCCGCGGCCTGCCCCTCGACGCGGAAGTGGGGCAGGATGCGGTCGAGGAACGCCGGGATCTTCCAGTTGAGCTTGCCAAGCATGATCATCGTGGCGGGCACGAGCACCGAGCGGACGATCACGGCGTCGAGCAGGACTGCGCCGGCCAGACCGACGCCGAACAGCTGGATGACTCGCTGCCCGCCGAGCAGGAAGGCGCCGAACACGAGCACCATGATCGCCGCGGCCGCGGTGATCGTCCGGCCGGTGGCGGCCAGCCCGTGGGTGACCGCGGCGGTGTTGTCGCGCCGCCGGTGCCATTCCTCGTAGATTCGGCTGACCAGGAATACCTCGTAGTCCATGGACAGCCCGAAGAGGATCGGGAACATCAGCACGGGGAGGAACGACTCGATCGGTCCCGTCTTGTCGATCCCGAGCAGCGACGCTCCCCAGCCCCACTGGAACACGGCCGTGACCACGCCGAACGCGGCGCCGGCGGAGAGCAGGTTCATCACCGCCGCGGTCAGCGGAATCGCGATGCTCCGGAAGACGGCCATCAGGAGCAGGAAGCTGAGCAGCACGACGATGCCGATGAACAGGGGCAGCTTGCGCGACAGCACGTGACTGAAGTCGTCGAAGATCGCCGTCTGACCGCCGACGAGCACGTGCAGACCCGTGCCGGCCTCGGCGGCAGGGATCACCGAACCGCGCACCTGGTGCAGTAGGTCGGCGGTCGAGGCGTCCTGGGGCGAGCCCTTGGCGTAGATGTCGGCCAGCGCCACGGCGGCATGGCCGCCGGTGCCGGGGATGATCCGGGCCGGCGTCGAGCCGACCACGCCCGGAGTGTGCGCCACGGCCTGTTGAACGCGCAGGAAGGCGGCGCGCTGCGCCGGCGTGGCGACCTCGGCCACGAGCTGGAGCGGGCCGTTGTAGCCGGGGCCGAAGCCCTGGGCGAGCAGGTCGTAGGCCTTGCGCGTCGTCGTGCTGGCCGGATCGCTACCGGCATCGGCGGAGCCCAGTCGCATCGAGAAGAACGGGATGGCGAGGATGATCATGACCGCGGCGGCGACGGCGGCGAACACGGCCGGGCGCTTCTCCATCCAGCCGGCCCAGCGGGCCCAGGCTGCCGACTCGTCGCTCGTGCGCAGCTGGCCGTCGCGCAGCGAGCGCCGCTCCCGCCGCCGGAGCACCCGGCGGCCGAAGAAGCCGAGCAGCGCCGGCAGCAGCGTGAGTGCGGCGATGACCGTGAAGGCGACGGCGATTGCCGCGGCGATGGCGACGCCGTACAGGAAGCTGACGCCGAGGGCGAACATCCCCAGCATGGCGATGCACACGATCATGCCCGCGAACAGCACGGCGCGGCCGGAGGTGTCGAGCGACTGGACCACCGCTTCCTCGCCGGACAGGCCGCGCAGGACGCCCTGGCGGTAGCGGGTGACGATGAACAGCGCATAGTCGATGCCGACGCCCAGGCCGATCAGCAGGGCGAGCTCGTTGGAGAACGAGGCCATCGCGATCACGTTGGACAGCAGGCCGATGACGCCGATCCCGGTGCCCAGGGACATCGCCGCCGAGATCAGCGGCAGCGCCGTGGCCAGCACCGAGCCGAACACGATGAACAGGATGATGGCCGCGGCCAGGAAGCCGAAGCCGAGGCTGCTCGTCGAGTTGTCCTGCTGCCCCTGCTCGGCGATCTGGCCCTCGACCTGGAACTGGAGCCCGTTGCCCGAGGCCGAGGTGATCTTGTTCACGAACGCCTGCGCATCGCTGTGCGAGATCTTGTTGGGCTGGATGTCGAAGGTGACGTTGGAGTAGCCGATCCGGCCCGAGGGCGAGATCTGCCTGGCGCCGAGGGGGCCGTACGGGGAGCTGACGTTGGTGACGTGCGGGGTCCGCGCCGCGCTGGCCAGCACCCGCTCGACCCGCACGCGGTTGACCGGATCGGTCAGCCGGCCACTGTCGGTGGCGAAGACGATCTGATCGGTGTCGCCCGACGCCTTGGGCGCGTTGCGCTGGAGCAGTCGCACGGCGTCGAAGCTCTCGGTGTGGGGAAGCTTGAAGTTGTCGCTGTAGCCGCTACCGACGCCGGTATGGATCGCTGTGACCCCGAAAAGCGCAGCGATCCACGCGACGACGACGATCCGGCGGTGCTTGAAGCACCATCTGGCCAGGGATCTCATTGCGGGTCATTTTGGCGAGGTTCCCTGAAATTTGTCTGACAGCGAGGCGCTGGCCGCGGTGAACTCGACAAATGCCTGGGCCGCGGGCGATAGGCGCCGGTCCGATCGCCACCACAGCACGACCTTCATCCGCAGCTCCGGGCGGAACGCTCTTATCGCCACCGAGGGGCCCGGCCGCTCGAGGAACGAGCGCGGGAGGATGGCCAGCCCGAGGCCCTCGGCGACGAGCGAGCGGACGAGCGCCAGATCGTTGGCCTCGAGCGCGACCCGCGGCTGGATCTCGGCATCGGCCAGCGCCGTGTCGGCGAGCTGGCGGGTCGAGGCCCCGCGCTCGAACACGATCAGCCGACTGTCCCGCAGGGCGGCGACGGCCAGCGGGCCCTGGCCGGCGAAGGGATGGCCGGGACGCATGGCGAGAGCCAGCTCTTCGCTGGACAGCTCGATCCGCTCGAGACCCTCTGGCGGCTCGAGCTCGAGTGCGAAGGCGACGTCGATCGTGCCGTTGGCCAGCATCTCGATCATCCGGCGGGCCGTCCCCTCCCGCAGCCCCAGCTCGACCTCGGGGAAGGTCGAGCTGAAGCGCGCCAATGTGCGGGGGATGTCGAGCTCGCCGCCGAACAGCAGCGCTCCCACCGACACGTGGCCGCGGACGAGCCCGCGGAGCTCGTCGACCTCGCCACGCAGGGCCTCGAGCTCGGCCATCGCGGTCCGGGCGCGAGCTGCCACCAGCTCCCCGGCCTCCGTCGGCGTCACGGTCCGCGTGGTACGGGTCAGCAGCTCGACGCCGAGCTCGCGCTCGAGCCGGCGGACCTGGTGCGACAGCGCCGACTGGGCGACGTGGAGCTCCTCGGCGGCCCGTGTGAAGTGCCGATGGCGTACGACGGCTTCGAAGTAGCGCAATTGCCGGACCTCCATGGCCGATTCATCTTAGGTCCAGATGGATCTAGTGACAAAATTATGTTGAAACGCTGAATATGCGCGGGACACTCTGTCCGTGTCGATCGGGATGGCCGATCAGGAACTGGTGATCTGTCGCGACCTCGGCCGCGACGGGGCCGAGTCGATCATCGACCTGCATCGCCGGGTGTATCCGGCGGAGTTCGAGCGCAACGAGGCGTTCGTGACCGCGGTGGCCAAGACCGTCGAGGACGCGCTGGCCGCGGGCTGGCCGGAGCGGGGTGGCGCGGTGTGGCTCGTACGGCGCCCGGACGGCCGGGTGGAGGGCTCGCTCGGCCTCACGCGCGAGGCCGAATCCGTTGCGCAACTCCGGTGGTTCGTGTTCACCCCCGCGTTGCGCGGCCAGGGGCTCGGGCGCCGCCTGCTCGCCGAGCTGCTCGCGGAGGCCCGTGACGCGGGTCTGAGCAAGATCGAGCTCGACACCTACACCGAGCTCGAGGCGGCCGCGCGGCTCTATCTCGAGGTCGGCTTCCGGGCCACCGGCGACCGCGAACGCCACGACTGGGGCCCGGGAATCGTCTACCGCCACTACGTTCTCGAACTACGATCACAGGATGGCTCGCAGTGCAGGGATCCTGCTCCATCGCCGCCGTGACGATGGCCTAGAGGTTCTGCTCGTCCACCCGGGCGGCCCGTTCTGGGCCCGGCGCGACGCCGGCGCGTGGTCGATCCCCAAGGGCGAGTACGACGGCGGCGAGGATCCGCTCGCCGCCGCCCGCCGCGAGTTCGAGGAGGAGCTGGGCAGCGCGCCGCCAGGGGGCGAGGCCCACGACCTCGGGGAGATCCGCCAGAGGTCGGGCAAGGTGGTGCGGGCGTGGGCGCTCGAGGGCGAGCTGAACACCGAGCACATCGTCAGCAACACGTTGGAGCTCGAGTGGCCGCCCCGATCGGGTCGTCACATCGAGATCCCCGAGGTCGACCGGGCGCAGTGGTTCACGCTCGACGCTGCGCGCGAGAAGATCAACCCGGCCCAGGCCGCCCTGCTGGACCGCCTCAGCGACGGATCGGCATGAGCGCGACGGCATGAGCACGATCGGCCCGACGGCCCACTACACCGGGTATGTGTGGGCGCGCAACTCGCTCTCGCACCCGAGGCTCGAGACTACGCAGGGGAGGCTGCTGTTCGAGACGCTGCGGCCGGTGATGACGGCCAGCCGGATGCTCGGGGGTTCATCGCTCGAGGTCTACCTGCTCACCCGCCACCGCGCCATCGACGTCCTGCTCGAGCGGGCGATCGAGCAGCGCGACGTCACGCAGGTGATCGAGGTCGCCTGCGGACTCTCGCCGCGGGGCTGGCGCTTTACCCAGCGCTATCCGCAAGTGACCTATGTGGAGACCGATCTGCCCGAGATGGCGCAGCGCAAGCGGGTGGCTCTTGCGCAGATGGACTCGCTGTCGGACCGCCACCGCGTGCGCGAACTCGACGCGCTGTCCGATCGCAGTCTCGACGCCGTGGTGGCCGAGCTCGACCCAGCCACCGGCCTCGCCGTCGTCACCGAGGGCCTCCTCGGCTACCTGCCCACGGACGCGGTGCACGGGCTGTGGCGACGCCTGGCCACCGCTCTGAGCCGATTCCGCAGCGGCGTGTACGTGTCAGATCTGCACATCGGCGGCGTCCAAACGACTCAGGTCCGCGCCTTCCGGGTACTACTGTCGGCATTCGTGCGCGGCCAGGTACATCTGCACTTCCAGGACTCCGGGGAGGCGACCACCGCGCTGCGCGAGGCGGGGTTCACCGACGCGCACGTCCACCGCGCCGCCGCCCTGGCTCCCGAGATGCGGGGGCCCGGAAGTGGACTGGTGCATATACTTGAGGCATCAACCACGTGATCTCGGCAACCCTCTACAGCGATCCGGCCTGTCCCTGGGCGTACTCCGAGAGCCCCGCCCTGCGCGTTGTGCAATGGCGGTACGGCGCGCAGCTGGACTGGCGGCTGGTGGTCATCGGACTCACCGAGTCGGCCGAGCAGTACGTCCGCCGCGGGTACACCCCGGTTCGTGGCGCGCTGGGTCAGATGCGCTTCCGTCGCTTCGGCATGCCGTTCTCCCCGTCGCCCAAGCCACGCGTGAGCGCCACCGCCCGCGCCTGTCGCGCGATCGTCGCCGCGCGTCTGCTGTGGCCGGGTAGGGAATGGGACGTGTACCGCGAGCTCCAGCTCGGCCAGTTCACGACGCCGTTGGTGCTCGACGACGACGCCCAGCTCGCCGACGCCCTGATGGACGTGCCGGAGATTGACATCGAGCGCTTGGTCGCCGAGCTCGACACGTCCACGGTGACCGAAGCCTACGAGCGTGATCGCGCCGAGGCGCGCACAGCGGAGGGTTCGGCGGCCGAGCTCCAGGGCAAGACGGCGAGGACCGACGGGCCGGTTCGCTTCACCGCGCCGTCGGTGGTGCTCGAGAGCAATGGCTCGCGCCTCATCGCCGGCGGCTTTCAGCCCGTCGAGGCCTACGACGTGCTGATCGCCAACCTCGACCCGAGCCTGCACCGGGAGCCGCCGCCGTCCTCGCCCGAGCCGCTGCTCGAGCGGTTCCCCGACGGGCTGACCACGCAGGAGGTGGCGGCGCTGCTCACCGTGGACAACGACGCGCCCGACCGCGCCGCGGCCGAGGCTGCGCTGATCGGACTGGTGGCCGACGGGCGCGCGGTCCGTCGCCAGCTCGGCGACGACGCGCTGTGGCGCGCAGCCTGATCGCTCAGGCGCGCTCGATCCTCAGCGCAAGCGTCTCGAGTCCGTAGATCCCCGACGGCGTCCCGAACTCGGGCTCGCCGTCGAGGGCCAGTTTGCTCACGCGCTCGGCGAGGAAGGCCAGGCCCTCCTGCATCTCGGCCCGGGCCAGATTGGCGCCGACGCAGTAGTGAATGCCGGCCCCGAAGGTCAGCACGCGACCGCGCGGGCGCTCGGCCGTGATGTCGAACCGATCCTCGTCGATGCCGTCGCGGTTGGCGTGCCAGGCCGAGACGAGCACGACGGAGCCGGCCGGAAAGCTCACGCCGCGGAACTCGATCTCGCTCGTTGTGATCCGCGCCGTGAAGGGGGTGATCGGCTCGTAGCGGAGCGCCTCGTCGACCGCCGCCAGCGCCAGGCTCCGGGGATCGGCCCGCAGGAGCTCCCACTGGTCGGGATGGCAGGCCAGTAGCCTCACGGCGTGGGCGAGCTGGCTCTGGCTGGTGTCCACCCCGCCAACCAGAATGTTGAGGACCAGGTTCCGCAGCTCGTCGTCGCTCAGGCGATCCCCCTGTTCCTCGGCCTGGATCAGCGCCGAGATCAGATCGTCGCCGGGATCCGGACGCCGGCGCGCGATCAGCTCATCCTCGTAGGCGTAGAACTCGCTCACGGCGGTTTCGATCTCCGCGCGTTCGCTGAGCAGGCTCTGGGCGTCGAACTGGCGCTGGATCCAGTTCGACCAGTGGTGCAGCCGCGGCGCATCGCTCAAAGGCGCGCCCATCACCTCGGCGATGACCAACGAGGGATAGGGCTTGGCGAAGTCGGCGATGAACTCGCAGGGTCCCGACTCGGGGACCAGCTCCTCCAGGAACCGCTGCATCGCCGGGCGATAGCGATCGACCGCGCGCGGCGCCAGCGCGGGATTGACCAGGTTGCGCAGCCGGCGGTGATCGTCACCGTTGATGTTGATGATGTTCTTGACGATCTCCTCGTGCAGCGGCCCGGATTCGATCTGGAACAGCGCGGCGATCGTCAACCCCGGGAACACGGCGCCCTTGGTGCGGAGAAAGAACTCGGCCGACTCGCGGTCGAGCACGGTGTAGCCGAACGGGTTGGCGGCCAGCCATCCGTCATGACCCTCGAGCCCGGCCATGGCCGAGCGGTAGCGCTCGCCCTGGAGGCTCGGGTCGGTGTGGTCGAAGCTCGGTAGGGAAAGCTCGGCGGCCGCGGGCATGAGAGGTCTACCGCCCCAGCCAGGGATTCGTGGCCAGCTCGCGCGCCAGCTGCTCGGTGACCAGCAACGCCTGCAGGACCGTGCGGTAGTCGACGTTCTCGGGTGTGTCGGTCATCTGGTGGTAGTTGGACAGGGCCTTATAGCGGTCCATCGAGGTGATTGTGGCGGTCGGATAGCCCGCGCGACTGGGGACCACGGCGTCGGTCGAGGCGCGCGAGCGCATCCCGCGGCGCAGGGGGGCTCCGGCCCGCTCGGCCGCCGCGGCCACGAGATCGCGAAAGCTGCGGTCGTGGTAGTCCTCCATCACGACCGGCCCCTCACCCTCGAGCATGATCAGCTTCGGCGAGCCGACGGTCTCCAGATTCAGCACCCACGTACGGTCGCGATCAAGGGTTGGGAAGTGACGGGCGGCGAAGCCGTGGATCCCGCCCTGGAGCACCTCTTCGGCCCCGCAGGAGACGAGCATCACGCGGAGTCCCTCGAGCGGCCGCGAGCGCAGCCGTTCGGCCAGCGCCACCAGCACCGCCACCGCGGTCAGGTTGTCGTTGGCCCCGGGGCAGACGGGGGCACGGGCGACGTCGGCAAACACCGCCGTGGCCAGCACCGAGCCGGCCACGCCGAGCCCGGTCATCGTGCGGCTGCCGCGCAGGGCACCGAGCGTGACCAGCGCCGGGGCGCTCAGCATCGCCCACCAGAGGGGCAGCGACGTGTCGATTCGCTCCACGATGCCGGGGAACGTCTCGCCCAGCCAGGCCTGGAAGCGGGGGTCGAAGATCGCGCCGGTCGGGGCGGCGTCGTGATGAGCGAGCACGACCAGCGTCCGCTCGGCGCCAGCGTCGCCGCACGAGGCGATCACGTTCCAGGTCGGCCGCGGCTCGGACATCGCGCGGCGAAACAGGCGCGGGCCGTTGGAGATGTCGTCGGCGATCGACGCGGTCACCAGGGCGGCCGTGGCGGCCGCCACCTTGCGCCACCGCCGCATCAGGCCGGCGGCGCCGGCCACCGCGCTGCCGGCGGCCAGCGTCCCGATGACCTGTGCGTAGCCGTCGAGGAAGCGCTCCTCGTCGATGCGGGTCTCCAAACCGGCACGGCGCAGACGCTCGGCCAACCAGCGGGCGGCCTGTTCCTCGCCGGGTGACCCGGCGCGTCGCTGCAGTGGGGCCAGCGCCTGCACGACCTCGCGCAGGGTGCGTTCGTCGGCGGCGGCCGGTGGCGCGGGAGTGGCGGTGGCGGCCATGGCGTCCGCATGGTAGGCGTAGCAGGGATTGATCGCTCCGCGGGGAACCGACCGGGAGTGAGCCGCACGGTCGCCTTCATCTGCATGCTGTTCGTGGGCGGCCTGGCCGGCATTCAGCCCGCGGCCAATGCCGCCATGGCCAGACACGTGAGCGATATCGGTGCCGCGGCGGTCAGCATCACGATCTCGTTCACGATCCTCATGGCGCTGCTGCTGGTGGCCGGTCATCCCGGTCGGCTCAGCGGCCTGAGTGCATTTCGCCCCGAGTGGGCTCTGGGCGGGATTGCCGGCGCTGCGATCGTGGGCGTATCGCTGGTCGCCGTCAGGCCCCTCGGCGTGGGAGTGCTGACCGCGCTGCTGGTCGCCGGTCAGCTTGCCGCCGGCCTGCTCGCCGACCGCTACCACTGGTTCGGCATCCATCACGCACCGCTCAGCTTGGGCCGGGTGGCCGGTTTCGTGCTCGTCGTGGCCGGCACCGTGCTGATCACCCGGACCTGAAACCTCCGATCACGATCAGCCAACAGCGCGGTCACAGTTTGGCAACGTGAACCCGCCCCGGCGGGGGAAGAGTGTGGTGCGGGCGTAACGCCGCCCAACGTCCACCGCACGACAAGAGGAGTTCTTCAGATGGCGCGAACGCGCAACTTCGTCCTGCTGTCAGCCGCGGTAGCCGCGGTGGCAGTGAGCGCAGGGGTGATCCAGGTCGCCATGGCGCATGGCCTGCATCACCAGGGCCGTCGCCACCACCATGGCGCGCGGCGCCACGACCAGGAGCGTCGGACCGCCACCCCAATCAAGCACGTGGTGGTGATCTTCCAGGAGAACGTTTCCTTCGACCATTACTTCGGGACGTATCCCAACGCCGCCAACACCGACGGCCAGACGTTCCACGCGCGGCGGCACACACCGGCCGTCGACGGTCTGCCTCCCGCGACCTCACCATCGCTGCCGCCGGCGCTTGCGCACACGACCAACCTCCTGACCAGCAATCCGAATGAGTCGCTGCCACAGCGGCTCGACAGCAGCGCCACCGGCGCGTCGAGCGGCCCGGGCGGGCAGCTCACCTGCGGCCAGGATCACGACTACAGCGACGAGCAGCAGGCGTTCGACAACGGAAACATGGACCACTTCGTCCAGAGCGTCGGCACCGGGTTCGGCTCCTCGCCGTTCGGCACCGCGTGTGACCCCAGGACGGTCATGGACTACTACGACGGCAACACGGTCACGGCGCTATGGAACTACGCCCAGCACTTCTCGATGAGCGACAACTCGCGCTGTCGTGGGGCTGGTTCGAAGGCGGTTTTCGTCCCAGCGAGAGCTTCCAGGCCGCGCTGCAGGCAACCGGCCACACGACCCAGAAGACCAGCGACTTCACTCCGGACGAGTTCCAGAACGCCGGCTTCCAGAACGCCGTGCCGCACTCCTCGAACCAGGGGCTGTGCGACAGCGTTCATCCGGTGGGCGTCGCCCTCGGCGGTACCGGCCAGTGGGGTTACAAGGACGACTACATCCCCCACCACGAGCGGTTCCAGTTCTACGCGTCGACGGCCAATCCTCACCACCTGACGATCCCGGCCAACTCAAGTGGTCAGGACACCCTGGCCGGCCTGCGCGAGATCGGACGCGACACGCAGAGCTACGTCGATGGCGTGCCGCAGTTCAACACGCCCAACCACAACTACGACATGAGCGACTTCGATCAGCTCGTGTCGGCGATCAACCACCACCAGCTCCCGGGCTCGGCGCTCCCGGCGGTCAGCTTCCTGAAGGCCCCGGGCTTCCAGGACGGCCACGCGGCCTATTCCGATCCGGCCGATGAGCAGCAGTTCGTGACGCACGTGATCAACTCGCTGGAGCGGAGCCCAGACTGGTCAAGCACCGCGGTGATCATCTCCTACGACGACTCCGACGGCTGGTATGACCACGCGTACAGCGGGGTCACCAACCCATCGTTGTCGCCGGCGGACAACCTCACCAACACCACGTTCACGCTGCCAACCTCGCAGCAGTGCGGCCCGAGCCCGCAGACGCACGCGCCGCTGGGCGGCGAGCAGGGACGGTGCGGTTTCGGTCCGCGGCTGCCGCTGCTGGTGATCTCGCCGTTCGCCGGCCGCGACAGCGTCGACCACAACCTGAGCGATCAGTCCTCGATCATCAATCTGGTCGAGTACAACTGGGGTCTGCCGGGGATCCCCGGCTCCGCCGACCAGGTCCTGCGGCACACCGACCACAGTGAGGGAATTCCGTTCGACCTCGCGGGTCTGTTCCGCCTCCACGGCGAGCACGGGCGGCATGAGCGCCGGCTGTTCCTCGATCCGAGCACAGGGCAGCCGCTCGGGTTCCGAAGGTGAAGACACGGGGCGGCGTGGCACCGGAGGTGCCCGCCGCCCTTTTTCTATCTGCGCCCTCGCGATCGGTGCCGCCGCCCGAGGCGGTTAGCTTCCGGGGGTGGCCTGCTTCCTCGCCCTGACACTGGTGGTCCGCGATGAGGAGGAGATCCTCGCCAGCAACCTCGATTACCACCTCGCGCAGGGAGTCGATGTGATCCTGGCCCTCGACCGCGGGTCGACCGACGCCACGCCCGAGATCCTGCGCGAGTACGAGCGCCGCGGGCGGCTGCGCTTGCTGAACGACGACGCTCCGGCCCACGATCAGGCGCGCGTGCTGGCGCTGGCCGCCGACGAGTTTGAACCCGAGTGGGTGATCCATGCCGACGCCGATGAGTTCTGGATGCCGACCGCCGGGTCTCTGCGCGATGTGTTCCAAGCCATCCCGGATCGCTACGGATGCATCAGGGTGCCGCGGCACGACTTCGTCCCCGTGCCCGAGACCGACGGACCTTTCCACCAGCGGATGGTCGTGCGGCACCGGCGTTCGCTGGACGTCCTCGGAGCCGCACCGGAGGCCAAGGTCGCCCGGCGCCCGGCCTCGGCCCGCGGTGTCGAGCCGGCGCCCGACATCGGGGCGGTCGAGATCCTGCGCTTTCCGATCCGCAGCTTCGATCAGTTCGAGCGCGAGGCGCTGCGTGACGGGGTCGCGCCCGAGCTCGGCGGCGATCTGCGGGCGTACTACGAGGCCCAGCTGCGCTCGCGGGACGTGATCATCGATCGCCGGCTGCAGGCGTTCATGGCCACGGGCCCGCGGGCCGCCGACGAGGTGCCCGCCGCGCGGGCTCTCCTGAGACACACTTGGGCCGGCGTGTTGCGCGAGATCGAGCTGCGGGAGCGGCTGGCCATGACCGTGCCGATGCCGCGGTGGCGGTTGCTGCGGACGTTGTCTAAGCGCGGGGGAGCACGGCGGTGAGCCACCGCACCGCCCGCGGGATGTCGGGCGGATCGATGTTGTGCATGGCACCCGACTCGCGGTAGTCGACCGCGAAGCCGGCCGGCTGGAGCAGATCCCGGGCACGGCGCGCGAACTCGACGCCGATCACGGGGTCGTTGCGACCATGCGCGATGAACACCTTCGTGTCGGTGCGGGTCAGATCCGGGTCCCACCCGTCGACGGTGGGGATGAAGCCGGAGAAGGCCAGCAGACCGGCGGGCGCCGGCCGGTCGGGCCCCAGCCCGAGGGAGTAACTCATCACCGTACCCATCGAGAACCCACCCAGCACCGTGCGCTCGGGCGATATCCCGGTGCGCTGCCACAGCTCGTCGTGGAGCTCGGCCAGAGCGGCGTACGAGGTCGCGAAGGTGCCCTCGTCGGGATGCCCGACCCGCCGGACAACGTAGTAGTGATAGCCGGGCGACCCCGGCAGTTGCAACGGCGCCCGGGGCGAGACGATGTGCAGGCGGCGCTCGGGATCGATGATGTCGGCGAGCCCGAGCAGGTCGAGCTCGTGGCTGCCTCGCCCGTGATGGAGCACGAGCAGACCATCGGGGGTGCGGCCCGGGTCGGTGGGGCGCTCGCGGAAAAACAGCATCAGTCGAGGTAGCTGATGACGTCCTCGGGCGGGAGGCGTTCGGGCGGTGCCTTCTCCTGGCGCGGCCAGCCCAGGTGAATCAGCGCCACGAAGCGCTCATCCTCCGGTATGTCGAGCGCCTGCAGCCCCGCCTCGGTGCGCAGGACCCCGGGTGTCCGCCAGTAGCCGGCCAGGCCCCGCGCGTGGGCTCCGAGCAGGACCGCGTAGGTGGCGCACGCGGTGGCGCAGAGGTCCTCCTCGTCCTGCACCGGGTCGTCCGAGCGCATCACCGTGGCCACGACAAGCGTCGGCGCGCGGTCGAGCTTGGAGGCCGCCTCCGGTCCCGCCGCGCGCTTGAGCGCAGCCAGCGACTCGGGCCCGAGCACGCGAAAGCGCCACGGATTGGTCAGGTGATGGTTCGGGGCCCACCGCCCCAGCTCGAGCAGCTCATCGAGCAGCCCTCGAGGCAGGGGTTCCCGAGCGAACGCCTTGTGGGTGCGGCGGCTGCGGATGGCCTGCTCGAGTTCCATGCCTCAGTCGGTGATCGGCACGTGTCCGGGCTGGCTCCGGACGCGGGTCAGCCAGGCGTTGATGGCGGGATAGCCGTCGAGCTCGAACCCGCCCTCGGGCGCGACATGGGTGTATGCGTACAGGGCGATGTCGGCGATCGTGTAGCGGTTGGCGACGAAGAACTCGTGGTCGGTCAGGTGCGCCTCCATCGCGCGCAGTGCGGCCTCGCCGCCCTGCCGCCTGGCCTCGAGCTCGTTCGGGCCCGGGTCGAGGCCGGCGATCCGCCAGAACCTGGCCACGGCGATGTTGGGCTCATGGTTGTTCTGTTCGAAGAACATCCACCGCAGGACCTGGGTGCGCTCCCACAACTCGTCGGGCAGGTAGTCGGTGCCGTCGGCGAAGTAGAACGTGATCGCGTTCGACTCGGCCATCGCGCGGCCGTCGTCGAGCACCAGCGTCGGCACTCGCAGAACCGGATTGAGATGGCCGAGCAGCTCCGGCCGGTCGGAGCGATCGATCACGTCGACCTCGCGGCGTTCGTAGGGCTGGCCGAGGTGGGCGAACAGCAGCCGGACCTTGTAGCAGTTGCCGGAGACCTGGGAGTTATAGAGCAGCATCGCGCGGATGATGCCAGGGGCGCGGTGGCGGCCGGAACGAGGCAGCACCCCGACCGGGGCCGGGGCGCTGGCGGCGAAGCGTGTCGAGTCGCTGAACGCGCGCGGGGTTGGGTCTTTACGACTTCACCTTCGCGCTGAGGAGCAGGTGCAGCTGGGACACGTTCATGTTGGCGTCGAAGGACCAGCCGGTGTCAAGCGACCCCATGTAGAAGCGCAGGGAATTGCTCGACGACGCGGGGGCCATGAGCAGCTCGCTGGTGTCGTTGCTGAGCGCCAGCACCTCGCCGCTCTTGACCTTGACGTGGGCTGAGAAGGTGTTCTTGCCGTCGTTATTGGCGGTCTTAACCTTGCTCGTGAACACGACCTTGAAGTGATGGTGGCCGGTCGGCTGAAGGACCCGGAGTTGGACGGTGCCGGGCGAGCTGCCGGCGTTCACGGTCCAGCTGGTCAGCGTGCCGGAGTGCTTGATCACGTCGCTTGGCGTGCCGTTGTGGTAGTTGATGTAGGTGCAGTCGATCATCGCCACGCACTCGTTCATCATCGGGTCGCCGTTGGCGTTGCCGACTCTGTCGGTGTGGGCCAGCGCGGAAGGCACGACACCGAGCGACACGCCGGTGGCGGCGAGGGCGGCGAGGGTGCGGATCTTGGGCATCTGGAATCTCCTTGGCGGATGGTCTCGGTGGTGGCCAAGACTTTCCCGGCTTTCGGGGCCCCCGCCCAGGGACCCAAGGTGTGGTGTTCGCCACCCCCTTGACGAACGCGGTCCCCCGCCGACCGTTCCGCGCGCCGGCGCCAGACCCGCGCCAGCCGGCGCTAGATCCGCGCCACCGGGCGTTCGAGCATCACCCGGACTCCCTCCTTGGGCGCCAGTGTGATGCCGCGGAACTGGATCTTGTCGAGCTCGGGGTTGGTCGGTCGGAGCGCGGCGCGCTCGAGCACCCGGCGCAGCACGATCCGCATCTCCATCTGCGCGAAGCTTGCTCCCAGGCAGCGCCGGGTGCCTCCGCCGAATGGCAGCCACGTGTACGTGTCGGGCGCGTCCGGGCCGAGGAAGCGCTCGGGCCGGAACGTGGTCGGGGCTGGATACAGATCGGAGCGGCGGTGGATCATGCGGATCGAGGGATTGATCTCGATCCCGGCCGGGATCGTGTAGCCGTTGAGCTTGAAGTCCTCGCCTGTGACCACGCGTCCGATGCCCGGGATCACCGGCCGGATGCGCAGGCCCTCCTTGACCACGGCGTCGAGGTAGGCATCGTCGCCCTCGAGGGCGCGCCGGAGGACCGACGGAGAGTGGAGGAGGAGGTCGAAGGTCCAGGCGAGGCCGGTGGCCGTCGTCTCGTGTCCGGCGAGCAGGAGCGTCAGCAGCTCGTCGCGCACCTCGGCATCGGTGAGGCGCTCGCCGTTCTCGTCCTCGGCCAGGAGCAGGGCTGAAAACACGTCATCGCGCTCGGCCAGGTCGGGCTCGGCGCGGCGGCGGGCGATCTCGGCGAACAGGAGCTCGTCGACCGCGCGACGGTTCTGCTCGAAGCGGCGCGCGGCGCCGCGGTCGCCACTGACCCGGCCACCGGTCAGCAGCATCAGCACGAACAACCCGCGCGGACGCGCCAGCGGCTCGATCATCGAGCGCAGCCGCGAGCGCAGGGCCTGTTCGTCGGCGCCGGCCCGATAGCCGAAGACCACGCGCATGATCACGCGGAGGGTGAGCGACTGCATGCTCTCCAGGATCGAGAACGACCCGCCCTGCGGCCACGAGTCGATCTCGATATCGGACGACTCGCGGATCTCCTGCGCGTAGGCCTGCATCCGGCGGCCGTGGAACGCGGGCAGCATCAGGCGCCGGTGGCGCAGATGCTCGGCGCCGTCGAGGAGCAGCACGGAGCGCTCCCCGAGGATCGGACCGAGCAGTGCGTTGGCCTCGCCGGCGTGCAGCTGCTGGCCCGAGCCCTGGAACACCTCCTTGACCAGCGACGGCTCGAACACCATCACGAAGCGGGAGTCGAAGATCGTGCGAAACGTGACCGCATTGCCGTAGCGCCGCCGGCAGGCCTCGAGGAACCGCGGCCCGGCCAACATGAAGCCCGCCGTCTGGACCACGCGGGGCAGGCGCGGTCCCGGGGGGAGCGTGTCGTGCGCCGTGGTCATCATGGAGATGGTGGCACAGCCGGCCGGCCGCGCGGCATGCTGCGCAGAGCAATCAATCCTAAAGTAGGGGGCGATGATCCCCGTCCGCGCGCGGGCGCACACGCCGCGAAGAGCCCGATGAGAGACGGTCGTGGCCTCGTCCCCAGGGCGCGCAACCTCGGCCGCCGCACCGCGCTGGAGTCGCGCGCGTTTACCCACGCATGGCGCGCCGGGCTGTTCGGGTTCGATCCTCCCGCGCGCGCTCTGGAGGTCTTTCGCGCCATCGATCGTCTTGGCCAGATCGGCTCCGCCATCGTCATCGCCGCGCTTCGCCACGGCGACCGGCCGGGTCTGATCGATGAGCGGGGCGCACTGACCTTCGCCGAGCTCGACGCGCGCTCCGACGCGGTGGCCTGCGGGCTGCGCGCGAGGAAGGTGGGCGAGGGCGATGGCGTGGGAATCCTGTGCCGCAACCATCGTGGGTTCCTCGACATCACCTTCGGGGCCGCCAAGGTCGGCGCTCGGATCCTGTACCTGAACACGGACTTCGCCGGGCCCCAGCTCCGCGACGTGTGCCGGCGGGAGCACGTCTCTCTGCTCGTGCACGACGAGGAATACGCGGAGCTGGTGGCGCCGATCGACGCCGCGCGGCTGGAGGCGTACTCCGACGGTGCGCCGCCGCCGGACTCGCTCGAGCGCCTGATCGAGACCTTCGGCGGACAGACGCCGCCACCTCCGAGCGCCCCGGCCTCGGTGGTCCTGCTGACCAGCGGGACGACGGGAACGGCCAAGGGGGCGCCGCGCCATCAGGGGCGCTCGCTGGCTCCGGCCGGCGCCGTCGACGATGCCGAGTTCGGCAAGCGGCTGGCCGCCTTCGTCGTGCTCAGGCCAGGAACGGCGCTCACCGAGGAGCAGGTCAGGGACTTCGTGAAGGACAACCTGGCCCGGTAGAAGGTGCCGCGCGAGATCACCTTCCTGTCCGAGCTGCCGCGCAATCCAACCGGCAAGGTGCTCAAGCGCGAGCTGCGGGCGCGCCACGCGGGTGACTGAGCCGAGCGCTGGGTCCGCCCGCCAGGCCCGGCTCTGACCAGGCTTCCATCTGTCAGGGTAATTTCAAGCTTGTGGCCTATCGTGAGCTCATCACGAGAAAGGTGGAGCTGTGACGAAGTTTCTACGCACGGTCTCGACGCGGCGCCTGCTGGCGCTCATCGTCGGCCTGATCACGGCAATCGCGGCTGGCACGGCAATCGCCATCGCCGCCGCCGGTACCGGCCCGGTGCCCGCCAAGCGCCCGCTGGCCGACGCGATCCACACGGCGATCGGCGCCCGCCAGGTGCCCGGCATCACGGCGCGCATCAGCTTCACCAATCACCTGATCGCCTCCTCGAACATCCAGGGCTCCGATCCGATCCTCACCGGCGCCACCGGTCGGCTGTGGCTGTCGACGACCGATCACCGGCTGCGGCTCGAGCTCCAGTCCGCCAACGGCGACGCCCAGGTCGTGGTCGGCGCTGGCTCGTTCTGGATCTACGACCCGTCGGCCAACACCGTCTACGAGGGCAAGCTGCCGGCGAACCGGCATCGCACCGCGGTCAGGCACCGCGAGGCCATGCCCTCGGTGACCCAGATCCAGCGCGCGATCAGCCGGATAGCCCGCCACGTGAACCTGTCCGGCGCGATTCCCAGCGACGTCGCCGGTCACGCCGCGTACACGGTCCGCGTGTCGCCCAAGCACGACGGCGGACTGCTGGGCGCGACGGAAATGGCCTGGGACGCGGTCCGCGGGATTCC
Source organism: uncultured Solirubrobacterales bacterium (assembly GCA_963749545.1). Classification (GTDB taxonomy): domain Bacteria; phylum Actinomycetota; class Thermoleophilia; order Solirubrobacterales; family Solirubrobacteraceae; genus Palsa-465. The sequence goes on from CAVVNG010000018.1 coordinate 461,510, forward strand.
GCTGCGGTTCGCGATCTACGCCCGTGGCGACAGCTCGCCGGTCCTCGAGCTGAAGGCGACCGACATCTCCTACGGCTCCGTGCCGGTGTCCGACTTCGCGGCTGCGCCGCCCCCGAAGGCGAAGGTCGTCCGCGTGCAGACGCCCGCGGCCGCCGCGCATAAGCTGACCAGGCATGACGCCAGGCGCCGCCAGGTCGTCTCGGGTGCCGCGGCGGTTGCCCGCCGCCTGAGCTTCAGGCTCGACGCGCCGCGCACCCTGGTCGGGCTGCAGCGCCGTTCGGTGACCCTGCTCGATTGGAAGGGCAGCCCCGCGGCGCTGGTCACCTACGGCCAGAACCTGGGCGGGATCGCGGTGCTCGAGCAGACTGCGCAAGCCAATCAGGCTTCGACGCCGGCGGGTGAGCACCATCGCGGCCTGAGCCTGCCCACGGTTTCGATCAAGGGCAACACCGCCCAGGAGCTCGACACCGCGCTCGGAACCATGGTCCGCTTCACCCGCGCCGGTGTCACCTACACGGTGCTTGGCTCGGTACCGCCCGTTGCGGCCGATCAGGCCGCACGGGCGCTATGAGCCCCTGGCCGCACGGTCCGGTTCCCCTCGAGGTCCGGGGCCTGGTCAAGCGCTACGGCGAGCTGACCGCGGTCGCCGGCGTGGACGTCACCGTGAACGCCGGTGACGTCTACGGCTACCTCGGTCCCAATGGCGCCGGGAAGACCACGTCGCTGCGCATGATGCTGGGGCTGATCCAGCCCAGCGCCGGATCGGTGAGGCTGTTCGGTCGCAATCCGCTGGCCACCGTGCAGGCTCTCCAGGGCGTGGCCGGGTTCGTCGAGGCGCCGACGTTCTATCCGTACCTCACGGCGCGGCGAAACCTCGAGCTGCTGGCGGCCTTCGACGGCCACGACGCCAAGCAGCGGATCGCTGCGGCGCTGGATGCGGTCGATCTGGTCGGCCGCGCCGGCGACCGCGTGGGCGGCTATTCCCACGGGATGCGCCAGCGCCTGGGGATCGCCGCTGCGCTGCTGCGCGACCCCAAGCTGCTGCTGCTCGACGAGCCGGCGACCGGACTTGACCCGGCCGGGATGCGCGACATGCGCCTGCTGATCCGCCGGCTGGCTGACCAGGGCATCACGGTCGTGCTCTCGAGCCACCTCCTGGCCGAGGTCGAGGAGGTGTGCAACCGGGTGGCGATCGTGCGCAAGGGCAAGATCGTCTACGAGGGCGCGATCGCCGATCTCAAGCGCGGCGCCGGGACCACATACCGGCTCGAGACGACGGACGACCACCGCGCGCTGGCCGTGTGCCGCGCCCAGCGCGGAATCACCGAGGTGCGCACGGTGCACGATCGCATCTGCTTCAACGCCGACGAACCGGCCGTGGCCGAGCTCTCCCAGGCGCTGGTCGAGGCCGGCGCACTGATCAAGGCGCTGGCCCCCCAGACGGTGACGCTCGAGGATCTGTTCTTCTCGCTCACCGAAGGCGCGGAGCCGGCCGAAGGGCCGGGCGCGGCGCCGCCCGAGCGCATCGAGGCGACAACGTGAACCCCGGGGTGGGCACGGTGTACCGGTGGGAGCTGACGAAGCTCCGCTACCAGAAACGCACCTACCTGGGGCTCGGCGCCGCCACGATCGTGCCGATCCTGTTCGTCCTCGCCACCCACTTCCGCCGCGGCGGTCCCAACGACGTGCCGTTTGGCGGCTACATCCACAGCAGCGGTCTCGCGATCCCGCTGGTCATCCTGCTCTTCGGTGCGATCTGGATGTTCCCCCTGATCACCGCGCTGGTGGCCGGGGACATCGTCGCCTCCGAGGATCACAACGGTACGCTCAAGACGGTCCTTACCCGATCGCTCGAGCGCAGCCAGATCTTCACCGGCAAGGCGCTGGCCGCGGGCACCTACGCGGTAGCCGCCATCCTCATCAGCGGCACGGTCGCCGTCGTGGCCGGCAGCATCGAATCCGGCTTCAACCCGTTGGTCAGTCTGTCCGGGACGGTCGTCTCGGCCCCCAAGGCCCTCGAGCTCGTGTACGTGAGCCTGCTCGTGTACCTGATCCCGATCGCCGCGATCGTCTGCATCGGATTGCTGCTGTCCACGGTCACCCACAACAGCGCCGCCGCGGTCGTCGGCACGCTGATGGTCTCGCTGCTGATCCAGCTGATCGGGATCCTGCCGGGCCTCGGCGGTCTGCAGCCCTACCTGCTCAGCACGCAGTTCAACGCCTGGCAGGGCCTGCTCCGAACTCCGATCGACTGGGCGCCGATCATCCGCGCCGCGTGGGTGTGCGCGTTGTACGGCGTACCGGCGCTGGTTGGCGCGTACCTGGTATTCCTGCGGCGCGACGTCGCCGGTGGCTGAGCCCGCCCAGGAGACATCCGGGCGCGAACGCGTCCTCGTGGTCGACGACGACCCGCCGCTGCGGCGGATGCTCGAACGCACGCTGGAGGCCGAGGGGTTCGACGTCGCCGTCGCCGCCGACGGGGGCGCGGCGCTGGTTGCCGCCGAGCGAGCGGCGCCGGACGTGATCGTGCTCGACGTTGCCATGCCGGGGCTCGACGGGCGAGCGGTGTGCCGCCGGCTGCGGGACAAGGGCCTCCCGACACCGATCCTGATGCTGACCGCCCGCGACTCCGTGCCCGACCGCGTGGCCGGTCTCGAGGCCGGGGCCGACGACTACCTGATCAAGCCCTTTGCCGTCCAAGAGCTGGTGGCCCGCATCCGCGCGCTGACGCGCCGGCACGCCGAGACCCAGCCGCGACTGTCCTACGCCGATCTGATCCTGGACCTGGAGGGCCGCACGGCGCGGCGTTCGGGTCGGGCCATCGAGCTCACGGGCCGCGAGGCGGCGCTGCTCGAGCTGCTGCTCCGAGACCCCGGGCGCACGATCACGCGCGACCGGGCCATCGAGGTGATCTGGGACGGCGCCGCCGAACCCAACGTCGTCGACCGCTACGTGACGCGACTGCGCCGCAAGCTCGGCTCTCCGCCGCTGATCCGGACCGTGCGCGGGGCAGGTTTCACGCTTCGCGCATGAGGTCAGCCGGCCACCAGCAGGGCCTCGGCCTCGGCGCGCGAGACGGCGGGGCCGAAGAGGAAGCCCTGGGCGCCGTCGCACCCGGCGTCCCTGACCTGTGTGAGCTGGTCGTCGGTCTCCACCCCCTCGGCGAGGACGGTGCAGCCGAGCGCGTGGCCGAACTCCACCATGGCGCCGATCAGACTCGGCTGGGCGGGGTCGCACGCCACGCTCCGGTGGATCTTCAGCGTGTCGGCGGGCAGGCGCTCAAACGACGAGAGCGAAGAGGGCCCGATGCCGTAGTTGTCGATGGCCAGCCGAACTCCGGTCGACTTCAACCCCCGGAGCGCGCGGACTGTGGCGTCGGGCCTGCTGGCCAGCGTGGTCTCGTGGACCTCCAGGCACAGGGCGTCGGGATCCATGCCGGTCGCCTGGAGCGCATGGGTCAGATTGGAAGGCAGGCTGGCATCCTCCAGCCTGCGGCCCGACACGTTCACCGACACCGTGAGGTCGGGCTTTAGCTCGCGCCAGCGGACGATCTGGTGCATCACGTCGTCGAGCACGAACTCGTCGATCCGCTGGACGATGCCGGTCTCCTCGGCCAGCGGAATGAAATCCTCCGATGTCATCAGACCTCGCTCGGGATGCTGCCAGCGCACCAGCGCTTCGAAACCGATCACGTCGCGCTTGCCGCCCAGCGATACGTTGGGCTGATAGTGGACGCACAGCTTGGCCCGGTCGACGGCGTCGCGCAGCTCTCGTTCGAGCTTGCCGCGCTGCACCCCGCGATCTCGATCGGCGCCGACGAACACCTCGTGCCGTCCGGGACCAAGACTCTTGGCCCGGTACATGGCCGAGTCGGCCTGGGCGATCACGATGTCCGGAGCGAGCGTCGGGTCGGTGACCAGTGTGATTCCGATGCTCACCGTGATCGACACCGCACGGTCCGCGAGCCGGGTCGGCGTCTGGGCCGCGCGATCGATCCGCTCGGCGATCAACACCGCCTCGTTCTGGCCCGAGAGGTCCTCGACCAGCACGGTGAACTCGTCGCCACCATGGCGCGAGATCGTGTCCATGGGGCGGAGCATCGTTCTCAGCTCCGCCGCCAGGCCGGCGAGCACGCTGTCTCCCGCCCGGTGCCCGAGCGTGTCGTTGACCGTCTTGAAGTCGTCAACACCGAGGAACATCACGGCGACGGTCGCGTTCGTCCTGCGCGAGCGGTCGAGCGCCATGAGCAGCCGGTCGAGGAACAGGGTGCGGTTGGGCAGGCCGGTGAGCGGGTCGTGCAGCGCCTGGCTGACCAGCCGCCGTTCGCAGCGTTTGCGCTCGATCGCGAAGTGGACGGCGCGACCGAGCTGTGCGGGCTGCAGCTCGGACCAGACCAGATAGTCCTGCGCCCCGAGGTTGAGCGCGGCCACGGCCAGCTCGTCATCGCGCTGGGCCCCGAGCACGACGATCGCCACATCCGGCGTCAGCCGTCGGATCTGGCCGATCGCCACCAACGGACCACCGTGCTGGCGGATGGAGTCAACCAGTACACAGGCGGTGTTGCGGTCGCACAGCACGTCCTCGGCGTCGCTCAACCGACGGGCGTGACTGATCGTCGTCCCGCTACCCAGTCCAGCGCGAAGGGCCTGCTCGATCCCCGCCGCCGCGCGGGCGTCATCCTCGATGAGGAGGACGCCAGTCTGCTCTGCCCCAAGCGTATGTCGCAAGTCCATTTCCGACCAAAACTTACGCTTGTTAGCAAAATCTAGCTCAATCAAGCAGCGACCGCGGGTCGGAAGGAGGTGAGTGGCAGGCCGTGCGCGGCATACCACGGACGCTCCGCGGACGGCTGGCCCTCGTAGCCGCCGGTTCGATCCTGGCCGCGATGGCACTGTTCACGACGGTCACCGTGGTCGTGGTCGGGCATGAGCTGCACAGCTCGCTGGACCAGGCGCTGCGGACGCGCGCGCAACAGGTGGCCCAGCTCGCCGTGTCCGCTCCCGCGGTTCTGACCAGCCCCGGCGCGCTCGAGACGCCGGTGTCCGGCCGGCAGATCGCCGTTGAGGTACTCGATCGGCGCGGCCGGATCATCGCCCGATCGCTGACCCTCGGTGCCTCGCTGCTGCCCGAGGATCGCGTTGCTCGCTCTGCCCTCACGCACGGGACCGCGGCCTACGAGGACATCCGGATCACAGGACGCTCGTTCCGGGTGTACGCGGCCCCAATTGCCGACGCTGGCGGCCCGGCCGCGGGCGGCGCCGTGCTCGTCGCCTCGGACACGACCGACATCTCGAACACGGTGGCGCATCTGGGACTGGTCCTGGGGTTGATCGGGGCGGGCGTGGCGCTGTTGGGCGCGCTGGCGGCTACCGTCCTGACCCGGCGCGGCCTGCGCCCGCTGGGGCAGCTGGCCGGCGCGGCGGGAGAGATCGAGCGCACAGCGGATCCCTCGCGCCGGCTGCCCGAACCGGCGAGCACGGATGAGATCTGGCAGCTCACCGGCGTGCTGAACCGGATGCTCTCGGCGCTCGAGAGTGCCCGCGCGGGAGAGCGCCGCTTCCTGGCCGATGCATCGCACGAGCTCCGCACTCCGGTCACCACGCTGCTCGGCAATGTCGAATACGCCGCGCGTCACGGCGTCGACGACGAGCTGCTGGCCGAACTGCGCACCGGCGTCGCTCGTCTGGCGCGCCTGGTCGATGACCTGCTGGTGCTCGAGCGCGCCGACGACGCCGAGGCGGCGCTCGAGCCGGTCGCACTGGACCAGCTGGTCAGGGCCCTGGTCACGGCCCACGATGACCCACAGCATCGCGTGCAGCTGGGTGACGTCGAGCCGGCGCGCGTCCGGGCCGACCCCGAGGCGCTTCGCCGCGCGCTGGCGAATCTGATCGAGAACGGCCTCGTCCACGGGCCCCCGGGCGGCCACGTCACGGTGGCGCTGCAGGCCGATGACGGCCACGCGCGGATAACGGTTCGCGATCAGGGAAGGGGACCGGACCCAGCGGATCAGGACCATCTCTTCGAGCGTTTCTGGCGCGGCACGGAGGCGGGTCAGCGGCCCGGGTCAGGGCTGGGGCTGTCGATAGTGGCGGCGATTGTCGACCGTCACGGCGGGCAGATAAGCGTCAACGGTGCGGCCTTCACGGTCGAGCTTGCGCTATGCGATGGGCCGTCGGCATAGGCAAATTCTCATGCTGCTCTTAGTGAAATCTGATGCTCTTGGCGAACCCTCTGAACATGATCGCCGCAGAACGTCGCGTGTCACCCCGTCGCAGCAAGTCAATGGCCCAGCTCGAGCGCGACGCCGCGCTCGTGCGGGTGAGCCGGCTGCGCCGCTGGACGATCGGCGGCGCGGCGGCCCTCACCGCCGGCTTCGCGGCGTTCGTCTCGGCGATCGCGCCCGGTCACTCGCTTGGCGCCGCCCGCGCGGCGAGAGGCGAATCAGCGGCCCGCGGCGCATCGACGGCTCCCCGGAGCGTCCGGCTGCCGCCGCTGGCTAGCCCGAGCCAGCTCGGTCTGCAGGGCCCGTCGAGCAACCCACAGCCCGCCCCAAGTCCGACCCAGCAGAGCGCCCCGGCTCCCACCCAGCAGAGCGCCCCGCCCCCCACGCAGCAGGCGGCACCGGCTCCGGCGCCGGCCCCGAGCGGGGCCACATCGGGCGGCTCGTAGTCGCCGTCAGCCATGCGTGAGAATGAATCCAGCGTCAGCTTCGCGGCGCTCGGCAGCATCGCGGTCGTCGCTGTCGCCGAGGCGGGGCGGCTCGCCCAGGCCAGGGCGGCGGTGGAGGAAACCGTTGCCGCGTTCGACGTGGCCTGTTCGCGCTTTCGCGACGACTCCGAGCTGTGCGCGCTGAATGCCGCGGCCGGCTCGGAGATGCGCGTGACCCCGCTGCTGCTCGAGGCGACCCTGGCCGCGCTGCGTGCCGCGCGGCTGACCGACGGAGACGTCGACCCGACGGTGGGGCAGGCGCTCATCGCCCTGGGCTACGACCGCGACTTCGATGCATTGCCCTCGGCCGCCGCCCGCGCCGGTCAGATCTCGATCGTGCCGGCGCCGGGGTGGCGAGCCGTCCAGGTCGACGAGACGGCCGCCACGATCCGCGTGCCCGCGGGCGTGACGCTCGACCTCGGCGCGACCGCCAAGGCGCTCGCGGCCGACCGGGCCGCGATGGCCGCACACGCCGCCGCCGAGTGTGGCGTGCTCGTCGGCCTCGGCGGTGACATCGCCATCGGCGGGCCCGCGCCGGCGGGCGGCTGGCGGGTCCGGGTGACCGACGATCACCGCGCCGGGACGCAGGCACTGGGGCAGTGGATCGCACTGCACTCCGGCGGTCTGGCCACATCCTCGACCACCACCCGCCGCTGGCAGGCGGGTGCGCGCGCCATGCACCACCTGATCGATCCCGCCTCCGGGGCTCCGGTCGATGCCGTGTGGCGGACGGCGAGCGTGACCGCCGCCAGCTGCCTGGACGCCAACATCGCCAGCACCGCCGCGATCATCCGCGGACACCAAGCCGCCGGCTGGCTCGCGTCGCTGGGCTTGCCCAGCCGGCTGGTGCGCGCCGACGGCCGGGTTCGCCACCTCGCCCGCTGGCCGGCCGATGGCGATGATCTCGCCTCCGACGAGCTGGACGCGGTGGCATGAGTGGCATGCTCGCCACCATCGGGCCGAGCGCCTACTGGTACCTGGCCCGGGGCACCGGAGCCGTGGCTCTCGTTCTGCTCACCGCGAGCGTGGTCCTCGGGATCCTCGGCTCGTTGCGCTTCACCGCTCCGCGCTGGCCGCGCTTCGCGATCGACTCGCTGCACCGCGATGTCTCGCTGCTCGTGCTGGCGCTGCTGGCACTGCACATCGTCACCAGCGTGCTCGATGGCTTTGCCCCAATCAAGCTGACCGACGCCGTGATCCCGTTCGCCTCCGCCTACCGACCTCTGTGGATGGGTCTCGGCGCGCTGTCGTTTGACCTCCTCCTGGCTCTGGTGATCACGAGCCTGATGCGCCGGCGCCTGGGCTACCGATCGTGGCGGGCGATCCACTGGCTCGCCTACGCCAGCTGGCCGATCGCCGTCTTTCACGGCCTGGGCACGGGCAGCGACACGAAGCTGTGGTGGATGCTGGCGCTGACCGCGGCCTGCGTCGCCGCCGTGGTCGCCGCCGTGTTCGTGCGGATTGCCCGTGCGGACGACTCCGAGACGGTGCGCGCACCGGTCGTGCTGCTGAGCATTGCCACTCCGCTGGCCATCGCGTTCTTCACCGTCATCGGACCACTGCAGCCGCATTGGTCCCGGCGCGCCGGCACCCCGCCCAGCCTGCTCTCTCACAACTTCAGCCCGGTGGCCACCTCGGCGCGGGTGAGGACCGCCTCCACCTCGGCGCGGAGCACGACCGCGTCAACCCTGCGCGCGCCGTTCTCGGCCGACCTCCACGGCCACGTCACCCAGCACGCCGCATCCAACGGGGCGATTGTCGATCTCGCCCTGCGAGTCAGTGGCGGTGCCCGCGGACGGCTGCGGGTGCGCTTGGCCGGCACGCCGGTGGCCGGCGGCGGGCTCTCGCTGGCCGGCAGCCAGGTCGACCTCCTGGCCCGTGGGTTGCCCTCGGTGATGGAGGGCAAGGTCGTGTTTCTCCAGGGAGGGCACCTCGTTGCCCACGTCGCGGGGAGCGACGGTTCGACGCTCCAGCTCCGCGCTGACCTCGACATAGACACCGCCGATGACGCGGTGTCCGGCACCCTGCACGCGACGACGGGGGGTCCCTAGTGTGCCGGACGGTGCACTCGTGAGCGTCACCACCGAGGCTCCGGCCGGGCTGCCCCGGCTGCTGTTTGGGCTGGATGACAGCGGCGCGATGATGCCGCTGGCCGAGCACGAACGTATCCACGGCCGGCTGCCGCGCCCCGCGCCCCGCGAGCTGATCGAGGCGGTCGAGCGCAGCGGGCTGCGCGGGCGCGGGGGAGCCGACTTTCCCACCGCCCGCAAGTTGCGCGCGGTGGCCGCGGCCCGTCGCGGGACCGCACTGATCGTCAACGGCAGCGAGACCGAGCCGGCGAGCGCCAAGGACCGTCTGCTCCTGACCCGGCTGCCGCACCTCGTGCTCGACGGGGCCGCCCTGGCCGCGCGGGCGATCGGGGCGAGCGAGGCGCTGGTCAAGGTCGGCGAGACGGCCGTCCGGTCGCTGCGGGCGCTTGACGAGGCAATCGCGACGCGCGGGCGCGACGGCGTCAGCTTCCATCTCGTCGCTGCGCCCGAGGGGTACGTGGTGGGGGAGGAGAGCGCCGTCGTCCAATATCTGAACGGCGGGCTATCGGCGCCGACATTCGTGCCCCCGCGCCCGTTCCAGCGCGGCTATCACGGCCGACCGACGCTGGTCCAGAATCCCGAGACGCTGGCCCAGATCGCCCTCGTCGCCCGCTACGGCGATCGCTGGTACCGCGAGCTCGGCACCGAGGCCGACCCGGGGTCGGCGCTGGTCACGATCTCCGGAGCGGTGGCCGCCCCGGGCGTGTACGAGCTTGCCTTCGGCACTCCCATGACCGACCTTCTGGCCGCCGCCGGCGGCTCGACCGAACCACTCCAAGCCCTGCTCGTCGGCGGTTACTTCGGCACCTGGGTCGACTCGCGGCGCGCGTCTGCGCTGCGCCTGGCTCGCGAGGAGCTGCGCTCGGTGGGCTGCTCGCTGGGATCGGGCGTGCTGATTGCCCTGGGGGAGAGCTCGTGCGGCCTGCACGAGAGCATGCGGGTGATCAACTACCTGGCCGACCAGTCGGCGGGCCAGTGCGGCCCATGCGTGTATGGCCTGCGAGCGATTGCCGACGCTGTCTCGGCGATGGCGGACGGCATCGCGCACGAGCGTGAGTTCGACCGCGTGTTGCGGTGGACCTCCGAGATCCGCGGGCGGGGGGCGTGCCATCACCCCGATGGCGCCGCGCGGTTCGTCGAGAGCGCCCTCAACGTGTTCGGCGATGAGATCGATTGGCACCGGCGCTCACGATGCGGGGCAAGAGCGGCGGGGCTACCCGTGCCGTCGGCCGGAGGCAGGGTCGCCGGGACCAGGGCCAGGAGCAGCTCGCGATGAGCGCCCGGCTGCGCGTCAACCCGATCATGTGCGAGGCCCACGGCCTGTGCGCCGAGCTGTTGCCCGAGCTGATCCGGCTCGACGATTGGGGCTACCCGATCATCGACGAGCCCGAGGTCCCACCCGAGCTAGCCGGACTGGCCCGGAAGGCCGCCGACGCCTGCCCGACGCTCGCACTGCTGCTGGACCAGGATCGCTAACGGCGATGGCGGTGGCGATGGCGCCGCCGCAACGAGTTCGATAGCGGCGCCACGTGCATGGCCGCCCAGCAGCTCACGCCCGTGTGGCAGTTCTCGATCGCCAGCAGGTCGAGATGCAGTTGCTCGAGAACAACCGGCGGCGTGAATGGCGCCAGGTTGTGCAGCTCGAAGGGGTCGCGGCGCAGGTTGTACAGCTCGCGCTCACCGTCGGTGTACTCGACGTAGAGGTAGCCGTGGGTGCGCAGTGCCTCGTAGGTGGTCGGGTCGCCGCTGGCGGGTTGCTGGAAGTCGGGATCGTTGACCGAGGACTTGGGCCCGTGATGTTCGATCAGCACGGCGTTGCGCCAGTTGGACGGGTGCCGTCCGCGCAGCAGGGGCAGCAGGCTGTGCCCGTCGCCCGGCATCGTCGTGCCCCCGATCTGGGAGAACGTCTTGGCCAGATCGATGTTCTCGGCCATGGCGGTCGTCTTGGCGTCCCTGGGAACCCCCGGGCCGACGACGACCAGGGGCACGCGGATGTCGGTGTCGAACGCGGTCAGCTTGCCTGGCAGCAGGCGGTACTCGCCAGTGTGCAGGCCGTTGTCGGAGCTGAACACGAGGTAGGTGTTGCGGCTGAGGCCATCGGCGGCCAGCGTGTGCTCGATCGCTCCGATCATCCGGTCGACCGCCTGGACCGATTGCGCTCGGCGCCGGAACACGGTGTTGATGCGGTCGATCTGGTCCGGGGTCAGCCGGGGGTGGTGGGCGAGCCACCGTGGCGCGTGCGTGGGTAGGCGGTTGAAGCTCGGCGGCTCGGGTGCCTTAAGCCCGGGGAAGTCCTGGAGGTCCTGCGCGGCGGGAACGTAGGGTCGATGCGGCGCGAAGGTGGCCAGCTCGAGGAAGAACGGCGATCCCGCCGCCGCGGCCCGGTTGATGAAGTTGGTCCCGTTGCGGGCCAGCACGTCGGTCAGGTAGTCCGAGCGCTGGTGGCCGTAGTACTGCAGTGCACCGTCGTGGTTGAGCAGATAGTTGTACTCGGGATACCCGTAGCCCGCCACGTCCCATTGACTCCAGTCCGGAGGGACATAGCTCGGCGCGACGGCCGAAGGAGCGGCGCCGTCGCTGGCCGCGCCCCGCACATCCAGGTAGCCGTTGAGGTACTTGCCCATCATCGCCGTGCGGTAGCCGGCTCGCGCCAGCGCGGTGGCGAATGTCTGGTATTGCTCTCCGTGTTGGAAGAACTCGCGGAAACCCCCCTCGGGTCCGACATTGCTGAACACGTGCGTGTCGTGCGGGAAGTTGCCGGTGAAGATCGACGCCCGCGAGGGACAGCACAGCGAGTCCGAGACGAAGTAGTCCGAGAATCGCAGGCCCTGGCGCTCCATCTGCTGCACATGCGGCATGAACCGCAGCAGGTCCATCGACAGGTCATCGGTGAGTACGAAGACGACGTTCGGCCGCGTGTCTGCAGACCGGTGCCGGTGCGCGATGTGGATCCGGGGCGCGGGGCGCGGCGGCTTGTCGATGTGGGCCGGCTTGATGGTGGCCGACTTCGGGGCGTCGTTCTGCGAGGCGTTGGCCAGGCCCGCCGCGACGCTGGCGATAGCCAGCAGCACAACGGCAAGACGGAAATTGCGCCGGCCCCAGAGACCCCTGGGCGCGCGCGTGTGACTCGGGCCCCGGGACTGATCGCCGGGCCAGCGGGGACCTGTCTGCACTTACCGGTCCTTGATCCTTCGTGGCGGATCCGGGTTGCTCGGTGCCAACCGGTGGATCACGGCACTTCGGGCGTCGGGCGCCTCGTGTAACCCCGCGCCTGCCGGGAAGGGCAGCGACACGCCCGCGTCAGCGCTGTATGCGCGGGGACGGTTTGCTCGCGGGTGTGTCACGTTGGGCGTCTGCATCGCGGATGAGCATCAAGCACTCCGATGAAGTGAAGCTTAAGTGCGCGGCGCTCCCGCCAGTACCGAGTTGGCCAGGTCTCTAAGCACCTTCTCATCGTCGATCGGAAGCCCGCTTCCCCGCATACCAGGTGTTGTTGGCAACACGCCAGTTACCATCGGCCGGACACCGATTCCGGAGAGAGCCATGAGCATCCAGACGTTGACCGACGAGCAGCGGGCGTTCGTCGAGGCGATCCGCGACTTCGCGCAGCGGGAGTGCGGCACCCGCGAGCAGCGCGACGCCCTGACCGACAGCGGCCGCGAGCCCCACAACCAGCAGGTGTACGAGCGGCTGGGCGATCTCGGCTGGCTCGGCGTGGCGATCCCGGAGACCTACGGCGGCGCGGGCGGCGGTGCGGTCGACATGTGCCTGCTGTTCGAGGAGACGACGCGGGGATTGATCCCGATCGCGTTTCACGGCGTCAGCATGATCACGGTCGGTGCCGTCGAGCGCTTCGGCGACGAGGAGCTCAAGCACGAGATCCTCGGCGGAGTGACACGCGGGCGGGTGGAGGCGATCGCGATGTCCGAGCCCGAGGCCGGATCGGACGTCGGCAACCTCCAGTGCCGGGCCGAGCGCTCCAACGGCGGCTACGTGATCAACGGTCAGAAGACATGGATCACCGGTGCCCACGCCGCCGACCACATCCTGCTCGTCTGCCGGACCACGCGGACCGATAACAAGCACGAGGGGCTGACGATGCTCTCGGTCCCGAGCGACAGCGACGGGCTCGAGATCCTCGGCATCGAGACCATGGGCGGCCGCGAGGTCAACGATCTGTTCTTCACCGACTGCGAGGTCCCGGCGCAGCGTCTCATCGGCCGCCAGGACGAGGCGTGGATGCAGCTGATGACCGGGCTCAACAACGAGCGCCTGATCATCGCCGCCCAGTCCCTCGGCATGGCCCAGCGCGCCTTCGACGACGTCCTGGCCTACGTCAAGGAGCGCCGGCAGTTCGGCCGCCCGATCGGCAGCTTCCAGGCGCTCAAGCACCGGATCGCCGACCTGGCCACCGACCTCGAGGCGACGCGGCTGCTCGTGTACGACTGCGCCGCGCGCGTGGACGCCAACCCGGGCGCGCTGTTTCCCCGCGAGGCCTCGATGGCCAAGCTCAAGGCAACCGAGATGGCCAAGCGCATGACGCTCGAGGCGCTGCAGATGATGGGCGGCTACGGGTACGCGGTGGAGTACGACATGGAGCGCCAGGTCCGTACCGCGGTCGTGACGACGATCTACGGCGGTACCAGCGAGATCCAGCGCGACATCATCGGCAAGACGCTGGGGTTGTAGCGCCAGGTGGCCGCAGTGGGCTAGCTGGTCACCGCGGCTTCGATCAGCCACTCGAGTTCGACGGCCACCCGCTCGAGCGGCCCGACCGACCGCGTGGCCCGGGCCAGTACGACCGCGCCCTCGATCGCGGCGATCGAGATCGTGGCCAGCGAGCGGGCCCGCGCCTCCGGGCCGATGTGGCGCGCGAACGCACGGGTGAGAATGTCCTCCCAGCTGGCGAACGCCGCCGCCGCCGCGTCGCGGGCTCGCGGCGAGCGGTCCCCCTCGAGCGTGGCCGCGACCACCGGGCAGCCGTCGGCGAATTCGCTGCCGCGCAGGATCTCGATCCAACCCGAGGTGAAGGCATGGATCGAGGCCAGGGGATCGTCGTCGTCGAGCGCGGCGGCCAGGCCCGAGGCGGTGAAGTCGCCGGCGTAGCGCGTCGCCTCCTCGATCAGCTGCGCCTTGCCGCCGGGGAAGTGGTGGTAGATCGACCCGCGGGGTGCCCTGGAGTGGGCGAGCACCTCCGCGAACGAGGTCGCCTCGATGCCGCGCGCCCGCATCAGAATCGCCGCGCTGCGGATCATCCGCTCGCGCGGCGTGGGGTCGGTCGTGTTGGCGCTTGTCGATGCCGGCTTGACTATGATGCACATCATAGTACCGTTATGATGCCCGTCATAACGACAACTCGAGGAGCCGCCGCGAATGCCGATCATCGACCTCACCTATCCGGCCGGAACGTTCACCCCCGACGAGCGGACCGCGCTGGTCGACGAGCTCACCACCGTGCTGCTCCGCGCCGAGCGGGCCCCGGACACCGAGTTCTTCCGCAACATCACGTGGACGTTCGTGCACGAGCCTGCCGAGGTGCTGGCCGCCGGCCGTCCGGTCAGCGAGCCCACGTTCCGGGTCGGCGTCACCGTCCCGGCCGGTGCGCTGTCCGAGCGCCGCAAGCAGGAACTGGTCACCGAGGCCACCCGGGTGGTGTCGAGCGCCGCGGGCCTGTCGGAGGCGGACGGCCTGCGCGTGTGGGTGCTCATCAGCGAGGTTCCCGAGGGCAACTGGGGGGCCGGCGGCAACATCATCCGGTTCGAACAGCTGCGGCAGTACGCGGCCCAGGAGCGCGAGCGGCCCGGGGCGGCTGTGGTTAGCTGAGTCTTTCTTTCGCGTTCCGTCCCGCGGCTTTGGGCGGCGGGCGGCTTCGGGAACGGCTGGCTGGGGAAGGTGTCGGCGAGCCGTTGCTGTGGGCCGCCCGGCGCGACGCCGCGGAGCTGAAGTCGTTGGTTCTGGTCGGTCAGTCCCGCTTGCCGCGCCCGTAGATCAGCTTCAACACGCGCAGCAGCGCCTTCGAGGTGCCGGCCCGGTACGGGAACATGTAGAGGTCCTTCTTGAGCGCGAACCGCGTGAGCAGGATCGTCTGGCGCTTGGTGTACTTGCGAATCCCCTCCGGCCCGTGGCGCACGCCCAGACCCGAGGTCTTCCAGCCGCCCATCGGGGCCTCGAGGGCGATGTAGTTCGCCGACGTGTCGTTGACGACCACGGCGCCGGCCTGAATCCGCCGCGCCACCGCCTCGCCCTTGACGATGTCCTTGGTGTACACCGACGCCTGGAGGCCATAAGGCGTGTCGTTGGCCAGGCGGATCGCCTCGTCGGCGTCGGCCACCTTCATGATCGGCAGGGTCGGACCGAAGGTCTCCTCGCGCATGCACTCCATGTCGTGAGTCACGTCGGTGAGAACGGTCGGCTCGTAGAACGTCCCGGTACCCGTGCCGCGGTGACCACCGGCCAGCACCCTCGCGCCCTTGTCCACGGCGTCCTTGACATGCGCCTCGACGATGTCGACCTGCGGCGGGTTGATGAACGAGCCGACGTCGACGCTGCCGAAATCACCGGGGATGCCCTGGCGCAGATCGCGGGCCTTGTCGGCCACGAGCGCGGTGAAGCGGTCGTAGATCGGCTCCTCCACGTACACCCGCTCGATCGAGATACACGTCTGGCCGCCGTTCTGCATCGACCAGAACACGGCGGCATTGGCCGCGCGATCGAGATCGGCGTCGGCGAGCACGATCATCGGGTCCTTGCCGCCGAGCTCGAGTGACACCGGGGTCAGCGTTCTGGCCGCGCGCTCCATCACGGATTTGCCCGTCTCGGTGGAGCCGGTGAACATGACCGAATCGACCTCATCGATCAGCGTGCTGCCGAGGCCGCCGCGCCCGACGGCGACCTGGAAGACGTCGTCGGGGATGCCGCAGGCCTGGAAGCCCTCCTCGATCAACAGCGAGGTGAGCGGCGTCACGCTGCTCGGCTTGACGATCACCGCGTTGCCCGCGGCCAGAGCCGGGATCGCGTCGCCGATCGTGTTCGTGAACGGGTAGTTCCAGGGCCCGATCACGCCGACCAGCCCGACAGGCTCGTAGCGCACGATGACCTTGCGCCCGACCAGGAGTGGGTTGGTCGTTCTGACCTTCTCGTCGGCCAGGTACTTGGCGGCATGCTTGGCCCAGAAGCCGAACGCGTTGGCCGCGTACCCGAGCTCGGCCAGCACGGCATCCTCGCGGGTCTTGCCGGTCTCGGAGACGAGCGTGTCGAGGAAGCGGTCGGCGTTGTCGAGCACCCACTTCTGCATCCGCTTGAGGATCCGGCCGCGTCCCTCGAAACCGAGGGCCGCCCAGCCGGGCTGCGCGTTTCGTGCGCGCGCGGCCATCTCCGAGAGCTGCTCGGGCGAACACGCGGCCAGGGTGGCGATCACCTCGCCGGTGGCCGGGTTCTCGACGACGATCGAGTCTGCGCTGCCCGGGGTTCCGTTTGTCTTCTGCTCAGTTGTGGTCGCCATTGCTACGCGGCCTTTCTGTAGATGCTGACGACGGCGGCGCCGCCCAGACCAATGTTGTGTTGCAGAGCGACTTTAACGTTGTCGACCTGCCGGTTGTCGGCCTGGCCGCGGAGTTGCCAGTTCAGCTCCGAGCACTGCGCCAGTCCGGTCGCGCCCAGCGGATGGCCTTTGGAGATCAGGCCGCCGCTCGGATTGACCACCGGTCCGTCCCCGCCGTAGGTGGTGGCCTGCCTGTCGATGAGCTTGTGACCCTCGCCCTCGGGGGCCAGCCCGAGCGCCTCGTAGGTGATCAGCTCGTTGGCGCTGAAGCAGTCGTGGAGTTCGATGACCTGCACGTCCTGGGGGCCGACGCCGGCCTCCTCGTAGGCCCGCCGGGCCGCCTCCCTGCTCATGTCGTAGCCGACGATGCTGATGCAGTCGGCGCTCTCGTCGAAGCTCGAGCTCAGGTCGGTGACCATGGCCTGCCCGGCGATCTCGATGGCCTGATCCCACAGGTCGTGCTCATCGACGAAGCGCTCGGAGACCACGATCGCGGCGGCGGCGCCGTCGGAGGTTGGCGAGCACTGCAGCTTGGTCAGGGGCTCGTGGATGATCGGCGCGTCCTTGATCTCCTGGAGCGTGTACTCGGTCTGGAACTGGGCGTAGGGGTTGTTGGTCGAATGCTTGTGGTTCTTCCATCCGATCCACGCGTAGTGCTCGGGCTTGGAGCCGTACTTGTCCATGTGGTCGCGCCCGGCGTTGCCGAACATCTGCGGCGCGAACGGCGAGGACTCGGGATCGCGGATCTGGAACATGCGCGTCATGTGCTTGTCCAGCGCCGGCGTGCGGTCGGTGTACTTCATGCCGAGCGAGCCGCGCTCCATCTTCTCGAAGCCGATGGCCAGCGCGCAGTCGACCAGACCCCCCTTGACCGCCTGGCGCGCGAGCATCAGCGCGCTCGAACCGGTCGAGCAGTTGTTGTTGACGTTGAGCACCGGGATCCCGGTCAGGCCGAGCTCGTACACCGCGCGCTGCCCGTAGCTCGAGTCGCCGTACACGTAGCCGGCGTAGGCCTGCTCGACCGCGCCGTAGGGGATGCCGGCATCGTCGAGCGCCTTCTGCCCCGCCTCCTTGGCCCAGTCCGGGTAGTCGCCCTCCTTGGTGCCGGGCTTGTCGAACTTGGTCATCCCGACGCCGACCACGTAGGTCTTGTTCATCTCGTGCTCCTGTTGGTGTTCTGATGGGTCGTCCGCTGGACGGCTCCGAGCACGTCGCGGACGATGCTGAAGAAGCCTTGGACGAGCAGCGTCTGGGTCTGCTCGCGGGTCAACCGCTGGCGCTGCAGCCACTCGACGCTGGCCGCTTCAGCGAACCCGGCGTAGGCGCGGACGGCGGCGCGCAGCTCGGGCGGCGCCTGGGCGGCCTCGTAGGTCTGAAGTGCCTCGATCAGCCGGTCGGACGCCTGCTCCCGGGCCTGATCGAGGATCTGCTCAACCTCGGGATCGTGGCCGAGGCCGCGGGCGCCGATAGCCGCCAGCCAGGTGCCGCGATTGCGCTCGAGCATGGTGAGCCAGCGGTCGACGCTCTCATCGATGACGGTCTCGATCCCTTGCCCGGGCGAGCGCAGCGGAACCGGGTTGGACGGCATCCGCACCAGCTCGCGGACGACCTCGAGGTACAGGTCGCGCTTGGTGCCGAAGTAGTGGTGCAGCAGTCCGCGGGCCACGCCGGCCTGCTGGGCGATCTCCGAGGTGCTGACCGAGGCGTAGGTGCGCTCCGAGAACAGCTGGCGCGCGCACGAGAAGATCTGCCGCCGTCGCTCGTCATGGTCGAGCCGTTGCCAGCGTGGGGTGGGGGAGGAGGCTGGGGCCATGACCGTTGGTTTCGACGCTCGCCGCGATCGAGGCTAGCAGAAATTGGCACTCTGCCAATAAGCCCGCCGGCGGCGCGGCTGGGTGGTGTCCGGCCGCGCCGTGCGCGCCGAGCGCTCGGGCATCCGGCCTCGCCGGACTGCTCGGCGCCCACGTCATCCGGCTACCGACCCCCTACATCGTCATGCCGCTGAACTGCCCGCCGGTGATGTTGAGGACCTGGCCGTGGACGAAGTTGGCCCAGGGCGAGCAGAGGAGGAAGACGCCGCCGGCGGCCTCCTGGGGCGTGCCGGGGCGGCCGAGCGGAATCAGCATCGGCGCCATGCCGCGGAGCTGGTCGGGGATGCCGAGCTGCACGGTCTCGCCGTCGATCTGCATCGTGTTGGAGTCTTCCTTGGAGGCGGTCAGGCGGGTCTCGATGTAGCCGAAGGCCACGGCGTTGACATTGACCTTGAACTGGCCCCACTCCTTGGCCAGCGTCCTGGTCAGGCCGGTGACGGCGGCCTTGCCCGAGGAGTAGTTGGCCTGGCCGGCGTTGCCCATCGTGCCCGAGATCGAGGAGACGTTGACGATCTTGCGGAACACCTCGCGCCCCTGCTCACGCTCCTTCTTGGCCGGCTCGCGCATGTGGGGGGCGACGGCGCGGCACATCCGGAAGGGAACGATCGAGTGGATGTCGAGCATCCGCTGGAACCACTCGTCGCTCATCTTGTGGATCGGCGCATCGAGCGTGTAGCCGGCGTTGTTGACCAGGATGTCGACCTGGCCCCACTCGTCGATCACCTTCTGCACGAGCTCGTCGGGGACGCCGGGCTTGGTCAGGTCGCCGGCGAAGACGAGCGTGTCCCCGGCGATCTCCGAGGCGGTCTGCTCCGCGATGTCGCCGTCGAGGTCGTTGATGAGCACCTTTGCGCCCTGCTCGGAGAGCAATTCGGCGGTGGCGCGGCCGATGCCGCGCGCCGAACCGGTGACGATGGCCACCTTGCCGTCGAGGACTGTCATGTGTCGTTGCCTTTCGTTGAAGGAGGGAGCGCGCGCATGTTGTCAGTGAGCGGCGGACGACCGCCGCGCGGTGATTCACATTCCATGTACTGTTGGCATTGTGCCAATTAGCCGCCCCGGCTGTAGCCAGGCGTTCATTTGATCAACATATGGCGACAAATGACACTTGGCTCACTCCGCGCGGCGCGACCAGACGCGCTGAATGCCCGATAGCCCGCTGAACCGATCCCGCCTTGGCCGCGCCACGCGCATCGGCACGATGGCCGTCGGCGCCGCCGCCCGTCAGCTCGGGACGCGCGCGGCCAACACGGTGCGCTCGGATGAGGACGCGGAGGAGGCGCTGGGCCGTCAGGCGCTCCAGACCGCCGACCGGATCGTCAACGTCCTCGGAGGGATGAAGGGTGCCGCGATGAAGGTGGGTCAGACGCTGTCGGTGCTCGACCCGGGGATGGTGCCGGAGCCGTATCGCGACGAGTTCCAGGCCAAGCTGGCGAAACTGCAGGCGATGGCCCCGAGCGTGCCGTTCAAGGACATGCAGCGGGTGATCGAGCAGGACTTGGGGGAACCGCTGCGGACCGCGTTTGCCGATTTCGACCCCGAGGCCATCGCCGCCGCCTCGATCGGGCAGGTGTACCGGGCCCGCATCCACGACGGCCGCGAGGTTGCGGTCAAGGTCCAGTACCCGGGGATCAACAATGTCGTGGCCGCCGACCTGAAGAACCTGGGCCTCGTGCTCCGACTGGCCGCGCGGTTCGCGCCGGGCCTCGACACCAAGGAGATCGCCGAGGAGATCACCGAGCGGGTCACCGAGGAGCTCGACTACGAGCTCGAGGCGGCAAACCACCGGGCGCTCGCGCGCGAGTATCGCGACCACCCGTTTATCGTCGTGCCCGGCGTGATCACCGAGCTGTGCCGCGAGCGGGTCATCGTCACCGAGTACGTCGAGGGGCGGAGGTTCACCGACATCCGCGGCGACGAGGACACCGAGCGGTCGCGGTGGAGCGAGATCCTGTTCCGCTTCTACGTCAATGGCCCCTACCGCCACCTGCTGCTCAACGGCGATCCCCATCCGGGCAACTCGGTGTTCATGGCCGACGGGCGGGTGGCGTTCATCGACTTCGGGTTCTTCAAGCGCCAGACCCCCGAGGACGTCAACGATCAGCTCGACATTCTCAAGGCCTGCTATGCCCAGGACGCCGAGCGGCTGTTCGAGCTGACCGTCGAACAGGGCATCATCTCCAAGCGCCGGCGCGAGCTCGTCGAGCCGCTGATGGAGAAGTACCGGGCCGCCACGTGGTGGTTCCTCGAGGACCGTCAGGTGCGGCTGACCCCGCAGGACGTCATCGAGATCATGCTCGAGCACGGCGACATGCGCTCCGGCTTCGGCGAGCTGCGCCTGCCGGCCAACCAGATCGTCACCCTCCGCGCCTTCGGGCTCGTGCTCGGCATCCTCTGCCAGCTGCAGGCGACCAACAACTGGTACCGGATCGGGCGCGAGGTGATCTTCGACGAGGAGCCGGTCACCCAGCTGGGCCGGATCGAGGCTGAACATCTGCGAAAACGTGGGCAAGCTAGAGTCCGGCCCGGCTCATGAACGCGCGCGAGTGGCTGGCCGCATACGCAGAGAAGCTCGGGACCGATCCTCCCAGCACCGAGGAGTTCAAGGTGCTGCTCGACCTGGCCGGCGAGGCGGCCCACTCCTCCGAGCGCGTGGCCGCGCCCGTCGCCTGCTGGGTGGCGGCGAAGGCCGGAGTGGCGCCGGACGAGGCGTTGAGGATCGCCAAAGAGCTCGATGCCTGACCGCGCGCACGACATCGTCGTCTTCGGCGCCACCGGGTTCACCGGCGCGTTGACGGCCGAGTATCTCGCCGCGCATGCCGATCCGGGCACCCGGTGGGCGATCGCCGGCCGCAACCGCCAGAAGCTCGAAACGGTGAGGCGGCGTTTGGCCGTGGTCAACCCGGAGTGCGCCGAGCTGCCGGTGCTGAACGCTGCCATCGAGGACGCGGCATCGATGCGCGGCCTGGCCGAGTCGACCAGGGTCGTGATCACGACCGTGGGGCCCTACATCAAGTACGGCGAGCCGGTGCTCGCCGCGTGTGCGCAGGCCGGGACCGATTACGTCGACCTGACCGGGGAGCCCGAGTTCGCCGACCGGATGTGGCTCGCCTACCACGAGACGGCACAGGCCAGCGGTGCCCGGATCGTCCATTCGTGCGGCTTCGACTCGCTCCCATACGACCTCGGCACGCTGTTCACCGTCTTGCAGCTCCCCGAGGATGTGCCGGTCGATGTCCAGTGCTTCGTGCGCGTCGGCGGGACGTTCTCGGGCGGGACCTATCACTCGGCGATCGAGATCGCCGGCCGCCTGCGCGAGGCTTCGCGGGTCGGGCGGGAGCGCCGCCGGCGGGAAGCGTCAGCGAACGGCCGACAGGTCAAGGGCCGGCCGGGTAAGCCCCACCGCGATCCCATCGACGGGTGGGTGGCTCCGTTTCCCACCATCGATCCAGTGACAGTGCTGCGCTCCGCCCGCGCCCTGGACCGCTACGGACCGAAGTTCACGTACAGCCACTACCTCGTACTCGGGAGCCTGCCGGTCCTGGTGGGCGCCACGGTAGGGGCGGGAGCCGTCGTGGCCCTCGCGCAGCTGCCGCCGACGCGCGAGCTCCTCCTGAGGTTCAAGGACCCCGGCGAGGGGCCGACTCCCCAGCAACGCGAGAAGTCGTGGTTCCGCGTGCGCCTGGTCGGGACGGGCGGCGGGCGCCTCGTGACCACCGAGGTCAACGGCGGGGACCCGGGCTACGGCGAGACATCGAAGATGCTGGCCCAGTCCGCCCTGTGCCTGGCCCACGACGACCTGCCCGCGCTGGCGGGTCAGCTGACGCCGGCGGTGGCCATGGGGCAGCCGCTGATCGATCGGCTGATCCAGGCCGGCATCAGCTTCGAGGTGAGGGCATGAGCGCCACGCCGGAGCAGTCCACCCAGGCCGCCCACGAGGTGTTCGGGACACATCCGGGCTATCGCGTCCTGCACGCCAAGGGCCTCCTGCTCAAGGGCACATTCACCGCCACCCCCTACGCCTCGCACCTGACCCGGGCTGCGCACATGCAGGGCGAGCCCGTGCCGGCCACGGTGCGCATGTCCAACGGCGGCGGGAACCCCGATGTGCCCGATTACGCGCCGGATGTCCGCGGCCTGGCGATCAAGATGTATCTCCCCGACGGGTCGCGGACGGACATCGTCGCCCAGAGCGCGCCGCGGTTCCCGGTGCGCACGCCCGAGGCGTTTCTGGAGCTGCTGGTGGCGCAGAAGCTCGGACCGGCCATGGCCTGGAAGCTCCCGGCGTTCCTCGCCCGGCACCCGGAGGCGATCGCCAAGCTGCCGCCCAACCTGCCCGCACTGCGGCCACCGGCCAGCTACGCGACCTGCCGCTACTACGCGATCCATGCCTATCGCTTCATCGCCGCCGACGGCAGCGAGCGCTACGTCCGCTACACGCTCGATCCGGAGGCCGGCGATCAGCGCATCAGCCCGCGCGAAGCCAGGCGACGCGGGCGCGACTACCTCCACGACGAGATCATCGAGCGGGTCAAGCAGAGCCCGGTCCGCTTCACGCTCGAGCTCCAGATCGCCGCCCCGGGGGACAACGTCAACGACCCCTCCTCGGCGTGGCCGAAGGACCGCGAACGGGTGGCCGCCGGGACGCTGGAGATCACCGGGCTCGAGACCGAGCGCGAAACCGGCGGTGACATCCTGGTCTTCGACCCGGGCCGGGTCGTGGACGGGATCGAATGCTCCGACGATCCGGTGTTGAAGTTCCGACCGAAGGCATATGGCGATTCGGTCGCGCAGCGCAGCGGCAACAGATGAGCTCTAAGTGGACAGCGGCGGACATCCGTGACCAGACCGGGCGCGTGGCCGTCGTCACCGGGGCCAACAGCGGCCTGGGGCAGGTCACGGCGCGTGAGCTGGCGCGGTCGGGGGCGAGCGTGGTGATGGCGTGCCGCAACACCGACAAGGGCGAACGGGCCGCGCGGACGATCCGCGAGCAGGTCCCCCAGGCGAAGCTCGAGGTCCGTCCCCTCGATCTGGCCGACCTCGATTCGGTGCGGGCGTTCGCGCAGGCCACCGACGGGCAACTCGATCTCCTGATCAACAACGCTGGCGTGATGGCGCCGCCACGCCGCATGACCAAGGATGGCTTCGAGAGCCAGTTCGGCACCAACCACCTCGGGCATTTCGCGCTCACCGGGCGGCTGTTGCCAAGGTTGCTCTCCGCTCAAGCACCCCGGGTGGTCACGCTGTCGAGCGGGGCTCACCGGATCGGCAAGATTCGCTTCGACAACCTGGGCGGGGACCGGCACTACCAGAACTGGCTCTGGTACGGACAGTCGAAGCTGGCCAACCTGATGTTCTGCTTCGAGCTCCAGCGCCGCGCCGCCGGCGCCGACTCGACGCTGAGGAGCCTGGCCGCGCACCCCGGCTACGCGGCCACGAACCTTCAGTTTGCCGGGCCCGCGACGTGGTATGAGAAGGGCATCATGGCGGTGACCAACAAGGTCGTGGCTCAGAGCGCCGACATGGGCGCGCTGCCCACGCTGTACGCGGCAACGGTCGCGGAGATTCCCGGCGGATCGTTCATCGGGCCGGACGGGTTCATGGAGCAGCGCGGCCATCCGCACATCGTCACCGCGGCCGGCAGGGCCTACGACGAGGAGGCCTGGCGCCGGCTGTGGGATGTGTCCGAGCAGTTGACGGGCGTCAAGTTCGAGTTTTGACCGATCTGCGGGCAGATGGGGCGGCCGCGCTCGAGTGGGCGGCCAACTATCTGGACACGGTGGCCGACCGTCCCGTGCTCGCGCAGGTGCAGCCCGGGGACATTCGCGCGCGGCTGCCGGCCCACGCGCCCGACGAGCCGGAGCCGTTCGCTGACGTCCTGAGCGATCTCGACACCGTCCTCATGCCCGGCGTCACCCACTGGCAGCACCCCCGGTACTTCGCCTACTTCGCCTCCAGCGCCGCCGAGCCTGGCATCCTGGCCGAGCTGCTCTCGGCCACCCTGAACTCGATCGGCTTCCTGTGGCGCACCGCTCCGGCCTCGACCGAGCTCGAAGGCGTGGTGCTCGGCTGGGCGGCCGACCTCCTGGGCCTGCCGGAGGGCTGGCACGGACACATCGAGGACACCGCCTCGACCTCGACGCTGACGGCGGTGATCGCCGCGCGGGCGGTGACCGGGCGCGATGTTGTCGTGTGCTCGGAGCAGGCCCATTCGTCGGTGGACAAGGCTGCCCAGATGCTGGGCATGTCGGTCCGCAAGGTTCCGGTCGACGGGCAGTTCCGGATGCGCACCGACGCCATCGGTGACCTGTCCGATGCCGCCGTCATCGTGGCCACCGTCGGTACGACCGCGTCGACGGCCGTGGATGAGGTGGCGGTGGTGGCGGATGCGGCGAGCGATGCGGGTGCGTGGCTGCATGTCGATGCCGCCTACGCCGGCGCGGCCATGGTCTGCCCCGAGCATCGGTGGGCGTTCGCGGGAGTGGAGCGGGCCGACTCGGTCGTCGTCAACGCGCACAAATGGATGCTGACGCCGATGGACTGCTCGCTGTTGTGGACCCGCCGGCCCCAGGACTATCGCCGCGCGTTCAGCCTGGTCCCCGAGTACCTGCGCACACCCGACGCCGAGGATGCGCTGAGCCTCAGCGAGTACGGCCCGGTCCTGGGCCGCCGGTTTCGGTCGCTCAAGCTCTGGGCCGTGCTGCGCTGCTACGGACGCAGCGGCCTTCAGGCTCACATCCGCAGCGGCGTCGCCCTGGCGCAGCGGTTCGAGGGCTGGGTGGCGGGAGACCCCGAGTGGGAGCTGTGCGCCCCGCGGCACTTCTCGGTCGTGTGCTTTCGGCGTCGCGGATCGGACGAGAGCAATCGGGAACTGCTGCGCCGCGTCAACGCCAGCGGAGAGATCTTCATCTCGCACGCCGTGCTGAACGAGCGCTACGTGCTGCGTCTGGCCGTGGGCCAGATGAGCACGACCGCCGATGACGTGGCCCGGGCCTGGGAGGTCCTGCGGCGCGAGGCCGCGGCGCTCTGAGATCGCCGCGGATGTGATGTGCGACGTACGGCGGCCGCCGTGGGCAAAATCAGCCGCTGTGATGAACGCTCGATCGGCAATCTTCGTGGCCGTTCTGGCCGCCGCGGCGTGGCTACCCGCCACGGCGGCCGCGGCGCCGATCCCGTCGGCGCCGGCGTCGCCCGCGTATGTCGGCAGGCCCGCCAGGCCGCATCGGGTCCATGGCGCCGGTGTCTCGTGCGCGCGTGTGAAGCTCAAACGGGTTGGCAAGCGCCCGGGGCTCGAGCACGGCCAGGGCGGCCGCCGGGACGTCCTCGCCGACGAACGCGGGCAGGATCCTGGCCTGCTGGTCAGCGTCGCCCCACAGTCCGAGCGCCGTCGACACGCCCGCCGGCGCCAGACAGGCGACGGCGATGCCGAGATCGCCGTGGGCCAGTGCCTCGCTCATCAGCACCGAGGTCACGGCCGAGCGCTGCTCGACCGCGCCCCCGAGCTCGTCGGGCACACCGAGCAGGGGCAGGCCGAGCTCGTTGGCGCGGGCGAGAAGCTCAGGCGGCGCGGGCGCAGTCGGAGTCGGACTGCGCGGCTGCGCGGCGAAGTTCCCTGTCGGCAAAGGCCCGGACCGACTCGGTCAGCATCTGCTGCTCCTCAGTCGGCGTGAGGTCGAACTGATCCCGCCGCTCCCGCGGCTGACGCGCGGGACGAGAGAGTTTCTGCGCGGCCGCGAACGTCCGACCGGCCTGGGCGGCCGTCCGGGCGGTGGTCTTCGAGGCCCCGTGGAGGAGGCGCTCAGCCGGGTCGCGGAGTCCCAGCCGGTCGAGCAGATCGGAGGCCGCGAGGCGGTTGAGCGCGCGCAGGCCGATCGTCATGCCGCGCTCGGCGAGGTTCTGCGGGGAGGACATCCGATTAGAATTCAACGATACACCAAACGATGTAACATCGTTTCATGTAATACTGAACGGAAGCGTACACTGGAGCCAGTCTAACGTCCTGGAACCAGCCATCCTCGTCTGCTCGTCAGGGCGGCGGCGGCGTACTCCGCCGCCGCCACACCGATGATCGCGCTACTGGGGGGGAGCGAGGGAATCGCGTAGCTGAGCGCCAGACCTGCCCACATGGCAATCAGCGCGAGCGCGGCCGACAGCGCGATCCCGCGTTGCGGATCAACCGTCAGCTTGTGCGCGGCGCCGGCGGGCGCGGCCAGGAGGCCGACCAGCAGCAGCGCCCCGACCGCCTGCGTGGTCTCCGCCGTGGCCACGGCTAGGAGGGCAAGAAAGGCCATCCCCAGCAGGCGGACGGGGATGCCCCGGACGAGCGCGAGCTCGGCATCGAGCGTGGAGAGCAGCAACGGCCGGTACGCCACCGCCACCGCGATGGCCACCGCCGCGGCGACCACGGCGGCCAGCTGAGCGGCCCCGCTGGTGAGAGTGAAGATCGACCCGAACAGCGTGTTGGCGGTGATGATCCCGTTGCCCCCCGAGCTGCTCGTGGCCAGCAACGAGATCAGGAGGATTCCGATGCCGAGCACCCAGGCCAGCACGATTCCGATCTCGGCGTCATCGGCCCGGGCGCGATTCCCGAGCGCCGACATCGCCACCGCGACGAGCAGCGTGAGCGCGAACAGGCCAATCCGCTCGTCGAGGCCGAGCACCGCGGCGCCGATCGCCCCAACGAAGGCGATGTGGCTGAGCGCGTCGCCGGCGAACACCTGCCCGCGAAGGACCACGAACCACCCCACGCAGCCGCAGGCCAGCGAGATGAATGTGCCGGCCAGGTAGGCGTTGCGGACGAACGTGTGCGCGAACATCAGGCGCGCCTCCGCCACAGGCGGACGATCACATAGAGCGCGAAGGCGAACGTGGTCATGTAGAAGCCGACGGGGTAGATCGAGAAGTAGGCGATCCCCAGCCCGAGCCAGGCGATCAGCAGAGCGAACAGGACGCTGAGCAGCAGTCCGGCCAACGGGCGCAGGGTGATCCGCTGGGCCGCCGCGGCCGGCGTCACAAGGAGCGCGAACACGAGCAGCGCCCCGGTGACCTGGCTGGTGGCGGCAACCGCTCCGGCCAGGATGAGGAGGAATCCGGCGTCGAGCAGGCCGACCGGGGTCCCGCGGGCCTGCGCGACGTCGGGATCGACGGTGGCGAAGAGCAGCGGCCGGGCGATCAACGCCAGCGCGACGAGCGCCGCCGCGGCCACGGCGAGCAGGCCGAGCACCTGACCCGCGGTGACGCCGAGGAAGGTGCCGAACAGGAGGTTCTCGGCGTCGCCGAGCACGGCGTGGTTGAGCGACAGAAACAGGTACCCGGCGGCCAGGCCGACGGTCTGGACCGTGCCGATCAGCGCCGTCTCGGTGCCGCTCTGGCGCCCGCCGCGCGTCCGGCTCATGGCCAGCGCCGCCACGCCGCACGCGAGGTAGTAGCCGAGGGCGCTGGGGATCCCCGCCAGCGCCGCTCCCGACGCTCCGGGAAACGCCATTACCGAGAGCGTGTGCCCGGCGAAACTCTGGCGGCGCAGCACCATGTACCAGCCGACCACGGCGGCGAGCACGGCGACGATCGTGCCGGCCTCGAGCGCGTGGACCATGAACGGAAACGTC
Organism: uncultured Solirubrobacterales bacterium; assembly: GCA_963749545.1. GTDB lineage: Bacteria > Actinomycetota > Thermoleophilia > Solirubrobacterales > Solirubrobacteraceae > Palsa-465. The sequence continues at coordinate 489,324 of CAVVNG010000018.1, forward strand.
AGAAGCTGGTTGACGTCATCGATGGGGTTGAGCGACAGGCTCGGGTTCATGGCTCGTGGCGGTGGCCGTGGTGGTGGGGGGCCTCGGGTTGTCCAACGACAACCAGGCGGCCGTCGCTGGTGCGCAGGACCTCGATCGGCGCCCCGTAGAGGTGGCTCAGCTTTGGCGCCGTGACGACCTCCTCGACCGTCCCGCACAGGGCCCGCCACCCAAATACGCCACGCGGTCGAGGTAACCGAGCAGCGGATTGACATCGTGGGCGACGAGGAGCACGGCCACCTCCTCGCTGGTGCAGATTCGGCGCAGCAGCGCGGCAATCGAGACCTGGTTGGGGATGTCCAGGCTGTCGAGTGGCTCGTCGAGGATCAGCAGCCGCGGGCTGCGGACCAGCGCCTGGGCGATGAGCAGCCGCTGCTGCTCGCCGCCCGACAGCTCGCCGATCGCCCGCGTCGCGTACCGGTCTGCGTCGAGCAGGGCAATCACACGCTGCACCCGCTCGCGCTCGCGCGCTCGTCGGGCCGGCGACCGCCGCCCGATGGCGAGCGGGAAACCCCAGCGCTGCCCGTCGAGGCCGAGCCGGACGAGATCGACTCCGCGGATGCGGGCGGTTGCGTCGAAGCTCCGCCGCTGGGGGAGGTAGCCGACCTCGGGACGGGCGCGCGCGGGCGCTTGGCTGAGGACGCTCACGCGGCCACCGGTGAGCGGCACGAGCCCGAGGATGGCCCGCATGAGCGTTGACTTCCCCGCGCCGTTGGGACCGAGGACGGCCAGAAACTCGCCCGGCTCGAGGCTCAGGGAAACGTCGTGGAGGATCGGCCTGCCGGCGATCCGCACGGCGGCGTCGGTGAGCTCGACCGCCGCGGTCATGGGTTGGCCCTCAGCGCCCCGGCGAGCCGGGTGAGCTGCTCGACCTGCCAGCGCTGAAAGGTGACCGTCGCCGGCGACAGCGTTTCGGTCACCGACACGACCGGGATGTGCCGCCGGTGAGCCAGCGTGTTGAGGTTCTGGATCGCCGGTGTCGCGTTCTGCGAGTTGAAGACCCACACGTGGATCTGTCGCGAGGCGATCTGCTGCTCGGTTCGCTGTTCGTCCTGAGCGCTCACGTCCGTGCCCTCGCTGGTCGCGTTCATGAAGCTGGCCGGCGTGATCAGCCGCAGCCCGAGCTCCGGCGCGAGCAGCGCGAAGATGCTCTCCGAGGCGCCGATCGGGGTGCCCGCATAGCGCGCGCGGATCGAGGTGATCAGACGGTGATAGGCGGCGAGGCCGACGGCTTGGAACTCCCGCCCTCGGTTGGCCAGGTCCGTGCGGTGACGGGGGTCGAGCCTCTCGAGGTCGGCGGTTATCGCGGCGGCCACGGCGGTCACATTTGCCGGGTCATACCATCGGTGCGGGTTCTCGCCGTCCCCCAGGCCGAGCAGATGGCCGATGTTGATAACGATCCGGCCCGGCACCGGATTGGCGTCCAGCAGTCGCTGCGCCCAGGGGTCGTAGTCGAGCCCATTGACGATGACCAGCTGCGCGGTGGCCAGCGCGCGAGCGTCGGCCGCCGTCGGCTCGTAGGAGTGGGGATCGACTCCGGGGTTGGTGATCAGGCTCTTGACCGTGCCCCGCGGACCGGCCAGCTGCCCGGCGATGCTGCCCCAGAAGTTCTCAGCCGCGATGATGCGGATGCCGCCGCGATCGGTGGCCGGGGTCGACGAGCCGCAGGCTCCGAGACCCAGGGCAGCCCCGACGAGCAGGCCGGCGGTGGCGGTACGGGCGGACACGGGGGAGCCAAACTACCAGATTCGTGAGAATGAGTCTCATTATCACTGGCCGGATCGAGGCGCTAGTCTTGCCTGTCGATGGACTGGAGCGACCACGTGCACGCTGTCCTCGGCCGGGCGGGGGTGAAGCGCGGCGGCGCGCGCGAGCGGGTGATCGACCTCCTGGCCAGCCAGCCATGCGCGCTGAGCGTGGCTGAGATCGACGAGGCACTCAGGATCGGCGGCCGCCCCACCGGCCGCGCCACCATCTACCGCGCCCTCGACCTGTTGATCGAGCACGGGCTCGTGGAGCGCCTCGAGGTCGGCGATGGCCAGGCTCGATTCGAGCGCGCGCAGCCGGGCGGCGCCCACCATCATCACCTGGTGTGTGAGCAGTGCGGCCGGCTGGTGGCTTTCGACGATCCTGGGCTCGAGCACGCGATCGACCGGCTGTCGCCAGAGGCTCGGCGTCAAGGTGCAAAGCCACGACGTGCTCCTGCGCGGCGATTGCGGACGCTGCGACTGACCTGACTGGGGACGACCACTCGTGGCCGGCCACTGACTACCAGGCGTCGATGAACGGACGGCGCTTGGCCAGCGGTCGCTCGGCGGGTGGGTTGTCGAACAGGGTGCTGATCCAGTCCCGCGTCACCGCGGGGTCGATGACGTCATCGATCTCGCCGTACTGCGCCATGCTGATCCCCCGGCCACGGTCGTAGGCCGCCTGGACCGCTTCCTGGAAGGCCCGCTCGCGCTCGCCGGGGTCCTCGATCGCCTCGAGCTCGCGCCGCAGCCCCAGCCGGACAGCGCCCTCGAGGCCCATCGCGCCGAACTCCGAGGTTGGCCAGCCCACGGTGAACAGCGGTGCCTTGAAGCTGCCGGCCGCCATCGCCTGCGCCCCCAGGCCATACCCCTTGCGCAGCACAACGGTCCCGGTGGCGACCTGGAGGTTGGCGCCGGTGACGAACATCCGCGCGAAGTGGCGCACGGTCGCCGTTCGCTCGGCGGCCGGTCCGACCATGAACCCCGGTGTGTCGCACAGGAACAGGAGCGGGATGTCGAAGGCGTCGCAAAGCTGCATGAAGCGCACGGACTTGTCGGCCCCGTGCGCGTCGATCGCGCCGCCCAGATGGGAGGGATCGTTGGCGATCACCCCCAGCGGATTGCCCTCCACGCGGGCCAGCGCGGTGACCATGCCCAGCCCGAAGCCGCGGCGCAGCTCGAACACGTCGTCGAGCAGGGCGTCGATGACCCGGCGGACGTCGTAGATCCGCTTGCGGTTGGTCGGGATGAGGTTGCGCAGAGCGGTCTGGTCGCGGGGCGGGGCCGGCTCGGTGCAGCCACGGAAGTACGACAGGTAGCGCTTGGCATTTGCCACCGCCTCGGCGTCATCCCTGACCCGGAGGTCGACGACACCGTTGGCCGACTGCACCTCGATCGGGCCCACGTCCTCGGGCGCGTGGGTGCCGAGCCCCCCGCCCTCGATCATCGCCGGGCCGCCCATGCCGATGCTGGCGTCCTCGGTGGCGATGATCACATCGCAGCAGCCGAGCAGGGCGGCGTTGCCGGCGAAGCAGTACCCGGAGGTGATCCCGACCAGCGGCACCAGACCACTCAGGCGGGCGAACAGATTGAAGGCGCGGCAGTCGAGGCCGGCGACGATCGGCATGTCGACGTCACCGGGCCGGCCGCCGCCCCCCTCGGCGAACAACACGACGGGCAGCTGGCGGCGCTCGGCCACCTCGAACAGCCGGTCCTTCTTCTGGTGGTTGCGCATCCCCTGGGTGCCCGCGAGCACCGTGTAGTCGTAGGACATGACGACGGCCGGGGTGCCGTCGATGGCGGCGACGCCGCCGACGAGCCCATCGGCGGGCGTGCGCTCGATCAGCTCCTGCCTCGAGCGCCGGCGCTCCTGGGCGGCGAAGATCAGCGGCCCGTACTCGACGAACGTGCCGGGGTCGACGAGGTCGGCCAGGTTCTCGCGGGCGGTGCGACGGCCGCGGTCGTGGCGCTTTTGCACCGCCTCGGGGCGGGCGGCATCCAGGCCGATGGCGTGGCTCTGCTGGACGGCGTGGAGATCCTCGCGTGGTTCGGCGTCCTGCCCGTGGGTCGGGGTGGGGGTGGGCGACCCGGGGTCGGTGGCGGCCAGGACGGCCAGCCTTTGGCCCTCCTCCACGGTGTCCCCGATCGCCACCTCGACGCTGCGCACGATCCCTCCGCTCTCGCTGATCACCTCGTGCTCCATCTTCATCGCCTCGAGCACGATCACTGCGGCGCCGGGCGGGACGCTCTCGTCCGCCGAGTGGGCGATGGCGATCACCGTGCCCCCGAACGGGGCGATCAGATCTCTCTGCGGCACGCGCGGATCATCGCACCGCGGCCAGGAGATCCTCGGGCGAGACGTTGTCGCTGGCGTCACGGGCCAGGTGCCTGTAGGCGATCTCGCCGCCGGGCTTGACGACGACCGCTCCGCCGAGCTGCGTGGACGAGCCGACCGTCATCCCCTGGTGAACCCGATTGCGCGCACTGGCCAGCAACCCCTTCGCCACCACCCTCGGCCCGACCAGCTCGGCGACGCCGCCGCGGCGGGCGCCGATGGCGTCGTAGGTGATGCGCTGCTCGTCGACCAGGATCGGCAGGTCGATGTGCAGGCGCTCGCGGAACCGGGCGGCGTCGCGCGGCGTGGCCTGGCCGATCAGCACCACGCCCAGGCCGGCGGCCTCGAACTGCTCACGGGCGCGGTGCAACTGCACCGCGTGCGCACGGCAATACGTTCACCCGTAATGCCTCAGCCACACGAGTGCAACGGGACCGTCGCGCCAGAGATCCCCAATCCGGACTTCGCGGCCGTCGTGGTCGGGTAAGACGATGTCCGCCAGCGCGTTCGTGTGTTCGGGGCTCGTGGCATTCATCGCACGGGACGAACAATATTAACTTGCGGCAGCGCTGTTGGGGCGGGTGCTGTGGTGTGTACGGGAGGAGGAGTGTGCTTGCCCGAGCGGCGTGCGGGCTCCGGATCCAGCTATCCCAATTTGCGAATAGCGCGTCTGTAGCGGCTCACTTGGCGGCTGACGGCGGTGTTGCACGAGGGCAACCCGGCTCCGTTGGGAATGGTCATGCTCGAGGCGTCGTGTGTCTACCGAAGCAAGGTGCGGTGACCCCCGCACGCTTAGCCGGGGACACCTCACGATCCGAGCCGGTGCATCGGGAGGTCGAGAGTCCGCTATCTCGTCCACGTCCGCACCCCGCCGCGCGGGACCGTGTGACCCGGACTGGTCGGCGAACCAAATAGGTGAGCCGCGAACCAACGATGAAGGCACCAGAAGATGAGTGACAAGAGGACGCCACTAGGAACGCTGGCGCTCGTGCCGACCTGCGCCGTGGCCGGGCGCGCTGCTGATCACCGGGCCGGCGGGCGCGGCCAGCCGCGGGTCCAAGATCCACAACAACAGCAGCAGCCACGCTCTCCACCTCGAAGCCGTCAAGCGCGTCCCCACCTACGTGTGTGCGTCCCGCACCCATTACAAGATGGACTTCGAAGGGCGCCCGGCAGATGGAACCGTGCTGCACCCCGGCCACGAAAACGCATTCGAGCTCAAATACGGCTTCAGCCTGCTCGGTGGGTCCAGTACGCGGCAAACATCTGGTACAAGGTCGCGGGCAACGGCGGCACCGTGGAATACACGATCGAGGTTTACACGGCAAACGAGTCCGCCTGCAAGGTCACTCCGGCACACGCTTGGTCGTTGCGGTGGCCTGTTCCGGCCACCGCAACGGCTCGGCTAGCCGAAGCCTGGAGTGAACGGCTTCTTGCTCGCCTGGCAGACGGTGCCCTTCGGCGGCGTGGTCAGCTTGACCAGATAGGCAACCCGTGCTCGGTCGATGCAGGCGCTGGGATCGTGGAAGCTGACGTGGCCGTAGCCGTTGAGGGTGAGCAGGACCGCGTTTCCGAGGCGCCGCGCGGATCGCACCGCGTTGATGTAGGGCGTACTGGGGTCGTGCCGAACGCCGATCAGCAGGATCGGGTTCCTCGTCCGCGCGTTCCAGGGTCCGCGGTAGTTGTCCTGCCCGCGCACGGGCCAGGAGGCGCATGGGGCCCACAACCACCAGCCCAGCAGCGCACCGCTGAGGCGGTCGATCCGCTTGAGCCGGCGGATCACCCGCGGCCAGCTCCGAGTCCTGGTGCGGGCGGGAGCGTCGGCGCACGAGATCGCGGCGGACGTCGTCGCGCCCATCAGGCCGGCCGGCGTCAGCAAAGTGCGAGCCTCGGTCGCGAGCGCCGAGCCGTTTCCGCGCACGGCGGCGTCGAGGTCCTTGGCGTCCTGTGGCCAGGCCTCCGGGGCCCTCAACGGTGAGTACTGGGAGAGCAGCATGTCCTCGTAGGTCAGCTTGCCCGGCGGTTTCGCCGTCGGAGCTGGGATCGGCGCGCGCCCCAGCCGCGCGAAGAGTCTGTGTACCCGCTCGGCCGGCGTCTGGCGGCCGCCGGCGAGCGCACAGCGCTTGGGCCCCGCCTGCTGACACACGGCGAGGAACTGATCGAACACGGCGTCGGTGCCCAACGCCTGGTTGTCGACTCTCGCCTCGGCCCCCTTCGAGTACGGGACCGGGTCGACGATCGAGTCGAGCAGCATCGCCCGGACCCGACCCGGGAACATGTTGTCGTAGGTCTGGCCGAGGTAGGTGCCATAGGAGAGGCCGACGTAGGTGAGCTTGCGGTCGCCGACGAGGCGGCGCAGGTAGTCGAGGTCGCGCGCCGTGTCGGCGGTCGAGATGTGGGGCAGGAGCCAGCCGCTGAGCTTGCCGCAGCGGCGCGCCAGGTCGGCGGTCCTGCGGGCATAGCGGTTCGAGGCGGCGGGGGTGGTGGGGATCGAGACGCCCTTCCAGAAGCTCGCCTCGCTTCGCGGGTTGGCAAAGCAGCGAACATGGGTGCTCGCATTGGTGCCCCGGGGATCCCAGCTGACGACGTTGAAGCGGCCGCCGCCCCATTGGTCGATCTCGGCGCCCAGGCCGTGAACCAGGCCGAGGCCGGTGTCGCCCGGTCCGCCCGGGTTGATGAACATCGAGCCGATCCGCTGCTTGGGCTTGCTGGCCAGGCGGCGGATCAGCGCCAGCTGGATCGTGCGCCCGTTCGGACGGTGCTAGTCGAGCGGCACGCGGATCCGGGCGCTGACGGCCCTCGCCGAGCGGGCCGACCCGGGCGCGGCGGTGAGGGCGTCAGGAGCCGACAGGGCCACGGCCAGCGACAGGATGGCCGCCAGAGCTCCCCAGAGCTTCAACCGGTGCGTGTTCCTTCCCCGAAGGTCGTCCCGGCCGGGTTCCGATCTGCGCATGGTGCACCTCCCTGTTGGTCCGAGACAGTCCGTCGAATGTCAGGCTGATGGCAGAATCCGCGCAGCCGACCCCAGACTCGACCTGCCAAGTGTGTCACGTCGATCCGTGCCCGCTGGCCCAGCGTGGACGGCACGCGAGTCTATATTGCCGCCCATGGGATCCGCCGAGCTGCTGTGGCGACCGACCGATGACGAGATCGAGCGCGCGACGCTGACGCGCTTCGGGCGGTGGCTGGGGGACGAGCGCGGGTTGCGGTTCGGCAGCTACGAGGCGATGTGGCGGTGGTCGGTGGATGACCTCGACGCCTTCTGGACGGCTCTGGTCGAGTTCTTCGACGTGCAGTTCTCCTCGCCGCCTCGCGCGGTCTTGGGTCGGCGCGAGATGCCGGGGGCGGAGTGGTTCCCGGGCGCGCGGTGCAGCTACGCCGAGCACATCTTCCGCGGCAAGCGTGATCAGGACGTGGCGCTGCGCCACGCGTCCGAGTTGCGCGATCTGGATGTGTGGACGTGGGGGGATCTGCGCTCGTGCACGGCGTCGATCGCCGGGGGTCTTCGGGCGCGCGGCGTGGGTTCGGGCGATCGGGTGGCCGCGTACCTGCCCAACATCCCCGAGACGGTGGCCGCGTTTCTGGCCTGCGCGTCGATCGGGGCGGTTTGGTCGTCGGCCGCGCCCGAGTTCGGAGCGCGGAGCGTGATCGATCGCTTCGCCCAGATCGAGCCCAAGGTGCTCCTGGCCGTCGATGGCTACCGCTACGGTGGCCGCGACTTCGACCGCAGCGCGGTGGTGGCGGAGATCGCCGAGGGAGTGGGGGCGGAGGTTGTGCGCCTCGGCTATCTCGATGGCTCGGGCTGGGAGAACGGGTTCCTCGGGCCGCCCGGCGAGCTGTCGTTCGCCTCGCTGGCCTTCGATCACCCGCTGTGGGTGCTGTACAGCTCGGGAACCACGGGTCTGCCGAAGCCGATCGTCCACGGCCAGGGCGGGATCCTGCTCGAGCACATCAAGCACATGAACCTGCACGTCAATGCCCAGGCGGGCGGCCGGGTGTTCTGGTTCTCGACCACGGGCTGGATGATGTGGAACTTCCTCGTCGGGGTGCTGTTGACCGAGGCGTCGATCGTGCTCTTCGACGGCAATCCCGGCTACCCCGATCTCGGTCGCCTGTGGGCGCTGGCCGAGGAGACGGGGATGACCTGCTTCGGGACCAGCGCGGCGTTCATATCAGCGTGTATGAAGGCGGGCGTCGAGCCGGGCGCCGGCCGGGATCTCGGAGCCTTGGGCGCGGTGGGCTCGACGGGGTCGCCGCTGGCGCCCGAGTGCTTCCAGTGGATCTACGACCATGTCGGTGCCGACACGTGGCTGTTCTCGACCTCGGGCGGGACCGATCTGTGCACGGCGTTCGTCGGCGGCGTGCCGACGCTGCCCGTGTACCGGGGCGAGCTGCAGGCGCGCTCGCTCGGGGCCTCGGTGGAGGCGTGGGATGCCTCCGGGAGGCCGGTTATCGGCGACGTCGGCGAGCTGGTCATCACCAAGCCGATGCCGTCGATGCCGGTCGGGTTCTGGGGCGACCCGTCGGGTGAGCGGTATCGCGATTCATATTTCTCGATGTACCCCGGGATCTGGCGCCACGGCGACTGGATCGAGATCACCGACCGCGGGACGGGGATCATCTTCGGGCGATCGGACTCGACGATCAACCGGGGCGGCGTGCGGATGGGCACGAGCGAGATCTATCGGGCCACCCTGTCGGTGCCCGAGGTCGTCGACGCGCTCGTGGTCGACGTGCCACGGGACGGGACCGAGGGCTGGATGCCGCTGTTCGTCGTCCTGCGCTCGGACGCCGTGCTGAGCGACGAGCTGAAGGTGGCGATCGTGCGAGCGATCCGGTCGGACTGCTCGCCGCGGCACGTGCCCGACGAGATTCGGCAGATCGCCGAGGTGCCGCGGACGCTGTCGGGCAAGGCGCTCGAGGTGCCGGTGAAGCGGATCCTGATGGGCGCCGAGGCCTCGGCCGTCGCCAGCCGGGAGTCGCTGGCGAACCCCGAGGCGCTCGATTATTTCGTCACGCTCGCAAAAGCGTAAGAACTCTGTGCCATTCCCGGGCTTCGGGGCGCTGTCGCGGGATGCTTGCTGGAAAAGACCCGCTATGCGGAACTTTTCGAGCAACGTGGACGAACAGATCGACAGGCGGATCGCCGTGCTGGCGAAGAAGCAGCGTGGCTGGGTGAGGCGCGAGCAGCTGCTTCGTCTCGGCGCCAAGCGGTCGTGGATCTACCGGCGGGTGGAGAAGAATCTCCTCATCCCTCACTACAACGGCGTCTACGCCGTGGGGCACTTGCCTCTGATGCCGATGGACTTCGCCGCCGGCGCGGTCCTGGCTTGTGGTCCCGAGGCCGCACTCAGTCACCTGTCTGCGGCCACGCTGTGGGGCTGGGGGAAACCATGGTCCATGCCGTATCACGTCACTGCCGCGTCGAGTCACGTGCGAGATGGAGTCATTTGCCACCGCTGCAAGGTCCTGGCTCGCCGTGATATCCGCACCCACTACGCCATCCGCGTGACCAGCCCGGCGCGGACGGTGCTCGACTGCGCGCCGACGCTAAGCGCGACCGAATGCCGAAGCTTGCTGAGCGAGGCCCAGATCTCCAGGCACCTGCGCCGCTCGGCCCTGGCCGACGTCCTGGTGCGCTTTCACCGGCATCCCGGCGCGTCCGTGCTGGCGGCGCTCCTCGACGCGTCCGGCCCGACGCGCTCGGAATTCGAGGAGCGCTTCGGCGGCTTCTGCCAGGTCTTCGGCTTCCCCGCACCGTTATTCAACCTGCGTGTGGCGGGCTATGAAGTCGATGCCTATTTTCCGGAGTATCGCCTGGCCGTCGAGCTCGACGGGTGGGGTTTCCACCGCACCCGAGCGGCCTTCGAGCACGATCGCAACAAGGACGCCGACCTGCTGAGGGTCGGCATCGCCACCGTCCGCATCACCTGGGAGCGGCTCATACAACGCCCACGAGCCGAGGCGGATCGTCTCGAGACGATCATGTTGGGGCGAAAGCGGGCAGCCTAGTCCTTCTTACGTTCCTCTCAAACTGTCGTGCTTCGATGGTCCCCAAAGGCTTCAAACCGAAGGAGGCACCGTGTCCCGGAAGACAAAGCTTGTCAGCGCCATCGCCGCCCTCGCCCTCGTCGCTATCGCTGGGGGTGCCTACGCCGCCACCCAGAGCAGCACGACGCCGCGGCAGGCGTTCCTCAATGACGCGGCAAAGCGTCTGAATGTCTCGCCGGCGAAACTCCGCTCGGCGCTGCAGGGCGCGCTGATCGACCGCCTCAATGCCGCGGTGGCGGCGGGCCGGATCACCAAGGCCCAGGCCAGCGCGATCGAGAAGCGGATCCAGCAGGGCGGCCGTGTCGGCCTCGGTGCCCGTGGCTTCTTCGGCCACCGCTTCGGTCCTGGAGGCCCGGGAGGCCCCGGATTCGCAGCCCCCGGCGGCCCGCGCATCGGTCCGCTGGGCGCGGCGGCGAGCTACCTCGGGGTGAGCCAGATGCAGCTGTTCAAGGACCTGAGCTCGGGCAAGTCGCTGGCCCAGGTGGCCAAGTCCAAGAACAAGAGCGTCTCGGGGGTGAGGAGCGCGATCCTCAACTCGCTGAAGTCGCGGCTCGACAAGGCCGTGTCGGCGAAGATGATCACCAAAACGCAGGAGCAGCGAATCCTGAGCCGGCTATCGCCGCGGTTGACCGAGAAGATCAACCACGCTGGCTATGGCCCCCGCTTCGGCGGTGGGCCGGTGGGCCACCCGCCGTTCGGCCCCGCCGCCCCGGCCACTCCGTGACCGACGGCGCTCTTACACAGTTCTCATCGGCTTCTGAAGGGAATCTTCTGGACGAATGCTGTACTGGGTTGAAATGAGTGCCACTTTTGTCAGGAGATTCCGATCATGAGTCGTATGAGCCGCTGGATTCCAATCCTCGCCGGCGCGCTCGCCGGGGGGGTGATCGCGTTTGCAGTGGCGAGCGGTAGCACCAGCCACTCGAGCACGACCACCACGGTCTACCGATCCACCGGCGTGTCGCTGCCCACCTCGCTGTCCTCGGGCAAGGGCCTGACCGTCAACCAGATTTATCGTGCCGCCAGTCCGGGCGTCGTCGACATCCAGGTCACCTCGCAGTCCCAGTCGGGTGGCATCGGTCCGTTCGGTCAGAACGGAACCCAGCAGACCCAGGGTGAGGGCGCCGGCGTCGTGTACGACAGCAAGGGCGACATCCTCACGGACGAGCACGTCGTGGCTGGTGCCACGAAGGTGACCGTCACGTTCCAGAACGGCTACAAGGCCCCGGCCAAGGTGCTCGGCACCGACCCGTCGACCGACGTCGGTGTGATCAAGGTCAATGTGCCGTCGAGCCAGCTGCACCCGATCCCGTTCGCGAACTCCGACCTCGCGCAGGTCGGCGACCCGGTGGTGGCGATCGGCAGCCCGTTCAGCCTCCCCGAGACGACTACGGCGGGCATCGTCAGTGCGGTTGGTCGAAGCATTCAGGCGCCGAACAACTTCACCATCCCCGGCGCGATCCAGACTGACGCGGCGATCAACCCCGGCAACTCGGGTGGACCGCTGCTCGATGCCAACGGCCACGTGCTGGGTCTGAACGACCAGATTCAGACCAACTCGGGTTCGAGCGCCGGCGTCGGATTCGCCAGCCCGTCGAACAGCGACGCGCGGGTAGCCAACGCGATCATCAACGGTCACCCGATCAAGCACGCCTACGTTGGCGTTGAGCTGAACGGGAACTCGACCGGTGGCGCCCAGATCAGCTCGGTTCAGCCGAGCTCGCCGGCCACGGCCGCGGGGCTGCAGCCCGGCGACGTCGTCACCGCGATCAACGGCAAGACGGTCACGACCACCAATGGCTTCATCGCCACCGTCGACGGCTACAACCCGGGTGACACGATCACCCTGACCGTCAAGCGCAACGGTTCCATGCAGCACATCCAGTTGAAGCTGGGCACCCGCCCGGCATCCACACCCTCCGGCGGGTAAACGGGGTTCGGACAGCCTCATCCGCCGAGCAAGAGGCCCGGGCGCTAGCTCCCAAAGCGCCCGGGCCTTATTTTTTTGCCCGCGGTCGTCGTGTGCCCGCAGCTAGCTGATCGCGCTCGAGATCTGCGTCACCGTGCGCTCCATCAGCTCGCGATGGACCGAGCGGGTGCCACCGGGGCGCCGGCGCCAGTCGCCGTCGGGCTCGAGCGTCCAGGCGTTGGTGTCATCGGCGAAGCACCGCTGGAGCGTGTCGTCGAGCTCGGCCTGCAGCTCCGGGTCCTCGACCGGCGTCAACAGCTCCACCCGGGTGTCGAGGTTGCGGGGCATCATGTCGGCCGAGCCGATGTAGTAGAAGCTCTCGCCCGCGCGATGGAAAGCGTAGATCCGCGAGTGCTCGAGGAAACGCCCGACGACGGACACGACCCTGATCGTCTCCGAGACCCCGGGGACGCCGGGGCGCAGGCAGCAGATCCCGCGCACGTTGAGGTCGATGGGGACGCCAACCTGGGAGGCGCGGTACAGCGCCTCGATGCACCCCTCATCGACGAGCGAGTTCATCTTCATCTCGATGCGCGCCTCCTCGCCGGCGGCGAAGGCATCGGCGGTGGCCTGGATCTGCTCGAGCAGGGGGATGCGCAACGATCCGGGGGCGACGAGCACCTTCTTCTGGCGCTCGGGGTGGCCGTAGCCCGTCAGCGTGTTGAACAGGTTGGCGACCTCCTCGCCGAGCTCGCGGTCGGTCGTGAAGAGGCCGAAGTCCTCGTACAGGCGGGCGTTCTTGGCGTGGAAGTTGCCGGTCCCGATCATCACGTAGTGGCGCACGCCGTCACGCTCGCGGCGAACGACGAGGATCGCCTTGGCGTGGGTCTTGAGCCCCGGGATGCCGTGGACGACGTGGGCGCCGACCTCTTCCAGGGCGCGTGACCAGCGGATGTTCTGGCGTTCATCGAAGCGCGCCTTCAGCTCCACCATGCAGACCGCCTGCTTGCCCTTCTCGGCCGCCTCGATCAGCGACGGCACCAGGGCCGAGTCGTCGGATGTCCGGTACACGGTCATCTTGATGGCCAGCACATTGGGGTCGTCGACCGCCTGTTTGACGAACCGCTCGACGCTGGTCCCGAACGAGTGGTAGGGGTAGTGCACGAGCACGTCGCCGCGGCGCATCGGAGCGAACAGGTCGGGCGGCTCGTCGCGGTCCCCGGGGGCGGGGCCGAAGGCCGGGTGGGTGAGCGGGGTCCACGGCGCCTGGTGGAGGTCGGGATGGCCGTCGACGCCGGCGATCTCCCACAGATCGCCGTGGTCGAGCAGTCCATCGACGTCGTAGACCTGCATCTCCTCGACCCCGAGCCACTCGATCAGGCGGGCGCGCAGGGCGGGGTCCATCGTCGCGCCGACCTCCAGGCGCACGACCTCGCCGAAGCGCCGGCGCCTGAGTTCGTCCTCGACCGCCTGGAGCAGGTCATCGGCCTCGTCGGAGACCTCGAAGTCCGCGTCGCGGGTGACCCGGAACAGGTCGTAGGAGATGATCTGCATGCCCGGGAACAGGGCGTCGAGGTTGTGGGCGATGATCTCCTCGAGCAGGATGAACGTGTCCTTGGAGATCTCGACGAAGCGCGGCAGAACCTCCTTGGGCACCTTCACGCGCGCGTAGGCATCCTGATCAAGGGCGGGGTCGTGGAGCCGCACGAGGAGGCTCAGGGAGAGGTTGGAGATGTAGGGGAACGGCCGTCCGGGCCCCACGGCGAGCGGGGTGAGGACGGGGAAGATCTGCTCGCGGAAGTGGCGTGCGATCTCGTCCCGGCTGGCGTCGGGGCTGTCGCAGGTGACGATGCGGATGCCGTGCTCGGCCAGCCCGGGGCGGACGACGTCGGTGAACTGGTGCGCGTGGCGCTTATCCTGCTCGCGCACCACCTTGGAGATTCCCTCGAGGGTCTCGGTGGGGGACAGACCGTCGGGACCGCGAGCATCCACGCGCGCGTCGACCTGGTCGTGCACCCCGGCCACCCGGACCATGAAGAACTCGTCGAGGTTGGTGGCGAAGATGGCCAGGAACTTCAGCCGCTCCATCAGGGGCAGCGATTCATCCTCGGCCAGCTGGAGCACGCGGTCGTTGAAATCGAGCCACGAGATCTCGCGATTGGCATACAGCGATGGGTCGGTGAGATCCGGGCCGCGGCCCTCGATCGCGCTCGTCGTGGGGACATCAGTCGTGGTGATCTCGGTGTCGGTCATGCAACCCTCTCGTGGACAGCAGCGATTGCGCTCAGCTCAGCCGGGCGTAGCAGCACGACGAGCTCGCCCTTGGCCACTCCGGCCAGCCCCCCCTTGCGCATCCGCGCCTGCGCGCCGGTGAGGTCGTGGAGGGTCAGCGTGAACGACGGATCGTGGCCCACCAGCAGCACCTCGCCCAGCCCTGCGATCAGCCCGTGCACGTCGAACGGCTCGCCGCCCAGGGCGGGCTCGATCGTCGGTGTGACGCCCAGCGGCTCGCAGGCCAGCTGGGCGGTCTGCAGCGCGCGGAGCTTGGGCGAGGTGAGGCAGGCGTCGATGTGCGTACCCAGCGCAGCCATGGCGCGTCCAGCCGCCTCGGCCTGTCGCACACCCCGGTCGGTCAAAGGGCGCTCGTCGTCGGGCATTCCATCGCCTGCTTCGGCGTGTCGGAGCAACCAGAGCACAGGCAAACTCTACGCGCATCCGATCGCCCCTGAACGGTGGTGGTGGCCGTCGACCGCGTCCGACCGGATCTCCCAACGGCCCGGCGTCAGCGAAAGTGACCGGGGCGGCCGGTTCGATCGTTGGTGATCAGCCAATCAGCAGCCGGCGCCCGAACACGCGCTCGAACAGCTCGCTGTCGCCGTAGCGCTCGACGCTCCAACGTGGGAGCGTCAGGTCGCCGGCGGCGTCAAGGTGCAGGTCGAAGCCGTCACCGTTGGTACGCAGGCGCGCCTCGCTCACCGATTGGTCCCGACCGCGCTCGAGGTGCTCGGCCAGCCGGACCATCATCGCGCAGCGGTCGAGCAGCTCGTCGTCGCCCTCCTGCCCGAGGGCGGACATGTCGCCGAGCTTGGGGGCGCCCTTGCGGTGGTAGCGGCTGATCTGGGCGATCAGTGCCCGTTCGCGCGGACTGAAGCCCGGGAGCTCGGCGCTGACGATCAGATACTGCGAGTGCTTGTGGTGGTCGTCGTAGGCGATCGTCATCCCGACGTCGTGGAGCATCGAGGCAGCCCACAGAAGCTCGCGCTCGCCGGGCCGCGGCTCGAACAGGCCGGCGGTCACGAGCGAGTCGTGCATCTGGAGAGCCAGCCGGGCCACGTGCTCGGAGTGGGCCATGTCGGACTCGTACTGGATGGCCAAGTTGCGAACGGCCGCCTCGCGGACGTTCTCGATCAGCGGCTCGCCGCCGGCGAGCAGCGTGCGGGCGATGAACACGCCCTCACGCAGGCCTGCCTCGGTCACCTCGATGCCGTCGAACGACCCCAGCGCCAGCACGGTTTCCAGGGTCACCGCGGCGGCGAGAATGATGTCGCCACGGCCGGGCTTGATTCCGGGCAACGAGCCCCGCTCCGAGGCGGGCATATCGGCCAACGTGCGCACGAGCTCGGACAGCGCGTCGGGGGTGATCACGAATCCCTGGACGCCGATGTCGGGCTGCCCGGCGAGGTGCTGCACCGCTGAGGCCAGGTTGCGCGCCGCACCGCCCATCCCCACCAGCGAGCTGCCCGAGGAGGCGAGCCACGGAACGTCGGCCAGGGAGTCGCGCACGTGGGCCCGGACGCGCTGGAGGTCCTTCTTCCTGACAGGGCCGGATCCGGCGAGAAACTTCTCCGTCATGCGAACGGCGCCGAGCGCGAACGAGCGGAGATCGTGGGCGCGGCGATCGGAGACCTCGATCAGCTGCATGCTGCCGCCGCCCAGCTCGACCACGACGCCGTCGTTCAGCGTGGACGTGTTGACCGCGGCGACGTAGCCGTAGCGCGCCTCATCCTCGGCCGAGAGCACCTCGATCTCCAGGCCCGAGGCCGCACGGGCCCGCTGGAGAAACTCGGCCTGATTGCGGGCATCGCGGATCGCGCTGGTGGCGATCGCATAAACGTCCTTTGGCTCGAGGTCATTGGCCCGGCAGAAGCGCTCGAACACGGTCAACGTCTCCAGGCCCCGCTCGATGGCCTCGTCGCTGAGCCGGCCCGAGGCGTCGAGACCCGCCCCGATTCGGACCGTCTCGTACAGCTCGTCCGTCAGCTTCCACCAGGAGCCCGGCGCATAGGTGAAGACCACCAGCCGCCAGGAGTTCGAGCCGAGGTCGATCACCGCCACCTGCTGGACCCTGTTCGCCGCCCGTGCGGACGCGCGGGTCGATCGCCAGCTCATGGGCAGGCCGGACGGAATCGGCGGCTCATGGCCTCATCATGCGAAACGTCGCGGACGTTGAGTACTCGCGGGGAGCGTTCAAGCCGCGTGCAGGCGCTCGGGCCTCGGATCCAGCTCACCACTCCGAGCGATGGCCAGCCCGTACGCTCCGCTCAGCTGACCGAGCGACCGGTCCCACGAGTGCTGGGCGGCGGCGAGGAGCCCGCCGGTGGTGAGCCGCTCGCGCAGGGTGGCGCGTCGAGCCAGCCCGCGGACCGCGGCGGCCAGTGCGGGCGCCTGGGGAGGGACGAGACAGCCGTTTCGACCCGTGTCGATCAGCTCGCGGCCCGCGCCGGCGTCCACGGCGAGCACCGGGAGGCCGCTGGCCTGCGCCTCGAGGATGCTCTGGCCGAGCGGATCATCGGCGTTGCCGAACACGAACAGGTCGCAGCTGGCGTAGAGCTCGGCCAGCGCCTCGCGATCTGACCCGTTGGCGATGCTCATCGCGGCTCCGAGTCGCCGGCGCAGGTCGTCCTGCACCGGACGACGTCCGGCGATGATCAGGTGCAGCCGCGGATCGTGGTCGCGGGCCATCAGGAACGCCTCGACGAGCAGGCCGAGACCCTGGCTGGGCACGAGCGAGCCGACGTAGAGGACGTTCAGGCGCGGTTCGGGCGGGAGCGGCGCGGGCGAGTAGCGAGCCGGATGAAAGCGAAGCGGGTCCACGCCGGGCCGCCAGCGAGCCAGCACGCCGTCGGGCACGCCCGCGGCGCGCAGCACGGCATCGGCCGCGAGGCTGGGGGACAGAACGATGTGGCAATCCGCGTAGCCGTCCGCCGGACATTTCTCGGCGTCGATCAAGCCGGCGTGGAAGCTGGCCACCACCGGCAGTCGGACCGCACGAGCGATGAGCAGCGCCTCGCGCGTTCCCGGCCCGAGATTGCAGAGGTGCAGCAGGTGGTAGGCGCCGATCGGGCCGCGCGGGCCGATGACGTCGATCTCATAGCCCGGGACGCCGCGCTCGCACATCTGCTCGATCGCCGTCGAGAGCCCATAGTCGCCCGGTTCGCTGTCCACCATCACGGCCACTCTGATGGTGCCGGGCAGTCGCACAGGATTCGTCATGACCAAACAGACTGGCCCGGTGCCTGCCCGGTTTAGTGATCGATCGAGGAAGTTCCTGTTACGTGCGTGTGAACGCGCGCGCTGGTGGGTCGACTATGTGCCGTCGTAGCGCAGGAACCGCAGGCCGGTGACGACGGTCAGCGCGGTCATCAGGACGGCGCTGCCGACGCACCACTGGCAGATCGCGTGGATCGTAAACAGCTCGCGGTAGGTGAGGTACATGCTGAAGCCGAAGCCGATCAGCGCGATCGCGAAGCCGGCCGCGCGTCCGAACTCGGAGCGAATCAGCAGCGTGAACAGGATCGCGATGTACCCGATCAGCCCGAGCACCGAGACCGGGATGCCATCGAGCTTGGCCCACTTCGACGCCTGGACGGTCTCGCAGCCACCGCTGGACAAACACAGCACCTTGAGACCCTCGTAGTGGACGTAGGTGAGGTAACCCGCGTCGCCGATCCCCAGCAGGCAGAGAATTACGATCGCGATCTGGAGCCGTCGATCGAGCCCCGCCGATCGCTTCGTGGGCTCCCCCACGGCGGTCATGAGACCTGGCTGATCGCCTTCTGGAGGTCGCTGTAGCTCGGCACGCCGGTGCTGGGGGAGGCCTGACCCTTGGGACCCTTGAAGATCAGGGTCGGTGTTCCGCTGACGCCGGCGGCGTTGCCGGCGGCGCCGTCGGCCTGCACCTGGGCGAGCAGGGCTGGGCTGCTCCGCGCCGTCTTCCACGCGTTGAAGTTGAGGCCTGGGATCTGCTTGGCCAGTCCGTCGAGGTAGCTCTCGGTCACGTAACCGGAGTCCTCGGCACCCTGCTGGCGGTAGAAGAGCTCCATGTAGTCCCAGAACTTCTGCTGCTGACCGGCGGCCAGCCCGGCGGCCTGCTGGGTCTGAAACGTATTCGTGTCGCGCGTGGCGGTCTGGAAGGCGCGGTAGAGAACCTTGACCTTCCCCTGGCGCACCTCATTCTGCACGAGTTGCGGCCAGCCACCGTTCAGGGTGAAGTCCTGGCAGACCGGGCATTCAAAGTCGCCGTAATAAGTCATCGTGACCGGCGCCTTCGGGTTGCCGAGCACGGCCCCGCTCTGCGGA
The DNA here is from genome assembly GCA_963749545.1 of uncultured Solirubrobacterales bacterium. Taxonomy (GTDB): domain Bacteria; phylum Actinomycetota; class Thermoleophilia; order Solirubrobacterales; family Solirubrobacteraceae; genus Palsa-465. The sequence continues at coordinate 507,985 of CAVVNG010000018.1, forward strand.
ATGCCGTTCAGGAGATTCTGCACCGCGTTGACGGTCGCGGTCTCCTTGGCACCTGTCTGGAGGCCAGTGGTGCTGCTGCCGCCACCACCACCACCGCTGGAGACGGCGATCGCCACGGCGACCACGGCAATCGCGGCCAGCACGACACCCGAGAGCATCCGCAGCCGACGCTGACTGCGCTCGCGCTCCTGACGGGCTTGCTCCTCGGCCAGCCGCCGAGCACGCGCTTCTTCCTTTTGCTTAGTCCGAGAGGCCATCGAGGTCGGGAGCTACGCGAGAACCCCCCTCACGAGGAGGATAGCGACGATCAGAGCCGCGGTGCCGCAGCAGATGGCCACCAGCGCCGCGAACAGGCGAAGGCGGATTTGACCCGGGCTCATCATCCATCCGCCTGGTCGAGGATGAGGGCGGTGAAGGGTGGACCACCGGGCGGGGTGACGTTGAATCCCAGCGCCCAGCGGCCGACCATGACCAGGGCCGGGGCCGAGCGCGAGTAGACCCCGGGCAGCGTCTCCTTGAGCTGGTATTCCTGCTGGGGCATCTCCATCTCCGTGTGGTTGAAGGTCAGGGTCACGTCGGCGCCACGCACCGGCGCGCCGTTCTTGGTGATCCGCAGGGCGAAGGAATCGGGAGCCGCCGCCTTGTTCGGCGTGACCAGCACCTGGAGCTTGTAGCCGTTCTCGGTAACCGAGGCGGCGACCCGGCCAGGACCGACCTTGGCCAACGCCGAGTTCTGCAGCGCGAACGACGGTGGCGGGGGAGGCAGGCTAGACAGCACCGCGGCGGCGAACACCGCGCCGCCGATGAGGATCACCTCTCCGCTGACCGTGCGGCGCAGCATGCGGGCGCCGGCGTCACCGCGCGCCGGGTCGCGCTCGCCGGCGACCAGGGAGGGCGTGGTGCGCAGCAGGTTGATGGCGCCGAAGACCAACGCCGCCGAGAGCAGTCCGATCTTGACCAGGATGGCCACGCCGTAGCTGGTCTCCCACAGCGCGTTGATGGCTGGCATGTGAACGATCGTCGATCCGGTGCCGCTGGCGATGAGCAGGATCACCGAGACCAGCGCCACATTCGAAAAGCGCGGAACCACCACGTTCAGCGCGCGCGCTCGGTTGGCCGACCCCAGCGTGAACCACAGCACGAGCAGGCCGATCAGTCCGCCCAGCCATATCGATCCCGCGGACAGGTGGATGAAGTCGAACAGCAACGACAGGCCGCGCGGCGAGGTCTGGCCGGCATGGCCAACGGCGCCGGGGATCTCGAGCACGGCGGCGGAGCCGAGGACGGCGCCGCTGGCGGCTACCAGTTCGGCCACCGAGCGGCGCTCGCGGTCGGGCCGATCGACCCATAGCGCGATCCAGCCGGCGACGCAGAAGAGGGCGAAGCACAGCTCGAGATCGACGTAGCCGCGACCGAATGCGGTCACGCGGTAGAGCGGAATGAGCGCGCCGAGATCGAACACGGAGCGCAGCGAGTCGTTGGCGATGGCGAAGTCCAGGTACACCGGAATCGCGATCAGGCCCAGGACGCTGGCGACGATGAAGGCGATCGAGAGCGGTCGCAGGCTGGCTCCGGGCCGCCGTCTTACCACCGGCCGCGCGATCACCAGACGCAGCGCCAGGAGCCCGATCGCGCTCATGACCAAGGCGAACATCAACCACCGGGTGATCAGCAGCTGCGGCGTCACGGCGGTGGCGGATATGTGGGGCACCGAGAACTGCGGAGCCGGGCCGGGATTGGGGCCGACGGCGTACGTGAACGCGCCCTGGACCGGATGGCCGTCGACCGAGATCGCGCGCCAGTAGATCAGGTACCAGCCCTCGGGCAGGTTCGGCCGTAGGGGGACGACGAGGGTGTCGGGATCGGCCGGCGAGCGGCTGACCGGCCCCGTGGTCTCCTGCCTGCCCGCCGCGTTGGTGACCGAGATGATCGCGAAGCGCGGCTCGACGGCCTCGTCGTAGGTGAGGGCAACCTGCTTGGGCGGGGTGTCGAGGATGCGACTCGCGGCAGGAGAGGTCTTGACCAGATAGGCGTGAGCCGAGGCGCTCGACGCCAGCGCGGCGCACACGACGAGCGCAGCGAGGACGATCAGGGCCAGACGTTTCACGCCAGCGGCCGGTCGCCTCTGCTGCCACCGCCACCGAGGAGGGCGAAGCCGCCGGCCAGGAGGCCGAGCACCCCGAGCACCAGTGCGACGATCGTCAGCACCGAGGTGCCTCCGCCGCCGAGCGAGTCCTTGACCTCGATCGTGGGTGCCGGCGCCTGCGAATTCTCCGATCCGGTCCAATCGACGATCGATCCGTCCGAATACGTCTGCTCGACGGTGAACCTGTACGTGCCACTGGAGGCGGGCTGGGCCAGCAACTGGAACAGCGCGTCCTCGCCGGTCGGCACATGGCCCCCGGTCCAGGTCACGCGCTGAACGACGGCGTTGTCGCCCGACCCCGACTGCTGAAGGACGCGGTGCCAGCCGGGGCTGGGCACGAACGAGTCGATCGAGAATCCCGATGGCACGATGAGCACGACCTTGGTCGTGGTCGCATTGTCCTTCTCGGTCGGGACCGCCAGGCTGTAGAGCTGGAGCTGGCCTGACAGCGAAACCGCTGGGCTGACCCGCGCATGGGCGGCGGCGCCGGCCGGCAGGAGCAGCATTGCCCCGCCGGCCGCCATCGCCGCGCGGCGCAGCATCACGAGCTCACCGGCAGCGTGAACGGGGCTGTGATCACCTTCCCTCCCAGCTTCATCTGCAGGAACAGTCGCCACACCCCGGGCACGGGGAGCAGAACGCCGACCGTGAGCCTGCCGGGCGCCGTCGAGGTACCGGTCACCCGCGACGCGGCGACGCCGGGGAGCGTCCCGCAGTTGGGCGCGTTGGGGGCGCAGATGTGCGTGTGGAAGTAGTCGAGCGATCCCTTGTGGAAAAAGATCGCGTGAGCCAGCGCTCCGAACCACGGGGTGAACGTCACCTTGTGGCCATGCGGGTCGGTCACGGTCACGTGGAGGAATTGAGCCTGGATGGCGTGGAGCTTGGGGTGGGCCTGCATCACGATGTGGTAGCCGTTAACCACCTGCTCGGCCTTGAACTGCGGCAGCTTCTGCGGGTGGTAGGCGCCCGTGACCGTCAGGTTGTGGAAGAGCTGGAAGTTCGGCTCCCCGCCCGGGATGTTCGGATAGACGTCGACCAGGACCCGATAGGGGCCAGGGGCCGGGAAGGTGACCGTCTGGCGCAGCTGGCCATCGGGCCCGACGGGCGGGTGCTGGTGGATGATGTAGGCCAGGTCATCGCGCACGATGATCAGATGCACGCCCGTGTGGGGCCCCGGGCCCGTCTTGTAAGCCGTGAGCGGCTTGCCGTCCGGCAGCCGCACCGTGAAGGAAACCGCCGTCGGGTGGTTCGGCTTGACGGTTCCGCTCGGCTTGAAGTCAGACAGCGTGAACACGCGCGCAGGCGCGACCGTGGGGGTGCTGAGGGTGTCGCCACTCGAGCTCGAGCCGCACCCGGCGAGCGCCAGGAGGCCCAGGGCCAGGACGGGGCCCAGACCCACGGTCGCGAGGGCACGTCTCATTGCAGCGCGGCCTGGATCGCCTTGGTGGCCGCGTTCACGCCGAACGCGCCCTCGAGCCGACCGACGATCACGCCGTGGCTGCTGACCGTGTACATCCACGGCTCGGTCTCGAGGTGGAACGCCTTCAGCTGCGGCCGCAGGCCCTTGCTGGGGTTGTTGTCCACATAGACCTCTTGATGGATGAACGTCACCTTGTTACCGAACCTGTGCTGGAGCTGGACCGCGATGTCCGTGACCGGACCGCAGACTCTGGACGTACAGAGCTGAGGAGTTGAGAACAGCAGGACTATGGGACGTTTTCCTAAGACTTTGCTGAACGACACCGAATGCATGCTCTCGGGAGGCACCCGCGTGGTCAGCAGGGAGACCGGGCCGCTCGTATCGGTGGTGATCGCCGGGGGCCGCTGACCGATGTCCGGGATCGGCGAGCTGGAGGCGACCGCGACCTCGCCCGGTGCGCCAATCAGCCCCTTGGTCGTCCGCGTCAGCGTCAGCACGGTGTAGGTGCCCGCGTGGGGCAGCGGCAGGTCCGCCTCGTAGATCGCCTTGATGCCCCCGGGACCGCTGTTCTGCTTGCTGCGGTACTGGGGGGGCACCTCCATCGGATCGGCCGGGGCCAGGTACGGGCCCTTGGCCGGCGAGCTCGGGCTCTTGGCCAGATACACCGCCGTGGGCGCGTAGATGAAGGCACCGGACCGCGCGTTGATGGCAAAGGCGAGGCGCTGTGTCCCCGGTGTGAAGTTGGGCGTGGCCGAGCCGAACTGTGCGCTTGACTTCACCAGCGCCGCGAGCTGCTGGAGCGACCGTCCGTTGGTGGCCGGGAACTGGTCTCGCTTGGGGTTCGCCGCGGCCGGGAGCTCATTGACGGCGGGCGGAGGGCCGGCGCTCGTCTGCGTCTGGGCCGAGGCCTGAGTCTGCGTGGTGGTACCGGCGCTGCTGGTTGTGTGTGACGCCGAGGAGCCGCAGCCGCCCAGCACGACGACCGAGATGAGCCCCATGGCGATCTGAAGAATCCGTTTCATGCTCTTGATAATGCCGTGCCGGGCACCTCGGCCCGCCCGGTCGGTGGGATTGCACTCCCGGAGCGCTTCTGATAGGACACATTCTCAGTCCGGGGCATTTCCCCGCTAGTTGCGTGTAAACATCCTGTTACCAGCCGTTTTCGGTCCGGCCGTCTGAGTGGAGCGTGCATTACAGTGGTCCGCATGTCGCGCGAAGGGACACAAGTCGAGCTGGCGCCGCCCGCTGTCGCGCAGCGAGCCAATAGTCGGCTGAGGCTGGCGGTCATCGACCGCGACCCGGGGTTCATGCAGGTGCTGTCGAACCGGCTGGGCACGCTGGGTTGGGACCATCGTGCTCTCTCCACGGCGGTCACGCCCGAATCGCTGGTGACCATGCGCCTCAATGCGCTGGTGCTCGACGTGGCAATCCTCGGCCCCGGGAGTTGGGAGTACCTCGAGCGCGTGTGCGCGCGGCTCCCCGGCCTGGCGGTCATCGTCTGCACGGGCCCGTCGTCGGTCGCGCAGCGCGTGCGCGGACTGCGGCTCGGAGCCGACGCCTGGGTGACCAAGCCCTGCCACGCCGAGGAATTGATCTGCATCATCGAGGCGGCCGTTCGACGCCACCGCCGCAACGAGATGCCCGAGCTCGACGCCGCTCAGACCGTCGGTGAGATCACGATTCGCCCCGACCTCTATCAGGCCTACGCCGGCGAGTTCAGCCTCGAGCTGACGGCCCGCGAGTTCGAGATCCTCCAGCTGCTCACCCAGTCGGACCGGGTGCTGCGACGCGAGGAGATCTACGAGCGCGTGTGGGGTTACGCGATGGCCCACGGCGATCGCTCGGTCGACGTGTTCGTGCGCAAGCTGCGCCACAAGCTCCGCACCGCCTCGCCGCAGTGGAGCTACATCCACACGCACTTCGGCGTGGGCTACCGGTTTGCTCCGGAGCCCGACGAGCTCGGCATCGAGCGCGCCGGCACGGAGCTGCTCGACGAGCGCGACGAGTTCGATCCCGCGCTGGCCGGCTGAGGCGCCGTACCGGTTCGTTAGCTGACGGCGAAGGCCGTGAGCTAACAAGTTCTTTACATCCGCTTCACGACCAGGTAACGCCGTGCGGGCCGGTAGTGAAGAGCATCGTGGCGCATGGTGCTGTCCGCGCGTCCGGGTCACGAGGTGCTTCGTGTCGGTCCTCTCGAGATCGTCCCCGACGAGCACCTCGCGCGAGCCGGAGGTCGCACGATGATGCTGTCGGTTCGCGAGTTGCGGCTGCTGACCGAGCTGGCGCGCCGCGAGGACCGGATCGTGGCCCGCGAGGAGCTCTTCCGGCTCGTGTGGGGCCGCGAGATGCGAGCGGGGGACCGCTTGGTCGACGTGTATGTGCGCAAGCTGCGCGTCAAGCTCGAAGAGGCCCTGCCGTCGTGGCGGTTCATCCACACGCACTTCGGATTTGGCTACCGGCTGGCGCCCGAACGCCAACAGCACGCGAACGAGCCGTTCACAGCGGGTTAACACCTGGGCCTGCCGATGCACGGAGACTCTGCGCCGAACCAAGAGCGACGAAGGAGATGGTCTTGAATAGAAGTCGAATCAGTGTCGCGGCGCTCGTCGTGGCTGCCTCGGTGACGATCGCAGCCTGTGGGTCGAGCAGCAGCAGCAGCAGCGCCACGTCGAGCGCCTCCGGGTCCTCGGGCTCGAGCAGCGGCGGGTCGGCGACGATCAGTGGGGCGGGCTCGACCTTCGCCGCTCCGATCTATCAGCAGTGGGGGTCGAACCTCAAATCCCAGGGCCTGACGGTCAACTACAACCCGGTCGGCTCCGGCGCCGGCATCGCCCAGCTGCAGTCGGCGACGGTCAACTTCGCCGGCAGCGACCCAGCCGAGAAATCGACCGAGATCAGCGCGGGCAAGGGTCCGGTCGAACAGTTCCCGGTGGCGTTCGGGGCGATCACCGTGTCCTACAACCTGTCGGGCGTCAAGAGCGGGATCAAGCTCGACGGCCCGACCCTGGCCGACATCTACATGGGCAAGATCAAGACCTGGGACGATGCCGCCATCAAGGCGCTCAATCCCGGCATGAGCCTTCCCAGCACGTCGATCACGGTGGTGCACCGTTCGGATGCGTCGGGCACGACGAAGGGATTCACCACGTACCTGTCCGACTACAGCTCGGCCTGGACCAAGGCCGCGGGCATGCCCGACAAGACCGTCAAGTGGCCGACGGGCACCGGCGCCTCGGGTAACTCGGGCGTGGCCGCCGCGGTCAAGCAGACGGCCGGTGCGATTGGTTACGTCGAGCAGGCCTACGCACTACAGAACGGGTTCACGTTCGCGTCGATAAAGAACTCGTCGGGCAAGTACATCGTGCCGAGTCTTTCGGCTGCCTCCGCGGCGGCCGAGGGCATCACGGTGCCGGCGAACCTGGCCATCTCGACGATCAACTCGCCCAACGCGGCCGCCTACCCGATCACCTCGCAGACGTTCGTGATCGTGTACAAGGACATGTGCAAGGCGGGAGCCAGCCAGTCGGTGGCCTCGGGCGTGAAGAAGTTCATCACCTACGGCCTGGGGGCCGGGCAGGGCGTGGCCAAGCAGCTCGACTATGCCCCGCTCCCGTCCTCGCTGCAGTCGAAGGCTCAGGCGCAGCTGAACGACCTGCAGTGCAACGGATCACCACTGAAGTAAGGGTCGGTGGAGTCAAGCGCTGCAGTTGGCGGTGACCGCTCGGTTCTCGAGCGGTCACCGCTTGGCCGCCTGCCCGATCAGGTTCTGAAGTTCGGGCTGAGCGCCCTCGCCGCCGGCGTGCTGATCCTGATCGTCTATTTCTTCATCCGGTTGATCGGTGAGTCCTCGACGGCGTTCGGCCACATCGGCTTCTTCAACTTCTTCGTTCGCAACAACTGGGACGTGTCCCAGCTCAACCAGGGCGCTGCCTGCGCGACGGCATCGAATGCGGGTTGCACGTTCGGGGCCTGGGCCCTGATCCTGGGAACGATCATAACCTCGGCCATCGCCCTGATCCTCGGGGTGCCGGTGGCGCTGGCGACAGCGCTGTATCTGACCGAACTTTGTCCGCGCCGCGCCCGCCCCGCGCTGTCGATGCTCGTGGACCTGCTCGCCGCGGTGCCGTCCGTTGTTTACGGGCTGTGGGGGGTGTTTGTCCTCATCCCCCACCTCCATGGCTTCCAGCAGTCGCTGGCCAACGCGTTCTCGTTCCTGCCCTTCGTGGGCGGCACGGTGGCGGGGCCGAGCTACTTCATCGGCGGGCTGATCCTGGCCATCATGATCCTCCCGATTGTCTCGGCCATTGCCCGCGAGGTGATCTCCACCGTCCCCGCCGAGCACAAGGAGGCGGCGCTGGCGCTGGGCGCGACGCGCTGGGAGATGATCCGCATGGCCGTGCTGCCGTACTCGCGCGCCGGCATCACCGGTGGTGCGATGCTCGGGCTCGGCCGAGCGATCGGCGAAACGATCGCCGTGGTGCTGGTCATCGGCAACTCGCCGACGCTCGGGCATTCGATCTTCCAGCAGGGCTACACGCTGGCCGCGGTGATCGCCAACGAATTCGGTGAGGCAGCCTCGACGCCGGTCCACAGCTCGGCGCTGTTCGCGGCCGGCCTGGTCCTGTTCGTGCTCACGCTGGTGGTCAACATCATCGCGCGCCAGTTCGTGGTCAAGAGTGCGCGCGGCAAACGCGTCAGCGGCGCCGACACGTATGTCGATGAGCAGGCGGCGACGGTGGGTGCATGAGCGCGGTCTCGGGTGTCAGCGGGCTACCGCCGATTTCGCGCCGACGTCGCCGGACCGACCAGTTCATGCGCGGTCTGCTCGGCCTGTTCACGGTGATCGCGCTGATCCCCCTTGTGCTCGTCGTGTACTACCTGCTGCATAAGGGGCTGAGCGCCTGGAACAGCAAGTTCTTCACCACGGACCCCAATGGCAACTTCCTCGGCTACCCGGGCGGAATCAAGAGCGCCATCCTGGGCACGATCGAGATCGTGGCCCTGGCCACGCTGATCTCGGTGCCGCTCGGCATCGGGGTCGCCCTGTGGCTGACCGAGTACGGCAAGGAGTCGTGGTTTGCCAACGTGGTGCGCTACTTCGTCGATGTGATGACGGGCGTGCCGTCGATCGTGTTCGGACTGTTCATCTACGTCGTGCTGGTTCTCGGCGGCGTCGGGGGTTCGTTCGCGGGCTGGAAGGGGTCGATCGCGCTGGCCCTGCTGATGCTCCCGATCGTCATACGCTCGGCCGAGGTGGTCCTGCTGCTCGTGCCCTCGAGCCTGCGCGAGGCCGCGCTGGCGCTCGGCGCGCCGCGGTGGCGGGTGATCACCAAGGTGGTGCTGCCAACATCGCTCTCCGGGCTGGTCACGGGCTGCCTGCTCGCGATCGCCCGCGGTGCCGGCGAGACCGCGCCGCTGCTGTTCACGGCGTTTGGGGTGATGGCGGCGACGGCCGACATCGGGCAGCCGATGAATGCATTACCCCTGCAAATCTTCGGTGACATCAAGTCGCCGCGCAACGACGTGGTAACGCGAGCCTGGGGGGCGGCGCTTACTCTCGTAGTCTTGGTACTGCTGCTAAACCTGATCGCGCGATTTGCATCGCGGAGGAGTCGCATTGCATGATCCCTCCTGACGGCCAAAGAACGACCAACACCCAGAACGACGAAACGCCCGTGACCACACCGCAGCCCGGAGACTCACGGCCCGAGGTCTCGCGGCCGGCGACGTCCGTGCCGGAGGCGCCGGGCGACGTTGAGACTCCGGCCCAGACGGCCTTCGGTGCGCACAGCATCATCCTGCGCGATCTCCACGCCTATTACGGCCAGCAGCAGGCGATCAAGGGTGTCGACCTCGACTTCGTCGCCGGCCAGGTGACGGGTTTGATCGGACCCTCGGGGTGCGGCAAGTCAACGCTCGTGCGCTGCATCAACCGCATGCACGAGGAGATTCCCGGCGCCTACGCCAAGGGCAGCGTCAAGCTCGACGACCTCGACGTGTACGGCTCCGGCGTCGACGTGACCTCCGTGCGGCGGCTGATCGGAATGGTGTTCCAGAAGCCGAACCCGTTCCCGACGATGTCGATCTTCGACAATGTGGCCGCCGGCCTTCGCCTCACCGGCACGCGGGGCGAGAACCTGCGAGAGACCGTGCACCGGGCGCTGAGGGGTGTGGGGCTGTGGGGCGAGGTCAAGAACCGGCTGAACGAGCCGGGCATCGGGCTGTCCGGGGGACAGCAGCAGCGGTTGTGCATCGCGCGGACGATCGCGGTTGAGCCGAGGGTGATCCTCATGGACGAGCCGTGCTCGGCCCTCGATCCAGTGGCCACGCTGAAGGTCGAGGAGCTGATCGACGAGCTCAAGCAGCAATACACGATCGTGATCGTCACCCATAACATGCAGCAGGCGGCGCGCGTGGCCGACTCGACGGCGTTCATGCTCAATGGCGAGCTGGTCGAGCACGCGCCGACCAACGAGATATTCACCAACCCCAAGGATGAGCGCACCGAGCGCTACGTGACCGGAAAGTTCGGGTGAGGGCGATGGTCCAGGAGACGCGCCACCAATTCCGCGAGACCCTTAAGGAGCTCGAGCAGCAGGCGCTGGGCGGTCTTGACCTGGTCACGTTCCAGATCGACCGCGCGCTGGAATCGATCAGTTACCAGGACGTCGAGCTGGCCGGCATGGTCGTGGCCGATGATGACCGGATCGACGGGCGCTACCTCGAGGTTCACCAGGGGATCCTGTCGCTGCTGGCGCGCCAGGCGCCGGTAGCCGGCGATCTGCGGATCGTCGCCGCGCTGCTGCACATCATTCGCTGCGTCGAGCGGATGGGCGACCAGTGCGTGAACATTGCCAAGCTGGTGCCGCTATCAGGGTATGAGCCGCCCAAGGACAAGGACCTGCTCGACGAGATCGAGCGCATGGGGCAGCTGGCGCGCTCGCAGGTCTCGCAGGCCAAGGACGCCTTCAGCGGGCGCAATGTCGAGCTCGCCCAGGACCTGGTCCGCCAGGACGCCGAGATCAACCAGCTCAATCGCGACTGCTTCCGGCGGGCGGTCGACATCGGCGACGACACCGAGGTGCGCGAGTGGGCGATGTTCATGATCCTCGTCGCGCGCTGCCTCGAGCGGATCGGGGACAACACGGTCGACATCGCCGAGCAGACGGTGTTCGTGGTTACGGGCCTGTTCCGCGAGTTCCAGGACTCCTCCGCACCGGCCTAGGCGCATCACTGAAACTAAACACCGGGGGCGGACCGGGGCCGTATCTTCGGGCGCGTGGCAGTCTCGCCCGCAAAGCCCGAGTCCTGTCCGATCGTCGAGGGCGCTGGCGCCCGGGCGCTGGGAATCGATCAGCCCGCCGGCTGGTGGCCGACGACGCCGCGGCTGAAGTCCTACGAGGCGGCCGGGTTCAGCCACGTCCAGGTGCGGATGCCGCCGCCGGCGATGCTCGCGGATGAGACATTCCGCCTCGCTCATGCCGGCGCGCTGGCCCAGCGCCTATCGCTGACCGGCCTGTCGCTGATCCTCCAAGCTCCCGACGAGCTGCTGGCCGGTTCGCCCGAGCACGACCGTGAGCTGGCCGGCGCATTTGACTACGCGGCGCTGGCGGCAGCCGAGGTGCTCGTCTATCACGGGGCTCGCCTGCCGATCCACCATCGCCGAGTCCGCTCTCGGCTGGCCGACGAGGAGCGGTCGCTCAGACGCCTGCTCCCGGCGCTAGAACGATCCGGGACACGGCTGGCCATCGAGAACCTGGCCCCGGTCTATCCAGGGCCCGAACTGGTCTGTCATGACCCGGGTGCGGTGGCCGCGCTGGTCCGCCGGCTCGATTCCGCCTCGGTCGGGATGTGCCTCGACGTGGGACATGCGCACATCGCCGCCGACCTGGTCGGCTGCCGGCTGGTCGAGCTGGTCGAGCCCGTGGTCGACCAGGTGATCCTGTTCCACGTACACGACAACTTTGGGGCGTTGTACTCTGGGCCCCTTCCCGGGGCCATCGAGCCGGGCAAGCTCGACCTTCATCTCTGTCCGGGGGCGGGCAGCCTCGACTGGGACGCGCTGCGCTCGCTGGTGGGCCCGCACCCGGCAACTCTGCAGCTCGAGGTCCACGCGGCGCAGCGTCCGGAGCCGGCCACGCTGGCGATCCTCGTGCGCGAGCTGCTCGGAGTCACCGCTCTGACCTAGGCGGCCGTTCGGCGCCGGCGCACGGTCACCACGGCCAGCACCAGCGCGGCGAGCACGGCCACCGCCGCGAGGAGGGCGATCAGCAGGGTGGAGCTGCCGCCACCCGAGCTCGACGAGGACTGCTCGCCGGCCAGCGGGTGGCCGGCCGCGTCGGCCATCCTCTGAACGGCGTTCATGGCCGCCGTGGCCAGGTCGTTGCTCGCCCTGCCCGCCGGCTTGGGGACCGATGCCAGCGCGCGGAGAGACTTGGGGGGCAAGCCGCGCACGCCGTAGCCGTTGTACATGACGACCAGGAGCGGCTGCTTGGTCTGGAAGCTGATCTCCTGGTCGAGGAAGTCGGCGTACTTCTGCGGCTTGCCGAACAGGCCGGGGATCACGCCGAGATCGACGGGGCTGGCGATCAGCGCGACCTTGATCGGAAAGCCGGCGCGCTTGGCCGCGGCGGTCTCGGCGTTCAGAGCTTTCTGGAGCGCTGACGACACGGGCGGCTGGTAGGGGTAGAACACGTTCTCGCCCAGCAAGACGTCGCTGGCGGGGTCGCCGTCGCCGAGCGCCGCGGCGGGGAGTAGGCAGGCTACGGCGAGGATCGCCACGAGCCAGCTGCCCAGGCGGACACTCATGTCACGTCGTGACGCCCTGCGACGTCACGCTCCGGCCAGGGGGGCCGTAGGCCTGATCGGTTCGCCGATCACCATCTCGGCGCGCTCGGCGGCCAGCTCGACGTCACACGCCTCGCCACCGAGCTCCTGCCAGCGCTCACACACTGTCTCGAAGAAGTTGTCGAGGAAAGCATCGGAGTGGAGCGGGTCGTGATGGAACAGCAACAGCCTCTTGGCCGCGGTGCGCCGGGCGAAAACCAGCGCGTCGGACATCGGCGAGTGGCCCCAGCCGATGTGCTCGGGGTACTCGCCGTCCGTGTACTGGCAGTCGTGGACGAGCAGCGAGGCCCCGCGGGCGAGGGCGAAACCGGAGATCCAGTCGTCGTCGAGCTCGGCCAGCGGGGCGCCCAGACCCGGCTCGTGGTCGGGGATGTAACACAGCGCGCAGTCGCCGTCCTCGATCCGGTAGCCGAGAGTCGGCCCGCGGTGGTTGACCGGCTGGGCACCGACGCGCGCCGGCCCGATCTCCCACTCGTGCGTCTCGGCGTCGCGGAAGGACATCAGCGAGGGCAGCTCGCGCACCTCCACGGGCGCCAGCGGGGCGGAGATGTAGCGCGCCACGCGGTCCTCGAGCGACGCCTCAGGCGAGGGTGGACCCCAGATGACGATCTCCGACTCGGGCCGGAACGCCGGGGCGAAGAACATCAGCCCCTGGATGTGGTCGAGATGCAGGTGGGTGAGGAGGATGTGGATCGGTTGCTCGATCTGCGGGAGGGCCATCCCCAGATTGCGGATACCGGTGCCGGCGTCGAGGATCAGCGTGCTGCCGTCCGACAGCGTGACCTCGATGCACGACGTGTTGCCGCCGTAGCGCATCGTCTCGGGTCCCGGAGCCGGGATCGAGCCGCGCGCGCCCCACACCTTGATCTTCATGACGCTGGTGCCTCACTTTCCGTTGCGGGCCAGAAGATAACCATTGCTCCGCTCGAGCCTCCGGAGCCGACGATGGGAATGGCGCTGGCCTCGATCTCCTGGCGTCCTCCGCCGGGGGACGAGATCCGGAAGTGGCCGTGATAGGGCCGGTTGTGGCGCAACGCTGTTGTCGCCGGGATGTCATCCTGGGCCACCGGCTCGCCGTCGTTCCCGAACGGTCCGAACACGCTCGTCCAATGCCTGGCCCCGTGCGAGCCGCCCTCCTCGAAACTCCGGCCCACGAGCGTGGCCGCGGCCTCGTTGTAGAACAGCAACGAGCCCTGCTGCCCGACCAAGAACGCCGGGGTGGACAGACTCGAGAGCAGGTTGCGGGCCAGGATCAACTCGAGCGGTCTTTGCGCACTCATGGGCGAACAATAGTGGCGGTCTCAGTGTCCGTGCGGCAATCCGGGCTCACTATCCTGACTGCACCTTGGCCGGCCAGCGATCGAAGCGGCGCTCGCGTAAGCGACGCAACCCGGCGTCCGCGCCGCGCGCGGTCGCCTCCCCGAGACGCGTCGAACGCGCCGAGCGCCAGGCCACGACGGCGAGTGAGCGAGCCCGCTCCAGGCGCCAGCTCGGAACCGAGGGTGAGCGCCCGCCGAGCCCGTTCGGTGGGTTGCCGGTGTCCGAGATCGCCATCTTCGCGGGCCTGGTGGCGATCATCGTGTGGCTGATCCGCGGGGGCACGGCGACGCTCGTCGTTGGATTGGCTGTAACGGCGCTCGGCGTGGTCGAGTTCACCGCGCGCGAGCATTTCTCCGGCTACCGATCGCACACCTCGCTGCTGGCGGCGATTCCCTCGCTGGCGGTCGGCATCGGCGTGATCTCGGCGGTAGGGGACAAGGCCGACCGGGCGCCGCTGCTCCTGGCCGTATCGGGCTCGCTGTTCGCCCTGCTGTTCTGGTACCTGCGGCGGCGATTCCAGATTGCTCGTCAGGCTCGGGTCGTTCGCTCTCGGAGCTAGCGGCGGCACGTCATTGCGCCCTGACGGGCTCCGGCGACTCCGCGCCGGCCGGCTGCTCTGCGTGCTCATGGCCGGGCGCCGCGGTCGTGGTGGGCAGCGACAGGGTGAAGATCGCGCCGCCGTCGGGAGCGTTGGCCGCACTGACCGAGCCGCCGTGCTGCTCGGCCACCTGGCGCACGATGGCCAGACCCAGCCCGCTCCCCTGCTTCCCCCGCGTGTTGGCGCCGCGGAAAAAGCGATCGAACACGTGGGGCAGGTCCTGCTCGGGGATCCCCTCGCCGTGGTCGCGGACCGCGACCCCGCGGTGGTCGACCTGGACCTCGACGGTCCCGCCGGGTGGCGAATGGCGGGCGGCGTTGTCCAGCAAATTGTTGACCGCTCGGCCGAGGCGCTCGGGGATCCCGTCGACGATCACCGGCTCGAGGCGCGCGTTGAAGGTGATGTTGGGGGAGTTGCGCCGCGAACGCGACACCGACTCACTGACGATCCGGTCCAGGCGGGTGTCCTCGGCCGCATCGGCGGGGAGATCACCCCGAGCCAGGTCGATGAGATCGCCGACCAACGAGCTGAGCTCCTCGCTCTGCTCGACCACGTCGGTGAGCAACCGCTTGCGCTCCTCGTCGTCGAGGTCGGCGCCGACCAGGAGCACCTCGATGTTGGTCCGCAGGCTGGTCACCGGGGTACGGAGCTCGTGTGAGGCGTCGGCCACGAGCTGGCGCTGGGCGCGCACGGATTCGTCGAGCTCGGCGCGCGAGCCCTCGAGGCGTTCGAGCATGGCGTTGAACCTGGTCGCGAGCTGTCCGACCTCGTCGTCGGCATGGACCCCGATGCGGCGCGACAGGTCATCCGTCTTGCCGATGATCTCGGCCGCCTGCGTTACCTCGGCCAGCGGGGCCAGCACACGCCGAGCGGCCAGGCGGCCGAGCATGAACGCGAGCGCGATCCCACCGGCGCACAGGAACAACAGGACCAGGCGCAGCTTCGAGAGGATGTGATCGGATGGCCCGAGGGGGCGGGCGAGCTCGACCGCCACCGGGACGGCGCCGTCGGCGGCGACGTCGTGGAAGGTGTAGAGCCGTAGATGGCTGTTGCCCACGTATGTGCTCTGGAGCACGCTGGCCGAGGGCGAGGCGGCAACGCCTCGTATGGTCTGTGTGATGGGCAGGTTCAGGCCACCGTCGTTCTCCAGCACCGACCCGTTGATGCCGACGACCTGGGAGTAGGGGGCGCGACCGCCGGCGTTGGCGGGAAGACCGGGGAACGGGGAGCCAAGGCCGAAGTTGCCGCTGGCCAGCACGAGTTCGGCCTGGTCGTGCAGCGCGCCGTCGACCTGGCCCAGAAGCTGATCCCGGACGACCCAATAGCACACGCCGGCGGCCAAGAAGATGGCAATCGCCACCGCCGCCGCGGCCACGAAAGAAACCCGTCTGCGCAGCGACATGCTCAGTCCCGCAGGACGTACCCCACGCCGCGCACGGTGTGCAGCAGACGGGACTCTCCGCCAGCCTCGGTCTTGCGGCGCAGGTAGCCCATGTACACGCCCAGCGCGTTGGACGTGGGCCCGAAGTCGTACCCCCAGACATTCTCGAAGATTGTCGACCGAGTCAGCACCTGTCGAGGATGGCGCATGAACAGCTCGAGGAGGAGAAACTCGGTCTTCGATAGCTCGATCAGGCGATCGGAGCGGTGCACCTCATGGGCCAGCGGATCGAGCTCGAGGTCGCCGTAGCGCAGCACCTCGCCCTCGCCCTCACCGTCCCCGGAGCGCCGCAGCAGCGCACGGATCCGCGCCTGCAGCTCGCGCAGCGCGAACGGCTTGACGAGATAGTCGTCGGCGCCGACGTCGAGCCCGGCGACCCGATCGTCGATCGCATCGCGGGCGGTGAGCATCAGGATCGGAGTGCGATCTCCGGCCTTTCGCATCCGCCGGCACACCTCGAGGCCGTCGAGCCGCGGCATCGCCACGTCGAGAATCACCGCGTCCACCGGGGTGCGGGCGATGGCGTCGAGCGCCTCCTCACCGTCCTCGGCGAGAGCGACCTCGTAGTTGTCGAGGCGAAGCGCGCGCTCGAGCGCCCGCCGGACGGCGGGCTCGTCATCGACCACCAAAACGCGCGCCATGACCGGGAATTGTGCCGCGTGCGCGTAAAAGTTCGTGAAGAAGCGCTGTCAGAGCGCGTGCGGACCGGCGGGCGGGCTACTTGAAGTACTTCTCGGACTCGCTGGCGAAGCTGAGCGTGAGAGTCTCGAGCGGGCCCTTGCCATCGTGAGTCGATCCCTCCTGGACCGAGACGATGAACTCTTCCTTGAGCGTGAACTCGACGTACTTCTGGTTACCGCCGGTCTTCTTCACGAGCGTGATCGTTGCCTGCGGGATGTGTTTTCCGACCAAGGACAGCTTGAGCAGCTGCGGGCTGTACTTGTCGAACGCTTTGGTGATGGTGATCTCGTGGGGGACGCTCTTGCCCGTCCCGCCCCCGCCCCCGTGCCCGCCGGTGCCGCCGCCCGTGGCGGCGAAGGCGAAGCCGAGGAATTGGAACTTGATCGCGGAGCGGCCCGTGCCGAGCACGACGCCGCCCTCGGGGGTGCGGTCACCTTGACCTGCGGGGGCACGAGCGTGTAGGTGACGGTGCCCGTGCCCGCCGGCCCCGTGGCGCCTGGCCGACCGGGCGGGCCCTGCCGACCGGTGATGTTCCACGAGATCGGGAGGTCCCCCGTGACGCCATCGGTGCTGCACGCCTGTCCGGGTAGGTCCGTGTCAATCACGTGCAGGTTTGGCCCAGGGGCCGGGGCAGCGCCACGCGGTGTGCCCGCACGCAGAACGCATGCGTGAATGACTCCGCTCGAGTCCGGCACCGTGGCCACCGCGACCGCCGCCGCCCCGCGGCGATGCCGACGGCCAGCAACGCAGCTGCCCTCCAAGATCCCCGGACCCGTTTGCCCACCGTTGGCGGATCGTACGCCTCAATGTCGGCAGAATCAATCCGAGATGCCGCGCCAGAAGCTCGACACGTACCGCGCCAAGCGCGACTTCGAGGCCAGCCCGGAGCCGTCAGGCGAGCCGGCCCCCGGCGCCGGCGGCAACCGCTTCGTGGTCCAGGAGCATCACGCCACCCGGCTGCATTGGGATCTGCGCCTCGAGCACGACGGCGTGCTCGCCTCCTGGGCGATCCCCAACGGGATCCCGCCCGACCCGCGGGAGAACCGGCTCGCCGTGCGGACCGAGGATCACCCGCTCGAGTACCTCGAATTCCACGGCGAGATTCCCAAGGGGCAGTACGGCGCCGGCACGATGACGATCTGGGATCGCGGGACGTTCGAGATCCATAAGTGGGAGCAGCGGAAGGTCGAGGTGACCTTTCACGGCGAGCACCTGAGCGGTCGCTACGGCCTGTTCCCGATCGGCCGGGCCGGCACTGAAGACAACGACTGGATGATCCATCGGATGGACCCGCCGGCTCGGGGCCGAGAGCCGATGCCCGAGCACCTCGTGCCGATGATGGCTCGCCCCTCCGACCGACTGCCTGCGACCGAGGCCGACTGGTCGTTCGAGGTCAAGTGGGACGGCGTGCGCGCGATCGCATACGCCCAACCCGGGCGCCTGCGCCTCGAGAGCCGGAACCTCAACGAGGTCACCGAGGCCTATCCGGAGGTCCGTGGCCTGACGCTGCAGCTCGGCATGCGTGAAGCCGTGCTGGATGGCGAGATCGTGGCCTTCGACGAGGCCGGTCGCCCGAGCTTCGAACGCCTCCAGCGGCGGATGCACGTCAGCGCGCCGTCGGCCGTGCGCCGGCTCGCGGCCGGCACGCCGGTCGTCTACGCGATCTTCGATCTGCTCTACCTCGACGGTCATTCGCTGATCGAGCTCCGCTACGCGGAGCGCCGGGCCCAGCTCGAGGAGCTCGGCCTCGGCGGTCCGGCGTGGCGCGTACCCGCCGCCCACCCCGGGCAGGGCAGGCAGTTGCTCGAGGCGACCCGCCAGCAGGGCCTCGAGGGGGTCGTGGCCAAGCGGCTGGACTCCCGTTATGAGACCGGCCGGCGCACCGGCGCCTGGTTGAAGATCAAGCACACGCTGCGCCAGGAACTCGTGATCGGTGGCTGGATACCGGGCGAGGGCCGGCGCACCGACCGGATCGGCGCGCTCCTGATGGGCTACTACCGCGCCGGGTCGTTCGTGTACGCCGGGCGTGTCGGCACCGGCTTCACCGAGGCCACCCTCGACGATCTGGCCAGTCGCCTGAGGCCGTTGCGCCGTGACTCCAGTCCGTTCACAGGCCGCCCCAAGCTCCCGCGCAACGCAGTGTTCGTGGAGCCCGCGTGCGTGGCCGAGGTCGAGTTCCGCGAGTGGACTCGGGAGGGGATCATGCGCGCCCCGTCGTTCAAGGGCGTGCGCGAGGACAAGTCCCCGCGCGAGGTTGGGCCCGAGAGCGGCGGGGAGGCCGGGCATGCTCCGGATGCTCCCGAGGCGCTGTTCGACGAAGTCCGCGCGCTGCCCGAGGGCGCGCTCGAGGTGCTCACCGACGGGCGCCGGCTGAAGCTGACCAACTGGGACAAGATCCTCTACCCGGCCACCGGCTTCACCAAAGGCCAGCTCATCGCCTACTACGCGAGGATCGCGCCGGCGGTCGTGCCCCACCTGCGCGACCGGCCGCTCACGCTCAAGCGTTATCCGAACGGCGTCGAGAGCCAGTACTTCTACGAAAAGCAGTCGCCATCGCACCGGCCCGACTGGGTGGCCACCGAGGCGATCAGCGGAATCGACTACACGCTGGCGCAGGACCGCGCGACGCTCGTGTGGCTGGCCAACCTGGCCGACATCGAGCTGCACACGTCGCTGTCCCTGGCCGGCAAGCCCGAGCGGCCGACGATGCTCGTCTTCGACCTCGATCCCGGTGCGCCGGCGACGATCGTCGAGTGCTGTCAGGTCGCGCTCGTGCTGCGCGGGTTGTTCGAGCAGCTGGGGCTGCAGATGCTGGCCAAGACCTCGGGGTCCAAGGGAATGCAGGTGTACGTGCCACTCAACACCGATACCGATTACGCGCGCACCAAGCCGTTCGCCCGCCGGATCGCCGAGCTGCTCGAGCAGCGGATTCCCGAGCTCGTAGTGTCACGGATGACCAAGCGACTGCGTCCCGGCAAGGTGCTCGTCGACTGGAGCCAGAACGACGTGCACAAAACTACGGCTAACGTCTATTCGGTACGCGCACGCGAGCGCCCGACGGTGTCCACACCGGTGTCCTGGGACGAGGTGGGGCAGTGTCTTACTGACGGTGATCCCGCGCTGCTGGTATTTGACACCGACCAGGTGTTGCGTCGTTTGGAGGAGTCGGGAGACCTGTTTGCTCCGTTGCTCAGCGTCAAACAGGAACTCCCGCGCGTTGGATGACTAGGATGAGCACCAGATGGATCCGATCACGCTGAGAAATCGGCTGCTGGTGGCGACCGGCATGTGGCGGGAGGCGACAGGAGAACCGTTGCCGAAGCTGCCGCCGGGTGACCCGGCCGACCAGATTCAGGAATTCGAGATCAAGCTCGTCGACCGCCTGTGGGAGACGGCGACGCCGGAGACCGCGCGCGAAGTCGCCGATCGCACGTGGGACCTGGTACATGACCGCGAGGATGACGATCCGGTCAAGCAGCGCGTCGTCGAGTGCCATGAGGCGCTCGCCCGCATGACGCGCCTGGGCGACTGACGGCCGCGGGCCATGGAGCACCAGCGCCACTACACGCTCCAGCAGGCCAACGCGGCTCGCGGGTGGGTGAGCACCCGGGTGGCGTGGATCCGCGACGCGCGGGCCCGACTGATGGCGATCGGCCCACGGGCCAGCGACGCGCTGGCGGCACTCGATCCCCAGCTCGGCGGTTCGTATCCCGGCCGGGACGTGGCCGAGGCGCTGGTCGAGCTCAGCCGCGCGGTCGGCGAGCTCGAGGCGATGGACATCGTCCTGCGCGACCTCGACCGCGGGCTGATCGACTTTCCCGCCCTCCGCGACGGCCATGAGGTGTACCTCTGCTGGCTGCTCGACGAGGACGAGATCCGCTTCTGGCACGAGCCCGACGCGGGCTTCGCGGGCCGCCGTCCGTTGTAGACGGTCGGCTTTCCAACCGTCCAGCGGTCAGTGGACCGGCGCGGCGGCGACCGGGCTGCGCGGCAAGCCGGCGGCAGCGTAGGCGTCGACCTCGTCGAGCGTCTCTTGCTCGAGCAGCGCGCCGACCAGCGAGTCGAGGTTGCTCCGGTGGTCGCGTAGAAGCCGGGAGACGTCGGTGTGGGCGACGTCGACGATTCGCCTGACCTCCTCGTCGAGGAGGCGCTGGGTCGCCTCCGAGGTGGTCGCCACGCCGGGCAGCAGCGGACTCATGCCGTCCTGCGGCAGCACTGCGATCGGACCGATGGCCCGGCTCATACCCCAGCGCCCGACCATGTGGCGGGCGATCTGGGTCAGCTGCTGGATGTCCGACTCGGCGCCGGTGGTCAGATCGCCGAATACGATCTCCTCGGCCACCCGCCCGCCCAGCGCGACCTTGATCTGCGCCACCAGGTGGCGCTCGTCGAAGTTGAACCGGTCCGCATCGGGTGCGGAGAAGGTGACGCCGAGCGCCTGACCTCGGGGAATGATGGACACCTTGCGCACCGGGTCAGCGCCGGGAGTGAGCATGCCGACGATCGCGTGGCCCGACTCGTGGTAGGCGGTGCGCTTCCGGTCATCGTCGCTGAGCATGACCTTCCGCTCGGCGCCGAGGATGATCCGCTCGAGCGAGTCGCTGAGGTCGATGGAAGTCACCTTTTCGTGGTTGCGCCGCGCGGCCAGGAGCGCCGCCTCGTTGACCAGATTGGCGAGATCGGCGCCGACCATCCCCGGGGTGGCCGAGGCGATGGCGCCGAGGTCGACATCCGGGGCCAGGGGCACCGAGCGCGAATGCACGCGCAGGATCGCCTCGCGGCCGGCGCGGTCGGGCGGTTGCACGGCGACGCGACGATCGAAACGCCCCGGCCGCAGCAATGCCGGGTCGAGGATCTCCGGCCGGTTGGTGGCGCCGAGCACGATCACGCCGGCGCGGGGGTCGAAGCCGTCCATCTCGGTGAGGATCTGGTTGAGCGTCTGCTCGCGCTCGTCGTGCCCGCCCGAGATGTTGGGGCCACCCGCCGAGCGCGAGCGCCCGACCGCGTCGAGCTCGTCGATGAAGATGATTGCCGGCGCGGCGGCCTTGGCCTGCTGAAACAGATCACGCACGCGCGAGGCACCGACACCCACGATCATCTCGACAAACTCAGAGGCCGACATCTGGAAGAACGGGACCCCGGCCTCGCCGGCCACCGCTCGCGCCAGCAGCGTCTTGCCGGTCCCGGGCGATCCGCTGAGCAGCACGCCCCGCGGGATGCGCCCGCCGAGCCGCAGATACTTGTCGGGGTTCTTGAGGAAGTCGACGATCTCGGTCAGCTCCTCCTTGGCCTCGTCGATGCCGGCCACGTCCCTAAAGGTGACGGGCTGGTCCGCGGATTCCACGCGCCGCGCGCGCGAGCGCCCGAACGACATCAGACCACCGCCACCGGCCGCCGAGGCGGCACGCCGCATAATGAGCACGAACAGCAGCACAAGAAGCAGCGTGGGGCCGAAGCCGAGGAGCAGGCTCTCGAGGAACGACGGGCCCGTATCGGCTGGGTGGGCGTCGACTGTGACGTTCTCGTGCTCGAGCAGATTGGACAGCTGGGTGTGGTTGGCAAACGATGGGATCAGCGTGGAGAAGTCGGTCGTCGCCGTCGCATTGGGATCATTGGACGGATACGTGACCTTGTGCTTGAACTCGCCCTGGATCGCGTCGACGGTCGAGGAGATCTCGTTCACGTTGCCCGCCTTCACCTGGTTGATGAAGGTGGGGTAGTAGGGGATCGCCACACGCGCGTTTGGCTTCAGGGCCTGGGAGGAGATCCACAGGTTGAGCCCGAGCAGCGCGAGGATCAGGAGCGGGACCAACCACCGCGGATTGAAGCCCGACGACGGCGGCTTCTCAGGCGGCTTGCTGCCCCGCCCGTCGGGGGCCGGTGTCACCCGCCACCACGGCGAGTCGCCGTTCGGCGGCGCAGGTCGTTTGCGCTGCTCCACGTTCGTCCGTGATGGCTGATCGGCCATCCTCAGATTGTCGCAAGCGCGCTACACGCGTTCTAATCCTCGAGGCGCGAGCGGAACAGCTGCGCGCCCTCGACGGTCGCGCCTGCCGCCGAGGCGCGGTCGGCCAACCACCGGTCGGAGGTGACGACCCGCACCTGGGCCGGGTCGGGGTCGGCGCGCAGCCGGCGGACGATTTCGTCATCGGCCGCGTTGGCCTTGGCCTTCGGTGCGTGGGCGATGTCGATCACGGTCGAGCGAATCGGCGGGGAGGGGGCCCGCTCGAACACGACGGTCACGTCCTCGCCGTCGGCCGCTGCCCACCGCTCGAGCAGGTCGACGAGCCGGAGCATCGCGCCGTCGCGGTCCTTCCACCACCCGTCGGGTCGGGTCCCGATGACGTTCATCCCGTCGATGAGCCAGCGCACGGCCTAGGTCTCGTCAGCGGACGGAGGACGACGGGCACGCTTGCGCTGCGCCTGACGTCGCTTGGCGTCGAGCCGGCGCCGGCGCGAGGCCTGCGTGGGCCGCGTCGCGTGGCGCGGTCGTGGTACCGCCAGCGCGCCCTCGAGGCGCCGGCGCAGCCGCTGCAAGGCCAGCTCACGGTTGCGCGTCTGGCTGCGAGCGTCCTGGGCCACCGCGACCACTCTCGGGCCGAGGCGCGCGATCACGCGGCGCTTCTGCTCGTCGGTCAATGACTGCGAGCGCTCGACGTCGAAGACCGCCTCGACGCGCGATGCGGTGACGTTGGCGTGCTGGCCACCGGGACCGGATGAACGCGACGTGCGCAGCTCCACCTCGCGCAGAGGGATCGCGGCGTCGCGGCGCAACGGCATCGGGTCTTCCACTTCCAGAAGGATGACGGTTTAGAACTTGTGAACAGGCGCCCCTTCGGGTCCGACTCTCGGCCGTGCACCGTGCTACCGTCCCGCGCCGTAAGGCCGCAGAAAACAACGCGGCGAGAGAAGGTGCAGGCCTCGGGGTACGTGCAGAGCATTCCTCCGCGGTAGTAGCACTCAGAGCTCCGGAGGAATAACTCCACATGCCAACAGGAACCGTCAAGTGGTTCAGCGACGAGAAGGGCTTCGGCTTCATCACGCCCGATGAGGGGAGCCGGGACCTGTTCGTCCACCACTCGAGCATCAACGCGGATGGCTACCGCTCCCTGTCGGAGGGCGCCAAGGTGTCCTACGAGGAGGAGGCCGGCCCCAAGGGACCGAAGGCCATCAACGTCCAGAAGCTCTAGCCCTCGAGGCGGCCGGGAGATCGCGTGACCTGGGGTCACGAGCTCCCGGCCCATTTCTCCCGACGTCATCCCGGGATGAGGTGAGCGATGGCGGACTGGGTCACGATCTCGTCGCTGGCCACCGCGGGTGGGACGCTGGTCCTGGCCGTGGCGACGTTCAGCTCGGTCAAATCGGGCAACCGCTCGGCGCGGGTGGCAGAACGCGCGCTGCTCTCGGGCCAACGGCCGCTGTTGATCACCTCGCGCGAGGAGGACACGCTCGAGCGCGTCCGCTTCGGCGACGGCGTGTTGCTCACGGTCCCAGGCCACGGCGGCGCGGTGCAGGAGGTGCACGACCGGCTCTACATGGCGATCGCGCTTCGCAACGGCGGGAGCGGGCTGGCCGTCATCCATGGCTGGCACGTCGCCGTGGGCGAGATGACCGTGAACGTGCCGGTGCCGGCGCTGGAAGATTTTCGCCTCCAGCAACGCGATCTGTACATCCCCGCCGGCGACACCGGGTTCTGGCAGGGCGCGATCCGCGATCGCGATGATCCGATGTACTCCGACGTGCGCGAGGCCATACGGACGCGCGAGCGGGTGATCGTCGACCTGCTGTTCGGGGATCATGAGGGCGGCCAGCGCACGATCGCCCGGTTCGGGGTCAGCGACTGGCCGGAGGTCGAGGGCGAGCGGGCCGAGGTTCTGCGCTACTGGAACGTCGATCGCGACGACCCCCGGGAGCGGGGGTCAGATTAAGAAACGGTGGCGGCTTCGGGACCAACCGCCGGCGCGTCCATGCCGGTCCCTACAATCGCTTAGCAGCTGAGTCTTGGGAAGCGGGCCACGCGGGCGCGCATGGCGACCCAGCAGGAAGGGAACGACGTGAGCAAGACGGTTGAGGAACGTGAGCGGGTTATCGTCCGCTTCGCGGGAGATTCAGGCGACGGTATGCAGCTGGCCGGGAGCCGGTTCACCGACGCAACTGCGGTGGTCGGCAACGACCTGGCCACGCTGCCCAACTTCCCGGCGGAGATCCGCGCTCCCGCCGGCACCCTGGCAGGCGTCTCCGCGTTTCAGATTCACTTCGCCTCGCGCGACATCCTCACGCCCGGCGACGCGCCCAACGTGCTGGTGGCGATGAATCCCGCGGCGCTCAAGGCGAACCTGCCCGAGCTCGAGCGGGGCGCGACGATCATCGTCAACGAGGACGCGTTCACCAAGCGCAACTTCGAGAAGGCCGGCTACGACGCGAACCCGCTCGAGGATGGGTCGCTGACGGCCTATCGCGTCCACCGCATCCCGATGACCACCCTGACCACGCGGGCGGTCGAAGGGATCGACAGTGTCGGCAGCCGCGATGCCGGCCGGGCCAAGAACCTGTTCGCGCTCGGGTTGTTGTCGTGGCTCTATGGCCGCCCGACCGACGTGACGACCAAGTGGCTCGAGCAGAAGTTCGGCCGTCGCGAGGCGGCGCTGAAGGCGAATCTGGCCGCGTTCAACGCCGGCTGGTCGTTCGGCGAGACGACCGAGCTGCTCGACGTTCAGTACAAGGTTAAGCCGGCTACCGACGTTCCCCCCGGCACCTACCGCAACGTCAACGGGACCACCGCGCTATCGCTCGGGCTGATCGCGGCCAGCGTGCGCAGCGGACTCCCACTCGTCCTGGCCAGCTACCCGATCACGCCCGCCTCCGAGCTATTGCACGAGCTCTCGCGCCACGCCAGCTTCGGGGTGAGCACGATTCAGGCCGAGGACGAGATCGCCGCCGCCGGGATGGCGCTCGGAGCCGCCTTCGGTGGGCGCCTCGGCGTCACCGCCACCAGCGGGCCGGGCATGGACCTGAAGGCCGAGACGATCGGACTCGCCGTCGCGCTCGAACTGCCGATGATCATCGTCGACGTGCAGCGGGCCGGACCGTCGACCGGCATGCCGACGAAGACCGAGCAGTCCGATCTGCTCATGGCCCTCTACGGCCGCCACGGCGAGTCGCCGCTGCCGGTGATCGCCCCCAGCACGCCCGGCGGCTGCTTCGATGCCGCCTTCGAGGCCGTATCGATTGCCATCCGCTACCGCACCCCGGTGATCCTGCTCTCCGACACGTTCCTGGCCTCCTCCTCGGAGCCGTGGTCGGTGCCGGCGGTCGAGGATCTGCCACCGATCGATCCCGGGTTCGCCACCGAGGATCAAGCCGAGACCTTCCTGCCCTACGCACGCAATGAGGATCTCGCCCGCCCGTGGGCCCCGCCGGGCACGCCCGGCCTCCAGCACCGGATCGGCGGGCTCGAGAAGGCCGACGGGAGCGGCAACATCTCCTACGACGCCGCCAACCATGCGCGGATGACCGAGTTGCGCGAGGCCAAGGTGGCGGGGATCGTCGACACGATTGCACCGGTGACCGTCGATTCCCAGCCCGGAGCCAATCTGCTCGTGCTCGGCTGGGGCTCGAGCGAGGGCCCGATCCGGGCCGGGGTGAGGCGGGCCCGGCTCGAGGGTCACAAGGTGGCCTGCGCCCACCTGCACCACCTCAACCCGCTGCCGGGCAACCTCGCCGACGTGCTGCGCTCGTTCGACCGGGTCCTGGTACCGGAGACGAACACCGGCCAGCTCGCGCAGGTGCTGCGGGCCAAGTACCTGGTCGACGTGGAGTCGTTCTGCAAGGTCCAGGGACAACCGCTGTTCACCGGCGAGATCGAGCAGCAGATCGCGATGAGAGCCGATGACGATGGCCACGGCGGCCGGACGGAGGACGACCGATGAGCGTGACAGTGACGAATGGCCATGGCGACGCCGGGCCGGAGCTGACCAAGGCCGATTTCCAGTCCGACCAGGAGACGCGCTGGTGCCCGGGCTGCGGCGACTACGCGGTCCTGTCGGCGGTGCAGCAATTCATGCCCGAGCTGGGCATCCCGCCGGAGAAGATCGTATTCGTCACCGGGATCGGCTGCGCCGGCCGCTTCGCCTACTACATGAATACGTACGGGATGCACGGCATCCATGGCCGCGCGCCGGCGCTGGCCACCGGGCTCGCCACGGCCCGTGAGGATCTGTCGATCTGGGTTGTCACCGGCGATGGCGACTCGCTGTCGATCGGCGGCAACCACCTGATCCACGCGCTGCGCCGCAACGTCCCGGTCAAGATCCTGCTCTTCAACAATCAGATCTACGGGCTGACCAAGGGGCAAGCGTCGCCCACCTCGGAGGTCGGCAAGGTGACCAAGTCGACGCCGTTCGGCGTCGCCGACCATCCCTTCAACCCGATCGCGCTGGCGCTCGGCGCCGAGGCCACGTTTGTAGCGCGGACGATCGACCGCGACCGCCGGCACCTGACCGAGGTGCTGCGGGCAGCCGCCACGCACGAGGGTGCGGCACTGGTTGAGATCTACCAGAACTGCCCGGTGTTCAACGACGGCGCCTTTGCCGCGTTGACCGAGAAGAACGTCAAGGACGAAAACCAGATCCGCCTCGAGCCCGACCGGCCGATCCGCTTCGGCGTCGACGACGAGCGCGGCATCGCCCAATCGCCAGATGGCGGCCTGCGGATCGTCGACGTCGCCGAGGTCGGGGAGGACGCGCTGCTCGTGCACGACCCCCATCGGCCCAACTCGGGCCTGGCCTTCGCGCTGGCCACCGTTGCCGAAGACCCGACCGGGCCGACGCCGATCGGCATTTTCCGCGACGTCGAGCGCCACGTCTACGGCCGCAGCGATCGCGTGAGTGCCCAGAGCGCGTCCGAGCAGCAGCTCGCCGAGCTGCTGAATGGCGCGGATACCTGGACGGTCCCGTAGAGCTACAGCAGCGCGGCCATCGCCGCGCTCCCGCGCTCGATGACCGGTCGCATGGTCTCGTTCTCGTGGAACCTCAGCGGGTCGTAGTCCTCGGGCAGCTCCCCGCGCAGATGGAGGTCGAGGGCGACGAAGCGGGGGTAGTAGCCACCGCCCATGCAGAAGATCGCGTCGAACATCTGACCGCCGATCTCGTGCTCGTCGATGGTCGTGGCGTGCTGAAGCTCGAGCCTGGTGCCGCCATCCTCGCCGGGGGATAGGTGCAGCTCGATCTCGTCGGCGCCACCGCCGATGGCCAGGTGAAGCCGGTGCGGCGGCTCGCAGCCGATGATCTCGCCCGATCCCATCATCGCCTGCTCGATCTTCCCCCCGACTCGGAACTCGCCGCTCACGGGGACGTACCAGCGCGCCAACCGGTCGGGGTTGGTGCACGCATCCCAAACGTCATCGACCGGCGCATCGTAGAAGCGGGTGAACACGGCGACCCGGGCTTCGCCGGCGGCGATCCGTCGGTGTCGAAGCTCGGGCTGCGGTTCGGCGAACTGGACATTCATGGTTTGCCTCCTGTCGGATTCGAAGTCTGACGGCGCGCGCGCTTGCCGCGGGCGAGCTCGGTGGCCAGGGCGTCGAGTCGGGGGTTCCAGAATCGGCGGTACGGCGCCAGCCACTCGTCGACCGACTGCAGGGCATCCGCCTTCACCGCGTACAGCCGCCGCGTGCCCTCGGGCCGAACGGTTGCGAACCCGTTGTCGCGCAGCACGCGCAGCTGCTGCGATACGGCGGGCTGGGTGATGTCGAACTCGCGCTGAATCACCGCACCGACCTCGCCGGCAGCCAGCTCTCCGTCGGCCAGGAGCTCAAGGATGCGCCGGCGGACGGGGTCTCCGAGGATGTCGAAGGCGTGCATGGCGATAATTATATCAGTATTATCTTATATAAGTCAATACTGATTATTTCGCGTCTCGGATCGCTGGCCGTTGCGTTCAGCTCGGCTGTGGGCGCTGCGCGCGCGCAACGGTGGCGAGCTGGCGTGGGAACGGTGGCGGGGGGCGGGTGGAAGCTCGCCCTGGGCGAGGACGCCGTTGATTCCAACGTTGTTCCCGATTATTGAGAACAACGTTGGAGTCGTCTGCGGGACTGACCGCCATGCGGGCTGAAGGTTCAGGCGCAACGACCGCCCCAGCGACCGACCGCTCCAGCGACCGACTGCCCCAGCGACCGATACCCGCCACCGGCCTATAGCGTTGGCCCCATGCCAACACGAACGCTTACCGAACTATCTGGCGGCGGATCCTTCGTCGAGGGGCCGCGATGGCACGAGGACCGGTGGTGGGTCTCGGACTTCTATCGCGAGGGCGTGTACACGGTGACCGGGGGAGGCGAGCAGGAGCTGGTGCTGAGCGTGCCGGCGCAGCCGTCGGGGCTGGGCTGGATGCCGGACGGTTCGCAGCTGATCGTTTCGATGCGCAACCAGCAGCTGCTGCGGCGCGCGGCCAGCGGCGAGGTCACGCTGCACGCCGACCTGAGCGAGTTCACCGACAGCTGGCTCAACGACATGGTGGTCGACGCGGAGGGCCGGGCCTGCGTGGGGTGCTTTGGCTTCGATCTGATGGGGTTCGGCGATCCCAAGCCGGCGCCGCTGATGCGCGTGGACCCCGACGGCACGGCGTCGGTGGCGGCGCAGGACCTGTTTTTCCCCAACGGCTCGGTGATCACGCCCGACGGCTCGACGCTGATCGTCGGCGAGACGGCGGGCTGCCGGTACACCGCGTTCACGATCGAGCCGGACGGCACGCTGAGCGATCGGCGAGTGTGGGCGCAGCTCGCGCCCGCGCCCGAGCTCGGGTCGTTCGAGCAGATGCTGCCCAAGATCACCGTCGGCCCGGACGGGTGCACCCAGGACGCCGAGGGTCATATCTGGTGTGCCGACGAGGTTGGTGGGCGGTGCATTCGGGTCGCGCCCGGCGGCGAGATCGTCGACGAGGTCAGGACCCCGGAGGGCCTTGGCTGCTACGCGGCTGCGCTCGGAGGCCGCGATGGGCGAACGCTGCTGCTGTGCGCGGCGCCCGATTTCCTCGAGCACAACCGGCGGGAGGCGAGAGATGGCGTCCTGCTGACGACGACGGTGGACGTACCCCATGCCGGGCTGCCATGATTAGGCAACCGTCCAAGCGCCGGAGGCGCGCAAAAATTTACCTTCCCTAACTAACCAACCTTGGGGGGTTGGCTTCGTTGAACAGATGGAGCTTCCGCGCCCCCGGAGGATGACGAGACAGCATCCACGCGCGTCTGTGCGCCCCGCGCAGCTGTTTCGCCAGCACTATGAGGCCGCCCACTGTGGCGGCCTCATAGCCGCTGTCCCGCGCAAACGTTGTCCCGCCGCAAACGCCTGTCCCGCGCAAAGGCTCTCCCGCCACGAACCGGGACGACCAGGCTCAGGCGACGTATCCGCTGTCGGGCTCGAGCGGAAGCCCGACAGCCTGCCAATCAAGTAGCCCGCCGGTCATGTTGTAGGCGTCAAAGCCGGCCCCGCGAAAGGCCTGCGTCGCCATCGCCGAGCGGCTGCCGCTCCGGCAGTAGAAGACCACCGGGCGACCCGGGTCGATCGTATGGGCCTCGCCGCCCAGCTGGTTCAGCTCGATCAGGCGGTCGCCGGCGATCCGTCCGGCCTCGTGTTCATCGAGTTGGCGGACGTCGATGAGCTGGATCTCGTCCCGGGCCAGCAGGTCGGCGACCTGGCGGGGCGTGTAGTCATGGCTCATGCGTCCAGCGTAGCGACGGGCGGCCCTAGGACAGCCGCTCGATCAGCATCGCCTGACCCATGCCGCCGGCGACGCACATCGACTCGATCCCGTAGGTCCCGTCGAGCGCGTTCAGCCCGTTGATCAGCGTGGTCATGATGCGCGCGCCGGTCATTCCGAACGGGTGGCCGAGTGCGATCGCGCCCCCGAACGGGTTGAGCTTGTCCTGGGAGATGCCCAGCTCCTCCCTGCAGGGCACGATCTGGGCCGCGAAGGCCTCGTTGATCTCGACGACGTCGACGTCGTCGATCGCCATGCCGGTCTCCTTCAGCAGGGCCTGAATCGCCGGGATCGGGCCGAGGCCCATGAGCTCGGGGCGGACCGCGGCGACGGTCGAGGCCAGGATCTTCGCCTTCGGCCGCAGGCCAAGGGCGGCTGCCTTCTCCTCGGACATGACCAGCACGGCCGCGGCGCCGTCGTTGAGCGGGCAGGAGTTGCCGGCCGTGACGGTCCCGTTTTCACGGAAGGCAGGCTTGAGCTTGGCGAGCACCTCCATCGTCGTGCCCGGCCGTGGACCGTCATCCTTCGTGACAACGGTGTCAGGGATGTCGATCTCGTTGCCCTCCTTATCGACGTCCTTGTGTGCCGGCACCGGCACCGGCACGATCTCGGCGTCGAAGTGGCCCGAGTCGCGCGCCTCCACGGCCCGCTTCTGGGAGATCACCGCCCACTCGTCCTGCTGCTCGCGCGTCACGTGGCAGCGGTCGGCCACGTTCTCGGCCGTCAGCCCCATGGGGATGTAGACGTCGTAGAGAGAGCCCTCCGAGCCGTTGAGCTTCGCGTGCTTGGCCTCCTCCATCATCCCGGCGCCCAGTCCGGCGCGTGACACCGCCTCGACTCCGCACGCGACGTACTGATTGCCCTCGCCGAGCTTGATGGCGTGGAACGCCATGCGGAGCGTCTGCAGCGACGAGGCGCAGAACCGATTGACGGTGCAGGCGGGCACGTGGTGATCGATGCCGGCCAGCAGCGAGGCGTTACGGCCCACGTTGTATCCCTGCTCGCCGATCGATGAGGCCGCGCCCATCATCACGTCGCCGGTCTCGGCGAAGTTGACCGCTGGGTTGCGTTCGATCAGCGCGCGGAGCGGGATGGCGGCCAGGTCGTCGGCGCGAACGGTCTTCAGCGAACCCTTGATGGCCCGGCCTATGGGCGTGCGGACGGCATCGACGATTACTGCTTCAGGCATATCTGGAACTCCTCTGGTCCTTAATCAGGGCAATCGGATCGTAGAAAGCGTCAGAGCCCTAGCCCGCGAACGCCGTTCTCGTCCCAGCCGAGGTGGTGGGCGAGTTCGTGGCGCACGGTGCGCGTCACCTGCGCCTTGAGCAATTCGGGGTCGCGCCCGAAATCGCGCAGCAACGTGTCGCGGAAGATCACGATCCGGTCGTGGAAGTAGTCGTGGGCGACGGTGTCGCCCTGATACAGGCCGTAGGCCTGCTGCCGCCGCCCGCCGTCGGAGACAACCACGGCGACGTGCTCGAGCGCACGGTGGAACTCGAGTGGCAGGTCGTCGATGGCCGAGCGAACGAGAGCCTGGAAATCGTCCTCGTTGTGGGGATCGAAGAGGTCCTCGTCCTCATCGACGCCCTCGTAGTCCTCGGAATCGCCCCATGAGTCGTCGGCGGCCAGTCGTTCCGCTCGCTGGACGAGCGCCTCGAAGTCCTCCTCGGATTCCGGCTCGCGCCAACCGGCCAACCGGATCATCACCAGCAGCGCGGCGCCGCCGATGATCACGGCGCCAGCCGCGAACACGGCCAGGCCCTGGAGGAGCCGCAGGGGAAACGAGTCGCTGAAGCCGGCGATCAGGCTGGCCGCGCCCAGGCCCAGGATCAACGCCGCGACGGCGGAGAAGAGGATGCGGCGTAGTGTGGGTGGCGATCCAGTCACGCTCTATCTCAGGGTACGAGCTATGACGAGGCGCTGAATCTCATTCGTGCCCTCATAGATCTGCGTGATCTTCGCGTCGCGCAACATCCGCTCGACCGGATACTCCTTGACGTAGCCGTAGCCGCCGAGCACCTGGATCGCCTCGACGGTGACCGCCATCGCGGTGTCGGAGCAGAACAGCTTGGCCATGGCCGAGTACTTGCCCAGCTCGGGGTCGCCGCGATCGATTCTGGCTGCGGCCTGATACAGCAGTTCGCGGGCGGCCGCACACTGCGTCTCCATGTCGGCGAGCTTGAACTGAATCGCCTGGAAGGCGTTGATCGGCTTGCCGAACTGCCTGCGCTCGCGCGCGTAGGCGACGGCGTAGTCGGTGGCGCCCTGGGCGATGCCGAGCGCCTGCGCGGCCACGCCCAGACGCGAGCGGTCGAGCGTCGCCATCGCCACCTTGAAGCCCGCGCCCACCTCCCCGACCACGTTCTCCTCGGGGACCCGGACACCGTCAAAGATTGGCTGCCCGGTCGGCGATCCGCGGATCCCGAGCTTGTGTTCGAGCTTGCCGACGCTGAACCCGGGGCGGTCCGCCTCGACCACGAATGCCGTGATCCCCCGCGAATGCCCGGCCTCCTTGTCGGTCACCGCGAACACGATGTAGAAGTCGGCGACGCCCAGGTTGGAGATCCAGTTCTTGCTCCCGTCGATGACCCACTCCCCGCCGTCCCTGACCGCTCGGGTGATCATCCCCCCGGGGTCAGAGCCGGCCTCGGGCTCCGACAGTGCGAACGCCGGACTCCACTCGCCGCCGGCGCAACGGGGGAGAAACCGGGCCTTGAGCTGTTCGGAGCCGAACAGCTTGATCGGCAACGTCCCCAGCTCCTGAACCATCAGGATCAGCGCCGTGGAGGCGCACGCCTTGGCGATCTCCTCAATTGCCATGTTGAGCATCAGCGTGCCGGTGCCGGTGCCGCCGTGCTCGGAATCGAAGGGCAGAGCGAGGATGTCCTGCTCGGCCAGGAGCCGCCGCAGGTCGTGCGGGTATTCGGCCTTCTCGTCGATCTCGGCCGCCCGCGGGGCGATCCGCTCGGTGGCGATCTGGCGGATCGTGTCGCGGAAGTCGAGATGCTCCCGCGGAATCGTGTAGAGCTCGGCGAGCGCTGACATCCTGCTTTGGATCGTACGCGACGCCGAGAATCAGGCCGCCGCCGCGGCGCGAACCTCGTCCAGAGCGGCGGCCAACCCCTCCGCGGCGCTGGCCAGCGGTGGGTCGAGGTCTCGATCGGCCAGTACGCCGAAGCAGACCTGGCCGTCGTAACTGAGGATCCCCACGCTCAGTCCCTGGTTGGCCGGGTTGAGCGGCACGACGGGGTAGATCTCGCGCAGCGGTACCCGGTCGAGGTGGAAGCGCTGCTGGGGACCGGGGATGTTCGAGACGACGAGGTTGAACGCGCGGACGGCGCCCATCGCCCGCGACAGCATCCCCGAGACCAGCGGCGGCGCCCAGCCGGCCGCGCCCACCATCAGCGCCCCGGCGCGAACCGCGGCGGAATCCTTCAGCTCTCGGGTCTGGGCGGCGATCGCGGCCACCCGGCTTCCGAGGTCGCTCTCGTCGACGGGCAGATCGACAAACACGGTGGAGATCCGATTGCCGAGCTCGCCACCCGCATCGGGCTCGCGGACGCTGACTGGAACCAGCGCCACCGGGAGCCGGTCGTCCGAGGCGGCCGGGCCGGCGTCCTCGAGATAGCGGCCGACCATACCGGCAACGGTGGCCAGGATCACGTCGTTGACCGTGCCGCCGGCGCTGCGACCGACGGCCTTGATCGTGGCCAGCTCGAGATGCGCGACCGCGTAGCGGCGGTTGGGCGAGATCGGACGATTGAGCGGGGTCATTGGCGCCTGCGGCCGGGCCCGTGCCAGCTCCAGGGCCACCTCGGTGGCATTGCGCATATCGGCTGCGGCGCGGCGTGGATCGGGGTCTAGCGCGCGCTGCACTCCCTCCATCATCAGCTTCGGAGCTAGGGCCAGGGGTTGCCCGGCCATCCGCACGACGTGCCGCCCGACGTCGTACCGGCGCGGCGACCACGCCCGGTCGGGAGGTGCAACGTCGAGGGGCTCCTCGCCGGGGTCGAGGATGACGGCGGCCATCGCAAGCGCGGCCATGCCGTCGACCAACGCATGATGGACCTTGACCAGAAGACCCTTGCGCCCGCCGGCCAGGCCTTCGATGAAGGTGGCCTCCCACAGCGGGCGCGAGCGATCCAGGCGGTGCGAGAATTCACGTCCGAGCAGGGCACCCAGCTCGGCGTCGTCCCCGGGCGCAGGGAGGCTGGCCTGGCGGATATGCCAATCGAGGTCAAACCCGGTGTCGTCCGTCCACATCGGGCTGGCCAGACCCAGCGGGGTCTCCGCGAGTCGCTGGCGCAGGCGCGGGACGAGGTGGATCCGCTCGCTGATCCGCCGCGTCACCATCGACCGCGTGAGCGCCGGCTCGGGGTCGAACACCAGCAGCCCCCCGACCGCCATGTTGACGGCGCCGTGCTCGGCGGCCAGCGACGATCGATCGGCCGGCGAGAGCTCCTGGCTCATCGCGGAGGCATGCGCAGCGCCCCGTCGAGCCGGATCACCTCGCCATTGAGCATCTCGTTCTCGACGATGTGAGCGGCCAGGGCCGCGAACTCCTCCGGCCGTCCGAGGCGCGGCGGAAACAGGATCTCAGCCCCCAGCGTGTCGCGCGACTCCTGCGGCAGGTCGGCCAGCAATGGCGTGTCGAACCTGCCCGGGGCGATCGTGCAGACGCGGATGCCGACCTTGGCCAGGTCCCGCGCGGCGGGCAGCGTCATCCCGACGATCCCGCCCTTGGAGGCCGAGTAGGCGACCTGTCCGATCTGGCCGTCGAAGGCGGCGATCGAAGCCGTGTTCACGCATACGCCGCGTTCACCCGAGCTGGCCGGCTCATTGGCCAGCATCGCCGCGGCCGCCAACCGCAGGACGTTGAAGGTGCCGATCAGGTTTACCCCGATGACCGCCTCGAACGGTCCGCGCCCGTGGGCTCCGCGCCGGCCGGCCACTCGCTCGGCCCAGCCAACGCCGGCGCAACATACGCTGATTCGCAGCCCGCCGTCGAGCGCGGCGGCCCGCTCGACGGCTGCCTGCACCGTGTCGCTGTCGGTCACGTCCGCGCGGACGAACTCGGCACCCAGCTCGGCGGCCAGGACACCACCGCGCTCCTCGTTGAGGTCGCAGATGACGACGTCTGCTCCCGCCGCTGCCAGGTGTCGAGCCGTGGCCTCGCCAAGTCCCGAGGCGCCACCGGCGACCAGCGCGGCCCTGCCGTTGATGTCCATCGCCGAAACCCTACTTCGCGCGCTAGCGGCGCACGGCCAGCGACAGCGCGAATAGCTCGTCCGGGTCGGTGTACCAGCGCTCGAGACTCAGCCCGGCGGCTCGGTAGTCGGCCTCGAGCCGCGACCGGGTGAACTTGGCGCTGATCTCCGTGCGCACCTCTTCTCCGGCGGCGAACTCGACGCGGAGGTCGAGGTCGGCGATCAGCACACTGCAGGGGCGCGTCGCGCGCAGGCGCATCTCGACCCACTCGTGACGGCGGTCAAAGAACGCGATGTGCTCGAAGGCATCGGGCGCGAAGTCCGCGTCGAGCTCGCGATTGATCACGTGCAGGACGTTGCGGTTGAACTCCGCGGTCACGCCCTCGGCGTCGTCGTAGGCGGCCTCGATCAGCGCCGGTTCCTTGACCAGGTCCGTGCCGAGGAGCAACCGATCGCCGGGGCCGAGCAGCGCGGCGATCTTGCGCAGCAGCACGCGTCGAGTGCCCGGCGGGAAGTTGCCGATCGTCCCACCCAGCAGCGCCACGATGCGCGGCGTGTCCCGACCGGGCGGCACGCGATCAAGATGACGCTCGAAGTCGCCGACCACGCCGTGGACCTTGAGTCCGGTGTGTTCGTCGACGAGCTGGCGCGCCGCCTCCTCGACGACGGTCTCGGACACGTCGAGCGGCACGTAGTGCCTCAGCGTTCCCGCCCGTTGCATCGCGTCGAGCATGATCCGCGCCTTGTCGGCTGCGCCCGAGCCGAGCTCGACCAACTCGCCGGCGCGAGTGCGGTCGACGATCTCCTCGACGTTGCGCTCGAGGATCTGCTTCTCGGTTCGGGTGGGGTAGTACTCGGGCAGGTCGCAGATGCGCTCGAACAGCTCCGAGCCGCGGGCATCGTAGAAGTGCTTGGGAGGAAGCTCCTTGAACGGCCGTGTCAGCCCGTCGAGCACGTCGTTGGCCAGCATCCGCTCGTCCTGCTCGGACAGCCACGACTCGATCCGGATGTCGTCTGATTGCAGCAGCGCCTTCATAGATCGCGCGCGAGTCGCAGGCCGGAGAAGATCTGCCGCCGCTGGGGGAAGTCCCAGTTGCGGAACGCCGGGTTGGCCACGCGGGCGCGGGTGGCCCAGGAGCCGCCGCGCAGGACCCGGTAGCCGTCGTGGAAGAAGACCTCCGAGTACTCCCGGTAGGGGCGGGCGGCGAAGCCGGGGTAGCCGTAGAACTCGGTCGACGTCCACTCCCACACGTCGCCGATCATTCCGACACAGCCCGAGGGCGACGCGCCGGCCGGGTAGGCGCCCGCCGGCGCCGGGCCGCGGGAGATGTGATCGACGTTGGCGTGGACCCCCGGCACGGGCGGCTCGTCGCCCCACGGGTAGGGGCGGGCGGAGCCCGTTTCCTGGTCCCAGGTCGCCGCCTTTTCCCACTCGGTCTCACTCGGGAGACGGGCGCCGTGCGCGCGGGCGAAGGCGTCGGCCTCGAACCAGGAAATGTGGACGACGGGCCGGCTCGGGTGCAGCGGTTGGAGCTTGCCGAGACGCCATTCGGCGCTGAGGTCCGCCGTCCAGGCGCCAGGTCGTGTGATGTCGTACTGCTCCTTCCAGGCCCAGCCTTCGTCAGACCACCATTCGCGGCGCTCGTATCCGCCGCCCTCGACGAAGGTGAGGTAGGAGGCGTTGGTGATCGGCGATCGGGCGATCAGGTAGCCGCGCACGTCGGTGCGTTGGCGCGGTCGCTCATTGTCGTAGGCAAAGCTCGCCTCGGGCGCGCCGATCATGCATGGTCCCTCCGGGATCTCAACCCACTCGAACCCCGTGAGCGCTGCCGTGGGCGCGGCCGGGTGAGGCTCGGGGCCCGGAAGTTCGTAGTCGGTCAATTGGGCGAGCTGGAGCGTTTGGAGCATCGTCTCGTCGTGCTGCTGCTCATGGCGCACGACCATCTCGAACACGAACCCGTCGCCGATGCCGGTGTGCTCGACGACCTCGAGGACGCGGTCGCGCACCTGCTCGAGGTAGTCGCGAGCCTCGGGTGCTCGCAGGAAAGGCAGGTCGCCGCGGGCCGCGCGGGGCGTCTCGAACGCGTCGTAGACCGCGGTCAGGTCCTCGTACAGGAGCGGCCGACTGCCGTGGCGGTGCACCAGCCACAGATCCTCGAACGCGGCGATGTGGCCGAGGTCCCAGACCAGCGGGCTCATCAGCGTCGAATGAACGCGCTCGAGGTTGTCCTCGGACACCGAGGCGACCAGGTCGAGGGTCCGCTCGCGCGCTTCGCTCAGCGCGGCCACCGCCTCCGCCGCGCCGTTCCCGGGGGATCCAGGGAGGCCGCTCGCCATCACAGACATTGTCGCAGGGCGTAGCGGAGGTACAGGGCACCTTCCCGTTCGAGCGCCCATTCGATGCGCAGGTCGGCAGGGTTGGGCAGCTCTGCTCCAGTGGTGATCGTCGGGCCGTTGCCGCCCCCGGTCAGCTTGGGCGCCAGGGTGAGAAACAGCTCATCGACGACCTGCTCGGACAGCATGGCGCTGAACAACGTAGGCCCGCCCTCGCAGAGCAGCGATCTGACGCCGAAGTCGACCCGCAGGTGGCGCGACACGGCGGTCATGACCGGCCGGGCAGGGTCGATCTCGACCGTTGTCACCTCGGCCCTGCAGCCGCCGAGGTCGGGCTGGGTCGGCGAGAACACGAGGATCCTCGCCTCGGGCTCGGCGAACAGGTCGATCTCGGTGGGCACATCTCCACTGCGCGTGACGACGCATGCCACCGGCTCGGGAGTGAGGCCCCGCTCGACCCGCCGCTGGCGTCGCTCGGCCTGGCCGAGAATCCGGCCGTAGCTCTCGGTGCGCAGCGTGCGCGTTCCGGCCAATACCGCGTCGACACGCTCCCGAAGGCCGTGGAACATGGCGCGATCGCCGTCATCGCCCAATCCGCCCGAGCGTCCCTTTACGGTGGCCCGGCCGTCGGCGCTGGCCACGAAGTTGACCATCGTCAGGGGACGATTCTCGGGCGCCCTGGCGAGGAGTTCGAGCGACCCGAGCAGATGGTCGACGTCGACGGTGGCGGCCTCTGGAAGCAGTTGACGGAACTGCACCGGCACCGAACCTAGCAGCCTCGAGCAGCCGGTCAGTCGGGGTTCGACTGGGCCGTAAGGAAATGGTTAGGCTGGGCGCCGATGGACATCAGGCAGCTGGACAGGGGGGAACTGATCGCCACCGCGGGTGGGATCCTGCTCGGCATCTCGCTCTTCGTGTCGTGGTACACGCTGGGCAACCGGTTCACGGTTCTGAACTCGTGCAAGGGACCGAACACGACCTGCACGGGCTGGCATGCTTTGACCATCCTTCGCTACCTGCTGTTGATCACGGCCGTCGCTCCGGCGATCCTGGCCTATATCATCATCCGCGGCTACGCGCTGTCGTGGCCGCGTGGGGAGCTGACCGCGGTGACCGCCCTGACAGCACTCACCTTCACGGTGTTCCGGGGCGTCATCGACAAGCCAGGCACGCCGCCCGGCCAGATCGGCGTCGATATCGGTTGGTGGCTGGCGCTCGCCGGCGGCCTGCTGATTCTGGCCGGTTCGATCTGGCGTTCGCAGGAGGGCGCCGCCCGCCGCAAGCCACCGGGAGTCCTATGAGCAGATCCGAAGACCTAGTCCGACCCGACCGCAACCTGGCCCTCGAGCTCGTGCGAGTCACCGAAGCCGCCGCGCTGGCCGCGGCGCGCATGGTGGGCCGCGGCGACAAGGAGGGCGCCGATCAGGCCGCCGTCGACGCAATGCGCAACGTGCTCGACTCGATATCGATGGACGGCATCGTCGTGATCGGGGAGGGCGAGAAGGACGAGGCGCCGATGCTCTACAACGGCGAGCAGATCGGCGACGGCAATCCACCTCAGGTCGACGTGGCCGTCGATCCGCTGGAGGGCACCCGTCTGACCGCCCTCGGCATGCCCAGTGCGATCGCCGTAATCGCCCTGGCCGAGCGCGGTTCGATGTTCGACCCCGGCCCCTGCATGTATATGGAGAAGATCGCCGGTGGCCCGGAGGTCGCCGATCTGCTCGACCTCGACCGATCGCTGCCCGAGACCATCGGGTTGGTGGCCGAGCGCAAGGGGATCGACGTCCGTGACGTGATGGTCGTGATGCTCGATCGCGAGCGCCACCAAGACGCGATGCGCGAGGTACGCGATGCCGGAGCCCGCGTGCGCCTGATTCTGGACGGCGACGTATCGGCGGCCTTGCTCGCGGTCAGCGACAACTCCGCCGTTGACCTCCTGTGGGGGATCGGTGGCACCCCCGAGGGGGTGATCTCGGCCGCCGCGATCAAGTGCACCGGAGGCCAGATGCTGGGACGGTTGTGGCCGCGCAACGACGACGAACGCCAGGCGGCCATCGATGCCGGCTATGACCTCTCGCTGGTCCTGAACTGCGACGACCTGGTGTCTGGCGAGGACGTGTTCTTCTCGGCCACGGGCGTGACCGACGGCGACGTGCTCCAGGGGGTGCGCTACCAGGGCGGCGCCGGGGCCACGACGGAGTCGCTGGTCATGCGCTCGCGCTCGGGTACGGTCCGGCGGGTGTTCGCTCGACACGACCGCGCGAAGCTGCGAACGCTCACCGGCGTCCGTTACGGCTGAGGCGCCTCCTGATCGGCGGCGGCCGGGTTCCCGTTGACCGAGATCGCGTCTGGCGGTGCGACCGCGGTGACCGCGGAAAGCCGGCCGACCTTCGACTCGGCCAGCTCGAGCCCGGCCAACGACCGCAGGAATGCGTGGGTTACAAGCACGTGGATCGAGGACTGGGTCGCCTCGTACACCGGGGTGCTGAAGCCAGCTGCGATGGCCGGGTAGAAGTTCGAGACCTCGATGTCGATCCGCACCTTACTGCGGCCGTTTACGGGCGGATCGGTGCCGAGCCGCACGCTCAGGGAAAGGAATCCGCAGCCGCGGCCGGCTTTGGCCACCAGCAGCCCGTCGCGGATTCGCCACCGCACGCACCCGTGGTCGGGAGCGACCTCGTACTCCGGCGCCCCGAAGCGCAGCAGCGTCAGCGGCCGCCCGATCAGGGCGACGGAGCGCTCGTTGGCGCCGTAGGTGACACGAATCAGCCCGAGGGTCACGCGGGTCAAGAAGCGCCAGTATGTCCGGGCCAGGTTCTCGAGGTTGGTTGGATTCCACAGCCGCTCGAGATCGGACATCGCGATCACGAGCTCGGCCGACTGGACCGATCGGACGGCGCCGTCACGGGCGATCACCGTGGATTGCCCCGGCGTGACGATGATCGCCCGGGCCGGTAGCCGTCGCCGCCGACGCACCCGCATCGTCAGCACCGCGGCGAGGGCTCCGATGATCGCGATCAGGGCTGGGGGCACACGGGCATTCTGCTCCCTTTGTGCCCGTCAATGCACCAGCGGCTCGAGCGCGACTCGAGTTCCGGCGGCCAGCTCTCCATTTCCCGCCGGGATCATGGCCAGCGCGTCGGCCCCGACGAGCGAGGTCACGATGTGCGAGCCCTGGGGCCCATTGGGGATCGCGACCGCCGAGCTTCTGTCGCGCTCCAGCCGCACGCGAATCGCCTGTTCACGCTGGCGGTTGCGCGGAACGGCCACCCCGAGCACCGCCTCGCGGTCGCTCGCCGGACCGCGATCGGCGCCCTGCATCGCCTCCAGCGCGACGCGTGCGAACAGCGTGAACGTCACGACGGCCGAGACCGGATTGCCCGGCAGTCCGAACACCAGCTGGCGTCCCCGGGTCCCGAACCACGTCGGTTTACCCGGCTGCAACGCCACGCGCCAGAACACCTCGCGCACACCGAGGGCCTCGAGCGCCGGCTTGACGTGGTCGTGAGGGCCCACCGACACGCCGCCGGACACGACAACCACGTCGGACTGCTCGAGCGCGACGGCCAGGGCAGCCTCGGTGACGCTGCGGTCGTCGGGTAGGCGCCGCGCGGGGCCCGCGAGCGCGCCACAGCGGATGGCCAGTGCGGTCAGCATCGGCCCGTTGGAGTTGTGGATCTCGCCCGGCGCGAGCCGCTCGCCGGGCGCACGCAGCTCGTCGCCGGTGCACAGGACGCTGACCCGCGGCTGCGCGGCCACGATCAGATCGGCCGCCCCGGCGGCAACCGCGGCGCCGATCTCGACCGCCGTGAGGATCGCTCCGGCACGAAGGATCAGCTCGCCGTGGCGCATGTCCTCGCCGG
Source organism: uncultured Solirubrobacterales bacterium (assembly GCA_963749545.1). Classification (GTDB taxonomy): domain Bacteria; phylum Actinomycetota; class Thermoleophilia; order Solirubrobacterales; family Solirubrobacteraceae; genus Palsa-465. The sequence continues at coordinate 549,603 of CAVVNG010000018.1, forward strand.
CCGCCCGCACGTTCTCAGACTCCGCCACGGCGGCTCCGGTCTCGATCTGGCCATCACGCACAGTCACGTGTTCCTGGCGGATCACCGCCTCGGCCCCGACCGGCACGGCTGCCCCGGTGGAGATGCGGATCGCCTCGCCGTCGGTCAGCCGCCGGCTGGTGGGCACGCCGGCGCGCGACTCGCCGGCCACTGTCAGCACGCGACCCGCCGGGCCGGCGGTGATCGCGTATCCGTCCATCGCCGAGCAGGGAAACGGCGGTACCTCGCCTCCGGCCAGGACGTCCTCGGCCAGCACTCGACCAAGCGCGCTGTCGATGTTGACCGCTTCGCGGTCCATCCGTCCGGCAGCCCGGAGAACCTGCCGCCGAGCCTCACCGACTGAGATCAGATTATCCGCCACCCCGACATTGTTGCCGAGCTTCGGCGTTATTGAAGTAGTGATACAAGACCGGCCCATGGAGCACGGTCCGCCACGCCGGCGCCGGGGCGGCCGGTGGCCGACGCTCCGATCGATGCCCTCCTTGTTCCGGCCGAGAACCTGGCCAAAGGCTGGTTGTTGGCGATGCTCGAGCAATCGCCGCTCGAAGCGGCGCCGGGGATCCTGGCCGCCGACCTGGCCCGTGACGGCCCCCGCGTCTGCGACGCGGTGGTCAGGGCACTCGCCGATGACGCCGACCTGCGCCGCATCGAGCCCGGCGGCTGGCACGGCGCGCCGATGACCGCGACGCTCGGGGTGGCCGTGTTGCGTGAGGACGGCCTTGACCCCGACAGCCTGATCGAGGCGGCCGAAGAGGCGCGATTCGCCGCCTCGGCCTCGGGTCTTCCCGTGATGCCTGGAGAATCGGCCGCCCCCGAGGCCCCGAACGGTGGTACGCAGCCGCCCGCCGACGAGTGAGCCGAGGTCGCGCCGGCATCTAGGATTGGCCGCGTGCCGAACATCTACACGCCGGATTGGGACGACGACAAACGGCCGGCCGGGTTCAGGAGCCGCCGCGCGCGGATAGGACGCCAGCTCGGCTCCGAGCGCGTTGGCTGCAGTCTGTGGGAGGTGCCTCCTGGCGAGGCGGCCTACCCGTACCACTACCACTACTCCGACGAGGAGCTGGTGTTCGTGATTCGCGGGCGCCCCACGCTACGGACACCCGAGGGGTCGCACGAGCTCGAGCAGGGCGATGTCGTCCGGTTCGTGCTCGGCGAGACGGGGGCTCATCAGCTCGTCAACGGCACCGATGAGACGGTGACATTCCTCTCGGTGAGCAGCCATGGCCACCCCGACATCGTGATCTACCCCGATTCGAACAAGCTCGGTATCGGGCTCAGGCGTCCGCGCGATGACGGCCTGCGCCGCTTCTTCCACCTCGAGGACGCGGTGGGCTACTGGGACCGCGAGGCCGAGCCGGAGGCGGGGCTGGGCGGAGACGTCTAGCGCGGTCCGCTAGTCAGTGCTTGGGGACTGCGACCGCGCCGATCGTCGCCACACCGATCGCGACCGTGTGGAGCTTCTTGGCCGTGGCCAGGGTCAGGTCCCAGTCGGCGTGGTTCGCGTACGGCCCGCGGTCGATGACCGGCACGGTGATCGTGCGTCCCCGGTAGTAGAGCGCCACCGGGGTCCCACAGGGCAGCGTGCGGTTTGCCACGCCGAGCGTGTTCTTGTGCAGCGTCTCGCCGCACGCGGTCTGGGAGCCCAGGTCGCTGTACCAGGTGGCGATCGAGGAGCGGTAGACGGTGATCGTCAGCGAAGGTGATGCGGCGGCGGCACGCGCGCCCAGGCTGTGTTCGATCACGGCACGAATCTCGAACTGCCCGATGTGGTTGGTCGGCCAGGTGGCGGTGAAGTGGCCGTGGCGTCCCGCCGTTCCGTGAGCCGTCGGGTCCCAGCGTCCGTGAGTCTCGCGCCCGCGACGCTCGATCTCGATCACGTCACCGGCCGCCGAGCTGCCCGCGCTGCCGGTGAACCGCTCGGGGTCGCGGAACATGCGGGCGGCGTGCGTGACGACGGTGATGCCGTTACCGCTGACGCTCACCTTGCCGCCGTTCGATGTTGACGGAGTGCTCGGCGGTGAGTTCGACCCGGCGTTGCTCGGCGGCGGGAATGCGAGTCCGGCACCGCCCGAGGACGCCTGCCCGAGAGCCGGAAGCCCCAGCCCGATCAGGCCTACTGACAGCATTGCCACCACGTAAACACTGGCGCGACGAATCACGATAAACCGGTCCGTCCCTTTTGTCTCGATTGGTGCCTACGGGGTGAGCTGACGGGCTCGCGCCTTGTGAGCGCTACGGTCCTTTGCGGGACCGATTCGCCCCTGCGGCCCTGACGGACCGCAAGTGGTTCCCCCGCCGATCAACCGCGGACGGCTGATCGCTCGGCTGGAAGCGCGGAAGTATACGAAACTGTGCGCGCGTTGCTACCCAGAGTGCAAATAAGCTCTCATGGAGGGCTTGGTGTCAAGGGTTAAGCACCGGATGCCCGCGCGGTGGCGGGCATCGTGTCGGCTGGAGGGGCGGCAGGTCTGGCTGGTGCGCGACGAGCGGTCAGACTCTTATGCCCGGGTGCACGGGCTGGTTACCGTCTCCGCAGGACCGGTTTTCGTCGTGAGAGCCGGGCTGTCTGAGATCGAGCGTGGCCTCGGGATCGGGGCTGCTCATGCTTAAGTGGTTCGTTTCGGGGTTGAGTTGACGGATCATGCCGCCAGCGGGACTTGCTCGTGATCGTCGGCGCGGGCGAGGAGATTGTTGAGGTCCTGGCGAGTGAACTTCCATTTGAACGGCTGGGCGATCTGTTCGTAGTGGCGGGCGAACGCGTGCAGGCGCTGCGCGGCGGCGTCGAGGTCGGGAAGTCGTTGGGAGTGAGGACTTTCCGCTGGACGACGGAGAAGAAGATCTCGGCCTGGTTGACCCAACTCGTGTGGACCGGGGTGTGCACGAGCTTGAGGTTCGGCCAGGCGCTCTGGAGACGGTCGATCGATCGCTGGCCGCGGTGCGCGGACCCGTTGTCGACGATCACGAACACGCGCTGCGCGGAGCGGTACGGCTCGACGGTCATGAACTGCTCGACCAGCGCGTCGAACGGGACGATCCCGTCCTTCGGCGCGCACCGGTCGAAATCTTGGCGCGGCGGACGTCCCATGCCGCGAGGTAGCACAGCGCGCCACCGCGCTCGTACTCGTGCTCGACCCTCAACCCACTCCCGGGTGCAGCCGACAGCGTCGGGTGGCAGCGGCCGCGGGCCTGGATCGACGGCTTCTCATCAGCGCACACCACCAGCTCGCCGGGATGCAACAGCTCACCTTCCCATCGACCCTCATAGAGATCGAGGATCCGGCCGGCCTTCTCGGCGAAGTCAGGGGCGCGCGGGAAGATCCACGAGCGGTAGTTCCATGGCCGGATCGCGTCCTCAGCCAGCCACCGCCAGACCGAGGGCCTCGAGGAGAAACCGCGGTCGGGTCGCCCGCGGCGTTTCCCCCCCGGCGCAGATCGCCGAGGTCAAGGCGCTGGCGTGCGAGCTGCCGTCCCAGAGCGGCGTTCCGCTCTCGCGTTACTCCAGCAGTGAGATCGCCCGCGAGGCGGTAAACCGCGGGATCGTCGCCGAGATCTCCGGCACCACGTGCAGCCCCTCCTGGCAGAACCGTCTTCGCCAGTCTGACACCGACTGACGGGACACATCGAGCCGCTCGGCGATCTCCTGGTTGCTGCGACCATCAGCCGCGTACAGGATCGCCTTCGCGCGCATCACATCTCGGAACGGACCCGAGTACGCCGCCGCACGCCGCTCCAACTCGGCTCGCTGCTCCCCGGTCAAGACCACCGTGTGAGGACTCTTCCCCGCAATCACCAACAGGATTCGCCCGCCAACAGCGAATCCCTTCAACAATCCGCCGAGTACTTACGGGAACGACCACTTAGATCGCGGATGCTCTCGCGCGTGGTGGCCAGGTCCTCCTGCCGCCTCTTCAGCCGATGTGGTGCATCGGTGGTCACTCGGCGTTGGCGAGTGACCAGCAAGCCGGTGAGCTCGCGGGCGACAGCGACCGCGACGATCGTGCGGCGCTTCCCGCGTTGAGTGTCGAGTCGCTGCCAGACGCGGTGCAGCCGTCGTTGCGCTTGCCAGGAGACTGGTTTGGGCGCCTTCTTCCGGCCGCGACGCGCCTTGACCGATCGGGGGCTGGTCAGCTAAGCGAAACCTAGATGCGGTTAGCTGACCACCCAGCCGTCGCCGGCGGTGGCTTGCCGGCCGCGGCCGCCGGCGCAACCGGGCCCGGCCTTCGATGAAAAACGTGGCAAACCTCCAGGCGCCCCTCAACATCGGTCGCATAAGCACGCTCGGGGGGCTTACATGACCGCGGCGCCCCGGGCTGGAGCGCTTCGTCACGTTTCCCGGCGGCGCGAGCCCGGCGTCCCTGAATGCACCGGCTCGTCACGTTTCCCGGTGGCGCGAGCCCGAGCGTCCCTGGACACGCCGGGTCGCCAAGCGATCCGACGACTAAGGGCGGGGTAGGCGGGCGATCGCGCCGCGGAGCGCCCGGGCGCTCACCGTGAGGGCGATCTCGGCCAGTTCGGCCGTCGCCTGCACGGCGGTCCCCAGCACGTCGGTACGCCCTCGAGGCATGGGCTTGCGCGTGCGGGGCGCGGCCGGCGTCCCGGCGGGCTGCGCGGGCTGACGGAGCGGCTGCTTGCGCGGCGCCGGTCCCCGCCGCGGGCTCGAGCTCTTGGGCACGGCTGCCGAGGATGCCTTCTTCGCCGCGGCTGACTTTGGTTGGGATGCCTTGGTCTTGTTGACCGTGTCGCTCCCGTTGGCCGGCCGCGCGGCGTCGCTTGCGTTGGCCGGCCGCGCGGCGCGCTTCTGGCTGCGCCGGTGTGGGCGCGTGTGGGGTAGGGCCCCGAGAACCTCGGATGGGCGCTCTTCGGTCATGACGGGTACATGATCGCGCATGGTTCGCGTCGCCGTCCGTTGGGGGAGCCGCGGCCGAGTTCAAGTGGGCTGATGGCCGCTCCGATGACGCCGGTAATCACCCCGGTGGGCAGGCGGATGGACCTCCAGGCGGGCAATTCGACGCGGACATTCATGGACCTTTATGTCGATTTCGCGGCGCAACTTGAAACGGTCGGGCTCGTTCTACGTAATAGTCAGCAGCGGACTGTCGCGACAACGGTGCACAATCGACCATCGGCGCGGGGTTCTGGGCCGATGGAGTGGGCGACCACGCCTTTGACTTCAAAAAAGATAGTGCCTATAGTTAGAACGGATGCTTGAGTAGCGGGCGTACGCCCTTGGTGGCGACGCCCGCTCTCTATCCTCAGTGCCGGTCGGCGCCTATCGATTGGTACATACGACGGAAACGGAACCAGATGTCAGTAGCGGAACTGCAGGAACTCGAAGAGATCAAGGGTCTGGTCAATCGCGGCCAGCAGCTGGGCGTCCTGACGTACGCCGAAATCGCCGGCGCCGTCTCCGAGCTGGATCTCGACGAGGCCGATGTTGAGGAGTTGCACGGGTTCCTCGAGCGGGCCGAGATCGAGCTCGTCGAGGAAGTGGATCCGGCCCTGGCCGCCACCGAGGTGGAGCGGGCCCCCGACAAGCGCGGCCGGCGCAAGCCGAAGACGGCGCTTGATCTGAAGCCGGACATGACCACCGATTCCCTTCAGCTGTTCCTGAAGGACATCGGCAAGGTCAGACTGCTGACGGCCCAGGAGGAGGTCGACCTCGCCAAGCGCATCGAGCGCGGCGATCTCGACGCCAAGCAGAAGATGGTCGAATCGAACCTTCGCCTGGTCGTATCGATCGCCAAGAACTACCGCAACCAGGGGCTGCCGTTCCTGGATCTGATCCAGGAGGGCACGCTGGGGCTGGTTCGCGCGGCCGAGAAGTTCGACTACCGCAAGGGCTTCAAGTTCTCGACCTATGCCACCTGGTGGATCCGTCAGGCCATCGCGCGCGCCCTGGCTGACAAGGCGCGGACGATCCGCATCCCGGTCCACGTGGTCGAGAAGCTCAACAAGATCGGCCGCGCGGAGCGCAAGCTGGTCACCGAGCTCGGCCGCGAGCCGACGGCGGAGGAGATCGCCGAGGTCACGGGGATCGAGCCGGAGGAGGTCGAGTCGATCAAGCGCTCGGCGCAGGCCCCGGTGTCACTCGAGAAGCCCGTCGGCGACGAGGAGGAGTCTGAGTTCGGCCAGTTCATCGCCGACGAGCGGGCCGAGTCGCCCTACGAGCGCGCGGCCGAGATCCTCACCAAGGAGGCTCTGCGCGAGGCTCTGGAGAATCTCAGCTATCGCGAGCGCCGCGTACTCGAGCTGCGCTACGGACTCGGTGGCGAGCACCCGCGCACCCTCGACGAGGTCGGGCGGACGTTCAACGTCACCCGAGAGCGCATCCGTCAGATCGAGAACCAGTCGCTCAAGAAGCTTCAGTCGCTGGCTGAGGCGCAGAAGCTCCGCGACGTCGCCTAGATCCTGGGCGACGTCGCAAAGACCCAGCCACGTCGCCAGACGTTCGGAGGGTGTCCACGGGCGCCTTCCCACGCCTCAAGCCAGCGCCCGCCGGCGCCGATGCTCTTTCCAGCATGTTCGAGCTCCAAGAGGCGCTGCATTACATCGTGCGAAAGGAGGGGTCCGACCTGCATCTGAAGGTCGGCTCGCGCCCGATCGCACGGATCCACGGGCGGCTAGAGCCAATCGAGGAGCACGACCTCATCTACCCCGAAGACACCGAGCGGGTCCTAAAGGACATGCTCGTCGACCCTGACAAGCTGGCCGAGTTCGATGACCAGAACGAGGTCGACTTCGCCTACGCGGTCGAGGGGCTCGCGCGGTTCCGCGTGAACGCGTTCCGCCAGCGCGGCTCGATCTCGATCGTCGCCCGGTTGATCCCGTTTGCGGTCCGCACGCTCGACGAGCTCGGGCTGCCTGCGGTGATGGCCGAGCTCGCCGACGAGGAGCGCGGACTGATCCTGCTGACCGGAACCACCGGCTCGGGGAAGTCGACCACACTGGCGGCGATGATCGACCAGATCAACGACACCAAGCCGCGGCACATCGTCACGATCGAGGACCCGATCGAGTACATGCACACCGACCGCACCTCGATCATCAACCAGCGCGAGGTGGGCATGGACACGGAATCCTTCAAGCGCGCCATGCGCCGCGTCCTGCGGCAGGACCCCGACGTGATTCTGATCGGCGAGATGCGCGACGAGGAGACGGTTCGCTCCGCGCTGTAGACCGGCCACCTCGTGCTCTCGACCGCACACGCTCGATGCCCCAGAGACGGTCAACCGGATCATCGACTTCTTCCCGCTGCACGAACAGAGTCAGGCCCGGGCGATGCTGGCGGGCACGCTCAAGGGCGTTATCTCTCAGCGCCTGGTCCCCCCGCCGGAGCGCGACGGTCGCGTCGCCGTATGCGAGATCCTCCGCATGACCGGCCGGGCGCGCGACATGATCATGGACCCCGAGCAGACCGGACGACTGCGCGAAGTGATCGCCGAGGGCGAGTACTACGGCATGCAGACGTTCGACCAGGCGTTGCTCTATCACTACCAGGCCGGCCGCGTGTCGATGGAGGACGCGCTCCGGGTGGCCTCGAGCCCGCACGACTTCAAACTCCTGGTCAGCGCCGAGGGCCGGACGGCGACCTCGATGGAGGACCTCGTCGACGCCAGCCGGATCAGCGCCGGCCCAGTCACGCTCCGTCGGCCCCGGGCACCGCTCACGCCCGTGCCCGGTCCGCCGAGCGGCTCGCACGGCCCGCCGCCCTCCACGCCCGCGTCCGCCGCGTAGTCTCAACGCCCGCGGGGCAGTGCTTCAGTTCGTGAAGCATTGCGCTAAACTGGGCTTTCTGATGACTTCCAAGGATAAGTGTCCGGTCTGCCGGACGGCCGACATAGTCTGCGGCAAGTGGACGCTCCTGGTGATCCGCGACCTCGCCGACGGGCGTTCGCGCTTTTGCGAACTCGAGCGCTCGCTCCAGGGAATCAGTCCGCGCACGCTCTCGCTGCGCCTGCGCGCGCTGGAGGAGGAGGGGATTGTCGAGCGTCAGACCTTTCCCGAGGTCCCGCCGCGCGTTGAGTACGCCCTGACCGCCAAGGGCCGCGCGCTCGTCCCGCTGATCGAGGACATGCGCGCATACGGACTCGAGTGGCTGGGGGGCAGCTGTCCCGACGAGGCCGTCGAGGACGCCAGCGTCGAAACGCTGCCGGCGATCGTCGCCGCCTGAGCGTCGCCCGGCGCAAAGCTGCAAGCTGCGGCTCGCCGTGAAGGATCGCCCTCGCGCACCGCGAAACGGCGCATGTGCGAAACACAACCCTCCACCAGCAGCTCCAGGAGTTCATCGGCGACGCCGCCGCTCAGCTCGCCACCGAGACGGCCAACGGGGCGGAGATCCCGTTCGAGCTCGTCGAGACCGACGGACGGCCGACCGGCCGGGTGCCGCTGTACTGCTACCGGCCGCTGACCGGAGCGTTCATCCGCGAACACCTCGGCCTGCTGGCCGCACTCGAGACCTACGCTCCGGTCGCGCGCACTCTCAGCGGCCTCGATGGCCTCGACGGATATCTGCGGGCGCGCGGCGAGACCAGGATTCCCAGCGAGACCCGGGAGCGCGCCGACGCCGTGCTACGCGCCTTCCTGAGCGGAATGTTCGCCGAGCGCAGCGACTTCGGCTTCGATCCAGACCGCTTCGCGGCCGCCTACGCCGAGCTCGAGAACGCGCTGTACGAAGGGCGCTGCGTGAGCACGGTCATCGCCCCGCTGCTCGGCGTGTCGCTGCACCCTGACACCTCCGAGCTCAGGCTCGACGACGAGCTATCGCTGGTCAGTGGCGAGAGCCTCGAGGACGCTCCGGCCGAGGCGGTGTGGGGGGACGGTGAGGAGCCCAACGTGCTGGCGATGCTGACCGTGACCCAGGAACGCGCCGGCCCGCCGCCCGTGTCAAAGGCACGGTCGCGCTTCCGGCGCACGCTCACCGCGCTGAGACTGTTCGAAAGCGGTGGCTATGCGCTCGGGCCGATCGCGTGGACGCGGACCGACACGGGGCCATGGCGGTCGGTGGCGCTGGGGGGAAGCGGCCGTCCGCGACTGGTGACCATGATCGAAGCCGACGAGGAGGACGAGCTGCGGGCATTCTGCAATCTCGTGGCCCGGCGGGTGCCGGGCAGCGGCGAGTTGGCGTGGGCGCTGGCCCGGTTCGAGATGGGATGCGAGCGGTTGGCGCCGTTCGAGGCGCTGACGGATTACCTGCTCGCCCTGCGCGCGCTACTCGAGCCCGAGGGTCCGAGCAGCGGCCGACTCGCCGGTCGGCTGGCGATGATCTGCGCCCGACCCGACGGCCGAGCGGCGCTGACCGAGCGCACGGCCCACGCGATCTCGCTCGAGCGCGCCGTGATCGCCGGCCTGGCGCCGGCCGGCCCAAACGCCGACGCGCTGGTCGACGAGCTCGCCGACCATCTCCGCGCGCTGCTGCGGGATGTCTTTTGCGGACACCTCGACGCCGACCTGCGCGGAATCGCCGACGATCTGTTGGCCGAGGCGGTGGCGGTGGGCGTTTCGCGCTAGGCTGAGTCCCGGCCGCTCCCTACTCGGTCCCGCAAGGGGCTGGGAGTGTTTTGCCGCCAGGCACAACACGTAAGTCCTGGGGCTCCCAAGTAGTTAGGGGGAGCGCGACCGCAGCTTCTCGAGCGGGCTCATCGCCCGCTCGTGCTGCATCTGACCCGGGGGGCGCACGGGTGACGGGACAATAAGGACAGGCAGTCATGGAACTCGAGCATGTTGATGTGCTGATCGTGGGAGCCGGCCTCTCGGGAGTCGGGGCGGCCTGCCACCTGCAGACGGACTGCCCGGGCAAGACGTACGCGATCTTCGAGGCCCGCGACCGGATCGGGGGAACCTGGGATTTGTTCCGCTACCCCGGCATCCGCTCGGACTCCGACATGCACACGCTGGGCTACCGCTTCCGTCCCTGGCGCGAGGCAAAGTCGATCGCGGACGGCGAGTCGATCCTCAGCTACATCCGCGACACCGCGCGCGAGAACGGGATCGAGGGCAGGATCCGGTTCAACCATCAAGTCGTGCGGGCGGACTGGCGCCACGAGGACGCGCGCTGGCGCGTCGAAGCCCGCACCTCCGACGGCGACACCGTCCACGTCAGCTGTCGGTTCCTGTTCATGTGCAGCGGCTACTACCGCTATGACCAGGGGTACACGCCCGACTTCAAGGGCACCGGCCGGTTCGGCGGGCGCATCGTGCATCCCCAGCGCTGGACCGAGGATGTCGAGTACGAGGGCAAGCGCGTGGTCGTGATCGGCAGCGGCGCGACTGCTGTCACGCTCGTTCCGGCGCTGGCCGAGCGAGCGGCTCACGTGACGATGCTCCAGCGCTCGCCCAGCTACATCGTCTCGCTGCCGGCCTACGACCCCATGGCCAGGGTCGCACGCCGGGTGCTCCCCTCCCGCCTCGCCTACGGGGCCGTGCGGTGGAAGAACGTCATGCTCACGCTGCTGAGCTTCCAGCTCTCGCGCCGCCGGCCGGAGATGATGAAGTCGCTCATCCGCCGGGGTGTGGAATCGCAGCTGCCGATCGGCTACGACATCGACACGCACTTCACTCCTCGCTACAACCCGTGGGATCAGCGCCTGTGCCTGGTTCCCAATGGCGACCTGTTCCAGGCCATCAGCGAGGGCCGTGCGACGGTCTGCACGGCCGAGATCGACACGTTCACCGAGGGTGGTCTCAAGCTGACCACCGGCCAGGAGCTCGAGGCAGATCTGATCGTCACGGCCACCGGGCTCAACCTCCTGCCCCTGGGCGGTCTCGAGCTCAGCGTCGAGGGCGAGCCGGTCGACATCGCTCGCAGCGTCGGCTACAAGGGCATGATGCTGTGCGGCGTACCCAACCTGGCCGTGGCCTTCGGGTACACCAACGCGTCGTGGACGCTGAAGTGCGATCTCACCTGCGGCTACGTCTGCCGCCTGCTGGGCCACATGGACGCCGGGGGCCACAGCTGGTGCGTGCCTCAGGAGCCGCCGCCGTCGGTGGCGCGCGAACCGTTCATCGACTTCAGCTCGGGCTACGTCACACGCTCGATTGACACGTTCCCCAAACAGGGCGCGACTGCCCCATGGCGGCTGTATCAGAACTACGCGTTCGACATCGTCACGCTGCGCCTGGGCCCGCTCGACGACGGCACGATGCGGTTCGGCGGGCCGGCCCGGAGCGGCCGGACCGGCGAGCCGATCGCTGCCTGAGATGCAGTCAACCCGCTGAGCGCTGCACCGTGGTTATGCTCAGCTCCGTGGCGCCCACCAAACCAACGGCTCCCAACGTCCATCCCCGGTGCACCAACGTGCCCCGAATCGGCGACGACGGGTTCGAGGAGCTGTGTCATCTCGTCACCGAGGAGGATCCCGACACCGCCCTGTGCGGCAGGGACGTCACCGATTACCCGTGGAATCCGCCGTGGCCGCGCTGTGAAGCGTGTCTGGCGATTGCTCGGGGGGCGCTGAACTGAGCTCGCCGGCGCCGCGCAGGCTGAGCAGGACGAGCAGCGCGAGCAGGGCGACACAGCCGATGAACACCAGGCCGGCGGCGCGCAATCCAAACGCGTTGTCGGCCACTCCGACGCCGATGATCGGCACCGACAGGGCGACGTAGGCCACCAGAAAGAAGGCCGAGTTGACCTCGCCGCGTTTCGCGGGCGGCGTCTGGGCGTTGAGCGCGGACAGGCCGGCGCGGAAGCTCAGGCCGGTGCCGAAGCCGGCGACCGCCGCGCCGAGCAACAGCAGGAGCAGCGAGTTCGCCGCCAGCCCGGCGGCGATGGCCGCCAGCCCGGCGATCATGAAGCCGCAGCCGGCCTGCAGGGCACCCTGGGCCGAGAACCGAGACAGGGACAGCTGCCCGCCCAGCGAGGCGGCGAACAGCGTGAACACGACGGCGCCCGACAGCGCGTGGTTGGGCAGCCCCAGCAGCTTGCCGAGGAACACCGGCGCGATGGCCGAGAACAGCCCCAGCGTGGCGAAGGCGGCGAACGCGGCGGTGGCGGCACGGATGAACGTGCTGCGGACCTCGGCGGGGATGCGCAGGTTGATCACCGGCGCGCGGCGGGCGTGCGGCAGCGGCTCCGCGGGGTGCGGCTCGGGCATCAAGAAGATCACCGCGGCGGCGGGTACGAGCAGCGCGAGGTGCACCGCGTAGGGCAGGCGCAGGGGGTCGGGGGCGAGCTCGGCCAGGATTCCCGCCAGCAACGGCCCCAGACCGAGACCGCCCATGTTGACCACGGTGGCGACGAGCGTCGCGCGCTGCTTGTCGGAGTCGGAGGCCAGGTCGAGCAGCGCCGCGGTGGCGGTGCCCGTGAACAGCCCGGCCGAGATCCCCGACAGGACGCGCCCGATGAACAAGGCGGGCAGCCCCTGGGCGAGGATGAAGACCACCGAGCTCGCCGCCGCGAAGCCAAGCCCGGGCAGCAGCAGCGGCCGGCGCCCGAGGCGGTCCGAGAGCGGTCCGACGAGCAGCAGCGTGCCCAGCACGCCGATCCCATACACGGCGTAGACGATCGTCACCGTCAGCGCCGCGAAGCCGAACCGCTGCTCGTAGATCGGGTACAGCGGCGTCGGCATCGTCGTGCCGATCATCGTGACCAGGAAGGCGTAGGCGACGCCGACCGTCGCCATCTGTCGGTTCATCGGTGGGATCCTTCCGTGCTACCCATCCGGCGGGAAGGAGCGCTCTGTGGACAAAGGGACTCTCATCTGCGTAATCGAGATACCGAAGGGCAGCGCTGACAAGTATGCGTACAACCCTCGGCTCGATGCGTTCCTCGACCGGTTGTAAGGCATTTGTTCCACCTCGAGCTACGCCAATTCCCCAACGTCGCGCGCGTGTTCAACCTGAGCGGCGAGGAGCTCCAGCAGCGCTTTGTGCGCCCGTGGCTGGAGGGGCGCATGGTCGAGTCAGGCGAGCACCGGTTCTCGCCCGAGAAGGCTCGCCTGGCCATCTACGAGGGTCGCGCGCTGGCCACGGACGAGATCGGCATGGGCCGCGGCTGGGGGAACGTGACGCGAACCGGAACCGAGGTCACCGACCGCGTGCTCGAGGCGGCCCGCGACCCATCGCTCGAGCAGCTCAAAGGCGAGATCGAGGCACGCGTTCCGCTCACCATTCGCGATGTGCTGGCACTGGCCAATGAGCGGTGGCCCGAGCGCCGCGCGTCGGAGCGCCTGGCCCTGGCCGAGATGGCGGTGTGGGAGTTGCTGCACCAGCGACGTGTGCGAATGAGCCGCGACGGCCAGCCGGTGGCACCCGAGGAGTGGCAGCCGATCATCCTGGCCTGGGACACGTGGAGCGGCGAGAGGGGACAGAGGCTGCTGATCGAGGCCTAAACACGGGCGGGGCTGGCCCCCACGGGGCCGCCCCGCCTTTTTACGCGCGCCCCGCTACGCCACCACCTCGGCGATCAGGCGGTCGCGCTCGGCCGCCGAGGCGAACAGGAAGCGGTGCACCCGCAGCAGGCCGGCGACGTCGTGGACGTCGTCGTCGAGGTGGGGGACGAGGAGGGGGGTGGCGCCGTCGAGCGCGGCGGTCAGCCGCGCGATGTTCTGCTCATCGCGGCGCGCCAGTACGTGGTAGTCGTCGAAGTTCTGCGCCACACGTCCGGCCAGCTCGGCGCCGAGCTTGCGGCGCAGGGCCGCCCTGACGTCGTCGGGTTCGCTGGCTCCCAGGAGATCGTGGTGGACACGGTTGACGACGACTCCGGCGAAGGGGAGCTCGCTCTCCTGCAGCGTGCGGCGAAACCAGATCGCCTCGTCGACCGGCTCGGTCTGGGCGGTGCTGACGAGGAGAAAGGCGGTCGTATCCGCGCGGAGCATCTCCTCGACCTGCTGGGCGCGGGCGCTGAAGTCGTCGGTCATGTCGCCGAGCAGGGCGAAGAACGTCGAGAGGTCGGTGAGGAGATCGACACCGGTGACGCGCCGCAGCGCGGCGAGGAACGGCGAGGCGCCGCGGCCGATGACCTTCATCCCCAGCCCGGTGGGGCGGATGAACGCCCGCAGCGCACGTCCCTCCAGGAACGACGTCAGCCGTCCGGGCGCGTCGAGAAAGTCGAGCGCGTTGCGCGAAGGTGGGGTGTCGAGCACAAGGAGGTCGAAGTCGCCCTCGCGGTCGAGCTCGTACAGCTTGGCGACCGCGGTGAACTCCTGCGACCCGGACACCGCCGTGGACAGCTGGGCGTAGACGCGGTTGGCCTTGATCTCCGCCGCCCGGTCCGGGTCGGGGGCGATCCGGTCGATCAGCTCGTCGAAGGTTCGCTTCGGGTCGAGCATCATCGCCCACAGCTCGCCCTGCACCTGCAGGCCCGCGGCCGACAGCCGCCGGGGCGACACGCGACGTGGTTCGTTGTACAGCTCCTCGAGGCCGAGAGCGTTGGCCAGCCGGCGGGCTGGATCGATCGTCACCACGGCGACCTTGGCGCCGGCGGCGGCCATGCCGAGCGCGATCACGGCCGAGGTGGTCGTCTTGCCGACGCCACCCGACCCTGCGCACACGCACACGCGCTTGCTCTCGAGCAGCTCGGCCACGCTCACAGCGACTCCCCAAGAACGTCGGCCAGCCGATCGAGCTCCTCGCGTCCGAGATGCTCAGAGAACACGTATGGGAGCTCGATCAGCGGCAGGCCAAGCTCGCGCTTCAGCCTGCTCCGCTGCTCGCGCTGGGTGCCGGCCCTGGCGTGCTCGGACAGCGCTGCGCCCAGCGCGCTGCGGGCGAGCGGCGAGCGGGTTTGGGTCAGCGCGGCGGCCAGCTCGCCGGCCTCGGCGTCGTCGAAGCGCGCCGGGTACAACGCGTTGAGGATCACCGCGGCGAGCTCGAGCCCGTCCTCGTCGAGCGTGTCGTGCAGGACCACGGTCTCGTTGACCGGCATCTCCTCGGCGGTCACCACCGCGACGATGGCGGTGAAGTCGGGGTCCGCGATCGTCGCGGCGATCTTCGCTCCCTGCCGGGCGATCGGCCCCACACGAGCGATCTCGGCGAACGTGCGCGGCGTGCGGAGAATGCCCACTCCGTGGCCGGTGGCCGGCGCGTCGACCACGACCAGGTCGTATGGCGCCAGCCTGGTCTGGCGTTCGAGCTGCGCCAGCTCCCACACCTTGCCGACGCTGAGCAGCTCGCGCATGCCCGGGGTGGCCATGGCGAAGGCCTGGAAGATTCGCGTGGACCCCAGCGCGTGACCGAGCGGGCCGGTCTTGATGCGCAGGTACTCGTCCATGGCGTGCTGGGGGTCGATCGAGATCGTGAACAGCCCGGGCGTCAACTCGAGCTCGCGCGCGTGGGCATCCTGGCGGCCGAACGTCCGCACGACACGCTCCTGGCTGGCCAGCTCGGCGACGATCGTGCGCAGGCCACGGCGCACGCCGAGCAGGCCAAGCGCGATGGCGACGGTGGATTTGCCGACGCCACCCTTGCCGGTGACGAAGATCAGCCGATGGTCGAGCAGGCCGGGCACGGAGGCGCAGAATACGGAGGAATTCCCCACTCCCTTGCGAATACAGGCGGCGTATGAGTTCCCCGACGTATCGGAGAAGCCTCCTGTGAAGGCCACCTCGAAGGTCATCGCGTTCGCCAACCAGAAGGGCGGCGTCGCCAAGACAACGACCACGCTCAACCTCGCCGTGGCCTTTGCCGAGGAGGGTCATCGTGTGCTGTGCTGCGACATGGACCCGCAGGGCAACCTGACCATGTCCCAGGGGATCGACCCGGACACGCTCGACAAGTCGATGTACGACGTGCTCGTCCATCACATCTCGATCCGCGAGGTGATCCGCAAGCGCGAGGTCGACGTCGCCTGTGCGTCGATCGACCTGGCCGGAGCCGAGATCGCCATGTCAACGATGATCGGCCGTGAGCGCTCGCTAGAGAAGGCGCTCAAGGAGGTGCAGGACGACTACGACTTCGTGTTCATCGACACGCCGCCGAGCCTCGGGCTGCTGACCATCAACGCTCTGACCGCCGCTGACAAGGTGATTGTCCCCGTCCAATGCGAATATCTGTCGATGCGCGGCCTCATCCAGTTGCAGAACACGCTCGCGATGATTCGCGAGAACCTCAACCCGGATGTGGACATCGAGGGCATCTTGCCGACTCTGGTCGACTCCCGCACGTTGCATGCCAAGGAGGCGATCGAGCTGCTCGAGGAGAACTTCGGCGACCGCGTGTTCGCATCACGAATCCGCAAAACGGTGCGTTTTGCCGAAGCGCCTGTGAAAGGCATGTCCGTCCTGAAGTACGATCCCGACGGCTTGGCCGCACACGCCTATAGGCAGCTCGCGAAGGAGGTCCTCTCAAATGCCAACCGGTAAGCGCGCGAGCATGCGCGAAGGGCCACTCGCGGCTCTGTTCCGCAAGACCGCCGAGGACACGAGCGCCCAGGGCGGCGAGCCCGAGAGCACGGCCCCGCCGGTTCCCGAGACACCCCCGGAGCCCGAGGCGCCGCCGGCACCCCCCGCGCGCCCTGAGACGGAGCGACGCTCACTCCCGCATCCGTCGTTCGAGGCACCCGCCCCTGACCCGGAGCCCGAGGATCGCCACGTCCCAAGCCCGCAGGAGCGTCTGCGCCACGCCTTTTCCTCGGACATCCCCGAGAATCTGCTCGAGCCGCCCAGCCGGCAGGACCCGCCAGCCCACGACGTGTACGCCCGTCCTGAGCGCGAGACGTTGTCGAACGCGCGCGGCGTCGGCGGCCCGGTCATCCGCGTGGTCGGTGTCGGCGGCGCGGGGGTCAATGCCGTCAACCGGATGGTCGAGGCGCAGATCGAGGGGATCGAGTTCCTGACCATCAACACCGACCTGCAGTCGCTCCAGCAGTCGGCCGCTCACGAGACCCTGCACATCGGCGACGCGCTGACCCGGGGCCTCGGCTCGGGTTCGAACCCGGATCTCGGCCGCCAGGCCGCGCGCGAGGAGTACGACCGGATCAAGGCCATGCTCCGCGGCTCCGACATGGTCTTCATCGCCGCCGGAGCCGGCGGCGGCACCGGCACCGGCGCCGCGCCGGTCGTGGCCCAGATCGCCCGCGAGCTTGGTGCTCTGACCGTCGGGATCGTCACACGGCCGTTCCAGTTCGAGGGCACACAGCGCCGCGAGCAGGCCGAGAAGGGAATCGCCGCGCTGGCCGCCGAGGTCGACACGCTGATCGTCGTGCCCAACAACCGGCTGCTGTCGGTGCTCGATCGAAACGTCTCCATGGTCGACGCCTTCCGCGTCGCCGATGACGTCCTGCGGCAGGGTGTGCAGGGCGTGTCGGACCTGGTCACCCTGCCCGGTCTGATCAACCTCGACTTCGCCGACGTGCGCACGATCATGTCCAATGCCGGGAACGCCCTGCTCGGGATCGGCATGGGAAGCGGCGAGCGCCGGGCGATCGACGCCGCCGAGCAGGCGGTCGCATCGCCGCTGTTAGAGACCAGCATGGAGGGCGCGCGCTCGATCCTGCTGTCGATCACCGGCGGCAACGACCTCTCCCTGTGGGAGGTCAACGAGTCCGCCAAGGCGGTGGCCGAGGCCGCCCACCCCGACGCCAACATCATCTTCGGAGCGATGGTCGACGAGAAACTCGAGGATCAGGTGTGGGTGACCGTGGTGGCGACCGGCTACGGCAACGGCCGTCCCCGCCGGAGCGAGGACGACCGCGATCGCCTCGGTCGCGGCGAGCCCCGTGGCCAGGAGCAACGGCCGGGGCGCGACTCGCGGACCACTCTGCGCGAGCCGCGCGGCGAGCCCCGGGTCAGCCGGGTTCGGCGTGAGCCGGAGACCGCGTTTGACCTCGAAGTGCCAGAGTTCATCCCACGGCGCTGACGGACCATAACCGGCGCATGGCGGCGTCCAGCCGGATGACTCCAGCGCGGCCGACGAGCGAGGCAGGATGCCGAGCAGGCCGGCGCTGGAGCGCTCGTGTGCGGAGCACACGTCGCTCCCTGCGTCCTTGCCATGCTTGGTTCTAGCCCGTCAGAGGCTTCTCTTGGCGTCATCGCGGCCGGGCATCCGGTCAGTGCCCGGAGCGGAGCCGACGCGCTGCGGGCGGGCGGCAATGCGGTCGACGCGGCGATCGGCGCGGTGCTGGCGGCGTGTGCGTGCGAGCCGCTGCTGACCGGTCTCGGGGCGGGGGGCTACATGCTGGTGGTGACGCCCGGCCAGGAGCAGGTGCTGCTCGACTTCTTCGTCGAGGCGCCGGGCCGCGACGCCGACCCCAGTCAGCGGGCCGAGCTGGTGCCGATCAGCGTTTCGTTTGGCGACGCGATCCAGGTCTTCAACATCGGTGCGGCTTCGGTGGGGACCTACGGGCTGCCGGCCGGGCTGGCCGAAGCCTCGGCGCGGTTCGGGCGAATCCCGCTCGCCGCCCTGGTCGGGCCGGGGGCACGTCTGGCGCGCGAAGGCGTGGCCCTGAACCCCGAGCAGGCATACGTGATCGAGATCCTGGGGGACATCGTTACCGCCACCCCGGAGTGCGCGGCCCTGTTCGCGCCCGAGGGCAGATTGCTGCGCGCCGGCGAGGTCATCCGCCAGCCCGAGCTCGGCGACGCCCTGGAGCGGCTGGGAGCCGAGGGACCCGCGCCGTTCTACACCGGCGATGTCGCCGGGGCGATCGTCGATTGGGTGCAGACGCGAGGCGGCCTGCTCGGCCGCGGGGATCTCGCCGCCTATCGGGTCGTCGATCGATCCCCGGTACGGGTTGGCTACCGAGGCCGCGAGGTCCTCACCAACCCGCCTCCTTCGGCCGGAGGGATCCTCATCGCCCACGCCCTGGGCTTGCTGGGGGCCGACGCGAGCGCGCCGGATGTCGAGCGAACGGTCGAGGTGATGGAGAGAACGCAGGCCGAGCGGACGCCCGAGTTCCTCGAGGGCCTGGCCGATCCGGGCTTCGTGGAGCGATTCATGCGCCGCCACCGCTCGCTCGGGTCGACCACGCACGTCGCTGTGATCGATCGGGACGGCGGAGCCTGCTCGGTCACCTCCTCGGGCGGCTCGTGCTCGGGTGTGGTCGTCCCCGGCACAGGCGTGCACCTCAACAACATGCTCGGCGAGCAGGACCTGAACCCGCTCGGGTTCCACCGCCACCCGCCCGGCCGCCGGCTACCGAGCATGATGGCCCCAACGGTCGTCCTTCGCGACGGCGTGCCCGAGCTCGTGCTGGGCAGCGCAGGGTCCAACCGGATCCGCTCGGCGATCCTGCAGACGATCATTCGCGTGATCGACGAGGGCATGTCGGCTGGCGAGGCCGTCGAGGCAGCGCGCGCGCACTTCGAGGACGGCGTCGTGTACGCCGAACCGGGCATCGACACGACCGCGCTCGAGCGGGCCGGGCGTGCCATCGCCCGCTTCCACGACCGCAACCTGTTCTTCGGCGGCGTCCAGGCGGTGCAGCGCGACATCTCGGGTCGCTTCTGGGGCGGTGGCGATCCCCGGCGCGGTGGCGAGGCGATCGTGGTGCAATCAGATTCGTGAAGTGGTTCCCGAGCGCGATCCTCGTCGTGGCGCTGATCTCGGGGTGTGGACTCAACGTGCAGTCGCCCGATCTCTTCCTGCTCACCCGCACGGGTCAGGGCGCGCCGCTGACGCTGCTGGTCAACGACAGCGGAACAATTCGCTGTAACGGCGGCAAGGCTCGCAACCTGGCGGACACGCTGCTGATCCAGGCTCGCGACCTCGCCTCGGATCTCGACAGCGATGCCAAGAAGTCGCTGAACATCCCGCGCTCGCCGGCCAGCGTTGCCATGTACCGAATCCGCCTTCAGGACGGCACGATCTCGTTCCCCGACACCGCTGCGGGCAAGCACAAGGAACTCGCCGAGGCGGAGCTGTTCGCCGTCACCGCCGCTCAGCAGGCCTGCGGGTTGCCGGGATGAGAGTCCTTTTAGCCGGGCGGGTTTGGCTTAGCGTCTACTTAGGGGTCCAGATAACCTCCCGCGGCTTGTGCTGGCAATAGCCACCCAACAACTGATCACGACGTTCCAGGCGATCGTCCTTGGCATCCTGCAGGGTGCGACCGAGCTGTTCCCGATCTCCAGCCTCGGCCACACGGTGATCTTTCCCCACCTGTTCGGCTGGAACAACATCGTGGCCTGGCAATCACAGTCCGAGTCGCCGTGGTTGGCGTTCGTGGTCATGCTCCACGTGGGCAGCGCGATCGGCCTGCTGATCTACTTCTGGAAGGACTGGGTGGCCATTGTCAAGGCGTTCTTCGCCACGCTCTCCAAGCGGCGCATTGAAACGCCCACCGAACGCCTGGCGTGGCTCATCATCTGCGCCACGATCCCAGTCGGGATCCTCGGTCTCGTGCTGGAGCACCCAGTGCGTGTGGCCCTCGCCAAGCCGCTTTACGCATCGATATTCCTCGTCATCAACGGCCTGATCCTGATCGGCGCCGAGCGGTTGAGAAGGCGCTCGGAGATTCGCGCGCTCGCCGCCCGCGAGGGTATGAAGAGCGACGGGGGTCGCAGACTCGACACGCTGGAGTTCCGCGAGGCCGGTGTGATCGGGGTGGCGCAGTCCTCGGCCCTGATTGCCGGAATCAGCCGGGACGGGGTGTGCATGAGCACGGGACTCGTCAGGGGTCTCGACAACTCCGACGCGGCGCGCTTCGCATTCCTGCTCGCTACGCCCCCGATCCTGCTGGCCGGCCTGTACAAGATTCCAGACCTGACCGGGAGCCTCGGCAACGGCGTCCGCGGCCAGGCCGTCATCGCGGCCATAGCGGCGGCGATCACCGCGATCGTCACCGTCCACTATCTGACGCGCTACTTCAAGACGCGCAACCTGATCCCGTTTGGGATCTACTGCATCGTGTTCGGCGGGGCAATGATCATCTACAACGCGTAGTCGCGCTTGGGTGCTCAGCCGAAGCGGACCTTGCCGTTGGAGCGGGCACGGGCCTGGGCGCGGTCGACGAAGTCCAGGCGCTTCAGCGCGGCGCGGAACAGACGCGTGACCAGCCGAAGGCGGGCGTTCTCGGAGCGCAGGTCGAGCAGGCCCTGCTTGGCGTCGAGTCCGAAATCGACCGTGGCCGCCATCGCGTAGGCGCTCATCTCGACCAGTTCGGTGGGGTCCGGCTCGTTGTCGGTGGCCCGCTTGACGAGATCGGCGTAGGCCTCGTGGGCATCATCGCTCAGCTTGGGATCGACCGCCTCGTCGCGGTCGTCGACGAACTCGACAACGCCCGCGGGATAGGCCAGATGGCCCTGGCGCTCGACGACGCGAAACGGTCGCGTCCCTCGGGTGAGCAGGTTCATCCGGCCGTCCTCCATGCGCTCGAGCACCTCCTCGATCTGCACCGCGCAGCCGACCTCGCGCAGCCCGTCGTCGGACAGCCACACGATGCCGAATTCGCGCTCACCGGCCAGGCACTCGTTCATCATCGTCTTGTAACGCTCCTCGAAGATGTGGAGCGGGATCAACTCGCCGGGCAGGGCGACGATTCCGAGCGGGAACAGCGGAAACTCGTTCGAGAGCTGGTCCGGCATTGCACGTCAGTTTAGGAACGCGGGCTAGGGCTTTCGTGCGGTGAGGAGGAGGTTGTAGAAGATTGCCGGCGGGAGCACCGGCTCGAGCACGTGCTCGTCGACCCGCTGCAGGAGGAGATAGCCACGGAAGGCGTACTGACGCCAGAGCATTGGCACGTCGTCGGGCGTGGCGGTGGCCTCGAGCGCTCGGTTAAACCAGCCGAACCAGTTGGCCACCAGCTCCTCGCCGCGCACCTGGATGTCGGTGAACCCGACGCGCCGCGCGTGCATGGCCAGGTCACCGGGCGAGAAAGCGTGGATGTCGACCCAGCGCTCGAGGTCAGGGTCAGGGCCGTGGCCGTTGGACGAGGGCTCGTCGTCTTCGACCGCGGTGGCCCGCATTGCTCGCCGCCACAACGGCGACAGCGCGCTGGCCCCCCGCTTGGGGATCGAGGCCAGGCGATCTCCCACCCTCGACGGCTCGCCGGCGAAGGCGATCCGTCCGCCGGGCGCGAGCACGCGATCGAATTCGGCAAAGGCACGGCGCAGGTCGGGCAGGTGGTGCAGCACGGCGTGGCCGAGCACGAGGTCGAAGCTTTCGTCCGGGAAGGGCAAAGACTCAGCATCGGCCCGTGCGGCTCTCACCTTCAGGCCCAGACGCTCCGCGTTGGTCGCCAGCCTTCCCACCATTCCGGGGGAGATGTCGGTACAGGTGGCGTCGCGCACCACGTCCGCCTGGAGAAGGTTGAGACTGAAATAGCCCGTGCCGGCGCCGATCTCCAACGAGCGTTGATAGCCGCGCTCGAGCTCGGGGCCGATCAGCTTGCGCAGCTTTCCGATCACCTGGGCCTGGCCGACCTCGCCAAAGTCGATGCCCCACTTGGCGTCGTAGCTCGCCGCGGCAACGTCGTGATAACGGGTGTTGACGTCGCGGATCTCGTCCGCGCTCCGGAGTGCCTCCATGGCGGCCGTCACATTACCCTGTCGCCGGTGCCATTGAACGCGTACGTTCAGCAGAACCAGCCGCCCGGCGTGCCGCCGCTCGAGCTGACCGGCGAGCGCACGCTGCCCGACGTTCCGGCCGAGAACTACTGGTTCCGGCGCCACCTGGCCGTGTACGAATGGATCGCGGCTCGGGTGGCAGGACAGCGTGTGCTCGACATGGCCTGCGGCGAGGGCTATGGCTCGGATGCGCTCGCACGCCCCGCGGCGTCGGTCGTGGGAGTCGACGCCAACCCCGAGGCGTTCGAGCACGCGCGGCTGCGCTACCGCCGACCCGGGCTGAGCTTCGAGCGCGGGATGGTTGAGACGTTCGGTTCCGAGGCCGAGTTTGACGCGGTGGTCTTTCTCCAGACGATCGAGCACGTCTTCGACCCCGTCGGCGTGCTCAGACACTTCCGATCCATCCTGCGTCCGGGCGGGGTTGCGTTTGTGTCCACTCCCAACGTGTTGACGCTGGCTGCGCCTGGGGCGGCCAAGTCGGACAACCCCTGGCATCTGAAGGAGTACCGGGCGTCGGAATTCGAGGCGCTGTGCCGCTCCGTGTTCGGCTCGGTGCAGCTGCTCGGCCTGTTCCACGCCCGCAAGTTGCGTGTGCACGAGGTGGCTCTGCGCTGCGGGTGGGATGCCGTCCATGGCCGACTGGGGATCACCAGACCGTTCTACGAACGCTTCACGCCGGCGATCGCCACGAGCGACTTCGCTCTGCGCCCGGACGGCCTGGAGCGGGCGCTCGACTTTCTTGCCGTCTGCCAGGCCTGAGTGGCGGTTTCTTCCCTCCGCGCGCCGCGGGTGCTGTAATCGTCCCGGCGAGTTGCATCGCCGTCGGGGGTTTCGACGTCAGCTCGCGGCGCTTGCCGCTGGCGGAGTCGATGGGCGCCGCGACGCGGGCCGCCACATCCCCGCGCGTGGAGGGACTTAGATATCACTGAATGGGTGGCTGGTCAGCTAAGCGCACCTATGTTTCGCTCAGCTGACCAGACCAGCCGTCATCGGGCTGGAAGCGGAAGCGTGGGGGGGCGAATAGCCTCCAGCAGATGAGACCGCGCGGCGAACTGGCGATCGTCCTGCACACCCACATGCCCTACGTGGAGGGCGGCTCAGAATGGCCGCCGAAGGATGACCCCGCATTTCTGCGGCACCCCGACGGGTTCGGGACGTGGCCGTTCGGCGAGGAGTGGCTGTGGGAGGCGGTTGCCACCTCGTACGTACCCCTGCTCGACGTCCTGGGCCGGGCGCCGATCACGCTGTCGCTGACCCCGGTTCTGTGCGATCAACTCGAGGCACCAGGTGCGCTCGAGCGCTGCGTCGAGTTCCTCGAGGAGATTCGGCCTGAGTCGCACCGGCGCGATGTCGAGGGCCTTCGCGCCGGTGGTCAGTCGGATCTGATCGCCGAGCTCGAGCGGTCGGCCGACGAGTACGCGGCGGTGACGGATCGTCTGCGCGGGCTGCCCGGCGGGCTTCTCTCGGCGCTCGGGACTCACGTCAGCTGGACATCGTCTGCGACCCACGCGCTGCTGCCGCTGCTGGCCACCGACCCCTCGATCGCGGTGCAGGTGCAGACCGGCATCACCTCGCATCGCCGGCGGTTCGGTGACTGGGCGGGCGGCTTCTGGCTGCCCGAGTGTGGCTACGCCCCGTGGCTGGGCCCGCTACTCGAGGAAGCTGGAATCCGGGCGACGTGCGTGGAGCTGACCGGACGCTTCGGCCTCGGCGATGCCCGGCACCTCCGGCCGCTCCAGACCGACGATGGCCCTGTGCTGTGGCCGATCGACCGTCACGCGATCGCGCTGGTGTGGGGCCGGGACGGCTATCCGTCGGGCGCCGCATACCGCAACTACCACCGGCTGACCGAGCACCACCATCGCGTGTGGCGAAACGACGGCGCGCCATACGATCACGCGGCAGCGTGTACCCAGGCACGGGCCGACGCGGCCGATTTCGTGGCTCGAGTCGGTGCGCGAGTGGGCGAGGGCGGCGTGTGCGTGTGTGCGCTCGACACCGAGCTCCTCGGACACTGGTGGTACGAGGGCGTGAGCTGGCTGAGCGCGGTGATCGACGAGTGCCAGCGCCAGGGGCTTGCGCTCACCACGCTGGATGAGGCGCTGGATAACCACGATCCGCTGCCGGCGCCGGCGGATCTCGGCGTGAGCACGTGGGGCGAGGGTGGCGATCTGCGGACGTGGAGCGGGCCCGCGGCCGCGGATCTGGCCTGGTCGGCCCGCACGGCCGAGCTGCGGTTGCTGGCCACCGGTCGCCGGCCCAGCGATCGCGCCCTGCGCGAGCTGCTGGCCCTGCAGGCGAGCGACTGGGCCTTCCTTCTCACCCGCGAAATGGCCGGCGAGTATCCGCGCCAGCGGGCGCGTGGCCACGCGGTCGCGCTCGATGAGGCGCTGGCCGGATCGGGGTTGGAAGGTGCGCTGCGCAACCTCGCCCCGGATCTGGCGGGCTGGGAGTAGCGCGGCCGTTGCCGGCATTGGCCGCCGGAGCGGCTATGCCCAGCGGAACGTTTTCGGTGCCTCGCGCATGCGGATCAGGCGCGCCGGGATCCCGCCGACCACCGCATTGTCGGCGACATCGCACGTGACCACCGAGCTCGTGCCGATTACCGCGTTATCGCCGACCGTGACCCCGCGCAGGATGCACGCTCCGTAGCCCATCCATACGTTGTGACCGACGTTGACATTGCGCTTGTAGATGCCCTGGGCACGGATCGGGCGCTCGACCTCGACCGTCCCGTGGTCGAAATCGATCATCATCACCCGGTCGGCGATGATGCACTCGCGGCCGATCGAGATGTGCTGGTAGGCGGAAATTGTGCACTCCTGCCCGAGCACCGACTTGGCGCCGATGCGCACCTCGCCCTCGTGCACGCGGATCTTGGTGCCATGGCCGATCCACGACCAGCGGCCGAGGCAGACCCTGGCGTCGCGCCCGATCTCGAACTTGACGTTGGGGCATACGAAGCACATGCCGTCGGTCTGCAGGCGGCCGCGCCACCGTAGCTTCAGCCATAACCAGCGCACATACAGCTTCAGATAGCCGGGCCGAAGCATCCCGTGGGCCTTGGCGAAACGCAGGAACGTCCACGGCCCACCGCGCAGCGGGGGCGGCTGGGTGCGCACAAAAGCCGGTGGCGCCGGGGTCTTGCGAATGGTCTCGATCTGCGGCGTGCGCACCGACTGCACGCCGGGATCCTACGTCAGCCGTCGTCGATTAGCCCGTTCAGCGGGCCGAGCAGCCGGCGCGTTCGCCCCGACACGCCGGGTAGCGCGAGCAGGCGATGGGTCGGCGATTGTCCGTTCCGGTCGCGCTGGAGCTGCTCGTCGGCGATCGGGCGCCAGCGCTCGTCAACCAGCGTGCCGGGGTGGGAATGGGCGACCTCGTCGACGCCGAGCTCGAGATGCTCGGCCCATAGCCGCACGCGGGTACCGCGAGCCAGCTGCGGATCGTCGCTGACCAGGTTGAGCTCGGTGTCGTTGAACAGGGAGTGGGCGTTCAGATTGGCCGAGCCGATGGTCAGCCACCGGTCATCGACGATCCCGACCTTGGCGTGGACGTAGAGAGGGTCGTGGCGCCCGTCGGAGACCGAGCGAATCGTCGCGGCCAGCAGGTGGTCGGCTGGGTCGGCCTCGACCAGCACGCCAAGCTGCCCGATCGTGTCGTCGCGGCCGTTGTTGGGCTTGGCCGGGAGCAGCAGCACGACGCGGAAGTCGGCACTGGGCGGATTGCGCAGCTTGTCGGCCAGGATCGAGACGATCTCGGGTGCCCAGAGGAATTGATTCTCGAGATAGATCAGTTTCTGCGCCGAGCGGAGCGCGCGGATGTAGCTCTCGAGGATGCTGAACTCGCCGTGGGAAACGCGGTCGTACATGTCCTCGGCCACCGTGCGCACGATCTGCACCGTCTGTTCGCCCGCCGGCGGGGGCGGCTCGGCCTCGGGGAGGCTCTCGCCGGTGAGCTCCTTCCAGCGCAAGGCGAAGTGGTTGGCCACGTCGGCCACGGCCGGTCCTCGCACACGCGCCGCCACGTCGTGCCAGCCCAGCTGGCGGCGCGCCTCGTGGGCCTGGGAATCGAAGCGATCCCCCGAATCGTCGGTGAGGTCGATCCCACCCACGAAGGCGATCTCGTCGTCGATCACGATCGTCTTCTCGTGATGGCAGTGGAACGGGTGCTCGCGCGGGTCGGCCTCGCAGCGAATGCGGGTGCCGCGGACGAGGTTCTCGATCACCTCTCGAACCTCTGACCGCGTCGGATGGAACGCGGGCACCGGGGCCCCGGCCCAGACGACGACACGGACGTCGATGCGCTCGGCGAGCTCGGCCAGCAACCGGCCGAGGACCACCTGTTCCTCGTCGCGCTGCACCTGGAACGCCGGTTGGAGGTGCCAGCCGGTGATGTGCGCGAACCGCTTGGCGTGGCGGAGGGCTCGGGTGATCTCGGGCAGGGCATTGGCCCCGTCGATGAGGACCTCGACCTCGCATCCCGGCCGAGGTGGGGTGTGAGCCCAGGCCCAAATGCCGTCATCGGGCGGGTCCAGCGCGTGATCCTGACTCAGCCGGCGCAGGCGCCGGCGGTGCTTGAGCCGTACCGTCCGCTCGATTCCGTCGCCGAGCAGCGCGTCCACGCGAGTTGGCAGCTGCACCTCCACGCCCGGGGAGCTTCCCCGCTCAGGGCGTCGTTACGCGTGCGGCCCACGCCCCGACCCACCCCTGGCATGATTGGCCGCCGCTATGCCGACCACCGACCAGCCCCTTGCCGAGCGCCTGTTGGCGGGGGACAGGCGTGCCCTGGCTCGGGCGATCTCGCTGGTCGAGAACGACGATCCAGCGGGGTGGAAGCTCGTGCGCGAGGTGTATCCGCACACCGGCAAGGCGGAGATGCTCGGCTTCACCGGGCCGCCGGGCGTGGGCAAATCGACGCTGCTGGGCGCGATCACCAAGCTTCATCGTCAGCGCGAGAAGACGGTCGCCGTGCTGTCGATCGACCCCTCGTCGCCGTTCACGAAGGGAGCGCTGCTGGGCGATCGCATTCGCCTGAGCGAACACTTTCTCGATCCCGGTGTGTTCATACGGTCAATGGCGAATCGCGGGGCACTCGGAGGGCTGAGCGAGGCGACGCTGCAGGCGGCGCTGCTGATGGATGCCTCGGGGCGCGATGTCGTGCTGCTCGAGACCGTCGGCGTCGGGCAGGCTGAGGTCGACATCATCGATCACGCCGATACCGTGGTACTGGTGCTGATGCCCGGATCGGGTGATTCAATCCAGGCTCTGAAAGCGGGCGTGATGGAGATCCCGGATGTGATCGTCGTCAATAAGGCCGATCACCCGCTGACCGACACAATGGTGCGGGAGACCAAAGGCGTGCTGGCGCTGGGCCCGCGCGAGGGCTGGCAGGTGCCGATCGTCAAGACCGAGGCTGTCCGCGGCGAGGGGATCGAGGAGCTGCTCGACCGGCTCGAGGAACACCGCGAGTACATCCAGGCCGAGGGCACGCTGTCCGAGCGCCGGCGACGGAACCTGATGAGTGAGGTGCTGGCCATCGCCACCTTCCGGATGCGGCGCGAACTCGAGGCCTCGGTGCGCGAGGATCCCGAGGTCCAGGAGCTGCTCGACAGAGTCGTGGCGCGCGAGCTCGACCCGGCCAGTGCCGCGACCCGGATTCTCGAGGCTCGCGAGCAGCAATGACCGCTCTGCTCGCACCGTTTCTGGTCGCCTCGTCTGTTCTCTGCGTCGCCGGCGTGGCCAAGCTCCGCGCGCCGGCCGGCGCGGTCCGCGCCCTCGCCGCCGCCGGGTTCATCGCGCGTCCGTGGATGATCCGCGGGTTCGCGGTGGTCGAGATCGCGCTGGGGACCTGGGCCGCGCTGGAGCCGACCCGCGCCGGCGCCGTCGCGCTCGCGGTCCTGTACGTGGCGTTCTCGGGGCTCTCCCTGGTGCTGGCGCGCCAACGCGCGGCGTGCGGGTGTTTCGGTGAGAGCGAGGCGCCCGCCTCGCCGCTCCAGGCGCTGCTCAGCGCCGGGCTCGCGACGATCGCCATCCTCGCCGCAGCCTCGCCTCCTCACGGCATCGCCTGGCTCCTGGGCCAGCAGGCCTGGTTCGCCGTGATCATGCTGATCGCCGCCGGCGGGGCCGTGTACGCGACGGTTGCCGCCTACACCGACCTGCCGCTCGCCTGGGGCGCGTGGAGCGCCAGGTGATGCTGGCCGAGCGGATCGCCACCCGGCTTGGCGCCCTCCTCGAGCGACGCGTGTCGCGGCGCAGCGTGGTGGCGCGGGCAGCCGTGGCCGGCTCGGCGTTCGCCGTGGCGCCGATCCGCTATCTCGTCCGGCCCGGTACGGCATGGGCGGTGATCGGCCCGGGCAACTGCTCCTCGGGGCTGTGCACAGACGGCTACACCGCGTTCTGCTGCGAGATCGAGCACGGGCGCAATACGTGCCCCACGGGCACCTACGTGGCCGGCTGGTGGAAGTGCACCT
The DNA here is from genome assembly GCA_963749545.1 of uncultured Solirubrobacterales bacterium. Taxonomy (GTDB): domain Bacteria; phylum Actinomycetota; class Thermoleophilia; order Solirubrobacterales; family Solirubrobacteraceae; genus Palsa-465. The sequence continues at coordinate 578,550 of CAVVNG010000018.1, forward strand.
CCTACCAGGGCCACCATCTGTGCCGCGACGTGGGCGTGCGTTACTACATCGACTGCAACCGCAAACCCGGCCACACGTTCCCCGGCGGCTGCCAGTGCGCGCACGGCGACTGCAACAAGCGCCGCGTCGACTGCAACCAGTTCCGCTACGGCCAGTGCAACACGCAGATCCACGGTACGACCGAGGTTGTCTGCCGGCTCGTGAGCTGCCAGAACCCTGCCTCGGTGCACCAGTTCAACTGCAACGACACGCTGATGATCGACGACAACACGTGCTCGCACGAGGCCAGCTGCCTGAGGGGTCTGGCCAAACAGCTTCCCGGAGGCGGCGGCGTATGACCGCGCTCGTCGCCGCCGAGACGCTGCTGCTCGTGCTGCTCATCGTGCTCGTCGTCGGTCTGTTGCGCAGCCACGCCGAGATCCTGCGCCGGCTCGGCCCGGCCGACGACCTCGCGACGCCACCGCGGACCCCGCGGCGCGACGCCGATCAGCCGGCCCCGGCGCTTTCGGGGGCGACGCCGGGCGGCGACGTCGTCGCGCTGTCGTTCGATGGGCCGACCGCCGCGCCAACACTGCTGGCGTTTCTGACCAGCGGGTGCAGCACGTGCGCGGGGTTCTGGGACAGCCTGGGTGAGCGGCGGTTGCCGCCGCAGGTGCAGACCGTGATCGTCGCCCAGGGAAGCGAACGCGAGCGCCCGGCCAAGCTTCGGTCGCTGGCCCCGGCCGACGTTCCCGTGGTGATGTCGAGTCAGGCCTGGGAGGACTACCGCGTTCCCGGCGCGCCCTACTTCGTCCTCGTCGACGGGATGATCCGTGGCGAAGGCGTGGCCACGAGCTGGCCGGCGGTCGCGTCACTGGTGTCCGACGCGATCGCGGACGAGGCCGAGGGAGGGGACGGCAACAGCCGGGCCCGGCGAGTCGACGACACGCTCACTGCCGCGGGGATCGGTCCCGGCCACCCCAGCCTGTACCCGGCGGGGAGAACGCCAGAGACATGACCGAGCTGGTCGTGCTGGGATGCATCGCCGCCGTGACCGGGGCGGTGGCGTCCGCCTGGTCGCCCTGAGGCGAGTCGATGCTGGCCAGCATCACTCCGCTCGGGGAGCGGGGCAGGCATACGAGCTGGGCACTGACGGTGTCGGCGTTCCTGATCGGCGCCACCGCGGCCGGGGCCGGGCTCGGGGCGCTGCTCGGGGCGCTCGGGTCGCTGCTTCCGGCGACGTCGGAGTCGGTTCGCGAGGCAATCCTCGCGGCGGCCGCGCTGCTGGCCTTCATCCTCGATGCCGGGCGGCGGCGGATTCCCGGACCCAACCGCCAGGTCAACGAGCGCTGGCGGGATCAATACCGCGGCTGGGTGTACGGGCTCGGTTATGGCGCCCAGCTGGGAGTCGGCGTGACCACGGTGGTCTCGAGCGCAGCGACCTATCTGGCCATGTGGGCCGCGTTCCTGAGCGGGAGCGCGGCTCGAGGTGCGCTGATCATGGGCGCCTTCGGCCTAGTGCGTGGCCTGACGCCGCTGGCAGCGGCCGGCGTCCACGCGCCCGAGCAACTGCTCGCCCTGCACCGGTGGCTGGCCCGATGGCGAACCACCGCGAGGCTGGCCAGCACCGGGCTGCTGGTGGCGATCTGCGCGCTGGCGATCGCTGGGGTGCTGGTGTGATTCTCGACGCCTATGGCATCAAGGTCGAGCTGCCCGCGGGCTGGAGCGGGCGGGTATTCAGCCGGGCCCAGGGTGTGGCCACGCTGCACGCGGCAAACTTCGCCCTGCCGCTCAACGATGGCGAGTTCGGCGACCGCAGCACGGCGCTGATGCAGTCAGGTTCGGCGTTCCTGGCCCTGACCGAGTATCGGCCCGGATCCGGACTGCAGCCGGGCCACGGCCTGTTCTCGCCGCCGCGGATTCCTCGCCGGCTGGACCCGACCAGCTTCTCCGCCGCCCGGCTGGCCCATGCCCGACCTGGACAGTCGGGAGTCCAGCATTTCTTCTCCGCTGTCGAGCGCCCGTTCTGCCTGTACGTGGTGGTCGCGGGGCCGCGGAATGGCCGCCGGCGGCAGCTGGCGGCGTTGGAGCACCTGCTGTCGACGCTGCGCATTGCCCGGCGCTAGTGGACCCCAGCGAAACGTTTGGCTGGAGCCCACTAGCCGCGCATTTTCGCGCCCGCTCTGGTCAACCTCCGCCGCGTGTGCCACCCTGTGGCGGCCATAGACCAGAGCGAAGGGGGTAGGGGTGGACAATCCCGTTGATCGGCGATCGTTTCTAATCGCAGCCGGGGCAGCAGGCGCTTCGGCGGCCTTGCCCGGAGTGGCCGGGGGGCGGGCGCGTATAGCCAAGGCCCCCAAGGGCTCGCTCCAGAGCGTGATGAAGGGGCACGTGTTCACCCGCGGCGATCCGGGCTTCACCACGGCCAGAGAGGTCTTCAACAAGGTGTTCGACTCGGTCGTACCCCATTACGTGGCCCGGCCGGTCAGCGAGTCCGACGTCCAGAACGCCGTCAAGTGGTGCGTCCAGCACAACGTGGCCATGCGCGCACGTTCGGGCGGACACAGCTATGAGGCCTATTGCACCGTCCCGAATGGAGTGATGCTCGACCTGCGCAAGATGAGCGGCATCTCCGTCGACACTCGCGCGGGCACCGCGACGATCGGGGCGGGCGCCCAGCTGATCGACATCTACAACGCGCTGGCCAAGAAGGGCGTGACCATCCCGGCCGGCTCGTGTCCATCGGTGGGCGTGGCGGGCGTCACACTGGGCGGCGGCATGGGGCTCGCGGCCCGAGCCTTCGGCATGAGCTGCGACAACCTGATGGGCGCGCACGTGGTCACGGCCGACGGAAAGATGCACCACGTCAACAAGCAGAGCGATCCGAACTTCCTGTGGGCACTGCGCGGCGGGGGCGGGGGCAACTTCGGCGTGGTCACGCAGTTCACCTTCAAGGTCCACAAGATCCCCCGACAGACCTCCTACTTCTTGGTCAGCTGGCCCTCGTCGCGGGCCGCGGACGCGATCGCGGCCTGGCAGTCGTGGGCCCCCCACGCGCGCGATCAGCTCACCTCGATCTTCCACCTCGATCCGGGTGCGTCGCCGAGCGTCACCGGCCAGTACATGGGCCCGGCCAGCGATCTGAACCGGTTGTTGGCTCCGCTGCGTAACTCGGGCGGGACCGTTCGATCCGGCAACCAGTCGTACTTCAACCTGCAGATGATGTGGGCCGGCTGCTTGAACAAGTACACGGTCACGCAGTGCCACACGACCAACTCGTGGCCTGGAGGCCAGATGCCACGGGAGGCGTTCCACGCCAGGTCTGACTACGTGGCCAAGGCGCTGCCGTCGAAGGCGATCAACTTCCTGATCTCACAGGCCAAGAGGTCCGGGGCGGGGACGGTTCTGTTCGACTCCTACGGCGGCCAGATCAACCGCGTCCATCCCACGGACACCGCGTTCGTGCACCGGAACCAGCTGTTTGCCATTCAGTACTACACGCAGGGCAGCGCCAGCTGGGTCGACCAGACCAAGAACGGCATGAAACCGTACGTTTCCGGTCAGGCCTACCAGAACTACATCGACCGCAAGCAGCCCAATTGGCAGAACGCCTACTACGGCAAGAACTACTCGCGCCTCGAGAAGTTCCGCAAGACGATCGACCCCCACCACTTCTTCAACTTCCCGCAGGCGATCGGCCGGTAGCGACAGGGGCCGCTGCCCGGCGCGGCGGGTTGCGGCACCGGAGCTACAGCGGGAAGCTGCCCTGCTCGAGCGAGCCCGTGTAGCTCGCCGCGTCGTGACCCGGGATCGCCACGCAGTTGGTCAGGTTGTGGCGGACGCGGTTGCGGTACGTGGCGTCGATCTGGGTCGCGCGGACGGCGCCGTTGATGCGCGCGGCGGCGGTGACCGAGACCTGGATCGTGAACGGAACCGACTCGCCCCGGGGATAGGTCTTGCCGCCGCAGCGCAGCGGCGCGTAGAACAGTCCCCTGCCGGCGTAGACGCCCGGCTCGGTCAGCGTCAGCGTCAGGCGGTCGGTCGCGTGCCTGCGCTTACGCGCCAGTTGGATGGTCGAGCACGGGCCGGATCCACACGTGGGCGTGAACGTCCAGCGGCGCGTCACGGTCTCGCCCTTGTGCTCGCCGCGGATGTTGACGGCCGTGATCACGGTGCCCTTCATGACGAACTCGCCCTGCAGCCGCGCGCTGCCGGTCGACCGCGCGCCGGCGGCCGCGCTCGAGCCCGCCGCGCAGGCGCAGGCCACAGTGGTCAGGATGACGAGGCGCCGGATCATGCCCCTCGCGCCCCGGGCAGGTGGTGGTCGTGCTCCACGCGGGCATTGTCACAGCCTCACGCGTCAGAAGCGCCTACCAGGTCCCGCCCGGAGCGCAACCGCCCTGCCCCGGCGTGGAGCAGCTGCGATCGGCGAAGCCGTCGACCACGCTGACCGTGTACACGGTCCGATAGCTCGATCTCGAGGTCACCGAGAGCGTGTAGGCGTTCTTGTCACCGCCTCCGCAGGCGTTCACCGTCAGCACATTGGCCTCGACGAGCGTGCCCTCGATCGCGGTCAGGTCGGAGCGCTGTGCCCCGCAGTAATCCCCATGATCGAGGCGGTAGGTCTCGATCGCCGTCTGGGCGGTGTGCAGCGCGGATTTGGCCGCGGCGTCGTTGGCCTTGGAGGCCTGACCGAGGAAGGCGGGAATGGCGATCTCGGCCAGAACGCCGATGATCAGAATCACGATCAGCAACTCGACGAGCGTGAATCCCCGTTCTTCGCCGATCCTGGCTCGGACTGGCCCGATGCTGCTCACCGCCGATGCTCCTCCGTGGTCCCGAGGGGCAGCACCGCGCCGGGCAGCGGCACACCCAGTTGTTTCCAGCCCTTATCGGATGCCCGCGGCACCCCGCTTGAGCCACTTCGCCCCCGCCTGGCCGCACGGTCGGGAGCGGTTCAACTCCTCCTCAGAGCGACCTCGACCAGCAGCCGAACGCCATACCCGGTGGCTCCCTTGCCGCTGAAGTAGCGGCGGCGGACGTTCCACGCGGTGCCCACGATGTCGAGGTGAGCCCACGGCGTGTCGCCGGCGAAGTGGTGGAGAAACTCCGCCGCGGTGATCGACATGGCCTCGCGGCGGTCGGGCCGGTTGGTGAGCTGCGCATACTGACCCTTGACCATGTGGGCGTAATCGGGGTGCAACGGCATCCGCCACACGGGCTCACCGGCCCGCCTGGCGGCGTTCTGAACCTCGGTGGCCCAGGCGTCGTCGTTGGCGAACAGGCCCGCGTAGGTAGACCCAAGGGCGACCAGGATCGCGCCCGTCAGCGTGGCCACATCGACGAGCCGCTCCGCCCCCTCGCGACGTGCGTACGTGAGGCAGTCCGCCAGCACGAGCCGGCCCTCGGCGTCGGTGTTGTTGACCTCGATCGTGGTGCCGTCGAGCGCGCGGACGATGTCGCCGGGCTTGACGGACGCGGGGCCCGGGAGGTTCTCGGTGGCGCCGACCAGCGCCAGCACGCGGACCGGGGCCCCGAGCTCGGCCAGCGCGGCCACGGCCTCGATCACCGCGGCGCCACCGGCCATGTCGAACTTCATCTCGTGCATCGTGGCCGGCGGTTTGAGCGAAAGGCCGCCCGAGTCGAAGGTGACCGCCTTGCCGATGAACCCGAGCAACGGCGCCGATGCGGCCCCGGGTCCGGCGTAGTCGAGGCGGATCAAACGGGCGTCCTGCTGTGAGCCCTGGGCCACGGCGGCGAACGCCCCCATCCCAGCTGCGCGGAGGGCGGATTCGTCGAGGATGGTCGCCTCGACCGAATCGAACCGAGCGGCGAGCTCCGACGCGTAGTCGCCCAGTGCCGCCGGCAGCAGGTCGTTGGCCGGGGTGTTGGCGAGATCGCGGGCCCGGTTCTGTGCCGTGACGATGACGGTGGCACGGGCGACCACCTCGGAGACGTCGTGGTGGGCGCTGAGAAGCAAGCGCTCGATGGTCCGCCGCTCGTCGCGCGGTCGATAGCGGTCGAAGCAGTAGTCGTGAAGCGCGGTGCCCTCGACGATCGCGGCAACGACGGTGTCATCGACGTGATGGGGGACCTCCCAGCAGAGGGTGACGGTGCCCAGCTCGCGGGCGCGTCCGTGGGCGGTGGCCGCCGCCACGCGCATCCGCTCGGCGTCGAGCTCCCGGCGTGGTCCCAGCCCGACGAGAACGAACCGGCGCTGTTCGTAGTGGGTAACGGCCAGGCGGCGGGGCGCGGCCGATGCCTCACCCGAGCTCAGCATGGCTGACAGCTCGCCCCCGGGCAGATCGTGGGGGATGCCTTCGCCCTCCACGACGCCGATCACCACGGTGTCGGCGCTCGTCTTCAGCGGGGCGGACGTGGTCGCCTCGGTTTGCACCCGCGCAACCTAGCGAACCGGCCTTGGAGCCGGCTTTCGACCGCCGCAATAGCATTGACCTCCAGTCACCGAAATCGGAGAGCCGAAAGCCATGACCAAGACCGTGATCCTGTCAGCCGCGCGCACGCCGATCGGCAAGCTCGGCGGCGGCCTGTCGAGCCTCGATGCAACCGAACTGGGTGCAACGGCGGTCAAGGCCGCGCTTGAGCGCGCCGATGTCGCCCCCGATCAGGTAGATCATGTGGTGATGGGTCAGGTGATCCAGGCCGGTCAGGGCCAGATCCCCTCGCGCCAGGCCCAGATCAAGGCCGGGATTCCGAAGGAGGTGCCCTCCGAGACGATCAACAAGGTCTGCGCCTCGGGAATCCGTGCCGCCGGGCTGCTCGATGCGGCGATCCGGGCTGGGGACATCGAGCTCGGGGTTGGCGGGGGGATGGAGTCGATGTCCAAGGCGCCCTATCTCCTCAAGGAGGCGCGGTTCGGCTTTCGCATGGGCGACGCGAAGGCGATCGACTCGATGATCTGCGACGGGCTGACCAACCCGTTCTCGGGCAAGCACATGGCCCAGGAGGCCAGCGAGGTCGCCGCGGAGCTCGAGCTGACACGGCCCGATATGGACCGCTGGTCGCTTCGTTCGCACCAGCTCGCCATCCAGGCCACGGACGAGGGACGGCTGCCCGAGGAGATCGTTCCCGTCACGATCAAGAGCAGGAAGGGCGAGACGGTGGTCGAGGTCGACGAGGCGCCGCGCCGCGACACGAGCCTCGAGACACTCTCGAAACTCCCCCCGATCTTCATGAAGGACGGTTCGCACACCGCCGGTAACTCGCCCGGAGTCAACGACGGTGGCGGCGCGCTGGTGCTGGCCAGCGATGAATGGGCCCGGCGTAACGGGAAGCCGGCGCTGGCCACGATCGTGGCCCAGGCGCAGGTGGCCGACGATTTCGCCTATCTGGCGCGCACACCGGCCAACGCTGCCGAGAAGGCGCTCGCCAAGGCTGGGCTGAAGGCCGAGGACATCGACCTGTGGGAGATCAACGAGGCGTTCGCATCCGTCACGCTCAACTCGATGAGGATGCTGGGGATCGACGAGGACCGGGTCAACGTCAACGGTGGAGCCGTCGCGCTCGGTCACCCGATCGGCGCCTCGGGCGCCCGGATCCTGGGTTCGCTTGTCTACGAGCTGCGCCGTCGGGGCGGCGGCCTGGGGTGTGCGGCGATCTGCTCGGGTGGCGGTCAGGGCGACGCGGTGATCGTGGAGGTGAACGGCGGCTGACGAGGGCAAGCGCGAGCGCAGCCTTCTTCGATCTCGACCGCACCCTGATGGAAGGCTCCTCGGCCTTCCAGTTCGGGCGTGCCGTGTACCGGGCGGGGCTGATGAGCCGGCGCCGCCTGGCCGCTGACGCGTGGGCCAATGTTCGCTTCCGCCTGCGCGGTGCGACCGACGCCGATACGCATGCGCTGCGAGACCGCATTTCGGCATCGCTGGCGGGCACGCGAGTGCGCGACCTCGAGCGCCTGGGACCGGCCGTGCTGGCCGGCATCCTGCCGCGGATCTATCCGCAGATGCTGACGCTGGCCTACGACCATCAGGACGCGGGGCGCAAGGTCTACATCGTTACCGCAGCCTCGCACGAGCTGGCCGAGCTTCTCGCCCGGGTGCTCGGCTTCGACGGCGCGGTCGGCTCGCAGTTCTCGAGCGTGCGCGACGGCGTGTACACCGGCGAGCCGACCGGGTTGTTCATCTACCGCACCGGCAAGGCCACGGCGATCGAGGAGCTGGCTCGGCGCGAGGGCGTCGATCTGACCCAGTCATACGCATATTCCGATTCGGAGTCCGATCTGCCGATGCTCCAGGCCGTCGGCCATCCCGTCGTCGTCAATCCGGACCGGGAGCTGGCACGCATGGCGCGCGAGCAGGGCTGGCAGATCCTCCGCTTTGACCGCCTGGGACGGAGGCTGAGAGCGGCGGTGGCCCTGGCCGCCGCCGCAATCGCTGGTGGCGTCGGCAGCGCGGCGCTGGCCGGCCGCGCGCGCCGCGAGGACAGGGGCCTGCGCAGGCTGCGCGACAGGAGCATGCTCAGGCTGCGCTGAGCCCGAACCGCCTCGTCAGACCTCCTTCCTCCTGTCGAGGCACCAAGGCTCTTGCCCCCGAGGCAAACGTAATCAGGTCGGGGGCTACGGTCAACAACGGGAGTCGCCGTAGACTTGGCCCATGGCAACGAGTCCGCGGCTGACCGATCTCGATCGCTGGGAGCGCGAGACGTTCGGTCGTACTCCGGAGCGGGCGGCCCCGTTTTCGACGGTTTCGGGGGAGCCGGTGCGGCCGTTGTATACGGAGGCGGATTTGCCGGCTGACGTGGATGGGTCGCTGGGTCTACCCGGAGAGTTTCCGTATACGCGCGGTGTATATGGGTCGATGTATCGGGGGCGGTTGTGGACGATGCGTCAATTCGCGGGGTTCGGGACGGCGGAGGAGACGAATCGGCGGTTTCGGTATCTGCTCGATCACGGGCAGACGGGGCTCTCGACGGCGTTTGACATGCCGTCGCTGATGGGCCATGACTCGGATCATCCGCGGTCTTTGGGTGAGGTGGGTCGGGAGGGGGTGGCGGTCGATTCGCTGGCCGATATGGACATGCTGTTTTCCGGGATCCCGCTGGATCGGGTCAGCGTGTCGATGACGATCAATGCGCCGGCACCGATCATGCTGGCGTTCTATGTGGTGGCGGCCGAGCGTCAGGGAGTGGCGGCGGATCGTTTGTCGGGGACGATTCAGACGGACATCTTGAAGGAGTACATCGCGCAGAAGGAGTGGTGTTTTCCGGTTGATCCGGCGATGCGGCTGGTGGGGGACATGATCGAATGGTGCGCGTCGCATATGCCGCGGTGGCATCCGATCTCGATCAGCGGCTATCACATTCGCGAGGCGGGTTCCACGGCGGTGCAGGAGCTGGCATTCACGCTCAAGGATGGGTTGACGTATGTGGAAGAGGCGGTGGCGCGGGGATTGGATGTGGATGCCTTCGCGCCGCGGTTGAGTTTCTTTTTCAACGCGCACATTGATTTTTTTGAGGAGATCGCAAAGTATCGGGCGGCGCGACGGATCTGGGCGCGGGAGATGCGGGATACGTTCGGGGCGCGGGATGAACGGTCGTTGTTGATGCGGTTTCACACGCAGACGGCGGGGGTGTCGTTGACCGCTCAGCAGCCGCTGAACAACATTGTCCGGACGGCGATTGAGGCGTTGGCGGGGGTGTTGGGGGGGACGCAGTCACTGCATACCAACTCGTTCGATGAGGCGTTGGCGTTGCCGACCGAGGGGGCGGTGCGGGTGGCGTTGCGTACGCAGCAGATCATTGCCGAGGAGACGGGGGTCACGAACACGATCGATCCGCTGGGCGGCTCGTATTTCGTTGAGGCGTTGACCGATCGGATGGAGGAGCAGGCGTACGAGTATTTCCGGAAGATCGATGAGTTGGGGGGGATGGTGGAGGCGGTCAAGCGCGGTTATCCGCAGCGCGAGATTGCCGATGCCGCGTTTCGCTATCAGCAGGAGGTCGAGACGGGGGTCCGCAAGGTCGTGGGGGTCAACGCATACACCGAGGGGGGTGATGAGGCGACGCCGATCCTGAAGATCGATCCCGCGTTTGAGTCCCTGCAGGTCGAGCGGCTGCGCGAGGTGCGCGCCGGGCGCAACGGCGAAGCGGTCGGCGCGGCGCTCGAGGAGCTCGAGCGGGCGGCGCGTGAGCCGGGCACGAATCTGATGCCGCTGTTGATCGACGCCGCGCGGGCGCAGGTGACCGAGGGGGAGATGGTCCAGACGCTGCAAACGGTGTTCGGAACCTACGCGGAGACGCCCGCGTTCTAGAATCCCGCGCCCTGCCGTTGCCACTGGGCGCTCCCGTGGCCGTCCCGATGTCTGCCTCCACCGATAAGAAGATCCGCGTCGTTGTCGCGAAACCGGGCCTTGATGGTCACGATCGCGGGGCGAAGATCATCGCTCGCGCGCTGCGCGATGCCGGGATGGAGGTGATCTATACCGGGCTTCACCAGACGCCCGAGCAGATCGTGGAGACGGTGATCCAGGAGGACGCGGACGCGGTGGGGCTCTCGATCCTCTCGGGCGCCCATATGACGCTCGTGCCGCGGATCATGGAGCTGCTCTCCGAGCAGGGGATCGATGATGTCGTCGTGACCGTGGGGGGAACGATTCCCTCCGATGATGTGGACACTCTGAAGGAGATGGGGGTGGCCGAGGTGTTCACCCCAGGTGCGTCTACGCAGCAAGCGATCGACTTCATCCGCGGCGCCGTGCGGGCGTAGGGGGCCGGGCACGCGAGCGGTCCCGCGCACAGCCTGGTTACCTGAACCGATTGACTCGTCAGTCAACCAGGTAGTATCTCTCACCGTGATAGTGAGTGCGATGCACGAAAGGGCAAGACAGGCCGGAGGCCGAACGACATCATCAGATCGCGGACCGGATACCCCGCGGAGGACCCCATTTAGGAGGCAGCGTTGAAGATTTGCGTCCTGGTCAAAGAGGTGCCGGACGCCGCCGTCGAGAAGCGCATCGATCCCTCGACGGGGCGAATGGATCGGTCAGGGGAGAAGAACCTGAACCCTTACGACACGCACGCCATCGAGGCGGCGATGCAGATTCGCGAGGGTGGCTCGGTCCAGGTGGATGAGATCGTCGCCGTCACGATGGGCCCCGAGTCCGCCGTCAGGGCGCTGCATAAGGCCGTATCGCTCGGCGCCGACCGCTCCCTGCACCTGACCGACGACGCGCTCGCCGGTTCTGACGTGGCGGCCACCGGCTACGCCCTGGCCAAGGCGCTGGAGAAGGAGCAGCCCGATCTGGTGCTGCTCGGCCAGCAGTCCGACGACGGCGAGTGCTACACGATCGGCGCGGTGGTGGCCGACCACCTGCGGATGCCGTCGCTGACACAGGTGATCCAGATGGATACTGAGGAAGCCGGTCTCCGCTGCGAACGCCAGGCCGAGTACGGCTACGACACCGTGCAGGTCGAGCTGCCGGCCGTGATCTCGGTTGGCGACGCGATCAACGAGCCCCGCTATCCGTCGCTGAAGGCGATCATGGGCGCCAAGAAGAAGCCGCTGGAGACCGTGGCGGCGGATGACATCGGGATCGATGCGTCACTGGTCGGCGCGGACGGCTCGCGCGTGCAGTGCGGCGACTTCCACGATCCGCCGGCCAAGGCCTCCGGCGAGATCATCGAGGACGAGGACACGAACGAGACGGTCGAGAAGATCGTCGCCTGGCTCGACGAGAGGAAGTTGATCTAGACATGCCCGACATCCTTACCTACGTCCTTCATTACGAGGGCGAGTTCAACAAGAACTCGCTCAGCGCCGTGTCCGAGGGTGCCGCCCGGGCGGCCGAGATCGGCGGCGAGTGTCACGCGGTCGTCGTCGGCGGCGATGACCTAACCGACGAGCTGTGCCAGACGCTGGGCGCCTACGGCGCCACCAAGGTATTCCGCGGCAAGGGCCCCGAGGGCCTAGCGCAGCCGGTGGTCGACGTGATGGCCAAGGTGATCGACGATCACGGGCACGGTTACGCGCTGTTTGGCGGCGGACTCCTGGGCTTCGAGATCGGAGCCGGTCTGGCCGCACGCAAGCAGGCCGGCGTGACGATGGAGGTCACCGCGGTGCGCGCGCAGGACGGCAAGCTGGTGGCTGAGCGCCCGATCCTCCAAGACTCCAGGATCTCCGTGTCGCAGTACAAGGGCGACCTCGGGATCATCATCGGCCGCATCAACGCGTTCGAGCTGCGGCAGGGCAACGGCGCCTCGGCCGCGGTGCAGGACGTCGAGGTCGAGCTCTCGCCATGGTCGACCAAGGCCAAGATGGTCCAGCGCGGCGAGCAGCGCGGCGCCGATGTAGACATCGAGGGCGCGGACATCCTCGTGGCCGGTGGACGTGGCCTCGGCAAGGCCGAGAACTTCTCGCTGGCCGAGGATCTGGCCAAGGCGTTTGGCGGGAACAGTGCCGTCGCCGCCACCCGAGCGGTGGTCGATGCCGGCTGGTACCCGTACGCCGCGCAGATCGGTCAGACGGGCAAGACGGTCTCGCCCAAGCTGTACCTCGCGGCCGGGATCTCCGGAGCGATCCAGCACAAGGTCGGAATGCAGTCCTCGGAGAACATCGTCGCCATCAACAAGGACGCCAATGCGCCGATCCTCGAGTTCTCGGACCTGGGGATCGTCGGCGACCTGAACAAGATCCTCCCCAAGCTCACCGAGGCGATCAAGGCCAAGAAGGGGTCCTGAAGACGATGCCGTCTCGCAACGGTCACCCAGCCCCCAGCGAGTTCCCACCTCCGGTCGACGCCCGCAAGGAGTTCATCAAGCGCGAGCTCGACTCCGAGGACGAGCGGATCGATGTGGGCGTGGCGATCGTCGGCGGTGGCACGGCCGGATTGGCGTGCGCCAACCGCCTCCTCAAGCTCCTCGGCGACGACCTCGAGCTGATGGAGAGCCTCGGCGAGGTCCCGGTGGCCGTGATCGAGAAGGCGAAGACGTGCGGCGGGCACAACCTGTCGGGCGCCGTGATGCGCCCAGGACCGCTTCAGGAGCTGTTCCCCGAACTGAGCCGGGAGGACTGGCGCAAGGAGCGCTTCGCGTTTGGCGAGGTGACCAAGGAGTCGGTCTACATGCTGACCGGTCCCAAGACCAAGCTCCGGGTCCCGATCCCCGCGGTTCCCAACTTCAAGAACCACGGCAACGAGGTCGTCTCGGTGGCGGCGCTGGCCCGTTACCAGCAACGTCAGGCCGAGGAGGGTGGAGCCTACGTCCTGACCGAGACCTCGGCCACGCAGCTGATCGTCGAGGACGGCCGGGTTGTCGGGGTGCGCTCAGGTGACAAGGGCCGGGGCAAGGATGGTGAGCCGCTGGGCAACTTCGAGCCCGGCACCGACATCAAGGCCCGCGTCACCGTGCTGGCCGAGGGCAGCTGGGGCCATCTGACGGGTCCGGCGATCAAGGAGTTCGACCTCGCGGACGGCCGTGAGCCGCAGGTCTGGGAGCTCGGGGTCAAGGAGGTTTGGAAGGTTCCCAAGCCGCTCGACCGGGTGATCCATACCTTCGTTCAACCGTGGCCGCTCAAGGTGGCGTCCAAGTACGGGCAACTCGGCGGCACCTGGCTGTACCCGATGAAGGACGAGAAGACCGGCGACGACCTGGTCTCGATCGGTTTCGTTGTCGACCTCAACTACCGGGACGCGACGACCTCGGCCCACGACCTGCTTCAGGCGTTCAAGACCCATCCTCTGGTCAGGGACATCCTCGAGGGCGGCGAGCGGGTGGCCTGGGGGGCGAAGGCGCTCCCCGGCGGTGGTTACTGGTCGATGCCCAAGCTGTCGATGCCGGGGGCCGTCCTCGTCGGCGACTCGGGCGGGATGGTCGATACGGCCGCGCTGAAGGGCGTCCACCACTGCATCAAGTCCGGCATCCTCGCCGCTGAGGCGATCTACCGTTCGCTGAAGAGCGGCCAGTCGCTCGAGAGCTATGAGAGCGCGGTCGAGAAGTCGTCGATCGGGCAGGAGCTGTACCAGGTGCGAAACACCCGGCAGGCGTTCCAGAAGGGCTTCCTGGTCGGCAGCCTCCTGGCCGGTCCGTCCATCATGTCCAAGGGCAGGGTCCCGTCCGGCCGGCAGGATTGGCATCGCGACGACGCCGAGCCGATGTTCATCGGCGACACGCGCGAGCGCTACCCCAAGCCCGACGGCAAGTACACCTTCGACAAGCTGTCGTCGGTCTACATCTCGGGCAACGCCACACGCGATGACGCGCCCAACCACATTCGCGTACACCCGAATGTCCCGCGCGAGATCGCCGAGACGTGGCGGTGGATGTGTCCCGCCGGCGTGTACGAGATCCCCGACGACGCTCCGGCCGAGGGCGAGATCGACGTGATCGTCAACTACACGAACTGCGTGCAGTGCGGCGCGATCACCGCCAAAGGCGGACGGCTGACCCCGCCCGAGGGCGGCGACGGACCGCTCTATACGCTTACCTAAAGGTCGGATGGGTGGCGGCAACTTCTGCCGGCCACGATTGTTGTAAGGGTATGAAGCGCTGGCTGGTGATAGCCGGATCCTTGGCCGCGGTGGCGGTGCCGGCACCGGCGATCGGCTTGCCGGCGGCCGGCTCCCCCGCGGCCGGCGCGTCGGCGGGCAAGGCGACGCTGCAGGGTTTCCACTGCATCACCGCGCTGGACCCCTCGGCGCGGGCGATGACAGTCTCGTCGGTGATGCGTCCGCTGGCGCACACGGTGCGGATGGCGGTTCGGTTCGACCTCCTGGAGAGCTCCAAGCGCGACGGCCCGGTCACAACGGTTCGCTATGGCGATCTCGGCAAGTGGAAGAGCATCGCCGATCAACCGCGTGGTCAGCGTCCAATCACGAAATGGATCGTCAACAAGCAGGTGCGCGATCTCGCCGCGGCCTACTTCCGCTTCCGCGTCAGCTTCCGCTGGACGGGCTCCCACGGCAAGGTTCTCGGGAGCGCGGTGCGCGCCAGTGACGTCTGCTTCCAGCCGGAGCGCCGGCCGGATCTCCAGGTCAAGGCGATCGCGGTCAAGCTGCGCCACCGGCACCCGCACACGGATCTGTACGTCGGGCTGATCACCAACAATGGAGACACTGCCTCGGGGCCGTTCGAGGTGGAGTTTGTCGACGGCACATCCGAGAAGCCAAAGCCGGTCGCCTCGCTCGGGCCTCACGCCAAGACCAGGGTGAGCTTCATCGGTCCCCTCTGCGACGCCTCGGCGCCACCGTCGATCACCGCGGACTCGACGGATCAGGTCGACGACTTCAACCGCGCCAACAACACGCTGACGGCGACCTGCCCGGTTTCGTGACCGACCTCTTGGTCGTACTAAACTCGGTAGGGATATGAAGACCGCAATCCATCCGGAGTACGTCGAGGCTCACGTGCGCTGCACCTGCGGCAACGCGTTCACGACCCGCTCCACGAAACCCGAGATTCACGTCGAGATCTGCTCGGCGTGCCATCCCTTCTACACTGGCCGGCAGAAGCTGGTCGATACCGGCGGCCGCGTCGAGCGATTCCAGCGTCGCGTGGCGAAGGGTCGCCGGGCAACTCGCGCGCCCGCCGGGGCGTAACACGGAGGCGTCGTGAGCGGCGAGGTCGGGGGCACCGCAGGTCCACTGACCGCGTCGCGCGACGCTCCGGTCGGCGGCCAGGCCGTGCTCGAGGGCGTGATGATGCGCGGCGTCTCCACGTGGGCCGTGGCCGTACGCAAGCCGGCCGAGGTGGGGTTGGGGTCGATCGGCGTTCAGACGTTCCCGCTGGTGTCGTGGACCAAGCGGCGGCGCATCTATCGCGCGCCGGTGATTCGCGGCGTCGTCGCGCTGGTCGAATCCCTGGCCATCGGGCTGCGCGCGCTGGGAATCTCGGCCAACGCTCAGCTCCCCGAGTCCGAGCAGGAGATCTCGAGCGGGATCTGGGCCGGCACGGTGATCATTTCGCTGCTCTTCGCGATCGGCCTGTTCTTCGTCGTGCCGGTCGGCCTGACCAGCCTGATCAAGCATCAGCTCGGCTCCTCGGTCGTGTTCTGGGCCGTGGAGGGCGTGCTGCGGACGGCGATCTTCCTCGGCTATCTGGTGCTTCTGTCGCGCCTGGCCGATCTGCGGCGAGTGTTCGAGTACCACGGTGCCGAGCACAAGACGATCTCGTGCTTCGAGGCGTCCGACGAGCTGGTGCCCGAGCGGGCCAAGCTGTACTCGCGCCTGCATCCCCGCTGCGGTACGAGCTTCCTGCTCATCGTAATGATCATGGCGATCTTCGTGTTCGCCCCGATCGGGCTGCCGGCGTGGTGGATCCTCGTGCTGACCCGGATCCTCGGGGTGCCACTGATCGCCGGGCTGTCGTTCGAGGTGATCAAGTGGGCCGGGCGCAACCGCCGCCGCCGGTGGGTGCGGGCAATCATGTACCCGGGCCTGCAGCTGCAGAAGCTGACCACGCGGGAGCCCGACCTCGAGCAGCTCGCCGTGGCGATTGCCGCCCTGAAGGCCGTGCTGGAGGTAGAGACGCCGGGCGCCGCCTCGGCAAAGGACATGGTCGGCGTCGAGGTCGTCGCGTAGGTTCTGGGGTTCCTGCGCGACGGCGCTCCTACACTCGCCGTCGAGATGATTGACGAGTTGGTTACCCACATCGAGGCGCGCTTCGGCGAGCTCGAGCGCGAGCTGTCCGACCCCACGGTGATCGGGGATCGCGAGCGCTTCCGCGCGACGAGCAGGGCGTATCGCGAGCTCGAGCCGGCGGCCAAGCTGGCCAGCGAGTACCGCCGCGCCGCGGATGATCTCGCTGGCGCGCGGGAGCTGCTGGCCGAAGACGGCGACGATTCCGAGCTGCGCGAACTGCTCGAGACCTCTCGCCAGCGCATCGAGGCGCTGGAGGAGGAGATCCGCCTGGCCATGGTCGAGCGCGACCCCAACGACGACAAGAACGTGATCGTCGAGATCCGGCCGGGCGCCGGTGGCGAGGAGGCCGGTCTGTGGGCCGGCGACCTGTACCGGATGCTCACCCGGTACGCCGAGCGGCGTGGGTTCACCGTCGAGCCTCTCTCGATCGGGGACGGCACGTATACGTTTGCCGTCAAGGGCGACGGCGCCTACTCGGTGTTCAAGTTCGAAGGCGGGACGCACCGCGTCCAGCGGGTGCCCGAGACGGAATCACAGGGACGGATCCATACCTCCACGGCCACCGTCGCGGTGCTCCCCGAGGCTGAGGACGTCGAGGTGGATATCGATCCGAACGACCTGCAGATCGATGTGATGCGCTCCTCGGGACCGGGCGGCCAGTCGGTCAACACCACCGATTCGGCCGTGCGGATCAGCCACAAGCCGAGCGGGATCGTCGTCTCGATGCAGGACGAGAAGTCTCAGCTTCAGAACCGCGAGCGCGCCATGCGCGTGCTCCGCGCACGGTTGTACGAACGAGCGCTGGCCGAGCAGCGGGCGTCGATCGACGCCAGCCGCCAGGCCCAGGTCGGCACCGGGGAGAGGGCCGAGAAGATCCGCACCTACAACTACCCGGACAAGAGGGTCAAGGACCACCGCATCAACCTGCTCGTGCACAACCTCGACGGGGTGCTGATCGGTGAGCTCGACGAGCTCACCGGGGCGCTTCAGGACGACGAGAAGCGCCGGCGGCTGGCCGAGGCGGCGGGCTGACAATCGGCCGCGGTGCCGTGGTGAGCGCGATCACCGGCTCGATCGGCGCAGGGTTGCGCGACGCGGCGGCGAGGCTGGCGGCGGCCGGGTGCGACACGCCTCGCCTCGACGCCGAGGTGCTGCTCGGGTTTGCCTGGGGGTGCTCGCGTGCCGAGCTGGTGACGCGGGGGGGTGAAGCGTTGCCTCCGGCGGTCCTCGCGCGGTTCGCAGCGATGGTGGGGCGGCGGGCCGCGCGCGAACCCGTGGCCTACATCACGGGGTGCAAGGAGTTCCGGCGGATCTGTCTGGCGGTCGATGCTCGGGTGCTGATCCCGCGGCCGGAGACCGAGTTGCTGGTCGAGGTCGGTCTGTCGGCGGCGCGTGGGGCCCGGGTCGTAGACGTCGGCACCGGGAGCGGAGCGGTGGCGCTGGCCGTGAAAGACGAGCGCCCGGACCTCGACGTGAGCGGCATCGATGTGAGCGAGGGCGCGCTGGCGGTGGCTCGCGGCAATGCGGCGCGACTGGGGCTTGAGGTCTCCTTCGAGCGCGGGGATCTGCTCTCCGGTCGCGACGGTTTCGACGCCGTCCTGGCCAATCTGCCCTATGTGGGCGCCGACACGCCGCTGCCCCCGGAGATCGTCGAGTACGAGCCCCCCGAGGCGCTGTTCGCGGGTCCTGACGGTCTGGCCGTGGTCCGGCGCCTGGTCGCGATGCTCGAGGGGGTGCCGCTGGTGGCGCTCGAGGTCGGCTTCGACCAGGCGCCCGCGGTCGCCGCGCTGCTGAGCACGGCTGGGTTTGCCCGGGTGGAGCGCCGGCATGATCTGGCCGGGCACGAGCGCGTCGTCGTGGGGATGCGATGACCGGGTCACACGCGGAGGCGTTCGAGCGCTGCCTGAGCGTCGGCGGGGTGGCGGTGTTTCCGGCCGACACGGTGTACGGGCTGGCCTGCGACGTCAGCAACCGCGTCGCCGTTGAGCGGCTGTACCGGCTCAAGCGCCGGCGGCCCGACAAACCCTCGGCGGTGATGTTCCTCGACGTCGGGCTGGCGCTGGCGGCCCTGCCCGAGCTGGGGCCGAGGACCCGCAAGGCGCTCGAGGGCCTGCTCCCGGGCGGGCTCACGGTGCTGCTCCCCAACGCCGCCCAGCGGTTCTCGCTCGCGTGCGGCGAGGACCCGTTCACGCTCGGGGTCCGCGTGCCGGTCCTCCCGCAGCTGGCCGGGGTTCGCTGGCCTGCGCTGCAGTCGAGCGCCAACCTCGCCGCCGGCCCCGATCCGACGCGTCTCGCCGATGTTTCCGACTCGATCCGGCGCGCGGCCGATCTGGTCATCGATGGCGGACAGCTGCCCGGAACCTCGTCGACGGTGGTTGATCTGCGCGTCTACGAGCCCGGTGGCGAGTGGTCGATCGTGCGGCCAGGTGCGGTCGGCGTGCGGGACCTCGAAGCCGCGCTGGGGTCGTGCCGGACACGCTGATATGGTCGCGGCTTGTGAGCGTTGAGTTGCCGCCCGACTTCTTCAACCGGCCCCTCGCCGAGGTCGATCCGGAGATCGCGGACGTGCTCGCCTCGGAGCTCGAGCGCCAGCAGCGCACGCTCGAGATGATCGCCTCGGAGAACTTCGTGCCGCTGTCCGTGCTCGAGTGCCAGGGCTCCGTGCTGACCAACAAGTACGCCGAGGGCTACCCCGGCAAGCGCTACTACGGCGGCTGTGAGTTCGTCGACATCGCCGAGCAGCTGGCGATCGATCGCGCCAAGGAGCTGTTCGGAGCCGAGCACGCCAACGTTCAGCCGCACTCCGGCGCGCAGGCCAACGCCGCGGTGTACCACGCGCTGCTCCAGCCCGGGGATACGCTGATGGGCCTCGAGCTGGCCCACGGGGGCCATCTCACCCACGGCATGAAGATCAACCTGTCGGGCCGGCTGTACGACATCGCGCCGTACGAGGTCGACCGAGAGACGAGCCTCATCGACATGGATGAGGTGCGACGGATAGCGCTCGAGCGGCGCCCAAGGATGCTGCTCGCCGGCTGGTCCGCCTACCCGCGGATGATGGACTTCGAGCGCTTCCGCGCGATCGCCGACGAGGTCGGGGCCTATCTGATGGTCGACATGGCCCACTTCGCCGGCTTGGTGGCGGCCGGCCTACACCCCAACCCGGTGCCGTACGCCGACGTGGTCACGACGACGATCCACAAGACGATCGGTGGCGGCCGCGGCGGGATGATCCTCTGCACGGAGGAGCACGCCAAGAAGATCAACTCGGCTGTGTTCCCCGGCCAGCAGGGCGGGCCGCTCGAGCACATCATCGCCGGCAAGGCGGTGGCGCTGCGGATCGCCCAGTCCGAGCCGTTCCGCGAGCGCCAGGAGCGAACGATCGCCGGCGCGCGCGCCGTCGCGCACGAGCTCGTCTCGGCCGGCGGCGGGGTGAGTGTCCTGACCGGGGGGACCGACGTGCATCTGGTCCTCTGCGACCTGCGGGAATCGGAGCTCGACGGCCAGCAGGCCGAGGATCGCCTGGCCGCAGTCGGGATCACCGTCAACCGCAACGCGGTCCCGTTCGATCCGCGTCCGCCGGCGGTTTCGTCGGGATTGCGGATCGGGACGCCGGCGCTGGCCACGCGAGGCCTGCAGCTGGAGGACTTCGTCGAGATCGGGAAGATCATCGGCGCGGCGCTGCAGCCGGGTGACTTCGATGGTCGGCGCGGCGAGCTGGCCGGACGGGCCGAGGCGATCGCCGATAGGTACCCGCTGTACGCGGGGCTGCGGGATAAGGCTGTCGTTTAGTCCGGGTCCGGCGGTCCTTGGCGGAGGTTTTCGCGGGGTGCTTTGTTGGGGGTTTTGTGTGCCAGTTGTGTGCCAGTTTGAGACGTCTGGGGGTTTGAGCGTCATGCTGGGCGCATGGACGTCGGATCTGACCGGCACAACGTAGAAGAGCGTCTCGGACCGTGGCCGCTGTTTGACGTTAAGTCGGCTATCGCGGCACAACGTCGAACAGCGGAGGAGCGCCTCGGCGCTAGTTGACGTTATGGCGGTTGATAGGGAGGCCCAGGCCCGATTGGCGGCCCTGGCACGGGCTCAGAATGGCAACGCGACCTGGCAGCAGCTCCCGGACCTCGCTCTGAGCAAGGCGACCGTCGACCACCGCGTGGCCACCAAGATCTGGCATCGCCTCCACCGCGGCGTCTACTGCCTCGGCGATCCGGACCTGATCCCGCGGGCGCGCGAGTCGGGGGCGCTGCTCGCTGTCGGCGACGGTGCCGTCATCAGCCACGCATCCGCAGCAGCCGTGTGGGGGATCTCCGAACACCGACCCGATCCGGTCGCAATCACGCTGATCGGGCGTCAGGCCCGACCGCGCCCCGGGATCGACATCCACTACGCGTCCCTCGATCAACGGGACGTCACGACGCGGCATCAGCTCGCCGTCACGTCTCCCGCCCGAACCATCATCGATCTGGCCAGGACGCTCACGGCGTCGCAGCTCGACCCCTTCCTCGATGCCGTCCTCATCAGGCGCCTCGCCACCGAGGATTCCATCAGGCAGGCACTCGAACGGACGCCCGACAACCACTCCGGTGCCGCAATCGTCAGAGCGTGCCTCGGCCACACCGGCCTCACCCGGAGCGAGGCGGAGCGCAGGCTCCGCGCCTTGCTGAAGGCCGCCGAACTGCCCCAGCCCCTTGTCAACCAGTACCTCGCCGGCCTCTTGGTCGACTTCTACTGGCCCGAGGCCGGACTCGTGCTCGAGGTCGATGGATTCAGATTCCATGGCAGCCGAGCCGCGTTCGAGCGCGACCGCCGACGCGATCAGCGCCTGGCTGCGGCGGGGTTTCAGGTCATCAGGATCACCTGGCGCCAGCTCGAGGAGGAGCCCATGGCGGTGCTCGCGCGCCTGGCCCAGGCACTGGCTCTTCGCGCCGCCTGATGGCTACCGGTCGGCGCGATCCTCCCTGGCTGGCATCCTTGCACTCGAGCCATGCGCTACTGGGACGCCGTCTTTGCCTTCGTCGTCGCGGTGGCGATCGCCGCGGTACTGACTCCTTTCGCTGCGCGCCTTGCCCGCCGGGTCGGCGCGCTGGCGATGCCCAGCGAGCGGGGTCTGGCCACGCGGACGACGCCGCTGCTGGGCGGTCTGGCCATTCTGGCCGCGGTCCTGGTGGCGGCGGCGATCTGGATGCCGGCGCACTTCAACCTGCCGCGGACGGTGGGACGGCCAGGGTCGGGCGGCACCGTCGACACGTGGGGGATCATGGCCGGCGCGGTCCTGATCGCGCTGGTGGGGATGATCGACGACATCCGCGACCTGCAGCCCCTGGTCAAGCTGGTGGGCCAGGTCGCGGCGGCGGTAATCGCGGTGGAGGCCGGCGCCGTCGTCACCGACGTGACCCTGCCCTTCGTCGGCGGCCTGCAGTTCCCCCACGCCGGGGGCTTCATCAGCGCGGTGTGGCTGGTGGGGATGATGAACGTGGTCAACTTCAGCGATGGGGTGGACGGGCTGGCGGCCGGCGTGTGCGCGATCGACGGCATCACGTTCGTGATCATCGCCTTCGACCTGCAGGGCGGGAACAGCGCGGCGGCCGTGCTGGCGGCGATCACCGCCGGCGCCTCACTCGGCTTTCTGGCCCACAACTTCCCGCCCGCCAAGGTGTTCATGGGCGATTCGGGCTCGAACCTGCTCGGTTACCTCCTCGGGGTGGTGACCGTGATCGGGTCGCTGAAGACCAACGCGGTGGTCGCCCTGGTGGCGCCACTGTTCATCCTCGCCGTGCCCTTCCTGGACACCGGGTTCGTGGTCGCCAAGCGGCTCAAGTACCGGCGGGCGCCGTGGATGGCCGACACCAACCACTTCCATCACCGCATGGCCCGGATCGGCTTCAGCCAGCGCAAGACGATCGCCTACCTGTACACCTGGACGCTGCTGCTGGCCGTGCTGGCGCTGGCGTTGCGGTTCATCCCCTACTCCAACCACCGCGGTCACTACCGCCTGGGCTGGGCCCTGGTGATGGGGGCGATCACGCTGATCGTGGCCGCGGCCAGCGTGTATCTCGTCTACGTGCTCGAGATCCTCAAGTTCAAGCACCGGCGGGCCACCGAGATGAAGGCCGCCGATCCCGACACCAGCGAGCACGAGATCGACGAGCGCGTGCGGCGGGATCTGGAGACCGGCGAGTTTGATCGCGTGCGATAGTGCCCGCGATGCGTAAGGCCAACCTGAGGGACCTGAAGTCGTTCACGACGCTCGACGGCTCGACGATCAGGGAGCTGGCCGGCCCGGCCTGGACCGACGCGTGCAACCAGAGCCTGGCCGAGGCGACCGTCCCGCCCGGTGGCGAGACCGCCGAGCACTACCACCCGCGGGCGGAGGAGCTCTACTACTTCGTGGCCGGAAGCGGGCGAATGCGCCTCGGTGGCGAGGAGGGGGAGGTGCGCGCCGGCGACTGTGTCGTGATTGCCCCCAGCACACCGCACAAGCTCTGGAATCGGAGCGAGGCCCCGCTCGTGCTGCTGTGCTGTTGCGCGCCGGCCTATGCGGACGAAGACACGGTCATGACGGGACGCTGATCTGAGCGGACTCACCCGTACCGAGCGGGTCGTCATGGCCGCGATCGTGCTCGTCACCGTACTGGCCGGGATCGCCCGGTACGCGCATGGCGTCTCGGACGTCATCGCCTTCATCCTGGCCACGCTCTCGCTGGCTGGGTGGGCGTGGGTCGTTTCGACCGCCACCGAGCAGTTCGGAGGCAGATTCGGGCCTGCGATCACGGGACTGCTGCAGTCCACCGTGGGCAATCTGCCGGAGTTCTTCGTCGTCATCTTTGCGCTGAACGCGGGAGAGAAGGTGGTGGCGGAGACGGCGCTGGTCGGATCGATTCTCGTCAACGCCCTGCTCGTCCTCGGCCTGGTCATCGTCCTGGGCGCCCGTCACGCCAAGGACGGCGTGATGCGCTTCAGCGCTCGCCTGCCCAACGACACGGCGACGCTGCTTCTGGTCGCCACGTTCATCATCGTGCTGATCGGCCTGACCAACTCGGCCCACGATCCGGCCAGCCGCCACACGAAGACGATCTCGGTCATCGGGGCGGTGGCGATCCTGGCCACCTATGGGTTCTGGGTTATCCAGTACCTGCGCACTCAGGAGCAGCCGGCGGTCCAGTCCGAGCACACGCAGCGGCTGTCGTCCAGGACCAGCGCGGCGCTGCTCCTCATCGGAGGCGGCGCGTCGGCCTTCGTGTCCGACTGGTTCATCCACGCGCTGACGCCGACGATCGATACCCTCGGCATATCGAAGACGTTCGCCGGCCTGGTGATCGTGGCCATCGCGGGGAACGCGGTGGAGAACGTGGCCGCCGTGTTCCTGGGGGCGAGGGGCCGTTCCGAGCTGGCCATCTCGGTGGTGAAGAACTCGGTGGCGCAGGTCGCGGCGTTCCTCTACCCGCTGCTGGTGCTCGTCTCGTTGCTGACCGCGACAACGCTGACCTTCGCGCTGGCACCCGTGTTCATCGGCGCGCTGTTCGGGACCGCGGTGATCGTCTGGCAGATCACGGGCGACGGGGAGGCGACGGCGTTCGAAGGGGTAGCGCTGATCGCCACGTTCGTGATCCTGGCCACGGTCGCGGCCTTCGAAGCTTGAGGGCGTTCGCAGCCCCAGTCTTGGTATTCTTACGTTTAACGTAAGATCCTGACACCGAGGAGGCGCGAGAGCCCTGCAGACGATCCAGGCCACGCAACCGCCAACCCGCCGGCGACTCGGTGTCCATGCCGAGCACGATCACTACAAGTGGTGGGCGCTGTCGTGTACCAGCCTGGGGATGCTGCTGGCCACGATCAACTCCGGCACGCTGATCATCGCGTTGCCCGATCTGGAGCGGAGCCTGCACACGAGCCTGCTCGAGCTTGTGTGGGTGATCCTCGTATACATGATCGCCTCGACGGTGCTCGTGCTGAGCGCCGGGCGCCTGTCGGACCAGTTCGGGCGCAAGAAGGCGTACATCGGCGGCTTCATCGTGTTCGCGATCGCGTCGCTGGGCGCGGGTTTCGCGGACAACGGCACGCAGCTGATCGTGTGGAGGATCCTCCAGGGCGTCGGCGGCTCGTTCCTGTTCGCCAACGCGGCGGCGATCGTCACCGACGCCTTCCCGCGCGAGCAGCTCGGCCTGGCCATGGGTACCAACACGATGGTGGCGGCCGTTGGATTGGTCATCGGCCCGGTCCTCGGCGGCGCGCTGGTGGCCATCTCGTGGCCGTGGGTGTTCTGGTTCAACGTCCCCTTCGCCCTGGCCGGGAGCCTGTGGGCGTTCCTGATCCTGCGCGAGCTGACCGGGCGCAGCGAGGACACGAGCTTTGACTTTCCGGGCACGATCACGTTCCTGTTCGGCCTGACCGGCCTCGTCTTGGGTATCACCAAGGGCGGGATCTCAGGCTGGAGCTCCCCCGTCGTCATCGGAGGGCTCATAGCGGCGGCCGTATTGCTGCCCGCATTCGTCGTGATCGAGCGCCACAGCCGCTCGCCGATGCTCGACCTCAGCATCTTCTCCAACCGTCTGTTCTCGGCCGCAGCTGCTGCGGCGTTCCTCAATGGGCTGGCGCGATTCGCGCTGATGTTCGTGTTCGTCTTCTATTTCCAGGGCGTGCAGGGCGACTCGCCGATTCTGGCCGGCGTCAAGCTCGCCCCCTTGGCTTTGGGGATGCTGATCTCGTCGCCCCTGGCCGGCATCTGGGCCGACCGTCGCGGCTCGCGTGGGATGGCGGTGATGGGGATGCTGGTCAGCGCCGCCGGGCTGGCGCTCATGACCACCCTGGGGCGCGACACCGCGTACTGGGCCAGCGGTACCTACCTATTCATCGTCGGCATCGGGTCGGGCATGTTCAACTCGCCCAATACCGCCGCCATGATGGGGACCGTGGCCCCCCAGCGACGTGGCATTGCCGCCGCGGCGCGCGTGCTAGTGCAGAACACCGGTGCGGTCATGTCGATCGCCTTCGTGATCGCCATCATCACCTCATCAGTGCCGAAGTCCGTCCTCTTCGCAGTGTTCAGCGGGCTTGCGAGCCACATCTCCAATGCCGAGTTGACGCCGTTCATTTCCAATATGCACACCGCCCTTTGGTGTCTGTCCGCCATCTCGCTGCTCGGCGCGGTGGTCGCTGCGGCGCGGCCGAGTCACGTCAAGGAGCCGCCACCGGTCAGCGAGGCCAGGCCGGTGGAAGCCAACGCGACTGAACCCAAGCCGGCACTGCGATGACCGCCACGGCCGAGCCCACCACCGAGAAGCTGCGGATCGGCGAGGTCGCCGAGCTCACCGGCACGACCCCGCGCACGATTCGCTACTACGAGGAGATCGGCTTGCTGCCGGACGCCGAGGGGCGGGCGCAGGGGCAGCATCGATGCTTCACGCAGGCTGACGTCGAGCGGATCAACGAGATTGTTTCGCTGCGTGACCTGCTCGGGCTGTCACTCGACCAGTTGCGCCAGCTGCTGGCCGCCCAGGAGGCCCGGGCCGAGCTCAAGCGCGAGTATCAGGCCACGGAGGACCCGGCGGCGCGCAAGCGGATTCTCGACGAAGCGCTCGGACACATCGCCACGCAACTCGATCTGGTCCGCGAGCGCAAGACCGAGCTGGGGAAGCTCGAGGCCGAGCTGACCGATCGCCGACGGCTGATCCACAGGCGGCTGCGCGAGCTGACCAAGTGAGCGACGGCGTCAATCGGCGCGCGATGGCCGTGCTGTCGTGCGGCCACATGTTCACCGACGTATCCCAGGGCTCGATCCCGGCGCTGCTGCCCTTCCTGATCGCCCAGGATCACCTCAACTATGCCGCGGCGTCGGCGCTGGTGCTGGCGGCGACGGTCTCGAGCAGCATCAT
Organism: uncultured Solirubrobacterales bacterium; assembly: GCA_963749545.1. Lineage (GTDB taxonomy): Bacteria > Actinomycetota > Thermoleophilia > Solirubrobacterales > Solirubrobacteraceae > Palsa-465. Next base: position 604,990 of record CAVVNG010000018.1, read on the forward strand.
CCAGCCCCTGTTCGGGCACGTCTCGGACCGCATCTCGCTGCCATGGCTGATGCCGCTGGGGCCGTTCCTGGGCGGGCTCGGCGTCGCCCTGGCCGGGCTTGCGCCGACGTATCCGCTGACCTTCGCCGCGGTTGTCGTCAGCGGCATTGGTGTCGCCGCCTTCCACCCCGAGGGCTCGCGCTTTGCCAACTATGTATCCGGGGCCAAGCGCGCCAGCGGGATGAGCCTGTTCTCGGTCGGAGGCAACCTGGGGTTCGCGCTGGGTCCGGTGCTCGTCACCCCACTGATGCTCGTCTTCGGCCTGCACGGCACTGTCTTCATCCTCATCCCGCTGTGGGCGATGGCGCTGATCCTGATCCGCGAGCTGCCGGAGCTGAAGACGTTCCGGACCGACCTTTCCGGCGGGCGAGTGCAGACCGGTGAGCACGAGGAGGAATGGCGCGCGTTTGCGCTTCTGGGCGGGGTGATCGCGGTGCGCTCGTTCGTGTACTTCGGCCTGGTCACCTTCCTGCCGCTGTACTTCATCCACGTTCTGGGCACGGGCAAGGCGTTCGGTAACACGGCGCTGTCGGCGATGCTGCTCGGCGGCGCGGCGGGGACGCTCATCGGGGGGCCGCTCGCGGACCGGTTCGGACGTCGTGCCGTGCTGGTCGGCTCGATGCTGCTGCTCCCGCCCCTGCTGGGGCTGTTTCTGATCTCCGGCCCCGGTCTGGCCGTATTCCTGGCCGCGGTGATCGGCGCGGTGACGATCGCCACCTTCGCCGTCACGATCGTGATGGGCCAGGAATACCTGCCCGGCCGGCTCGGCGTCGCCGCCGGGGTGACGATCGGGCTGTCGATCGGGCTGGGCGGAGTCGGCGCGCCGCTGCTGGGGCTGCTGGCCGACGCGCAGGGCCTGACATCGGTATTCGTGACCATCGCCCTGCTGCCGTTCGTGGCTCTCGCGCTCACCCTGCTGCTGCCGAAGTCCACTCCGGCGCATAGGCAGGAAACGCCGAGCTCGCGAGCTCGGCTCGGAGCACTCGCGCGGAGCGCGGGTAGTGGGCAAGCTTGAAGTCGCCCTCGCTCTGCAGGCCCTGGTAATAAACCATCATCCGCACACGCGCATGCGTGTGGACCCAGCTGAACAGTTGCCTGACCCAACTCGGGTCCTCAGCGCCCCACAGCGCGTATTCGCCGAAGGCGAATGGCAGCTTCGGATAGGGGTCGTACAGCGCCTTCAGCCCGGCGAAGTTCGGGAACTTGCTGTAGAAGTCGGTGGCCACCCAGTCGACCCACGACCGGCCCGGCCAGTAGTCGCTGGGTTGATTGCCGCGGACGTCGGGGTCTCCCGCGGTCTGCGGGCACCAGACCATCGCGACCTTGGGGCGGGGCAGATCGTGGCTGGCCCGCAGCGGCGGCATACCGAGCCGGCGCAGGCGGGCGTCGATCGAGGTGAGCGAGCCGCCGCGCATGATCAGCGTCACGCGCTTCCAGGCGCGCCTGAAGGCAGCCGTCGAATGGTCCGCGTCACGCGGGCCAGCGGGCCCGAAGGCGCCATAGAAGTTCCAATAGCCGTCCATCTCGGCCATCAGCCGCACGTAGACCACGAGCCCGCTGTCGTAGGCGGCCTGGTTCAGGGCGATCAACCAGGCGTCGCCCTGACCGCGGGCGATGGCACCAGGCGTGATCATCTCGCGGCTGCCCGACGCGGTCGTGATATGGATCATCAGCCTGGCGCGAGCCTGTTCAGCGTCCTGGAAGATCCCGGGCAGATACTCGCCCCAGGCGGAAAACACCTGATAAACGGCCGGATGCTTGCCCACGGCCTGCTCGTAGGCCGATAGTGGCTGGCCACCGACGCCGGCATAGATCTTGCCGGCCGGGGGTAGGAAGGCCTGAGCCTGGGCCGCCGAAACGCAGACCAGGGGCAGGATCGCCGCGACGAGCGACGTAACAATCCACGAGCGGCGCGGTACTCTCATCCTGGAGGTACTCCACGGCGCGACATACCCCGGTTAATCGGCCCGTACGCGCCCGAGGCTTACCTCCACGCCCTTCACCCAGCGGATGTCCTCCAGTCAACACCTCTCACGCTGGCTGCCCCGGCTGGCCGCGCTGGCCGCCGCGATGGTCGGTCTGGTCAACGTCGCCTCGGCCCTGACGCCGAGCATCCGCTGGCGTGGACATCTGTTGCTCGACTTCGAGCCGGTGCAGGCAATGCGGCTGTTCCACGCGCTCGCGCTTCCCGCCGGTGCCGCGTTGGTGCTGGTAGCGCCGTACCTGCTCAAGCAGCGGCGGCGAGCCTGGCAGGCGGCGATTCTGTTGATGGTGCTCCTGGGCGCATTCGACCTCCTCAAGGGACTCGACATCGAGGAGACGGCGATCACCTGGGCCACGGCCGCGATCCTGCTGGCCGGTGGCGACGCGTTCCGGGTCCGCCACGACCCGATCACTCTGCGGTCGGCGATCTGGCGGGTTCCGCTGCTCGGCGGCCTTGGTCTGCTCGCGGCGGCGCTGGCCACCTGGGCCTCGCAGGGTCGGCCGTCATGGGGCGACGTGGCACGCGAAACCGGGGATCTCCTGCGCTGGCAGACGGGCCCGATCCACTATCACCACCACTTCCAGTGGATCCCGCCCGGGGTCCACCTGCTCGAGATCGCCACCCTGCTGAGCATCGCCTACGTCATCTTCCGGCCGCTCGCCGCGCCGCGGACGCTGCCGGGCCCGGGCGCGCGGGCGGCAGCCACCGAGCTGGTGCGTGCACACGGCACCGACACGCTGTCCTTCTTCAAGCTCCGGGCCGACAAGCACTATCTCTTCAGTCGGGACGGCCGGGCCTTCGTCGGCTACAGGATCGAGAACGGCGTGCTCCTACTGTCAGGCGATCCAGTCGGGCCGGAGGATGCCTTTGCCGGGCTGCTGGCCGAGCTGCGCGCGTTCGCGGAAGTCCGGGGGTTGAAGCTCGGGGCCGTCGGGGCCAGCGAGCAGCTGTGTCCGCTGTACGAGGAGCTCGGACTGCGAACGATCTACCTCGGCGATGAGGCCATCGTCGAGCTCGAGACGTTCTCGCTGCAGGGGCGGGCCATCCGGAAGGTCCGCCAGTCGGTATCGCGGCTGACCAAGGCCGGCTACACGGCCGAGCTCCGCCACCTCCGCGATCTCGAGCCGGCGGCCCTGGAGGAGATCGAGCAGGTGCTCGAGCGAGGGCGCGAAGGCGCGCCGGAGCGCGGCTTCTCGATGGCCATGGACTCGATTGGCGCCTCTCAGTGTGCGGACACCCAGGTCGTCCTGGCTCGTGACGACCAATCCGCGATCAAGGGTGTGCTGCACTTCGTCCCCGTTTACGGGCGCTCCGCCGTTTCGCTGTCGTTCATGCGCCGCGATCCGCAGACGCCCAACGGCCTGACGGAGTTCCTTGTCGTTGCCGCGATCGAGCTGTTGCGCGACGAGGGGCTCAAGGAGCTGTCGCTCAACTTCGCCGCCTTCGCGAAGTGGATGCACAGCCCCGAGAAGGCCGGCGAGCGGCTGCTCGGGAAGCTGGTGACGCTGGGAAACCCGTTCTTCCAGATCGAGAGCCTGTACCGCTTCAACGCCAAGTTCTTCCCGACCTGGAAACCGCGCTACCTCGTCTACGAGGGGGCTTTCGGCCTCCCGCGGACGGGCATTGCCGCCCTATGGGCCGAGGGTCAGCTGTGGAAGCCACAGGTGCCGACCCGGCGCGCTAATTTCCGCCAAAGCGCGCTAACCTCACGTTAAGGAACGCGTGTCTGGAGGCTGCCCGGCGGCGGCTGTCGACACGCGTCTGTCGTTGTTTTCAGGCGACGCCCGCGTCGGCCTGCCGGTAGCCTAGGCGCCCCTCGGACCCTGCTCACAGCTTGACCAGCACTCATAGACATCATGACCCCATCCGTGATCCCCGAGCCCTGGCAGGGTCGGGCGACCGTTGGCTGGCAGGGGGTGGATCATGTCGCTGAACGCTTCCTCGGCCCCTGAGGCCGCCCCAATGCTCCTGATCCGCTACTTCGACGTCGCGCTGCTGGTTGTCGCGGCCCCGATCCTGCTGGTGATCGGCGTCCCCGCGCTCGGCTACCTCGTCGGCGCCGGCGCTTGGATCCTCCTGCGCGCGGTCGGCGTGGCCGTCGAGCAGGCGATTCGCGGCCGCGACGCGCGCGCGCAAATCAGCGCCCGATTGGGGTACATGCTGGGAAGGCTGTTCCTGCTTGCCGCGGCGGTGATCGTGGCCCGGCAGGCAGGCGGCAAGAACGACGGCTTGGCGGCGCTGGCTGTGATCGTCTTGGCGTTCACCATCGAGCTCGTCACTACCGCCGCCACCCGACCTACACGCTCATGAGCAATACGCGCAAGGTTCTGCTTGGCATCGCTGCCTTCTATTTGCTTGGGCTGATTCTGCTCGTCGTCGTCTTCGGCATCTCCACCCACACCAACCACGAGTTCCAGCCCCAGAACGAGTTCAAGCTGATCAACTGGGTTGACCTCGGGCGTGTTCAGCATCAACCGCGCCGTTGTCTACCTGTTCATCGCCGCGGTTCTCACTGTCGTCACGATGGTCTACATCGCCAATCGCATGCACGCCCGCCCCAACAAGGTGCAGACCGGAGTCGAGGTCCTGTTCAGCCTGATGCGCGACAACATCACGCGCGGCAACATGGCCGACTCGATGGCGCGCAAGTGGTTTCCGTATCTGGGGGCCCTGTTTCTGTTCATCTGGTACTGCAACCTGATCGGCTACCTGCCGCTGCCCACCAACTCCGAAGCAAAGTTCGACCTCTTCGGGGCCCAGATCCCCTCGTTCGCGCTGTACGCGGCCACGGCGAATATCTCGGTTCCGCTCGTGCTCGCGCTCGTGACCTTCGTCGCCTTCAACTGGGAGGGGGTCAGGGTCCACGGGCCGATCGGTTACTTCAAGAGCCTTATCCCGGCCGGCATACACGGTCCGATTCTGCTTCTGATCGCCCCGCTCGAGGTGATCTCGGTTTTCATGCGGCTGATCTCGCTGACCGTCCGACTGTTCGCCAACATCCTCGCCGGCCACATGATCATCCTGTTCATGGCCGGCGGTCTGGCGGTGATCCTGGGCGCGAGCTGGGCCGGCTGGCTGACGCTGCCGTTCGGCGTCGCGATCTATGTCTTCGAGCTGGGCCTGGTGGCCACGCTACAGGCCTTTATCTTCGCCACGCTTTCCGCCATCTACCTTGGTGGCGCTGTCTCACATCATTGACCTGAAAAGGAGATTCGCACGTGCTCACTCCCATCTTCCATATCGCGGCCGGCGTCAGCGCGGGCCTTGGCATCGGGATCGGTGGCGGGCTCGGCGCGCTCGGTGCCGGCGTCGGCATCGGCATCATCTTCGGCAAGGTGATCGAGTCGATCACGCGCCAGCCCGAGATGCGCGACGAGATCACCAGTATCCAGTGGCTTGGCTTCGCGCTCACCGAGGCGGTTTTCTTCTACGGCCTAGTCGCCGGGCTGTTGTCCTGGGTACTCAAGTAGATGTGTGACCACAGCCTCGAGCGGCTCGTTCCTCATCACGCCCAACGTCGGGCTGATGATCTGGACGCTGCTGCTCTTTCTCCTCTCGATGTTCCTGCTGTACAAGCTGGCATTCCCTCGCATCTCCGAAGCGCTCGAGAAGCGCCAGCACGCGATCGAGGAGTCGATCGATGCCGCCGAGCGCACGCGCCACGAGGCCGACGAGTTGCTGTCGGAATATCGCGGGCGTCTGGCGCAGGCACGCGGTCAGGCCGACGAGATCATCGACCGCGCCCGCAGGGCGGCCGAAGCCCACGAGCGCGATTCCTCCGAGCAGGCCGTGGTCCGTCGCGAGCAGTTGATGGAACAGACGCGGCGCGAGATCGAGGCGGAGACGCGTCGCGCGATCCAGGAGATCCGCGGCGAGGTGGCCGATCTGACCGTGATGGCAACCGAGAAGGTCACTCGCAAGACGCTGTCCGAGGAGGACCAGGAGCGGCTTGTACAGGAGGCGCTGAGCGAGCTCGACTTCACCGCGCTGAGTCCGGGAACCCCCGACCATGGGCCCTAGCCGACACTGATGGAAGAGATCGCCGAGGTCTACGCACGCTCGCTGTTCGAGGTCGCCGAGGAGAACGGTGACCTCGATGTTGTGCATGAACAGCTGGGCCAGTTCGCCGACGCTGTGTCCGACAACCGCCAGCTGGCCGTATTCCTGTTCTCGCCGTACTTCTCGACCGAGGAGAAGAAGGACGGGCTCAACCGCGCGGTCGAGAACGCCGACCCGATCGTGATGAACTTCCTTCAGGCGCTGATCGAACGCCACCGCATGCCAGCGATCTTCCGGATCCGCGCGCGCTTCGGGGAGCTGTGGGACGACGCCAAACGCCTCCTGCCGGTGGAGGTGACCAGCGCGATCGCCCTCGATCCGGCTACGGTGGAGAGCATCGGGCGCAGGATCGGCGAGCAGACCGACCGCGAGGTGCAGCTGACCAGCACCGTCGATCCGGACATCCTCGGCGGGATCGTCCTGCGCGTTGGCAACTTCATCCTCGACGCCTCGATCAGAAACCGTTTGAACCAACTTCGCAAGCAAGTCGCGCAGGCGTAGCCACAGGGCAGCCGCGCCTGTCAAGGAGCAATCCATGGAGATCAAGCCAGACGAGATCACATCAATCCTCAAGAGCCGGATCGAGGGACTCGACACATCGGGGGCCGATCTGACCGAGGTGGGCACCGTGTTGTCGGTCGCCGACGGCATCTCCCGCATCCACGGCCTCGAGAACTGCATGTCGTTCGAGATGCTCGAGCTGCCCAACGATGTCACCGGTCTGGCGCTGAACCTCGAGTCCGACAACGTCGGCTCCGTGCTGTTCGGCGAGTGGGAGAAGATCTCCGAGGGCGACACCGTCCGCCGCACCAAGCGACTCCTGGAGATCCCCGTCGGCGACGAGCTGCTGGGCCGAATCGTCGACCCTCTCGGCCGACCCCTCGATGGCAAGGGCGAGATCAGCGCCTCACAGACCCGACCGGCCGAGCACAAGGCTCCGGGGGTGGTCGCCCGCCAGCCGGTGAAGGAGCCCATGCTCACCGGGCTGAAGGCGATCGACTCGATGATCCCCATCGGCCGCGGCCAGCGCGAGCTGATCATCGGCGACCGCCAGACGGGCAAGACGGCCATCGCCCTCGACACCATGATCAACAACCAGGATCGTGACCTGTTCTGCATATACGTGGCCGTTGGCCAGCGAAAGTCGACCGTGGTGGCGCTGGCCAACACGCTGGAGGAGGCGGGAGCGCTCGACAACACGATCATCGTGATGGCCGCCGCCGACGAGGCCGCCCCGATCAAGTTCCTGGCCCCCTACGCCGGTTGCGCGATGGCCGAGCACTTCCTGTACAACGGTCGTGCCGCGCTGGTCATCTACGACGATCTGACCAAGCATGCCTACGCCTACCGGCAGATGTCGCTGCTGCTGCGGCGCCCGCCAGGTCGCGAGGCCTATCCGGGCGACGTCTTCTACCTGCATTCCCGGCTGCTCGAGCGGGCCGTCAAGCTGAGCGATGAGCTTGGCGGTGGCTCACTGACCGCCCTGCCGATCATCGAGACGCAGGCTGGCGACGTCTCCGCCTACATCCCCACGAACGTGATCTCGATCACCGACGGGCAGATCTTCCTCGAGCCCAAGCTGTTCTACTCGGGCGTGCGACCGGCGATCAACGTAGGGATCTCGGTCTCGCGCGTGGGTGGCAACGCTCAGATCACGCCCATGCGCAAGGTGGCGGGGCGACTCAAGCTCGAGCTGTCGCAGTACCGCGAGCTGGAGGCGTTCTCCCAGTTCGGCTCCGAGCTCGACGCCGAAACGCAGCGTACGCTGGCCCGCGGCGAGCGCCTGGTCAAGACGCTCAACCAGGCCGAGCGCCAACCGCTCCCGGCCGAGGATCAGGTCGTGCAGATCTTTGCCGCCACCAACGGCTACCTGGACCGGATTACCGTCGACAAGGTCGAACGGTTCCTGGCCGGGGTGACCGATTACCTGCGGGGGAACGAGCCCGAGCTGCTCAAGAAGATCGCCGCCGGCGACTGGAGCGACGAGATCCAGGGCCAGCTCGACACGGCCGTCGCGCAGTTCGCGCAGGACTTCGGCTTCGATCTCGACGAGGAGGGGCATCCGCTTGAGGAGAGCGACGACATGCCCCCGGCACGCAGCCGGCAGGAGGAGCGGGCCAGCGCGGAGAGTCAGGAGGAGGGAGAGCCCGTCCCGGCCTGAGCGCCCGACGGCCCGTTCACCAGCATGGCCGGCACCCAACGAGACGTTCGCAACCGCATCGGCGCGGTCAAGAACATCCAGAAGATCACCCGCGCGATGGAGGCGGTCGCCGCGGCCCGGCTGCGCCGGGCCGAGCAGCGCATCGAGGCGCTGCGGCCCTACGCGGGCGCGATTCGGCGGATGACGCGCGACGCGGCCGAGGCCGCGGGGAGGGTGCCGCAACTGCCGATCCTGTCCGAGCACGAGCAGGTCAGCACGGTCGGTCTGCTCCTCGTGGCCGGCGACCGCGGACTCGCGGGGGCGTTCAACTCCAACATCGTTCGCGCCGGGGCGGCGGCCGGCCGCTCGCACACGGCCGAGGGGCGTCGGGCCGTCTACTACGCCTCGGGGCGGCGCCCGGCATCCTCAGTGAGGTTCCGTGGGCTCGAGCTGGCCGCGAGCTTCACCGGCTTCACCGACCGCCCAGCCTATGCCGATGCCCGTCGCATCGCCGACACGTTGATGGCCGCCTATATCGACAACGAGGTCGACCGGGTCGAGGTGTTCTACAACGGCTACATCTCTCCGATCTCGCAGGTGGTCCGCCGCGAGACGCTGCTCCCGCTTCAGCAGGCCACCCTGCTCGAGGAGGGCTCGGACCCCGGAGCCTCCGGGTCAGGCGACGGCTCCGCGAAGCGAGCCCTGGTGGAGTACGAACCCGATCCCGAGGAGATCCTCACGCGCCTCGTTCCCGACTACGTCGAGGTGTCGATCTACCGAGCACTACTTGAGTCGACGGCCTCAGAGCACGGCGCGCGCATGACCGCGATGCGCAATGCCTCCGAGAATGCCGGCGATTTGATCCAGGGGCTGACGCTCGAGATGAACCGGGCGCGGCAGGCTGAGATCACGCAGGAGATCCTGGAAGTTGTCGCCGGAGCCGAAGGGCTCTCCGGCTAGTGGCCGCCCACGAAGACTTGGACTGAGCGACTGGAGAAGCGATGGCTGTTGAAACTGAAACGACCACGGAACAAACCACCATCAACACGGGCCGGATCGAAGAGATCCAGGGCGTCGTGATCGAGGCGGTGTTCCCGGACAAGCTGCCCGAGATCAACCACGCCGTGCGGATCCGCCGCTCGGAGGCCAACAAGGAGGAGGAGCCGGTCGACGAGCCTAACATCGACTCGGCCGACTGGCTGGTCTGCGAGGTCCAGCAGCACCTCGGCGACGATCGGATCCGTGCCGTGGCCATGGACACCACCGACGGTCTGGCCCGTGGAACCGAGGTGATCGACACCGGCGCGCCGATCACCGTCCCCGTCGGCAACGCGACGCTGGGGCGCATCTTCAACCTGCTCGGCGAGCCGATCGACCAGGGCCCGCCGCTGGACGAGAACCTCAAGCGCTGGCCCATCCACCGCGAGGCGCCCTCCGTGGAGGCGCTCACGCCGACCACGGAGATGTTCGAAACCGGCATCAAGGTCATCGACCTGCTCGCGCCCTACGCCAAGGGAGGCAAGGTCGGGTTGTTCGGCGGCGCCGGCGTGGGGAAGACCGTGATCATCCAGGAGCTGATCCACAACCTGGCCCAGGAGCACGGTGGTCTGTCCGCCTTCTGCGGCGTGGGCGAACGCTCGCGCGAGGGCAACGACCTGTGGCTGGAGATGAAGGAGTCCGGCGTCCTCGAGAAGACGATGCTGGTCTTCGGCCAGATGAACGAGCCCCCGGGAGCGCGCATGCGAGTGGCGCTGTCCGGCCTGACCATGGCCGAGTACTTCCGCGATCAGGAGGGGCAGGACGTGCTGCTGTTCATCGACAACATCTTCCGTTTCGTGCAGGCCGGCTCCGAGGTATCGGCCCTGCTCGGGCGGATGCCCTCCCAGGTCGGCTACCAGCCCACGCTCGAATCGGAGATGGGTCAGCTCCAGGAGCGCATCACGTCGACGCGGAAGGGTTCGGTGACCTCGATCCAGGCCATCTACGTCCCGGCCGACGACCTCACCGACCCGGCCCCGGCGTCGGTCTTCGCCCACCTCAACGCCACGACCACGCTGTCGCGGTCGATCGCCGAGAAGGGCATCTATCCCGCGGTCGATCCGCTCGACTCCACCTCGACGATCCTCAAGCGCGAGATCCTCGGGGACGAGCACTTCGAGGTGGCCAACGCAGTCAAGGAGGTGCTCCAGCGCTACCGCGACCTCCAGGACATCATCGCCATCCTCGGAATCGAGGAGCTCTCGGATGACGACCGGTTGACGGTGAACCGGGCTCGCCGGCTCGAGCGCTTCCTCTCCCAGCCGTTCCACGTGGCCGAGCAGTTCACCGGCACCCCCGGCGTGTACGTGCCCATTGCCGAGACGATCCGCGGCTTCAAGGAGATCCTCGAGGGCAAGCATGACGATGTTCCTGAGCGGGCCTTCTTCCTCAAGGGCGGCATCGAGGACGTCGTGGCCGACGCACGCGGGGATGAGGCCCAGGATCAGCCCAGCGGCGACGCCGCCGAGGACGAGGGCGCCAGCAAGGACGAGGACAGCGGCAAGGACGAGAGCCAGGACGGCTGATGGCCCACACCAAGTTCAAGGTCGAGGTCCTCACCCCCGAGGGCGAGGTCTTCAGCGACGAGGTCGAGATGGTCTCGACCCGGACGACGACCGGCTCGATCGGCGTGCTGGCTCATCACACGCCGTTGCTGGCGATGCTCGACCCCACCGAACTGCGGCTGTACAAGACCGAGTCAGATGTCGTGCGCTTCGCGCAGGCCGAGGGCTACATGCAGGTGACCAGCGAGCACGTGCTCGTGCTGGTCGAGGAGGCGCACGCGCCGGGTGATCTCGACGCCGGCCTGTTGCGCGAGCGCCTCGAGGAGGCCGAGCGCCAGCTGAGCGAAGCGCGGGATGACACCGAGAAGCAGCGCGTGGCCGAGCGCGACAAGCGTCGCTGGGAGCAGTTCCTGCGCATCGCCCAGGGTTCGTAGTCGTTTCGACCGGAGCCAGCTCCGTCTAGGCTCGGCTGGCTTGCCGACCTGTGGGCGGCGCAGAACATCGCGCAGCCGGTGGTACTTGAGACGCAGCAGCGGTAAGCCACGCCGCGACGGGATTGGCGAGCACCCGGCGGGGGATCCCGCCAGCGTCACCGCCGAACACAGCCGGCGCCAGGAGCAGAGCGGCGATCACCCCGAAGGACAGGAAGACCAGAAGCTGCTGGCTTCGCTCGAACAGGAACGAGGTGGGCGGCAGCACGAGGATGGAAAGCGAAACCTCAATCGGCCCGCTTATCCTTGGGCTCGGATGCTTGATGAACGGATCCTGGCCGAGCGGTTGATCCGCTATGACACGTCGCGTCCGGATGGGATCGTGGCCGCCGCAGGATTTATCAAGGGATGGCTCGAATCCCGCGACATCGAGGTGCACGACCAAGAGCACAACGGGCTGCCCGTGCTGGTGGCGGAGGTCGGGCCGGCGTCCGAGGCGGACCCCTGCGTGATCCTGCATGGCCACGTCGACGTCGTCCCCGGACGGTCCGAGCAGTTCGAGCCGCGCCTCGACGGCGACCGGCTCATGGGGCGCGGGGCATACGACATGAAGGGCGGGCTTGCTGCGATGATGTGCGCGCTCAAGGACGTCGAGCAGCAGGAGCGTGTCCGGGTGCGCTTCATGTGCGTGCCCGACGAAGAATCCGAGGAGATTGATGAGCGCTCGACCGATCTGATGGTCAAGCGCGGTGTCAAGGGGGACTTTGCCATCACTGGCGAACCGACCAACATGCACATCGGAGTGGAAGCCAAGGGCGTGCTGGCCATGCGAATCGAAGTCCAGGGACGGGCCGCGCACAGCTCCACCCCGTGGCTGGGCGACAACGCCATCCTCAAGGCTGTCGATGTATTCCGGGCGATCGAGTCGCTTCCGTTCAGCCGCGAGTCCTCGGAGATGTTTGACCGGCCGTCGATCAATCTGGGGCGGATCGAGGGTGGCGACGCCCTCAACAAGGTCCCCGATGCCTGCACGATGGCGGTCGACGTGCGCTACCTGCCCGGCCAGGACCCCGCCGAGATCATGGCCCAGGTGGGCGAGATCCCCGGGATCACGGTGACGAGGACGTTCATCTACCCGCCGGTCACCGTGTCCCGCACGCACCCGTATGTGCAGGCGCTGCGCGAAGCCGTCTCGCGCTCGACGCGCGGCGAGGTGATGAGCGTTGGCCGCGATGGCGCCTCGGACGCGGCGGCCTTCATCGGGGCCGGCATACCCGCGGTCGAATTCGGCCCCGCCGGAGCCGGGCACCATGGCCCCGAGGAGTGGGTCTCGCTGTCCTCGCTGGTCCGCTACCGCCGGGCGCTGGGCGATTTCGTGCGCGCGCTGCCGATCTGGCTCGAGGAAGGCGATCGCAGCGCCGGTGAGCTGCGGGCGATCGAAGGCGGGCTCGCATGAAGCTGATCCCCACCACTCGGCGCGGGATGCTGTGGCGCTTTCTGATCGCGGGCTTCGTGGTGATCTTGTTCGCTGCGGCGACGACCGCGGTGGCCGGGCTGCTCCAGATCAACACCTTCACGCAGTACTTCAACGTCAACCCGTCGATCCGGAACGCCGAGGTGACGATCGCCAACCCCGGTAACGCACAGACGATCCTGGTGATCGGCTCCGACCACCGCGCCGGCGAGCCCTTCAACGCCGCCAACACGGACACGATGATGCTTGTGCGGCTGGATCCCAAATCGTCGACGATCAACGTCGTGTCGGTCCCGCGCGACCTGAAGGTCACGCTCCCCGGGCCGGGCGGGGGCCAGACGTCCAAGATCAACGCCGCGTACTCGGTGGGCGGACCCGCACTGCTCCTCAAGGTGCTCAAGCACGAAGTGTTTCCCGGGCTGAAGGTCAACCACATCGTCGACGTGAACTTCGGCGGCTTCGTGGCGCTGGTGAATGCGATCGGGTGCGTGTACACCGACGTCGATCACCGCTACTACAACAACACGGCGCTCACCGACTACTCGAGCATCAACCTGCAGCCCGGCTACCAGAAGCTGTGCGGCAACGACGCCTTGTCCTTCGTCCGCTTCCGGCACACCGACAACGACCTCGTCCGCAACGCCCGCCAGCAGGACTTCATCCGCTGGGCCAAGGCTCAGTACAGCGCCGCCGAGCTGGTCGACAACCGCAACAAGCTGATGAAGCTCTTCGGCGAGCACGCCCAGACCGACCACAACCTGCACACCACCGATGGGTTGATCAACCTGTTCAACCTCGTCGCCTTCTCGGCCGGACACACGATCAAGCAGGTCAGATTCCCCGCGATCCTCGACACGTGCGACGTGTCGGCCTGCTACGTGACTGCCAACAGGGGCGCCCTCCACAATGCGTTCACCCAGTTCATGACGCCCACGAGTCCGGGGTCTGGCAGCAGCGGCGCCCGCAAGCCGCGCCCGCACACCGCGCCTGGGGCGCTGACTGCCGATGTGGCGGACGGCCGCAGCCAGGTCGCCGCGATGCCCCACGCGGGCATGCCGGTCTACTACCCGCGGGTGATCGCCGAGGGCTCGCAATACTGCACCGACAGCACCTGCACCATCGGCCCGGTCGCCAACTCGTACCCCCGCGCCTACACGGTTCCCGATCAGGGCGGGCACCGCCACGCGGCCTATCGGATAACGCTCGTCATGAACCCCGCGCTCGGTCAGTACTACGGCGTCCAGGGGACGACGTGGCTGGGTCCGCCGATCCTCAACGGAACCCACCAGACCAAGACGGTCAAGGGCCGGCAGCTGGAGATCTACTTCAACGGGCACAAGCCCACGCTCGTCGCCTGGCGGACATCCTGGGGCGTCTACTGGATCTCCAACACGCTTACCGACGATCTCAGCAGCTCCCAGCTGACCGGGATCGCCGCCTCGCTGACGCGCGGCTGACGGTTGCCCCGGACAGCCGCAGCGCGTCGGCGCCTGCTCGCCAACCACCCCCTTGTACGCTCCTCGGGCCATGACTGGAAGGGTTGAACCAATCGCCGTGATCGGCACCGGATACGTCGGCCTGGTCACCGCGGCGGGCTTCGCCGAGCTCGGCGGCGAGGTGTGGTGCGTCGACGTCGATGTGGGCAAGATCGACGGCCTGAAGCGTGGCGAGATCCCGATCTATGAGCCCGGCCTCCCGGAGGCCGTGGCGCGCAACCGCGAGCGGATGCACTTCTCCACCGAGCTGCCGCCGGCCCTCGAGTACGCCCGGTTGCTGTTCGTGGCGGTGGGAACGCCGCCGACGTACTCGGGCGATGCCGATCTCTCAGCGGTCAACGCTGTGGTCGAGGCGATGCCGGCTTCCGAGCACCATGCGCTGGTGATGAAGTCGACCGTGCCCGTGGGCACCGGAGCGGCGATCCGCCGGATGTTCATTGCGCAGGGCAAGCCCGACTTCGCCTACGTATCGTGCCCCGAGTTCCTCAAGGAAGGCTCGGCCCTGGAGGACTTCCTGGCCCCCGACCGGGTCGTGGTGGGAGACAACGGGGATTGGGCGGGCGACGCCGTCGTCAAGCTGTATGAACCGCTGGATACCCCGCTGGTCAGGACCGACATTGCCAGTGCCGAGATGATCAAACTGGCCGCCAACGCGTTCCTGGCCACCAAGATCTCGTTCATCAACGAGATCGCCAACGTATGCGAGGAGACCGGGGCCGACGTCCTCGAGGTTGCGCGGGGGATGGGTCTGGACCACCGGATCGGGCCGCACTTCCTCAAGCCCGGGATCGGGTTCGGTGGCAGCTGTTTTCCAAAGGACGTGTCCGCGCTGAAGCAGCTGGCCGGCAATTCGGGCTACCACTTCCAGCTCCTGACGGCGGTCATCGAGGTCAACGAGCTGCAGAAGCGGCGCGTGATGGGCAAGCTGCAGAAGCACCTCGGATCGTTGGTGGGCAAGACGGTGGCGCTGCTCGGTCTCGCCTTCAAGGCCAACACCGACGACATGCGCGAGGCCTCGTCGCTGGTGCTCGCCGCCCGGCTCCAGGCCGATGGCGCCAAGATCCGCGCCTACGATCCGGTGGCCGAGCAGGAAGCGCGCAAGCTGCTGGTCGGCGTCGACTTTGCCGATTCGGCGCTGGATGCGCTGGCCGGTGCCGATGCGTGCATCATCGTCACCGAATGGCCGGAGTTCGCCGAGCTGGACTGGGGCGCCGCGGCCGAGCGGATGTCGGGGCGGGTCGTCATCGATGGACGCAACTTCGGCGACCGGAAGGCCGCCGAGGCGGCGGGGTTTGTGTACGAAGGGATCGGGCGGTAGGAACCACTTGCAGGCTCTGATCCTGGCCGGCGGTGAGGGCACCCGCCTGCGACCACTCACCTCGACGATCCCCAAGCCCGTCGTCCCGCTGGTCGACCGGCCGTTCATCGCCTACATGCTGGAGTGGCTCGCCGGTCACGGCGTCGATGACGTGATCCTGTCCTGCGGGTTCATGGCCGGCGGCGTCAGGGAAGTGCTGGGCGAGGGCGAGCAGCTCGGGATGCGTCTGCGCTACCTCGACGAGCCTAGCCCGCTGGGCACGGGTGGGGCCCTGAAGTTTGCCGAGAGGCTCCTCGACGAGCGGTTCTTCATGCTCAATGGCGACGTGCTCACCGATTTCGATCTGTCGGCCCAGCTCGAGCAGCACGAACGCACCGGTGCCCGCGCGACGCTCGCGCTCGTGCCAGTGGAGGATCCGTCTGCCTACGGGCTGGTGCGCGTAGATGAGGCCTGCGCGGTTGAGGAGTTCGTCGAGAAGCCGGGTCCGGAGCAGATCGACACCGACCTGATCAATGCCGGCGCCTACGTCATGGAGCGCGAGGTACTCGACCGGATGGCTCCCGCGGGCTCGCACTTCTCGATCGAACGCGACGTGTTCCCGGGGATCGTCGGGCACGGGCTGTACGGCTACGTGGCCGAGGGCTACTGGCTCGACATCGGCACCCCCGAGCGCTACCTGCAGGCGACCTTCGACATCCTCGAGGGCACCGTCGATACGGGCGTGGGGCGCCGTCTGGGCGCGGCCGGAATGGCGGTCGTGGACGGCGCGCGGATCGCCGGGCGGGTGGTTCCGCCGGCGCTGGCTCGAGAGGGGGCGGTGGTCGAGGAGCACGCGATCGTCGGTTCTCGCGCCGTGCTGGGCGTCGATGTGTGCGTGGGCCGGGGCGCCCATGTGGAGAGCTCGGTGCTGCTCGACGGCACCCGCGTCGGTGCGCGCACAACGGTAAGCTCGGCAATCGTCGGGCCCGGAGTGACGATCGGCGAGCGCTGCCATATCCAGGGCGGGGTGGTGATCGGCGAGGGCGTCATTATCGGGTCGGACAACACCCTTGCCGCCGGCGCGCGTATCTTCCCCGGCGTCCAGCTACCTCAAGGAGCGATCAGGTTTTGAGTGCGACCGCCGAGCTGAACCCCGACACGATCGCCTCAGTCGACCATCATCGGCTGCTCGACGACGTGCTCGGCATGCCCGACCAGCTGCGCGATGCCGCCTGGCGCGTCGAGTCGGCCAACCTCGAGCCCCACGATGCCCGCGACGGACTCGTCGTGGCCGGGATGGGCGGCTCGGCGATCGGCGGCGGCCTGGCCCGCGCGGCGCTCGGCGATCGCGCCTCGCGCCCGATCATGCTGGCGCGCGGTTATGCCCTGCCCGCCTGGACCACGCCGGACACGACCGTGCTGTGCTCGAGCTACTCGGGCGAGACCGAGGAGGTGCTGGCCGTTTACGAGGCGGCCGGCGCGCTCGGCGCGCGGCGGATCGTGACCACGACCGGCGGCAAGCTGGCCCAGGCCGCCCGCGCGGACGGCGTGCCCGTCGTCCCCATCCCGGGCGGCTTCCAGCCTCGGGCCGCGGTGGCCTACTCGCTGGTGGTGGCGCTCGAGGTGGCTGGTCTGAGCGGAGCCGGCGAACGCCTGCACGCCGAGATCGACGTCGCCGCCGCCCACGCCGAACGGTTGGTCGAGAGCTGGGGCCCCGAGGCCGATGAGGACTCCCTGGCCAAGGAGCTGGCACGCGGGCTTCACGGCACGATCCCGCAGCTCGCGGGCGCCGGCCTGACCGCGCCGATCGCCTACCGCTGGAAGACCCAGATCAACGAGAACGCCAAGCTGCCCAGCTTCGTCCACGAGCTGCCTGAGCTCGACCACAACGAGATCGCCGGCTGGGAGGGGGCCGCCGAACTCGGCCGCTTCAGCGCCGTGTTCCTCGACGATTCGGACCTCCACCCCCGGATCCGCCAGCGCATCGAACTCACTCGCGGCCTGATCGCTCGCCATGCGGCGGTGACGTTCCGCATCGACAGCATCGGCCAGACCCGCACTGAGCGGCTCGTATCGCTGGTCCTGCTCGGCGACCTGGTGTCGATCTACCTCGCCGTGCTGCGGGGCGTCGACCCATCGCCGGTCGAGTCGCTCGAACGGCTGAAGCGGATGCTGGCCACGGGCTGAGTCGGCCTCGGAATGACGTCGACAGGCGGCCGGATGGCGGCGTGCCGGCGCTACAGTGCGATCCCGCGTTGCTCGTAGAGCCGCCGGTCCGCGGCTCCGAGCAGGTCGGCGACGGTCTCGCCGTCATCGGGGTAGGTGGCAGTGCCGATCGTCAGGTCCCAAGGGGCGCGCAGACCCATCTCGGCACGCCGGACGGCGACCTGGCTGCTGATACGGTCGACGACCGGAATCGCGCCGGCGGCCGTCTGCTCGGCCAGCAGCAGCGCCATCTCATCGCCACCGATCCGGCCCACGACGTCGTCGGCCCTGGCCGTGGTGCGCAGCAGGTGCGCCGCCTCCTTGAGCAGCTCGTCGCCGGCCAGGTGGCCCTGGCTGTCGTTGACGGCCTTCAGCCCCCGGACGTCCACGTAGGCGAGCACGAAGGGCCGCTCGTAGCGGCGGGCCCGGGCCAGCTCGCGTTCGGCGGCCTCGGTGAAGCCGCGGCGGTTCAGGACGCCGGTGAGCGCGTCGGTCATGGCCGCCGCGCTGACGGCGGCAAGCTGCCCCGCCTGGCGGCGCACCCGACGGCCTGACCACAGCGTGGCCGCGCCACCGACCGCGGCAAAACCGAGCGAGATGCCGATCGCGAGCCACACGAAGCCGGGGATCACGCGCTCGATCCGCTCGATCACGCTCGGCTGCTGAAGCCTTGGCTTGACCGGGAGCGGTGCGCCTCCGGGGCTGGCGGCGTCAGAGCTGCCGGACCCCCCTGGCCGGGTCGTGGCCGACGGGGCGGTGGCGCCGTGAGTTGCCGGCGCGCCGAACGGCGAGACACCCGCCGCCAGACCGGCCCGCAGCGGCACGCCGAACAAGCTGGCGACCCGACCGGCGGCCCCCGCGCTCGACCTCGCGCCGAGCAGGGATGATGCCGACCCACCGAGCGGGACGGTCAGCAAATCGGTCCCGGGGGAGAGTGGCTGGGCGGAGAAGGTCGAATGTGACGCCTTCGAGTTGCCGATCGACGACGGCGTCGAGAGGGTGGCCGACACGATCGACGGTAGCCGGGGTGCGGAGGGCGATCCCCCGCCCGACGATGACGGCGAAGTGCCGGTCAGCCCGGACGGCTGAGAGCTGCTGCCGTGACCGGACCCGCACGTGCTGCAGCCGTGGCCGCTCGAGCCGCCGCGGCTGCTGGAGTCGCCGTGGCCGGTGAAGGCAGGACTCGTCCGGTTGTCCATATGCTGGTGGGCGTGGTCGTAGCCGTGCCGGTAGTGACCGTAGGCGTGGCCGTTGCCGTGCTCGCGTCGGGATCCGCCGCCGTAGTGGTGCGACGTGCCGAGGTAGCTGTGATGACGCCCATCGCCCCGCGAGGAGCCGTAGTGGTGGCCATAGCGGTGCGAGTCGCCATAGCTATGCGAGTCCCCATAGCCATGCGAGTCCCCGTAGCCGTGATGCCAGCCGCCACCGTGGCCGTGGGAGCCGCCGTAGGCGCGCCCGCCGCCGTACCCGAATGAATCGCCGTAGACGTGGCCGTGGCCGGCGTCATGTCCCCGATCGCGGCCATGGCCGTGCCAGTCGCGGCTGAACTCGTGGCCCGAATGGCCCGAGGCCGCGGCTGCGGCGATGATCGCGCTCATCAGGACGGCCGAGAGCGCTACGCAGATCCCCTTACCGTGCGTTTCCATGGGTGGACGTGGGCGCAGTTGCAGACGTACGACATTGATCGGCTGGGGACGAAATTCCTTAAGTGCGTTTTCCGGCCAGGCCGCAATCTGCGAGAATTCGCCCAAACCTTGACACACTCGTGGTAATGTTGCGCGGATGGACGGCCTGACGATTCACGAGGCGGCGGAGACCACGGGGTGGTCGGCGCGGATGCTGCGCTACGTGGAGCGGACCGGGCTGGTGGTTGCCGCGCGCTCGGCGTCGGGTTACCGCCTGTATGGGCCCGCTCAGCTGCAGCGGCTACGCACGCTGAAGGAATTGCTGACGAGGTTCGAGATCCAGCTGTCAGACGTGGCGTTTACCGCCCGCCTGTCCAGCGACCCTGAGCTGAGGGGAGCTGTCGAGAGCTGGCTCGAGGCGCAACCGCGCCGCCCCGAGCACATCGATGCCGAGGACTGGCTGCGCTTCGAGCAGGCCAAGCACGAGAAGCTGCTCGCCGTCGCCGGATGATCACTACGACCGTGGAGAACATATGAGCACGACCGCCGCCAAGACCGATTTCAGGGTCGCTGACCTGGAGCTGGCCGCCTTTGGCCGCAAGGAGATCCGGCTCGCCGAGCACGAGATGCCCGGGCTGATGGCCACGCGGCGCGAGTACGCCGAGCGCCAGCCGCTGGCCGGCGCGCGCGTGACGGGATCGCTGCACATGACGATCCAGACCGCGGTGTTGATCGAAACGCTGGTGTCGCTGGGCGCCGAGGTGCGCTGGGCCTCGTGCAACATCTTCTCCACCCAGGATCACGCTGCGGCGGCGGTCGTGGTGGGTCCGAACGGCACGCCCGAGGATCCGCAGGGCGTGCCCGTGTTCGCATGGAAGGGTGAGACGCTCGAGGAGTACTGGTGGTGCACCGAGCACGCACTGAGGTGGCCGGCACCCGGCCCGGATGACCGGGTCGGCGGCGGCCCGAACATGATCCTCGACGACGGGGGCGATGCCACGCTTCTCGTTCACAATGGCGCCGCGTTCGAGCGCGCCGGCGCGGTACCCGATCCGGCCAGCGCCGAGTCGGATGAATTCCGGATCGTGCTCGAGCTCCTGCAGCGCTCGCTCGAGGAGGATCCGCAGCGGTGGACCAACATCGCCGCGGGGATCCAGGGGGTGACCGAGGAAACGACGACCGGCGTGCACCGGCTCTACCAGTTCGCCGAGCAGGGGCAGCTGTTGTTCCCGGCCATCAACGTCAACGACGCGGTGACCAAGTCGAAGTTCGACAACAAGTACGGCTGCCGCCACAGCCTCATCGACGGGATCAACCGCGCCACCGACGTGCTGATCGGCGGCAAGCTGGCCGTGGTGTGCGGCTACGGCGACGTCGGCAAGGGCTGCGCCGATTCCTTGCGGGGTCAGGGCGCTCGCGTCGTCATCACCGAGATCGATCCGATCTGCGCGCTGCAGGCGGCGATGGATGGCTTCCAGGTCCAGACCCTCGATGACGTCATTGGCATCGCTGACATCTTCATCACCGCGACCGGCAACCGCGACGTCATCACCGCCGCGGACATGGCGCGGATGAAGCATCAGGCGATCGTGGGCAACATCGGCCACTTCGACAACGAGATCGATATGGCCGGGCTGGGCAGGATCGACGGGATCGAGCGGATCAACATCAAGCCCCAGGTCGACGAGTGGGTCTTCCCCGACGGGCATTCGATCATCGTTCTGTCCGAGGGTCGCCTGCTCAACCTCGGCAACGCGACCGGGCATCCAAGCTTCGTGATGTCGAACTCGTTCACCAATCAGGTGATCGCGCAGATCGAGTTGTTCGGCCACACCAGCCGCTACGACAAGCAGGTCTACACCCTGTCCAAGCACCTCGACGAGAAGGTGGCCCGGCTGCACCTCGGTGCGCTCGGGGCCAGGCTCACGGAGCTCACCGCTGCTCAGGCGGCCTACCTCGGGGTGCCCGCCGAAGGTCCCTACAAGCCCGATCACTACCGCTACTGATCGATCGCGCCGGCGGGGTCCTGGCCAGCACACCCATGGCACACACGTCGGTTCCGCCGCACGACATCGCCGATCTGAGCCTCGCCCCGGACGGGGCGGCGCGCATCGCCTGGGCGGGCCAGCAGATGCCGGTGCTCCGGCAGATCCGCGACCGGTTCGCCGACGCGCGACCGCTGGCCGGGATGCGGATCGCCGCTTGCCTGCACGTAACCGCCGAGACGGCCAACCTCGTGCTGACGCTGATCGCCGGCGGCGCCGATGTCGCGCTGTGCTCGGCCAATCCGCTGTCGACCCAAGATGATGTCGCCGCGGCGCTGGTGCTCGAGCACGGGGCCGCGGTGCGGGCCGTGCGGGGAGAGGACCTCGACACCTACGCGCGCCACGTGCGCGCGCTGCTCGACACCTTGCCACAGGTAACGATCGACGACGGCGCCGATCTCCTGATGACCGCGCATGAGACCGGCGGAGCGCTGCTTCAGGGACTGATCGGGGGCACCGAGGAAACCACGACCGGCCTCGTGCGTCTGCGCCGGCTCGAGGAGCAGCGGGGGCTGGCCTGTCCGGTCCTGGCCGTCAACGAGGCGCGCACCGAACGCGCGCTGAATGACCGTCACGGAACCGGACAGTCAGCGCTGGACGGCGTCATCAGGGCCGGCCACGTGCTCCTGGCCGGCCAGACGGTCGTCGTCGTCGGCTACGGCTGGGCCGGCCAGGGGATCGCCGAGCGCGCTCGCGGCGCAGGCGCTGCGGTGATCGTCTGCGAGGTCGATCCGCTGCGGGGGTTGGAGGCGCGGATGGCGGGCTATGAGGTGATGCCGGCCCTCGCAGCAGCCTCGCGCGGGGACGTGTTCATCACGGTCACCGGGTCGCGGCGGGTGCTGCACCGTGCTCACTTCGAGCGAATGAAGGATGGGGCGCTGCTGGCCAACGCCGGGCACTTCGATGTCGAACTCGACCTCGACGATCTGCGCGAGCTGGCCACCGGCGGCGTCGCCCAGGTGCGCCCGCTGGTCGAGCAATACGAACTCGCCGACGGCCGGCGGCTGAACCTGGCCGCCCGTGGCCGGGTGGTCAACCTGGCCGCCGCCGAGGGGCATCCGGCCGCCGTGATGGACGTATCGTTCGCCCTTCAGGCGCTGTGCGTGGAGGAACTGGTGGGTCGGCGCGACGCGTACGTACCCGGCGTGCACGCCGTTCCAGACGCCATCGATCGCGAGGTCGGCCGGCTCAAGCTAGCCGCGCTGGGGGTCGAGATCGACGCGCCGACGGCCGAGCAGACGCACTACCGCGAGTCCTGGAGCTAGTGGTCCACCTGATAGTCACAGCCGCCGTCGGCCGCGTCTGAGAGGATCCCGGCATGCAGGCCGCAACCACACGCAGTGCCGCGCGGGGCGGAATCGACCTCGGCGGGACCAAAATTGAAGCCGTAATCGTCGATGCGCGCAACAACGTGCTCGGCTCCGCGCGTCACCCGACGCCGACCAAGGGCGGCCCACCTGCGATCACCCAGCAGCTCGCCGCGGCGGTCAGGGAGGCCGCCGAACAGGCGGGGATCGCGACCTCCGGGTTGCGTGGCGTGGGCGTCGGCTCGCCCGGTGTGATCAACGCTGCCACCGGGGAGGTGTCCACCGCCCGCAACCTGCCGAACTGGAAGGGAACCTTTGCCCTGGGCCCGACCCTCTTCGAGTCGATCGGCACACCTGTGTTCGTCGGCAACGATGTGCAGGTCGCCACCGACGCCGAGTTCAAGCTGGGGGCCGGCAAGCCGTACAAGTCGCTGCTCGGCGTGTTCTGGGGCACCGGCGTCGGCGGAGGGTTGATCCTGGCCGGCAAGCCCTGGCTAGGGCGTGGCGGAGCCGGCGAGATCGGCCACATGGTGGTCAAACAGAACGGTCGCCGCTGCACCTGTGGGCGCCGCGGCTGTCTTGAGGCGTACGCCGGTCGGGCGTCGATGGAGGCGCAGGCCCGCAAGCACGTCGAAAACGGACGCAAGACCGACCTGTTCACGCTGATGAAGGAACACAAGCGCACCCGTCTGACCAGTGGGATCTGGGGTCACGCGCTCGAGCGCAAGGACAAGATGGCCACGGAGCTCATCGACGAAGCGATCGAGGCACTGGGCACGGGTATCGCCTCAGCGATCAACCTGCTCGACGTCGAGGCGGTGGTCATCGGCGGCGGGCTTGGCGTCAGGTTCGGCCAGCCATTTGCGGACCGGATCGCGAAGGCAATGCAACCCCACCTGTTCAACGACGAGCACCCGCCGAACGTCTCAGTGGCGGCGCTCGGCGATCTCGGCGGCGCAGTCGGAGCGGCACTGCTGGCGCGACAGACGCGGCGGTAGCGTTAGCCCGAGGATAAGCGTTGCCCGCCGGTTGACGGTTCGGCCTTGGCAGCAACGTGCCAGATTTGGCAGGATTGCGTCGAGGCGCCCATGGATTGGGGGGAAGGAAAACGCAAGAGAGCGCATCAAACCGGCCCGGAACGCCCAGGAGGAGAGAGGATGAATGCCTGCGAGGTCGAGTGCTGAGCCGGCGGTAGGCGGGACCAGTCTCGTTGCGAGGGTGGCCGCCGGAGGGGCTCTGGTCGCTGTCGTGGTGCTCATCGTCCTCGTCCTGTTCGAGGGCGGGTCCTCGTACACCCTGAAGGCGAACTTTCAGAACGCCAGCGGCCTGGTCCCCGGCAACCTGGTCCTCATCGGACCGGCCACGGTCGGCTCCGTGCAGTCGATCACGCTGACGCCCGACGGACAGGCGCAGGTGAGCATGGGTTTGAACTCGGGCGTCGGCGAGATGCCCGAGGGGACCGTGGCCAAGGTCTACGAGAACTCCCTGTCGGGCATCGCCAACAAGTACGTCGTGCTCGAGCCGGGCTCGAGCGCGTTCAAGATCCCGAGCGGAGGGCTGATCACCGCTCAGAACACGCAGTCACAGGTCAGCCTCGACCAGCTATTCGACACGCTCGATCCGCTGACACGGATCGGGCTGCGACAGTTCATCCGCGGTGAGGCGGCCAGCATCGAGGGCCGTGCGCTCGCCGGCAACCGAACCCTCAAGTACCTCGCCCCGGGGCTGTACAGCACGAGTCAGGTCACGGCCGAGCTGAGCCGCTCAGAGCCCGAATTCGATGACCTGGTGGTGCAGGGAGCCAAGGCGCTGTCGCTCCTGGGCTCGCGCACTACGCAGTTGACGCAGCTGGTGGCCAACACCAACTCGACGATGTCGGCGATCGCCAGCCAGAGTCAAGCCCTCGAGCAGACGCTGTCGCTGGCGCCACCGGCGCTCAACCACTCGACCCAGACCTTCGCCGGCCTGCGAAGCACGCTCGATGTGCTGACGCCGCTCGTGCGCGAGTCGATCCCCGCCAATCGCCACCTGACGGAGTTCCTCACCGCGCTTCACCAGCTGACGGTCCTGTCGATCCCCACGGTGGCCAGCCTCAACGCGCTGATCCGCAATCCCTCCGGCGGTGGCGATCTGATCTCGCTGCTCCAGGAGACGCCGTCGCTGGCCCGTCTGGCCGCGGCGGCGTTCCCGCGCATGATCAAGGAGTTCAACGACTCGCAGCCACAGGTCGACTACTTCCGCCAGTACACCCCCGACGTTGTCGCCGCGCTCACCAACCTGGGCCAGATCGGCGGCTACTACGACGCCAACGGCCACTACGCGCGGACCCAGCCGTGGTTCGGGGCCTTTGGCCTGAACGCGGCCAACGAACTCACCAACCGATTCCCGTCGCAGCGCTACGACGGGCTCCAGAATGTCCACCAGCGCTGCCCGGGTGGTGCCGTGCAGCCGTCTCCGGACGGCTCGTCGCCGGTGGGGGTCCCGGGGTGCAACAAGGCTAACGCGCCACCTGGACCATGAGACGGCTCGCGACCATCGGGGCGGCGTTCATCGCGGCGATCGTGGCCATCGCGGTGGCCAGCAGCTCCTCGCAGGGCAGCGGCAAGACGTACGACGTCCGCGCGATCTTCGACGATGCAGCCTTCGCGGTGCCAGGCGAGGACGTCAGGATCGCCGGCGCGCCCGTCGGGTCGATCCAATCACTCGACGTCACCGCGGACCAGAAGGCCGCGGTGACGCTGGCGATCAACAGCGCCGACTTCACGCCGTTCTACGCCAACGCCCACTGCGCCATCCGCCCCCAGTCGCTGATCGGCGAGAAGTACGTCGACTGCACGCCCGGGACATCGAGTCAGCCTCCGCTGCACAAGATCACCAGCGGGCCGGGCGAGGGCACGTACTACCTCCCGATCACTCGCACCAGCTCGCCGATCGACACGGACATCGTTCAGGACATCTCGCAAGAGTCGATCCGCCAGAGATTCGCGCTGATCCTGGACGAGCTCGGTACGGGGCTGGCGGCGAGGGGCTCGGACCTGAATGCGGTGATCCGCCGCGCCAACCCTGCGCTTGGGCAGACGGACAAGGTGGTGAAGATCCTCGCCCACGAGAACAAACTGCTGGCGCAGCTGGCCACCGACTCGAACACCGTCCTCGCCCCGCTCGCGCGCGCGAAGCACGAGCTGTCGGACTTCGTCGTTCAGGCCAACACGACGTCGGTGGCGAGCGCCGCGCGCGCGGCCGACATCTCCCGCTCGTTCCAGCTGTTACCGGAGTTTCTGCGCCAGCTCCGGCCGCTGCTCGCCGACCTCGGGCAGCTGGCCGACCAGGGCACGCCGCTGATGAATGAGCTGGGCACGAGCGCCAGCGACCTGGCGCGCGAGTTCCAGACGTTGGCCCCCTTCGCCAGAGCGGCGCGGCCTGCCCTGATCGAGCTGGGCAGCTCATCGGCGCAGTCACAGCCCGCGCTGGTGGCAAGCGAGCCGCTGGCTCGCCGGCTGCTGCACCTCGGGACTCAGGCCGAGCCGACGGCGAAGCTGCTCGACACCCTGACCTCGAGCCTCAACAACACGGGCGCGATCGAGTATCTGATGTCGCTGCTGTACTACGGGGTGGGCGCCACGAACACCTTCGACAGCCTCGGGCATTTCGCGCGCGAACGAGCCGCAGATCGGCGGGTGTGCCTCTTACGTCAAGAGGCCGGTGCTGGGCTGCTCGGCCAACTTCTTCGGTCCGGGTTTCGCGGCCGACACGGCGCAGTCGGCTCCCACCGCCGACCTGGCCAAGGCACCGCCGGCGGCAAGGGCCAAGGTCGCGCACCTGGCCAAGTCGGCGGTGGCGAAGGTCAGGCCGCGCAACAGGCGTGATCTCCAGGGCCTCCTTGGCTACCTGATCGGACACCAGCAATGAACGGACGGACGCGGCGCGAGCCGGGGATGCTGAGCAATCCGATTTTAATCGGCGCGCTCACCGTGCTCGCCACGATCGTCGCCGTCGCGCTCGCCTACCAGGCCAACAACGGGCTTCCGTTCGTTCCCAAGTACACGCTGCATGTGCAGATCGCCGATGCCAGCGAACTGACCCACGGGGCCGAGGTGCACGTGGGCGGCGCGCTGGTCGGGCTGGTCGACAGCATCAGCCCGGCGCGCGCCTCGGGCGGGCAACCGATCGCGGTGCTCAACCTGAAGCTCGACAAGGTTGTCCAGCCGCTGCCGGTGAACTCGACGTTCGATGTTCGCCTGAAGGGAGCCATCGGGCTCAAGTACCTGCAGATCACCCCGGGCAACTCCAAACAGACCTATCCCGAGAACGCGACTGTTCCGCTCACCCATAGCACGGCCGAGGTCGACCTGGGCCAGGTGCTGTCGATGTTCGACCCGGCGACCCGGAAGGGCATTCAGGAGTCGACGGTCGGCTTCAGCGACGCCCTGGCCAGTCGCGGCAGCGACATCAACAACGCCATCGGGGCGTTCCTCCCGCTGGTCCGCGACCTCGGTCCGGTCGCCACCAACCTCTCGTCGCGCAAGACCGACCTCGGCGGCTTCTTCCGCGGGCTCGAGTCGTTCTCGAGCGCCCTGACCCCCGTCGCACAGGCGCAGGCCGACCTCTACGTCAACCTGGACACCACCTTCCGCGCGCTGGCCCCGGTCGCCGTCCCGTTCCTCCAGGACTGGATCTCGGAGACCCCGCCCACGTTCAGCACTGTCATCGCCGACAGCCCGAGCGAACAGTCGTTCCTGACCGACACCGCTCAACTGTTCAAGGATCTGCGCCCCGCGGTGGCGCTGGTGCCGGCGAGCGCGCCGGTGCTGTCCGACGCCTTCGTGGCCGGCGCCAACAACCTCCCGGGCACCAAGGCACTCGACGAGCGCCTGCTCAGCCTGTCCAAGAGCCTCGAGAAGTTCGGGCAAACACCGGCCGTCCAGGGCGGGCTCGATCGCCTCACGCAGACGGTCAAGGTGCTGCGGCCACCGCTGGCGTTCCTGACCCCGATGCAGGCGACGTGCAACTACGTGTCGCTGTTCCTGCGCAACACGGGGAGCACGGTGTCGGAGCCGTTCGGCAACGGGACGGCGCTGCGCTTCAACGTCGTGGTCATCGATGACGTACTCGGCAGCGAGGCGGTTCCGTCCCAGCGGCCGTACCTAACCGCGAACACCAGCAGCAACAACGAGCACGGGGCCCTCCACGTGGATCCCTACCCGAACACCGCTTCTCCAGGGCAGACGCGCGAGTGCTCGGCCGGCAACGAGCGCTACGGGCCGGCGGCGGCGATCGGCAACCCGCCGGGCAATGTGGGCGTACACACCGAGAAGACGAAGAGGCCCAAGGGATGAGGCGCCACAGGCCCCGCGTGTCGAACATGGCGGCCGGTTTGATCGGCATCGTGGTGATCGCCGTCGCCTGCTACCTCGTCTTCGGCGGCAGTCTCCCGTGGGCTGGCACCCCGTTCCAGCTCAAGGCTGTGTTCACCTCACAGACCCAGCTTCACATCCCCTCGCCGGTGCGCATCGCCGGCGTGGATGTCGGCCAGGTCACCTCGGTCAAGCGCCTCCCCGGTGCCAGCTCGCAGGCGGCCGTCGTGACGATGAGCATCGACAAGAACGGCCTGCCCATCCACGCCGATGCCACGGCCAGCATCCGCTCCCGGATCTTCCTCGAGGGCAACTTCTACGTCGAGCTGGCTCCCGGCACGCCGTCCTCGCCTACGCTCAGTTCCGGCGCGACGCTGTCGGCAAGTCACACCTCGGGGCCGGTCCAGCTCGATCGCGTGCTGGCGATTCTGAACGTCAATGCACGCACCAACCTCCAGACGCTGCTCCGCGGGCTGGGCGCGGCGCTCGATACGACCGGGACGCCGTCGGAGAACGCCACTCAGGATCCGATCACGCGCAACCTGACCGGCGGTCAGGCGCTCAACCTTTCGCTGAAGTACTCGGCCGACGCCTTCCAGGCCTCATCGATGGTCAACCAGGCTCTGCTCGGAACCCAGCCGCACGACCTCTCGGGCGTGGTGGCGGGCAACGCGCACGTGTTCCGGGGCCTTGCGTCAGCCGGCGATTCGCTGTCCGGCTTCGTGACCACGTTCAACGCCACGATGGCTGCGCTCGCGGCGCGACAGCAGGAGCTCGCACAGACGATCTCGCTGCTGCCGCCGCTGCTCCGGATAACCGAGACCTCGGACAGCGCCCTCGACGCCTCGTTCGGGCCGACGAAGGCCTTCGCTCGCGCGCTGCTGCCGGGCACCCGAGAGCTCGGCCCGACGATCGCCGCCGGCCTGCCCTGGATCGCTCAGGCGAGCGCGCTGATGTCACCCAGCGAGCTGGGCGGGCTGGTCAAGTTCCTCACCCCCGCCGTCCAGAACACCGGAGCGTCGATCCCCGCCACCGAGGCGCTGATCAGGCAGGCCGACCTTCTCAGCCGGTGTTTTGACCACAACATCGTGCCGACGGGCAATCAGGTGATCGCCGATCCGCCGATCGGCAGCGGGCAACCGGTCTATCGCGAGCTGTTCCAGAGCGCGGTCGGCCTGGCCGGTGCTGCGCAGAACTTCGACGGCAACGGCCGCTACATCCGTGCCAACGCCGGAGGAGGCGGTATCCGCGTCCAGACCCCCCTGTTGCCAGGTGGGGGCGGGCCCGGCTACGGGAACGCGGTTGTTCCCGTGCTCGGGACCCGGCCGGCGTTCGCGGTCGCGGCTAGCCCACCGCCGCTTCGGCGCGATGTGGCCTGCTACCACAACGCGGTGCCGTCGCTCAACAGCGCGAAGACGGGACCCGGTCCGTGAAGCGTGCGATCCTCATCCACCGGCGGGATTTCGCCGCCATCATCGCGCTGGTCATCGCCGCCATTGCCGTGGTCGGCTACATCCTCGAGCACCAACCATCCTTCACGCTGGGCAAGAGTTACTACACGGTCCGCGCTCAGTTCGCCAACGCCACCGCCGTCACCGCGGGTCAGGGACAGTCGGTCGACGTGGCCGGAGTGCAGGTGGGCCAGGTGGGCGGCGTGAGCCTGCAGGGCGGGCGGGCCGTGGTGACGATGAACATCTACAAGAAATACCAGCCGATCTACAGCAACGCCACCGTCCTGCTCCGTCCGCGCACCCCGCTGAAGGACATGTACCTGTCGCTCGATCCCGGGTCCAAATCGGCTGGCGCCGTCCCCAACAACGGGATGCTCCCGGTGGCCAACACGCAGCCCACCATCGACGTCGATCAGATCCTCGCCTCACTCGACTCCGACACGCGTAACTACCTGCTCCTGCTGCTGGCCGGAGGGGCCCAGCTGTTCCACAACGGCAACGCCACCGGCGCGGCTCCGAGCCCGCAGGCCGTGGCCAGCCTGCGCGGCACCTTCCAGCGCTTCGCCCCGCTGAATCGCGACACCGTCACGTTCACCAAGCTCCTCAAGACGCGGACCCAGGACATCCGCCACTCGATCCACAACCTGCAGGAGGTAACTCAGGCACTCGGCTCGGTCGAGGGGACGCTGACCTCGTTGATCAAGTCCTCGAACACCAACTTCGCCGCCATCTCCTCGCAGGACGCCAACCTCGAGCAGGGCGCTGTCGTTGTTCCCGGGCACGCTTCAGCAGGCGACGACAACGCTGGGCAAGGTGCAGACGTTCGCCAACGCCAGCACCCCGGCGCTGAGGAAACTGCTGCCGTTCGCGCACGCGCTCGGACCGGCGCTGGCCGCCGCGCGCCCGCTCTTCCAGGACACCACCTCGGTGATCCGCGATCAGCTGCGGCCGTACTCGGTGGCGGTTCAGCCGCTGGCCAAAATCCTCGCCCCGGCGGCGGCCAAGCTGAATGCCGCCACGCCACCGCTGACGCGGTCGGTCAAGGTCCTCAACGCGCTGTTCAACACGCTGGCCTACCAACCGCACGGGCAGCAGGGCTACCTCTTCTGGGGCTCGTGGCTCGGCCACATCGCCAACAGCCTGACCAGCCTTCAGGACGCTCAGGGTGCGATCGTGCGCGGCCTGTTCATGGGCACGTGCAGCGAGCTCAATCTGTTCGAGGTCGGGCTTGGCCAATTCGAATCCAGCGCTCAAGCCGGTCCTGGCGTTGCTGAACGCGCCGGACTGGAGCACGATCGGCGGCAAGTACTGCCCGGCGGTAATACCGTGAACAAGCAGGCACCCAGCCCGGCCAAGATCCTGACCATGGTGCTGTTCGCCGCCTCGTGCATCGGTCTGCTGCTGTTCCTGTGGATCTCCTTCGGCGGCTCGGTCCCCTTCGCGCCCCAGGGCTACCGGATCGAGGCGGACTTCAACGACGCCGTCCAGCTGGCGCAGGAGTCGGACGTGCGGATCTCCGGAGTCAGCGTGGGCAAGGTCGTCTCGGTTTCGCTTGACCGCAAGCGCGGGCTGACCAAGGCCATCATCCAGATCGACAGCCAGTACGCGCCGCGCCCGGCCGACACGCGTGCGATTCTGCGCCAGAAGTCGCTGCTCGGCGAGACCTACATCGAGCTCTCCCCAGGGTCCGAGAACGGACCCAAGCTCGCAGACGGAGGAACGCTCCCACCGGGGCAGATCGCTCCCACCGTCCAGCTCGACCAGATCCTGTCCACGTTCGACGCCGCGACACGCCGAGCGTTCTCGACCTGGATGGAGCAGGACGGGATCGCTCTGACCGGTCGCGGCGAGGACTTCAACGCCGCCTTCGCCTACCTGTATCCCTTCGCCACGAACATCGACCGGGTACTCAGCGTGCTGAACCGCGACAGCGCCGACACGAGCACGCTGCTGCGCGAGGGCGGCCAGGTGTTCGGCGCGCTGTCCAGCTCGCCCGCCCAGCTTCAGGGCCTGGTGCGCAACTCGCGCGCCGTGTTTGCCTCGACGGCGGCGCGCAACGTGGCGCTGGCCGACACGATCCGCGCCCTACCTGGATTCACGGTCGCCACGCGACTGACGGTGGCCCGTGTCCACCAGTTCGCGGCGCTGGCCAAGCCGCTCATCGACGAGCTGCGCCCGGCGGCCGTGCAACTGACGCCAACGCTGCAGGAGACGGCTATCTTTGCCCCCGAGCTGAAGACCCTGCTCGTCAACCTCGCGCCGCTGACCGAGGCGTCGAAGACGGGAGTGCCCGCGCTTGAGCGCTTCCTCGACGTCAGCGTTCCGTGGCTGGCGCGACTGAAGCCCTATCTCGGTAATTTCGTGCCGATCTTCAACTACATCAACGACTACCGCCGCGAGATCGCCGCGTTCTTCGCCAACGCGACCGCGACCACCCAGGCCACGTCCCAGAACATCTCGCAGACGGGCCTGCTTCACTACCTGCGGATCTCAAACCCGGTCAATCCGGAGGTCCTAACCGGGTACCAGCGCCGGCTGGAGAGCAACCGCGGCAACCCCTACATGGCCCCCGGCGGCTACGAGCAATTGCTGCACGGACTCTCGGTCTTCGGCGAGTATCTCTGCACCAATCAAGCCTCAACCCACCATCGGCTCGACGATACCGGCTAACCTAATGTCGATACTCAAGGACGTGTATTACACATCGAAGCCGGGTGGTCCCGTGTGCAAGGGGCAGGGGCCGCTCGGAGAGAAGACCACGGGACAGCACCAAGCCTTCCCGACCCTCAAGCCCCTGCCATGAGCATCGGCCGGCGCTGCTCACAACCAAAAGACCGTCCCAGCCCTAAGGAGGAAGACATTGAGACGGAAACTCCTAATCATCACGGCGCTGTGCCTGTTCGTGGGCGCTGGGGCCGCGTTTGCGGCCACCAGCGATAACATCTACACCGGCACGAACCTGAGCTTCACGCATGGCTCAGGCAGCGCCAAGAAGCCGGTTCCGATCGGCTTCACCGAGGCCCTGCAGGCGAACAACAAGGATCCGACGAAGGCCGCCGCGGTGCTCACGAAGATCGTCGTGAAGATCTACGGCGTGAAGTCCAACTCCAAGCCCTTCCCGACCTGCACGCAATACGAAGATGGAGGCGCTGAAGTCAGACTCCTTCTGCCCGAAGAAGTCCAAGTTTGCCACCGGCCTGGTCAACTCTCTGCTCGGCAACCCGAGCCTGTCGTTGAGCAACCGCATCAAGTGCAACCCGAATCTGGACGTGTTCAACGCCGGGCATGGCAAGCTGTGGTTCTTCTTCACCACCCACTCGGCGCATTCAGTGCGCTGGCCTGCCGACTGGCGCAACGAAGCCCTACGCCGGATTCATCACGCAGCAGGGCAAGTACGAGATCACCACGGTGCCCCTGCCGGCGGATATCTCGACGATGGTGTCGAACCAGAAGAACTTCTACGGGTCGCTGATCAAGGAGAACCTGAACTGGTTCAAGGTCACCACCAAGGTCAAGGGCAAGACGGTCGGCAACAACGAGTCGATCGGCTGCCTGCACGGCAAGCGTCCGTGGTCGATCACGTTCACAGCCACGACCAACGGCACACAACAAGCAGGTCGGCCACGGTCAAGGGCTCGGCCAAGTGCTGATCCCCTGAGCCTCGGCAACCTGCTGAGGCCCGGTGGTTTCGCCTCCGGCGTCGCTCCGCAAAGGGCGGCGCCGGAGGTCTTTAAGCCGCCCTACACGACCTCGAAGCGCTCGGCGCGCTGGGCCTCGCGCTCGGATTCCGAGAGCATCTGGATGAACAGCACGACGAGGGCGATCCCCATGACAATGGACTGCTCGAGGGCCATCAGCAGCCCAGCCATGTTCTGGTCCTCACGCGGGCTGAGACCCCAATAGTGGGGGTGGTGGGCGTAGAAGGGATAGATCGCGGTGGGTGCGAAGGCGAGCACGATCCCCAGCGCGCCGACCAGCAGCTTGGTACTGCTCATGTACAGGATCGGGCCCATCCCGCCGAGGCGCATGCGTCCGCGGATGGGCGAGAGCACGTGCCACCAGTACAGTGCTCCGGCCACCGCGAAGCAGACGTGCTCGAGTGCGTGGACTGCACTGTGGCGAAGGGCGAGGTCGTACATCCCGGGGACATGCCAGAGCCACATGAAGCCGACGTAGGCGGCCACCGCGAACGCGGGATGGGCGAGGAAGCCCGCCTTCTGTTCGACGATCTGCAGGCGGCGGGTGGCGGGGCGCAGCAGAACCTTGGTCAGCCCCAGGATGAGCAGGATCGGGGCGATGTCGAGGATCAGGATGTGCTGGAGCATGTGCATCAGCATGAGCTGATCGCCGAGACCATCGATGGGCGAGACCAGCGCGGCGAGGATCGCCGCCAGCCCACCGCCGAACAGCAGCAGACGCCCCACGCCCGGAGGATGGCGCTCGTCGGTGGCGCGCGCGCGGCGCCACGCCTTAACGTAAACCAGCGCCAGCGCCAGGACGCCGACCAGGACGGTCGGCTCAAGCGACCAGGTGATCGTTGGATCCACGAAACGGAGATTCTGACAATCGACAAACGGGCAGTCGAGGATTAGTCTGAGGCCTTAACGCATATCCATCCTTCGAGCAAGGAGGTCGGCCGATGCGCATCGAGGTCAAAGGCCGCAATCTGCCCGTATCAGAGGACCTGCGGGAGCATGTTGACAAGCGCTTCCGAAAGGTCTCTCGGCAGGTATCGGAGCTGGCCGAGCTCGAGGTTGAGGTGTTCGAGGAGCGCAACCCGGCCATCGCCGATTCGCAGATCGCGGAGGCCACGCTTCATCTCAAGGGCGTCACGCTGCGGGCGCGGGACGCGTCGCCCGACATCGTCCATTCGATCAACCTGTGCGCCGAGGAGCTGGCGGTCCAAGTCAAGCGCCACCGCGACAAGCGGCGCAAGCGCCGGGAATCCCGGGCCGCGGCGTCGGAGGCGCCCGAGGAGGACGCGAGCTCCGGCCCCCCGGTCGCGGGGGACGTCTCGCCGGCCGCGTAGGCTTAGCGACGATGAGGGGGATAAGCCTGCGGGGTGCGGTGGTGGCGGCTGTGCTCGTTCTGACGGCGGTGGCCGCGGCGGACGCCGCTACGCCCAACCTCCGAGTCCGCGGCCGCCGGCTCGTCGACGGCGCCGGCCGTGGGCACACGGTCCAGCTGCGCGGCGTCAACCGCTCGGGTCTCGAGTACGCGTGCATTCAGGGCTGGGGCTTCTTCGACAGTCCCCATCCGGATCAGATCGACGATGCGTCGATGATCGCCGCCATGAAGGCCTGGGACATCAACGCCGTCCGCGTACCTCTCAACGAGGATTGCTGGCTGGGGGTCAACGCCCCGCCTCGGTTCTCGGGCCCGGCGTACCGGCGCATCGTGCGTCGGTATGTGGCGGCGCTGAACGCGGCCGGCCTCTACGTGATCCTCGACCTGCACTGGGCTGCCCCCGGCCGCTATCCGGCCACGGGACAGATCCCCATGGCCGACGCCGATCACGCCCCGGCTTTCTGGCGCTCGGTGGCCAAGACGTTCAAATCCGACCACGCGCTCATCTTTGACCTGTTCAACGAGCCCTACGGAATCTCGTGGTCGTGCTGGCGCTCGGGCTGCCGGGCACCGGCGGCGAACGGACGACCGGGCTATCGCGCGGCCGGGATGCAGCAGCTGGTCGACGCGGTGAGATCGTCCGGGGCCCGCCAGCCGCTGCTTCTCGGCGGGATCGATTGGGCCGGCGATCTCAGCGGGTGGCTCGCCCACGAGCCCCACGACCCGGCTCACCGCCTGCTCGCCTCGGAGCACAACTACGGTGTCCTCGGGCCCTGCCTGGCGGCGTGCCAGGGAGCGGTCGCGGCCACGCATCGACGCGTGCCCGTGGTGTTCGGCGAGTTGGGGGAGACCGACTGCCGTCACACCTACATCGACCGGATGATGCGCTTTGCCGACCGTCGCGGGATCAGCTATCTCGGCTGGGCCTGGAACGCGGTCTCGGGGAGCGCCAGCTGCGACAGCGAGCCATCTCTGATCACCAGCTATCGCGGCACTCCGACCAACTACGGGGTCGGATTCAGGGATCATTTCCGCGCTCTGGGGGTGCCCTACAGGCCGCTCTAGGCGCGTGTTTACGTGCCGATAAACCCCTTAGGAACGGCCCCCAACCCACTGCTACGCTAACCAAATGTCCTTCCTGGACCGCGCGCTTCGCATGGGCGAAGCCAAGAAGTTCAAGGTATATGAGCAGCGGGTCGGACGCATCAATGCGTTCGAACCCGAGCTCGAGCATTACACCGATGCCGAGCTGCGCGAGGCGGCTGACAAGCTACGCGAGCGGGGGCGGTCGGGGGAGAGCCTCGAGGACCTGCTCTACGAGTGCTTCGCGCTGGTCCGGGAAGCCGGCAGGCGCTCGATGGGCATGCGTCACTTCGACGTCCAGCTGATCGGCGGGATGGTGCTCCACGACGGCGCCATCGCCGAGATGAAGACCGGCGAGGGCAAGACGCTGACCGCCACTCTGCCCGTCGTGCTCAACTCGCTCGGCGGCCGGGGCGTCCACCTGGTCACGGTCAACGACTATCTGGCCCGGCGCGACGCGATGTGGATGAAGCCGATCTACGACGTGCTCGGGGTCACCGTCGGCGTGCTCCAGAACATGCAGCCATATGAGGAGAAGCGCGACGCTTACGCCGCTGATGTGACCTACGGCACCAACTCCGAGTTCGGCTTTGACTACCTGCGCGACAACATGGCCACCTCGCTGGAGGAGAAGGTCCAGCACGGCGGCCGGCCCAAGCCCGAGGAGGGCCAGTCCCCGTACCACACCTACGCGATCGTCGACGAGGTCGACAACATCCTGGTCGACGAGGCGAGGACGCCACTGATCATCTCTGGCGCCCCGGAGCAGGCGGCTGACCTGTACGCCAAGTTCGCGCGGCTG
Source organism: uncultured Solirubrobacterales bacterium (assembly GCA_963749545.1). Classification (GTDB taxonomy): domain Bacteria; phylum Actinomycetota; class Thermoleophilia; order Solirubrobacterales; family Solirubrobacteraceae; genus Palsa-465. The sequence continues at coordinate 641,392 of CAVVNG010000018.1, forward strand.
GCGCCGCAGCTGAAGCCGGGCAAGACGCCGGAGGGCATGGACCCGCGGATGAAGAAGGAGTTCGTGGCCGAGTTCGACTACGAGTTCGACGAGAAGTACAAAACGATCTCGATCACCGAGCGCGGCGTGGCCAAGAGCGAGCGCTTCCTCGGTATCGACCACCTGTATCGCGCCGAGAACGGCCACTTGGTCAACCACCTGATCCAGTCGCTGAAGGCCGAGTCGCTGTACAAGCGCGACGTCGATTACGCCGTGGTCGACGGCGAGGTCAAGATCATCGACGAGTTCACCGGCCGGATCCTCGAAGGCCGACGCTGGTCCGAGGGCCTGCATCAGGCCGTGGAGGCCAAGGAGCGCGTCCGCGTTCAGGAGGAGAACCAGACGCTGGCCACGGTCACGCTGCAGAACTACTTCCGCATGTACGACAAGCTCGCGGGCATGACCGGAACGGCGCTGACCGAGGCGACCGAGTTCATGAAGATCTACGAGCTGCCGGTGGTCCAGATCCCCACCAACCGCCCAATGATCCGCAACGACCGCAACGACCAGGTCTACAAGACCAGGGACGGCAAGTGGGACGCGGTCCTGCGGGAGATCGAGGAGCGCAACAATAATGACCAGCCCGTTCTGGTGGGGACGATCTCGGTCGAGGTCTCCGAACTGCTCTCCAACAACCTGACGCGCAAGGGGATCAAGCACACGGTGCTCAACGCCAAGCCCGAGCACGCCGAGCGCGAGGGCGAGACGATCGCCGAGGCCGGGGCGCCCGGAGCCGTGACGATCGCCACCAACATGGCCGGCCGCGGGGTCGACATCAAGCTGGGGGGCAACGCCGAGCACCTGACCCAGATGGAGATGGCCAAGCTCGGTCTCCAACCTGGCATGCCCGACTACGACGAGCACTACGCCACGGCGCTGCCCACGGTCGAGGCGCGAGTCGAGGAGCTGCGCGAGCGGGTGCTCGAGGCCGGCGGCCTGTTCATCCTTGGCACCGAGCGCCATGAGTCGCGGCGCATCGACAACCAGCTTCGCGGCCGGTCCGGCCGCCAGGGCGACCCCGGCGAGTCGCGGTTCTTCCTCTCCGCTCAGGACGACCTCGTGCGACTGTTCGCCGGCGAGCGGATCTACAAGATCCTCGACCGGCTCGGAACGACCGACGATGATGGCCACGAGGAGCCAATCGAGGCCGGGATGCTGTCCAAGCAGATCGAGAAGGCGCAGAAGAAGGTCGAGGAGCAGCACTTCCTCATGCGCAAGCACACGCTCGAATACGACGATGTGCTCAACCAGCAGCGCGAGGTGATCTACACCTACCGCGACGAGGTGCTCGAGGGCCGCGACATGGGCGACGCCGCCCGCGAAGAGGTGGCCGGCCTGATTGAGCGCCTGGTGCAGGAGTACACGGCCGGCGACTTCGTCGAGGACTGGGACGTCCAGGGCCTGCTGCGACGCATCGAGGAGATCTTCACGCCCAGCGGCCGGATCTCGAGCATCGATCCGCGTACCGTCGATCGCGATCAGCTGACCGCGGAGCTCCAGGAGGAGGCGCTAGCGCAGTACGAGCGTCGCGAACAGGAGCTTGGGGAAGAGCTGATGCGCGCCCTCGAGCGGTTCCTCCTGCTGCAGATCATCGATCAGCGCTGGCGCGAGCACCTCTACGACATGGACTACCTGCGCGAGGGCATCCACCTGCGCGGCTTCGCCCAGATCGAGCCGCTGGTGGCCTACAAGAACGAGGCCTTCGAGCTGTTCCGCGACCTGATGAACAGCGTGTGGGGAGACTTCGCGCGGATGATCTTCCACGTTGAGGTGACGGTCGAAGGCGACGGCGGCGGACCACCCGTGCCCCCGCCGAGACGGCCAAGCGCGAGGTCGAGCTCCTCGACCGGGAGCGGCAACGTCACCTACTCAGGCGGGGGTGTGGCCCAGCCAAGTGCCCTGGCCATGGCCGCGGCGGGCGCCGGCCCGGCCGAGGGTTACACCGATGAGGATCCGCCGCCGCTCCCGGTGGTCGAGCAGCGGCGCGTCGACGAGACCGAGCAGCTGGGGCGCAACGACCCGTGCTGGTGCGGATCGGGCAAGAAGTTCAAGAAGTGCCACGGCGCGTAGGCAGCCGGCTCCCGCGCTCGCGTCCATTCCAACGAAGCTCGAGATCATCTGGGAGATCGTTGGACTCATCGTTCGGCAGCTTGTCTCCGTGGCGCCGGGAATAGGATGCGCCTGTCGAGTTGGAACCAATAAATCGGGGGGTGCTTGATGGGCAACACGAGTCCGACCACTGACAACGGCCGCACGGTCGCGAGCATGTACGACGCGTTCGGCCGAGGCGATGTGCAGCACGTGCTCGACCAGATGACCGAGGAGCAGGTGTGGATCGAGACCGAGGCCGAGAACCTGCCCACCCACGGCCGTTTCTCGACCCGTCAGGAGGTGCTGGAGAATGTGTTCGCGAAGGTGCCCGAGCACTTCGAGCGCTTCGAGCTCGTGCCAGAGCGGTGGATCGAGGCCGGCGACGATGTCGTCGTGACCGGGCGGGTCAAGGCGCGCACCCGCGGTGGCAGAGAGCTTGATGCCCCATTCGCCCACGTGTTCGCCTTCACCGACGGCAAGGTCAGTGGCAACGACAACTTCCACGACACGGCCCTGTGGGTTGCGGCCCTGGAGTAATGCAGCGCCGGGCCCGGCGATAGCAGGCCTCGCTGCTAGGGTAGATCCCGTGTCCAGCGCAACGTCAGAGCCGCTCTCGCAACGCTTGGCGGCGATCCGCGAACAGCTGAAGCTGCTTGCGGATTATCTTTGACCCTGCTGGGCTGAACGAGCGCGCGCAGGCGCTCGAGCGGGAGATGGGTGAGCCCGGGTTCTGGGATGACCAGGAGCGGGCGGCGCAGATCAGCGCCGAACACGCGCGGACCACCCGCAAGCTGGGCATGTTCGGCGAGCTAGAGCGCGACGTCGACGATCTCGAGCCGCTGGCGGAGTTAGCGGAGGAGGATCCGGATCTCGGCGGCGAGTTCGACGAGCAGATGCGCTCGGTTCAGGAGCGGCTCGACGCGCTCGAGGAACAGCGGCTGTTCGCCGGCCAGTACGACTCAGGAGATGCGTTTGTCACCGTCAACGCCGGCGCCGGCGGCACCGACGCCCAGGATTGGGCCGAGATGGTGCTGCGGATGGAAATGCGCTGGGCGGAGAAGCGTGGGTTCGACGTTGAGCTGCTGGAGGTCTCACCGGGGGAGGAGGCCGGGATCAAATCGGCCACGTTCGTGGTCAAGGGCGAAAACGCCTACGGCCTGTACGGCAGTGAGAAAGGGGTTCACCGACTGGTTCGCCTGTCGCCGTTCGACGCAGCGCACCGGCGCCAGACCAGCTTCGCTGGAGTCGAGGTCTCGCCGGTCGTGCCTGAGAGCGCCGACCTCCAGCTCGACGAGGACGACCTGCAGATCGACACCTACCGGGCCAGCGGCGCGGGTGGCCAGCACGTGAACAAGACCGACTCCGCCGTCCGGATCACCCACCGGCCGACCGGGATCGTCGTCCAGTGTCAGAACGAACGCTCGCAGTCGTCGAATAAGGCCGAGGCGATGGCCATGCTGCGTTCGAAGCTGATCGAGCTCGAGGAGCGCAAGCGTCGCGAGGAGATCGCGCGTGAAAAGGGCGACGCTCAGGACGTGAACTTCGGCTCGCAGATCCGCTCCTACGTGCTGCATCCGTACTCGATGGTCAAGGACCACCGAACCGACTTCGAGATGGGGGACACGAACCGGGTGCTCGACGGCGACCTGGACGGGTTTGCGAGGGCGTACCTGCACAAGGCGGCGAAGTAATGGACGCCCGCGCGGAGTCGCTCGTGGCCCCGGCACTCGACGGTCACGCCGGGGCCGGATCGACGCCACCGGTCCGCGAGCCCCCGGCACAGCCGTCAGCCCCCTACCTGGAGGCGGTCACCGCGTACGGGTTTCGTGGCTCAACCCGCTTCCACGTGCCCGGCCACAAGGGCGGCGAGGGCGCCGATCCAGGCCTCCGGAGCGCGCTCGGACCGCGGGCCATGCTGCTCGACGTCCCGCAGGACATCGAGGGCATCGACACCGGGCCGAGCCCCACGCCCTACGAGCGCGCCGAGCAACTGGCGGCCGACGCCTACGGGGCGGAGCGCACCTGGTTTCTCACCAACGGCGCGTCGCAGGGGAACCACGCGCTGTGTCTGGCCCTGGCGGGCCCGGGCGAGCGCGTCGTGCTCCAACGCAACTCGCACGCCAGCCTGATCGATGGCCTCGTCCTCAGCGGCGGCCTGGCCAGCTTCGTGCCGCCGGAATACGACCCCGAGCTTGGAATGGCACACGGCGTCACGCCCGAGACGCTGGCGCAAGCGCTGCAGCGCACGCCGACGGCCCGGGCGGCGTTCATCACCTCGCCCACCTACTACGGCATGGCCGCGGACGTGGAGGGCTGCGCGCGGGTCGCTCACGAAGCCGGCGTGGCGCTCGTGGTCGACAACGCCTGGGGCGCGCATTTTGGTTTTCATCCCGCGCTCCCGGAGTCGCCGATGCGGCTGGGCGCCGACGCGATGGTTGCCTCGACGCACAAGATCGTCGGCAGTCTGACCCAGTCGGCCATGTTGCTGGTCAGCGACAGCAATCGGGTCGACACCGGCGCCGTCGGGCGGGCCGTGCGGCTGGTCCGCTCGACCAGCCCGAGCTCATTGCTCATGGCCTCGCTCGATGCTGCTCGCCGGCAGCTGGCCGTGCACGGCGAGGCGCTGCTGGAGCGAACGATCGCCGCCGCGACGCGTGCCCGCGAGGCGATCGACGCGGTCCCCGGCTGCGCCGTGGTCAATGAGGGTTTCATCGGCCGGCCCGGAATCGCCGGCTGGGATCCGCTGCGGATTGTGATCGACGTCCGCGGCACGGGCTGCACCGGCTATGAGCTTGCCGCGGCGTTGCGGTCCGCCTACGACATCTACGTCGAGCTGGCCACGCACGCCACCTTGGTGCTGGTCCTGGGGCTGGGGCAGCCGGTCGAGCCGCTCGAGCTGATGGCCCACGACTTCGCGGAGACCGTCAGGCGTATGGCCCGCCCCGGCCAATCCCCGGTCGTCTCGAGCCCGCCGGCGTCACTCGAGCATGGTACGGCCGTGCCGCCACGCGACGCGTTCCTCGGGGCCAGCGAGGCGGTCCCCGTGGACGAGGCAGTGGGGCGGGTCTCGTGCGAGACGATCGCCGGCTATCCGCCGGGAGTCCCGGCGCTGCTGCCCGGCGAGCGGGTCACCGGCGAGGTCATCGCGTATCTGCGCGAGCTGACGGCGGCTGGTGCCCGCCTGCATGGTGCGGCTGATCCAAGCTTCACGACGCTGCGCGTACTGCTCGATTCCTCGGAATAGCTAATCCCCGGGGCACGGGTGGTTGAGACGCGGCTGCCCAGGCTCGCGGGGAGCCCGGGCAGCCGCGATTCTCATTTCGTGACGATGATCGTCCCGTGCATGAACGGGTGGATCAGGCAGATGAAGTGGTACGTGCCTGCCTGCGTGAACTTGATCTTGCTGGTGGGCCCTTGTGGCGTTCCGTTGTCCCGATCGAGGACGCCGGTGTTGGCAAAGCCGTTGCCGTGGCTCGCTGCGTTCAGCCTGATCGATCCCGGCCGATCACTTGGGTAGATGGCGGCCGGATTCGGTCCTGTGGGGCCTGTGACCGAATTCGACAGGTTTGTCAGGTATGCCTTCGGGCCGAACGAAGCCGTGTGGACCTCGCGCGATCCAAGCGGCATCGAGAACTTCACCGTCGTGCCGGTCTTGACCCTCAGCTTCCCGGGGAAGAACGCGAACACGGTGACACCGCGGGGCCCTTCGGCACCGAGATGCACGTTGTTGCCCTTGACCGAGGTCTTGTCGAGCTTCTTAGCGGTCTTCGTATACGCCGCTTCCTCCTTGGCCAGGGTCTTCGCGTCATCCTTCCCGCTCGGGACCTCACGGCCCTTCGCCTTGACGACCACGTAGCCGATCATGCCCGGGTGGACATCGCAGAAGTACCTATAGACGCCGGCCTTGGTGAAGGTCAGCTTGAAGTTCTTCTGCTTGGGATTGACCGGCAGGCCCGAATCGACTCGGCTCGAGCCGTTGTACTTTGTGCCGCCGCTCGGCGCAAACAGCACGCCGTTCAGCCCCACACTTGGCTGTCCGTTGAACCAGAACGGATTACCCGCGGCGTCCTTGGCACCGGTGACCGGCTTGCCGGGAACGAACAGGGGCAGGTCCGAACCGCCCTTTTTGGGAAAGTCGATCGTGTGGAAGCCGTTGGCCTGTGCCTTGGCATTCCAAACCACCGAATCGCCGACGTTGATCGTGACCTTGTTGATCATGAAGTTGTCGACGCCGGCGCCGGTCGCCTTGGCCAGCTTGTTCTGGTACTTGACCGGCCCGCCCGGAAACACGGTCTTCGTGCGGGCCATGGCCGCGCCGGGCGCGACGGCCAACACAGCGCCGCACGCGAGAACTCCTACTCCCCAACTACGTCTCATAACACCCCCCAAGGGTTGTCGTACGCCTCGGAACGCAACCCGCGGCCCCGAGGCGTGGGGCCGATCATGGCCCCTGTGCCATCCGAGCGGGGAAGCCTACTACCGCGGCCATCCGTATGCTCGCCAGGCGATGAGCGCCGACACCATCGCCGAGATCGTCGCCCGGGCGCTGGCGGAGGACGTCGGCGACGGCGATGTGACAACGGCAGCAACCGTCCCCGCGCAGGCTCGCGCCCGAGCATTCATCACGCAGAAGGCTCCGGGGGTGGTGTTCGGGCTCCAGGCCGCCGAGCAGACGTTTCGCCTGCTCGACCCGGCAATGGCGTTCGACGCGCTGACGGACGAGGGTGAGTGGCACGACGGGGGGACGGTGGCCGAGCTCGAGGGCGCCGCGCGAGCGATTCTCACCGGCGAGCGCACGGCGCTCAACTTTCTCCAGCGGCTATCCGGTGTCGCCACGCTGACCGCCCGATGCGTCGAGGCGGTCGAGGGCACCGGCGTTCGCATCCTTGATACCCGTAAGACGACGCCCGGGCTGCGCATGCTCGAGAAAGCGGCCGTCCGCGCGGGAGGAGGGACCAACCATCGCACGGGGCTGTACGACGAGATCCTGATCAAGGAGAACCACGCAGCGATGGCCGGCGGGGTCGGGGTCGCGGTACGGCTGGCGCGCCAGCGGGCGCCGGAGCTGCCCCTCGAGGTCGAGTGTCGAGACATGGGCGAGGTTGAGGAGGCCCTGGCGGCCGGGGCCCCGCGGATCCTGCTCGACAACATGTCGCCCGCGCAGCTGCGGGCGGCGGTGCGCCACGTCGATGGACGCGCCGAGCTTGAGGCCAGCGGCGGCGTGACCCTGCAGACGCTCCGGGAAATCGCGAGCACCGGCCTACAATTCATCTCAGTGGGAGCCCTCACCCACAGCGCCCCGGCGCTCGATCTGTCCCTCATCCTTGAGCCTTTGTCATGAACCTGCCGATGCTCGGGGCCACCGATGGCCCTCTGCTACTAGAAAACATCCCGGCGCTGCAAGACGAGGTGCGCGCGCTGGCCGATGAACGCGACGCGGTAATCCTCGCCCACAACTACCAGCTACCAGAGATCCAAGACGTCGCTCACTACGTCGGAGACTCGCTTGGCCTGTCACAGCGTGCGGCCCAGACCGGTGCCGAGACGATCGTGTTCTGTGGAGTCCACTTCATGGCCGAGACGGCGTCCGTGCTGTGTCCGGACAAGCGGGTGCTGATCCCGGACGTCGAAGCCGGCTGCTCGCTGGCCGATTCGATCACCGTGGAACAGCTGCGCGACTGGAAGGCGCGCCATCCGGGTGCGATCGTGGTCATGTACGTCAACACCACGGCCGAGGTGAAGGCCGAAACCGACTACTGCTGCACGTCGGCCAACGCGGTCCAGGTCGTCGAGCACATCTACCGCGAGCACGGCGACGCGACCGAGATCCTGTTTGGTCCGGACATGTTCCTGGGCGCGTACGTGGAGAAGACGCTCGGGCGCCCGATGCACGTGTGGGACGGCGAATGCCACGTCCACGCGGGTATCCGGCCCAGCGACATCACCGCGGTCAGGGGTGCCCACCCGGGGGCGGATTTCCTCATCCATCCCGAGTGCGGGTGCTCGACGAGCGTCATGGAATATGTCGCCGCCGGAGACGTGTCGGCCGACGGAGTCCACATGCTGTCGACCGGCGGGATGCTCCGCTACGCGCGTGAGCACTCGGGTGGAACGGCGATCGTCGCCACCGAGACCGGCATGCTGCACCCGCTTCGCCAGGCGGCCCCGGAGACTGAGTTCATTGCCGCTAACGAGGCCGCGCATTGCCGCTTCATGAAGATGATCACGCTCCCCAAGCTCCGCGACTCGCTCCGCGATGGCGTGCACGAGGTAAAGGTCCCGGCGGGTATCGCCGAGCGCGCTCGAGTTCCGATCGAGCGGATGGTCGCGATCAGCTAGCCGAGGCCGCCAACAGGACCAGCAGGTTGACACCCTGCTGAACCGCCTCGCGCACCGCTGGCAGCGATTCGCGCTTGCGCTCGAATTCCGCCGGCGTGTAGCAGTGAACGTCGGCCGGCGCGCCCATCTCCAGGGCGTCCCACAACGACCCGGCCTGGTAGACGCGCTCGAGCCACGGCATTCCCTCGTAGGCCGAGGACACCAGCACGACGACGAACTCGGGACCACGCTCGCGCTGGGGCGGCGCGCCGCGCTGATCGGCGACGCGAGCGCCGCTGAGCAGCGCCACCTCGATCGGCCAGCGATCATCGACGCGACTCAGGTAGCGCTGCAGCTCACGCCGGTTCGGGGCGATGCCCAGCTCCACGAGGCGATTTTCGCGCGTTCGGGTGGGTGAGAGCAAGTGGTTTCAGTACTTGGCGATGGCGGCCATCATCGGGTTGAACAGAGCCAGCGCCTGCCAGTTTTCCGGTCCGTCTACGAACAGCGCGAAGGCGAGCTTCTGATGACCGCGGCTGCTGCAGTACCCGGCCAGGTTGGTCACGAAGTCGAGGGTGCCGGTCTTGGCGATGCAGTGGCCCTGCGCCGGCGTTCCGGTGGCGATTGTCCGCACGGTCCCGCTGACGCCCATCAACGGCAACGAGGCGTCGAGGGTGTGGCCGATCGGGGTGTGCCAGAGGTCGGTGAGCAGGTCGACGACCTGACGCGGCGACGTGTGATCGTCGCGTGACAGCCCAGATCCGTCGCCGATCCGGGGGTGAAGGCCGTAGCTCGAGGCGATCTCACCCGAGATGACGCCTGCGCCGGCCGTCAGCGTTCCCCCGCTGCCGAATCGCTTGCCCAGCTGCTTGGTCAGCAGATCGGCGAAGAGATCGTCGGATGGCACATCCATCAGCTTGAGCAGCACCGACAGCGGCGGGGAATGGACCACGGCCAGCGTCTTGGCATCGGCCGGTGCCCGGCCGGTCTTCGTCGAGGCCTGCACGCCGATGCCCTCAGCGGTCATGGTCTCGGCGAGCTGCCGTGCGGCGAAGGTGGCTGGCCCCAGTCCGGGGGCCGTGCTCCCGTGGTCGTAGGTGAGCGCGCTGAGCTGGCCGCCGAAGTCGGGGGTGTCCGGCTTGTATGCGGTCCTCGGGCCCCCGCGTCGAGTGTCGAAGTACGACTCGTCGGCGATCAGATGGCCCGTGACGCGGCGGATTCCCGCCTTTTGCAGCCGCTTGGTGAGCTGGGAAGCCGTCGGCCCGTAGCCGAGCTCCCAGACGCGGTTGAAGTCACCGTCGCCGAAGGTCGGATCCCCGCCGCCGCGGAGGTAGATGTTGCCGTGCCAGGTGCCACCGCCGTCGAGGTGACCCCGCCCGAGGACGGTCGTGTCGAGACGGGTGCGGGGACTGAGCCGCTTCAGCAGCGCGACCGTCGTATAGATCTTTTCGACCGACGCCGGTGGACGCTCCACACCGGCTCGGTCGGCGAACAGCACCTCGTGATCGGTGAGGTCGACGATCAGGACACCGACGTCGTGCCCGGCCTTGGCCAGCTCGTCACGCAGGCCGTGACGAAGCCTGATCACGCTGGGTGTCAACGGAGCCGGGCGCGGAGCCGGCGTGGTGCGGGTCGTGGTTTGCTCCAGTGCCGGTGCGCCGTCGGATGCGTTTGTGCCGCCGCCCGAGGTGTGTCCGCCACCGCCGCAGCCGACAAGCACCGCCGCGCAGGCGATGGCGACCGAGAGTTTCCCCTTGACCCCCTCCATGTTCGGCTCAAGGATGGCGGATCGAGGGGACGGATGCGTTGTCTTGAGATGTTCATCTGATCAACAAATGGCAACAGATGAACATCTGGCTGACGGGCGACGGCGGCCCGGCGCCGATCAGGACCGAGCAGCCCCGGCCGTCAGTCGAAATCGGCGGCGGTGTGGGGTCCGACGACGGCGATGGCCAGCTCGTCGGCCACGTCGCGGGCGACGGTGCGGACGTCGTCGCTGGTGACCTGGTCCAGGCGCTCGATCGTGGCGTCGGGATCGACGTCCTCGCGGTAGACGATGGCCTGCTGCGCCGCGTGGCGCGCCACCGCTCCGGTGTTCTCGAAGGCGATCGCCCGGGCGCCGGCCGCGTAGGCCCTGGCCCGCTCGACCTCGGCCTCGGTCGGACCCTCGTCGCGAAGCTCGGTCACGATCTCGCGCATTCGCTTGTAGGCCTCGGTCATCTTGCTCGACTGAAGGCCGGCCGAGAGCTGGAGGATTGGCACATCGGCCAGGGCATGCGCGGTGGCGTGAACCGAGTAGGCAAGACCGCGCTGCTCGCGGATCTCGTCGAACAGCCGCGAGCCCATCGAGCCGCCGAGCAGCGTGGCGTAGATGGTCAGGGCGGCACGCCGGCTGGGGTCGGTGACGGGCACGTTGGGCCGGTAGGACATGCGCAGGTGGGATTGGTTGGAGTCACGCTCGCTGATCAGGACCCGGGGGTTGAACGAGGGTGCGGGCTCGTAGGGCCCGGGCTCGGGGGCAGCCTCGAAGCGTCCGAACAGCTCGTCGAGCTGCCCGTTTCCGGATAGCGCCTCGAGGTTGCCGACCGCGAAGGCGGCGCCCCGGCTCGGTGCCCACCGGCGCCTGCGAAAGGACAGCACGCTCTCGCGCGTGAACAGATCCTGGATGTGCTCGGTGCTGCCCAGCACCGGCCGACCGAGGGGATGATCGCCGAACGCTGCCTCGTCGATCAGATGCTCGGCGACGGTGGCCGGCTGATCGTCTGCCCGAGCGATCTCCTGAACGACGACGCCGCGCTCGCGATCGAGCTCGGCAGCGTCGATCTGGGGGCGGCCGACGAAGTCCGAGAGAAGGTCGGCGGCCTCCATCGCCCGGGCGGCGCGAGCCGTGATGTGGAAGGCGACGAGATCATGGCTGGTGTAGGCATTCAGCACGGCCCCGATGCGCTCGGCCGCCTCGTTGACATCGCGGTAGGTCGGGTACTTCTGGCCGCCCTTGAATACCAGGTGCTCGAGGAAGTGCGCCATCCCGTTCTCCTCGGGACGCTCCGTACGCGCGCCGGCATCGAAGGCAACCAGCAGCGTGACCGCGCGCGTTCCCTCGACCGCGATGCGGTACAGCGGCAGGCCGTTGGGAAGCACGGTGTGGGAAATCGACGGCATTGAGGACAACGGTAGCGGGGTGCGGGTTACACGCCCCGGCGGTGCGATGGCGATAAAGCCCGTCGTTGCTGGGGTTTGAATTCCTCTTTACATAAAACGCCTGCAAATCGCGTTGCAAGGGGGGGTTTTCTGGGACGCCGACGGGGGTGTGCCGCTACGCTGCCCGGACCTCATGGCTACCTCATCTGAATCACAAAATCGCACCGCGCGCCGCGCCGCAAATGCGCCCGCCGCGCGCGCAAAGCGCCCCAAGCCCGCGCCCGCCGCGCCGGCCGTAATCGAGTTTCGAGGCGTCTCGAAGCACTACTCGGCGGGTGATATCGGCCTCGATCAGGCCACCTTTACGATCGGGCGCGGCGAGTTCGTCTTCCTGGTCGGCACGACCGGCTCCGGAAAGTCGACCGTGATGCGGTTGCTGATCAAGGAGCTCGAGCCGACCGACGGCCGGATCGTCGTCGCCGACCGCGACCTGGCTCAGATCAACCACAAGCGAATCCCGTTCTACCGGCGCAACATCGGCGTGGTGTTCCAGGACTTCAAGCTCCTGCCAAATCGCACCGTGTACGAAAACATCGCCTACGCCCTCAAGGTGACCGGAAGCGGCCGGCGCGAGATCCGAGCCAAGGTGCCCGACGTCCTGCGCCTCACCGGTCTTTCGACCAAGCTCCACAACTATCCCGACCAGCTCTCCGGTGGCGAGCAGCAGCGGGTGTCGATCGCCCGGGCGTTCGTCAACCATCCGCCCATGTTGCTGGCCGACGAGCCAACCGGGAATCTGGACCCGGAGACGAGCATCGACATCATGCGACTGCTCTACCGGATCAACCGAACGGGGACCACGGTGCTCGTCGCCACCCACGATCAGGCGATGGTCGACAAGATGCGCCGGCGTGTGCTGGAGCTGTCGCGGGGACGGATCGTGCGCGACGAAGCCACCGGTCTGTACACGCGCGACGAGACGACGCGTGAGTTCGCCCAGCGGATGCGGGCTCCCACGACCCGTCCTCCGGGGATCTAAGCGATGCGGCTGGGTTTCTTCCTGCGCGAGGCGCTTCGTGCCATGCGCCGCAACGCGGCGCCGTCGTTCGCTGCCCTGGCCACGGTTCTGGTGACGATGCTGGTCCTCGGTGTGTTCATTCCGATAGTCCAGGCAGCTCAGGGCGAGGCCGGCAAGGTCCGCGGACGCGTGTACGTCGAGGCGTTCATGAAGACGGGCGCCACGCCCGTACAGGAGGCACGGGTGCGGGGCGAACTGCTGGCCATCCCGCACGTGAAGTCGGTGAGGTTCGTATCGAAGGCGCAGGCGCTCAAGCAGCAGATGAAGCAGAACCCACAGGGGTTCTCACTGTTGGCCTCAAACCCGCTGCCGGACACGTTCCACGTGTACGCCGACACCCCCGGTGATGTGCTCGCCGTGCGCGATGCCCTCCAGCCCAAGGGGCCCGACGGCCAGATCCGGATGATCGATCCAGCGATCCAGAACCTGTCGGGTTACGAGCGCCAGACGCGCAAGATCCTGACGATCACCAGCGGCGTGACGATCGCCGCGATCGCGGTGACCGCGCTGCTGATCATTGCCTCGATAGTGCTCATCGCCAACACGATCCGCCTTTCGCTGTTCGCCCGCCGCCGCGAGGTCGAGGTGATGAAGCTGGTCGGCGCGACGGACTGGTTCATCCGTTGGCCGTTCGTGATCGAGGGGATCGTTGTCGGTGCCGCCGGTGCGGTCGGAGCGGTGGCCATCCTCGTGCTGGCCAAGATCCTGCTGCTCGACCCGATCCTGGGTGACTGGACGCTGGTCGCAGCCCTGCACACCATTGCCTTCCCGGCTCTCCTCGCGGTCCTTCTGGCCGCAGGAGTCGGTGTCTCGGCGGTTGGCTCGGGCCTGTCTTTGCGCCGCTTCCTGCGGGTCTGAGGACGTTGTCGTAGCCGGTGCCGGCGAGCCCGCTGGGTCGGGTTTCCTCGGCACCTGGCTACTCTCTCGGAAAGCATGTATCCCCGCCGCTCACGCCTGCCACGGATTGCGCTCGGCGTCGCCATCGCGGTGATCGTCCTCGTGCTGGGCGTGTTCATCGGCGGCCACCCGAGCTGGGTTCCGTCGTTCCTGCGCGGGACGCTGATCGACGACAGCAACGGCCGGCTGGTGCAACAGGCGATGGGCATCATCAGCCGCGACTACTACCGCAAGGTCAACCAGTCCGACCTGATCAACAAGGGGCTCGGCGCCGCCGTAGCCAGCCTGAACGACCCCTACTCGCACTACCTCGATCCGAGCGACTACCAGCACTTCCAGACTCAGTCCAACCCCCACGTGGCCGGGGTGGGAGTCGATGTGTTCGCCGTGGCGCGGGGTCTGCGGGTGGTGGCGGTGTTCCCGGGCACGCCCGCCGCGCGAGCCGGGCTCCGCGCGGGCGACGTGATCGTGGCGGTCGGCGACAAGTCACTGGCCGGGCGCGGCAACACGGGGACGAACTTGATAACCGGGGCGCAGGGAACCAACGTGAGGCTGACCGTCCTGAGCGGGAACGGCCGGCACACGGTGTCGATCCGCCGGGCCAACGTGCTCGTCACCAGCGGTGGCATCGTCAACTACCACGGCGTCAAGATTGGCGATCTCCGGCTGACCAGCTTCACCGATGGCTCCGGCGAAGCGCTGCGCGAGCAGGTCGTGAAGGTGATTCACGAGGGCGCCCGCGCGCTGGTCCTGGACCTTCGCGACAACCCCGGTGGGCTGCTGGACGAGGCGGTCAACGCCGCCAGCATCTTCATCCCCGACGGGACAATCGTCTCGACGCGCGGGCGCAGCCAACCCGAACAGGTCTACACGGCCAGCGGCCACCCGGTGTCGGCGACGATCCCCCTCGTTGTGCTCGTCGATCGCGGCACCGCCTCGGCGGCCGAGATCGTCACCGGCGCCCTGAAGGATCGCAACCGTGCCAAGGTGGTCGGCACGCGCACGTACGGCAAGGGTGTGTTCCAGGAGATCCAGCAGCTCTCCAACGGCGGTGCGCTCGACATCACGGTCGGCGAGTACTTCACACCCAGCGGGCACAACCTCGGCGGCGGCGGAGTCCGCGAGGGGGCGGGAATCTCACCCAATGTCTACGCGCTGGACAATCCGCGCACGACCCCGGATGAGGCGCTCGCGGTCGCGGAGCGCACCGTCGCCGCTGAACTGAAGTGAGCGTGGTTCCGACGGCGGCGCCAGCGGGGACACGCGTCGCGGTTGTGCAACGGCGGGGGAAGTTCTTCGTCGCCGAACCGTTCTTCGGCACGGGCCCGCGGCTGGCCCTCAGCCGCGATCGCAACGTCGCCATCGGGGACCTGGTCGTGGTGACCCCCGCCCCGAGCCGGAACGGGCGGGCGCGAGGGCGAGCCGTCGTCGCGCGACGACTGGGCCGGCCCGACGTGGCGCGCGACGTGCTCGAGGCGCTGATGATCGACCGTGGTCTGCAGCGCGGCTTCGATCCCGTCGTAGAGCGCGAGGCCCGTTCGGCCGACGGTGCCCCGGTGCAGGATCAGGGCCGCCGCGACCTGCGCGCGCTGGCGACGTTCACGATAGACCCGACGAGCGCCCGCGACTTCGATGATGCGATCTCCGCGGCGCGCGAAGAAGACGGCTCGTGGCGAATCTGGGTCCACATCGCCGACGTGTCCTCGTACGTCGCAGCTCGATCCCTGGTCGATCGCGAGGCCTACCGGCGCGGCACGAGCGTCTATGTCCCTGGCGCGGTGGAGCCGATGCTGCCGGGTGAGCTCTCCAACCATGCGTGTTCGCTCGTCCCGGGCGAGGATCGCCGGACGGTGACGGTGGAGATGCGGGTGCGAGACGGACAGGTCAGCGGCCCGGCCTTCTATCGCTCGCTGATCCGGTCCGATCAGCGGCTCGACTACGACCGCGTGGATCGGATCTTCGCCGGCTCGGAGCAGGGCGCCGCCCCATGGGGCGAGCCGCTGGCCGCGGCCCGCGCCGCTGCGGCGAGTCTCGGCGCGCGGAGGGCCGCGCGCGGCGCGCTGCTGCTCGACTCGCCGGAGCCGGAGTTCACCTTCGACGAGCGCGGGAACGTCGTCTCCGCCGAGCCCGTGGCCCAGACTGAGTCCCACCGGCTGATCGAATACCTGATGATCGCCGCCAACGAGCAGGTGGCGACGCTGCTGGAGACCCGCCGGATACCGGCGCTCTACCGCGTCCACGAGCGTCCCGACGCACTCGCGGTGGCGCGACTGATCGAGCAGTTGGCGTCGCTCGGCGTGCCGACACCGGCGGTGCCCAAGGGTCACCTGACGCCCCAGCAGGCGGCCGATGTCGTCGGCGACGCCTCCCAACTCGTCGCCGACTGGGTGAAGCGCACCGGCCGCGGTGGCCTGGCACTGAGGAGCCTCGTCCTGCGGTCCCTGAAGCAGGCCTACTACGACAACCGCAACCTCGGCCATGCCGGCCTGCAATCGCCGCGCTACTGCCACTTCACCTCGCCAATACGTCGCTACCCCGATCTCATCTGTCATCGGGCGCTGCTGTCGGCGATCGACGGCTCGCAGGTCGCGCCCGACGCATCTTGGGTGGCGTCAGCGGGCCCGTGGTGCTCGACCCGCGAGCGCGAGGCGATGATGATCGAGCGGGATGCCGACGACGTCGCCCGCTGCTTCCTGCTCGAACGGCAGCTGGCCGAGCGCGGGGCCGACCGGGTGTTCGATGGCGAGGTCGTCGGGGTGATCGGAGCTGGCGCGTTCGTGGCCTTCGGACCCGACCTCGCGTTCGAGGGGATGCTCCCGGTGCGGCGGTTGCGCGGCGACTGGTGGGAACTGGGAGAGGAGGCGACCATGCTCAAGGGCACGCACTCGGGGCGGGTGATCAGATTGGGCGATTCGCTGCGCGTCGAGGTGGACGGAGTCGATGCGCCTCGCGGGCGCGTGGACCTCGTGCCGCCATCACCTGACACGATTGGCGAGGATTGACCGATGGCCAAGGGACGTAAGCGCAAGATCGCTCCGGGCGACGTGGCGACGAACCGGCAGGCGTCGTTCCGCTTCAACCTGCTCGAACGGTTCGAGTCCGGGATCGTGCTGACCGGGACCGAGGTCAAGGCGCTGCGCGAGGGCAAGGCACAGTTGAAGGACTCCTATGCGGTCGTACGCGATGGCGAGGTGTGGCTGATCGGGGCCTACATTCCCCCCTACAGCCCGGCCTCGCGCGAGAACCACGAGCCGGAGCGGCCGCGCAAGCTGTTGCTCCACCGGGCGGAGATCGAGCGTCTGACCGGGAAGACGCGCGAGCGCGGCCTGACGCTCGTGCCCACGCGGATCTACTTCAGCGACGGGCGCGCCAAGGTCGAGATCGCCCTGGCCCGCGGCAAGGACGTGCGCGACAAGCGCGAAACGATCCGCACCCGCGAGATGGCTCGCGAGGTCCAGCGGGAGCTGCGCGAGGCGCGCCGATAGATCCGTGATTCTGCGGCCGCTTTGGGGTCCGGGGGAGTACCGGCGTCCACTGATTGGCGATCTGTCCTGGGCGCGGGTACGCTTTGCCCCGTGACGATTGGTGCGGCATTTGCCCTCATCGCCGTGGGCGCCATCCTCAAGTGGGCGGTGACGGCCAGCGTCAGCTGGATCGATCTCCAGACCGCCGGCACCGTCCTGTTCGTAATCGGCCTCGTCGCTCTCCCGCTCGCGTTGCTGCACACGTTCTGGTGGCCCTCGCGCCAGCGTCGGGACGACACGCAGGCCATGCGTCCGCCCCAGGACCCGCGGTACTAGCGGCTAGCCGAACGTGCGCGGCAGGTTCGTCGCGTGCATGCCCACGACGAGCAGGGCGATCAGGCTGAGATACACGCCGGCCACCAGCGCGCGGTCGAGCGGCTTGACCGCGTAGTAGGACTGCTCGGCCTCGCCACCGGCCCGGCGAGCCTTCCACCGCCGCATGGTCTCGATCCCGGCGAAGATCAGGATGATCAGCATGATCGGGTTGTGGAAGACGAACAGCAGCGGAATCAGTGCGGCGAAGCCGAGGAACCACATCCAGGGCGCCATCGCCGCCATCGCCCGACCTCCGTCGAGCGGCACCACGGGCAGCAGGTTGAAAAGGTTGAGAAAGAAGCCAGTGAACGCCAGCGCGCGCCAGAGGTCATTGCCGGTGGCGTGCCAGATGAGGATGCAGGCGGCCGAGCCGATGCTGCCCAGGATCGGCCCCGCCAGGCCGACGCGAGCCTCGGCAAGCGCGTTGTCGCCCAGCGACCGCGCTGTGATGACGGCGCCCAGGAAGGGGATGAACATCGGCGCGCTGGCCCTGATGCCCTCGCGGCGCAACGCGATCACGTGGCCCATCTCGTGAACGAGGAGCAGGGCCACGAAGCCAGCCGCGAAGGGCACGCCCCACAGCCAGGCGTAGGCGGCGATGGAGACGAACATGGTCCCCGCGGTGGCGAACAGCTTGAGCTTGGGCAGCAGGACGAGCAGGGTCTTGAACTTGGCCGCGAACGCCACGATGGCGGCGATCACCGGACCGAGCGTGCGCTTGATGAACCCGGGCTTGCGAGGCTCGAAGGGGTCGCCATCCCCGTGAGGCAGATTGGCCTCCGGGGCGATGCTTGCGGGCGGGGCGGGGCGCGCCGGCGGGGTGATGCTGGCGGGCGGGCCGGGGGGCGCCGGCATCCATGGTGTGTTGCTTTCCATGTCCGCCCTTAATTGTGGCACCGGCTGGGTCGCGTGCTCGCCGCTCTTAGCGTCTTATTCGGTTGGCGTCCGGCTGCGTCGAGTCCAACGTTGTTCCAGATAACCGAGCACAACGTTGGACTCATCCGCTGGCGGTCCGATTCACGGGGCCCCGGATTTGCGTTGGCCGGCGCCGATTTGCCAGCCCGGGCCTATACTGGGTAGCGCATACATAACCCCTGGGGACGACAGGCTTCGACGTGGTCGATCCGTGGGGGTGGTTGCGAGTCGAGGTCCCGGGAGGCCTCGTAAAACACCCGGGAAAACCATAAGTGCGGACACGCACAATTTCGATCTCGGTCTGGCTGCTGCTGCTTAGTTAGCTGACCCGGATTCGTCTCGGCCTTCGCTCGCCTGTGGCGGAGTCACCGGGATCAACCAGCAGGCTCGCTCGGTGAGGTCCGCTCCGGCCGATCCGAGGACAACTTACGGAGCTGGCTCTCGACAACCCCGCCGGCGTGGCGAGTCGAGGGTGAGATCAGAGCGCCGGCTACGCTCGTAGACGCCATCTTTCACGCGACCGCGGACGCGGGTTCAATTCCCGCCGTCTCCACTAGCACTAAAGGCTGCGCAATAGCGCGAATTCGCCCCATTTGCAGGGGCGAAACGGACCGAATTCGCGCGAAAGGCGCGAAGTGGGCGGCCGCAAATAGCGGGAAAGACAGGCTCCTGCGTACGCTGCGACGGTCGCAGAGCTGCGTACGCTGCGTACGTTCGCTGTGGGCTGATTGGCCGCGAGAGATCGAGGTTGCCTTTCATCAGGTCATGCGCGTCAGGGGCCGTCTCGATGTCTAAGGTCGATCGGGAACCCGCCGCTCGGGTTTGTGCCCTCTGCGGACGGCCTTTGGCAGACAAGCGTGCCCATGCAAGATTCCACGAGGCTCGTTGTCGGGCGCTGGCGTCCCGGATCACGGCCGTGCTCAATCCGTCCGGAAACGGCCAATACCGAAGCCTCGCCGAAATGCTCAGCGTCGCCACCCCCAGCACCCTGGCGTTGCTCGGGATCTCGCAGCCGCAGGACGGCCACAATGAGCAGACCGCTGATGCACGGGAGGCTCTGCAGGGCCTCGAAAGAGGGATGGAAGCATGATCCCCTTATTGGGCGGAAGAAAGCGCACACGGAGCTTCTGGGGGTGTCCAGAGCCAGCCTCCGCGAGGTCTCGCCCCCGTGGTCGACGGACCCGAGAGCGGTGGCAGCGGGTCGACTCTCGACGCCCGGGGGGCTGCACGAGCTTTGAAAACTGAAGATCAGGGCATTGACGCGCTGGGTTCGGTCGCTAGACCGACCTAAGGGCTCACGACTGAGTGTGTGAAGGGATCACGGTGTAGTTCCAGTCGCCGTGGAACGTGTGTCGGGTGATGTTGACGGCGGCGAGTTGCTCGTCGGTCACGTCGATGCCTCGCTCGTAGCTTTCCTCGTCGAGGCGGGCGTAGATCTTCAGGCCGGTGTTGGTCGTGGTCGCGGCGATCAGGTTGACGATGATCTCGAGGCTCTCGAGTGGTTTGCCGCGCCAGTTGAGGCTGACGAAGCTGAACATGCGGTGCTCGATCTTGTTCCACTTCGAGGTGCCCGGCGGGAAGTGGCAGACGCGGATCCGTAGCCCGGTCGTGTCGGCGATGCGTTGCAGCTCGTGACGCCAGAGCCGGGTGCGGGGATTGTTGGACCCGCCGGAATCGGCGGTGATCGTCAACGTGTCGGCGACCGGGTAGCGGTCTTTGCCGAGGTGCTCCCACCAGCTGATGATCGTGTTCGCGGCGAACTGAGCGGTGTCGCTCGTGATCCCGACGCTCACCCATCCCTCGTCTGTCGCCAGGTCGTAGACGCCGTATGGGATCGCATGCCCGAGCTGCTTGTCCTTGAAGTCGTGCCCGCGGACCTCGACCGGCCTGCCCTTCGGCTGAAACTCGCGGCCGACCGCCTTGAAATCGCCGATGAGCTCTCGCTTCTTCGCGTCCACGCTGATCACCGGCTCGCCAGCCGCAAGCGCCTCGCTGACGGTCTCGGAGATGTGCTGAAACTGCGCATCGCGAACGGGATGCTGGGAACCCTCCCGCGCCTTCTTGTTCGCCTGCAGGCTGTACCCCTTGGCTTTCAACAGCCGCAGCACCGTCCGCTCCACGACCTCATGACCCATCTCCCGCAGCGCTTCGGCGAGCTTTGCGCCGCTCTTCGATGTCCACCGCAACGGCGACTCCGGATCGCCCCTGGTCACCGGATCCACCAGCCGTTCCAGATCCTCAGCCAGTCCAGGCTCGCGCTCGAGGATCGGCGTGCGCCCAGGATGCCGGCGCACGCGCCCAGGCGACGGCCGCTCCTCAGAGTCCAGGTCAGCGAGACCACGCAGCACCGTGGACTCTGAGATCCCCGTCGCCCTGACCACCGCCGCGAGACCTCCATAACCCGCCGAGCGCGCCTCCGCCGCCGCCCACAACCGGCGCGTGCGCTCATCCAACGCGCCGTGCGCGTTCAAAAGCCGATACCGCTCACCGATCGCGCGCTCATCGACCACAACCCCCAGTTCTACATAACCAGCCCAATCCCTTCACAAACTAAGTCTGGAGCCCTAAGGTCGGTTTCGTAGAACTGTCGGCTGGTCGCGTGCCTGGTCGCTGGAAAGGCGATCTGCCGGCTTAGGCTAAGTGTCAAAACCGACCAGCATTAGTGACAAACTGGCGCAGCAAAAATGTCAACGTGGGTGTCATTAAGTGTCAAAATGTGTCTCAACGAGTAACGTAGTAATATGTACAGCACTTTCCCGGCTTTTACCCTTGACGCACGGTTCCGTCGGTGATAGTCATCGACATGCGAAGCGTGATCGTCGGAGCCTGCGGCTTAAGCATGTCAGCGATCCCGCTTGCGGGTAATCCAAAAGCGGTCGCGCGCTGGCGCGGCTGACGATTGAAGATCTGCAGAAAGTGATGGGTGAAGTGATGGGTGTATACCACCAAGGCTTTGAAGAAGTGAAGGGCGCGGCTCACCGCGCCCTCTACCATGGAGGCCGTGACGATGCTCTTTGACCGTCGCGTTCAGTTTGAATTCGAGAAGCGGCACGATGAGATCCAGTACGCCGAGCTCAACCGTGGAGAGGCGATCCTCGCTTCGTTGCAGCAGCTGGCTCCAGAGGAGGCCGCGCGGGAGGTGCTGGACCTGTCAGCTGAGGAACTGCGGGCCGTGCTTGCTAGCGCTTTGTACGATAAGTCCTACCAAACAGTTTTCGACTTCGGCCCTGACGGGCGGGAGAGGGCCACCTGCGCGGAGGTCGGCCCTGCCGGGAAGACGCCGGGCAAGACATGGGCGGGCGAATTCGCAAAAGCGTTCAATCTGGCCGAAATCGAGCGCGGCCTCGGCGACGATCCCGATTCGCCTCAGCCTGGCGACTAGCAACAGGGATGTCCCTTATTGGTCGGAGCGAAGTTCCGTAACAAAAGGCTCCCTGCACGCGATCTCTTGGGACTTCATTTCGCGATTTGGAAGGGGCCCCGGCTTTCGCGTGAGGTCCGATTGGACCGCCGTGCCTCTCAGGTGTTGGCCGAGGCTTCAAAGTCGACGACGTCGTATGGCAAGCTGAGAATTATTAACGAGTAACCCCGCAAGGAGTCCCGTCAAGACGGGAGCCCGCGGAGTCCCATTTTGTTGCGGGGGAGGGGGCCCCACGCTGCGAATCAGTTCCGTCACAATGCGATGCCTTGCAACTTTTCGGGGTACCCCCAGGGCGGGAGCGCTTCATTGACGTTCACTACCACCGTGACCGTTGCAGAGCTCGGATCGCGGTGCGCCGTGAAGCCTCGCCCCGCTGCGGTTAGCCGGTGTTGGCCGGGCTAATCGAGGGCTGCTGTTCCGTAGTTTTGGCCAGCTTTGCGTGGGTTTGCTCCGATGTCCCGTCTCTCGCTCGGGCGTAGCTTGGGGTCGATGGCCGATTGGCTGTTCTGAGCGCTGAGGAGGAAAGATGATGAGGGAGGACCCCGCGAGACCGGCGGGACCTTCCGGAATGGCGCGGGTGGCAGCGATCGCGTGGGTGCAGGATCCGGTTTGGAGATCCCGGCCGTGGAGGGTTCGATCGCGACCGGATCACCGAGTGGCGGTGCCGGTCAGGTCGGGCTGGCCCCGGCGCGGCTGTGCCCGCATTGCGCGGCGCCGTCGCAGACTGCGGGGGAGTTCTGTCCTTATTGCGGTCGGCGGTTCAGCGGGGGCGGGCGTTCCGGATTCTCGACGCGGGTCAAGTGGGCGCTGGCCGGGCTTGCGGTCCTGTTAGTCCTCGGTGGCGCTGGAGTGGCCGTCGCGATCAAGTTGCATCACGATGATCAGGTTGCTGCACAGCACCAGCGGGCCGCAGCGGCCGCGACGGCGCGGGCACAGGCAGCGCGGCGAGCCGCGCAGGCAGCCGAAGTCAGTAGCCGCCAGAGCCTCGAGACTGGGCTCCAGGATGCGATCACGAAGGACGCGACGCAGAAGGCCAACCAGGGGTTGTTGTTCAGCGGCGCGCCGACTAGCACGGTCTGCACACCTGTCAGTGGCGGCAGTTCCCAGGACCTGAGCAAAGCGACCGGAACGTACAGTTGCAGCGCCGAGTATCAGACCAACAGCGACGGGACGAGTAGCGGTTACCGCTATACGGGGACGATCAACTTCGCTACCGGGCTAACCAGCTGGCAACTGGGCGGGACTGGCTGAGGAGGCGATCATGGCGACCACCACAACGCTGGTCGAGTGCCCGTCGTGCGGACGACGCTATGACGAGCCACCCCGCTTCTGCTTCGACTGCGGTACGCGACTACCGGAAGCTGGCGTGAGCACCGCAGCACCCGGAAACGGGGGCCGTCCGGCGGACACCCTGCCGCTTGCCGCGATCCCACCAGCCGCCGTCACACCGCCGCTGCGGGCTGCTGCCACGCCACCAGCCACGCCGGTCACGCCCGCTCCGATTCCGGCTGCACCAGCCGCCGGGCGGTCGGATCGACCGATCCTGATCGGGATCGGGATCGCAGCCGTACTGGTCCTTGTCGTGCTTGGCGTGGCGCTGTACGTCGGCGGTGTCTTTGGCTCAGCTACAGGAGCGGGCACCGGGGCCAGGTCGAGCCCGCAAGCACCAGTGTCCGCTTCCTCCGCGCCGCCGACGACGGTGCCCTCACCGGTACCGAACGTCCCCCCAACGAGTAGCAGTCCCGCCACTCCTCCGCCGACTAGTACCGCGCCGTCCTCACCTCGCCCGGCGCAAACGCTAGGGCCTGCAACCGTTATTCGTCGGCATTTCGAGAACATTGGCTCTGGCAAGTACCAGCAGGCGTTCAGCCTGATGGCAACGAGCTACCGGCAGCAGAACCCGAGCTGGCCGTCGGCCCGGGCCGCCGCCAATCCGGGCATCAACATCATCTCCATCGGCCATCCAAGCTATTCATCGGGAACTGCGAACGTGTCGGTTGACTTCTACGCCCGCGATCGCAACCCAACCCCGGGCAGCGACACTCAGTGCCGCGAGTTCACCGGAACCGCCAACCTGATCTCGGTCGGCGGCGCGTGGCGGTACAACCCGGTCGACAACAGCCTCACGGCGACGGTCGTTCCGACGAGCGACTCCCATTGCCCCACCTAACCAGAGCCCGCAGACGCCGGTCGCGTCGCTTCTTCCTCGAGGTTGGCCGACGCCGACTGGCGCTGCTCGTGGGCCTGGCCATGCTCGCCGCGGCTGGGCTTGTGATCGCACGCTCGGGAGCGTCTCGCCACGCCGCTCACGCCAACAGCTCACCCTCTGCAGCCGCCGCACTTGGGCGATCCACAGTCGAGCGCAGTTCCCCAACCCATCCAGCAACGACGCCTCCACACACATCCACTCGCGCCACGCCGCAATCGGCAGCGTCGAGGACCCCCGACCTCGGTCGAATGCTCGGTCAGTTGATCATCGCTCGGTTCGTCGGACCGCGGCCCTCACCGACGTTTCTCGCCCGCATCAGGGCCGGTGAAATCGGCGGAGTCATCCTGCTGGGAGACAACACGGTCAACGGCCTCAGCGCCACTCACAGCGTGATTCGCGAGCTCCAAAACGCCGCCCGTGAGGGCGGGAACCCGCTGCTCCTGATCATGACCGACCAAGAAGGCGGGGAGGTCCGGCGGCTCATCGGGCCACCCACTCTGGCCGCGAGCGACATGAGCTCCAACGGCATCGCACAGTCTGAGGGCGCTGCCACCGGGAGGCGGCTGCGCTCGGTCGGCGTCAACGTCGACCTCGCCCCGGTCGCCGACGTCGAGCACGCCTCAGGGTCGTTCTTGGGCAGCAGATCGTTCAGCTCAAACGCGGCCGTGGTCGCCGCACGCGCATGCTCCTTCGCCAGCGGCTTGGCCTCCACAGGCGTGGCCTACACCCTGAAGCACTTCCCGGGACTCGGCCGCGCGATCACGAGCACAGACGTCGCACCCGTCTCGATCTCGGCCTCGTCAAACGAGCTGAGGGCGGACTACCAAACCTACGCAACCTGCGCCTCCAATCCCGCCGCCCTGGTGATGATCAGTAGCGCCAGCTATCCAAACCTCTCCGGAGCCCTCCCTTGCCGTGATGTCGCCTGAGATCTACCACCGAGAGCTTCCGATCGCGATCGGACAAGCCCATCCCCTAACCATCAGCGACGATCTGCAAACGCCAGCGATCGCCGCAGAACCGTCGCCAGCGCTGAGTTCGATCAACGCAGGCCTTGATCTCGCCCTGTATGCCCAGTCCGAAGACGGATCGGCGATCGCGTACACGAGGTTGCTCGAGGACGCCCGCTCCGGACTACTCAACATCGCCCAGATTCGCAAAGCCGCACGCCGGATCGAAGCACTCAAACTCATCAACATGCCCCCCCTACATCCGATACATCCGATAGGCGAGCGAATACTTGCCCGTCACCGTGACCGTCGCCGTGTACCAGTGGCTGCGAAGGCTCTCGGCCTTCACGTAGAACCGGTGGTACAAGTAGAGACCGTCTCGCTCGATCCAGCCGTCGTGGGGTAGTCCCCGCGCGTACACGTAGTAGTAGCGAGAGCCGTCCGGGGCACGACGATGCCCGTAGAGGATGAGTCGCACCACGTGAATCGGCGTCTGATACCAGATCAGGTAGTTCGACCGGAGCTGCACCTGCGAGGCCGGTGGCGTCGCAGACACCCCCCCGTACTTCGTCAGCGATGGACTCGCAGCTGCGCTGCCAGCGAATGCCAGCATTAACGCCGTCACACCGATCGCCAGAATTGTCCTTCGCACCTTCATCACATCTCCCCTTCCTTGACTTGCACGCGGAGTACCAGGCGCTACCCGATGCTCGGTCTGCACGCCTCCAATCGTGCTGGTCAAGAACGGCCGGCAATTCTTCACGGTCAATGCCTGAAAGCTTCGCGAGCTTGCGCTCACGGGGGCTTTGTTATTGCGTCGAGAAGTTATGTCCTGAATTCAGGTCATGAACGGATGAAACCTCCGTGAACTTCACACCAATACCAATCTTCGCACTTATCTACGTATCCTGCCCAATTACTGCTATAAGCTAGAACCGATTGGCTTGGCTGCTACTAGCAGAACCCAGCGAGAGCCAGTCCCCCTGCCGCGACTGCTGCAATAAGGATAAAATTCTGAGGCGCATACCGCCTTCTTTCCTTAGTAGGTTGTTTGCTCTTTCTCCAATGGCGACGAACTGCTGCCTCTGCTTCCTTCCGACGGAACTCGGTGTGGTATCGGTGACGAATGTAAACGCCCGCGAAGGTCCACATTGGTTGTCGCTCGCGGCTCTCTCCATCGGCGACCTTGATGGACCGCGAACCTACAAACAGGTTCCTGGCTCCGGCTGCGAACCACCCTTGCAATTCGCTGGATTGAATTCCAGTTCCGCAGTGGCTGCTGGTCACGCATTGTGTAGCCTCGGGTTCACAGCAACCCGTTCCCCTTGGGTTCCTTCCTTGTTCTTGCTCTAACAATGACGCGATAGCGACGCGTTTGCGACGGTGATTTGCCGAATGTCTTCGTCACAGAACTACTGTTCGGCCGGTTCGCGCGCGCGACGTTTGGATAGGGATTACCCCCGGGCTGCATATGACCTGGGACGTGGTCCTTCGCCGCGAGGCCTAGAGGCAATCGAGTCTCTGATGGTGCAGCTTCTCGGACTCGATCCGGATGCTTGACCTGCCGTATGGCGTTGCCGGGGTCCGGTAGAAAAGTAGGTCCCGGCGAGGTCTCGGCCTCTGCGGTCGACAGCCCAACCCCGGCTGAAAACGTAAGCGTTCAGTCGTCAGGGTCTTGGGCAAAGATTCCTTGTTGTTGCAGCGAATTTATGTCCCCGGCGTATGGCGGTGGGTAGATCCCGCGTCGTGCCCAGTCCTGAATCGATTCGCGAGTGCAGCCATCGAGGAAGGGGTCGTACTCGTCTGGCGAACTTGTCACAGCTAATCCAACGGTCAGCTAGTCCAACGAGACAGATCGGAGGACGGCGGCGATGCTGGAGGGGTACCACTTTGCTCCGCCCTGCGCGGTAGCGACTCCCTCCCGGTTAAGGCCCTCGGCGATAGCTGCCAACGTCTTGCCCTGCTCCCGCTCACGGAGGATCCTGTTGATTACTTTCCGGGAAAGCTGGCGAGGCCGACCAAGACGAACACCCTGAGCCTTCTTGGCGGCAAGCGCGTCCTTCGTCCGCTGAGAGATCAGCCGACGCTCGAACTGCGCAAAGGTGGCCAGGACGTTCGCCATCGCTTCCCCCGCAGGGGTTGTCGTGTCGACGGCGCAATCAAGGGCAACGAGCGCCCAGCCCTGTTTCTGCGCCGTGGCCATCAGGGCCGTGAAATCGAGCATCGATCGACTGAGGCGATCGAGCTTTGCGACGACGAGCGCATCCGCTGTTCCAGACTTGAGCGCTTCGAGCGCGATCTGAACACCAGGTCGCTTCAAGTCCTTGGCGGAGTACCCGGCATCCTCGATCACATCCACCAAGTGCCAGCCACGGCGTTTGCATTCAGCGAGGATCGCCGCACGTTGTGCTGCTAGTCCGGCCCCGCTTCCTCTCTGTTCCTCGGTGCTCACGCGCACATAGGCCAGCACTCGCTTAGTCACGCCCATCGCATGAACCTGAGGATCAGATTCAGCGAAAAGCGCGATCATATCGCTACATCATACACCAAAAGGTGTTTGGCGTACCAATGAAGGCCATAATCGCCCGACACACCGCAAACGGAATGCGGACCGGCTCCCTGACCTTGCGATCGTTAGGCGAGAAACAGTCGCTGACGAGTGGCGCTTGTCGATCGAGGGGGAAGCGACCAGCACCGGCGCAGGAGTGTTGAGTTCGGCGGCAGGCAGAACCTAGCTCAGCGTCAAGGGGTTACGGCATTCCCAGTGCGCCAGGCCAAGTGCAACACGGGAACGGTCTTGCGGTGGTGCGCTTGTTGACGCGGTGCCCGACCCATGCGGCGCTCGCTTCACACGATCTCTGGTCACAAACAGACTGGGTGACGGAGAGACCTACGTAGACCTACCCGGTGCTACTGATCGCACATCATGGTAACTGATTATTTGTCAAAGCTCTGCTCGCGTATCAAACACGAAAACAGGCCTTGACACTCTTCACTGTAAAGCGTTAGCGTAATGTTGGCCAGCGTCTCGGGAGTAATGAGGGCCGTCGCAGGCGCTGCCCGGGTGGGTCGTCTCGATTCGCCGCGCTGGGTGCTGCGTCGGCGCCGCTGGAGGCCCCCTGAGGGAAGAATTCGGCTCGAGTCCGAGGAAGACGGCCGAGCCTACGACGATAGGAGGACACGATGAGGATTGGCCGATTTCGGGTTTCGCCAGCGCTGGCGGTCGCAGTGGCAGCGCTGGTACTTGCGCTCGGAGGGGTCGCGTGGGCGACGATCCCCGACTCAGGCGGCGTGATCCACGGATGCTATTCGAAGGCGATCGGACGGTTGCGGGTGATCGATCCCAGCACCAGTGCCCACTGCACCGCGTTGGAAAGCCCGATCCAGTGGAACCAGACCGGACCGCAGGGACCGCAGGGGCTCAAGGGCGACACCGGCGCGACCGGACCGCAGGGGCTCAAGGGCGACACCGGCGCGACCGGACCGCAGGGGCTCAAGGGCGACACCGGCGCGACCGGACCGCAGGGGCTCAAGGGCGACACCGGCGCGACCGGACCGCAGGGGCTCAAGGGCGACACCGGCGCGCAAGGACCGCAGGGGCTCACAGGGCCGGCTGGCCCGGCAGGCTCTGGGGTCACAGTCAGCGACGCCAATGGCGTCACCCTCGGGCGCGTGATCGAGTCTGACCAGTTTGGCGTAACCGTTCTCACCTCGAAGAGCTACCAGGTGAGCATTCCATGGACTGGTCAGTTTCTTCCGGCGCAGATCTGGTACACGGGCCCGTGCGGCAATGTCGGCACTGGCTGGCTGAACGACGGTGAGGGACCGGACAATTCTCCAGTCGAGTTCACGTCTGGTAAGTGGCTTGTCTACTCGGGGTCCTTGAATACCCTGGAAAGGCCAACGAATGTTGGCGCAGACGGCACTGAGGCATCGACAACGCTAAGCGCTCAATCAATCGACAATCCTGATTGCATGAGCCAAACTCCCGCCTCAACGGAATCCGGCTTCGAGTTGTCGCCGATAACCAACGTCAACGCAGGGCTGCCAGATGTGATCAAGGCGCCTCTCACAGAGAGCTGAGAGCCTGCGAAGTTTCTCAGTCACAGCCATCGCTCAATAGGCTACGGGGCGGCGACGCCAGCGGAACGCCGCCGCCCGATTGGCCGCCGTTGAGGCCAGTACGCGCAGCTCAAGCGCGGCAAGCCGACCCGGTTCGACTACGAGGCGGATAGGGGGCGGGCGGCCTTCGCATCGCATCGGCCGCCCGCCGGTGTGTGGCTCCATTCTCTCACGCTCTGACAACGGCTCCTTTCAAGTTCAATCGGCCAGTGTCCCACCCACCCACGAGGTGCTTAGCGCCGCGGTCCCCTCATAGCATCGTCCCGGCGGTCGCCGCCACGACCAGCAACCATATGCGGTCGGAGTTCGACCGCCTTGTCGAGGAGGCTACGGCGGCGGGGCGCGGCCATCCCAAGGCGCCATTACGAGCGTCTGGGATGGGGAGATCCCGCCGCCTGAACGCCGTAGAACCCGAGCGAAGGTCTCTTCGAGCGCGCTGGCCCGCTTAAGGCCTCCGGTTCGATCCTGCGCTATACGCGATTACGGGCCGTTCGCAGGGCGTGTCGCCCTTCGATTTGCTTCCTTCCCCAGCGCGGTGACATCAACGAGATGCCGTAGCCAGATTCCCACGAATAATCGGCGTAGCCGTACCCGACTTGCTGGTAAGCCTCGGCAGCCGATCTAGCGTCCTGTGGCGTGAGCATGTAGGTAGAGTTACCCTCGGTGATGCTGCTGGCGACGCCCTCGCCGTGGGTCGTGAACAGCACAAGCCGCCCACTCGAGCGCTGCGTGCGAACAGGTCGAGCAGCGCGAGCGACTGCGCCGCGTTCATGTGCGTAAGCAGGGACCCGCACCAGATCAGGTCGAACTGTCGCCCAAACCTCAGCTCGTCAAAGTCGCGTGCGGAGATGACACCCTCGGCCTTGAACCTGCGTACGCAGAAGGCCACAGCACGGGGTCGAATATCGCATGCTGTGATCTTC
This sequence comes from uncultured Solirubrobacterales bacterium, assembly GCA_963749545.1. GTDB lineage: Bacteria > Actinomycetota > Thermoleophilia > Solirubrobacterales > Solirubrobacteraceae > Palsa-465. Next base: position 671,335 of record CAVVNG010000018.1, read on the forward strand.
GCGTCGGGGAACCGAGCGGCTAGCACCCGCATGACGCGGCCAAAGCCGCAGGGTAGGTCGAGAATCGTAGTCGGATCGGCGAGATCACAAGTTCTCAGCGCGTCATCTACGCAGCGAATCGCGGACATCCCGACGCTAAAGTAACGGCGACCATCGCCGGTATACATGTCCTCGTAAGGGTTGTATCCGGCTGGCGGTTCGGCGCAAGAGGTCGCGGTAGGTTTCGGGCAGCTCTAGCGTCGCGACTGCCTGCCGCTTCTGCAGCACTGTTCTCGGTGGATTGACCGTCAAGCGAAGGCCGAGCCGCTTTAGTTAGGCGGCCCCGCGGATCGCTGACAACCCGATCTGTCAACTGTCCCAGCGTTGCTCGTATATCCATTAGAAGTGCAAGATCCGCTTCTGGCCTATCGCACGAGGATTCGACGATGGTCGCACGGCCAAAGCCCGCCTGCCCATCGCATCAGCCAAAACGCGGTGCCCGATCGGGCTCATAGGGCACTCTCGACCGGCGGGAGTTGGCCTCCGGAGAGGCAATCCGATGAACCATATGGTCGTTCTGGACCGCTGCGAGCTCGTCGGGGTTCGTCATCAACAGCCCAGTGTCGAACTTCACACAGCACAACACGGCCGAGACGCTGTTCGATCGCCTCGAGGCACACGGGCGCACGTGGAAGGTGTACGTGCAGGAACCGATGCCGCTGTCGTTCACGGGACTAATCCACATGCCGCGTCTAAAGGACCGACTGGCCACGAACTTCGTGCCCTACTCCGAGTTCGAACGCGACGCCGCTCACGGCACGCTGCCGGACCTCAGCTTGATCGAACCGAACATGCTTTCCGGCCACAGCGACTATCACCCCGCGTTCGGCCGGTCACTGATCCCCGATGACGTGAATCTCCCGATGGACCCGCCCTCATCGATTGCCGGCGGCGAGGCGTTTTTGGCCCGTATCTACCGCACGATCCGGTCCACGGCTTCGCCTGAGGGCTCCAATGCTTACAACACGCTGTTCTTTATCGGTTGGGATGAGCCCGGCGGGACCTACGATCACGTCCCCCCAGGGCCAGTGCCGCCCCCCGATCCGAGCGCGCCAGCCGGCCAACTGGACTTCAAGTTCGACCGCTCGGGGTACCGGGTGCCGGCGATCATCGTCTCGCCGTGGGTGGATGAGGGCATCGTGATCAACGAGGAGCACCGGCACACATCGATGATCGCCACGCTGCGCAAGGTCTGGGATCTCGGCGACGCGTTCACGGCCCGCGATGCCGCCGCCGCTGCGTTTGACCACCTCCTCTCCCGCGAAAGTCCGCGCGACCCCGCTGGCTGGCCGGACGTCAAGCCGCTACCGGTACCGCAGTTTCAGATGGACATGGTGCAGATGGGACGAGCGCTGAGCGTCCTGGGCAAGACCGCGGGCAGCGGGATGCTCGAGCACGCAAAACAGTCGGGGCTCGCGATCCCGCCCGAGCTGACCGACCCCAACGCAAAGCCATCCACAGAACAGACCCTGACAGCCTTGCGCAACATCGCGACCCAGGTCTTCCCCCGCCTAGCCTCGCCCAAATAGGACGCGACCAAACCACCGGTCCCGCCAGCGCAACGCTGGCGCCTTCGACATGACGAGGCCACGACCGCCGATACCCCTGGCTCGGTGGTCAAGGAGCGCGCCGATCGGAGCCAGCGCCAGAGCTGCGTCGCCAGCTCATCGAACGCGCGCAATCGGAGGGGATGACCCCGTCAGAGCTGATCCGCGAACCTGTCAGATCTGCTTCTGCCGTGAGGCAGCGAGTCAGCGGCCGATGCGGTAGCGAACGTGCGTCGCACGCGGGGAGTCGATCACCTCGACTGGCTGTAGGCCGGGGTCCTGCACTCCGTCGAACAGGCGCTCGCCGGCGCCGAGCAGAACGGGAACGACGTCGAGCATAAGCTCGTCGATCACGCCCGCCGCGAACGCCTGCTGCACGGTGGAGGCGCCACCGGCGATATCGACGCCGAGGTCGCCGGCCGCCGCCTTCGCGCGCTCAAAGGCGACATCGAAGCCTTCGGTGACGAAGTGAAACGTCGTCCCGCCCTCCATCGCGATCGGGTCGTGCGGGTAGTGGGTGAGAACGAACACAGGAGCGTGATAGGGCGGCTCGTCGCCCCACCACCCGCGCCAGTTCACGTCCCACGGGCCCCGAACCGGGCCAAACATGTTGCGGCCCATCACGTACGCTCCGCAGGGCGTCATGAGCTCGCCGCGCACGCGGGCGTCGGCTTCATGGAAGGGCTCGTCCAGGTGCCAGTGGTGGAGCTCCAGGCCGCCGACGCCGAGCGGGTTGTCGCGGCTCTGATCGGGGCCCGCGACGAAGCCGTCAAGTGAGATGGACATGTGGCACGTTGTTGGTGTCATGTGAACCAAGACCACCGGATCGAAGAGAAATCATCGGTGGGGGACGCTCTCGCGAAAGCTACCGGTTGCTCGGGTCCACGGCCGACCTGGGCACCTCGCGCCGAGTCGCCGCCAAGTCGGACCTGTCCCGGTTCCCTCGCGCAGCATCCGCGGAATTGGACGATCACGTTCGTGGCGTAGCGCTCTTGGGGCTCGGGCGACGGGTCAGCATCCGGGAGAGGAACGCCTCCGCTCGGCGGCTCGGGGGACGCGGGTGGCCATCCGGGCCGGGCCCCCCGCCGTCGTCGCCATCAGAAGAAGGACTCGGAAGGGGCTCCGAGTTTTGGCACGACAAGACCGGGACGACGATGAACGTCGCCATAAGAATCAGCCACGCGAGAGTGACGGCGGCCTGCTGCGGCGCTACGAGCGCGAGAAACAGGACCGAAGACGGCAGCAAGAGACAACCGAGCAACACACGAGCCCAGAAGTGCGATCGCCGCCCCATGGCGAGCCCGGACACGATGCAGACCGCGACCAAAGCCAGCTCCACAGCGACCAACAGAACGATCATCTCGGAAACGTAACTCGGCCCGGATCCCCCAACAAGGCCAAGCAGGCCAACCATCCTCAGCGGAGCCGCCGAGCAGAGCGCACCGCGCGAGGCGACCTACCTCTGCACCCCGCACCCGAGTGCGGCTTGCCTCTCTTCGGGCGGTGGCGTAAGCAGCCTCGAGCGGTGGCGCGGGCCCCTCGGGACCGTGCCGACGCTCGCAGGCGCGCGTCGAATTCCCACATCGGCGGCCGATCACGTCGCATCGGCGTGGGTCACGCCGTCCTAAGCGCTACGCGCGTCCAGATGCCGGCATCTTGCGGCAGGTCGGCGGCCTTGTGGTATATATCGAGCACCGTTGGCGGGCACCTGGGAGGTCCACGGATGCGCACGAATCGCTGTTACATGCTCGGACTCGCAGCCGCGGCGCTGCTCATGCTGTTGCTCGCCCCGTCGAGCGCCGGGGCGAAGAACAAGTGCAGCGCGTCGCACTCCTCCACAATCGCGTCGGACAATTTCGCGCGCGTCTACGCGAAGCACGGCAACGTGTTCGCCTGCCTGATTCGGAACGGCAAGACTCGGAAGCTGGCTGGCGCCTCACCTCGCCACAGTCACTTCGCGCTGGCGGGAAAGTGGGTTGCCTGGACCAAGACGGTGTCCCAGGGCTTCGAAACAATGGTTGCCAAGCTGTTCATCCCGGATGGGCGTGATCACGACACGGACTTTCCCTATGACGCGAGTGGACATGTCGGCAAGCTCGCGCTCAAGTCCGACGGTGCTGTGGCTTGGGCGGTTTCCTACCAGAGCGCACCCCCGAATGTGTTCGGCGAGGTCCGCAAGAACCACATTCGCTTACTCTCCAACGATTCCAACTCCGTGGTGGTCTCGTCCCTGAGGTCCGGGCCCGGCAAGGTGGTGACCTGGAAGTACAGCGACGGCACCTCAGGTCACGCCACGCTGTACTGAGGCGCAGAGAGCCTGTGGCATCGCGACGCATGAGCGTCGCTACGGAGGCGATCGTCCTGCGCAGGGCCGGCAGCAGGCGGATCTCCATCGCCTGCTCATCCAGATATGCGACCGGAAAGCACTCGACGCCGTCCTAGGACCGCTCGAGCGATCCCGAGCGAGTCGATCTGGGGTGAAATGCTCCGTCTGGTCGCGGGAGAGGTTGGGAAAGATGGGCGTGCGGAACCTGCTCGGGGCGATGCCGAGTTCGGACCGGTGCGGTTTCGGAGGTGGTTATGCGGGGATGGCTGGGGCTGCTTGGAGGGTGACGGTGTAGCCGAGGTCTTCGAGCTGGGCGATGAGACGGCGAGCTCGGCGCTCGGGGTCTTGGCGGGCGGTGAAGTAGTCGTCGCCGAGGTCCTTGAACACCTCGCCGGTGCTCAGCAGATGCCATACCAGCTCGAGGAGCGAGTGGGCGACGGCGACGGCTGCCTTGTTGGGCCCGCGGCGGCGAGCGATCTGGCGGTACTGGGCGCCGAAGTAGCTTCCCTTGGTCCGGGCTGCGGCTCGGGCGGACTCGATCAGCGCACGTCGGAGCCACTGGTTGCCGCGGGTGGTGCTGACATTGCGGCGTTTGCCCGACGATTCGTAGCTGCCTGGGCACACGCCGGCCCAGGACGCCAGATCACCGGGACTCGGGAACCGGGACATGTCAGCACCGGTCTCGGCGATGATCACGTCGATCGTGAGGCGATCGAAGCCAGGAACCGGAAGCAGCGACTTGTAGACCGCCCCGAAAGCGGCAGTGCGTGTATCGATCTGCTCGGTCAGAGCCGCGATCGACTCGTTGAGGAAGTCGAGGTGACCAAGGATGCGACGGCAGGCCACGGCGTGGTGGGAGCCGAAGTGGCCAGTCAGCGCCTCGGTCAGCGCTCCGATCTTCGGCCGCATCTTGCCCTTCGCCAACTCGGCCAGCCTCGCGCCTTCCCGTTCGCCGCCGATCAGCGCTTCGATCATTGACCGCCCGGATTGGGTCAGGACCCGGGAGGCGACCGACGTCAACTTGATCCCGGCGTCCTGGAGCACCTTCTCCAAGCGTTGGATCTCAGCCGCGCGAGCGTCGATCTGGGTCTTGCGATAGCGCGTCAGCTCGCGAAGCTCACGAATCGCCAGCGGCGGCACGAAGCTCGGGCGGACCATCCCGTGCGCCGCCACATCAGCCAGCCACTCGGCATCGGTCAGGTCGGTCTTGCGACCCGGAACCTTCTTAACGTTTCGAGCGTTGCACAGCCACACCGTGAACCGGGACTCCAGCGCATACAGGACAGGCTTCCAATACACGCCCGTCGCTTCCATCGCCACCAGCTCCACCTGCCGATCAGCCAGCCACGCCTCCAGCACCTGCAGCCCGGCCGTGGTGGTCGTGAACCGCTCCTTCTCGCGAACCACGCCCCCCTTGGGGCCGAGCCTGCGGAAGCACGCGACGACGCTGTCGCGATGCACATCCAGCCCGGCCACCCGATCATGGATCTGATCCACTGCTGTCTCCTTCCCGACGGTTGATGATGAGCGACCCGCCGGGGAGGGACCTTGGTGAGAACCGAATCTGGGGTTCGTGCTCGTAGCGACAATCCGAGGTCCCGCGGCCCTGCACCAGACTCATCGCGGGTTCAACTGCCTCCACTATCGACACGGCGACCGCGCCCGACGAATCACCGCAAGCATTTCATCGCTCCCAGGTGGGCCGCGGTCCATGCCGACTCATCAGACTTGCCCGACCCACGCCCCCCCGGCGCGACGCTCCCATCCGATGCGGCGCGACCCGCACCACCCATTCCCGGGCCGCGATCAGCGCCTGCTCCAGGCGCCGAGACACCTGCCCGCAATCCTCGATCGGGCCAACCCTCGGCGCGCTGCCTCGGCACCTCAATCAGAGCCTTTGAGCTCACGTGGACGCGACGCCGCGGTGTCGTACGTGGGTGTCACATCGGCCTTCTCGGCTACGAAGGCGATCTTGCGTACTCGACCTTCGCGCAGCCAATCGCTCCAGAGGCGGTGAGCGGCCAGCAGCTCCTCCAATGCGCGATGCCCGATCTGCGGGGCAATGTCCCCAGCCTCGGCGGCAAACGCGTTGATCAGCGAGTCGGCCACGGCCCGGTGGGACCGAGTGCATTCATTCTGCCAGCGAACAACCAGTCCAACTCGGTCCAAGCAGCTGAGCATCTCTTCGAGAGGGGTCAGCCAAACTGTGTCGGCGTCGGGCATCCTTGCGCGCTCTCCCTCGGTGAGGGGCAGGCCCGCTTCCATGGTGAACGCGAACCGCCCGCCGGGCCTGAGCACCCTGGATATCTCCCGAAGCAGCGTTTCCTTTTCGGGAAACGCAAGCATGGTCTCGAGCAAGAGCACAGCATCGAACTTGCCGCGAGGGATCGGGGGGATCGGCGCGACCTTGAAGCGACACGGAAGAACGCCCGCACGCTCACGTGCGATCTCGATGGCGCTGGCGCTGAGGTCCACCCCCAGATAGGCACAACCCAGCTCCCGAGTTATGAACCGCCCGGGACCAGCCACTCCGCAGCACAGGTCGAGCACGGAGATCCCGGGTGCGATGCCGGCCTGGCGCGCGAGGGCCAGAATCTCTCCCGCGAGCATGAACCCCTCCTGCTCGACGAATTCGCCGGGAGGGTACGCGGCAGTGCGTGCTCGCAGCAGGGCCCGCACGAACGGCGCGCGCTCGTCCTGCTTCATGGGAAGGTCAGCGCAGCCCGGTGCGGCGGGTACCTCTGAACCAGCACGCTCTGAAGAATGACAGCCCGCCGCTGGGAAGGGTTAGCAGCGCGGTAGCGTCCTGGGACATATGGAAGCCAGCGCACGGCCACTGAGGGCGTCGCGCCCGGGGCCCACGATGCGAGCGGTTCATGCCGGACCGCTGACTGGACTCGCTGCCCAGGTTCTGCTGCTGGCCGCGCTTGCCGGGACCGTCGGTCTGAGCCCCGAAGGTTGGGTCGCCGGACTCACCAGCGCAGTCATCATGAACGCGGCCCTGGCGCACGGCCTCTCCCGTCATCACGCTAATGGGCTGGGAGCCGCAGACTGGGTGACGCTGGCCCGGGGGTCGCTCGCCGTCGGCGCGGCCGCGCTGGTGGCTGACTCGTTCGCCCACCCGGCTCCGGTCGCGCTGCTGGTGTCAATCAGCTCGGTGGCACTCACGCTCGACTTCGTGGACGGACGGGTCGCGCGACAAACGAGAGTTACCGCGACTTTCGGCGCGGAGTTTGACGGTGAAGTCGATGCGTTCCTGATCCTCGTCCTCAGCGTGTATGTCGCCCGCTCGGCGGGCGTGTGGGTGCTCGCCATCGGCTTGGCGCGCTACGCGTTTCTCGCCGCCGGGTGGGCGCAGCCATGGATGCGCAAGCCGCTGCCGCCGCGTTACTGGCGCAAGTTCGTCGCTGCCACACAGGGGATCGTCCTCACCGTCGCGGCGGCGAACATCCTGCCCGAGCCGCTGACGCAGGCGGCGCTCGTCGTTGCCCTTGTTCTCCTGGCCGAGTCGTTCGGCCGAGACGTGTGGTGGCTGTGGAGCCACCACACCACCAGGCAAACTTCAGAGATGGCGACCGCGGACCCCCCAAAGCTCGGCCCTGCCCTCGCCTTCTCCGCCGGACCAAGATCCAGACGCAACCGGAGGCGGATGGCGATTGGCGTGGTGCTCACGATCATCGCCGCGCTACTCGTCTGGGCCGCCCTCGTTGCTCCCTACGAGCCGAAAGATCTCACGCTGAACGCGTTCTTCAGGATCCCGCTCGAGGGCCTGGTCCTGATCGCACTGGCCGCCGTCCTGCCCCGCACCCCCCGACGCATCCTGGCCGTAACCTGCGGACTCGCCCTCGCGCTGGTGGTCGTCCTGAAGGTCATCAATTACGAGATGTTCACGCTCTACGACCGGCCGTACGACCCGCTTGGGGACACGAGTCAGCTCGGGAACGGGATCGAGACGTTGCGCTCTTTGGTCGGTGGGACGGAGACGAAGCTGATCGAGGTGGGGGCGGTGGCAGGCACCGTCCTACTGATCGTCGTGCTGACGCTGGCCATATTGCGGCTGAACCGGGTTGCGGCCGACAACCGCCGCTGGGCGCTGCGGATCCTCACGGGGCTCGCCGCAGTCTGGGCACTCTGCTGGGTGCTCGGCGCCCAGCTCATCTCCCACACGCCGATCGCCTCCACGCTTTCCGCCAGTCTGGTCGTCAAGGAGATCAATGCGGTTCGGGCGGACATCCACGACAGGGGCGTGTTCGCCGCCGAGATCAAGCACGACCCCATGGCCAGCATTCCCACCAACCGGCTGCTGACCGCACTGCGTGGCAAGGACGTCCTGCTCGTGTTCGTGGAGGCCTACGGCCAGCAGGCGGTACAGGGAACGTCCTTCTCGCCCGAGGTCGATGCGGCGCTTGCTCAGGGGGACAAGCGCCTGCAGAGCGCCGGCTTCTCCGCTCGCAGCGGCTTCCTTACCTCGGCGACCTACGGCGGCATCAGCTGGCTAGCGCACTCAAGCCTGCAGTCGGGACTCTGGGTCGACAGCCAGGACCGCTACAACCAGCTGCTACCCGCCAAGCGCTTCACGCTGGCCGAGGCGTTTAAGCAGGCCGGGTGGCGGACAGTCGACGACGATCCATCGAACGACCGCCAGTGGCCGCAGGGGAAGGCGTACTACCACTGGGACCAGGTCTACAGCCGCGATCAGGTCGGCTATCACGGCCCCACCTTCACCTATGCCTCGATGCCCGACCAGTACATCTTCGCGGCGCTCAACCGTCTCGAGCTCGCGAAAACTCATAGACAGCCGCTGTTTGCGGAGGTCGACACCGTGTCGAGCCACATGCCGTGGAACCGTATCCCAGAGGAGGTCGGCTGGAACCAGGTCGGCAATGGCTCGATCTACAACCGGGTTCCGATGATCCACGAGACGGGGTCGTTCTGGAACAACCCGGTCCGCGTAAAGGCCGCGTACGGCACGTCAATCGTCTACTCCTTGAACACGCTGACGTCGTTCGTGCAGCACTATGGCAAGAAGAATCTCGTGATGATCGTCCTGGGCGACCATCAGCCGCTGCCGGTCGTCAGCGGGACTAACTCCAATCACGTCGTGCCGATCTCGATCATCTCCCACGACCCTGCGGTGCTCAAGGACATCGCCGGCTGGGATTGGTCGGGCGGCCTACGTCCCGGCTCGAAAGCGCCGGTCTGGCCGATGAGCGCCTTCCGCGACCGCTTCCTCGCCGCCTTCGATTCGCATCCGCGAGCCGCCAATTCGCGGTGACGCAGGGGTGTGATGCCTAGTTCTTGTCTTTCCGAGGCGGCTCTGAGCACTGCCGTTGCCGACCGCGCGTCCTCACCGACGGACGAGCCTGCGCCCCTCACATCGGTAGCGTCCGTCGCCGCTCCGAGGGGCAGCCTGGGCCTGTCGTCCTACAGCCTGTACCTCACGCACGCCCTGATCCTGATCGTCGTGTACGAGCTGCTCATGGCCAGTCACATCCACCAAGGCGTTCCCGCCTTCCTCGTCACGGCCGCCGTGGCGCTGGCTTTGACGATCGTGTTCGCGCGGGTGTTCGCGTCATTCTTCAAGACTCCCTTCCTGCGCCATCGCGACTTGTCCGCGGCCGCCCTGCGGCTGGAGCCTCGAGCCGGTGAGCTGATGGCATGAGCCGATTCGCGCGCTCGTGGGGGCGCCTCGTGGGCTCCGCCGCCGTGCTTGGCGTGTTGGTATGGCGGCTGGGTACAGGCCCGTTCCTCGACGGACTTCGCACGATCGACGGCCCCACTCTGGCGGCGGCCACCGGCGTCGTGATGCTGACGACGCTGTGCTCCGCGTGGCGCTGGAAGACAGTGGCTGGTGGGCTCGGCGTTGACCTTTCGCTACCGGCTGCGGTGACGGCCTACTATCGCGCGATGTTCCTCAATCTCACTCTGCCCGGCGGGGTCGTGGGCGATGTGCACCGAGCGGTCAGCCACGGCCGGCAGGTGAGCGATGTCGGCCGGGCGGCGCGGGCGGTCGCGTGGGAACGCACAGCGGGGCAGGGCGTGCAGGTCTTCCTGACGCTCGCCGTTCTCCTCACGCTGCCCTCCCCGGTGCAATCGTCCATGCCGGTCGTGGCGCTCGCGGTGGCGGGCGCGGCGATCGGCCTTGTGCTGCTGGTTCGGAGGCGCCCCGGCAACCCGCGGTCCGTCTGGGCGCGAACCCGGAGCGCGGTGGCTTGCGACATCCGGGACGGCCTGCTCGCCCGGGGGGCCTGGTTGCGCGTTGCGCTGGCGTCTGCAGTTGTAATGGCCGGCCACGCGACCACCTTCCTGATCGCCGCGCGGACCGCCGGCGCCACCGCGTCGGCGCCCCGGATGTTGCCGCTAGCGTTGCTCGCGATGGCGGCCATGGTGCTGCCGAGCGTCGGCGGCTGGGGCCCGCGCGAGGGCGCGACGGCATGGATCTTCGCCGCGGCTGGTCTGGGCGCGCAACGCGGCGTTGCCACCGCGGTCGTTTACGGCGTCATGGTCCTCTTCGCCAGCTTGCCCGGTGCCGCCGTGCTTCTCGTCGCATGGTTCCGGCGCATCCGGGTCTCCAGGCGCACCGAGCGGCCGCTTCGGGAGCAAGCTGCACATGCCTGACCGCCCGTACACCTTGTTGAGCTGCAGCATGTCGATTGACGGCTATCTCGACAGCGCGATGCCGCGGCGTCTCGAGCTCTCCAATCAGGACGACTTCGACCGGGTCGACGCCGTGCGCGCGTCCTGCGACGCGATCCTCGTGGGCGCGGCCACCGTGCGTAACGACAATCCGCGGCTCGTGGTGCGCTCGAAAACGCATCGCGACGAGCGGATCGCTCGTGGCGTCCCGCCGTCGCCGATCAAGGTCACCGTGACAGAGAGGGTGGAGCTGGACGCAAGCGCCGACTTCTTCACCACGGGCAAGACCGAAAAGCTCGTCTATTGCGCGAGCCGGCGGGTGATCGACGCGCGCTCGCGGCTCGGACCGATCGCGACCGTGGTCGACGCCGGCCAGCCGGTCGAGATGCGCACGATCAGTGAGGACCTCGCTGCCCGCGGCGTGGAACGGCTGATGGTCGAGGGCGGAGGTAAGGTCCACACTCAGTTTCTGACCGACAACCTCGCGGACGAGCTGCAGCTGGTCGTCGCTCCCTTCTTCGTGGGCGACTCGCGGGCCCCGCGGTTCGTGTGCGATGGCCGCTTCCCCTGGAATCCCGGGCGCCGGGCGACGCTCGCCGCGGTCCGCCAGATCGGGGACGTGGTGCTGCTGCGCTACGCGCTCTCGCGGCGGTTCCAGGACGACTGACCGGCCAGGCTAGATGCTCCGCCCGTTGCCCATCGCGACGATCCGCACCCAGGTGCCCGTGCCCCTGCGGTTCGCCGACGGATGCGGCACGGTCGCGCGAGTGTTCAGCTTCGATGGATTGGTCGATGGTCAGGAGCACCTCGCGTTCGGCCTGGGCGATCGGGCCGCCGCCATCACGTCGGCTGGACGCGGGCGGGCGCCGCTGGTCCGGCTGCACAGTGAGTGCCTCACCGGAGACGTGTTCGGCAGCCAGCGGTGCGATTGCGGAGCCCAGCTTCGCGAAGCAGTCGAGCGCATCGACGAGTGCGGTGGCTTTCTGTTGTACCTGCGCCAGGAGGGACGTGGCATCGGCCTGTACGCCAAGCTCGAGGCCTACAGGCTGCAGGACGCGGGGCTGGACACCTATGAGGCGAATCTAGCGCTTGGCCACCGTGAGGACGAGCGCAGCTATCTCGTCGCCGCGCAGATGCTGCAGGCGCTGGGTGTGTCAGACGTCGCCCTGCTCAGCAACAACCCGGACAAGGCGCGGCAGCTCTGCCGGTTCGGGGTGACCGTGATCGCGCGGGTGCCAACGGCCGTGCACCTGTCCGATGCCAACGCCCGCTATCTGGCGACGAAGGCGCAACGGGGCGCGCACACGCTCGACGTCCCGCTGTCAGCGGGTGAGACGAGCAGGTCGGCGTGGTCCACGGTGACGGCGAGCTCTCCGGCGGCTGCCTGCGTCAGACGTCGGCATGTATAGAGCTCGGCTTCGGCGGCGAGCTCGACCTCTTCCTCGCAGGCCGCACCCACCCACCCGGTGAACCACTCAGCTGCCAGGTTGGCCTGCAAGGCACCCAGGTGCCAGGGGCTAGGCCGGACGAGGACCTCCGCGCCCTGGCGGCCGACCTGCTCGACAGCAAGCGCGACCGCGTCCGGGCCGAGCAGACGGCCCCGGTCGGTCAGGCGGCGTTGGTGGGCGTCGAAAGCGGCAGCCACGCAGCCATCGAGCGGATCCGCCGGGGTCAGCTCGACACGACCTGTGACCGAAAGAGTCAGCAGCATCGGACACCCAGCGCCGGCCCAGAGGGCGATCAGCCCGGCCACCTCATCCTCGGTCAGCAGGTCCAGCAGGGCAGAGGCTGTGATGAGGTTTGCGCCGACCAGATCGCCGGGGTGCAGCCGGGTGATGTCGGAGTGCCTTACGTCGAGAGTGATCGCGCCCCCGTCGGCGGCCGGGCCGGGAGGGTGGATGGCAGCGACCTCCAGCAGGTCCGCGTCCCGGTCGTGCAGGACCCAGTGCTGCGACCCGGGGAGGAGTGGTGCCAGCCAGCGGCCCATCGCGCCCGTGCCGCAGGCGAGGTCGTGGATCACCCAGCGACTGGCCGCCGGGGCCTGACGCGCCAGATGTTCGACGAGCTCGTCGGCCCGGGCCGCGGCGTCAGCCGGCTCGCGGAGGGCAAGCCATTCCCTGCTGACCCGGATCCCCGGCGCGGTCATCCCGACGCCTTGGCGAGGACGCTGGCGACGACCGATGCGGTGGCCGACCATCCGGAGAGCGACTCACGCCTCTGGCAGGCGGCCAATCGCAACCGCCGTCTGAGCTCCGCGTCTCCGAGCCACGCCCGGAGTGCCGCGCCGAGTGCCGCAGGGTCGTCGGGCGGGACCAGCAACCCAGGCCGGGTCCCGCTGGCGCCGTAGCCCATGGCCTCCGTCAGCCCGCCGACATCGGCGGCGACCACCGGCAGCCCACGGGCCAGAGCCTCGGTGACGACCATCCCGTACGTCTCGGCACGCGACGCCAGCACCATCAGGTCCGCGGCGCCGTAGCTGCGGTCGAGATCGGAGCCGGTGCGTTGTCCCGGAAACGACACGCGGTCACCCAGGCCGCGCCGACGGGTGCGCTGGCGGAGATCCTCGACGAACGCCGGATCGCGGTCGACGCTGCCCACGCAGAGGCACTGCCAGGACAGCTCCGAGATCGACCGCAGCGCCTCGACCAGCACGTCGTGGCCCTTCTCGAAGGTCACGGCGGCGACGCACAGCAGCGCACCGCCGGCCACCGTCCCGGGCGCGAGATCGGCGGCGTCGACTCCGGGCGCGGCGACATGCACTCGGTTTGCGGGCAGCTGGTAGAGACCCAGCAACCGACTTCGGCTCCACTGACTGGTCGTCACGACGGCAGCGGCGGCCTGGAGGACTGCGCGTTCGCGCCTCCGGGTGTCCTCGGGCGCTTCATCCGCCGGGCGGTGGCCGAGCGGCATGTGCACGAGCACGACCAGGCGCAACCGGCGCGCCTGGGGTACGAGCACCTCGGGCGCCGTCGACGCGATGAGTCCGTCGACCAGCGCGAGGGCGCCGTCGGGGATCCGCCCGACGACTCTGGCCAAGGCGGCGAATGAAGCCGTGTCCGGTCGCGTCCAGAAGGCGGGGACGGAGTGCTCGTGCACCAACCAGCCGAGCTCCGCCAGCCCGCGGCACAGCTGGCGGTCATACGTGTTGCCCCCGCTCGGCCGCGCGGCGTCGTCGATGCCGTCGGGTACGACGACATGGACCTCCGTCACATCGTCCGCTCGTAGCTCGCCCACGCGACGTGTGACTCGTGCAGCGTCACGACCAGCCCGTCGAGCTCCCGAGCGGCGTTGCCCAGCGCCCCGCTCTGCAGGCGGTCGGCGAGTCGGTCTGCGATCACTCGGGCGAGCGCCTCGGTCGTGGTGTTCGTGCTCGCGAACGCGGGGTCGTCGTCGAGGTTGCGGTACGAGAGCTCGTCCAAGACGCCGTGCAGCTCCGTTGCCGCGCGACCGATGTCGACCACGATCCCATCGGCGTCGAGGTTCGCACGACGAAATGTGGCGTCTACGACGTACGTCGCGCCGTGCAGGTGCTGCGCGGGCCCGAATACCTCGCCGCGAAGGCTGTGAGCAATCATCATGTGATCGCGGACGGTGACACTGAACACGATCTAAATGGTTGATTCCGAATTGACGTGCCCGCGGGGGTGTGCACGACCAAGCCGGGCGGTGCACGCGGACGAAGCCGGTAGCAGCGCTACCGGCGAGGACGTGGGCGCCGATCCGGCGCCGTGTCGTGCGCGCCATCCGCGGGTGCGGAAAAAGGAATCAATCATCTAGTCCCCATCGTAAGTGATCGTGTGACACAGGGCGGACAGAGTCCCCGCGGCCAGCCGGGCCATCACGTCTGGCAGCTCGTTGAACGATGACTGACCGGTGAGGAGGGCGTCGAAGGCAGGGTCGCGCAGCAGGTCGAGCGCGAGGGCCAGTCGGTCGGCTGTCGTGCGCCGCCCGCTGTGGGCCGGGGAGAGCGTGGAAACTTGGCTCGCGCGGATGCCCAGACGACGCGCGTGGAACGCGCCTCCAAGCGAGAGCCGGACCTCCGTGTCCCCGTACCAGCTGAGGTCGATTACCGAAGCCTCGGGCGCGAGCAACTCGAGCGAGCGCTGGAGGCCAGCGGACGTCGCGCTGGCGTGCACGACCAGGTCCCGACCATCGGCGGCGTCGGCAGGTAGTGCGAAGTCGACGCCGAGCGCGGCCGCAACGTCGGCCCGGCCGACATCGATGTCGACGAGCGCGACGTCCGCTGCCGGGAAGCGGCTGAGCAGCCGCGCCACGCAGCAGCCGACCATCCCCGCGCCGACGACCGTAACGCGGTCACCGAGCAATGGTCCAGCGTCCCACAACGCGTTGACCGCGGTCTCGACAGTGCCCGCGAGCACGGCCCGAGCAGGGGGGATGCCTTCGGGGACGACTGCGACTGCGCCAGCCGGCACCACATAGGCGGTCTGGTGCGGGTACAGGCAGAATACCGTCCGGCCGCGCAACTCCGGCGGTCCTTGCTCCACGACGCCGACGTTGAGGTAGCCGTATTTGACCGGACCGGGCAAGTCCCCCTCCTGGTACGGTGCCCTCATGGCGGAGTACTGCCCCGGGGGGACGCCGCCGCGGAACACCAACGTCTCGGTCCCGCGGCTGACGCCGGACCGCAAGGTGTGCACCATTACCTCATCGTGCCCAGGCTGGGACAGCGTGACTGGTCGGATCTCCCCGCAGCCAGGCGCGCGGAGCCAGAACGCTTGTGCATCGACCTGCACAGTCCTCACCTTGCCAGACCTCGAAGGTGAATGGCTCGCTCGACGTTGGGGTGCGGTGACCCGCGGGCGATCCCTATCGATCCGAGGACGCCTCCTCCGATCCTACGTCGGCAGCGGATGAGGGACGAGCGTCAGCTTGACCCGACGGAGCTGGGGGATCACATCGACCGGCTGTACCGCGCAGCATGGGGCTTGTGCGGCTCGCGCGAGGACGCCGAGGACCTTGTGCAGGACACGTTCGCGAACGTGCTTCGCAAGCCGCGTTTTGTTCGATCCGCGGATGACCTCGGCTACCTGCTGCGGGTGCTACAGAACACGTTCGTCAGCCAGCGGCGTGCCGCGGCGCGTCGCCCGCAGACCGCGCCCCTGGCTGACGAGCTGGACCTGCTCGCGGACCCCCGCGCGGTCCGGGCGGAGTCGCGGGTCGAGTCGAGGGAGCTCTATGCGCTCATCTCGACGCTGCCGGCAGACTTTCGCGACGCGTTGATCGCGATTGACCTGGTCGGCCTGTCCTACGGTGAGGCGGCGCGCTCGCTGCGTGTTCGCGAGGCGACGATCACAACCCGGCTTCATCGCGCCCGCCAGCGCTTAGCGAGATCATTGGGCGTCCATGGCGAGCCTGGGAAGACCGGAGACTCGGCGCGGCGGCTTAGCGGCTGATGGCTGCTGCGACGTAGTCGCCGGTCCGGGCGCCGGGCCAGTTCGCGAGCTGTTCGAGCATCCGCCTGGGCACAGCTGACGCCGAGAGGACGCACGTGTGACCCGCGCGGCGCCGGGTCACAACGGTCCGGCTGCGCGGGTCGCCGGGGTCAGCGGCTGGAGCGGGGCCGGACGGTCCGCGCAGCGCGAGCTCGGCTGCCTGCGAGACAGATGGCGAGCCGGGCGTGCCGCCCGGGAGGAGCAATGCCACCGCCGCTATAGCGGAGGCGAGTACTGCATAGGCCGGCCTGGGGCGGCGCCGCGCATCGCCGCGCGCGCTGAGCCTTAATGCCTAGTCGCAGCCGCGCTGGGGCACGCTCAGCGGCGGCCTGTCGCAGCGCCTCGACGGCCGCCCGTTCGCGCTCATAAAGTGAGCGTAGGTGCGGTGAGCCTGCGATCCAATCCTCCACCGCTTCGCGCCGGCTGGGATCGACGCTGCCGTCGGCCAGGGCCGAGAGTTCGCTCAGCAGCGTGGGACTCGGGTATTGCTCTTCTTGGCTGGCCATCTGCTTACTCCGTGGCCTTCTAGGTTACGACGCGCGTGCGCGGCAAAGTTTCAACATGCGAACCCGCGATCGCGTCAGCATGCGAACCAGCGATCGGCGGACGCGTCAGCCAGGTCGTTCCGCGAGGGCGAGCGGGGGCGCCTGATCCTCCCGCCATCGGAGCGCACTTGCAGGCGTCTCAGGCCAGGATGTAGCCTCGCCGACGACCTTACCCACCCGAAAGCGATCAACCCGACGTACGCGATGGCGGTTAGAGCCGAGAGCCGCATAACAATTGCCAGCAGCGTCCCTGAAGTGTGGGCGTATGTCTGCGACGTCGGACGCTGGTCGGAGTGGGCGCCGACGGTTCGCGAATGTTGGGTTGGCGGAGGGGCTCCGCTTCAGGTCGGCTCGCTGGTGGAGCAGCGGGCGAAGGGAATATTCGGCTCCACTCACTACCGGACCCAGAACGTGACCGCAGTCGAGGCGCCGCGTCGCTTGGCGTTCGCCGGACCGATGGGCACTTCCGCGGCGCGCTGGGGAATGGAGCTCGAACCCATGGAATGTAGGCAGACCGATGCCAAGATGTGGGTAGAGGTCGACCTCAAGAGCGTCATGCGCGCGATCCCTGGCCGCGTTCTCCAGCGCAGGATTCGGCGCGTAATGGATCGCGAGATGGCGGCGATCAAGGCTGCGGCCGAGTCCGCTACGCCGGGCGGCTCGGAGTCCTAGATGGGGGTAGGCGCCACAGCGCATCCGCTCAAGGCGCACGGGCAGTAAAAGAGAGTCGCCGTCCGTATCCGAGAGAGGCGTAACGCGACAGGGATCGGGTCGAAAGTTCGACACACCCCACTGGCGAAGACCGAGTACCGCGGTACGGCCCTCAGTCGCCGTCGATCGGCTTAGAGCCAGGCGAGCGATCTGAACTTCCGCTCGTCACTCATGGCCGCTCTCCTGCGGTGGTTCATCGCCGGTCCTCGAGCCGCGGGACCCGGCAGCGAGGAATGCCGTCCCGAAGAACAACTCGGTCCAGGATGGATCGGTCAGCCTCTCCTGCATTGCTGCGCGAATCGCCGCCCACGGACGGCGCTCGATCCACTCGTCTATGGAGGCGAAGGGCCGCACGAGTGCGATTCCGAGCTGCGCCAGCCACCGAGGCGCTTTGTCGGGAACCTTGAGATCCAGCACGACCCAGCGCCCACCGCGAGAGAGGGCCATGGCGCCGTGGGCGATGACATCTGCGCATTCAGGCACCTGCGACAGGGCGTATGTGGACAGGATCGCGTCGACCTCCGTTGGGAAGTCGAACTCCGCTGCGTCGGCTTGCACGAGACGGATATTGCTCCAGCCGTTGGTCTCGATCCGATGTTGGGCTTGGGCGAGCATCGCGTCGGTCAGATCGACGCCGACGATCCGGCCCTCGGGGCCGATCACTTGCTCGATCAGCGAGAAGTTCAGACCGGTGCCGCAGGCGATCTCAACCACGCTGTCACCCGGCCGAAGCCCGAGTGCTTGTACGGCCCGGAGGCGCTGGGCCCGCTGGGGGTAGCCTGGCACGGGGTAGAGCTGCGAGGTGATGTCGTAGTGCTTCGCCTTCCTTCGGTATGTCTCGATCAGGTGCTCTCGCGTACTGTCACTATGGCTCACGGTGTGCTCCTCGATCTCGGCAGCGTCGCGGCAGAACCGCGAGCCATCACCCGGCTCCTATGCACGTCGATGCGGTCGGCGTGGCCGCGCAGTCCTCGCCATGGGTAGGGCAGCTCGCCACCAGTCGAGTCTAAGCCGCCCACACCTCCTACAACAGAGCGCCCACGTGGCGGCGAAGCGGAATACGTGCGACCGGGTCTGGTTCAGATTTGGTCGCACAGCGGCTTCGGGGCCCCGCCGCGGGCGTATCGCGTTGGGGTCCGCGGGAGTTAGTCGCTAGATCTGTCGCGCCGGCGTTCGCGCATGTGATCGGGTCCGGGCTCGAGCCGATCGAGTAAGGATTGCAGCGCGGACATGGTGTTGGCTAGAAGCTCCGCGTCGTTCTTGGACTCCTCCAGCGCTCGGGAGAGCTCGTCTCGCTCGGTGTTGCTGAGTGGGAGAGCCTCCTGCTCGCGGATGAAACGGGCGAACGTCGCTGCATCGATTTGAAGTATCGACGAGCTGGTGGATTCGTTCGGCTCGCTACCTGTCTCCCAGTCGCGGGAGTCCATGCTGATAAGGACGCCGTCGCGGACCTGCTTCTTCCCTCGGCGACTGGAGGGCCGCATAACTCGTGTCTGTTGACACGCTCGATCTGGAACCCGGCATATCCGACCGCCCGCTGGAGTTGATAATGGCCTGCTACCCCGGAAGTTGTCGTCGCTTTCTAGTCGCGTGGCTGGGCGAGCGGGCCGGCGTCAGGGCCGGACGAACTCGTGGCGTTCACCCGCGTCGCGCCCAGGCGTCTCGCGACAGCTCGTACACCGCGTGGTCACCCAGGGGCGTCCGGACCGTGTCGACATGGACCGCACCGAGGAACTCCTCAACGGCGCCGCGCGTGCGGTCGTTGTCGACCCCGACGCGGAGCTCGACGGTCTCGACCGCCGTGAAGGCGTGGTCGAAGAGGAGGCTCTTGACCTCGGTGTAGTCCTCGCGCGTCCAGTGGGTCCGGGCGAGGAACGTGTGGTCGATCAGGATCCGGCTGCCGGCCTCGTCGGGCTCCTCGAAGCGGGAGCTGCCGACGACCTCGCCGGCCGCGGTGGTGATCACGAGCGCGCCGCGCGAGGCGAGCGCGTCCGCGAAGAACCGCTCCAGCTTCTCGGCCGTCGCACGGTCGGATTCCGGGTGCTCCTCCCAGATCAGCGGGTCGTTCGCGACGGCTACGAACGCGTCGTGGTCGGAGGGCCGCAGGGGGCGCAGCCGTAGCCTCGGCCCCTGCAACGTCGGCTGGCGATCGAAGCCCACGCGCCGATTATCTCAGGTCGTGCGCTGGCCGACAAAGCGACTCTCGGAGTAGAGCGACATGTCGAGCCGAGCGCCGGGAGTGTCACCATCTGGTGCGGTGTCCCAGTTCTGCCGTCCCTACCGTCCGGGCATCCTGCTCTTACGTCGACAGCCGCCCGGCGTCGGACCTCGCTGCCCGAAGTGTTGTCATGAGGCAGCGCATCGTGTCCTTGTAACGGTTGGCCGGATGCAAACGGAGAGGACCTCGTGCATGCGGCGATGCCTGATGTCAAGAGTCATCGAAAAGTGTCGGTCCGTGACCGTGGGCGTGGGGACCGATGCTGGCCGAGCGTGAAGCCAATAGCCCGGCCTTATGAGCACGGTCACCCGTAGAGCGCTCGTGGCGTGGCTAACCGATCACGGCTTTGCCGAACTCGGCGGCAAGGCTACGAGCCATCGCCGGTTTCGCCACGAATCCGGCGTCGTCATCACGGTTCCTGGTCATGGCAAACAGAACCTCAGCCAGAAGCACGTCGGCATAATCGTGCGCCAGCTTGAGGCGGCAGGCTTCGACCGCGAAACCGTGCGCCGTGATCTCAACGCTCAATAAGGCGTGCTTCATGCCTGCAGCGGCAGTAACGCGACTTTGAGGGGGCAGGAACAGGAGGAGGAGAGCGTCCGAGCATTCTTGTTCATGGCCACCGGCAAGCTAGAACGAGTCAAATACCCGGTAGATCACGATCGAGTCGCACCGACCGTCACACGATCGCCACTGGACTGCGGACAAGGGCATTGACACCGTCGCCGAGCACATCGACCGCGAAGGGCACGCTAGACACGTGACGATCGCCCTCCCCTCCCGTCCGGTAGATCCGGCGCAGGCGCGGCGCATCGCGATCCGGGGACAGGCGCTGGATGGCAGCGCGACGGACCTGTATGAGCTCGTCTGTCGTCTTGGCTTCCTGCAGATGGATCCGATCGCCACGGTCGCGCGCCCGCAGCATCTGGTGCCGCACAGTCGGCTCGGCGCTTTCGATGTCGCTGATCTTGATCGGCTGATCTGGCAGGAACGCAGGCTGTTCGAATGGGACGCGTTCATCTGGCCGCTCCAGGATCTGCCGCTCGCGCGCGCCCGGATGCGCCGGGCGCGCGCCTCGGCCGACGGCCGGACCCGCGACTTCCTGGAGGCCAATACGCGGTTTCGGCGCGCGCTGCTGCGAGAGCTCGAGCGCAATGGACCGATGCTCTCACGCGATCTGAAACCGGATCTGGTACGTCTGTTGCCGCAGGCCGCAGCGCACAGCTGGTGGGGCACGCGCCAGGTTCCGTTGATGCTTGAGCTACTGCAGGCGCGTGGTGAGATCGCTGTGGCTGGCCGCGCCGGCAAGCAGCGCCTGTGGGACATCGCGGAGCGCGTCTACCCGCCCGGCGAGACGATTCCCTGGCGCGAGGCCGAGCGACTGATTCAGGCGAACGGGCGGCGCTCGCTCGGCGTCTGGCTGGAGCACGGCCAATGGCACGCGCACCCCGCGGTCTCCGACGAGCCGGTGCCGGATCGCGTGGTGCTCCTTTCGCCCTTCGACCGGCTGATCCATGACCGCGACCGAGCCGAGGCGCTGTTCGGCTTCCACTACCGGCTCGAGATGTACGTGCCCAGAGCCAAGCGCAGGTATGGCTACTATCTGCTGCCGATCCTGTGCGGTGAACGCATCGTCGGCCGCATAGATCTCGAGCGCGATGGCACCCCGGCCGTGCTGCGGGTCAACGGCGTCTGGTGGGAGGACGGCGTCGAACCGGTGGAGCTCGACCCGGTGCTCGCGCGACTCGCGGCGTTCGTCCGCGGCACCGAAGCATCGCCAGCGGGCCCGCCCGGTCCGGCGGCGCGGCCCGTCACGGCTTGAGCGGTCGCACGCCGATTCGGTCTCCCGTCCGAGCCGGTATCGCCGGGTCGTTCGCGAGCGTTGCGCTCGTCGCCACTGCGCGGCTCCGGTGTCCTTTTGCGGCCACTGCCGCCGCCTTCATGGGGCGGCCGAGCGTCGACTTCGCGAGACGCTTGCCCAGGCAGCGATCAGCGGCGCTGGAGTCCGGTGCGTCTGAGCGGTGGCCGGCTCGAGAGGCTTTCGAGGGCCTCAGCCACGCACACGTCCAGGTTCTTCG
>CAVVNG010000019.1:0-596113 GCA_963749545.1 uncultured Solirubrobacterales bacterium
AGGCAGGCGTCCTAGACCACTAGACCATGGGGGCGCGTGGCTGATTGTAGGTCGAGGTGATCGCTCATCACGGGACTGGCCGTGACGACTGTCGGGATCGGCCGAGGGCTGGCCGGGTCAGAACGCGGAGCCGCCGCGCTCGCCAGCCGCGACCTGACCGCTGGCAACCCTGAAGGGAGTCCGATCGAACGGGCCGTTCCCGTCCCGCGTGCGCGATCATTGGGTGCAAGCCGCCGTAGCTCAGCTGGCAGAGCAGCGGACTTTTAATCCGAAGGTCGTGGGTTCGATCCCCACCGGCGGCATCGAAAAATCGCTGTAAGTCACTCGTTGTGCGCCGAGCAGCGTTCCGAGCCATGGCATCGGACCGGGCGGTACTCGATCACGACCAGCCGCCGGTCGAGCACCTCGGTTGTGAAGAGCTCCAGGCCCACGTCTGGGAGGTTCGCGAATATCGGCTCGCTGCCGCTTTCGCCCAGGACGAGCGGAAACACGACAAGGCGAAGCCGGTCCAGCGCACCGGCTCGCAGCAGGCGCTGGACCAGCGAGACGCTGCCCATGATGCGCAGTGGAGGGCCTGGCTCTTGTTTGAGGGCCGACAGAGCCTGATCAGAGCCGACGATCCTGGTCTCGCCCCACGATGCCTGGGTGAGCGTGCGCGACAGCATGACCTTGGGCATCTTGGCCAGCCGTCCGCTGCCGTCGGCGTACTTGGCTAGGGCTTCGTAGGTCACGCGCCCCATCACGATCGTCTGCGGCTTGCCCAGCTCGCGTTCGATCCAGCGCTCAAGCTCCGGTCCGAGCATCCCGAAGTACGCCGGCGAGCGGTCGCCCTTGGCATAGCCATCGAGCGTGACGAAGAGGTCCGCCGCGAGCAAACGCATCGGCGAAATGTCGCTGCCCGACATAATGCTCCTTCCTTTCGAGCTTGAACGCACCCGTATTGACCGGCCGGGGCGCGAGAACTCATCGGCTGCCCGGGGGCTTGACGATGTGAACATGTCCGCGGTCGGCGGCTGCCGCCTGATCGCCGACCCGGGAGCAAGCCGCAGACTGCCGGCTCGATCGAGATCCAAGCAGGCGGGGACTTCCGGGAGGAACTGTCCCCGCTGCGCTCAGTCAGCGCCGGAGGCCGACAACCGGGATGTGTCTGTGAAGCGCGAGGTGAGCATGAAGGAGGGTGGCATCTCTTTGGCCGGGATTCGCTTGCCACGGGCGCCTTGACGGCATAGGTTTGGCAATCCGATTACGACTACTGGGGCATCAGCATGATCCGTCGATCCCATCTCAGCTTTGCGACCGTCGTATCACTTCTAGCGTTGTTTGTCGCGCTTGGCGGCACGGCGGTGGCAGCTCGGCAGTATCTGCTCACGTCAACGAAACAGATCAGCCCCAAGGTGCTCAAGGCGCTTCGCGGGAGAACCGGACCGCGTGGCCGACAGGGACCTCCCGGTCCAGTGACCACCACCCTTCCTAGAGGCGACACGCTACGCGGAGAGTTCAAGATCGATACCTCTGCGCCCTCCCCTGGCTGGTTCGCAGGCTCGGTTATCAGCTTCGGCGGCTACAGGCTGAGGAGCGCTCCAACTCCGGAGGCAATCGGTGTGGGCGGATCCCCTACCAAGGATTGCCCCGGAACTGCTGCGAATCCTGCCGCCGCACGGGGGAAGCTGTGCTTCTACGTCACGTTCAGCACGAACGTCAGCACCGCCGACCCGTACACGCTTGGCCCCGGCATGACATCTGAGGATGCACCAACCAGCACCGACGGCAAGAGCGACCGATTCGGAACGCAGCTCTATGCGCTGTCCATCGCGTCGGGCCGGATGGAGATCGATGGCACCTGGGCAGTGACAGCTCCGTAAGCCGCCGCCCGTTGGCGGCCCGGACGCCACCCCGTCGACGCCCGACCTCCCAGGTAGTGGTGATGCGGGTCCATACGAGATTCTGCGTAAAGACGGACCCCGCGGAAGGCGTGCCCGGTGCTCAAAGTCCGCGTCATTTCAGGCTGACGTTCAAACACACCATCCGGACGATCGAGCGTCTGGTAGGGACTGGGTGCCGAGTATCGTTGAACCGTGGACCGGTATCTGGAGGTCAACCAGGCTAGCTGGGATGAGGCGGCGCCCGCTCACGCGGCTTCCCCCGACTACGCTGTCAGCCGGTTCGTCGAGGATCCGGAGTTCCTCAGCGCAGTCGTGCGCTTCGATCTTCCACGGCTCGGCGATATCAGTGGCCGTCGGGGAGTTCATCTGCAGTGCCACATCGGCACGGACACGATCTCGTTAGCGCGGCTCGGTGCTCGGATGACGGGGTTGGACCTCTCTCCCCGATCGCTGGAGCAGGCCCGACTCCTTTCCGAACGGGCCGGACCGCATGTCGAGTTTGTCGAGGCGGAGTTGTACGAAGCGGTAGCGGTACTCGGCAAGGAAGCGTTTGAGTTCGTGTTCACCGGGATCGGAGCGCTTTGCTGGTTGCCATCGGTTGGTAGGTGGGCGAACGTTGTGGCGGATCTGCTTGTGCCGGACGGGCGGCTGTTTCTGCGCGAGGGCCACCCGATGTTGTGGGCGCTGGAGGATGAGCGGCCCGACGGTCTGCTGGTCGCGGAGTATCCGTATTTTGAGCGCGAAGAGCCGACGATCTTCGACTCTCCGGGCACGTACGTTCAGACCGATGTGACATTCACCCACACCGTCACGCATGAGTGGAATCACGGCTTGGGCGAGATCGTGACTGCGTTATTGGAGGCGGGGATGGAGCTGACGATGCTCGTGGAGCACGACAGCGTCCCGTGGGAAGCTCTGCCCGGACAGATGACGCAAATCGACCTCGGCGAGTGGCGGCTGACCGACCGCCCCTGGCGCTTACCTCATAGTTACACGCTTCAAGCGATCAAACGAGGCTGACTCGATTGGGCTGGGACCGGCGTCGCCACGCGCTCCCAGCGACAGCAACCCGGGCAACAGCGGACGGCTGCTTTCCCGGGGAACTCGACGCTCCGCTGCAGCGATCGCTGGCTCCTGAGTTGATCGATTAACGACAGCCGCCGGTCGCTGCTGCCCCCAAGCCGCGGAAGCGTCTGATGAATCCGTTTCCGACTGTCCCTATTCGGCTGCGGATCCCCGATGACCGCAGCCCTTCCCACCGCCGCCTCCCGAGGATGCGGACGCCGTATGCTCGACGCGACCATCACCAACAAGGGAGCTGTTCAGCATGCCCCGCATACTTGGATTTCACGAGGTCAAGGACGTCGAGCACTGGGTCTCCTCGCCAAAGCGCGAGGAGTTCTTCGGACCGCTCGGTGTCACCGAGATCAAGACCTATGTCGATCCCCAGGGTTCCAACCGAGTCGGCCTGACGATGAACGTCCCCGACATCGACGCCATGATGGGCTCCATGCAGACACAGGCCGGCGCCGACGCGATGGAGCATGACGGCGTCATCCCCGAGACCCTCGTGATCCTCGTCGAGTCCTAAGGGTCACCAGCGCGCCGTTGTCGAAAGCTCGGCTCGGGTACAACGTGCCCGCTCGCTCCCCAGCGATCGACGATCGGCAGCCACGCGTTAAGGGAACCTGTCGCCTCCGTTGACCCTATGGGGTCGGCAGCGCGACGCCTCGAAGTGTCGGCTTGGTTCCGCGGCGCTGGACGATTGCTCGCTGTTGTTCCGGGCTGGACGGCGCCGGCTCTGCTCAGGGGGTCGCCGACACCACCCCTAGGGTGGGTGTGTGCGGAGCGGATTTGGCGCGATGCTAGTTATGCACCGATCTGACACCGGGAGAAGGGCAATGCCTACGCGAAGGACATCGAAGGTTGGCGTTGCGGTCGCGATAGTCGTCCTCGCGGTCATCATCTCGATCGCCGTCGGCGTCGCCGGTGGCCCCCACGCGCAGGGCGCTGGGCGCTCAGGGCACTCCGCCCGGTACACAGGCACGATGCCCGGTGCGCTTACTTCGTCCTACCGATTCCTGACATCCGCCTCCACGCCGCGTCGGCCCGCGGGCGTGGTGCGCGTCAAGGGTGTGCCCGGCGGCGAAGTGGTCGTTTCACCCGGACGTGAAGCCGGCACGATTGGCCACGAGCGGCTGTGGATGGTGCTCGGCCGCTCCCACAGCTGCATTGCAATTGACGACGGAGGCGGTGCCTGCGGGCCCAACTGGCTGGTTGCTCGGCAAGGCGTGCTGGTCATGCTCGTGCCGGTCTCCGGAGCTGCTCCGACGGTCTACGGCATCGTCCCTGATGGTGCAGAGGTCACCGGCCGAGCTGCTGAGGTAACGCAGTCGGGCAACGCCTACATGGTGCGGCCAACATCACGCGACACGGGACGCTTCACAATCCACACGACACGCGGAGCGACGGTCACCATGACGATCCCGCCGGGCTGGTCGCGATGCTCAACGAGAGCTACACGTTGCCGACCCCGAACATCGTCGTGAGGAGCGTCGCCACGTGGCGTTCCTCCTCGCCCGTCAGGGCATAAGCCTCCCCGCGGCAGACCGTGAGCGTGCGCCCGGGCCGCATGACCTGCCCCCGTGCCAGCAGCCGCTCCCCGCTCGCGACCGAGAGCAGATTGACCTTGAGCTCAACGGTCAGGACGCGGAAATCCGGCTCCATCAGAGTCAGGGCGGCGTAGCCGCAGGCGCTGTCCATCGCCGCGATCACTACGCCGGCGTGCAGGAACCCGTCCTGCTGAGTCAGCCGGTCCGCGAAGGGCACGACGATATCCACGAGCCCCGGTTCGACTCGGTCAAGCTCGGCGGCGAAGGTCGACATCAGGCCTTGCTGCGCGAAGCTCCCCCGGACGCGCTCCTCGAAGTCGGGATCGCGCGCCTGCAAGTCGGATACTCATCGCCGGGAGTATGTCGGGCTGACCGCTGGCGATCAGAACTGACGCTGCCCACGACGATTCGCCTTCTATACAGAGGTTGCGCTCGCGATCAGGGCCGCTTGATCGTGAACAAGGCCTCGACGGGCGCGCTTGCGCCGAGTGCGCTGGTCGCCACCACGCGGAGGCGATAGCGGCCGGGCCTTAGCTTGTGGTCCCTGAAGCGGAAGCTGTTGGCGCCGGCGACATCCTGGTGCTTGAAGGACCCCTTGAACGCCACCCAGCGGGTGCACTTCTTCGGGTGCTTGCCTTTCCCTTGCGCGACGTCGCGCACAAGCGGCCCTTGCGGACCCCCGCGACTGGATGGAGCACGGTCAGGGTGGCCGTCGCCGCCTGTGAGTCCGTGTAGCGCACTAGGGTGCTGCCCTTGGCCTTGAACTTGCGCGGCCTCAGTTTCGGGTGGGAGAGAATCGGCCGACCAACCGTTACGCTCACCGACGCGTGCGCTGAATAGCCATCCAGGTCCGTCGCCTTCGCGGTCGCCGTATGGGTTCCGGCCTTTGAGAACGCGTGGCTCACCGATGCGCCGCTGGCGCTCGTGCCGTCATCGAAGTGCCACCTGACCGTCACGACGTCACCCGGATCGGGATCGCTGGTGGTGGCGGTGAACCGCGCCACGCGCTTGGGCCGAGCGACGGCGGCCACCGTCAGCGTCGGGGGGTGCGGCCGGTATTCGAACGCGCCCATGTCGCTCACCGCCCGGGCACCCCTGCGACCCGGGAGCACGCGCGGGTCGCCGGCCGGGTCGGTCGTCGGCTCTCCTGCCCCGAGCTTCGGGTCGCCCTTGTCGATGACGGGCGAGGGACTCGAAAGCTTGAACGCCAGCGGACCCGACGTCGCCGCGAACGCGGGATTGACGTTCAGGTCATGCGCGCCGAGCGCGATGCTGCCGGTGCCGCCACCAGGATTGCCGCCGACGTTCCCACTCGGGTCCAGGTCCGAGTAGTCGATCGACACATTGGCCGAAGCTGCGGCGCCGGAGGCGGATCCGCCAATCGCTTCACAACTCACGCCGGAGGAGCCGCTTGATCCGTCGCCGATCAGCGTGTCATGCCGCAGCTTGAGCGTGGCCGTGGTGGGGACCGGGATGGTGGTGCGGACAATGTCGCTAATAGCCTCTTCACTGGCAGGGCCCGGGGTCGTCGTGATCAGCCCATCGTCGATCGTGAGCGTGCCCTCGTCGATCCCCACACCAAAATCGCCGCTGATCCGGGTGGCGGTGATCCTGCCGCCGATGGCGCCGACCCCCTCGTGAGCGGCAACCGTGCTGTGGCTGAGTGTGCCTCCGTCGAGAACAACTCCAAGCGACTCGGTCGCCGCGCTGGCGGCGGCGACGCTCACCCGCGCGGCGGTGCCGGACAACTCGAGACCTTCAGCGAATGCCCCGGCGTCGGTGCCGATCGTGAGACCCCGTACCGTCGAGCTCGGCTCCGCCACCGTAAGCGTGGTAACTCCCGATGATCCCGACGGCCGGATCACCGTCTGCCCCGCGCCCGCCCCGACGATGTCGACGCGGTGGGCCAGGCATATCCGTAAGGAGCGATCCTCCCTCTGGATAGGTGCCGGGCCCGATCCTGATCGTGTCGTGCGCACTCGTCACGTCGTTGTTGACGGAGAACAGCGCGTTGGCAATGTTGGTCCTGCCCGTCGACCCGGCCGGACACCCCGCGATGGCGGTAGTCGGCACGCAGAAGGTCGTGTTGGCGCTGGCCGCTGCCGGCGCCGCCGCGAACACCATCCCAAGAAGAATCGCAAGCGCCCCTCGGCCCCCGGTTCCCATGACAGCGAACGCTACACCGGCCACAGAGGAGGACAAGGCCCAAGACTCATGAGAGCGTCACGCGTCGCCCACACGATCGGATTCCCTACGGAGTCACGCTCACCTCGACGGGGGTCTGACGTCTAGATTTGTGATTTCGCGGGCGGGGAGTACGGTGTGGTTATGGACGATGATGCGATTCTCGCCTTGGTGACGCGCTTAGCACGGCCTCATGCCTCCGGAGGGCAGGTCATCGAGCGGGCGGCGATCCTCGCCGAGGGCGCCGACTTCCCCGCGGTCATGGAGTGGATCATCGGCCATGACGGGGAACCCGAGGCGGCAGTTGCTTCCGCTTCGACACGCGGCCTGCACGGATCGCTCCTCAGCGGCGACGGTGGAGCAGCACCACGGCCGGCGAGCCGGTTTGTCCTGCCGGCTGGAACTCTGGGCTGAATCCTGCTGTAGCCGCGGATCAGCAGCCGGCCGACTCGCCACCGGGTTCTCGGCGACGGCCCGCTCTCGGCGTTAGGGCCCGCGCGCTGCGGCTGGCCCCCAGTTGCCAATACCCCCCGCGGAGGCGATGCTGATTGCGGAGCCCTGGATACCTTGACTGGCTGTGGCGCGCGTCGCGATCGTAGGCAGCACATCTAGGATCGGACGTAATGGAGATCCCGCCCGAGATCCGCTACGTGGTCCACGGTGCGAAGAGCATCGCCTACCAGCGGTGGGGGTCAGGTGATCAGCGCATCGTTGCCATCGCGCCGGCACTCGGGAACCTCGATCTGGTGTGGACCGATAGTGCGGTTAGTGATGCGTTCGTCAGCGCCGCCCAGCGCTCGGAGATCGTGATGTATGACCAGCTCGGCCAAGGACTGTCGGATCCTGTGGACCATGTCCCGACGCTGGAGGAGCGCGCCGCCGACCTGGGCGCCGTAATGGACGCGTGCGGCCTGGAGAGTGCGACGATCTGCGCGATCTTCGACGCCTGTTTGGGCGTGTTCGTGTTCGCCGCCCAGCATCCCGAACGGGTCGACGGGCTGGTGCTGTGGAACCCGTTTGCTCAGGGCTGGCGCTCAGCCCCGTTCGAGCAGCTCGTCGGCTGGGAAGACGCTGATCAGCTCGCGGCATACGACCGCGCGTGGGGGGATGTCCACCTGCGATGGGGCAAGGGCGACTCGTTGCGTATGCAGATGCCAGCACTCGCGACCCGCGGCAACGTGCGCCTTTGGAGCTTGATGGAACGGGCGGCCGCGAGTCCCGGCATGGTGCGAACGATCCACGAGGCGACCTTCGCAGCGGACGTCCGCGATGTGCTGCCGCTCGTCAGCGCGCGCGTGCTTGTGCTGCGCTCGGTGGGCCACCGCCTGCCCGAGGGTGTCATGGGACACGTCGTAGATCTGCTGCCGAACGCCACCTACGAGGAGCTGCCTGAGACCGGCAGCATGGCTGAGTTCATGGCGGCCTACACACGCCGGACCGAGCAATTCATGTTCGGGACAGTCCTCGAGAGCACCGGTCGCGTGCTGCTCACCGTCCTGTTCACCGACATCGTCGCCTCGACCGAACGCGCGGCGCGAGTCGGCGATACACGCTGGCGTCAGCTCCTAGCCGACCACGAGCGCGTAGTGCAAGGCGAGATCGAAGCTGCCGGCGGCAGGCTCGTAAAGATGATCGGCGACGGTTCGCTGAGCACCTTCGACGGACCCGCGCGGGCGATCCGCTGCGCTGAGCGGATCGTGGCAGCCTCCCGCGAGCTAGAGCTCGATATCCGCGCCGGACTCCACACCGGCGAATGCGAGTTACGCGCCGATGACGTCGCCGGCATCACCGTGCACATCGCCGCGCGTGTATGCGGACAAGCGAGCGGAGGTGAGGTGATGGTGTCACGCACCGTCAGAGACCTGGTGACCGGCTCCGGGATCGCCCTGCAGCCTCGCGGCGAGCACGAGCTCAAGGGCGTGCCCGGGGCATGGGAACTGTTCGCCGTCGGTGAGCACACAGCACCACTGCCGGCGCCCAACCAGAGCCGCCAACTGCGGACCGGCGATCGCCTGGCCCTGATCGCGGCCCGACGCGCCCCCCGTCTGCTGCGCGCCGCTAGCCGAATACAGGCCATGGCCGAACGCCGGTAGCCGAGGGCGGCTCGTCAGTTCAGATCGAGGCCAAACTACGCCAAGCTCTTGACGGCTGGGCCGGGCGGCGAGCCCGACGGAGTGAGCGAGGCCGCCCGAGCCAGCAGCACCGCCACCGGCGCGACGAACACGCCTATGGTGAGAATTCCGACCAGACACAAGGCGGCCAGGATCGATACGCACGCCCACGCGACATAGCCGCTGACGCGGCCGCCGCGGGTGCACTTACGCCACAGCGCAATCCACACCGCCACGCTGATGACGGCCGGAACTGCCACGACAAGCAATACGCCTCGGCCGTTCTCGTCCACCAGCGTCGCCGACCCGTACACCGGCGCCATGAATGCGGCGATGAGCAGACCGATGCTCCAGAGAAGCGCGACCACGGTGAATACGAACGCTCGACGGCCAGGATAGGAGGGCATGGGCGTCACGTATGAAGCCTACTCCCGCTCCAGGCCCCGAGCGGGAGCTAGCTCCGGCGGTCGATCGATGCGACACTCACGGTGTGCCGACCGATATCTACTTCTCTGGCGAGAATGTGCGCGTCACGGTGGACGAAGACCCCAGTCAGGTCGCTGAGGCTTTCACCTCTGCCCACGGCCTGCCGTTTCGCGTGACCGGTCAAGGTCGCCAGGGCGACGTCTACATCAATCCGCTGACGGTGGCCTTCTGGTCGGTCGCGGAACCAAGTCCTGAGCCAGAGCCTCGCGAGGAGCCGGAGCCCACTGCGTCGCGAGACACTGTCACCGACATTTGGGGAAAGCCCCTCCGGAGGAAACCGCGGCGCTGAACGGGGACAAGGCAGTCCGATCGCGGGACCGTCGGGCGGCCCATGGTCGCAAGCTCGCCGGGCTCGGTTCGCCCCCAAGGCATTGGCCTCCCACCTGAGCGAGTTAGCGCGCGATCACGCTGAGGTCGCAGCCGCGGTCAGCGAAATCGCCGTCACCAGGGTGGGAGAGCTGGGCGGTAACCATGTAGGTCCCGGGCTGTGACGGACGCCACCGGATTGCAAACCCGCCGTCGCTGGCCGTCGTCCGGGCGCCGATTTCGATGTCGCGAAGCCGGTCGGCGTGTCGACCGATGTAGGCCTCGGCGGCGATCCGCACACGCGCGTGCCCGACCCGTGGCTGTGTGGTTCCGGCGATCAGGACCTGTCGGCCACGGGGCACGATCGGGTCGGAGATGCCATGCCGGCGGACGGTGCCGTGCGCACCGAGCGAGATTCTGATGCCGGTTCGGCCGACTGTGATCAGTCGTCGGATGCCGAGCCTGCGAGCCGCGATGCCCTGGCCGACAGCAGGAACGTACGCGTAGGCGCCCACCGTCGCCGTCAAGCCCGGCCATGGGGGCGCGGACAGCCGAACTCGATAGCGCAGTGTCGTCACGCTGTTGGCCGGTAGCGAAACGTCAACACCGCGGGCTCCCTCAACAAATGTCCCCCGCGAGCAGATCGGAACATGCGGAAGGCCGCCCCCGCTCGAGCCAAAGCCGCTGGTGATCCTTCCTGCTCCAGCTATCCGCGGGCCGGTGACCGCCAGCGGGGACCCGAGCACCCGATGATCGGGCCACCCACTTGGGGTGAGACCCACCCCCGCACTCCCGGGCGCCGTCGCGACCTGGCGCCGACGAAGGCTGCTGCCGCGCATCGACACGACCCGCGGCGAGCGTCAGTGGCCGCGCTCGGGCGCCACATCGAGCGCCGGGTTACGGTCGAAGAACCCGAACGGCTTGAGCCAGAAGGAAACGGTGTCGGCGGGCATCACGGGCCAATCCTCAACGCGCGTGATGTGGTGGATGCCGAACACGTACCAGAGCACGACATCGGCGTTCTCGAGCGGACGGTCCTGTTCGAGCCAGCGCGTGACCCCATCGCCGCCGCTGCCCTGGGTCGGATACTCCCCGGCCGGCCAGCGTTCGTCGGCGGCGTAACGCGTGACCCACAGCGTGTGGCCGATCACCGGCGCGCGTTGCACGACGGGCGACGACGGATCGAACATCGCGGGGATGCAGGCGGTTGGCACGAGCTTGTACGAGACGGGATCGCCGTGCGCGTTGAGGCGATCGGGGTTTGTGATCTTCCATCCCCGCTGTGTGGCCCAGTCGTAGTCCCGTGCTGCCTCTGCCTCGGTGCGAATCGGTGTCTGGCGCAGGACGAGCGCGAGTCCGTGCGGGTTGTCGTCATCAATCGCCAGCGGCTCTGATTCGACCTCGTAGACAGTGTTGGTGGTGCCGTCGATGTCGAGGTCGAGCCGCGCGACGATGAAATGCTGGTGGTAGGGCGCGTATGTGCGGCGATCGACGACGGTCCCATGTCGAGGTGCAGGTGCACCCTCGGGCAAGGTCGTCGTCACCATGATCCCGCTCGCACGGACCTCGCACTCGATGTTCCCGTCCTGATAGAAGCGCCAGTAGACGAGGTACTCGTAGTTGGCGACCGTGGCGTGAAACGAGACCACCAGTCGGCGCATGCGTCGCACCTCGGTGCCGGCACGATCGTCGATGTGCTTCCACAGCACCCCGTTGTCCTCCTCGTGGATGCAGATCGCGTTGCGGATCTCGTACGGCTCACCATGCGCATTGGCCAGCACGGCGTCCAGGTATCGGATCTCGCCCAGACAATCGCAGCCCAGCTCCAATGATTGCGTCATGTAACCCAGACCCCACTCGCCGATGTCAAACGCGGTCCGGGGCGCGTGGTCGGGGCTCGGGTCGCGGTAGGGCACGACCATCTCGGCAAACGAGAGCCGGTGGGCGACCGGCCGCACACCTTCACGGTCCTCGTAGCCGATCTCGTGCAACACCAGCCCCTCGCGGTGGTTGAAGCCGATCCGCATCCGCCACCGCTGCCAGCGAAGCTCGTTGCCTTCGAGCGCGAACGAAGGCCCGTCGGGCTGGCCGATCTCGAGTGGCCTCAGATCGTCGCGGAGAGTCAGACCAGGAATCAACTCCGGCCGGTACTCGCCCATCACCTCTGGCAGTCCGGGGTCATAGACGTCCTGCAGCTCGAGCAGCTCCATTTGGTTGATGTCGACGATTGGCCGCAGTCCCCCGACGAAGTGCGCATAGGGATTCGACCTCTCGCTACCGCGCACCCACACGTCACACCACGCAACCCGGCGGTCGCGGTAGGCGGTTGGGACCAGCGCCTCGGAATACGCCCACGCGTCGACGAGCACCAGATCGAGGTCGCGGATCCCCCGGCGCGCCAGCGCCGCGATCACGTCGGGATGCTGGCGGACCAGCTCGTCGCACTCGTGGTACTCCTCGCTGGTGAAGTTCGGTTGCACGCCAAGCCGCTCGCGGATATCTGTCAACCTGCCGGCGCCCAGGTCGACCGTGCATTCGTGGACCACGCCGTCGCCACGATTCCAGATCACGGCCCGCGCCCGGCGCGCCGTCTGCTTTCCCGCTCGCAGGTCAGCGAGCTCGGTCTTCGCCGGCTCGACCAGCTCGACGCAGGCGAATCGCCACTCGTCGCCGCGCGCATGCTCCGCGCGGATGATCTCCACGGCGCGCGAGATCTCCTCGGCGCGCAGCGGATCTAGCGGGTGCGGGGAGGTTGGCATCGCGGAATTACCCACGCGACCCAGCCGATCTGGCCCGCGCGGCACGGCACCTTACGTCAATCCTGGGTCGCCCGTCACCCCGGATATAAGTCAGTCGACCGTCAGGCGCTCGTTGCCCAACGCCACCTGATCGCCCGGCCTGAGCTCGCAGCGGGTTGCGGGCGCGCCGTTGACGGTGGTGCCGTTGGTTGATCCAAGGTCAAGCAGGATCCAGGCCCCGTCGCGGAATATCAAACGGGCGTGCTGACGGGAGACGCTCGGATCCAGGAGGACGACATCGCAGGCCTGATGGCGACCGATGAGCAACTCCCTCTCTTTCCCACCCCAGTCCAGGGGCAGGAGGACCGACTGGTGCTCGACCGGAGCAGGTTCCCGAATGCGCTGCGCCGTTGCGCTCACCGTCCTAAACAGACGGAGTGGCTGCCCAACAGCGCGACTGCGAGGTCGCAGGTCGCCGATCAGGCGGAAAGGATCGATCAGCGGAGCCTTCAGGGCTTCCACGCGACGAACATAGGTGTCTTCGCTGAGCAGTCCGCCTGTGTAGGCCGCGGTCAGCCTGCGAGCAATCCGCTTCCGTAACGCTCCAGGTTGGATCACCGAGCGGATTCTCGCGCGACCGAGTCCGCTTGTCTATCTCCGGACCCGTTTGCTGGCCACGCGAAACTCGTGTGACGCTGGCGCTTTCCCCATCGGCTTGCCGCCGTAGATCACGTGTCCGCTCGCATTCTGGTAAGTCAGCCATGGGATTGTCGGTTGTTGGTCCACGCCCGGCTTTGAGTAGTCGCAAACGCCGGCGGGGAACGTCTTCCGGAGCCCGGTCCATTGAGCGGCAGTGAACGTGATGCCCGGATAGTCGGTGCGGCGCAGCGGTTTCAACTGGCACTTGTTCGCGTCGGTCGTGATCGCGTCGCCCGCGACGGTGCGCGGCGTACCCTCGACGTTCACCACGCCGGCCGGGCACAGGCTGTTTGAGAGCTTGTGTCCGGTGCCGTCCCAGCACTCGTCGGTGAGACCTGAGGGCTTGTCGCGAATCAGCTTCCGCGGCAGCGACGTGCGGCTGCGATCCCGCTGTACTGCAGTCAGCCAGTGATCCATCGCGATGAAGCTGTTCAGCTCGCAGTTACTGTCGGCGGTCAGCGGGATGGGGCCCTCCCAGATCAGCTGGTTGGCGTGGGTGCCGTGCTCGCGGTCCAGACGAGCGCGGACGGCGAACGCGCGATACGCGTCATGGAAGAGTCCAGGGTTGGGGCCGCGGCAGTCGATGATCGCCGTCTGGTTGAGGTTGTTGGCCTCGTTGATCATCCCGCTGCGGTAGGCCCTGGCCAGCGACGGCGAGGCGCCGTTGCTGCGGGCCGCGATCGGGTTGGCGTCGATGTCGAGCCCGCCGATCTTGGCGTTGAGGTCGACGAAATCAGCGGGGGTGATCTCACCCTTCTTCAGCGCCCCGAGCCCGTACTGAACACCGACGTTGTCGATCGGTGGCCGGACGAAGCCGTGGCCAATCTTCTTTTCGTTGGCGGACCACAGCGCCTTCGGTTCTGGCCCGAAGACATTGACGGCTGCGTCCTGGATCGTGCAGCGCACGCCTCCCGGGTTCGTCATCGGGTTGTAGCGGTCGGCGCTGGTCGTGCCGTTGCACGGATCGGTGGGGACGGCAACGTGGAACTGTGCCCCGTCTGAGACCTCGGCGTTGACGACACCGTCGGGGCCCCCGAGGACGTCTCCCATCTGAGCCGGGGTCCACCCGACGCCAAGTCCCCACTTCGAAATGTTCTTGAAGTACGCCAGCAGGAGGTGGTAGTCCAGGAACTGCGTTGCTGTGCTCCACGCATCGGGAAACGAGCAGGTCGGCAGGATTCCCTGGTAGACGCCCGGGTAGGCGTTCGCGATCCATTGCTGCGCCAGCGAGCCGCCCGAGCAGCCGGTGCCGATCGTGTAGCGAATCGTGCCGTAGGACTTGATGATGTGCTCCTTGGCCTGGACCAGCGACTCAGCCTGAAGCGGGAGGTTGCAGTTCTGGTTGCTGTGATCGAGCGCAGTCGACATCGTCATGAATCCCTTGCCAAGCGCATAGTCGCCCGCAGCGTCGCCGGTTGTCGCCGGAGCGTCTCCTGTCTCATGGTCGACCCCGCACGAGAACCCATGCAGGATCAGCAGCTTGTGATCGAACTGACGCTGCGGGGCGACCGCGCGCCACTTCTTACCGGGCTGGAAGAGAACGGAGATCTGGTACTGGTCGCGATCCATGTACCCGGTCTCGGTCCGCACGATGAACGGCACCGTGACTCCCTGATCCGTCTTTGTCTGCGCGACATCAGACGGCGGGTTCGACGGGTCGTAAGGCTGGAACCCGCGTTTGGCCGGATTGGTCGACATATAGACGTACCTGAAGCTCGCCGCCCGATCGCACTTCTTGTCGCGCGCGCCCGGCTCGCAGATCCATGGCTCGAGCTGAGGCCCGGAGAAGATGGGCCCACCGACTGGATGGTTGACAAGCGCGATCCGGGTGGCCCAACGACTACGCAGTGTCGCCTCCAGCATGTTTCGGCCCAGAGCTAGCCCGGTTACCAGGCCCTCGAAGTGGCCGTCCCGGCGGACGGCGAAGTCACTGGTGACATCCCTGCGGCCGAGCGTGACCCTGACCCGCCGCGCGTCGGAGCTGGGCAGATTGATCGCCACCAGCGCCGAGCCGCCGCTGACGAGATCGGCACGACCCGAGAGGACCGAGATCGACAACGCCGGTCGCCGACTCCTTGCGGCGTCCGCTGGGACGGCGGCCAAACACAAGAGAAACACTCCTACCAGGCCGGCCCAGAGCCTGCCTCTCCCTGCGCAGCTGCTGGCGTTCCGCATTACTCCCCCTCAATCCCTGGTTGACACACCATCCGACCCGCGAATCTTCCCAAACCTTGGCGAGATCAGCGCCACCTCCCACGCGCAAGCGCCTGGCGCTGGCCGGGTGAGTCCCGCCGCGACCCCCGCGCCGTCAGCTGATCAATGGACTCGGGTGACGGGGCTCGTAAAGCGGAAGTTCTCCGTTTCCGGGAAGCTTGAGCGTTGTCGAGAGCCCCCACCGCTGTTCCACAACGCCGCCCACGAACTGTGCTCCTTTGGCCTCCAGGTCTGCGACCGTGGCACGAATGTCGTCGCACATCAGGTAGACCTCGTGATGCGGTTGCCCCTCGGCGGGATGGGCAGCCATCTCGGCGGGAGGGCCAGCAAATATCAGCCATCCGCCTCCGGCATCGACTGAGTCGAGGCCAAGCGTGTCTTGAAGGAACGAGCGCGTTGCGACTGCGTCGTCCGTGAACAGAACCGCATGGAGGCCGATGATCACGTCGGCGAAAGCGTACTGTCGCGGGGCTGGCCCGTGGCTACCTTGCGTTCCAGCTCAGGCTCAGACTCGAAGTGACGAACGCGCATACTTCAGGTTGGTGGCTCCGATGAGAGCGAGCTGGAGTAGCAGGGCGGTCTGTGTCGCCCTGCTGGCTGGGTGCAGTCTGGTGACTGCTGCTTGTGGCGGCGGGAGTAAACCCGCCATGGTGGCGGCGGGGCCCCTCTGCAGGACCGTCAGCACGAACGGGGCCGCTTCGACGGCGCGGACTTCCGGGTCGTGGCCGTACTCGAACGCCGATCTCGCGAACACCCGGGACGCGCCGGACTCGGCCATCTCGTCCAAGAACGTGTCTACGCTCCGGGAGGCCTGGACCTTCAGGCTGAGCGGGATTGCGGCGGCCGGGGTTGGGGGATCCGGTTCGCTGTCCGCGAATCCGATCGTGCAAGGTGGTGTGGTCTATCTGCAGGATCTTGACTCGAACGTGTATGCGCTCGCACTCGCGTCAGGGAGGCTCGAGTGGGAGTACCTGTGTAATGCGCCCGAGCGGACGGGGCCCGGGCCAAACGGCGTCGCCGTCGTCGGCGGAAGGGTGTACGGGGAGACGCCAACGGCGGCATTTGCGCTGACGGCCACGACCGGCAAGCCGATCTGGACAAACAGACACCTCCTCACCGCAGGCGAGGGGACATTCGGGATCCAGCCCCAGGTGTCGAACGGACGCCTCTATCTCGGAAGCCAGTACGGAATCGGACCGGGCGGCGGCGTGTTGCTCGCGCTGAATGCCTCGACCGGAGCGCTGCTGTGGAAGTTCGACACGGTGGTCGGGTCGGATCTCGGTGTGCGGTCTCTGGGTCTCGGCTCGGGCGGCGTCTGGGAGACGCCGCTCGTCAGCGCCGATGGCTCGGTGACGTATGGAATCGGCAATCCGTACCAGACGCCAGCCTCGGCCGTGGCCCACCCCTCCGCGCAGCTCTATACCGACAGCGCGGTGAATCTCGACGCGGCGAACGGGAAGCTGCGCTGGTACTACCAGGGCGTGCCCAACGACTTCAAGGACTACGACATGCAGGCCTCGCCGATCTCGGCCAGGATCGGTCAAGTCCCCGTCGACATCGGGGGTGGCAAGATGGGCTACATCTATGAGATGAACGCCCAGACGGGCGAGCTGATCTGGAAGACGCCGGTCGGCAAGCACAACGGCCATGACAACGACTCGCTCGAGCTGCTCAAGCACAAGATCACGCTGAAGGCGCCCTACACGATCCTTCCCGGATCGCTTGGTGGCGTGCTGTCCAACATGGCCCTCACCCACAACAGCGTCTACGTGGTCACGATCGACGTCCCGCTTACCTACACGAGCCTGAATCGGGCCGCCCCGACAGAGGCCGCCGGCGCTCCCGGCGGAGAGGTGGAGGCGCTCGACCTCGCCACCGGCAAGGTCGAATGGGATACCAAGGTGGCGTCTCTGCCGCTCGGTGCTGCCACCGTCTCTAACGATCTCGTCTTCACCACGCTGTTCAAAGGCAGCCTGCTCGCTCTCAGTCGGCAAACCGGCAGGATGGTCTACGAGCGCAAGCTGCCCACGACGGCGAATTCTCCGATCGCAATCGCAGGGCGCACGGTGGTCGTCCCGGCGGGCGGCATTACGGGGAAGGGACACAGCCGGGACC
This sequence comes from uncultured Solirubrobacterales bacterium, assembly GCA_963749545.1. Classification (GTDB taxonomy): domain Bacteria; phylum Actinomycetota; class Thermoleophilia; order Solirubrobacterales; family Solirubrobacteraceae; genus Palsa-465. The sequence continues at coordinate 17,349 of CAVVNG010000019.1, forward strand.
CGCAGGTGGTCGCCTACACGGTGCGATGAGGGCATCCGAAGGTCGTGGGTTCGGTCCCCAGCGGCGGTTGCGCCGCTCGATCAATAAGCGTTGTGCATCAACTCGCGAACGTCGCTGAGTGTCGCCGACGCGATCTCGCGTGCGCGGTCGGTGCCGGTCATGAGAACGCGTCTCAGGTAGGCAGGATCATCGGCAAATTCTCGGCGCCGCTGCCGGACCGGGCGTAGTCGCTCGTTGAGCGCCTCAGTCACTAGTGCCTTGAGACGGGCGGCGCCGGCACCACCGACCTCGGCCGCGACGTCTTCGGGCGAGCGCTCGAGGCAAAGAGCGGCGAGCAGCACCAAGTTTGAAACCTCGGGACGGCGGTCGGGCTCGTAGGTGATCTGGCGTTCAGTGTCGGTCTTGGCCCTTCGAATCAGCCGGGCGGTTTCATCCTCGGTCGCCGCCAACGCGATCGCGTTGGCGCGGCTCTTGCTCATCTTCGCCCCATCCGTGCCGAGGAGCAGCGGCGCCTGACTGAGCAGGCCCTCCGGTTCGGGAAAGTAGGGCCGTCCGGGCGAATAACGGTCGTTGAAGCGCCGCGCGATCGTCCTGGTCAGCTCGATGTGAGGAAGCTGGTCCGAGCCCACCGGGACCAGGTTGGCCCGACAAAACAGGATGTCGGCCGCTTGGTGAACCGGGTAGGTGAACATGAGCCCGCTCATAGCCACCCCGCGGAGCGATGCGAACTCGTCCTTAACCGTCGGATTGCGCGCGACCTCGGCGACGCTCACGAGACTGAGGAACGGCAGCATCAGCTGGTTCAGCTGCTCAACCTGGCTGTGGGCAAAGATCGTCGACCGTCCAGGGTCGACCCCCACCGCGAGGTAGTCGGCGATCAGGCCGAGGACGTCGGCTGGCAAGCTGGCCGGCGACTCGCGATCCGTGATCGTCTGGTAGTCCGCGATCAGCACCATGACCTCGACGCCGAGGTCCTGCAACCGAACCCGATTGGCCAGCGTCCCGAACAAATGACCGACGTGAAGCGGGCCGGTCGGACGATCGCCGGTCAGCACGCGGAAGCGACCGGGGTCCCGGTGCAGCTCGGCCTCGAGTTGTCCGCTTCGCACTCGAGCGGTCTCCTGCGAAACGTTCACCGGCGTAGGGATGGACATCATGAACAGAACCTCCTGGAATCAGACCTCCAGGCAGCGACATCCTCCTGAGACGAGATGGACCGCCCGGAGGCGGCCCGTTGCACACGCGTAGCACGGGCCGCCCTTTAGGAGAGCGACCACCACCAGAACCTGCGCGTAACCTCACTCACGATCTCGAAGGATAGCCCTCGGGGATCTGATGCGGTGGCACGGCCGTCAGGTCGTGCTCGGCGGTCGATATCCCGGCACCTCGCCCGACGCCGGGACGAGGCGCTTCGCCGTGAGCTGATCCACGAGCAGCTCGAGCATGTCGCGCTGCAGGCGGCGCGAGGCGTCGGTGGCATAGGTCGGGTGCGCGAGGTTGCGCTGCTCCAGCGGGTCGACGGTGAGGTCGTAGAGCTCGTATTCGTCGGGTTCCGGCGCGGTCACGGTTGTGGTCTTGCGACGGTGCAACCGCTCATCGCGCTCGCCGGGGACGGTCCAGAACTGCGCATTGTCGAAGTAACGGGAGAGCTTCACAAGGTGCCCCTCGCCGTCCACGTCGACTTCGGCGATGACTGTTTCGACGTGGTTGGGCTGAACGACCGTCGAGTAGATGCGGAGCTTCTTGGCCAGCTTTGTAACTGGGCTGGCACCCGTCGCGGAGCCCTCGCTGATCTCGTCATCGGTCATGAACAACAGGGGCTCAGAGGGATGAACCGCGCCGTGCAGGATGAGTGCCGAGAGGTCACGACCGACGAGCGGGTGGGCGTCGGTGTGGTCACGGGCGAGCTGTTCGCGCGCGACCTCGGGGTCGATTCCGGCGAAGCCGATCAGCGTTGGGATGAGGTCGGCGTGGTTGGTCGGAAGGTCGACCTCGCGCGCGCCGCCACTGATCATCGGGCCCGCGACGATGAACGGGACGTGGATGGACTCTTCGTAGGCGTTATGCCATTTCTCGTGCATCCCCCCGTGGGCGCCGAGCATATCGCCGTGGTCAGAGCTGAACACGACGATCGTGTTCTCATAGCCTCCGGTTGCGCGGAGCGCGGTGAGCACCCGAGCGATCTGGTCGTCAACGGTGCGCTGGCACTGATAGTGGAACTTGCGATGGGTCTCGATCCACGGCTGCGGAGCTCCGATCGTCTTCCACTCATCGACGTAGCTCTGCTGGCACGCCGGCTTGGTGGCGAGGTCCTCGTCATGCGTCGGCGGCTTGGGGATGCTCGGCACCTCCGACGGGTGGTAGCGCATCCCCTGCAGCAGCCCCACCACACCGAAGTAAGAGCTGTCGTGCGGATTCAAGAACGAGCACACCGTCAGCCACGGCTGCTCGCTCTCATCGCCGTCGATGCGCTGCAGCAGGGCGATCGTCTCATCCGCCGTGAAGGCGTCCTTGAGCAATCCGGTGTTGTGTTTGCCCAGACCGTGCGGCTCGGGCCCGACCCATTCAGAGAAGCCGAACTCATCCAACAGGTCGGCCTTCAGATACGCGGCGATGTTCTCCTCGTTGGGGTTGCCCTGGTCATCGATGGAGAGCAGGTAACCCTCGCCGCTGGGATCCGGGAGCGCTACGTGGGCCGCATGCCACTTCCCTTTGAAGAACGTCCGATAGCCGCCGGCGCGAAACCAATCACCCATCGTCGGAACCGTGTCCGGGGACAGCCAGAACATGTCGTCGCTGTCGACGGCCTTTCCGAGCCCGTCGGTCTGGGTCACACCGTGCAGGGACGGATACTGGCCTGTGAGCAACGAGGCCCGGCTCGGAGCGCACGCCGTCGCCATCGCGTAGTGCTTCGTGAAGCTGACGCCGGTCTCGTGAAGCTGGCGCTCGGCGGCGAACTCGTCGTGCCGCCATTGGCGAAGCGCCTCCGGCTCGTAGGGGGTGGGGTACCGCTGCTGGTCGGTGAGGATGACCAGGACATTCGGGCGCTTCGGCGGGTCGCTCATCCAATCCTCGCTCTCTGGATGCCTCGAGGCTCGAGACTGATTCGCCTCAGCTCACAGCTGCCGGCGGGTGGCGCCGGTCGCGGAACGTCCGACTGCTCCAGGATGTCCGCAGTGAATCGGCGCTGCATCACCCAAACGGGATGACCCACAATGAGCCCGGCCCAGCCGCGCAGCAGACGGCACGTCGTCAGTAGACTGCCCGCGTGTCCACGCCTTATCCGTTTCGTCTCGGGAGCTTCGGGCGCAGTACATCAACGTCCTCGGCTGAGGCCCAGGCATGGTTTGACCACGGGTTGGTGTGGTGCTATGCGTTCAATCACGAGGAGGCGATCCGCTGCTTCGAGCAGGCCATCGCCGCCGACGACGGATTCGCGCTCGCGTACTGGGGCCTGGCCTACGCCGCCGGCCCGAACTACAACAAGCAATGGGACGCGTTCGAGGACGTCGAGCTGCGCGCGTCGCTCGCTCGGGCGTACGAGGCGAGCGAGCGCGCCACGGTTCTGGCCGAAGGCGGGTCGGCCGTCGAGCGCGACCTGATCGGCGCGCTGGCGGCGCGATATCCGAGCCCTGAACCGGCCGACGACCTCAGCCGCTGGACGGCGGCCTACGCAGTGGCAATGCGCGAGGTCCAGGCCGCGCATCCCGAGGACCTCGACGTGGCGGCGTTGTGCGCCGACGCGTTGATGAACGTGACGGCGTGGTCGCTCTGGGACCTCGGCACCGGCGAGCCCGCGGACGGCGCCCACACGCTCGAAGCTAAGGAGGTGCTCGAGACGGCGCTGGCGCGCCCCGGCGGGATGGAGCACCCCGGCCTGCTCCACTTCTACATCCACCTGATGGAGATGTCCTCCACGCCGGAGGCGGCGCTCGATGCGGCCAATGCGCTGCGTAGACTCGTCCCCGACGCCGGCCACCTGGTGCACATGCCGACTCACATCGACGTGTTGCTCGGCGACTACGAGCGGGTGATCGCCGATAACGAGCGAGCCATCGCGGCCGACGACCGGCACGCAGCGCACGCCGGGCGGGTCAACTTCTATGCGCTCTACCGGTCCCACAACCACCATTTCAGGATCTACGGCGCCATGTTCGCCGGTCGCCGCGCGACGGCGCTGGCCGCGGCGGACGCCCTCGCCGCGTCGCTGCCCGAGGACCTCCTGCGAGTGGAGGTCCCGCCGATGGCCGACTGGCTCGAAAGCTTTGTGCCCATGCGCCTCCACGTGTTGGTGCGCTTCGGCCTGTGGGAGGACATCGTCGCCGACCCGCTTCCCGCCGACCCCGAGCTGTACTCCGTGACTACGGCGGTGACCCACTACGCGAAGGGGGTGGCCTTGGCTGCGCTGTCGCGTATTCGCGAGGCCGACTTCGAGCGCGAGCGATTCATCGCGGCCGTGGCGCGCGTGCCCGACACGCGCTATCTGTTCAACAACACGGCGCTGGACATCCTGGCCATCGCCGGCGCCATGCTGGATGGCGAGATTGCCTACCGAAAGGCCGACCATGACGCCGCCTGGGCACACCTGCGACGCGCGATCGAGCTCGACGACACCCTCCCTTACGACGAGCCATGGGGGTGGATGCAGCCAACGCGCCACGCGTATGGAGCGCTACTGCTCGAACAGGGTGAGGTCGAGAGCGCGCTGGAGGTTTACGCGGCTGACCTGGGCATCGACGAGACGCTGCCCCGTGCGTGCCGGCACCCGAACAACGTCTGGAGCCTGCACGGCTATCACGAGTGTCTGACACGGCTGGGTCGGAATGACGAGGCCAGGCGCGTCAAGCCTCAGCTCGACCGCATGGTGGCTCAGGCCGACGTCCAGATCCGGTCGTCGTGCTTCTGCCGGCTCCAGCCTGCCCTCGCCAGCAGGTGATCACGGATCGGGCCGTGCTACCTCCGGGTTGCGCCCTCGCGGACCGGCTGCGCGATCCCGATGAGGTTGCCCTCGCTGTCGTAGAAGAACGTGCCGAGTTCGCCGGTGCCCTTGCTCGGGTAGTTATCGGGGGCGGCGATCGTGTCGCCGCGGACATCGAAGCCAGCCATCTCGAAGCGCTCGAAGGTCACGCCCCGAGCTCGCAGATCGGCCAGGGTCGCGTCGAGGTCCTCGACCTCGAATGCCATCTGGGTTGATGCCCCCGACGGCGCCCCGACGAGCTGAAGAGATGGAACTCGGTTGGACCGCACACGTAGCGCAGCCCGCCGGTGCGCTCCTCGACCGGCTCGAGCCCGAGCTTGTCGCGGTAGAAGGCGCGCGCCCGCTCGAGGTCCTGAGCCGGGAGCTTGCTGACGGTGTGGGCGTTGCCGAGCGGTCCGGGCATGGTTGTCTCCTCGAGGTGATCGCAGGGATACAGGACGAGATTAGGACCCTGCGTCACCTTGTCCACTGCGCGCAGCGGCTGCTTCGGTGCGACTCAGCTCGGCGGCTCAGACCCGCGTGAGCGCCAGCAGCGCCGCGAACTCGTCGCGCAGGGCGTGCTCGAGCACATCGAGGTCGGGATTCGAAGCCCGGTCGACGTTGACGCCGAACACGAGCTCGCCGTCGTAAGAGACGATCGCCATCCCAACGGCGTGGTCCTTGAACAGCGGCACCAGCGGCACGATCCTCCGCAGGCGCGAGCCGAGCGCGTACAGCGCGACCTGGGGCCCAGGGACATTCGTGATCGTGAGATTGCAGAGCCTCGTCGAGTACAGCATCTCGGCGATCGAGCCGTGGACCACGGGCGGCAGGGCGCCGCTGACGCTGATCAGCGTCGAAGCCCCGAGCGCGGCGCTCCCGGATTTGAGCTCGCCGGCGGCAGCCCGGGTCGCGTCGTAGCGGCGGCGGCGATCGGACTCGCCGATTGGCAGCTCGACGAACAACGAGGTCACCTTGTTGCCGAGGCTCCCGTGGTCCTCGCCGCGGAGGTTGACGGGCACCATCGCCCGGAGCGGCGGGTCGAGCTGCTCGCCGCGGCGTTCGAACAGGGTTCGTAGCGCGCCGGCGCAAGTTGCCAGCACGACGTCGTTGACGGTGCCACCGAGATGCTGCTTGACCTGTTTGACCTCGGACAGCTCGAACGGCACCGAAGCGAACCGCCGGGTCGACCCGATCGGCACGTTCATCGTCGAGGGACGGGCGCTCAGCACCTCGTCCTTCCACAGCACCTCGCCCATCGCGGCCGTCGCCTGTCCGGCCTTCAGCAGGCGACGCGGGTGCAGCGCGGTGCCGACGGTGGCGTCGAGCACGCCGTGGGCGGCGGACAGCGCCGAGGGCAGCCAGCCCAGCATGCGCGAGCGGCGGTCCGCCGGGTCGTCCGATCCGACATCCTCACGCGCTTCGCGCGGAGCCGGGTGCGGCTCGGCGTCAAGCAGGATGTGGCCGATGTCAACCGAGCCGACGCCGTCGACCATCGCGTGGTGGGTCTTGGTCGCGAGCATCCAACGCCCGTCCTGTAGCCCGTCGACGAGCGTCATTTCCCACAGCGGTCGCGAGCGATCCAGACGGTGCGACCAGAAGTCGCCCAGCCAGTCGTCGACCTCCGCGTCGCCGCCGGGAGCCGGGAGCGCACCATGGCGGACGTGGTCGCGCACGTGGAAGGCCGGGTCGACGACCCAGGCCGGCCGTTGCAGGCCGTGCACGCGCTCCTCCGAGAGCCGCGTGCGGAAGCGGGGAAGCCCGCCGAGGCGCTCATGGAGCAGTTCGTGCAGCGCATCGAGCGACGGGGGGCCACCGGTCTCCGGCAGCGGCTCGAAGATCAGCGCGCCGCCGATGTGCATGGTCGAGCCATCCTCGTGCTGCTCGAGCTCAAGGAAGGTGGCGTCGAGCGAGCTCAGTCGTTCGTCGGTCTGCTGCATACGCCAGGACCCTACGCCGGACCGTCGCGGCGCCGCCAGCGTGTAACTCCGCATACTCGCGACTGCGAACTACCGATCGAGATCGGCGGCGATTACGGGCGCGAACGGTGGCTGCACTCATTAGCTTCGGTCTGTGGACGATCTTCGCGACGCGAACGCACTGTTGACCGGCGCGGCCGGCGGGCTGGGCGGGCACATCGCGCGTGAGCTCGCCGGGCGGGGGGTCCGGATCGCCGCCTCCGGCCGCCGGATCGAGCCACTCACGCAGCTGTGCCGTGACCTGCGCCGCGACGGCGCGGTTGCCGAGCCGGTGGTCGCCGACCTCTCCGACCGCGAGCAGACGGCCGGCCTCGTGAAGCGCGCGGAAGCGCTCATCGGTCCCCTTGATCTGCTCATCAACAACGCCGGTCTGGAGCCGCCCGGCGCCTACACCGCGTTCACCGAAGCGGAACTACTCGAGGTCGCCGAGGTCAACCTGCTGGCTCCCATGCTGCTCACACGGGACGCGCTGCCGGGAATGCTCGCGCGCGGCCGCGGACACATCGTCATGATCGCCTCGCTCGCGGGCCGTGGCGGCAATGCCTTCAACGTCCCGTACGCCACAACCAAGGCCGGGTTGGTCGGCTGCGCGCGGTCGCTCCGATCCGAGCTCGAGGACACGCCCGTGAGCGCGAGCATGATCTGCCCGGGGTTTATCGCCAAGGATGGGATGTACGCGGACATTGAGCGCGAGTTCCGAGTCAAAGCCCCGGTCGCGCTCCGCCCGGTCGACCCAGACAGGGTGGCGGAGGCGGTCGTGCAGGCGATCACCGGCGACCGGCCGGACATGCTCGTGACCGGCTGGCCGATGCGGCCGCTCTTCGCGATCCAGGAGCTCGCGCCGCGCGTCGCCGAGCGTCTGATCGCTGCCACCGGCGCGCCGCGCTTCTTCCGGACGGTCGCCGAGCTTGTCGGTCGCGGTCTGGTGATCGACGAGGCCGAGAGCGCAGACCACCACGCCCGCGGCCGCGGTCACGTCACCGGCCACCGCTCCCCGCGCCGACAGTACGACTGAGCGCGACGATCTCCGGCACCAACAGCGCCGCGTTCGGCGTGCCGACCCCGGTCACCAGGTCATAGCCGCGGCGAGCGTTATAGCCCTTGACCGTGACGATCGGGCCGGTGTTGTTGATCTGGTTCTCGTGGAACGAGACGGTGTTGGTGCCTCTGGTGATATCGACGATCCCGGGGACGTGACGGCGCCCTAGCTTGTACAGGTACGGGTTGATCAGCCCGAGGCGCCTGTGTGCCATCTGGTCGGCGATCGCGATCATCGCCGCAAACTCGGGCGTCGCCGCGCTCGTGCCGCCACCGCCTTCGCCCCAGATGCCCGTGCCGAAATAGGAGGAGTACGTCAATACGCCGTCGCTGATCGCGGCATTCATCGAGATGTCCGGGAGGCCCCGGTGGCCGCCGACCACGTCACGTACGCCGCCCTGATAGCCGGGCCGTTTGAAGATGGTCGACAATCCGCCGCTGCTCGCCCAGGGAATCGGCGGCGGCAGACATGTGGTGGTGGTGAAGTTGGCCACATACCGATTCCAGGTGTCGTTCCAGGCCGTGTCGGGGGCGATGCGATTGCCGGCTGCGTTGAGGTGGATGGCGGTTCCACCGACTGCGGTCACGAGCGGGTCCGACGCCGGCCACTGCACGACCGGGTGGTGGTAGAGGGTGACGCCCGAACGTGGCGCCCCCGACACTCCGTTGTCATTGGTCGCGCCGAACACGCTGACGTTCTCCTTCTGGGCCGTCAGGTACGGATAGCGCAGGCGCATGATGGCCGCACGGCCGAAGTTCTGCTCGGGCAGGCTGAAGCTCTGGCTGACGACGGCACCCATGTTGTGCTTGAACACGTACTGCTCCGCCGCCATCATCGCCCCGAACCCGCCACCGGTCCCCGTCTCGGTGACCGGCGTCTCGACCAGCAGGATGTTCGCGCCCGGTGCGATCTCGTGCGCGAGCTCGACATCGCCCGTGGACTCGCCGGCCTTCGCCAGCCGCTCCTTGTCGTATTTGGTTAGGTGCTTGAAATCGATCACCGGGAACGGTGGGATCGGGCCCTCAGGCGCGATCACGCGGAAGTGCGGCGGGGCCGGTAGCCCGGTCTTCATGTCGAAGAAGGCGAGATCGTGGCCGATCGTGGGCGAGCCGTATGGATCGACGATGATGATCGTGCGCCCGTGCCCGTTGTAGCCCCGCCGGTACAGCGGCATCAGTCCGTAGGCCTTCTCCATCTGCGCGGGCGGGTAGCACTGCACCCCCGCGCGTGCCACACAGTCCGCGGTACTCGGCGGCGCCGTCTCCCGGAACAGCGGCGCCGGACAGCTCACGGCGGCCGCGGCCGCGACCGGAGCGACGGCGGCTGCGCACACGAGCGCGACCGCCCGGCTCACCCACTTGGGAACCGTCATGTCCACCCTCCCACGAACTCGAGATCCGGCCCGCGCGCATCATACGCAGTCGCAAAGTAACAACGACCGGTGCGAAGCTATATTGCCCCCGTGGGGCGTAGAGGATCAACCGGGGCTGCCCTCAGCATCGCAGTTGCCCTCGCCGGCTGCGGCGGCTCGGGTTCGAGCAGCTCCAGCAGTTCGGCCTCACCCTCGGCGACGTCCGTCCCGTCGATCAAGGCGAAGGTAACGACGTATCACATCGGTGGCGACCCATTCGCGGTCGCCGTCGCCGGACGGTTCGTCTGGGTCGCAAACCACAACGAGGGCACTGTCACACGGATTGCACCGGCCAGCGGCAAGCCGTCTGGGACCACGCGACTTGGTCCGGACGGCACCGACACCGCCGCCCTCGCCGTCTCGGATGGTTCGCTGTGGGATGGCTACTCGGTCAACAGCGGCTTCGCCACGCGGCTCAATACCGTCGATGGTGCGCCGCAAGAGAGGCTCCGCGCGCAAGGCGACGTGCTCACGCTCGCCGTGGGGCCGGATGCCGTGTATGCGGGTTCGCTGGACCAGGTCCTGCGCTTGCCGCGGTCCGGCGGCAAGCCGCAGTCGCGGACATTTCCCGGCCGCATCTTCGCGCTCGCCTACACCGGCGGAGTCCTCTGGGTCGGGTCATACGACCCCGTCCAGCAGGAAGGCTCGCTGGTCGGGCTCGACGCACGCACGATGCGGACGCGGACGCGAATCGTCGAGCAGCAGGCAGTGCTCTCGCTGGTCGTCGCGGACGGATCGCTGTGGGAATCGACGGGAGACGGTCAGACCGGATACCTTTTGCGCCGCGACCCGCACGGCGGTCAACTGCTGAAGAGCATCTCTGCCGTCGGCGGCCCTGTCGCGATCGCGTTCGCAATGGGACGTGTCTGGGTCGATGACTATTACGCGAGCACGGTCTACCGAGTCAATCCGCACACCGCTCAGATTGAAGGCGCCGTGCATTTCGCGCCGGCCCGCAGCTCCGACGATCTGCCCGCGAACACCCCGGTGGCACTTGCGGGATCGAGCGACGCGTTGTGGGTGACAGACCGCGCCGGCCTGATCAGGCGAATCGCGCCTGGCTAAGACCGCGGATGAGGACGCGGCTCAACACCTACTCCGCTTACAGCATCGGCTGCACCGGTGTGTGGGGTGTAATCCTCCTTCTCGCACGGCGTCGGTTGGATTCTCAGACCCGGAACACGCTCCAGCTCGTATGCGGCGGGTGGTGGATGGGATGGACGTCGGCCACCATCGCCCGGATCGGCCTTCCACCGCCGAAGCAACTGACGCCCGCCACCGAGAAGAGACTCCGCATCGTGTCGATCGCGCTGATCGCACTCGGCCTCGCGAGCACAATCCGCATACTTGCCGCCGGCAAGGAACGGCAGCGAAAGGCCGCGAACACCTAGGAGGGCCTCACGATTGCTTGGCGTGCAGGTCGGCGATTCGGATGATCTCTTCCCAGCGCCCCTTGCCGAACCGACCCGTGCGGTCAAGTCCCTACGCGGCGAGTTCTCGTACCTGCTGCTCGATCTCGGGATCGTGCGTGTGGTAGGCAGCGTCGGTGAGAAGTTCGCGCCTGACTACGATCGCAGGTGCGGACATTCCCGGATGCGGTCGCCCGGCAACCAGGACAGGATTGGCTTCATGGATGAGCGCGACGACCACGCTCGGCTGCGTGCCGACGAGATTCGCGAGGAGCTGGCGATCGGCGAGGAAGAACGGCGCATGGCGCGCGAGGAGCAGGAAATGGAACGTGAGATCGAGGCGTTTGACGACGCCGAGCACGGGACTGAGCAGCAGATCGAGCAGGAATGGCGCCGGGAGCACTGGGGACATGAGCCAGAGCGTCCGCCGGCGTGGCAGAACGCCGCGGACAAGCCTGGACAGGCCAAAGGCTGAGCGGCGCCGGCGGGCTCGCACGCTATCCGCAGTACTCGACTGGAACCGGCAAGATTTGGCGCGCACGGCGGCGATTGGGGTGCGATCATCACGGACCGTGAGCATCTTCCCCAGGGAGCTCCGCGCGGCGTTCCGGTCACTCCGCTAACGGATCGTGTTCGGCGGCCTGCAACTGCCCTCATTCGGCGGCGCGACCCAGTGGCTCAACTCCGAGCCACTAGATCCAGCCAGACTCGACGGCCAGGTGGTGTTGGTGAACTTCTGGACGCTGACCTGCATCAACTGGCTGCGTCAGGAGCCGTACGTCCGTGCATGGTCGCGGGCCTACCGGGACGACGGCTTGGTGGTGATCGGAGTGCACACGCCGGAGTTCTCATTTGAGCACGCGATCGACGGCGTGCGGCGGGCAACCAGGGCGCGAGACATCGACTATCCAGTCGCCGTGGACAACGACTACGCGATCTGGAGCGCCTTCGACAATCACTACTGGCCGGCGCTGTATTTCGTCGACCGAGACGGTGTCATCCGTAATCACCACTTCGGCGAGGGGCGCTACGAGCAATCGGAGCGGGTGCTCCAGGGGCTGGTCGGCGTGGAGCGGGAGCTCGTGTCCGTCGAGGGCCTGGGCGTCGAGGCGGAGGCCGACTGGGATGCCCTGCGCACGCCCGAGAACTATCTCGGGTACGGACGCGGCGAGAACTTCGCTTCAACTGGCGACGCCGCGCTCGACGCGCGCCGCGCCTACGAGCTCCCGGAGCGCTTGGACCGGAACCGGTGGGCCCTCGCCGGTGACTGGACGATCGGGCGAGAGAAGGTCGCACTCGGGCGGGCCGGGGGGAGCATCGCCTACCGGTTCCACGCGCGCGACGCGCATCTCGTGCTGTCCGCAGGTGAGCAGGAGCCGATTCCCTTCCGAGTGCTCCTCGACGATGAGCCCCCGGGCCCGTCGCACGGCGTGGACGTCGACGCAGACGGGAACGGCTTCCTCGTCGACGGCCGCTTGTATCAGCTGGTGCGCCAGCGCGAGGCAGTCCGCGAGCACACGCTGACGATCACGTTCCTCGAGGCGGGGGTTGCGGCGTACGCGTTCACCTTCGGATAACAAGAGACGACCGAAGCAGGCAGCGATGCCGCCGGGTTTGCTCGCCGCAACCGAAGGACACTCGACCGAGCTTGTACGATGGCCCTGGGGTGCCTAGCAAAGACGTAATGGACAGACGTCTGGCAGGCCAGATTGCCGTGATCATAGGCGCGGCGGTGGCGCTGGCGGCGACGGACGGCGCCGTCGCTGCCTCGAGCAACGCGCGCGCGCGACTGGGGAAGCCACCGCAGCGCCGTGCGTTCCTGCTGGGCCTCCGTCAGCGTGGTAACCCAGGCAGGCTGGCCAGTCAGGTTTCCAACCCCGCCTCGCCGCTGTACCGCCACTTTCTCTCATTGAGCCAGTATCAGAAGCGGTTCTCGGCGAGCACAGCCGACCGCCGGCGTGTGCTGCGTTACCTCGCCTCGCAGCCGGGTGTCGTGAAGGTGCAGGTGAGCTCGGACAGATCGGTCGTGCTGGCCGTGCTGACCGCTCAGGCCGGGCAGCGGTTGTTCTGCGCGAAGGGAGGCGCGGCGCCCACGGGTGGCCTCTGCGTCCCGCGGACGATTCGGCCGTCCGTCCGGCAGATCTCTGCCGGGGAGGCCTACCAGGTCGGCGACGGCACAGCGCGCGGCGACGCTCGGGAGCGAGAGAAGGCGAGGGCGGACGCCGCTCGGACGTGCGCTGGCGCAATCAAGACACACGCCTTCACCCCGGCGCAACTATCCACTGCCTACGGAGTCGATGCGCTGCGCTCTCGGGGTTTGACCGGTTCCGGAGTCCGTGTGGCAACACTGAGCTCGCAGGAAGTGCCGACGGCCGGATTCAAGACGTGGGCGAAATGCTTCGGACTTCGAACTCCGGTCGTCCGGCAGTTCGCGATGCCGGGTGCCAGCCCCAGCACTGCATCGGCTCCCGAGGAGACCGTGCTCGACATCGAAGCGCTTGCTTCGCTGGCGCCCGGACTCCAGCGCATCACGCCGGTCTTCGTGCCGCTGGACCAGAGTTTCAGTAACTCCTTCCTTCTCTTCATGTTCGGCGCACTCGACCCATCGCGTCAAGGCGGGAGGCTGCCGGACATCCTCTCGATCAGCGACGGTGTCTGCGAGAGCCGCTTCACGCACAATCAGCTGCAGCTCGGAGAGCGCATGCTGATCCAGGCGGCCGCGTTGGGAATAACGACGCTCGCCGCGTCAGGCGATCTGGGCTTCCAAGGCTGCTTCATCAACAAGCCGGGCGCGCTCTTCCCAAGCAGCTCGCCGTTCACGACGAGCATTGGCGGTACCAATCTGAGGCTGACCGCCCACAACCAGATCGCCAGTCAGGTCGTCTGGTCAACGTTCGCAAGACAGCCCAGTCAGGGCGTGGGCAGCGGTGGCGGCCCCAGCAAGGTCTGGACACGCCCGAGCTTCCAACGAGCACCGGGCATCGGTCCCCAGATTCAGCGAGGCAAGCGAACTCGGCTGGCCCCTGACATCGCCGCCATGGCCTCCTTCAAACCCGGCCTCGCCGTCTTTGACCAGGAAGGTGGCGGCTGGGGCCTCGGTGGAGGAACCAGTGCCGCGACGCCACTCACGGCGGCCATCGTGGCGCTGGTCCTCCAGCAGGAGCGCAAGGCCGGTCGCCCGCGCCTGGGTTCGCTACCCCCGCTTCTCTACCAGTTCGCACGCGGACCGCACTACCACGCGATCTTCTTCGACATTACGAAGGGAACGAGCTCGCGCCACCCCCACACGGCGATCGGGAAGAGCCCAGCCGGCGGTGCCGCCCAGCCCGGGTACGACCTCGCGACCGGCCTCGGCTCGCTGAGGGCCGCCGCGTTCGCGAACGCGGTGGCGTCGCTCCGGCCACGACGGACGCGGTAGCTAACGGCGCACACGGCGGGCATGCGACCGAGCACATCAGCGAGACGACCAGCCCGCGCGACCTTCGGGAGGGCAGCGGCGGGGCTGGCGGGATTGGTTTGCGCACTCGCGATTGGCTCGGCCACGGCGGCGGCGGCTTCGCCGTCCGTGATCGGGCCGTACCTCGTTGCGCCGTTCAAGGTGACGAGGATCCATTACGCCTTCGGTCAGGACCCGTCGTGGACGCGAAGCGGCGATGTGCTGTCCTCCCAGCTCGACCGCGCGGGGATCCGGCAGATCTACCGGGCCCGACTCGATGGGAGCGATCAGCGCTGCCTGACCTGCAGAACGGTTAAGGGCCCTAACGGTCTCCCGCAGGAACGCCCCAAGGGTGACTGGATCCTGTTCGAATCCTTCGGCCAGCAGCCTGTGCACGTGGGCGGGCCGGGGCTCGGCGGATACGGCGGTGATCTATATGTGATGCGCCCCGATGGCTCGCACCCGTATCGGCTGACCACGAACTCCGATCCGGCGGGCGGTGCACCCTATAGCGCTCTCGCCGGTGTTCCGTACGACAACTTCCATGCCTACTGGTCGCCGGATGGCCGCCACATCATCTGGACCCATACCGAGGCCAACCCGTTGACCAGCGGCGGCGGCCAGACCTGGTCGATCCTGCTCGGGGACTTCGTGGTCAAGGAGGGCCGTCCGATGCTGAGGAACGTCCGCGTCGTTGGCAAGCCGTATGGCGCGTACGAAACTCAGCCGTGGTCGCCGGACGGTAAGGGCTTCCTGTTCTTCGCCGCCGGCGGCTACAGGTCTCCGTACCAGGCCACCCCGCCAGGATGGGGCAACGCTCGGGTCTATTACATGCGCGTGTACGGGAAGGGCGCGTCGCCCGCGCAGCCCCGCATCACCCTGATCGGAGACAACGAGCCGGTCTACCAGGAGCAGGCGATCTTCACACCGGATATGAAGACCGTCGTCATGATGTCCAACCGCGGCAGCACCCTCGGATCGTGGTACGACCTTGTCGCCGCCGCCGCGCAACGCACCGCGTTCGACGCGCCGGACACCGGCTCGACGCAGACCCTCCAGTTCCTGTCCGACTTCGACGGCCCAGATTTCCGCGCCGACCTCTACGCGGTCGATGTCAGAACTGGAGCGTTCCGGCGGCTCACCCACATCGACCGGGTCATTCCCGAGTTCTACTGGAACCACGACTACACCAGGATCCTTTGGAGCCTCGGTGGCAGCACGACAACGCCGACCTACACCGGTCGCTTCGCACGACTGACCGCCAGCGATCGCAGAGTACCCAAGCACACGCCCGCGCCGCTCTATGGCAGGCCGGTGGACATGTCACGCGTAGGCACGCAAGCCCAGCCGGTCAGAGATCCCGGCCCCACCAACAACGCCTCAATTGCCGTTCAGCCTCCGGGAAACCCTGCGGCGGGCTTTCCACACGCGACCAAGAGCGGCGACAAGAGCACGATCCCCGCCGTCCTGGCCGCATATCTCGTCCGCTGGGAAGGTGACCTCGCCGCGCTGGGGACCCGGGCCAACCTGACCTTCACCACCGCCCCGCCCGAGCGGCTGGGCCTCGGGTAACCCATCGACACGAGTCACGCCTCGTCGTCCGAGACAGTGATGTAGCGGGCGCCGAGGGTTCTCGCCAGCGTCCGGAGTCCAGTCGAACAGCAGATGGGGCGCATCGCGGTCGGCACCCGCCAGCGCCTCGACGATGCCGGGGCGCGTCGTCGCGGCGGCGCTTACGAGGACACAGGAGCGCCCGCCGACGGCCGAAACACGGGCAAATGGAATCCGCTCCATCGCAGTGAACCCCTCGTCGATCGAGGGCGGCTCGAGTTGGCGCAGGGCTCGCATCTGCGCAGTGGGCAGGATCAGCCAGGGCTCCTGCCGAGCCGCTTCGCGGACCTGGTGCGGCATCGGGAGCGAGCCGAACCGCTCGAGCAGCCGCAGAACGAGGTTCACCTGCGCCTGGGCGAGCGGCGTGTCGAGCCAGACGCACCGCACCGAGAGCGAGTGGCGCTGTGCGGCTTCGACCACGTGGCTGCGGTACGCGCGCGTGAGGTAGGTGTTGTCCAGGACGGCACGGCGCACGCCGGCCGTAAGCCGGTCGTCGAGCTCGCCGGCGAGCGCGCGCAGCGACCCGCCGCGCTCGTCGCGGTTGAGGCGAACGTACCCGCGCTCGATATAGCTCGAAGCGAGTCGGCTCTTACCCGCGCCAGGAATGCCCATCACCATGACGACTTCGCCTTCGGCGCCCGGCCGTCCAGACGTGCCTGGCCTTTGGCCGCGGGCCGCACGGCCGGCGCCCCTGAAAGCCTCGGTGAGGACGGCCTCGTCTTCCTCGCCCAGCCTGAGCGTGGCTGCACGCGCAGCCGACCGCGCGCTCTCCGGGCGCCGGGCGCCCGGGATTGCCACCACGGCCGGTGAGAGCGCGATCAGCCAGGCGAGCGCCGTCTCCGCCGCGGTGGCACCGTGGCGCTCAGCGACCTGCACGCCGGCAATCGGCGCCAGCTTGAGCGCCTCGTCGAGTTGGGTGCGGGTGACGTTCGCCAGTCCGACGCGCCGTACCAGACCCTGATCAACGAGCCGCGCGAGCGATCGCACGGACGTCCGCCACGGTGTACGCGGGTCCGGTGCATGAAGCAGATACAGATCGATCGGCAAGCCGTCGAGGGCCTCCAGACTGGCTTCGCAGTCAGCCGTGATCGCCTTCGCGCGGCCGTCCGGCACCCAGCGACCATCGAGTCGTGTCATCCCGCCCTTGGTGACGATCCGGGCGCTCTCGCGCCCCCCGGCACGCAGCGCGCGGACACCAAACGCTCGTTGTGCCCGAGCTGGGAAGGGTCTGGCCCGTACGCGTGTGCGGTGTCGAACACAGTCATACCGGCCCTGGTGGCGGTCGTGACTGTGTCCATCGCGAGCCGCTCATCGGCGGGGAGGCGCATGCAGCCAAGGCCAATCCGCAACTCGCTCCGATCAAGCCACGACACCGACCGAATTGAACCGGCCGGCGTCGTGGAATGACGTGGAGAAGCCTGGGGACTAGGCGAGGGCCGGGCTCGGCCGCACGGGCGCTCCTCCGGTCGGCGGACGCCTACCTGACGGTGTACCTGTAGGGGATGGCGGCCACCTCACTCCCATTGGGAAGCGGATTGCCCGTGCTCAGGTTGACCACGTTGGCGTTGACCTGGAACTGGAAGAGGTCCTCCGAATCGATGTAAAGGGTTCCGCTGTTGTGGGATCCTGCGGGACCGCTCGGCGTGATCGTCACGGTGATCGTGCGCGTCTGTCCGGGCCCGATCACCACTGGCGAGAGGCCGGTGAGGGCCGACGGATCCACGCTGCCCTGCCACATGTCGCCCGTCGAGGAATGCACGTCGGAATCGAAGGCGTCCGACGTGGTCGTCATCCCGGTGGTCACGTTCTCGTTCGCCACACCGTCTGGGCTGAACGGGCCGACGACGTCGGGAGCGACGTCCCACGCGCCCGATGCCACCGGATTTGCGGTGAATACGCCGGACACGCTGCTGCCGGTGTTGGACCCGATGTCCGGGTCACCGGCCGGCGCCTGGGAGTCGAGCATGATCGGTGTCGAACCGCCGCCCTGCACCTGCGCCGTGGGCTGAATCGCGCTCGTGTGCGTGGGAACGAGGAACAGGGGAAGCACCGACTCGGCGGTCAGTGGGACCGGAATCGTCGCGTTGTTGAGCGCGGCTAGTGTCAACGTGGTGGTACTCGAAAGCCGCGGGTCGGCGAAGTACGCCGTGGGAGCCGAGCTGGTGTTCGTCACCCGGACCCGGCACGTGTGAGCCTTGCCGGCCGCCAGTTGACTGCCGTTCGAGTTCGGCAACTGAGAGCTCGTGGCACCGGCCGCGTTTTCGCTCGTGCTGACGGTGAACGGCTCCTTGATGGCCGTTCCCGACACCTGCGGAACGAAGGCCACGATCAGCGTCCACTTGCCGGGAGCCGGCGACAGTGCGTGCACCTGGGCTCCAAGCTCGTTCGTGTAGCCGGGCGCCGTCGAGGTCGGGAGCTCATTGGCGCCCTGGCCGACGGCCTGCCCGTTCGGGTTGATCAGGAAGACCGTGAACGGGTTGTTGGGATTGTTGGCCAGCGTCACCATCGCGTTGAGTTCAGGACGACCGCTCGGCACGTTCAGCTGGTAGTAGAACGTCTCGCCGGTGCTGGTCGAGCGCCCGTTTCCGCCGGTCACTGCCTGACGGAATGTCGTCGGCCCGTTCGGAATGAGACTGCGGAGCGTCACCGGCGTGGTCGTCTGTTGACCGAAGCCGGGTCCGCGATTGCTGGTGAAGACGATCGAGCCAGCAGCGTCACCGGGGGCCGCAGGGGTCGCGCCGTGCAGCGTCACCGGCGCCGACTGACCCGGCGCTAGCCGCAGCGTGCTGGGGCTAACGCGACCGAACGGCACATATCGCGCCACCGCAGCGCGGTAGAGAACTGGGCCGTTGGTCCCCCCAACGGAAGCCTGCCGGCTCCACACGAAGGCGGTCCAGCGACCGGCCTGGGGCCGCGTTACCTGCACGTTGCCGTAGTTGCCGTCACCCTGCGGAACCGAGTAGGCGGCCAGCCGCCCCTTCGGGTCGACCAGCGTCAGGCGCACGCGGGCGCCCAGATCTGTCGTGGAGGCATTCTGGAAGGCCAGCGACACGCTGAGGCGATCCTCGCCTCGCGGAACGCGGAAGCTCACAGGCTCGTAGTTCGAGGGCTGACCCACATAGTCGGTCGTGTGCGGACTGTTGGCGTCGCTTAGCGTCACCTTGCCACCTGCGACCTGGGTGTACGGCCCGATCTTCCGCCCCGACACGGAGACCGTCTGAGCGCGGGTACCCGAGTTGGTGACCATCTCGGTGAGGCTCTCGGGCGTGCCTGGCGCGCCGGTCGCGTTCAGCTGGGTCTGGCTCTTGACCAGCGTGTTGCCCGACCTGCTTGACGCGTGGTAGGACTCGGCGGCAAGGACGGCCTGATAGGCATCGATCAGACCGGCGCCCTGCTGGTCACCCGGCGATCTGATGTCCTGGGCCGTGCTCGTGATGATCTTCTTGACCGTGCCCGGATCCGGGAAGGTCCCGTGCGTCTTCTTGTAGGCCTGGTAGACAAGCGCCGCCACGCCCGCGGTCAGCGGAGCAGCCTCGCTGGTCCCCCCGAACAGAATCACGGGGGTCGGGTTGCCGGCGTAGTTGAAGCAGTCCTCGTACATGTCGACGTTGGTCGAGCACAGCGACCAGTTGAGCTCGCCCGGCGCGACCACGTCAATGGTGCGTCCGCTCTGCTCGAAGCCCGACGACGAGAACGAACTGATGTCGTTATCGAGCCAGCCGGTGACGCCCGGGAACTGTGCGCCGCCATACCCGGTCTGGAGGTAGGAGCGATAGGTGGTTGTGGCTCCCGCAGAGATCACCGCCGGATCGGACGCGGGCGTCCCCACCGTGTTCGTCACGCCGGCATCCCCGCTCGACACGGTTACGGTCGTGCCCGCCGCGGTCGCCGCCTCGTCGGCCGCCTTGACCAGGTCGAGATCGGCTTCGTCGTCTGGGTAGTTGTTGACGCCCAGCGATTCGTTCAGAACGTTGACGTGGTCAACCGTGACGGCGTAGTCAATCGCCTGTAGGAACGTAGAGTTGTAGTCGACGCCCTCGTCGTCTGCCGCCACGAGCGCTACCAGGCTGGCGCCCGGTGCCACTCCCTCGACGCGGATCTTGCACGGGCCGGTGACCCCATGAGGTCCGTAGCCGGAGGCGTCGTACACCTGGCGGCCCTGCGACGCAATCGATGCGGCGTCACCGAACGCCTCCTCTCCTCCGGTGGGAGCGTTGGTACCGGCGCCGGTGAAGTCCTGGTAGTCGGTGAAGACGTGATCGCCGTTGGGGCGGATGAAGTCAGGGTTGTTGATATCGAGACCATCCGCGATCACGCCGACGCTCACGCCACTGCCGTTGATGCCCAGCTTGCGGGCGGTCTTGGCGGCGGGGTTCTGTGATGCGACGTGCATTACCTCGAGCGCCTCCGGATTCAGCTGCACGTGCCCGGCAGCCGGGCACACGGCGCCAGAGTGTCGGGCGGCATGCGGAGCCTTGCCGGCCGAGCTGGCCGGCTTGGCGTTGAACAATGGCGCCAGGCGCATAGGCTGGTCCGGCACGACGCGGCCTACCGCAGGGTTCGCGCGCAGCTTCGCTTCCTCCGAGCTGGAGACGGTGGCGGAAATGGCGTTGAGCAGGGTGAAGCGATGGACGTTGCGCGCGCCTGACGCGGTCAGCGAGGCCGCCACCGGTGCCTGCGTGCGTGCCACGGCTGCTCGACGGCTGCTGAGATCACTCCGGGTGGCGGGCAGGTTCGTCACCTGGTTGCGCAGCACCACGATCACGCGGTTGACCGCCGCCTGCCCGCGGGCGCCGGCCGACACCGAGGACACCAATTCGATCGACGCGAAAAGCGCCACCGCCACGCTGACACCGACAGCCATCCTGCATCGCGTGCCCATCATCTACCTCCCGCTTGGTGCCGGCCCAACCCCCCTCTACCCACCCCGGACGAGTTGTAACGACCGATTGGATGTTGCGCCCGCCCGGCCCAGTCCGCCGGTCTCGATTGGACAGCCGGGCCGAACGGCGCGACGGCTGGCGAGGAACGACCGCTCGGCGGTAGCCTTGCCTCAAGAGTGTTGGAATGAAGTCGACCGCAAGGCCCCGGGAGCGAGTGACGTCATGCGACGCCTGACGATTGGCGAGGTGGCACAACGCGCCGGGATGACCACCTCAAGGATCCGCTACTACGAGGGTCGCGGGTTGGTTGCCGAATCCGAGCGAACATCGGGGAGGCGACAGTACGACGAAGGCGTCCTCCGACGGCTGGCGATCATCGACGCCGCCCAGCGAGTCGGGTTCACGCTCGAGGAGATCGCTGATCTACTGGGTTCCCACGACCCGCCCGCCCCCGATCGGCTGCGCGAGCTGGCGGTGCTGAAATTGCTCGAGCTCGACGATCTGATCGCACGCGCAACGTCGGTGCGCCGCGTGTTGGAGAGCTGCAGTACGTGTGAGTGCCGGTCGATCGACATGTGCTGCATGTTCGACGAACGGCCTCTGCCGCTCCGCGACCAGACCGCCGCGAGGCCGAGGGACGAGTGAGGGAGCGCCCGAGCCCAGCTTGACTTCAACCCGGGTTGAGGTGCAACAGTTGTGCGGTGCGAACCCGCCAGGCGAAGTTGCGCCGCCTTGCCGGCGCTCTGATCCTCGCCAGCGTTCTGGCCGGGATCCTGGCCATCTGTGTCCGCGCCTCATGGGGCGGACTGGCCGCGCGGGTCTTGGAAGGCGGCACCCTGTTCCTCGCTGCCGGTGCGTATCTCGCCCACGCCCTGGCCCACCACGACGACCGCCGCGAGCTCCTCACGCGATCGATCCTGGTCAGCGCTTTCGCACTGTGGGGTGTTGCGCAGCTGGCGCCCGGTTTGCCCGGTGTCGCCGTGCTCAATGACGTCGTGATCGTGCTGTTCGTGGTCGACCTGGGCCTACTCGTCAGCCCTTGGACCTGACGAACGAGACGCTCGATCACACGGTCGCCTGATCATTCGGCCCATGGTGGCGTGGGGCTGGCCGCCAGCACCTCGGCGCGCCGGCCAAGGGGTTCTTGATCCGCCTGAACGGGTTCATCGACCGGTGGCGACGATACCTCGCGCGCCCAAGGTCTCCTGACTCAAGATGAGCTCCGCGGCCCGCTCGGGGTCGACCAGCCACGGCGCATGCCCGCCAGCCATTTCGTTCAGGGTGGCGCGCGGGATCTGATCGATCGACGGCCGCGCACGCTCCGGCGAGAGGTAGGGGTCGGCCGAGCCCAGGATGAAGGCCGCGGGTACGGCAATCGCTGCAAGCTCGGCACGCGTCAGGACGCTGTCGGCACGCGGCCGGCGGAAATGGTCGATGGCGTGCATGAGCGAGGCCACCGTGGCCGCGTTTCCGGACCGTCGCGCCGACAGGCGCAGCACTTCGATGAGCGACGCAGGCGCACGGATCACCTCGGTGGCGCCAAGACCCTGCGTGAGCAGGCGGCGATGGACAGGGCGGGGGGTGGGTGCGCTCAACAGGGCCAGGCCCAGCCCGGGCACGGTCAGCAACGACAGCGGCATGCGGACCCGCGTACCGGGAAGGGCAACCGCCGGAACGCCGATGGCGATGACGTGAGAGATTCGCTCTGAGCCGGCCGCCACATGCCACAGCGCGAACATCCCGCCCAGCGAGTGCCCGACCACCGCCACCTCGCCGAGGCCGAGGGCGTCGACGATGTCGTCGAGCAAGCGGTACGTGTGCTCGCGGACCTGGCCACGGCGATAGGCCACCGGGTCAGACAGCCCGTGGCCCGGCAGGTCCACGGCAAGGAGCCGCCGGCCCGGGAGAGCCGTGAACAGGGGCGCCCAGGCGGCCGCGCCGAGTGACACGCCGTGGAGAAGAAGGAGTGCTGGTCCGCTCCCATGGGCCAACACCCGCACGCGCAGGCGGGTTCGAGTCAGCGCGACTTGGCTCACCTCAACGTTCGCCCCCACCTCGGCGAACAGAGCCTCCTCGGCGACCCGGATGCGCCGCTCCAGCGTCTCGCCCCGTTTCGGCCTGCCGGCGCTCACGACCTGCCCTTCGGCCGCGCCCGAGCACGTCCCGGCCTCTCCGGGATCGACGCCACGTTGGCCAGCCAGCCGCGCACGATCTGCTCGTCCTCGCGGCCGACACCTGCCAGGGCAGCGCGCTCGACCGTACGCACACGGGCCGTCGCTCTCTCCAGGGTGGCGCGGCCCCGTTTCGTCGGGGCGAGGAGAACCACTCGCTGATTCTCGGCTCTGCGGCTGAGCAGGCCGGCGGTCTCGAGCTTGACGATCGAGGTGTGCATCGTTTGCCGAGTGACCTGGGTGATGCGGGCAAGCTCAGAGATCGAGAGCTCGGCTCTGGTCTCGAACACGCTGAGGACCACGTACTCCTGCGCCGACATGCCTAGCTCGGCTAGCTGGTCCTCCACAAGTGCGCGGAAGCGCTGGTGAGCGAGCCGGAACAGATAGCCGAGGTTGGCATCGGGTCCCGGCACTGCTTGCCATAGCGGCGTCGTTGTCAGTGCATCTGACATCCTGTTGGCAACTCTACCAGATTGTCAGTGGCGCTGACAACGCACCTCGGGCAACCATATGTGGCTCGACCGCCGCTAGGCCATGCATGTTCGTCCCAGCCAGGGCGTACCCTGCGCGCATGGCTAGTCCGACTGACGGGGCGCGTCTGACGACCAGGGGCGAATTCCTGCGCGCCAGCATGGCGGCGGGAGCGATGGTCGCCGCCGGCGGCCTGGTGGGGTGTGGCGGGTCAGACGAGAACGACCGGATCGTCCGGGCCGCCATCCATCCGGCGGTCGGGATCAGCCGGGTGGGAAACAGCCGCGAGACCTTCTTCTTCGGCCCCGAGGTGCCTGGCGGCCTGCCGCATGCGGGCGGCGGCTTCAAGGATGCCGAGGGCGCGATCGCACGCCAGGCAGCGCGCTTCCGCGTGTTCGGCCTCGACAGCCGGGGAAGCGTGGTGCGGGAACTGACTGCACGCGACGGGGACATCACGTGGCGGGTGGAGGTGGCGAACAGCAAGGGCGCTTGGTACGAGCCCGCCACGCCGTATGACATCCCCGGCGCGCCGGCCACTCCACGGCGCAACCCGGATGTGAAGGGCGCCGCCCGCGAGCGCCTGGTGATCGCTCCGCCGGCACGCGTTGTGCGCGGCGCCGGCGCCGGTCCGGTGGCGCTGGATGGTGGTGAGTTCCTGGGCGAGTCGGTTCCGCTGGGCGAACTGATGACCGATGGTGATGGGCACCTGGTGTTCCTGCCTGCCCCGGGAAGGGCCTACTCGCCCCATTCGACTCCGCTGGGCAGTTACTCGTCAAATCCGGGCTGGGCCGATGACATCTGCGATGGCTCGGTGCGTGCCACCGTGAAGCTCGGCAGCCGGACGCTGGAGGCGGAGCCGGCGTGGGTGATCTCGACTCCGCCCAACTACGCCCCGGCGATCGGGACCGGCCTCGTGACCGCCTACGACGCGGCTCGCTCGGCGCTGGTGGATGCGGGCATGCTGCAGCCGGGGCGGGTGGATTTCGCCACCGACATCCTGCCGATCTTCTCCCGGCTGGTCGATATGCAGTGGGTCAGCGCCGGTTTCTTCGCGTCGAACGGTTGGGGCAGTGCTGCGGACTGGCTTGCCGACGGCATGCCGGAGCGGCTGGCCGACGCCGCGTCGGGGAACGCGGCGTTCCGCCGGCGCGTGCTCGCCACCTTCCGCGATCCGTCGTTCCACCGCTCCCAGCCGCACGCCGTGCCCCAGCTCTATGGTGACCACACCCAGTTTCCGCTGGACAACAACCGTGAGTGGTTCGCCGTCACGCCACTGCAGTACCGCAAGCTGCAAGCGTGGGCCGAGGGCGACTTCAGCGGCGGCACGGCGGCCGGGACGGTGCCGGGATCGCTGGATGAGGTGCCGCTGCAGCAGCGTCCCGACGCGCTCGATCGAGCCGCGCTGGAATCGGTCCTCGGTGGGGCATTCCATCCGGCCATCGAGGTTCCGTGGACCCTGCGTACGCGCGCGGTCTGGGCGAAGCCGTTTCGTCTGCGAGTCCGGAGCAACAGCTTCGAGCTGCGCGACTACGGCAAGCAGCTGACGACCGCAATCGTCTACTCGCAGGACGGGCCACTTCAGGGCGTTTCGCCCGGTGATCTCACTCACTGGCTGGGCGAGCCGTGGCATGCGGATGGCGCGAGCTGCCGCTCGGGCTATCAGCGGAGCATCTCGCTCATCCTGCCCACGTTCTGGCCGGCCCGGATCCCCACGCAGGTGCTCAGCGAGGCCGACTACCGCGTGGTCATGGATCGCTCGCGGCCGATCTCCGACCGGCTGTCGGCCTTCCGCCGTCGTCGCGACTGGGAGCGGTTCATCGCGCGCCCGACGCGCCCGCCGACACTCCACCTGATGGTGCGGGACTGGCCCAAACTGGGCATGGTCGCCGAGCGGCCGGGGCCCGGGGATACCGGGTTTCCACGAACGTTCAAGGTCGAGTCCCTGGTCGGGTTCTCAAGCGAGCCCAAGCACGAATACGGAGCGGACCTGTGGGTGCCGCAGTATTGACCCACCCCGACGCTCCGGGACGTCTCGGGCGGGCGATGGTTGACGTACTGGTCGTCGGCGGAGGGCCGGCAGGAGCCGCCGCGGCCGCGGCCGTGCACTCCGAGGGACTCGATGTCCTGCTGGTGGATGCGCCGCGCCGCCACCGGCCGACTCCCGGAGAGAGCCTGCCGCCGGGCACCGACGGCTTACTCGACGACATCTTCGGGGCATCGGCACTGGACCGCAAACACCATCGCTACTCGTTCGGGAACCGCAGCGCCTGGGGCGGCACGGGGCTCGAGACGACGGAGTTCATGAACAACCCCTTCGGGCATGGATGGCACGTCGACCGCGCGGTGCTCGACAGCTCGCTGCTCGATCGCCTGCGAAGCCATGGCGTTGGCGTGCGCTCGGACTCCCGCGTCGCGGGGCAGACCTGGGCGGATGATCACTGGCACGTCTGGATTGGCGATCCGCGGGCACAGACTGTGCGGGCCCGGGCCATCGTCGACGCCACCGGGCGCGCAGCCCGCATCGCGCGCTCGCAGGGCGCGTGCCGTCGGCGGCTTGACCGGCTGGTGGCGGCGTATTGGATGCTGGCCGTGGGACACGGGCCCGATCGCGACTCCGCCACGCTCGTCGAAGCGGTCGCGGATGGTTGGTGGTACACGACACCGGTTCCCTCGGGTCGTCGCGTGATCGCGTTCCTCACCGACTCCGATCTGTTTCCACGTCGCCACGCCCGCGCCGCTCGTGACTGGCATGAACGCTTGGAGCATGCTCCTCATGTCCGCGCCGAGCTGGCAGCCAACGGATGCCGTCTGTACGGGAACCCGCTGATCCTCGACGCCGGCGTCGCGTATCTGGAGCAGCCGGCCGGCACCGGCTGGGTTGCCGCCGGCGATGCCGCGGTGTCGTTTGACCCCCTCTCCTCCCAGGGGATCCTCACCGCCGTCGTGATGGGCCGGGCCGCCGGGCATGCGGTCGCGGCGCTCCTGATCGGAGGCGATCAGCAGCCCCTCATCCGGTGGGGCGCGGAGTACGCACGACTGCTTGAGAACCACCTCAGGCTCCGCGCCGCCTTCTATGCTCTCGAGCGGCGCTGGCCGGCGGCACCGTTCTGGGCGAGACGGCACGCCGCCGTGCATCGATCATGAAATGCTGGGTCAACACGATCAGCCGCGATCATGTCCGGCTGGGCGCGGCCGGTGGATTCACTCAGGCCGGACATGGGAAGGCCTCCGGCCTGCGACGATTGAGCCCCGGCGATTGGATCGTCTTCTACTCGCCCAAGACGAGCCTTCGTAACGGCGAGTCGCTCCAAGCCTTCACGGCGATCGGTCGAGTCGCCGACGACGAGCTCTACCAGGTCGAGATGGCCCCGGGGTTTGTGCCCTGGCGTCGCAACGTCGAGTTCCTGCCAAGCGTCGAGGCGCCGATCAGGCCAATGCTCGACAGGCTTACGTTCATCAAGGACAAGCAGCGCTGGGGCTATGTCTTCCGGTTCGGCCTGTTCGAGATCTCTTGCGGGGACTTCGAGGTGATCAGGCGAGCGATGAACGCCGGCGCTGAGACACGCTAACCCTGCCGGCTTTGGCAGTCGTGTTCTCGGCGCCTCGCCCGCGCACAACTTCGCGCTCGTCCCTCCAGACACGAGGTGCGCCCGCGAGCAATATGCCGTCGGCCTTGGAGCCGGGGCTGCGTGACAAACGCCGAGCCGTTCACCTTGCAGCGGAACGTCGCGCTTGGACTCTGGGCGTAGTCGAACAGCGACACATGACCCGGCTAGGCCAGGAGCCAGCGAGCCGCCACCTTAAGCACGGCCTCGCGGCTGCGGGGGCCGTGGTCGGCGGTAATCAGGTGGTCGCCCAGAAGCAGCGAGAAGGCGAGAAGACACCGCGCCTCGACCTCGTCCTCGTCAGTGCAGATGGCTCGGAACTGGGTGCGCAGGTATTCCATGCGGCGGTTGTCGACGCGGCGCAGTCGCTCGGCCACCGCCGGATCGTGCCGCGCCCAGTCGCGCACGGCGAGGTCGACGGGCAGCAGCTCATCGCTGAACGTGAGTGCGCCGGCGCGTCTTGCCTTCGCCCTGGGATCGCCGCCCCGGCGTTCGACGCGCTCGAGAACTTCGTCCGTGGCCCGACGTTCCCACGTGTCGAGCATCTCCTCGAGTAGGGCCGTTCGGTCGTGAAAGTGCCAGTAGAAGCCGCCCCGCGTGACGCCCAGCATCTTCGCCAGCGGCTCGATCCGCACGGCGTCGGGGCCGCCGGCTGCCAGCGCACGCAGCCCGGCGTCGATCCAGGTGCTGCGGGGTGTCCGTGTTGGTGGCGCCATCGTCTATGCTGATCCATACACTACTGTATGGATGGAGGTTGAGATGGCCACCGTGACTCAGGAACACCGAGCGGCTGCGCGGCCGACGGTGGAGCAGATAGCCGTGCCAAACGCCGCGCGGGCACTGAGCAGGCTGCCCCGGATCGACTACGCAGACGCTTTTCGCATCCACGGCATCGCGAGCCGCGGACGGACCGGCGAACAATGGGCGCGAGCGGTCATGGAAGAGACTCCGGGGGCCGTCAAGGCCAAGCTCCTGTCAGGCTGGCTCGCCCTGGGCCTGAGGCTGGGCTCGCCGTGGTCGCAGGAGCGAGTGCTCGGGTGGAAGGTGCGTTGCAGCGATCCCGAATTCGTGCTGCTCGGCGCCGGCGGTCGCCTGGGCTTGTCGGGTGAGTTGCTGTTCAAGCGCGAGCCGGACGGGCTGCTCTTCGCCACCTTCGTGCGCCAGCAGAACCCGATCGCCCAAGCGGTCTGGGCACGGATCGAAACCACACATCAGCAGGTCGTCCGCTCGCTCCTGGCGCACGCGGCGCGCAGAGCCGGGCGATAGCGACCGCGATCGCTGGTCAATCCGCGCCCCACACCTGGTAGTACTCCGGCCATGACGAGTATCCAATCGCCTCGGGAGCTTCCGGCGTGGAGCGCCCTGTTAGAGCATTTTCAAGACATCGGGAAGGTTCACCTGCGCGACTTGTTCGCGGCCGACGATGGCCGTGGAGAGCGCCTGGTGGCGGAGGGCGCCGGACTGTTTCTCGACTATTCCAAGAACCGCGTCACAGATCAGACCATGACCCTGCTGGTGGCGCTGGCAGAACAGGCGGAGCTCGCGGAGAGGACCACCGCGATGTTCAGTGGCGAGCGAATCAACGTGTCCGAGAATCGCTCCGTGCTCCACGTCGCGTTGCGCATGCCTCGCGGCTCGCAGCTCGTCGTCGACGGCAGGGATGTGGTGGCCGAGGTACACGATGTTCTTGACCGCATGGGCGAATTCGCCGACCGCGTGCGATCGGGTGCCTGGCGCGGCCACACGGGCAAGCCGATCCGGAACATCATCAATATCGGTATCGGCGGCTCCGATCTCGGCCCGGTGATGGCCTACGAGGCCCTCCGCCACTACAGCCAGCGTGAACTGACCATGCGCTTCGTATCGAACGTCGACTCGACCGACTTCGTCGAGGCCACGCGCGACCTGAGTCCGGAGGAGACGCTCTTCATCATCTCCTCGAAGACGTTCACAACCCTCGAGACGATGACCAACGCGCAATCCGCGCGTGACTGGGCGCTCGCCGGCCTCGGCGACGAGGCGGCGATCGCGAAGCATTTCGTGGCCGTTTCGACCAACGCCGAGAAGGTCGGCCGGTTCGGGATCGACACCGCGAACATGTTTGGATTCTGGGAGTGGGTGGGCGGGCGCTACTCGATGGACTCCGCGATCGGACTCTCGACGATGCTGGCCGTCGGGCCCGAGCAGTTCGGGGAGATGCTGGCCGGGTTCCACGCCATGGACGAGCACTTCCGCACCACCCCGTTCGAGCGGAATCTGCCCGTGCTGATGGGACTTCTGTCGGTGTGGTACGGGGACTTCTTCGGCGCCGAGACCGTGGGCGTCATGCCCTACAACCAGTACCTGAAGCGCTTCCCGGCCTATCTGCAGCAGCTGACGATGGAATCAAACGGCAAGCACGTGAGGCTGGACGGACAGCACGTCGACTACCAGACGGGTGCCATCTACTGGGGGGAGCCGGGCACCAATGGCCAGCACAGCTTCTACCAG
Organism: uncultured Solirubrobacterales bacterium; assembly: GCA_963749545.1. Classification (GTDB taxonomy): domain Bacteria; phylum Actinomycetota; class Thermoleophilia; order Solirubrobacterales; family Solirubrobacteraceae; genus Palsa-465. The sequence continues at coordinate 46,811 of CAVVNG010000019.1, forward strand.
CTGATCCACCAGGGCACGAAGCTGATCCCGCTCGACCTGATCGGGTTCGGCAGGCCGCTGAATCCGCTGCGCGATCACCACGATCTGCTGATGTCGAACGTGTTCGCGCAGGCGCAGGCATTTGCCTTCGGCAAGACTGAGGAGGAGGTCCGCGCCGAGGGGACGCCCGACGCCGTCGTCCCTCACCGGGTCATGGAGGGCAACCGCCCGACGAACGTGCTGCTGGCCGAGACGTTGACGCCGAAGACACTGGGGACGCTCGTCGCGCTTTACGAACACAGCGTCTTCACGCAGGGCGTGATCTGGGGCATCGACTCGTTCGACCAATGGGGTGTCGAGCTCGGCAAGGTCCTGGCCGCAAACATCGTCCCCGAGCTCGAGAGTGAGACCGAACCCGAGCTGCACCACGACAGCTCGACGAACGCGCTCATACGCCGATACCGCGCGATGCGCTAGACACAGGCGCGGGCTCGAGCCTTAGGCCACGATTAGCGAGGCCGGTAGGTTCGATCGCGTGGGCACGCTGGGACCGTTTCACTGCTGCCGGTCGTGGCTTGCCCCGATCGCCCGGATCCGGCTCACGCAGCCTCAATCTGGCCACGGTCTCGAGATCGCGGCCGTCGTGGCCGTCGCAGCCATTCTCCTCGTGCCGCTCGCCTTTCGCTTGGTGCGCGGCTCGCGCCGCCCGGCGCGCGAGACGTCCACGGGCGGGGCGGCCCCGGTCAACGACACCATCAACGAGATGGCCGAGCTCGCCGACCGCCACCGGCGTGGCGAGCTGAGCGACGAGGAATTCGCCGACCAGCGGGCCAGGCTCCTCCGCGGCTCCTAGTCGACTCCAGGCGTCCCGGGCGAGCGGGACCGTACTAGGCTGGGGTGTCAGCGAGGATCGGACACCAATGGCTGTCGAGTACAAGGATTACTACGAGGTTCTCGGGGTACCCCGGGAGGCGAGTCAGGACGAGATACGCCGCGCGTATCGTCAGCTGGCGCGGCGCTACCACCCCGACGTGAACCGGGACACCGACGCCGAGGAGCGCTTCAAGGAGGTGGGCGAGGCCTACGAGGTGCTCTCGGACCCCGACAAGCGCGAGCGTTACGACCGCCTTGGCGCCCAGTGGCGTTCCAGCCCGGAAGGCGCCGGTGGCGACGGTAACTTCGAGGACTTCTTCAGCCATCAGGGGTACGACGATGGCGTCAACGTCGAGTTCGGCGACGGCGTCTTCTCCGAGTTCTTCGAGCGGCTGTTCGGCAATGGCGCTCCAGCGGGAGCGGCGGGACCGCTGCGTGGTCGCGACCACGAGGCCCTACTCGAGCTGTCGCTCGAGGAGTCGCTGGCCGGCGGCCGGCGACGGATCACAATCGACGACGGCCGAAGCTTCGACGTCGAGTTCCCGGCCGAGGTCAGGGACGGCCAGCGCATCCGGCTGGCCGGTCGCGGCGGCGGCGGGCGTCACGGTGGGCCGCCCGGAGATCTCTATCTCCGCGTGCGCCTCAGGCCACACCCGCGGTTCCGTCGTGAGGGAGACGACCTCTACGTTGAACTGCCGGTCGCGCCGTGGGAGGCCGCGCTTGGCGCCACCGTCCCCGTCGCGACCCTGACCGGAACTGCCCAGGTCCGCGTTCCGGCGGGATCGTCCAGCGGACGTCAGCTGCGGCTGCGCGGGCGCGGTCTGCCCAAGCGGGGCGGCGGACGGGCCAATCTCCACGCCACCGTGCGCATCACCGTTCCCAAGGAGCTCTCTGACCAGGAACGCGACCTGTTCGAACAGCTCGCGAGCGTGTCCAGGTTCGACCCGCGCGACGGTGGACGATGAACGAACCGCCCGTCGAGCTGACCGTTCTCGCCCGACAAACCGGCGTACGCGTGTCACTGGTGCGGCGATATCTCGCCTTCGGCCTGTTCGAACCCTGCGCCGGAACCAGCCAGGCGCCTCTCTATGAGCCGGCGTGCGCTGAGCGGCTGGCCAAAGCCGAGCGGCTGCGGCGCGACCTTGGGCTCAACCATGCCGGGGCGGTGCTCGCCTGCGAGTTGCTCGACCGCATCCTCGAACTCGAGGACCGGCTCGGCTAACGATTTAGATCCAGGGCGGATCGCTCAGGTGTCTGGCCGACGGTGCCGACCTGTGGGTGAGATGGATTGGAACAGGGGACGTGTGGAAGAGGCTGCGGACGACGGGTCGCTGACTCGCAGGCACCTGGTGACGCGAGCCGGCGCGGTCGGCGCGGCCGTGCTCACCAGCGACCAACTCGGCATCGCCGGTGCGACCGCGGCGCCGAAGCCGCCGCCACGCCCCAGGACTCCAGCCGGCGCGCTGCGCGTGCTCATGGAGGGCAACCGGCGCTACCGCAATGGCCACATCCAGGCGGTCGACTACAACCGGCTTGGCGATCGCATCGCCGAGACGCAGAAGCCACTGGCGGCGATCGTGACCTGCGCCGACTCGCGGATCTCGCCGTCGGTGATCTTCGACCTCGGGCTGGGGAACGTGTTCGTCTCTCGGGTTGCCGGTAACAGCATGGACGTCGGCACGCTGGGAAGCACCGAATACGCCGTCGCCGTGCTCGGCGTGCACCTGGTGATGGTGCTCGGTCACAGCAACTGCGGAGCCGTGAAGGCGGCGATCAAGGTGGTCAACGGTGAGGAGAGCTTCCCTCCGAAGCACTTTGGCGCGATCGGCGAGGTTGTCGATGCCTTGGTTGAACCGATCCGCTCCCTGCCGCGCCGGCAGCGCACCGTGGAGCGCTCGATCGAGATCAACGCCCGAGCTCAGGCCAGGCGCATCGCCGGCCGTGGCCCGATCATCAAGAAGGCGGTCGCGTCGGGAGACGTCCGCGTAGTGGCCGCTGTCTACGACATCAGGACCGGCAGCGTCTCGCTCGTCTAGTGTCGCGACGCCAGCTCGGCCGCGGCGCGTCAACGGAACACTCGCCCGCCTCCCCGGCTCAGATGGCACCCCGATCGTGCCGGGCGTGCGCCTCTGCCTCCAGTGCGCGACGGCCCTCACAGACAGCACACCGACACCCACGGTACGGTCTGACCCACCTCCGACGACCGAGCGCTTGGATCTCTCGCCCCTACAGCCCGCAGGCCCTCGATCGGCATCAAGACGGCGCCGGCGACCGCGCCTGAGAAGTTGGTGGGCGCTCCTCGCGAGCGTGGTGGCAGCCCTGTTCGTGCTGTACGTTGTCCCAACTCCCTGGGCCCTGCACATCGGCGATACGTTCACGCCGCTCGAGCAGTGGGATGGGCTCGGTGGCGTTCGTGCCAGCGACGGCGGGCGCTATGTGCTGTACACGGCCCTGCAGGGCGGCATCCTCGGCGGCGGGCACTCGGGGCCGAGTTGCAGCTTCAACGGATGTGACACGTTGCACGGGAGCGCCAAGTTGTGCACATCGCGGGGGACGACCATCTCGCTTGGGCTGAGCGGCAGCGTCGACAGTTGGTGGAGCACGGACGGCGCTCCAACCTCGATCGACCTAACCGGGCGCACTTTGCCCGACGGGTGGGTCGTCGCTTTCAAGGGCACCTGGCACGGTGCACAGTTGCCGCTCAAGACACCCGACAACTCGTTTACGGAGGTGTTCACGCGGACCGGAGCGGTGAGGCGGGAGACATCGACGGCCGATGCTGGTGTCGCGCGCGTCACGCTCCGCTCGGGCGGCATGGACGAGTTCAACAAGGAGTGCGCGGCGCTGGCGCGGTAACGGCGGCGATCCCGAATCGACTCGTGGGCGAGCGGGGTGGCCGAAGGCTGGCTAGCCCGAGCGTTCCTTGGAGTACTGCCACAACGCCTTGTCGAGTGTCCGCAGATCAACGCCGTGACGGTCGGCCAGTACCCGGCAGGCCGCGAGATAGTCGAGCCAGAAGCTCACGGGGTACACCGAGCGTGCCCTGACCCCCAACGAGTCGAGCGCACGCACGTCGAGAATCGGGTAATCGGCCGGGAAGACAAAGTGGAGAAGCGTCGATGCGGTGGGAACGCCGACGCCCTCGAGCTGGAGCAGCTCCGTCATCCGAGTCGTTTCGTCCTCGCTGGCAAGGGCTTTGCTCGTGGCTCTCCTGATCGACGCGGCGCTGTTGCCAGCCACCCGGGATGCGCTGCGCGCGGTCTTCCAGCGGCACACGGCAATGAACTCCGCTCGCCCATACCAACCACGGTCGCGTACGGCAGCCCCTGCGGCCCGGTACCCGCTGTCGTCGATGGAGGGAAACCGGCGGGCCAGCGCCGCGATGTCCGAGGCTGGGAACTGGAGCTCGAATCGAGGCACGGCAGCGAACTCAACACGAAGTAGGCTGCGAGCGTGCCCTTCGGCATCGTCCAGCTGACCGACCCGCACATCGGCGCCGAGTGGAGCGACGACGCGGCCGGCGCACTGTCGAGAGCCGTGGCGGCGGTGAAACGCCTGCTGGACCGTGCACCAGCCGCCGTCGTCGTATCAGGCGACATTGCCAACACGCCCAGCGATGCGGAATACGGGCAGGCTCGCGCCCTGCTCGACCGCCTGGACGCGCCGGTGTACGCGCTCGCCGGCAATCACGACGACCGCGACGGCCTGCGGCGTCACTTCGAGTTTCCGAGCAGCGACGGCGACCGGCTCAACTACGCGGTCGGCCTGGGGCCGGTCCGTCTGGTCGCGCTGGATACCAAGTGCCCCGGTCGCGACGGCGGCCAGCTGGGCAACGGACAACTGACGTGGCTGCACCACGTCCTCAGTGAGGATGCCGCGACGCCGACCCTGGTGGCGACGCACCACCTCCCGCTTCTCACCGGCATACCCGCCATGGACGCGATCGGCATCGCCGACGGTGAGCGCGCCGCTCTGGGCGAGATCCTCTCGCGCCACCCGCAGGTACAGGTCGTCGCCGCGGGGCACGTGCACCGGGCGATCGTGGGCCGGCTCGGCGGTGCAACCGTGCTGGCGATGCCGAGCACCGACATTCAGCTGGCGCTGGACTTCCAGGGAGACCAGCTGCGATTCGCGCGTGAGCCGCCGTGCTTCGCCCTGCACCTGCTCGTCGGCGATCGACTCGTCTCGCACCTCCAACCGATCGCCACCTAGTTGTTATCCCCGGGAGGTTGGTCCAGCTCGTGTAGGCGAGCGATGGGCGCTTGTGCCTAATGGGCCCGCCAGCGCGACCGATATATTGCTCGTGATGGCTGAGGGGCGTGCGGGCCAAGGAGATGGGGAAGCGGGTCCGCGCATTGGCCGGCGCGGCTTTATTGGCGCCGGCCTAGCCGGGGCCGAGCGCGCTAGCGGGGCGGCGGCGCAGCGGCTCAGACGGTCGCTGATCCCCAGCACGGAAAACCCAAGCAGCACCAGAAGCATCTCCACAAGACAGCGCCCAAGGGTTCGGCAGGCCAGATCCCGCATCTGCCGATCAAGGCGTTCTTTCCCAACCTGCCCGCCATTCCGGTCGACCTCGCGGGGATGGCCGAGACACTCGTGAGGCTGGGGCTCCGCAGCGAGCAGGTGATACAGGCCAAGCAGGGCCTGACCAGGCTGTTCACCATCGACGGCCGGACCGAGACCGGCTACGCATTCCTCTACGGGGACACCAACGCCGCCGCGAAGACGACCGCCTGGACCGAGCTCGAGAAGAACCTCCGGACCGATCCCGAGCAGGTCGTCACAGAGCGGATCGTCAAGCCGATCCGCGAAAAGAAGGGCCCGAGGCCACTTCAACTCGCTGGAACTCCAGACGCTCTGTCCCTCGAGCAGCCCGAGCAGTTCTGGCCGATGATCGCGCAGCACGGCTTCGGGTACAACCTGATCATTCCCGAGAAGGTCACCGGCGCCAGCGTCAACGCGGTGCGGCGTAACTTCCGGTCGGCCTGGACTCGCGAGCACGCGGCCGCTGCGGCAGACGAAACGCTCTACGTCATCGACATGACTCGGTTTCAGCAGTTCGAGCCGCAGACCGTCGCCGGCGCTCCGCGGTTCGTACCCAGCACGATCACGCTGCTGAAACAGGATCCGCAGACCAAGAGGCTGGAACCAATCGCCGTGACCGTCTCCGGGTATCGCGGCCAGAACCGTCGGATGTACACGCGGGCGAACTCGACCGACGGGGCATGGCTCTATGCACTACAGGCGGCCAAGGTCTCGATCACAGTCTTCGGAGTCTGGCTCGGGCATGTGTACCACTGGCATCTGGTTACCGCCGCAATGCAGATGACGATGTTCAACACCTTCCAGACCAGCCATCCCATCTACCAGCTGCTCGCGCCTCAATCGAAGTTCTGCATCCCCTTCGATGATGTGCTGCTCCTGCTTTGGTCGGAGATCGCTCCGCCGACTCCGATGGCGAACTTCCTCCAGTTCCTCGAGCTGACCAATGACTACGCCGCGGGCCGAAACTACCTCGACGACGACCCCAAGGTGACACTGAAACAGCTCGGCCTGACCCAGACCGACTTCACCACCAGCGTTCCGTGGGACCAGTACCCCGTGGTGCAACGTCTGCTCGCCATCTGGGACTTCGTCGAACCCTACGTCTCGACCTTTGTCGACACCGTCCTATTCGTCCGATTCGGCAGTGGCGAATGACACTCAGCTTCAATCGTGGATCGCCACCTCTTCGGCGGGAGATGAGGGGAACATCCAGGGCTTGCCGAAGGTGAACACGCGGGCCGAGCTGCAGCGCGTGCTCACGAGCTTGGTCTACCGAATCAGCGCGCATGGCATCTCGCGCCTGAACTCGACAGCGAACCCAGCCCTCACGTTCACGGCGAACTACCCCCACTGCCTGCAACGCACGGACATCCCGAGCCAGAGCGCGTCGATCAACACCAAGCAGTTGCTGTCCTACCTACCCAACACCGAGACGATCGGCGAAGCGCTCAACTTCTACTCCATCTTCGTCTTCTCGCCTCCTTACGAATCCAACATCCCCCTCACGGGAACGGCCACGGAGCTCTTCTTCCCGGGAGGGCCGGGAGAGCCCCGCAATGAAGCGCTGGTCGAGCTCCGGCGCTCGCTGGCGGCGTTCATCAACGACTACCAGCCGACAACGCCGCAGCGCTTCCAGTGGCCGCGCAACATCGAGACCTGAGCACGCCCGGATCGGCCGGGCGGCGATCGGCTCGTCCGCGCTGACACGCGCGAAGTCGGTCAAAATCGGAGATCGTGCGCGCGCTGGTCATCTCCGACACCCACTTCGGCGCCTGGACGGGGGAGGACATCCTCCGCGACCCGGAGACGATTGCGCTGCTCGAGCCGGCACTCGAGGGCGTCGATGAGGTGATCCTGCTCGGCGACATGTTCGACCTCATGTTCGGCTCGGTGCGCGACGCCTTTCACGCCTCCGAGGGTCTGCTCGAGCTCCTGCAGGGAAAGCTCCAGGGCAAGCGCTTCGTGTTTCTGGCCGGAAACCACGATCACCACTTCGTCCGCCGCGAGGCCGAGGTTCTGCTGGCCCTGGAACTGGCCACCGGCAAAACGCCCGTAGAGCTCCGCGGGGAGCTCCGGCAGTCGGATCTGCTGCGCCGCATCCTCGAGTCCCGGCTACCAGGAGTCGAGGTCGACATCCGCTACCCGACCTACACGTTCGCCGGCGTGCTGTGCACCCACGGCCACTACCTCGATTTCCATGCTCGCCGCAGCGGCGGCGCTCCCGGGCGTCTGCTGGCACGCTCCCTGTGGTGGATCGCCGTTGGCGGCGATGACAAGGCACCGACGGTCGACGACTACGAGGCGACGATCACCCTGCTGACGGCGATGCTCTATACGATCGCTCAGCTGCCCAATGGCACCCAGGCCCAGCGGCGAGCGTTGGCATCGTTCAAGGCGCTCGAGCGGGCGGTGCGCGTCGCAACGGCACCCGCCCGCGACCTCGAGCACGTCCGCCACTGGGTGATCGAGCACACGGACCGCTCGGCGCCGGAACATCACCGGCTGCGAGCCCAGCGTGAGGCGGCCGGTTATCTCAACGCGCGGTCCAAGGAGGCTGCTCGGCGCCAACAGACCGGAGCGCCGACCGGAGGCGAGGCGGCAACGCAGGCCCTCGTCCGACTGGTCAACCCCAGTGATTCGGCCGTGCCGGCGGTCGAGGCGATCGATCGGGTCGTGAGCAACCTCGGGTGGGCGGACCACACCGACAAGGTCGTCTTCGCCCACACCCATCAGCCCCTCGACGGCGTCAGGGCCGACGGCGGATCGATCCGGTACTGGAACACCGGCTCGTGGATATACGAACCGGACCTCAGCTCACGCGAGGCATACCTGGCCTACCTGCGCAATGGCTGGCCCGGCACGGCGGTGCTGATCGATTCCGAGGAGCCGGAACCGCGTCTGCTCCGGCTGCGCGAGCACCTCAACCCGCTCCACAGCATGGGCTGAACCTCGCCGCTCGTGGACGGCGGCGGGGGTCACACAATCAGGAGCTCGGGCCGGCGTGGGCCCCGAGGCTGTTCAGCCAGTTGCGCATCGACCGGCCGGCGGGCGTGATCTGGCCCTCCTCGTAGCCGGTGGTCGCCCGGGCCAGCGTGATCCCCTGCGGGGTCGACCAGCCGAACTCGATCGCCGTGCCCGACCGGGCGTAGCGAGCGATCGCCTGCCCCTGCTGCAGGATGCTGCTGGGTCGCGCGATCGCCGTGATCTGCTCGGCGACGTATTGCACCTTCCCCGCGTCGGGCCCCTGGAGCAGCTCCCAGTAGACCAGCGGCTGCCCGGCATACCAATCGGGTTCGATGTCGAGGATCTTGACCCGGCAGGGAGCGAGAATCGGAGCCCCGACCGGCATCTGGGCGTCCACGCCCTGATCGGTGCGCTCCCAGACGGTGACGAAGCGCAGGGGGTTGATGTACGTCGAGTTGTCGGGGGATGCAGCGACCAGCTCGAGCTGGAGCTGCTGCCGGACCTCGGATAAGGCCGGCGCGTGTGCGTTGACGTTGCCGACCGGATCGGTGGGATCGGCCGTGGTCGCCTGGACACCAGCATCTGGCTCGATCGCCTGCGGGTGGCCCTGGGGGATGCTGCCGCTCGACGTGGTCTGATCGTTGGTCGATGTCGTCGTGCTGCCACTGATCGCCTGGCTGCTGCCGCAGCCGGCGAGGGCGAGCGAGGCGATGAGAAGAGCGGCGCGGTAGTTCACAGAGCGTCTCTCGAGGACGGCGAATGGCACGTCGAGGTTCTCGGAATGACGAATCGAGCATACGACGACGACGCTCGTTGGGCTGCAGCAGGCATTTCTGAGCGGGTTGGGGCGCTATCGTCTCCCATCCAGCTATCGTTGTGAAGTTAGGGGCTCGTGATGTCGGGCGCATGCCGCGCCTGCGCCTGGCCGCCTAACACAGTCGAAACATAGGAGGGCAAATGGACTTTCCCGAGGAACTGCGAGGCCGGACGCTGTCGCGGCGGGATCTGCTGGGTTATGCCGGCATGTTGGGCGCATCGACCGTGGTCGGCGAGGCGGTGTCGGCGTGGTCGGCCAGCCCCAGCTGGGGACGCCTGATCCAGCGGGCGGCGGCGACCAGAGCCGCCGGGTCGGACCTTGGCGCAGTCGAGCACATCATCTTCCTGATGATGGAGAACCGCTCCTATGACCACTACTTCGGAGCCTATCCGAAGGGCCGGGGCTTCGACGATCACTCCAAGCACTCGCTTGGCGTGTTCGCGCAGGACTATCCCGGCGGCGGCAACCTGGTGCCCAAGAACAAGCTGCTGCCGTTCCACCTGGACAGCCATGCGGGCTTCGAGTGCACGGACGACCTGACGCACGACTGGGGCCCCATGCACGAGTGCTGGAACCACGGCAAGATGGACTCGTGGGTCAAGGTCCACACCTCGTCCAAGTACGAGGGCCCTCATGGGGCCCTGACGATGGGCTACTACGAGCGGACGGACCTGCCCTTCCACTGGGCCCTGGCCGACCACTTCACGCTGTGCGACCGCTATCACTGCTCGATCCTCGGTCCCACCCACCCCAACCGGCTGATGGCCACCAGCGGCACGATCGACCCCACGGGCAAGCACGGCGGCCCGATCGTGCATACGAACTCCGCTCCAGACGTCGTGTGGAACTGCACCTGGACGACCATGCAGGAGGTCCTTCAGGACGCCGGCGTGTCCTGGAAGGTGTACAGCCCCAGCAACCAGGGCGTAAGTGGCAAGTATGCCGCGCTGAAGAAGTACGGCACCTGGAATCCGTCGCTGTATGACCCGGTGACGAACCCAGAGGTCATGCTCGTCAGCGACCACGTTCTGCCCTATTTCACCGCCTTCCGGAAAAAGAACTCACCGCTGTTCAAGAACGCGTTCATGCAGACGTTTCCCAATCAGTTCGTCGCCGATCTGCGGTCCGGCAAATTCCCGAAGGTCTCATGGATCATCCCGCCGCTCGGATTCGACGAGCACCCCTCGGCAAGCTCGCAGAACGGCGCCTACTTCATCTCGCTCGTCCTCGAGGCGCTGGTGGCCCACCCGAAGGTGTGGTCCAAGACCGCCCTGTTCGTGATGTACGACGAGAACGACGGCTGGTTCGATCATGTACCGCCGCCGACCGCGCCCCCGGGGACCAAGGACGAGTACCTCTCGACCTTCAAATTCCCCGCCGGAGAGACCGGCCCTGACACACTCGGAATCCGCGGGCCCCTGGGACTCGGCGTCAGGGTTCCGATGCTGGTCGTCTCCCCGTTCAGCCGTGGTGGCCACGTCGCCACCGAGCTGTTCGACCACACGTCTCAGCTCAAGCTGGTCGGGAAGCGGTTCGGGGTTGAGGTGCCAAACGTCTCCGAGTGGCGGCGTAAGCAGGTCGGCGACCTCACCTCCACCCTGTTCCGGTCCAAGAAGAACACCGAGCTGCCCAAACTGCCTCACACGTCGGTCCTCCTGCCCAGCAGCGGACCGTGCGAGGCGACGAGTCAGGAGACCGAATTGGGCGATCAGGGCCCGAAGGTGCCCACCAAGCAGCGCATGCCAAAGCAGGGCGGCGGCAGCCGCCCGGTCAGCGCCTACTTCCGCATGACGAGGGAGGAGCAGGCCATCCCCGATACCTCGGAGACGGTGGTCGTGCCCCCGGGCCCGCGCCCGATGACGACCAAGTCCTCGTACAACCGCCTGGCCAAGGTCTGACCTCAGAATTCGAGGCCTGGTCAGCTAAGCGAAACATAGGTGCGCTTAGCTGACCAGCCTCAGCTGACCGGCGACCCCGAGATGGCCGCCGGCGCCCTGCCCACGGTGCGCGCCCGTCCCGCGCAGGTGGGTGTCCAGGTTGACGAACGACCCCACCGGCGCAGCGTGGCGACTAACCCGCCCAGAACGCGTCGCTCTCGGCGGGCAGCGCCTCGACCATCCACCACTCGGCGACGTGGTCGTCGCGCAGCAGCAGGAGATGGGTCGCATGGTTGTGCAGCTTCCTGCCACCCCGCGCGGCATGCACCTCCACCATCACCATGACCATGTCCTCCCGCACCGCGACGAGTTGAGTGACCTTGACACCGAACGCCGCGCTGGGCAGATCCATCGCCTCGATCCGGCCGAGGTACTCGTCGGGGCCGACGACCTCGTCGACACCGCCGTCGCGGTTGGAGATGTAGGCGTGGAGATCATCACTCAACACCGCACGCATGCGCCCAAGGTCGCCGGCGTTGAAGGCATCGATGAGCTCGCGGGCGGTGCTCTCGGCGCTCATCGCGTCAGCCTGAAGTGACTGAGATCGGCCTCGCAGACTCCGTCGCCGAGCCATTGGGCAACGGACTCGCCGATGGCCGGAGAGTGCTTGAAGCCGTGACCGGAGCACGCGGAGACGATCGTGACACGCGCTTGCTCGGGGTGGCGATCGATGATGAACCGATTTCCGCGGGTGGTCGTGTACAGGCAGGAGACCGTGCGCAGCGGCGGGGCGCCGAGCCACCGCAGACGCGGGGCAACGTAGTCCTCGTACATCGTGTCGCTCTCGGCCTGCGTGGCCGGGTGCTGGCGACCGTCGGGCGTCGTGGTGCCGGCATATGACTCTGCGGCCACCTTGACGCCGCCGGCAGGACCGTCGATGGCGGGGAAGCCGTAGAGACCATTCAGGTGCTTGGAGCGCTCGTCGAACCCGAAGTCCCAGACGAAGATCGGCATGTCACGTAGCTGCTCGTAACCCTGGCGGATGGGAAACCAGTACAAGAGTTGGCGGTAAATGGCAAAGTCTTCGCTCCCCTGCGGGAACAGCTGCGGGATCCAGGGCCCAGCGCACAGCACCAACTGCTCGGCCTCGAGGCGGTCGCGATCGGTGCGCACCGTCACGCCGTGCTCTGAGGCAGACCAGCCGCGCACCACCTCCCCGAGCCTGACGCCCGCGCCGTGCCGACGGGCCAACTCGAGCTGTGCATTCACGCCGGCCTCCGGCCGGACGTAGCCGGCGTCCGGTTCGAAGTACGCCTCCGTCCGCTCGTCGATGGTGAACATCGGAAACCGGGAGCGGACCTCGGCGCTGCCGAGGTTCTCGTGATCGATGCCGAACTGGCGTGCGACATCTCGCGTCCGACCAAGGAACGGTCCGTCGCAGTGGCCGAGCACCACGCCACCCGTCTGGGTGATCAGCGTCGTTCCGGTCCGGAGCTCGATCTCGCGCCAGAGCTCGTGTGAGCGGCGCGCGAGCGGAACGTACTCGGGCCCTTCGCCGATCGCCAGGCGCGTGACGCGAGTATCGCCGTGCGTCGACCCGTATCCGTGAGGTGGGAAATATTGATCGATGCCCGTCACGTTCACGCCGCGCGCGGCCAGCTGAAAGCACGTGGCGCTTCCCATCGCCCCCAGCCCCACCACGATGACGTCGGGAGCGCGAACCGGGTCCTACCGCTGAGCGCTGAGGCGGGTACCGGTCGCGCTCAGGTACGTCGCGCCCGTCATCCGTCCGGTCACCGACGCCATCAGCGTGTTGTTGGCGAACACGAACGACTGCGACCGGCCGCCGGCAAGCGTTACTCGCACCTTCGACACGTTGTCCGGCGCGATGCCGGCGATCCACCAGCGCCCGGTGAAGAAGTTCCTGCCCGTGAACATTGCTCCGGCCTCGGCATCGGATTCGGGGATGCACGAGCCGGTGCCGCCGGCGACGATTTGGGTGCGGAACACCACGCACACGCTGTGCGAGCTCGGGGCCGGGATCACCCATGCGGTGTACGTGGCCGTCCTGACCAGACGCGCCTGCGCCAGATCCGCACCGCGCAGCTTCAGCCTGCTGGCGATGCGCTCCGGGACTGTCGGAACCGCGGGCCCGCGCAGGACGCTGAACATGTCGGGGTAGGACGTAGTCGGCGAGGATGAGGTGGACGAGCCGCACGCGCAGCAGGCGACGGACGCGATCACGGCGCTCACACCACACAGCGCCCGGATCCGCCAACCATTTTCGAACCCAAGCCAACGCTCTGCAAAGCGAACGAATACGCCAGCTGCTGCGCCCATTTTGCGTAATGATCGGTTACAGGATCTCAACACTCAACCCGGCAGCCAAAATTGCGTAATGGATCGCCGGCCCGCCGAGTCCATCCTGATGGACCAGGCCACATTCGACCACGAGCGGGCAGCGAGCAACCCGGCGTAGAAGTACATCGTGCCGAGTTGCCATCCAACTCAGACAGCGCGATTTCTGGATCCGATCGATACCGTTTCCGCTGTGAACGGGGCACCGAGGGCCGGAAACGTGGTTGATCCCGCCGAGCAACGCGATGCTGGGCCTGCCCGCGGAGCCGACGTGCGAGCGCCAGAGGAAGCTCATTCAGCGCCCGGCGGTGGTGGTCGCTGGCCGTACTGGATCGCGGTGGCTGTGCTCGTCGTCGGGCTGCTGGTCACCGGCGTGTTCGTGTTCATCTCCGACCGGCAGTACACGAACAACGAGCGGCGGCTGCTCGATCTACGCGTGCGCGAACTTGCCTCCGTGCTGATGGCCGCGCTGCCCAACACGCAGACGCCGCTGGCGTCGGCCGCGGCGTTGACCGACGCCACCGGCGGAAACGTCCAGAAGTTCCGGCGGTTCGTCTCGCCGTACGTGGGTGCTCGCCCCAAGCACCAGTTTGAGTCGGTCTCGCTGTGGCGCATCGGTGCGATCGGTCAGGGCCCGGTGATCCAGGTCGGCCCGCGCCCGGCGCTGAGCCAGAACCCGGCCGCGGCACAGGCTCTCTTCGCTCATGCCTCACGGACTGGGAAACTCACCGTGATCGGCATCGAGCCTCCGCTGCTGATGAGGCTCGGTTACGCGCTTCCCACTGTGCACGGCAACGAGCGGTTCGTGATCTACGCCGAGTCGCTGCTGCCCGCCGACCGCAGGTCACGCCTGGAGAGGAACAACGCCTTCTCGGACCTCAACTACGCGCTCTACCTCGGGCCGACCGTGAACGACTCCGCCCTCCTGGTGACCAACCTGAGCGCCCCCCCGATCAAGGGGCGCCAGGCCAAGACGCCGATTCCGTTTGGCAACACGGTTCTCACCCTGGTCGTATCGGCGCGGCAGCCATTATCGGGCTCGCTCCCGCAGCGCTTGCCATGGATCATCGCCATTGTCGGCACTCTGCTATCGCTCGGCGCGGCGGCCCTGACCGTGCGGCTGGTTCAGCGCCGGCACTCGGCCGAGCTCCTGGCCGGCAGGCTCGAGAATGCGCTGGGCGAGAATCGGCGGCTGTATGCCGAACAGCGCACGATCGCCCAGACCCTCCAGCACGCGCTGTTGCCCGAGGAGTTGCCCCAGCTGCCCGGCGCGGAGGCCGGTGCTCGGTATGAGCCAGGCGAGCGTGGCGTCGAGATCGGCGGGGATTGGTATGACGTGATCCCGCTCAGCGACCAACGTGTGCTGCTGGTCGTCGGCGACGTGTCGGGACGCGGGCTGCGTGCGGCGGCGACGATGGCCTCGCTGCGGTACGCGATCCACGCCTACGCGGCCGAGAACGACCCGCCGGCCACGATCCTGGCCAAGCTGTCGAAGATCATCAGCGTGACCTCAGGCGGACAGCTCGCCACCGTGCTGGTCGCGCTGGTCGACGTCGCGTCCCATCAGCTGACGATCGCCAGCGCCGGGCATCTGCCCCCGCTCCTGGTCACAGACGGGCACGGCGAATATGTTCAGAGCGAGATCGGGCTACCCGTCGGCGTCGCGGATGACGCGACGTACGCTTCGGTCACCGTAACCGCACCACCGGCCGCGACCTTCCTGGCCTTCACGGACGGGCTCGTTGAACGGCGCGGCGAAGCGCTCGATCGCGGTCTGGCGCGACTGCGCGAGGCCGCCGTGACCGATCACAATGGACTCTCCGAACTGCTGACCCGCCTGCTGACCGAGATGCGCAGCGGCCCCGCCGAGGACGATACTGCGATTGTGGGACTCAGATGGAACGATTAGACGCCGACAATAGTCGTGGAATGATGGAGTTTGATGTCATAGGCGACGGCCCGACGACGGTCGTGACAGTCAGCGGCGAGCTCGATATCGCCAATATCGAGGAACTCGAGGCAGCGGTAGCACCAGTGCTCGCCGCCCAGCCCGATCGACTTGTGATCGACGTCGGCGCCCTTCGCTTCGCCGACAGCTCCGCCATCGCCCTGTGGGTGCGCTGGGCGGCCGCCGTCGGTGAGATCGAGCTGCGTGACGTCTCGCCGCTCCTGAAGCGGGTCATCGGTTCGATGGGACTCGAAGAGAAACTGCGGTTGACGACGTGACCACGACACGCAGCTTCCCCCGCCGTCCCGAGTCCGTCGCCGCCGCCAGGCGGTTCGTCAAGCAGGCCCTGCGCGGGACCGCCACCGACGTGCTCGACGCCGTCGAGCTGATGGTCTCCGAGCTGGCCACCAACTGCGTCCGCCACACGAACACCGCCTTCGACCTGACCGTCGACCGCGCGAAGGGCCTGATCCGTGTCGAGGTCACCGATCGCGCCGGCGGTACCCCAACCATGCGCTCCCCCGGCCCCCAGGACCCGACCGGCCGCGGGCTCCAGATCGTCAACATGCTGTCCGATTCCTGGGGTGTCGAGTCGAGGCCGACGACGGGCAAGACGGTCTGGTTCACCCTGGCGGCGACGCCGGCGGCGGTCAGCGCCTAGGCGTGGTGCTCACACGTAGGCGACGGCCTCGATCTCGACCAGCATCCGTGGGTCGACGAGGCCGCCGACCTCGACCATGGTCATCAACGGCCTGATCTCGCCGAAGACCTCACCGTGGGCGCGTCCGACCTCCTCGTAGCGCGAGATGTCCGTGACGTACATGCGCGTCTGGATGACGTCGGCCAGGGTGGCGCCGGCCCGGCTCAGCTCATGCTCGATCTTTTCGAGGATCAGGATCGTCTGCTCGTAGGGCGTGCTCCCGAGAATGACGCCGTTCTCGTCGGTCGATGTCGTGCCCCCCACGTGGACGTAGCGCTCGACCTTGACCACGCGGCAGAATCCATAGGGACCTTCCCACGGTGACGGGGGCTCGCCTGACAGCCGCTCGATCAATGCCGGAAGTGTCGTCGGCTGGTGAACACCATTGTGGCGCCGGCCTGGTCGACGGCCACGACCACGTCGGGGTCACGGACCGACCCACCCGGTTGGATGATCGCGGTGACCCCGGCCTCCATCGCCAGCTGGGGGCCGTCGGCGAACGGGAAGTAGGCATCGGAGGCCATCACCGCGCCTCCGAGCTCGGAGCGTGACTTTTCGATCGCCAGCCGGACCGAATCGACGCGGCTCATCTGGCCGGCGCCGATGCCCACGGTGGCGAGATCTCGAGCCAGCACGATCGCGTTGGAGCGCACGTGCTTGCACACCCGCCAGGCAAACAGCAGCTCACTCCATTCGGCTTCGCTGGGGCGACGCTCGCTGACCACACGCATCTCGGCGCGGTCCTCGAGATCGATGTCGCGATCCTGGAGAAGAACGCCGCCGACCACCTGGCGCATGTGCGGCTCGATCAGGTTTGCCGCCCGGCGCTCGCGATCATCGAGGATGCGGGTGTTGGGCTTGGTCTCGAGCACCTCGATTGCGTCCTCGGCGTACCCGCGGGCGAACAGGACCTCGACGAACTGCTCGACCAGGGCCTCGGCCAGCTCGCGGTCGACATCGCGGTTCAGGCAGACGACACCGCCGAAGGCTGACATCGGGTCGCAGGCGTACGCCTTCCGATACGCCTCGAGTGGAGTCGCACCGACCGCCACTCCGCACGGGTTGTTGTGCTTGATGATCACGCAGGCCGGAATCTGGAACTCGGCCAGCAGCAGGCGCCCGGCGTCGAGGTCGAGCAGGTTGTTGAACGAGATCGCCTTGCCGCCGAGCTGGGAGACCATCGAGAGGACGTGCGTGCGCGTGCCGACCTGCGCGTAGTAGGCCGCCCGCTGGTGCGGGTTCTCGCCGTAAGGCAGCTCGAGCAGCTTCTCGAACGCGCGGACGAACAGGGGCGGAAAATCCTCGCGCTTCTCCTGGAACCAGCGCGCGATCGCCGTGTCGTAGCGAGCCGTGTAGGCAAACGCCTCGGCAGCGAGATTCTCGCGTGTGGACACCGACAGCCGGCGGTCGGACTCGCGAAGCTCGGCCAGCACAGCGTCGTAGCTCTCGGGGCTGACCACCGGCGCCGCGTAGGCCGAGTTCTTGGCTGCCGCGCGGATCATGGTGGGGCCCCCGATGTCGATGTTTTCGATGACCTCCTGGTCCGGGACCCCCCGCTGGGCTGCCGCGCGCTCGAACGGGTACAGGTTCACGCAAACGAGGTCGACGAGCTCGACGCCCTGCTCCTCGGCGGCCCGCATGTGCTCGGGGTTGTCACGGACGGCCAGCAGCCCAGCGTAGAGCTTGGGATGCAGCGTCTTGACGCGGCCGTCCATGATCTCCGGGAAGCCGGTGAGATCGGTGATCGAACGCACTGGGATCCCGGCCTCCTCGAGCGCGCCGGCCGTACCTCCGGTCGAGATGATCTCGATCCCCAGCTCGCTCAGCCCGCGGGCGAACTCGACGATCCCCGTCTTGTCCGAGACCGACAGCAGGGCACGCGCGACCTGGACCTCGCTGGGTCCAGTGGCGGCAAACCCGCTCACTGCCTCAGTCCCCTGTTCCATGCCAACTCGACTCTATCGATCGATTACGACTCGCCGCGGGTTGTCGGGGTCGAAGCCGATCGCATCGGCGGCGATCAGGCGGACCGCCGCGGGAAGCAGCTCGTGCTCGATGTCGTGGAGACGCTCGAGCACTTCCGCGGGCCGCCGCGCGTCTGGCAGCTCGATCGCCCGCTGGAGGATGACCGGACCGCTGTCGACGCCGTCGTCGACGAAATGGACGGTGACGCCGAACACCTTGACGCCGTAATCGAGCGCCTGCTGCACCGCATTCAGGCCCGGGAAGGCCGGCAGCAGGGCGGGATGGACGTTGATCACCCGCTGCGGGAACCGGGCCAGGAACGACGGGCTGAGCAACTGCATGTAGCCGGCGAGGACGACGAGCTCGACCCGACGGTCATCGAGCCAGTCGGCGATTGCCGTGTCGCGAGCCTCACGGGTGGCATGGCGCCCCTTCGGAAAGGCGCGGCAGGGGACACCCGCGCCTCGAGCCCGCTCGAGCGCTCGCGCGCGCGGTTTGTCGGAGGCCACGGCGACGATCTCCGCGTCGCCCTTGCCGTGCACTCGGTCGAGCAGCGCCTGGAGGTTTGTGCCCTCGCCCGATGCCAGCACGGCGACCCTCATGCCGCGCGCAGCTTGGGAAACCTTCCCCCGGTCGAGCGCAACCGGCCCGCCCGCAACAGCTCATCGACGCGGCCCAGCACATCGCCGGAGCGCAGATGCGCGAACGCTCCATAGGCTGATAGCTGGTCGTAGTCGTACTCGGCGATCACCTTGGATCGACCGCCCCGCAGTATCTCGACCGCACGTGTGCGACCGACCGGCGGCCTCGCGGCCACGACCACATCGACGATCGCGCTGTCGAGATCGCCGGCCGGGGCCGTGTGGCCGGCCGCACCTCCCGCCCGGGTGCCCTCGGGAGCGGCCGGCAGGACAGCCGGGTCGCAAACATCGCAGCAGCCCGTGGCCACGCGCGTCGACGGGCGATCGCCGAAATGGGCCAGCAGCGCCGTACGTCGGCACTGCGTGCGCTCGACGTACTCCCATATCGCTCGGTACTGCGCCCAGCGAGCCTGTTCGGCATCACGAGCCGACGCTCGGCAGGCTCCGATCCGCCGGGCATCCCAGCCACCGGCGATGTGCCCGGCGGCCCGGTCCGGCGCCGACGGGGTGGGCGTGAGGATCCCAGCTCTGGCCAGGTGGCCGATCACCGCCCGGACGCTCTCGAGGTCGACCTTCGGTCCGAGCACACTCGCGAGCTCGCGCAGCTCGACGCTGTACCGGCCATCCAGCCCGGCCCACAGCAGCCGCTCTGAAACGGCCTCGAACGCGCCCTCGGGTACGCGGGCGCGCTGGATGAAGAACACGTGGAGACCCTTGTCACGCTGCTCGGCGAACAGCAGGCAGCGCGCCGCCCGACCGTCGCGCCCGGCGCGCCCCGCCTCCTGGTAGTAGGCCTCGAGTGATCCTGGTACCGAGGCATGGCAGACGGTCCGCACATCCGCCTTGTCGATGCCCATGCCAAACGCGTTGGTGGCCACGATCACCCGCACCGCGCCACTCATGAACCGCTCCTGGGCCACCGCGCGAGCGCGGCGATCGAGTCCCGCGTGGTAGGCCACCACCTCCTCGCGCAGGACGCCGGCGAGGCCCCGGGCCAGCCTCTCCGAGGACTCCCGCGTGCCCGTGTAGACGATCGCCGGCAGGGCGCCGTCCTCCGAGAGCGCAGCCGACAGCCGCCGGTCCTTATCGGCCGAGGTCCGGCATGGAACGACGCCGAAGCTGAGGTTGGGACGATCGAATCCGGTCGTCACCCGGACAGGGTCGCGAAGCTCGAGCCGACGGACGATGTCGTTGGCGACCACAGGGGTGGCGGTCGCCGTCAGCGCGATCGTGGCCTGCGCGCCCAGCCGCCGGGCCGCATCGGCCAGAGCGAAGTAGTCGGGTCGGAAATCGTGGCCCCACTGCGAGACGCAGTGCGCCTCGTCGACCACGAACAGTCCGACGCGAATCCGGGCCACGGAGGCGGCGAACGCCGGCAGGGCGAAGCGCTCGGGGGCCACGTAGAGCAGGCGCACCTGACCGGACGCGGCGCGCTCCATGGCCTCGACGTTGTGCTGACCGGCGCGCTGGGCGTTGATCAGCTCGACCTGGCCCGGAGCCACCCGGCTAAGTGCCTGGACCTGGTCCTGCATGAGCGAGACCAGCGGGGAGACGACCAGTGTCACGTCGTCTCGGATCAGCGCCGGAAGCTGGTAGCACAGCGATTTCCCCGAGCCGGTGGGCATCACGACCAGCGCGTCGCGGCCGGCCAGCGCGGCCGATACGGCGTCCTCCTGACCGGGGCGAAACGCCTCGAATCCGAACAGCCCGTGCAGGGAATCACGCACGTTCATTGGGCGGGCGACGATAGCGCCGGCCGCGGCGGCCGCAGGGTGGCCCTCGCGGGCGCGGATTTAGGCCCGGATCAGCGGCAGCGCGGACTCGAGCGCGTACTTGCCGTTGGCCTCTTCGGTTCCCGCCAGCGGGTATTCGCCGGTGAAGCAGGCGTCGCAGTGGGAGTCCCGCGTGACCCCGACCGCGTCGTACACGCCGTCGAGGCTCAGATAGTGCAGGGAGTCGACGCCCAGCTCGGCCGCGATCTCCTCGACGGTCTGGCCGTGGGCGATCATCTCCTCGCGCGTCGACATGTCAATGCCGTAGTGGCAGGGATGCTTGATCGGTGGCGCGGAGATGCGCAGGTGGATCTCGGCCGCGCCGGCCTCTCGCAGCATCTGAACGATCTGTCGTGTTGTGTTGCCACGGACGATGGAATCGTCCACGACGACCAGTCGCTTGCCCGAGACCACCTCGGGCAGCGGGTTGAACTTCAAGCGGAGTCCATGTCGGCGCAGCTCCTGTCCGGGCTGGATGAACGTGCGAGCCACGTACCGGTTCTTGATGAATCCGTCGTCCTGCGGCAGCCCAGCAGCCCGCGCCAGGCCTCGAGCCGCCGCGTTGCCGGAGTCGGGAACGGGGATCACGACGTCGGCCTCGACCGGGGCCTCGTGCCACAGGTTCTCGCCCATCCGAGCTCGGGCCACCTGAAGCACCGTGCCCGCCATGCGCGAGTCGGGTCGGGCGAAGTAGATGTACTCGAACACACAGAACGCGTGGCGTTCGGATCCGGCCACGATCTTCGACTTGATCCCCCCGTGGGTCAGCGTCACCACCTCGCCGGGCTGCACCTCGCGCAGGTAACTGGCGCCGATCAGGTCAAACGCACACGACTCGCTGGCCACGCAGTAAACAGCGCCGCCGGGGCCCTCGATCATGCCCAGGGCCAGCGGCCGCAACCCGTGCGGATCCCGGAATGCGACGACTGACTCCTCGGTCATCACGACCGTGGAAAAGGCGCCCTTCAGGCGCGGTAGCACGTCGGCGACGGCGTCCTCGATGCGCTCGGCCGGATGGGTGGCGAGCATCGCGGCGATGATCTCCGAATCCGAGGTCGATCGAAACGGCACCTCGCGTCCACGGAGCTCGGCGTGGAGCTCGACGGCGTTGATCAGGTTGCCGTTGTGGGCCAGGGCCAGCGTGCGGTGGTCGTCGCGAACGATCGGCTGGGCGTTCTCCCATTCCGAGGACCCGGTGGTCGAGTAGCGGACGTGGCCAATGGCCATGTCGCCGATCAGCGAACGCAGCTTGTGCTCGTCGAACACCTGCGCAACCAGCCCCTGGTCGCGGATCGCCATGATGCTGGCACCCCGTTGCGCAGCGGCGATGCCGGCCGATTCCTGGCCGCGGTGCTGCAGCGCAAACAGTGCGAAGTAGGCGAGCCTGGCGACGTCGTGCTCGGGCGCGTAGATCCCGAAGACGCCGCACTCGTCGCGTGGGCCGTCGCGATGATCGTTCACAAGAGGCATGGGGACGCCGACATGGACCTCACCAAGGATGGCTTTGGCCTCGGCCGGACTCCTATGGACAAGCCTAGCAACGGCTACCCCGGCCCCGGGAGCTCTGTGCCTCGAAGCCGGCAACCAGCGCGCTATTACCGAGCTAAACCAGATCGCCGAGCCCCGCGTCGCGGGCCTGGGCCAGTTCGGCGACCTCGATCCCCAGCAGGCCGGGAATTTCGAGCCTGGTTCCGCCCACGCGGCCGATGATCTCCAGCCCGGCCAGGGCCGGTTCGGGGCCGGACACGATGAAGGCCCGGCCCGGTGCCTCGCCGAACAACTGGTCGATATCGGCGGGGCCCTCGACGACGGCGCCGATCCCGCCGGCGATGCAGCACTCGGCCAGCGCGACGGCCAGCCCGCCTTCGGCGATGTCATGAGCGCTGTGCAACGCGCCGGAGCGAACTCGCTCGCGAACCGCCTCCAGGGCCTGGCGAATCGCCGTTCTGTCAAGGTCGGGAAGGGGGCCGGCCGGAGCCTCGCCCCGCAGCTTCGCCAGCTCTGAACCCCGCAGCGACGGCTCGAACGAACCGACGAGCGCAATCGCATCCCCCTCCTGCAGGAAGCCCAGCCGGCCCGCGCGGTGGGGGTCGGCCAGGCGCCCGACCATCCCGACGATCGGCGTGGGGAAGATCGGCCCCGACGGCGCCTCGTTGTACAGCGACACATTGCCGCCGACCACCGGGACCCGGAGCGCCTCGCAGGCCAGCGCCAGACCGTCGACCGCCTCGATGAGCTGCCATGCCACGTGCGGCTTCTCCGGATTGCCGAAGTTCAGGCAATTCGTGAGGCCAAGCGGCTCGGCGCCGGTGCAGGCGAGGTTCGCCGCGCACTCGTACACGGCTTCGGCGGCGCCGATGCTGGGGTCGCAGGCGACGCGCCGGCCGTTGCCATCGATGGCCACGGCGATGGCCTCGCCGGTCGGCATCTTCAGCACGGCAGCGTCGGCCTCGTCGGGCCGCCGGACCGTGCGCGACTGGACGATCGGGTCGTACTGCTCGAACACCGGGCGGCGTGAGGCCAGGTTGAGCGACCGCAGGAGGGCGAGGAGGATCTGAGCGAGCGACGCCTCGCCGGCGAGGGCCCGCTCCGCGTCCTCGGCCGCCCCGTGGTACAGCGGCGCCGCCGGTTTGGCCGGAGCCAGGTCGTACAGCGGGCAGTCGTCGACGAGCACGGTCACCGGCAGATCGCCCACCGAGGCACCGCCGTCGAGCACGCGAAGGCGACCGGACGTGGTAACCGAACCGATCGGCGTGGCCAGCGTCTCCCAGCGCTCGCAGACATCGAGCACCCGGCCAACCAGCTCGGGCTTGACCACACACAGCATCCGTTCCTGGGACTCGGAGATCATGATCTCGAACGGCTCCATTCCCTCCTCGCGCAGCGGGACGCGCGAGACGTCGATGTCGAGTCCGACGCCGCCCTTGCTCGCCATCTCGGCGGCCGATGAGGTGAGCCCGGCAGCGCCGAGGTCCTGCAGCGAGACGAGCAGCTCGCGGTCGAGCAGCTCGAGGCAGCACTCCATCAACTTCTTCTCCGCGAATGGATCGCCGATCTGGACCGACGGACGCTTGGCCTCGTCGCCCTCGCCGAGCTCGGCGCTGGCCAGCACCGAGGCGCCGCCGATCCCGTCGCGACCGGTGAGGGCGCCGAGCAGCACGAGCACGTTCCCGGGCCCCGCGGCCGCGCTGCGGATCAGCCGCTCGTGCCGGGCCAGCCCCAGACACATGGCGTTGACCAGGCAGTTCTGCTCGTAAGAGGACTCGAAATAGATCTCGCCGCCCACCGTCGGCACGCCGATCGAGTTGCCGTAGTGGCCGATCCCGGCCACCACGCGCTCGAGCAGGTAGCGCGACCGCTGCGACTGGCGGGGCTCGCCGAAGCGCAGCGAGTCGAGGACGGCGATCGGACGCGCGCCCACCGCGAAGACGTCGCGCAGGATTCCGCCTACGCCGGTGGCCGCGCCCTGGAATGGCTCGACAGCGCTGGGGTGATTGTGCGACTCGACCTTGAACGCCACCGCCCAGCCGCCGCCGACGTCGACCGCGCCGGCGTTCTCGCCCGGTCCCATCAGCACGTGCTGGCCGGTCGTGGGCAGCCGGCGCAGCAGCTTGCGCGAGTGCTTGTAGGCACAGTGCTCGGACCACATCAGCGACAGCATTGCCAGTTCGACGTCGCCTGGCTCGCGCTCGAGCCGCTCGACGATCAGCTCGTACTCGTGGTCGGTGAGCCCGAGCTCTCGATGCTTAGACGAAGGCCGCGTGGCCGACATGCTCTCGCATCGACTCGAAGATCTTCAGTCCGTCCGTGGACCCGGTCAGCGGATCGACCGCGTGCTCGGGGTGCGGCATCAGCCCGAACACGTTGCCCGCCTCGTTGCATACGCCGGCGATGTCGTCCTGCGAGCCGTTCGGGTTCTGCCCGGCCGCGTAGCGCAGCAGCACCGGTACCGGCTCGGGTGCGTAGTAGCGCCCGGTGGTGTGCTTGACCGGAATCGACAGCCGCGCTCCGGGCTCGCACGCGCGGGTGAACGGTGACTCGGTGTCGACCACGCCAAGCAGCACCTGCCGGCAGACGAACTTCAACGAGGTGTTGGGGAGCAATGCGCCGGGGAGCAACCGGGCCTCGCATAGGATCTGGAACCCATTGCAGATCCCGAGCACCAGCCCGCCGTCGCGCGCAAACTCGGCCACGCTCGCCATGACCGGGGCGAACCGGGCGATCGCGCCGGCGCGCAGATAGTCGCCGTAGGAAAAGCCGCCCGGGACGATGACCGCGTCGACGCCGTGCAGGTCGGCGTCGGCGTGCCACAGCGGGATCGCCTCCCCCACCTGGCCTGCGGCCTGGAGGGCGTCGATGTCATCGCACGATCCGGGGAAGCGGACCACGCCGAACTTCATCCCGCGGTCTCGACGATCTCGTAGTCCTCGATCAGCGGATTGGCCAACAGCTGTTCGCACATCTCTCCGAGGCGCTGCGGATCCTCGACGTCGAGCTCGATCAGCCGCCCCACATGAACGTTTCGCACGCCGGCGAAGCCGAGCGCTGGAAGCGCACGTTCGACCGCCTGGCCCTGCGGGTCGAGGATCCCGTGCTTGGGCCTGACCAGCACCCGCGCTCTCATCGCGCGCCGGTCCTGCCCAGCCAGTTGTCAAACGCGTCGCCGGTGATCCGGTCGTACGCCTCGATGTACTTCTCGCGTGTCTTGGCCACAACCTCGTCGGGAATCGGCGGTGCGGGCGGGGTGCGATCCCAGCCGGTCGAGGAGGCCCAATCGCGCACGAACTGCTTGTCGAAGCTCGGCTGGCCCCGCCCGGGTTCGTACTCGTCGACGGGCCAGAAACGCGACGAGTCCGGGGTGCACACCTCGTCGCCCAGCGTCAGTTGCCCGCCGGAATCGAGCCCGAACTCGAACTTGGTGTCGGCGAGGATGATCCCGCGCGCTCGGGCATGCTCGGCGGCGTGCTCGTAGACGGCGATCGAGATGTCGCGCAGGCGCTCGGCCAGCGCGCGGTCATCGACAAGCTCGACCGCGCCCTCGAAGTCGATCGCCTCGTCGTGACCGACATCGGCTTTGGTGCTCGGGGTGAATATCGGCTCGGGAAGCCGATCGGACTCGCGCAACCCGGCCGGCAGCTCGATGCCTGACACGGCGCCGGTGGCCTGGTAGTCCTTCCAGCCCGAGCCGGTGATGTACCCGCGCACGACGCACTCGACCGGCAGCATCTCGAGCTTGCGCACGACCATCGCCTGGCCACGAACCTCATCGGGGACACCATCGGTGACCGACACCAGATGGTTGGGGACGATCCCCGTGGTGCGCTCGAACCAGAACGTGGACAGGCCGGTGAGGACACTTCCCTTGCCCGGGATCGGAGTCGGATGCACGACGTCGTAGGTCGAGATCCGGTCGGACGCCGCGATCAACAATTCGTCGGGCAAAATCTCGTAGATCTCGCGGACCTTGCCCGAGGCGACGAGGCGAAGGTCGGCGATGGCGGTCACTGGTTCGATGCTAGCAACGGGGTCGGCGGCTGCCGCCCGGCGTTTGGCGCTCTAGACGATCGCGTCGAGGCGCGCGACGATCTCGTCCGCGGAGCGCACGAAGGGCCCGTAATCGAAGATCGCATCGAGGTCGGAGAGTGCCTTCGCCTGGGGATCGGCGGCGAGCAGATCGCGCATCGGCACGCGGTCGGCAAGCGCCTGCTGGGCAAGGCGCTGCACGACACGGTATGCCTCGTCCCGCGTCAATCCGCTCTGCACAAGCGCCAGCAGCACGCGCTGGGAGAACAACGCGCCGTGGGTCAGCTCGAGGTTCTCGCGCATGCGCTCGGCGTTGACCACCATCCCGTCGACCAGCGCGATGACGCGCCGCTGCATGTGATCGAGCAGCGTGGTCGAGTCCGGCAGGATGATCCGCTCCACCGAGGAGTGCGAGATGTCGCGCTCGTGCCACAGGGCGACGTCCTCCAGACCGGCCTGCGCGTTGCCCCGCAGTACCCGCGCCAGCCCGACCACCTGTTCTGACTTGATCGGGTTGCGCTTGTGCGGCATCGCACTCGAGCCCTTCTGACCCGCACCGAACGGCTCCTGGAGCTCACCCACCTCGGTCCGGGCCAGGTGACGAAACTCGGTGGCCAGCCGCTCGAGACCGGCGCCGGCCAGCGCGATCGCCGCGAGCAGCTCGGCGTGGCGGTCACGGGCCACGACCTGGGTCGAGACGGACTCGCGCTCCAGGCCGAGGCGGGCCAGCACCCGTTCCTCGAACTGGGGCGACGTCGCAGCGTACGTGCCGACCGCCCCCGACAACGCTCCCACCGACGCCTGCGCGAACGCGCGCTCGAGACGGCTGGCGTTGCGGTCGGCCTCGAAGGCGAAGCCCGCGAGCTTGATTCCGAACGTCGTCGGTTCGGCGTGGATTCCGTGGGTGCGACCGACGCACAGCGTGTGCACGTGGTCGCGGGCTCGGCGGGCGAGAGCCTGAACCAGTCGTCGCGAGTCGGGCAGCACGAGCTCGCCGACGCGCCGCAGCTGGAGCGCCAGACCGGTGTCGAGCACGTCGCTCGAGGTCAGTCCGTAGTGGATCCACCGCCCAGCTGGCCCGGCCGATGCGGCCAGGACGTCCACGAACGCCGCCGTGTCGTGGTCGGTGACCTTTTCGCGCTCGTTGATCGCCTCCACGGTGAACGTGGCCCCGCGGATCGCCTCGAGGTCCTCGGCGGTGGGACCTTCCATCTCCTCGCAGGCCGCGACCTCGACCTCACGCATGGCTTCGAACCGTGCGTGGTCAGACCAGATCTCGGCCAGCTCGGGCCGGGTGTAACGGGCTATCACTCAACCGATTATGAGCGGCGCGATCTTGGAATACGTCCCGGCGCCGTTCATGGTGGCTATGACCTGGACCTTCAGGGGGGCCGCTCGGCGCAGCACGCGAGCCACGTCGGGCTCGACCGCCCGGGTCACGAGAGCGGTCTTCTCACCGCGGATCGTCACGTGGGCGAACATGACACGCAGGCGCCCCGAGGGTCCGCCAGGGCTCGTGCGGTAATGACCCATGGTCAGGATCAGCACGCTCCCCCGGCATGTCCGCAGAGCCGGAGCCAGGCAGCTGATCGACGCCGTGGCCTGACCCCGACGGGACAGCTCGACACGGGCTCCGATCGGATTGGGCGGCGGGATCACGCTGAATGTGTGGGCGGCCGATCGGCCGATGTGGCCCGCATCGTCGGTCTGCGTGGCTCGGGCGGTGTAGCGCCCGGGCCCCAACCGGCGCGCCAGGCGGCCCGACCACACCGCGCCCGAGCGCGTTACCTTCAGGGTGCCCACCGGCTTGCCGCTCGCCGTGCCCCCGCGGTACACGAGCACGGTCACGCGCGTCGAGTCACCCATCGCGTCCCCGGCTCGACCCGAGAACGTGAGCTCCGTGGCTGAGACGCGGCCGCCTGCGGCGGGCTCGTGCCCTCCCCGGTCCCGGCGCCGGCCTGCGTCGCCACGGCCGTGTACTGCCCGTCGGGAGGGCAGGGGTGATCTCGACCGAGAAGTGCCCGTTTGCCGATCGGTTCGTGTGAAGCGTGCGGATCGGCATGCCGGTGCTGTTCGGCCCCGGATAGGTGAGCACGGTGACGGCACTGCCGTCGCCCTGCGCCGTACCCGCCGTACCGGTCAGCGTCGGTGTCGCACCTCGCAGCGGGCGGGCGCCCAGCGGGCCCAGCGTGATCGTCGGTGGCGGGTTGTGGACGAGGAACGTGTGCTTGGCGCTGAAGCCGCGATCGGGCGGGCTGGACAGGTCGCCCTGCTCGGCCTGAGCCGTGAACTGGCCGTCGGGCAGCGGCGAGCTTGGGTTGGCCGAGTAGGCGCCGCCCGACCCGCGTGTGGCGGTCAGGGTCTGCAGCGGTGAGCCGGTTGTCGAGGACCCGGCGTAGACGCGTACCGTGACCTGCCCGGCGTCGCCCCGGCGTATCCGAGCACGAGGTAGATCGTCTTCCCGGCGCAACGGTGGCCGTCCGGGCGGCCGCTGCCGCTCCCGGACTGGAGCGGCGTCGTGCCCTGGTTGAGGCTCCACTGGGCGCAGGCGCCCTCGGCGCTGACCGACCCGGTGATGGCTGGCTCCAGGTGAACGTGCCCGCCGCGGCCAGCGTGGGCAGCGCCAGCCTCGCGGCTCGGTCAGCCCCCCGCGAGCTGGATCGACTTGACGATCAACAGCACCAGGGCCACGACCATGTAACCGCCGAGGACCGCCATCGCGGCCCGACGGCCGCCCGACCAACGGGGCCGCGAGAGCAGCGCCAGCGGAGGCATCGTCCAGTGCTCCTTGGGCACCTTGGGTGCCTGCCCGATGAAGGTCACCGAGCCCCCCACGCGGCGCGCGCGCAGGCCGGCCGCCCCCATCAGGAGTAGCACGGCCGTCATCACGATGCCCCCGACCAGCAGCAGCGCGCCGACATCGATTCCGGGGAAGAGGGTCGTGACGGTGAGGATCAACGAGAGCAGGATCAGGACCCCGACGATCACGCTGGCCAGCCCCCTCAACCACATTGGGTTGGCCCAGGGGCCCAGCACCTCGCTGTCGTTGCAGAGCATGAGTAGGAACAGGGTCGTCATCGGAAGCAGAATTCCGCACAGCGCCTGCACCGCTTCGGTGATGACACCGAGTGGCGCCTCGGGAATCAGCACGACCCCGGCGGCGGCGATGATCAGCACACTGAACATCGCGTAGAACCCCTTGGCCTCGGAGAAACTGCGGTGCAGCGAGCCGCTGGCGCCGAACACGTCCCCGATGACGTAGCTCGTGGCCAGCGTCACCGCGCCCGCACCGATCAGCGATGCGTTGAGCAGAACGATGGCGTAGAACGCGCCGGCGGGAGATCCGACGGTGTGCTCCAGACCGCTGGCCACGGCGCCGGCATCGGTGAACTGGCCGAACAGCGGCGTGCCCGCGAAGCCGAAGGCCGTGACCGAGATCAGCGCCGCGGCGCCGAGGACAACGACGATCGCCCCGAGCATCGTGTCGACGCGCTCATAGTTGATCCATCGCGGAGTGATCCGCTTGTCAACGATGTTCGACTGCTGGAAGAACAGCTGCCATGGGGCCACGGTGGTGCCGACGATCGCGATCAGCAGCAGCACGGCGGTCGAGCTGGCCCCGCCCTGAACGCCGGGCACGAACAGGTGATGGACGACCTCGCCCATATGGGGATGGACGATCACGAACAGCGGAATCACGAGCAGGTTGGCGAACACGAAGAGGAACATTGAGCGCTCCCACGAGCGGAAGCTGCCGGTGGCGGTGACGGCCACCAGCGCGACGGCGGCCAAGGGCACCGAGATGTACTGCGAGACGCCGAAGTAACCCAGGGCGAGGCTGACCCCGATGAACTCGGTGACGATGATCAGGAAGTTCTGGAGAAACAGGTAGCCCGACTCGAACCAGCCCCACCCACGGCCAAAGCGCTCGATGATCAGGCGCGCGTGCCCGACCCCGGTGACCGCCCCCAGGCGGACGACCATCTCCTGGTTGACGATCAGGACAGGAATGAGCAGGAGCAGGACCCAGAGAAGGCTGGTGCCGTAGTTCTGGCCCGCCTGCGAATAGGTGGCGACGCCGCCGGCATCGTTGTCGCCGACCATCACGATCAGGCCAGGGCCGATGATGGCCAGCAGCGTCAGCGCCCGGGAGCGCAGGCTGCGATGGCCCTCCTCGTGCTGACTGATGGTCCCGAAGGCCCCTTTGATCTCGCTTCCGTGCACGTGGTCGAGGACGGCGCGATCGGGTGCCGTCGGAGGGGACACGTTGCTCGCCATCTGCTCGACCTCCTTTCCGTTCCCGCTCGCGCGCGCCGCGGTGGGCTCGGAGGTCGCTCGGTGGCCGAGTTAGTCGGCGCGCGAGGTGATCCTCACGATGCCAGCCGCGGGGCTGCTACTTCGGGGCAGCTCGCTGTCCTGATATGTCTCTAAGCCAGTCATCGTGTAAACCAGGTGTAAACCGCCGAATTGACGGCCTAAATGAGGGTATCAGCGGGGCAAGTTGAGGGTCCAGGTGGGAGTGTTTGCACTCCGTTGATCCGGCCTGCGCCGGCGCCGGTCTGTCGCGACGGCGATGTGTGCTCAGTCCGCTTGCGGGCTGAGCACGACGGCGGAGGACTGTCCAACGACGATTTCGCTGCGCAGCGGCTTCTGCGGGCGGCACCAGGTAACGAAACCGCTGCTATTTCGCCGAAACGTCGCATAACGCCACCACCGCCCCCGAACGCTGCGCAACGTTTTCGTTGTTGGAACGGCCACGGGAGCCCCAACCGCAGCGCTCGCAGCGCAACCGAGCGCGAGAGCGCCTACCCCCGCGCGGCCCCCGTCCGCCGCCGCCACTCCTCGGGCACGAGCCGCTCGAGCACGTCGTCCACGGCGATGATGCCCACGGCCCGGCCGTCGCTGTCGAGGACCGGCATCGCGGTCAGGTTGTAGTCGGTCATCATCAACGCCACCTCGGGGACGTCGGCCTCGGGGGCGACGGTAGGCGTGGGGCCGTCGATCAAGCTCGACAGTGGCTGGCCGGGCTCGGCCCGGATCAGGTCGTTCAGCGTCACGGCTCCGATCAGCTGGCCGCCCCTGTCGTCGCCGCCGTCGTCGGTGACGCACACGATCGATGTGTGCTGATTACCGAGCTCGCTGGCGCGCACGCGGTCCACTGCCTGCCCGGCAGTGGCGCCGGCGGACATCGAGATGAAGTCGGGGTTCATCAGCCCGCCGGCGGTCGATGGGTTGTAGCCCAGAAGGCCCTTGATCTTGCGCTGCTTGGCGGCTGGCAGGAGGTTGAGGACCGGAAGCCGGCGGTCCTGGTCAATTTCGAGCAGCAGGTCGGCCGCATCGTCGCTGGCCATCCGCGAGAGCACCTGGGCGACCTCCTCGTCCGAGCGCTCGCGCAGGAACTCGACCTGGTGCTCGTCGTCGAGCTCCTCGAACACGTCGGCCTCGAGCTCCTTGTCGTACCCGACCGCCTCGAGGATCTCCTCGCCCTCCTCGTGCGAAGCAGCCTCGACCAGGTCGGCGATCTGGGCCGGGTGCAGGCGGGCGAGCCGTCGGGCGCGCAGTTTCAGCCGCGAGGTGGGGACGTGCCCGACGAACGGCTCCATCTCGTTCCAGGCCACGAACTGGCGGTGCTCCGTGTCGTGGCCGCGGAACCGCCGCGGCAGAAATCGCCACAGGCGCGGTCGCAGGCTGGGATCGATCCCGGCCACCCGCCACACGCCGTTGTCGCACACGATCTCGACCTCGCGTGCGGTGACCAGGCGCGCGGTGTCGACATTGATCAGGCTGCGGTCGAGCACGTCGGCGCGCAGGAGCACCTCGCCGGGCCGTCGCTCGAACTGAGCCAGGTTGAGCTTGGTCGTCGAGGTTCGGGCCTCGTCGGGACCGAGCTGGGCAATCCGGTCGATGGGGACGAACATCTCGCGACCTCCGATGCGGGCCAGCAGCCCGACCACCGGCGGCCGCCCCTCGTCGAGGTCCAGCCGAGCAATCACATCCTCGACCCGGCCAAGGCGCTCGCCGTCGGAATCGAGCAAGGAGCTCCGCGCCAGCGAGGAGACGTGAACGACGCTATTGCTCATGAGTCGCTGCGCGAGAGGCTAGCGCCCCCATGCGGCCTACGGCAAAGATCAGCCGGCCAAAATTCGCGCCGCCAGCACGGCGGCGTTGCGGGCATTGTCGATGCCCACGCAGGCGACAGGCACTCCCGGCGGCATCTGCGCGATCGACAGGAGCGCGTCGAGGCCGCCCGCCACCGATGTCCGGCTGGTCAGCGGCACGCCGATGACCGGAAGCTCCGAGTGCGCCGCGACCACGCCCGGCAATGCGGCCGAGAGTCCGGCCCCGGCGATGATCACGCGCAGCCCGCGCAGCTTGGCGTTGCGCGCGTACTCGGCCACCTTGTCGGGCTCGCGGTGGGCTGACATGACCCTCACCTCGGAGCGGATTCCGCGTTCGCCCAGCTCCTGCTCGGCCTTCTCCATCGCCGGCATGTCGCTCTTGGAGCCCATGATGATCCCGACCAGGGGAGCATCGACGTCGAGCTCCTCGAACTCCGCCGCAGGCTCGGTGACGACTTCGGGTTCGGACTCGGTCATCTGACTCCTAGCGCTATGTCGCGACGCAACTGTCGGCCTTTGAATTGCACGATGTCGGCAGCAGCATATGCGGCGGTGCGGGCAGCGCCCACGTCGGCCCCCAGAGCGGTGATGCTGAGCACGCGGCCGCCATGGGTCACGAGCTGGCCGGACTCGGAGCGCGCGGTGCCGGCGTGGGTGACGAAGACATCGTCGGCAAGACGGTCCAGGCCGGTGATCACGTCCCCGTTCGACGACGACGCCGGATAGCCGGCGCTGGCCAGCACGACCGTGACTGCGCTCTCGTTGGTCCACTCCAACTGAGCTGAGGCCAGGTCCCCGGGCGTCGTGGCCGAGACCATGAGCTCGAGCAGATCGCTCCGCAGCCGAGGCAGGATGGCCTGCGTCTCGGGATCGCCGAAGCGGACGTTGAACTCGAGCACCTTCGGCCCGTCCGCGGTCATCATCAGCCCGGCGTAGAGCACGCCGCAGAACGGGATGCCGCGCCGGCGCAGCTCGTCGAGGACGGGCTGGTGAACGGCGGCGCAGATCTCCCGAGCGCGGGGAGCATCGATCGTCGGCACGGGCGAGTAGGAGCCCATGCCTCCCGTGTTGGGTCCCTGATCGCGGTCGAAGATCCGCTTGTAGTCCTGCGCCGAGGCCAGCGGGACCGCGATCTCGCCGTCGCACATGGCCAGCAGCGACACCTCGCTGCCCTCGAGGTGCTCCTCGACCACCACGCGCTCGGTGTCGAACATCCTCCGCACGAGCAGCGCGTCCAGCGCCTCTCGCGCCTGGGCGGCGTCGGCGGCAATGATCACTCCCTTGCCCGCGGCCAGGCCATCGGCCTTGATCACCGCCGGGTAACGGTCGATAGCCGCCATCCCCGTAGCCGGGTCGCTCACCGCCTGGTAGGCGGCGGTCGGTACGCCCGCCGCCTGCATGACCTCCTTGCAGAACGCCTTGGATCCCTCGAGTGCCGCTCCGGCCCGGCCCGGGCCGAAGCTGGCGATGCCCGCCTCGGCGAGACGGTCCGCCAGCCCCGCGACCAGCGGCGCCTCCGGCCCCACGACCACGAGGTTGGCGCCGGCATCGCGAGCAGCCGCCACCAAGCCATCGAGATCGCCGACGCCGACATCCACCACCGGAACCTCGGTGGCGATCCCAGGATTTCCGGGCGCACAGCTGACGGCCGGGCCCTGGGGAGACCGCTTCAGTGCCTGGACGATCGCGTGCTCGCGCGCCCCGGAGCCAACGACGAGGACATGGGGCGGCTCAGATCGCGCCAATGAAATCGTCGATCGGAATCGCGCTCAACGTTTCGTACTTCGCCGTACCGCGCGAACCGAGCTCGAGTGACACGCGGGCGATCGTCTTCTCGTCCGGAGCCTCGACGACGTTGACGAAGTCGAAGTGCCCGAGCGTCGCCCACTGCGCCTTGACCGTCGCTCCCAGCTGCTCCACCTCCCGGTTGACCTCGCGGATCCGCGAGGGATTGTTCTTGATCGTCTGGACGCCTTCCGGCGAGAGCGTCGAAAGCATGATGTATGTCGGCACGGCTGCCTCCTTTTTCGACGTTGGTAACTGCGTCATTGATGATGGGCCACTTGTACCATGGCGCGCCTTGTCAGTTCTATGCCCCTTGCGATGGCAGGCCGCGAGGGCGCTCGGCGCATGCGTCGCCCTCGCCGCGGCGTCCGCACCGACCGTGCGGACGACCCACGGCTGCTATCTCGTCGGAGCGCCGGTCCATCTGCGCGGGAGTGGTGCGCAGGTCCCGGCGCTCGCTACCCCGGTACGCTGCCGGGTATGGGGCACGCCCCGGGAGTAACCCAGTCCACGCCAACCCGGATACGGGGCCGGCGTTGACGGGCGCTCGAGGCACGCTGTGACCAGCACCCGCGGCGAGCTCCCCGACACCAAATTCGCCAAGGCCGGCGACCTCAGCATCGCCTATCAGGTGGTTGGACATGGCGATGTCGATGTCGTGCTTGTGCCGCAGTGGCTCTCGAACATCGAGCAGTACTGGGAACATCCGGCCGCGTCCTACTTCCTGCGCCGCATCGCCTCGTTCAGCCGGCTGATCATGTTCGACAAGCGCGGGACCGGGCTGTCTGATCCCGCCCCACCGACGCAGACGCTCGAGGAGCGCATGGACGACGTGCTCGCGGTGATGGACGCGGTCGGATCCGAGCGGGCCGTCCTGTTCGGCGCTTCCGAGGGCGGATTCATGGCCTCGCTGTTCGCCGCCACCTATCCCGAGCGCTGCATCAGCCTCGTCCTCTACGGCGCCTGTGCGCGGTGGCTGCAGAGCGATGACTACGCCGAGGGGCGCCCTCCGAAACTGGCCCTGGCGCAGGGGCAGCGGTGGATCGACGGCTGGGGCTCCGGCGCGTCGCTCAACGTACTCGCTCCCAGCCTCTCGAACGACGAGCGGTTTCGACGCTGGTGGGGCAAGTTCGAGCGCCACTCGGTACGCCCGAGCATGGTCGCGCCGATCTTCCAGACCATCGGGGCGACCGACGTTCGGGCGATCCTGCCGGCGATCCGCGTTCCCACGCTGATCCTCCACCGGCGAGGCGACCGGTTGATCGATGTGAATAACGGCCGTTACCTGGCGGCCAATATCCCGCACGCACGCTACGTCGAGCTGCCGGGCGACGACCACATGTACTTCGTCGGGGATGCGGACGCTCTGCTCGACGAGATCGAGGAGTTCGTCACCGGTTCACGCGGTGTGCACGATCCGGACCGGATCCTGGCCACGGTCATGTTCACCGACATCGTCCGCTCGACCGAGCACGCAGCTCGGCTCGGCGACCGGCGCTGGCACGACCTGATCGCTCATCACGATCGCCTCATCCAGGACCACATCTCCGTGTACCGGGGCCGAGCGATCCGCAGCACCGGCGACGGGGTGTTCGCGGCCTTCGACGGCCCGGCCCGAGCCATCCGGTGCGCGGTGGCCGTGATCGACGCCGCCCGCTCGCTCGAGGTCGACCTCCGCGCGGGGCTGCACACGGGCGAGTGCGAGTTGGCTGGCGACGATCTGGCCGGGGTCACGGTGCACATCGGCGCCCGGATCGCCGACCTCGCGGAGCCCAGCCAGGTCCTGGTGTCGGGCACCGTGCGCGACCTGGTCGTGGGCTCCAACATCGGCTTCCGGTTTCACGGCCTGCAGTCGCTCCAGGGCGTTCCCGGCGAGTGGCGTCTGTTCCTGGTCGACGGCAACGGTCGTTAGACGGCCGCCACCGCCCCCGCGCGCTCGAGCGCGATCCCGCCGTCCACGGCATCCGCCATGACGGTGTCCCCGGGCACGAACCGGCCCTCGAGGATCGCCAGGGCGAGCGGATCGACAAGTCGCTTCTGGATCACGCGCTTGAGCGGCCGCGCGCCGTATGTCGGGTCGTAGCCGAGATTGCCGAGCAACGTCCGGGCGGTGTCGGTCAGGTCGACCTCGATGTCGCGCTCGCGCACTCGCTCGATCAGCCGGGCCACCTGCAGGTCGACGATCGCGCCGATCTGGTCGCGCGTCAGCGGGTGGAACTCGACGATGTCGTCGAGCCGGTTGATGAACTCGGGCTTGAAGTGAGCCTCAACGCCGGACAGGCCGCCCGGAATGTTCGAGGTCATGATCAGGACCGTGTTCTTGAACGACACCGTGCGCCCCTGGCCATCGGTGAGGCGCCCGTCGTCCATCACCTGGAGCAGGGCGTTGAACACGTCGGGGTGAGCCTTCTCGATCTCGTCGAGCAGGACAACCGTGTACGGACGGCGCCGGACGGCCTCGGTCAGCTGACCGCCCTCGTCGTAGCCGACGTAACCGGGCGGGGCGCCGACCAGCCGCGACACCGAGTGCTTCTCCATGTACTCCGACATGTCGATACGCACCATTGCGTCCTGGCTGTCGAACATGAACTCGGCCAGCGCTCGCGCCAGCTCGGTCTTGCCGACGCCGGTTGGCCCCAGGAACAGGAACACTCCGATCGGCCGATCGGGGTCCTGCAGTCCGGCCCGCGACCGCCTGAGCGCCGCCGAAACCGCCTCGACGGCCTCGTCCTGCCCGATGACGCGCTGGTGGAGACGCTCCTCCATGTGGACGAGCTTCTCGATCTCGCCCTCCATCAGTCGCGACACGGGGATCCCGGTCCACTTGGCCACGACCTCGGCCACGTCCTCGGCGTCGACGACGTCCTTGAGGAACTTCGGCGCCGCGGTTGCCGACTCGGCATCGGCCTCGGCTGCCGCCGCGGCCTCGAGTTGCTTTTCGAGCTCAGGGATGGTCCCGTACTGGAGCTCGGCAGCGCGACCGAGATCGGCCTCGCGCTGAGCGCGCTCGAGCTCGATCCTGGCCTGCTCGAGCCTCTCCTGGATTTCGGCGACCGCGCCGACGGTGTCCTTCTCTCGCTGCCACTCGGCATGCATGGCGGCCGAGCGCTCCTTCTCCTCGGCCAGTGTGCGCTCGAGCTGCTCGCGCCGAGCCTTGGTGCCGGCGTCGTCGTCGTCCGAGCCCAGCGACTGCAGCTCGATCTCGAGCTGCATGATGTGGCGGTCGACCTCGTCGATCTCAATCGGCTTGGAATCGATCTCCATGCGGATGCGCGACGCCGCCTCGTCGACCAGGTCGATGGCCTTGTCGGGGAGGAACCGGTCAGCGATGTAGCGGTGGCTCAGGGTCGCCGCGGCGACCAGCGCCGAATCCTGGATGCGGACCTTGTGGTGCACCTCGTAGCGCTCCTTGAGGCCACGCAGAATCGCGATTGTGTCCTCGACGGTCGGCTCGCCCACGAACACCGGCTGGAAGCGGCGCTCGAGCGCGGGATCCTTCTCGATGTGCTTGCGGTACTCGTCGAGCGTCGTGGCCCCGATGCACCGGAGCTCACCGCGGGCCAGCATCGGCTTGAGCATGTTGCCGGCGTCGACCGAGCCCTCGGCGGCGCCGGCACCAACGATCGTATGGAGCTCGTCGATGAACACGATGATCTGGCCCTCGGCGTCGGCAATCTCCTTGAGCACGGCCTTCAGGCGGTCCTCGAACTCGCCGCGGTACTTCGAACCGGCGACCATCGCCCCGATGTCGAGTGACATCAGCCTACGCTCACGCAGGCCCTCGGGCACGTCGCCGGCGACGATTCGCTGAGCCAGGCCCTCGACGATCGCGGTCTTGCCGACGCCGGGCTCGCCGATCAGCACGGGATTGTTCTTCGTGCGTCGGCTGAGCACCTGGATCACGCGGCGAATCTCGTCGTCGCGGCCGATCACCGGATCGAGCTTGCCCTGGGCAGCCGCGTCGGTCAGGTCACGCCCGAAACGCTCGAGCGCCTGAAACTTGTCCTCCGGGTTCTGGTCGGTGACGCGGTGGCTGCCGCGCACCTCGCTCAGCGCCTTGAGGAGCGCGTCGCGCCCTGCACCGTTGCCGCGCAGGGCGTCGCCGGCCTTGCCCGGATGCGCGGCGATGGCCAGCACCAGGTGCTCGGTCGAAGCATATTCGTCACCGAGCTCGCGCATCTCGTTCTCGGCTGCGCGCAGGATCTGAACGAGTTCGCTCGAACCCCCGGCGGGCTCAGCACTCGCGCCTCCACTCACCGTCGGGAGCGCGTCGAGCGCCGGGCCGAGGGACTGCCGGACAGCCCCTGGGTCGACGCCCAACTTGCGCAGCACCGGCACGACCACGCCACCCTCCTGCTCGAGCAGCACGGCCAGCAGGTGCTCTGGAGTCGTCTGCGGATTGCGGCGGTCGTCGGCCAGCCGCTGGGCGGCCTGCAGAGCCTCCTGCGACTTGATCGTAAATCTGTCGGGTTGCATTGCTTAGTGGGTCTCTTTCAGGGTCGGAAAATCTTAGTCGGATCGACTTAGATTATGACAGGTCTGCGCAGGACTTCAAGGAAGGATTTTCCGAGTCCAGAGCGCCGTGGGGACTGCGACATTCAGTTGAACGACTACGTACACTCGACCGATCTCAGGTACCGATTGACGCTGGGAGGCGCTGATTACCTTGCCGAGACTGCTCTTCACGTGCTCGTCGCTGATCGCGGCGTCGGTCCTTGCGCTGACCACGACCGCGAGCGCGATCTCCCCGCCCACGCCGTGGGACGGCGCGAATCCGTTCCATTGCACGATTCAGAACGCCGGCTTCGGTCCCACAGGACCCAAGCCGGTGGCGCACTGGGCCAACCGGATCGAGCTCCTGGCCATGGTCGAGGACACGCACGACGGGACCTTCTACGCGCCGCCACCCACCGGCGGGGCCATCCGCGCGGGCTCGGGCCCGATCGCGATCGGCACGTTCAACTACGCGATGTCGGAGCAGTCGGTGGCCATCCGCCAGGCCGCCAACGCGGCCATGCGCGGCATCGCCAACCATCGCGGGCTCGGGCGGTTCATGGCGCTGACCGAGACCCAGGGTGTCTACTGCGCCCACCCGCTGGGCGGTTGCCGGATGGCTGAGTCCTCCGATCTCGGGGTCGTCGACGCCATGGGCGCCGTGTACGGCTACGAGGGCCTGTACTGCATCGACGGTTCGATCGTCCCGACATCGCTGGGGGTCAACCCGTCGCTGACAATCTCCGCCTTGAGCGAGCGTTGCGCCGAGCGCCTGGTGGCGCGCGGCGCCGACTTCGGCCTACCGCGCCCGCCGTCGCACTGGCGCGCGGCGGTGCCACCCCAGCACATCGGCAAGCGCGTCACCTCGGCGTGACGCGGTAGCCGCCCGCCGGTTAGTGATGGCATGCGGAATGTCACGGCGACGGGCCAGCCGCCGCCTCATCGACCTCTCACCTGCTGTCGCTTCCGTGTGACCGGCGCCATGTGGCGACGAGGCAGCGACAAGACAGACGAACGGACCCGGGTCATCTCGGCGGCGATGATCCTGTCCGGGCTGCTGCTGATCGCCGTCGTGCTGGCGCTCCCGGACCGCACCTCGCGCGCTGCCCCCAGCCAGAACAGCGCGCCGCTGTTCGCGCGGGCCGTGGTCACGATCCCGTCGCTGACCCCACAGCGCCGCGTCCCCAAATCGTTCCTCGGGCTGTCGACGGAATACTGGACGTTGCCCGTCTATGCGCGGCACCTCGGATTGGCGGAGCGCGTCCTGTCACTGCTGCGCGTGCGCGGCGACGGGCCCCTGCTGCTGCGGATTGGCGGCGATTCCGCCGACCACTCCGAGTGGGACCCGCGGGGGCGGGTGCTGCCTCCGTGGCAGTTCGGCGTGACGCCGCGCTGGCTGGCGGACACGCGCCGGCTCGTCGAGGCGACGCGGCTTCGCCTGATCCTCGACCTCAACCTGCTGACCTCCTCGCCGCGCGCCGCAGCCGATTGGGCGCGGATCGCGCTGCATGCGCTCCCGCGCCGCAGCGTCGTCGCCCTCGAGATCGGCAACGAGCCAGACATCTACGATCGCACGTGGTGGCGGGCGGTCGTGGCACGCAGCGGCGGCAGCGTGCGTCTGCTCCCGCGGGATCTGACGAGCGCCGGCTACGTTCGCGACTTCAACGCCTATTCGCGACGGCTGGTGCGAATCGCGCCTGACATCCCGCTGGCCGGACCCGCGCTGGCCAATCCAGGCGTCCACGACCGGTGGATCGCCCGCCTGCTGCGTGGCCCCCATCCCGGCCTTGGCCTGATCACCGCCCATCGGTATCCATTCGGCGCCTGCTCGCCGCCCTGGGCGCCCAACCATCCGACGATCGCCCGGATCCTCAGCGCGCGGGGAAGCGCCAAGATGGCGCGAAGCGTTGAGGGTGGCGTCGCGCTGGCCCACCGCGCCGGCCTGCCGTTTCGGCTCACGGAGCTCAACTCGGTCAGCTGCGGGGGACTGCGCGGGGTCAGCAACGCGTTCGCGACGGCGCTGTGGGCTCCCGATGCGCTCTTCCAGCTCCTTCGGGCCGGGGTCGATGGCGTGAACCTCCACGTCCGTGAATACGTCCGCGTCCGCGGGTTCGCCATCAACGCCCCGTTTGCGCTCTCCGACCGGGGACTGCAGGCGAGGCCCCTCCTGTATGGGCTGATCCTGTTCGACCGCATGCTGGGGCCAAACGCGAGACTGCTGCGCGCGCAGGTCACGGCCGGGCCGGGTCTCCAACTCGAGGCGTGGGCGGTGCGCGTCCGGGGACGGACGCATGTGCTGCTGATCGACAAGGCCAACCGAGCGGTGCGCGTGTCCGTGCGCGTGCCCGGACGGGGACCGGCGACGCTCGAGCGGCTGCTGGCGCCGACGATCAGGGCAACCTCGGGTGTGACCCTAGCTGGTCAGTATCTGACGCCGGCCGGTACCTGGGCGGGCCGCCCCGTGATCGACCGGATCAGGCCGGGTCCACGGAGCTACCGCTTGACCATTCCACCCAGCAGTGCCGCGCTGCTCAGTCTCCGGTGAGCGCTGCCTATGCTTGGAGAGACTGTGCGAGTTCTGGTCGTTGAAGACGAGAGCAAGCTCGCAGCGCTGATTCAGAAGGCGCTTCGCGAGCAGGGGATGCTCGCCGATGTCGCCGATGACGGCGAGAACGCTTTGTGGATGGCGGGCTCGACTCCTTACGAGGTGATCGTGCTCGATATCAACCTGCCGGGACTCAACGGCTTCGATACGTGCTCGCGGCTGCGCGAGGACGGCGTCCGTTCGCCGATCCTGATGCTCACGGCGCGCGACGGCATCGAGGACCGGATCGCCGGGCTCGACCGGGGCGCCGACGACTACCTCCTCAAGCCGTTTGATTTTGGCGAGCTGTTCGCCCGCGTGCGGGCTCTCTCGCGCCGCGGGACGGTGGAGCGCGGAACCGTGCTCCGCGTGGCTGACCTCAGCCTCGACCTGGCCACCTACACGGCCAGGCGGGGTGAGGTCGAGATCCCGCTCTCGACCAAGGAGCTGCAGGTACTCGAGGTGTTCATGCGCCGGCCGGGCCAGGTGCTCTCGCGCTACGACCTGCTCGAAGGTGCCTGGGAGATGCAGTACGAGAACCGCTCCAACGTGGTCGATGTGTACGTGCGCTACCTGCGGGAGAAGATCGATCGACCATTCGGCGTGAAGACGATCGAGACGGTCCGCGGAGCGGGCTACCGGCTACGCGCGAGCGACTAGACGGGCGGCCGGAACCGGGCTGCGCGGGATGGCGATCCACACGTCGGCGCCTCCGTCGGGCCGGTTCCGAGCCTGCGCCACGCCGCCGTGGGCCACCGCCACCGCCTCGACGATGGCCAGACCGAGCCCGCTTCCGGGCTCACGACCCCGCGTCGCGTGGCCGCGGCCGAATCGCTCGAACGCGCGGCCCAGCTCCTGGGCCGCGAAGCCCTCGCCCCCGTCGAGCACGTGCAGCTCGATTAGCCGGCCGTTGCCCACGGCACTCAGGGTCACCGTCCCTTCTCCGTAGAGCAAGGCGTTCGTGATCAGATTGCCGAGCGCCTGTGCGGTCCGGTCCGGGTCGGCCAGAACCGCCACGTCATCCGCGAACTCGACCGGCTCGACGACAATCGAGCGCCCCCGCATGCCGGCGGCGGCACGCGCGCGTGTGGCGGCGGCCTCGAGCAGCTCCTGCGGCGACTGCGGCAGAGGCTGAAGCGGCAGCCGGCCCTGGTCAGCTCGCGCCAGAACGAGCAGATCGTCGGCCAGACGGGACATCCGCCGCGCCTCCTCGGCGGCCGATTCGAGCGCCGTTCGGAGCTCGTCCGGATCGCGGTCGCCCATCAGCGCCAGATCGATCTCGGCCCGCAACGTGGTCAGGGGCGTGCGGAGCTCGTGACTGGCGTCGCTGACCAGACGACGCTCACGCTCGGCCGCCGTGCGGACCCGGGCGAGAAGTGCGTTCAGCGTGTTGGCGAGCGCCCCGATCTCATCCGAGGTCGGGGGTACCGGCAGCGGCTCTGCCCGGTCGGACATCCGCTCGAGCTTCGCTCGCATCCGGTCGACCGGCCGCAGCGCGGCGCGAGCCAGGGCGTAGCCGGCGAGCGCAGCCAGCAGCAGGGCCAGGGGTCCATCCGTCAACAGCAGGCTGCGCAGATGCCCCAACTCGTGGTCACGCAAGCGCAGTGGGTCGGCCACCGCGAGCGCCAGCTGCCTCCCGTCGCTGGTGGTCGCCGTCTCCGCCAGGACCCGAACGGGTCCGGACGGCATCGTCAACGTTCGGACCGGCTGGCGTCGGAGCGCGGCCCGACCCGCTTGCACGGGGGACAGCAGTCGTAGGGGACGCGCCTTGCGAGTACTGGCGAGCAGGGCTCCCCTCGGGGAGAACACCTGAGCCAGCGGCGCCCCACTGTCGCCGATCGCACGCGGCCCGCCGGCGTCGACCAGCGCCTCGACATCGGCGGTCTCGGTTCGCAGGGCGGAGTTGATCTGGGCATCCAGATCGGCGCGGAACTGGGCGTACAGAATCGTGCCGGCGGCAACCAGCACGGTCCCCATCACGGCGACGAACGCGATCGTCAGACGCGCCCGGATCGGCAACCGGTAGTACCGCGTCAGCCAGCGCGGACGCTTCATCCCGTTCGTGACGCTAGCTCCGCCCGATAAAGCGGATCTCAGCTCTTGATTGTCAAACCCTTAGGCGCCGTGGTCGACAGGATCCGCCCCTTGCTGTCGACAACCGCGCCCGCGACGGCCGCCACGATGCGCCGATGATCGCGAAGGCCACGCCGTAGACGGGTGAGCTGGCCGGATGAGAACGGAATCGGCACCGTCCGATGGCCCGCCGAGGACAG
This sequence comes from uncultured Solirubrobacterales bacterium, assembly GCA_963749545.1. Lineage (GTDB taxonomy): Bacteria > Actinomycetota > Thermoleophilia > Solirubrobacterales > Solirubrobacteraceae > Palsa-465. Next base: position 90,028 of record CAVVNG010000019.1, read on the forward strand.
GCTGTAGACCTTGGAAAAAATGCTTAGTGGCTTGCCCTTGCCAATCCTCACCTCGGCCAGCGCGCCCATCCGACAGGCCGCCGCGCAGGAGACCGTGGCCAGGATGTTGTGGGTGCGCACCGGGTGCTGATGGGCGGGAAGTGCCAGCGTCACCCGCGTCGGCTGGAGTGCCACGGCGTCGGTGGCGAAGTGCGCCAAGTCGACGCTGCCCCAGCCCGATGCCAGGTCATAGCCGCGATGCGCGGTACAGCAGCCGAGCGGACGGTGATTACCGCCGATGTCAGGGCCGACGTCGTTGCTGAAGCCGAGCACATCCCAGAACACGCTGTGCGCCTCCGAGGAGCGGCCGAGCCGGTATAGGAGCGGATTGGCCAGCCCCAGGTCCTGCCGCTTATGGCTGCGCAACTGCTGATCGACGAGCGCCATGCCTCCGGCGAGCAGCGGCGTCGCGGCACTCGTCCCACCGACCGTGGTCCACGGTCGGTTCGGATTGCACTCGCCCCGTGCCGAGCAAAAGATCGCGTAGCCGGGAATGATGTCGGCCAACATCGACACGTCGGGTACTCCGCGGTGATTGACGTGCACGACACCGTTCTGGTAGGACGGTCGGCCGAAAAGCCGGCTGAGTCCACCGCCGGCCGCCGAACCGGCCTGAATCTTCCGGTCGTTCCAGACAACCTGACTGAGGATCTGGTTGGCCGCGTTTAGCATGAGATTGGTGCCGCCGACTCCCGTGACCCATGGCGATGAGGCGGGGAAGTTGACGGCGAGTTCGCGGAGCGGGCGCCCGGACAGGCTGGTGCAGTCCGCGGACCCCTGATCGCCGCTCGAGGCGAGGAACGTGATCCCGCTCGCGGCCGCCAGGGCCAGCGCGGCCTCCGTGTTGTTTACGCCGCCCGACCCGATCGCGCTCTTGAGCACGCGCTCGCAGAGGCCCAGCGAGGCCGAGATGACCTGCGGCTTGAAGCCCCGATTCTGCAGCGGCGCGGTCAGCGCGATCAGCGAGTTGGCCGCGTTGGCCTTCGTCTCGTAGACGTCGATGCCCTTGAGATCGGGTGCGGCCGCGTCCATCACCTCGAGGTCGAGAGTGGCTTCGCCGCCGGCCGGCAACAGGTGACCGAGCCCGACGCCGAACGCATGCAGGGCCGGGATGTCGAGCTGGAAGCACTTGGCGAACGCCTTGAGGTCTGAATACTTGAAGCCGTCGATCTCGATCAGGGCCACCCGCTCACCCTGACCGGTGACCCCTGCGCTGTGCAGAGGATCAAATCCGTAGGCCGTCAGGTACTGGTTGGGGGTGAAGCCGGCGGTGGCGGGGATGCCCTGAACCTCGCCGGCAAAGCGGCCCGCGTGGCAGGCGCTCGGGCTCGGCGTTCCCGTGCGCAGGCGCGCGGATGAGGGGTTCGAGGCGATGTGCGCCCCCGAGGCTGTGCTCAACCGGTGCGAGGAGGCGAACTCATGGGTATCGAGGCCGATGACGCCTGTCGCCAGGCCACGCAGGCCGGGCGGAACCGAGGGCGTCAGGCGCGGGGCCAGGAATCTCGCCCCGCGGGCGGAACGGAATTGGGTGAGCGGATCGGCGAAGGCGCGCTGGGCCTGGCCCGCGGTGAGAACCGCATCGGCGAACAGGCCCGTCCGGTCGATCTTGATCGACCTGGCGCCGACCCGGCGAAGATAGGCCACAACCTGCTGACGCGTGCTGGCCGTGGCGCCGAAGCGGCTGGCCAGCTCGGAGATGGTCCCGTACTGACCGTACTGCCGGGAACCCGGAGTTGTGACGGCGGCGGCGAAGCGTTCGATGCCCGCGGTGTCGGCGACCAGCGGCAGGACGAGCTGGATCGGCTCGGAGGCCGGCGCCGCGCCGACGGCAGTGATCTGAGCGCTGGGGCCGGCGGCCGCGGCCGGGGCGGCGGCGAACAGCAACGCCATCGCCGCTGCGCCGAGTACCAGATTCGTCCTGAAAAGAGTTGCCCGCTTCCCCACGACCATAGATCCTGTCATACCGCGTGCAAGACGGAAGTCCGGGGGGTCTAGACCTCCGACCCCGACTCGCCGCCGGGCTCGGAGACCGCCCCGGCGCGGCGTTTCACCGGGATCTTGAAGGGCTCCATGTCGGAGGCGCGAATGAGCTCGCCGCCGGATTCGTAGGGCACGATGTCGGCGCGCAGCTCGCGGCGGAGTTGCTCGAGACGCTGGACCTCGGCCTTGAGCTCGGCCGCCCGCCGCTCGAGTCCGGAGACCCTGCGCGCCATGAGCTCGAGCTGCTCCTCGAGCTCGAACACACGCTCCACCCCGGCCAGGTTCATGCCAAGTTCGGCCGTCATCTCCTGGATGCGACGCAAGCGCTCGACATCCTTCTGGGAGTAGAGGCGCGTCCCCTTGGGCGAACGCTGGGGCTCGATCAGGCCTCGCGCCTCATACATCCGGAGCGTCTGTGGGTGCATGTCGGCCAGCTCGGCGGCCACCGAGATCATGAACACACCACGGTCCGACGCCACCTCGATGCGCGTCGTGCTCCGAGTCACGCGGGTGCGGCGGGTGGCCATCACGTCGTCCCCTGGGTTGACGCGCTGAACAGCTTGGCTCGCGGGTTGCCGTTCATCACCTCAGACAACCGATCGATCGCCTCATCCTGCTCGGGGGACAGGGACGCCGGCACGTCGATGACAAACCGGTAGCGGATATCGCCGCGACTCTTGCCGCCGCCAAGTCGAGGCGGCCCCTCGCCCCGCAGGCGCTGGACGGTGCCGTGCTTGGTGCCGCGCGGGACGCGCAGTCGCTTGGAGCCGTTCAGTGTCGGTACCTCGATCACCGCGCCGCGGACGGCCTCCGGGATCGTCAGCGGGACCTCGACCTCGAGGTTGTCGCCGGCGCGCTTGAACACCGCCGAGTCCTGCACTCGGGTGATCACGTAGAGATCGCCGGGCTCGCCGCCCCGCGGTCCAGCCTCGCCCTTGCCGGCCAACCGGATGCGGCTCCCCTCCTTCACGCCAGCGGGGATATTGACGCGCAACCGCTTGACGTTGCGCTGGGCGCCGCTGCCCTTGCAGGTGGGGCAGGGGTCATCGATCACGGTGCCTGAGCCGTGGCAATTGGAGCAGGGCTGGGAAATGGAGAAGATTCCCTGGCTCTCGGATTCCAGCCCGCGACCCTCGCACACCGGGCACACCCGAGGTGTGGTGCCGGGCTTGGCGCCCGTGCCGTTACACGTCGGGCATGGCTGAGAGAGCGTCACCGCGAGCGGCACCTGAGTGCCGCTGACCGCCTGATCAAAGCTCAGCGTGACCTCGGTCTCGAGATCACGGCCTCGCTGCTGCGCCCGCCCGCCCCGGGCTCCGCCGCGGCCGCCGCGACCGGCGGTGGCCCCGCCGAACAGGTTCGAGAGGATGTCCCCGACGCCACTGCCGAATGAGCTGGGGTCAAACCCGCCCGGGGCACCGAAGCTGCCGAACGGGCCGGTGCCGCGGTCGTACTGCTTGCGCTTGTCCGGATCGGACAGGACGTCGTGGGCCTGCGAGATCTCCTTGAAGCGCTCCTCGGCCTTCTTGTCGCCCGAATTGCGGTCCGGGTGGTACTGCCGTGCGAGCTTGCGGTAGGCCTTCTTGATCTCAGCTTCGGAGGCGTTCTTGCCGACCCCTAGCGTCTTGTAGTAGTCGGGTGTTGATGCCATCCCCGCTCACTCCATCACCCGGCGACGACCACTCGCGCGGGACGCAGCACGGTGTCGCCGAGACGGTAGCCGCGCTGGTACACCTCGACGACGGTCCCCGGCTGGGCTCCATCGACAGGCTGCTGGGCCACGGCCTCGTGCCACTGAGGGTCGAACGGCTCACCCGCGGGCGAGAACGGCTCGATGCCCATCCGCGCCAGTGCCGCGATCACGTCGGCGTGCACAAGCTTGATGCCCGATGCCAGCGTCCCGTCGTCACCTTCGCCGTCCTGGGCGGCGGCGGCGAGTGCGCGGTCGAGGTTGTCGACCGCCGGTAGCAAGGCCTTGGCCAGCTTGGCCACTCCGCGCTCCTGTGCCGCCGCCGCTTCGCGGACGGCACGCCGCCGGTAGTTCTCGAAGTCGGCCTTGGTGCGCTGGGCCAGCTCGAGGTACTCATCCGCCTTCTCGGCCTTCGCGGTGAGCTCTTCAAGGTCGCGCTCGACCGGATGCAGCGACTCGGTTGACGCCTCACCGGCCGGGGCGTCCGGTTGACCGCGATCGCCACCGGGGGCGGTGGGGCCCACCGCCCCCTCGGGCTCACCCGCGGCGACGATGGGCTCCTGCTGGTCCTCGGTCTGGCCCCGGACCGGCGTCCGGAGCTGAGACTCGCGATTTCTGTCCATGGCTTACTTGCCTTCGTCCACGACCTCGGCGTCGACGACGTCCTCCTCGGCGCCGGCGCCGTTGGTCGAGCCGTCCTGGGCGCCTGCACCGTCCGCCGATGCGGTCGCCGCCTGCTGCTCCTGGGCCCGCTGGTACATCGCCTCGGAGACCTTGTGGAAGGACTCGTTCAGCGCATTGGTCTTGGCCGCGATCTCCTCGGCGTTCTCGGAGGTGAGCACATCGCGCACCGCCTTGATGGCCGCCTCGATCTCATCCTTGGAGGACTGATCGACGGCGTCGCCGAGCTCCTTGAGCTGACGCTCGGCCTGGTAGGCCGCGTTCTCGCCGTTGTTCCGGGCCTCGGCCAGCTCGCGCAGGCGACGGTCCTCGTCGGCGTGCGACTCGGCGTCGCTGACCATCCGCTTGATCTCGTCGTCGGACAGACCGGAGCCCGAGCGGATCTCGATCTTCTGCTCCTTGCCGGTGCCGAGGTCCTTGGCCGACACGTTGAGAATGCCGTTGGCGTCGATGTCGAAGGCGACCTCGATCTGCGGGATGCCGCGCGGGGCCGGTGGGATGCCGGTGAGCTGGAACTTGCCCAGCGACTTGTTGTAGGTCGCCATCTCGCGCTCGCCCTGGAGCACGTGGATCTCGACGGAGGGCTGGTTGTCCTCGGCGGTCGAGAACACCTCGGCCTTGCGCGTCGGAATCGTCGTGTTGCGCTCGATCAGCTTCGTCATCACGCCGCCCTTGGTCTCGATACCGAGCGTCAGCGGTGTCACGTCGAGCAGCAGGACGTCCTTGACGTCACCGGCCAGCACGCCGGCCTGGATCGCCGCGCCGACGGCCACGACCTCATCGGGATTGACACCACGGTGCGGCTCCTTGCTGGTCAGCTCCTTGACCTTCTCCTGCACGGCGGGCATGCGGGTCATGCCGCCGACCAGCACGACGTGGTCGATGCTGGCCACGCCCTTCTCCTTGGCGTCGTCCATCGCCTGGCGAACCGGGGCGATGGTGCGGTCGAGCAGCGAGCTCGTGAGCTCGTTGAGCTTGGCGCGCGTCAGCCGGGTATCGAGGTGCTTGGGGCCACTCGCGTCGGCGGTGATGAAGGGCAGGTTGATCTGCGTCTCCTGGGTGGTGGACAGCTCGATCTTGGCCTTCTCAGCCGCCTCGTAGAGACGCTGCAGCGCCATCGGATCCTGGCTCAGGTCGATGCCCTGCGACTTCTTGAATTCGCTCACCAGCCAGTCGACCAATGCCTTGTCGAAGTTGTCGCCACCGAGATGGTTGTCACCCGCGGTTGCCTTGACCTCGAACACGCCGTCGCCGATCTCAAGCACCGACACGTCGAACGTGCCGCCGCCGAGGTCGAAGATGAGGATGGTCTGGTCGGACTCCTTGTCGAGGCCGTAGGCGAGCGAGGCCGCGGTCGGCTCGTTGATGATCCGCTTGACATCCAGGCCGGCGACCTTGCCGGCGTCCTTGGTCGCCTGGCGCTGGTCGTCATTGAAGTACGCAGGCACGGTGATCACAGCGCTGTCGACGGGCTCGCCCAGATACGCCTCAGCGTCGGTCTTCAGCTTGCCCAGGATCATCGCGCTGATCTCCGGCGGCGAATACTGCTTGCCACCGGCCTCGACGCGCGCGTCGCCGTTCGGGCCAGAGACGACCTTGTACGGCACGATCGCCTCCTCCTCGCGCACCTCGGCCTCCTTGCGGCCCATGAAGCGCTTGATCGAGAAGACCGTGTTCTGCGGATTGGTGACGGCCTGACGCTTGGCGACCGTGCCGACCAGGCGCTCTCCCGATTGCGTGAACGCGACCACGGACGGAGTCGTCCGCCCGCCCTCGGCGTTCTCAATCACCGTCGGCTCACCGCCCTCGAGCACGGCCATGCAGCTGTTGGTCGTTCCGAGGTCGATTCCGATCGTTTTTCCCATGTCAGTTCTACTCCTCTACGTTCACAAAAATCTCAGTGAGAGAGTAGCAGATCTGGGACAGCGCGCTCAGGGGCCTGGGTGGTGAATGGCTTTGGGCACCGCTGCTCCGGAAGAAGTCGGTGAGCCTTGGCCCGTCGTGCTCCCAGCGACGAACCAGCACAACGTTGAAAAGCCATCCGGACGCGCCGCGCTCATCGACGTTATGCCGCTCTGAGGAGCACAACGTCGAACAGCGCCACCGGCCGAACGAGCTTTTCTACGTTGTGCCGATCCCGAGCCCACGCGCGCCAGCGCTCGGAACCAACGCCATCCCCAGCCGCGGTTCCCGACACGCCACGAGCGGCGTGAGCCGATCAGCCGGCGCTCGCCGTCCAGGTCCCGTTGCCGATGCAGGTCTTGCCGATGCTCTTGATGATGCGAAACGTCGCGATCGTGCCGGATGCCTTGCGCCCGGACAGGAACTCGCCGGCGATGGTGTCGGTCTCGCTGTCGCTGGTGCCCTTGCCCGAGACCAGCTTCACGTTGAACGTGGATCCATGGACCGGCACATTGTGGGCGGTGATGGTGGGCGACTCGTTTCCGATCCCCGGGCAATCACCCACGAGCGGCGCGTGCCAGGAGACGCTGGCGAGCTTCCTACCGCTGGCGCTGAGCCTGATCTTCACCGGAAACCCGGCACTTGTCTTGCCCTTGTAAGTCGCCCGGCGTGCTGGATGCCCCGGCGGCACGAGCTTCGCCGACCACGGCACGCTGAACCTGCACCTCTTGACGCTGGTCAGGGCCAGGACGATCGCCACCGTGCCGTGCGCGGCATGCTTGCTCGCAAACGTCCCGGACACGGTCCACGACTCGGTGCCGAAGCCGTTGTCCAGGGTGGCGACGGCCTTGAACTTGCCGGCGGAGTTCACGGTGGCGGCAGGGACCGTGCCGACCGATGTCACCCCGGCCTTGGGGCACTTGGCTTTGAACGACCCGGTGGACTGGAACACAGTGACGGTCCGTTTGCCGTGACTGGTGCCGACCGTGAAGGTCCTACAGAAATCTAGTCGGCGACTCCCACCTTCGGACACATGCGCTGGAGGGCGCACCCGGCGCAGTTCGGGCGCCGCGCGTGACACGTCCGGCGGCCGTGTCGCAGCATGTTGAGGTGCAGCTCGAGCTCCTCTCCGCGAGGCGTGATGTCGAGCATGACGTCGTGGAGCTCGAGAAACGGCGCACCCGGTCGGAACATGCCCAGGCGGGTGCCGACGCGGGAGACGTGGGTGTCGACGGGCACGTCGTGCATGCCGAAGGCGAACAGCAGGACGCAGGCGGCGGTCTTTCGCCCCACACCTGGAAGCGAGGTCAGATACGCCTGCGCCTCGGGCACCGACTGGCCAGCCAGCCAATCGAGAGAAAGAGGGTGCCCGTTGTCCGAGATCGCCTGGAGGATCGACTTGATGCGGGCCGACTTGACCTTCGAGATGCCGCCGGGGCGGATGGCCTCCTCGACGTCGTCGACGGGGGCGTCGCGGACCTCCTCCCAGGTCGGGAAGCGCTCGCGCAGGGCGAGGTAGGCGACGTCGCGGTTGCGGTCGTTGGTCGACTGCGAGAGCACGGTGAGGATCAGCTCGGCGATCGGACGGCCGTGGGGCTCGGCCCTGGGAATGCCGTAGATGAGCCGGAGGCGGTCCCGGATCGCGCGTACGCGTCGCGGTGGCGGCTTGCGCCAGTCGGCGGCGGCCGGCGCCCGCGCGACACTAGTCAAGGGCGCCCCAGCGCTCGCAGGCCCGGGCGGCCGCGGCGACGGCCTCGGGCAGCGCCGCCGCCACCGCGGGCGGGTAGAAGTCGCTCAGCGTCAGCCGGGCCAGCAGCGTGCCCATGATCACGTCGCCGGCGCCGATCGTGCTGATCACGTTGGCCTCGACGCCGGGTGCGTCGGCGCTCAGTTCGCCGCGGAGAATCGCGCCCTCGGCACCGAGGGTGATCACGACGAGACGCGCCCCGGCCTTCATCAGCGCCAAGGCTGCGCGCTCGGGATCGTCCTCGCCGGTCATCAGCGCGGCCTCGGACTCGTTGGCGCGCACGAGCAGCGCGCCGGGCACACACGCGTTGGCGCTGGCGGCGGCATCGGCGTGGGAGCGCCAGCGGTGCAGGCGAAGATTGGGATCGAACACGATCGGGCGCTCGAGCGCCAGCGCCAGCTCCCGGGCCTCCATCGTGAGCTCGCGCTCCTCGGGCACGATCAGGGTGTTGGAGCTGAGAAACAGAGCGGCGGACTCCGCCACGGCCTCCTCGAGCCGGTCGCCGATGGCATGGGACAGGGTGGCGATCGTCTGGCCGTAGACGTGGTAGCTGGCCTCGGCCTGATGATTGACCGTGACGAGCGCGAGCCGGGTCTGGACGTCCGGGACCAGGGCGAACATCGAGGTGTCGACTCCCTCGGCATCGAGCCGTTCGCACAACCACTGACCCCACGGGTCCTCGCCGGCGCCGCCGGCTAGGGTCATCCGCGCGCCCGCGCGAGCGGCGACGACGGCGACGTTGGCCACCACGCCCCCGAAATGCGGAACAAACGCATCGGCCTCGAGCAGGCCGTCGATCGGCTGCTGGCAGATCAGGTCCACCAGCGCCTCGCCGAGGCACAGCGTCCGCCGGGGTGGGGCCGGCTCCTCAGTACTCATAAGTCCGGACGTTATCCTCGCCCGCCGGTGCACGTCGAGGAAAACACGACCCAGCTTGGCGGGTCACCAGTCTTGTACCGCTCGGCGCCCCGCGATGGCACGCCGCTCCTGTACCTGCACGGTGTTCCCACCAGCTCCGCCGACTGGCTGCCGTTCCTGGAACGCGCGGGCGGGCTGGCACCTGACCTGATCGGGTTCGGACGCTCGGGCAAAGGGGGCCACCTCGATTACACGATCGACGGGTTGGCCACGTTCGTCGAGGCCCTGCTCGAGCAGCTCCAGATCGACACCCTGACGCTGGTCGGCCACGACTGGGGTGCCGTCGTGGGGCTGGTTCTCGCCCAGCGTCATCCCGATCGTATCCAGAGGTTGGTGTTGATCAACGCCCCTCCGCTGTTTGACGCCGCCCGCTTCCCGATCGGCGGGCTGGCCCGCCTGTGGCGGCGTCCGCTGATCGGCGAGCTGGCCATGGGAGCAACCAACAGATGGCTGCTGGCGCGCGAGCTCCGCAAGGGCGGGCCCTGGAGCGACGAGCAGCTCGACACCGTTTGGGAAGACTTCGACCAGGGCACCCAGCGCGCGATTCTGCGCTTGTATCGCTCGGCCGACCCCAACACGCTGGGCGCGATCGGGGGCCGTCTGGGCACCCTGGCGATGCCGGCCCTGGTCGTGTGGGGCGAGCAGGACCCATGGCTGCCCCCCGAGCTCGGATCCGCCTACGCGGCTCGACTGCCCCGGGCCACGCTCGTCTCGCTTGCGAAAGCGGGACACTGGCCGTGGCTCGACGACCACGATGCGGTCGATCGGGTAACCGCATTCCTGAACCCATGACGCTCAAGCGCATTGCCCCGACCGCGGTCGCAGCGCTTTTCGCGATCGTCTATGTGATCGTCTCGCCGCCCAGCCTCGATCTGGCGGCGCATCTCCTGCGAGCCAAGCTGTTCTCGGCCGAAGGCTTCGGCCTCTGGAACAACTGGTGGTACGCCGGCCACCACGTACCCGGCTACAGCGTCCTGTTCCCGCCGGTGGCCGCGCTCCTCACGCCCCAGGTGGCGGGCGGCCTGGCCGCGGTCGGCACCGCGGCGCTGTTCGAGACGCTGGCACGGGGCCACTTCGGCGAGGACGCCTGGCTCGGCGCGTTGTGGTTCGGCGCGGCGACGGCCACCAACCTGTTCACCGGACGCCTGACATTCGCCTTCGGGTTGCTGCCGGCAATGGGCATGGTGCTGGCGCTCCAGCGCCACCGCTCGCGGTTGGCCACGCTCCTGGCCGTGCTCACGGCACTGGCCAGCCCGGTGGCGGCGCTGTTCTCGGCCCTGGCCGGAGCCGCGTACGCGATTGCCGCGTACTCTCGCCGGCGCCAGTGCAAGGCCATGCTGCCCGGCCTGGCCGCGATCGCCGGCTCGCTCCTTCCCGTGCTGATGCTGTCGGTCGCGTTCCCCGAGGGGGGCAGCGAGCCGTTCACGCTGGCCACCCTGTGGCCGATCCCGGCGATCGCACTCGTGGCGCTGGCGGCGTTGCCCAGAGACGAGGTGGCCGTGCGGGCGGGAATCGCGCTGTATGTCATAGGCGTCGTGGCCGCGTACGCGCTGACCACGCCGGTGGGTAGCAACGCGGCGCGGCTGGCGCCGCTGGTCGCTGGACCACTGGCGGCGCTCTTCTGGTACCGCAAGCACCCGGCCTGGCTGGCGGCGCTGGCGCTGCCACTGCTGTGGCTGCAATGGCAGGCGCCGATTCGCGACGTTCGCACCTCGGCCGGTGACCCCTCGGTGTCGGCGGCGTACTACCAGCCGCTGCTCTCGTTCCTCGACGAGCAGAAGGGACCACCGTTCCGAGTGGAGATTCCCTTCACCCGGTTCCATTGGGAGGCCTACCAGGTGGCGCCCCGGTTCCCGCTCGCCCGCGGATGGGAGCGCCAGCTCGACATCCGCTACAACCACCTCTTCTACGGCGGACCGTTGAATGCCGCCACCTACGAGGCGTGGCTGCACTCGCTGGCGGTGAGGTTCGTGGCGGTCCCCGACGCGCCGCTGGACTTCTCGGCCCACAAGGAGGCCGCGCTGATCGACCGCGGCCTGCCCTACCTGCATCTCGTTTATCGCAGCACCCACTGGCGGGTCTACGAGGTGGCAGGCGCGACGCCGATCGTCCAGGGCGATGCGACCCTGACCGCGCTGGGCCCCAATTCGGTAACCCTCAACTCCAACGGACCCGGAACAGCGCTCGTGCGAGTGCGCTTCTCGCCGTATTGGGCGCTCAGCGGTGCGCCCGGGTGCGTGGCCCGAGATGGCGAGTTCGTCGCCGTGCGGCTGCGCCGCGCGGGCCCCGTACGCATGGTCATGAGCTTCTCGCTGGCACGGATCGGAGCCGATTCGCCACGGTGCACGTAAGCAGACCGACATAAGCCGAGAGGACCATCTCGGTAAGATTTGAGGGTCGATGAGGCGTGGACTGCGGACAATCGAGGCTCGGATTCTGCCCCACGGCTGGAAGGACGTCGTGCGCCAGCTGCTGCTGTTCGCGGCCGCGTACGTGGCGTACCAGATGGTCCGTGGGGTGGTCGGAAGCGGCGGCTACAAGCCGTTTGGCGACGCCACCAAGATCATCAACCTCGAGCGCGTTCTGCACGTGTTCATCGAGCCCAGCGTCCAGGCCTGGGCCTCGAGCGTGCACTGGCTGATGGACATCGCCGACTGGACGTATCTGAACGCGCACTACTTCGTCACCGTCGGCGCGCTCGTGTTCATCTACCTGCGCCGCAACGACTCGTTCTACTTCGTGCGCAACATGTTCTTGGTGGCGATGCTGATCGCCCTCGTGCTTTACGCCGTGTACCCCACGGCGCCGCCGCGGCTCATGCCCGAGTGGGGCTTTACCGACTCGATCTCGCAGTTCCTCGGGATGGGCACGATGCACTTCGACACCAGCTCGGCCAGCCAGGCGTTCATCAACGGCTACGCCGCCGTGCCCTCGATGCACGTGTGCTTCGCGATCATGATCGGATGGCCGATGGCGCGACTGGTGCGCCGGCGCTACGCCAAGGTCATCTGGTCGCTGTATCCGCTCTTCATCAGCTTCGTGGTGGTCGCCACGGGCAATCACTACCTGACCGATGCCGTCCTCGGGGCCCTCACTGCCGGAACCTCGGCGCTGATCGCCAAGCGCCTCCTGGCCCGGGCCAAACCTGAAGCCTGGGCCTTCCGTCAGGTCGCGGCCTAACTCGATGCCCGGCCAGACAAAGCCCGCGCCGCCACGGAGCGGACGTCCACGACGCCCGCGCAGAGAAGGCCCGACGACGCAGGAACTGATGCGCGAGCGACTGATCGAGTCGCGGCTCACGCCCAACGCGATTTCGCTCACCGGCTTTGCCCTGAACCTGGCCGCCGCTGGACTGGTCGTCGGACGGATGTTCTTCCTGGCCGGGATCGCCTTCATCATCGGCTCGGTCATGGACACGCTCGACGGCCGCTACTCGCGTATGTCGGGCAAGGGCACGCCATTCGGGGCCTTCCTCGATTCGACGCTCGATCGCCTCGAGGAGGGGATCGTGCTGACCGCGGTGGCCGCCTACTTCGCCTCACGCCAGGACCAGGTCGCGGTGGCCGCGGTGGTGGCCGCCGTCCTGTTCTCGTTGATGGTGTCCTACACCCGCGCGCGGGCCGAGGCGCTCGGCGTGGCCTGCAAGGTGGGTCTGGCCACGCGCCCGGTCCGCGTGGTGATCCTGTCGGCCGGCCTCGTGTTCGCCAAGGGGGCGTCGCTCGGCCACTTCGAGCTGCTGGCGCCGGCGGTGTACGTGCTCGCTGCCCTGACCGTGGTGACGACGATCCAGCGCGTCAACTACGTGCGCAAGCAGCTGAACGCCCGTCCCCAGGTGTAACGAACCCCGCCGGCAGGAATATCTACAGGTGAGTCGGCGCCGCACTTCGCGCTGGCCCCAATCTTCGAGAAGGGACTTTCAAGTGAGCACTAGCAACGGTCGCGCCAACGGTGCCGCGCGCTACCAGGAGGAAAAGGCCCGCGTAGCGATCATCGGCGTCGGCAACTGCGCGAGCTCGTTCGTCCAGGGAGTTCAGTACTACCGCGAGGCCGATGCGCGCGAGTCAGTGCCCGGTCTGATGCACGTGGATCTCGGCGGCTACCACGTGCGGGACATCGAGTTCAGCGCCGCCTTCGATATCGACGCCGACAAGGTTGGCAAGGACCTGTCCGAGGCGATCTTTGCCGGCCAGAACAACACGTTGAACTTCGCCGGCAAGGTTCCCCACCTCGGCGTCGAGGTCCAGCGCGGGATGACCCACGACGGCCTCGGCAAGTACCTCAAGGAGAAGATCAAGAAGGCTCCGGGTCCGACCACGGACATCGTCGAGATCCTCAAGGCGACCCGCACCGACGTGGTCGTCTCCTATCTGCCGGTCGGCTCCGAGCAGGCCACCAAGTGGTACGTCGAGCAGATCCTCGAGGCGGGCTGCGCGTTCGTCAACTGCATTCCCGTGTTCATCGCCCGCGAGGAGTACTGGAACAAGCGCTTCAAGAAGGCCGGCCTGCCGATCATCGGCGACGACATCAAGTCGCAGGTCGGCGCCACGATCGTTCACCGTGCGCTGGCCCGCCTGTTCCACGACCGCGGCGTGAAGCTGATGCGGACCTCGCAGCTGAACGTCGGCGGCAACATGGACTTCTACAACATGCTCGAGCGCGAGCGGCTCGAGTCCAAGAAGGAGTCCAAGACCAATGCCGTCACGTCGATCATGGGCCATGAGCTCCCCAAGGACGACGTCCATGTCGGCCCCTCGGACTACGTGCCGTGGCTGACCGATCGCAAGTGGGCCCATATCCGCCTCGAGGGCGAGGCGTTCGGCGACGTTCCGCTGATCGCCGAGCTCAAGCTCGAGGTTTGGGACTCGCCGAACTCGGCCGGCATCGTGATCGACGCCACGCGACTATGCAAGCTCGCGCTGAACAACGGACTCACCGGCCAGCTCGACGGCCCCAGCTCGTATCTGATGAAGTCACCGATGCACCAGCGTCCCGATGACGAGGCTCGCGAGTTGACCGAGAAGTTCATCGCCAAGTACGCGCGCAAGCCGGTGGGCAAGCCGAAGAAGGCCGAGGCGAAGACCTCCGGCTGAGCCGAGGCCGCTCCGAGCCGGGACACGGGGGCCGCGCACGCGGCCCCTTTATCTACACTGAACCGGTGCCGTCAGAGCGCCTCGCGATCGCGCAGGTGACGCCGTTTGCGTGGGAGGCGCAGAACGAGGTCAACCACCACGTCAGTCGCGTCTCCGACGAGTTGGTCCGCCGCGGGCACCGGGTGTTGATCGTCGCCCCGTCGGAGTCGAGCGCGCTGGTCCGAGACAGCCGCCGGGCGATCCGCAGCCGCCCCGAGGAGCTCGTCGAGCAAGCCGGAGAGGCGCCGTTGGTCCTCGGCGTCGGTGAGGTTCTGCCGTTCTCGCCGGCGCGCCGGCGCAGTTCGTCGCTGCCCGTCGATGTCGCGCGGACGATCGAGGACGCACTCGGCGCGCTGCACCTCGACGTCGTGCATGTTCACGAGCCGTTCGCTCCCAGCGCGTCCAGCGTGGCTCTGCGCCACTCGCGCGCCCTGAACGTGGGCAGCTTTCACGCTCCCACTGAGCGGGTGGTCTCGACCCAGCTGACCCGGGGGTTGTCGAGGCTGCTATTGGCGCGACTCGACGCGCGCACCGCCGGCTATCGCGCCACGCGTGAGCTCATGCAGCGTTACTTCCCGGGCGACTACCGGGTGATCGAACCCGGCGCCGACGTCCTGCCGCGACGCGCGGAGAGCGACCCAGTCGAGATCGCGATGATCGCCGAGGAGGAGCGAGCCGCGCTGCGGCTATTCCTGCGCGCGCTGCGGTCGATCCCCGTCGATCTGCAATGGCGCGCCACCGTGTTTTCGACGCGGCCGCTGGCGGCGCCGGCCACGCTCGGCCGCGTACTGCGCGACCGCGTGAGATTCATCGACGCCAGCGAACGGACTGAGGCCGACGTGCTCGCCGGGGCCGACATCGCGGTCTTGGCCTCCGAGGGTCTGCGTCCGATGCCGGGAATCCTCGTCCGCGCGGTGGCGGCCGGAGCCGTGCCGGTGGCCTCCCGGCTCCCCGCCTATGAGGACCTGCTCTCCGAGGGGCGCTACGGCCTCGAGTTCGAGCCCGGCGACGTCCAGACGCTGGGGGCACACCTGGAGTCGCTGCTGGCCGATCCCGATCTGCGTCGGTGCTGCCGGGAGGTGGGTGATCGCCTTCGGGAGAGATTCTCGTGGTCACGGGTCGCCGACGAGCTGGCCGACATCTACGAGTCGCTGACCGCGCGCCGTCACGATGGACGGGACAACGCACTCGTGCGTTCGCGCCTCTCCTCCCGCCCGTTGATCGATGTCGACCTGCACATGCACACCGACCACTCGCACGACTGCGCGACCCCCGTCGAGGTGCTCCTGGCCGAGGCGGGCGAGCGCGGTCTGGGCGCGATCGCCGTGACCGATCACAATGAGATCTCGGGGGCGCTCGAGGCCCGGGCCAAGACGGGCGCAGTCAAGGTGATCGTCGGTGAGGAGGTCAAGACCGCCGACCAGGGCGAGGTGATCGGCCTGTTCATCGAGGAGAGGATCCCGCGGGGCATGACGCTCCAGGAGACGATCGCCGAGATCAAGCGCCAGGGCGGGCTCGTCTACGTGCCGCATCCCTTCGACCGCCTGCACTCGGTACCCGATTATGAGCACCTGCTGTCCGTGCTCGACGACGTCGACGCGATCGAGGTGTTCAACCCGCGGGTGGCAATCAGCGAGTTCAACGACGAGGCGGTGCGTTTCGCGGCCAAGTATCGAATTCCGGCCGGCGCCGGCTCGGACGCCCACGTGCCCCAAGGGCTGGGATCGGTGCGGATCCGGATGCGCGACTTCGACGGCCCCGACGAGTTCCTCGAGTCGCTGCGCGCTGCCGATATCGTGCGAAACCCGGCCAGCCTGCTGTACGTCCAGGCGCTGAAATTCCTGCAAACCAAGGCCCTGCCCGCGCCCGCCCGGCGCGCCTCCAGGGACCGCCGGGTTCGCCGAGCCACACGCAAGTCCTGATGCACTCGCAAGGACAAGCACCTCAGCCGTCCAATCCGACGGGAGTGCCGGCCACGGACGATGAGATTCGCGAGAAATATCTGGAGCGGGCGATCCGCGAGCTGAACGCCTTTGCGCGCGAGCTCCAGGCCTGCCCCCATTGCCCCCGCGGCCAGCTGATGCCGGTGCTCGGGTCCGGACACCCCCAGGCCGACATCATGCTGATCAAGTACTCGGCACGTCCGGCCGAGGTCGAGGAGGGCGTCGCCTTCTACGGACGCACCGGCAACGCGCTGATGAAGTCGCTCAAGCGGCTGAGTATCGACCCGCTCGCCGTTTACGGGACCCTCTGCGTGAAGTGCCCGGTGGCCGATCCTGAGATGGCCGACCCCGTGTGCGTGGCGCGGCTGGCAGAGGAGGTGGCGATCGTGGCTCCGAAGATCGTCGTCGTCATGGGCCCCCAGGCGCTGGCGATCGTCAACGAGCTCGATGTGCCGCTGCGGCGCGAATTGTCCGACTCCGCCGGGGAGCTGCAGCGCTTCACGCCTTCGATCGAGGGCCTGTACGTCCCCAGCATCGACGACGCCCTCGACGAGGACGACGCCAAGCGCGAGTTCTGGAAGGCGTTCCGTGTGCTCGGGCAGTGGTGGGCAGATCTGCCGCCGTACTGAGGCGCGACCCCGAGTGCAGGGCGCGGTACTACACTCGCCACCATGGATCTGGAGGAGAAGAGTCTTGAGCGTCCCGGCGACCGCTGCGAGGAGTGCGGCGCCAAGCTGACCCCACAGGAGCTGCAGGCAGTGATGGAGAGCGGCGGCCCCGCCCTGTGCTCGATCCACGCCGCCGAGGATGAGCCTGGGCTGGTGGCCGACGAGGCCGAGGGCGACTAGCTAGCTTAGCTAGGTGACCAGCACGATCTTGCCGAGCTTGCCCCCGGTGGTAAAGCGCTCGTAGGCATGCTCGGCCTGGTCGAGTGCGAACACGGCGGCGACCGGCACGCGTAGAGTCCCGTCGCCGAGCAGCGGGAGCACCGAACCTTCCATGGCCCGCGCGGTCATCGCCTTCTCCTCGAGCGGGCGAGGACGCAGCGTCGAGGCCATCACGCGTCCGCGCTTGCCCATCAGCAACCCGAGGTTGAGTTCGGCCTTGGCCCCGGCTCCAATCCCGATCACCACGACCCGCCCCCACAGGTTGAGGGCATTCAGGTTGTCGGGGAGGTTGGGTGCTCCAACCAGCTCGAGGATCACGTCGAACGGCCCGTGCTCGGCAAATCCCTCGGGGGCGATCGCCTCGGCGCCGAGCTCGGCGACCTGGGAGCGCAGGTCGGGATTGCGGACCGTCGCCGTGACCCGGGCGCCGGCCGATCGGCCCAGCTGGATCGCCGCCGTCCCCACCCCGCCGGCGCCACCGTGGACGAGCAGCCGCTCGCCCGGCTTCAGCTGCGCCTGGGTGAAGACGGCGTCGTGTGCCGTCGTGAACACCTCCGGGGTGCCGCCGGCCTGCTCCCAGGTCAGGTTTTCCGGTACCGGCATGAGGATGCGCTCGTGGACCACGGCCAGCTCGGCCTGGCCGCCACCGGCGACGATGCTCATCACCCTATCGCCGCGCTGGAAGCGACTGGCGCCGGGCCCCAGCTCGAGCACGGTGCCGGCCAGCTCGAGGCCGGGAATGTCCTGCGGTGAGCCGGGCGGCGCCGGGTAGCGCCCCAGGCGCTGGTGCATGTCGGCTCCGTTCAGCCCAGCTGCCTGGACGGCGACGAGAACCTCGCCGGCTCCGGGCGCTGGATCATCGTGGTGCTCGACGCTCAGGCTGTGGTCGTCTTTGATCGTGACCGCGCGCATCGTCGGCCGAACCCTACCCGGATGACGCCGGGGGGCAGTGTCGTGATGGATGAATTCGGTGACACCGCCGCTCGAATGGCAACGAATTTTCCAATCGCGACACTAGTCACTGCGGCGCACGAGTTGCGCCACGCACTCGATGTGAGGCGTTTGCGGAAACATGTCCACCGGCCGAACCTTGGTCAGCCTGTAGCCTGCGTCCACCAACTGGGCGGCGTTGGGCGCGAGCGTCGTCGGGTTACAGGAGACGTAGACGATCCGCTCGGGCCCGGCCTCGATGATCCGCCGCACGACCTTCTGCGACAGCCCGGCGCGCGGTGGGTCGACGATCAGCAGGCTGGGCTTGCCGGCGGTGCGCACGAGTTCGCGCATGGCCAGGCGGACGTCGCCGGCGAAGAACCTCGCGTTCTCGATCTCGTTGCGTCGCGCACCGGCGATCGCGTCGGAGACGGCCTCCTCGACCAGCTCGAGTCCCCACACCTCGGCCACGCGCGGTGCGATCAGCATGGCGATCGTCCCGATGCCGCAGTACAGGTCATAGACCCGATCCAGCCCGGCTGGCTCGGCGTACTGGATGGCCAACCGATACAGCTGCTCGGCCATCTCGGTGTTGGTCTGTAGGAAGGCCGCCGGCGAGATCCGCAGCGTGACCCCGCCGAGCTCTTCGTCGAGTCGATCGTCGCCGGCCAGGAGCTCGGTATGACCACCCTGGGTCGTCTCGGCGACGCTGTCGAGCTGGGTCCAGAGGACGCTCGTTCGCTCGTCGGCGACCGCCGCCGCCAGCGAGGCGCGGTCAAGCTCGCCGGGCGACGTGACCAGCCGAGCCTGGAGCTGGCCGGTGCGACGACCCTCGCGGACGACCAGGTTGCGCAAAAAGCCATCGCCCGAGCGGCGCTCATACGCGGTCAGCCCGGTTGCCCGGCACCACTCAACCACGCGCTCCCGCGCGGCATTGGCCGGCTCGGACGCGAGCAGGCAGTCGCGGATCTCGACGATCTCATCCCAGCGCCCCGGTGCGTGAAAGCCGCAGATCAGCCGGCCTACGCCGTCCCGGCCAAATGAATACTCGAGCTTGTTGCGATAGCGCCACTGCTGGGCGGCAGGCACGATCGGCTCGAGAGCGAAATCGCTCAACCTCCCGATCCGGACCAGGGCGTCCTGCACCTGGGCCTGCTTGATCTGCAGCTGCTGCTCGTAGGGAAGGATCTGCCACGGCGCGCCCGGATGTGCGGCCACCGGCTCGATGCGGTCGGGACTCGGCTTGAGCACCTCGATGGCGCGAGCCTCCGCATAGGCACGCTTGGACTTGGACACGACCGCCTGCACGCGGTCGCCAGGCACCGCGCCGTGCACGAAAACGACGTATCCGTCGAGGCGTGCGACGCCGGCCCCGCCGAAGGCGAGCGAATCCACCGTGAGCTCGAGCTCGGTCCCGGGGCGGGGTCGAGTGGCTGTCGATTCCATCGGTCTAGCATGGCAGGCCCGTGGATCTCGACGCGTACCGCAGCTCGGCCGAGACCTTCGTGTCCGAGCTGACTGGCGCGTTCTACCGTCACTACGCCGGGCTCGACGACGAATACGCGATCGAGCCGATATACGAACGCCACGCGTCGTTGTTCGGAGTTGAGTCGGTCCATGCGCTGCGGACGCTGGCCGACAGGACGCCAGCTGGTGGCGAGGACCGGCGCCGGCTCACGATGCTGCTCGACTTCGCCGTCGATGGGACGTTGGGCGAGGCCACCAAGGAACTCGAAGCCGAGGTGGCGCGCCGCGAGGCGCAGGCCACGATCGAGATCGCCGGCAGGCCCGTCGGCTTTCGCGACGCCGCCGTCATGCAGGCCAACGAGCCCGACGCGTCGGTACGGGAGGAAATCGAGCGGGCCCGGCTGTCGGTCACCGCTGAGCGTCTGAATCCGCTGTATCGCGAACTGATCGAGACCCAGCATGAGACGGCCCGCATGCTCGGCTATCGGAGCTATCGCGAGCTCTGCGAGCGGTGCAAGGGCCTCGATCTGGCCGGCCTGGCCCGACAGACCCGCGCCTTCGCCACGGCGACCGACGTGCAGTTCGGCGAGGTGCTCGAGCCCGAACTGCGACGCGGGCTCGGCATCGGCATGACCGAGTTGCGCAGAGCCGATCTGCCGCGTTTCTTCCGCGCTGTCGATGAGGATCGCCACTTTCCGGCATCGCGGCTGGTGGACAGCCTGCTCGAGACATTGCGCGGGCTCGGCATCGATGGCCAGGAGAATGTCGAATTGGACGTCGAGCTCCGCCCCAACAAGTCACCGCGGGCGTTCTGCGCCCCGGTGCGCGTTCCCGACGAGGTCTATCTGGTCATCGCTCCGGTGGGCGGCCGCGATGACTACTCGGCCCTGTTTCACGAGGCGGGCCACACCCAGCACTACGCGCACGTGGCGCGCGGGCTGCCGTTCGAGTTTCGCTACCTGGGCGACAACTCGATCACCGAGGCGTTCGCGTTCCTGTTCCAGCACCTGGTCGAGGACCCGGAGTGGCTGGCGCGGCGGCTGGACGTCGACGATGCCAGGGAGCTGCGCGCCTTCTCGCGCGCCCACAAGCTCCTGTACCTGCGTCGCTACTGCGGCAAGCTGGCCTACGAGCTCGAGCTGCACGAGGCGAGGGGGTCGCTTGACCCCCTCGCCGATCGGTACTCGGAGCTCCTCGGTGAGGCCCTGCAGATCGAGTGGCCGCGCCAGACCTACCTGTCCGACGTCGACCCTGGGTTCTACTCGGCTTGCTATCTGCGTGCCTGGGCACTGGAGACCCACCTACGCGCCCACCTCCAGGAGCGGTTCGGAGTTCGGTGGTTCGAGCGCCCCGAGGCCGGGGACACCCTGCGGCGCCTGTGGCGCGAGGGCCAGCGACGTTCGCCCGAGGAGCTACTCGGCGAGCTGACCGGAAGGACGCTGAGCTTCCAGGTGTTGCTCGACGACCTCGATCTCAGACACTGATCAGGCGAGCGCCTTCTCGATCGAATCGAGCACCGATTTGCGGTTGGCGTGCCGGCGCTCGTAGTCGCGCACCTTGCGCAGATCGGCGGGCCCCAGCCCGTCGAGCCGCTCGGCAACCTGGCCGGCGGTGAGCTCGTCGTAGTCGTGGACCGGGAACGTGGGGCCGACGCCCATCGTCCGGCGCGCGCGATCGGCGCTGCGCACGATCCTGTCCACGGACTGCTTGGTCGCCGACCCGAGCTGTCCACGACCGCGGTCGAGCATCCGCTCCAAGTCGCCCAGCAGGTCGTCGGTCTGCTGGCGCCCGCGGCGGACCAGCTCGGCCACCAGTTCGTTGGCGTCGGCGCGGGTCACCCGTCCGCGCTCGGCCGCCTCGTCGAGCGTCTCCTGAATGCGCTCGCGGGTGAGCACGACGAGCCCCAAGGGCTTGATCACGCTGCCCACGAGCTGCTCGACCAGGCTGGCCAAACCGTCCCCGACGCCGGCACTCTTCGGCGTCTGTCTGGCCGTCTTCTTGGCTGCCGGTTTCTTAGCCGCCGACCGTCGCGTCGTCGTTTTCTTGGCTGTGGGCATGTTCTGCCTCCTGCTCGACGAAAGCTCGTGCGAGCGTATCCGATGTGTGCGGCTACGCGCTGAGGATGAACTCGAGCAGCGCCTTCTGCGCGTGGCGGCGATTCTCGGCCTGGTCCCAGATCCGCTGTCGCTCACCGTACAGCACCCCGGCGGTGATCTCCTCACCCGCATGGGCGGGCAGGCAGTGAAGGGCAATCGCCCCCGGCGCGGCCTCGTCGAGCAGGGCGTCGTCGAGGCGATAGGGGGCAAGCGCGCGGCGCCGCTCGCGAGCTGACTGCGGGTCGTCATTCATGCTCACCCACACGTCGGTGTAGACGGCGTTCGCGCCCTTGACCGCCGCGTGTGGATCGCCGGTCAACTCCGCGTCGGCCACCGGCTCGAGCTGGTAACCATCCGGCGCCGCGATGCGCACCTCGACGCCGGCGATGGCGCCAAGAACGGCCAGCGAGCGCGCCACGTTGTTGCCGTCGCCGATGTAGGCGAGCGTCAGGCCCTCGAGCGATCCGAACGTCTCGCGCAGCGTGAGCAGATCCGCCAGCGCCTGGCACGGATGATGGCGGGCGGTGAGCATATTGATCACCGGAACCGTGGCGTGCTGGGCCAACTCGGCAACGAGCTCGTCGGGGCCGGTCCGGATCCCGATCGCCGCCACCTGGCGCGAGAGCACGTAGGCCGTGTCGCGCACCGATTCGCCGCGGGTCAGCTGCAGCTCGTCGGTCCTCAGCACCATCGGGTTGCCCCCGAGCTCGGTCACGCCGGCATCGAAGGACACGCGCGTGCGCGTCGACGGCCGCTCGAACACGAGCGCGATGCTCTTGCGATGCAGCGCGTCCGAACTGAGTGGCGCCGTCTTGAGCTCGATAGCGCGGTCGAGCACCCAGGTCAGGTCGGCTGGGGAGAGTTCGGCGCCGGTGAGCAGATGGCGAGTCAAGCCGGGCAGTGTACGTTGGCCGGATCGAAGTGCGTGTGATGATCTGGAATCTGTTCCACGGAAGGTCGGCGCCGCCGGCGGGGCACGATCTGTTCGAGCAATTTGCCGCGGCGCTGGCGCGATGGGAGTGGGACGTCGCGCTCCTGCAGGAGGTCCCGCCGTGGTGGCCGCCGCTGCTGGCATCCCGGCTCGAGGCGAGCGAGCGCCACGTGCTGACGTCACGCAACTCGCTGCCGGATCTCCGCCGCGCCGCGGGAGTGCGGTGGCCCGACCTGGTCAGGGCCAACGGCGGGGGCTGCAACACGATCCTCGTTCGCGGCGGCTTCGCGCGGATCGACGAACACCGGCTGCGGCGGCTGGCGGTGCTGCCCGAGCGCCGGTGGGTTCACGCAGTCCGCCTGGGATCGGCTTGGGTTGCCAACGTCCACACGCAGACCTCCGTGAGGCAGGCATCCCTCGCCGCTCGAACCTTGCTCCGGTGGGCCGAAGGCGCCCCCGCCGTGCTCGGCGGCGATTTCAACCTGGCGTGGCCGTGGCTGGACGGACTGCATTGGATGGGCGGCTTCGGGGTCGATCACGTGTTTGCCGCCGGGGGAGCAACGGCGGCGTCACCACCGGATTTTCGGGTCCTCGAGCACGGGCGACTCTCCGACCACGCGCCCGTGCTCACGCGAATCGCCTGATCATGCCCTCGGCGGCCAGCTCAGCGATGTGCGGCGGGGCCTTGGCGATCGTGCCACCGACGAACGGGGGCTCGGGGTCGTATTCGATTCCCAGCTGGATCGCCTGCGCCACCTCGTCGCCGGCGATGTGCGCGGCGAGCCTGAGCGCCATGTCGATCCCCGAGGAGACCCCGGCGGAGGTGATCACCTTGCCCTGCTCGACGACGCGATGCGAGACGGGCTTGGCGCCGAGCGTGGCCAGCAGGTCCATCGCGCCCCAGTGGGTGGTGGCCTCGAGGCCGTCGAGGATGCCGGCGGCCCCGAGCAGCAGCGAGCCCGTGCACACCGACGTGGTCCACTGCGAGGTCGCGTGGGCGCGGCGCAGCCAGTCGAGAATCACCGGATCGTGCATCAGCGGGCGGGTGCCGAAGCCTCCCGGGACGACGATCACCTCGGGATGCGGCAGATCGTCGAGACGGCGATCGGCGTTGATCGCCAGCATCTTGGTCTCGGTCCGCTTCGGCCCCGGCTCGGCGGCGATGAACGTCACCGTCGCGTCGGGGATACGGGCCAGAACCTCGTAGGGGCCGACCGCATCGAGCGCCGTGAGGCGGTCGAAGATCGGTATGGCGATGTTCATGATGCGGCGCTCCTTGCACTCCCGCTCCTTGCACTCCGTATGGGGACGACGGTGGCGAAGCGTTCTCGGTACTCACCCGGGCTCACGTGGAGGCGGCGACCGAAGGCGCGCCGCAGCGTCTCGACCGTGCCGAAGCCGCACCGCTGGGCGATCTCCTCGAGCTGGAGGACCGTGGTCTCGAGCATCGCCCGCGCGCGCTCGATGCGCACCGCCTCGACATAGGCGGCGGGCGTCACGCCAACCTCGGCGCTGAACACCCGGGCGAAGTTTCGAGGGCTCATGAACGTGCGCTCGGCCAGCGCCGGCACGGTCAGGTCGGCGTCGAGGTGCTCGGCGATCCACCCCTGCAGGTCGCGGACCGCAGGCCGCGAGGCCGCCTGTCCGGCCAGCGCGGCGCTGAACTGCGCCTGGCCCCCGGGACGGCGGATGAACAGGACGAGGTCCCGGGCCACGCCGAGCGCAAGCTCGGGACCAAGGTCCTCCTCGACCAGCGCCAGGGCCAGATCGATCCCCGCGGTCACGCCGGCCGAGGTGTAGACATTGCCGTCGCGTACGAAGATCGGGTCGGGCTCGATGGTGGTCGACGGGAAGTGGCGGCGAAGTGCATCGCAGGCAGCCCAATGCGTGGTCGCCCGCCGTCCCTCGAGCAGTCCCGCGCGCGCCAACACGAACGCTCCGGTGCACACCGAGGTGACGCGGCGCGAGCGCCGGGCGGCCAGCCGAAGCCAGTTGACCAGGGCCGGGTCGGCGGTCGCCGCGCGCGTGCCCTGACCCCCGGGGACGACGAGCGTGTCGATCGGGCCGGTGGCGGCTTGGAGCGACTTGTGCGGAGTGATCTCGATGCCACTGGAGGTGCGGATCGGGCTGCCGTCACCCGCGATCAACTCGATCGTGTAGGCCGGGTCGGGCCATGCCCGATCGGCCAACGAGAACACTTCGCTCGGGCCGGTGACGTCGAGGGCCTGGACGCCGTTGAAGGCGACGATTACGACGCGGCGGGTTGGCATGGGGCCGATGATGGCGCGCGCTGCGCTTGTCCGCAATGACGTTTGACGGACGATTTCTGCCATGTTGGGCGGTGGCTCCGTGTTTGTCGCGTTCAGCACGGCTGCGCGCCCGCGCATCGCTGGATCTGGCGCGTCGGCAACGGCGTGGGTTCGGGCGCGTTGGCCGGGTGGTTCGGAACCGCCATACCGGGTGGTTCGGAACCGCCATAACGTCAAGAAGCTCCGCCGGTATGGTGGCGCTGATTGACGTTAAGTCGGCCAGAGCGCCATAACGTCAACGAGCGCCGGCGGGTCCGCTCGCTTTTCTACGTTGTGGCGGTTGGGAACCACGAAACCTGCCCTGCGACCGGAATCGTCCCTCCTCCGACCGCCCGCGACAGCACCCACCCACCCCCTTCCCCAGCAGCCGTCCGCCACCGGGGCGGCCGGCGCATCAAACCGGACTGGACGCGACCGCCACCAAAGCCTTAACTCCGGGACCGCAGCCCAAACCCCCGCAGGACCAGCAGCGCCTTCTCCCCCATCGTGCCCCGCGCCGGCAGCACGCCGAGCTGGGTCGCGGCGTTGTACAGATCGAAGAACGCACGTACCCGGAGCAAGCGCTCCCGCCCGACCTCGCAGTAGAAGACGCAGTGCACGACGAGGAACTTGTTCGTGGCGGGGAGGCCCTCCAGCGCCTCCTTGTGCGTGGCCAAAAGCTTCGCCGGGGCGGCGCCGAAGCGGCCATTGCTCACGCGCTCGCCGGTGCGCTCCAGGCGGGCATCGGGAAAGCCTGACCACAGGCGGGCGGCGTGGCGCACGAGCTCGTCGGGCCCCTCGAGCGGCTCCTCGGTCAGCGGATCCTCGTAGTGGATCCGGTCGTCGCAGACCTCGGCAAAGGCGGCCGGATCCTTGCCCGACCAGGCCGCCTCCCACGCATCGATCAGCTCATCGAAGGTCACGTCGCCGGCACATTGAACACAGGCAGTCCGTGCGTGGGCGTTGACGCCTCGGCGTAGCGCCGTCGCGGGATGCGGCCGGCGTCGCGGGCCAGGGCGCCGGCCTGCACCGACAGTCTGATCGCCTGCGCCATCGCGACCGGGTCGTGGGCGCGCGAGATCGCGCTGGCGCACAGGACCGCGTCACAGCCGAGCTCGATGGCCAGTGCGGCGTCCGACGCGGTGCCCACCCCGGCATCGAGCACGACGGGCACCTCGGCCTGCTCGACGATGATCGACACGTTGTAGGGGTTGCAGATACCCATTCCGCTACCGATCGGGGAGCCGAGCGGCATCACGGCGGCGCAACCGACGTCCTCGAGCCGCCGCGCCAACACCGGGTCGTCGGTCGTATAGGGCAGGACGACGAATCCGTCGTTGATCAGCGCCTCGGCCGCCGCCACGAGCTCGACTGCATCGGGGAGGAGCGTTCGGTCATCGCCGATCACCTCGAGCTTGATCCATTCGGTCTCGAACGCCTCGCGCGCCAGCTGTGCGGTGACGATCGCGTCCCGCGCGGTGAAGCAGCCGGCGGTATTGGGCAGGATCGAGACGCCGACGGCGTCGAGCACGTCGAGGATCGACCCACGGGCCGCGGGGTCGAGGCGGCGCAGCGCGACCGTGCACATCTCCGTGCCGGAGGCTCCGAGCGCTTGGGAGAGCACGTCGTGATTGACGAACCCTCCGGTGCCGAGGATCAGGCGCGACTCGAACCTGCGTCCGGCGATCTCGAGGGGACCGTTCATCTCATCAACCTCCTTGAACTGCGCCGACGACTTCCACCAGGGCGCCGTCGGGCACTTCGGTCCGCGCCCATGCGCCGCGTGGTACGACCTCTCCCCAGAGTGCCACCGCCACGCCACGACCCTGGTCGGTCCCGCTCAGGAGCTCGACGACGCTGGCGATCGTCGCCCCTTCCGGGAGCTTCTGTGGCTTTCCGTTGACGGTTACGGTCACGCTCACGCCTGTACCGCCACCGTACCGAAGCGCCCCGGATCGAAGTCCGTCGCAAGCTCGGGCAGGACACCGCCGAGCAGCCCGGGGAGGACCAGCTCGGCGGTGATCGGCGCCAGCAGAACCCCGTTGCGGTAGTGGCCCGTTGCCCAATGCAGGCCGGCCAGCGCTCCCGGCCCGATCGCCGGAGCATTGTCGGGAGTCCGCGGACGCAGGCCGGCCGACAGCTCTTCGATCGCCAGCTCGTCTGCGCCCGGCACCAGTTCGATGGCGTCGCGCAGCAGCTCGAATACCGCACGCGCCGTGACCGTCGTGTCGAAGCCGCGCTCCTCGACGGTCGCGCCGAGGACGTAGCGGCCGTCGCCACGCGGCGCCAGATACCCACCGGCCATTCTCAGGACCCGCTGGACCAACCCGGGACCCGACGGGTCGCGCAGGCCGAGGATCTGGCCCTTCACGGGGTGGACGGGGACACGGGCCCCCACCGGCAGCCCACCCAGCTGGTGCGACCACACGCCGGCGGCCAGCACCACCTGTTCGGCGGCGATCGGCTCGCTGCCAGCCAACTCGACACCGTGCACCCGATCGTCGCTCACCAGCACGCTCAGCACGTCGGCCCCGGTCCGGATCTCGCCGCCTGCTCGTGCCACCGCGTGGCCGAGGGCGGCGGTCAGCTTGCGGGGATCGATCACGTGATCGTCGGGGATCTCCAGCGCCAGCCGCAGCGCCGGTGCGAGCGAGGGCTCTAGGCGTCTTGCCTCGCTGGGCAGCACGCGGCGAACCTCGAGTTCCATGGCCCGGCGCATGGCCAGCTCGCGTTCGAGCGCCTCGGCCTCATCACGGTCCCGGGCGAGCAGCAATGTCCCACACTCGAGCAGGCCCGGATCGTCCCCGGACGCTTCGGCCAGCTCGGCCACGAACCCCGGATAGGCTCGAGCGCTGGCCAGGCCGAGACCCAGCAGCGACTGTTCGACCGGGGTGGCCTCGCTGACCGGCGCCAGCATCCCGGCCGCGACTCTCGACGTTCCACCCCCCACCTCGCCGCGCTCGAGGACGACAACGCGTAGCCCCCGCTGCGCGGCGCGCCACGCCACGGCGAGTCCGATCACGCCGCCGCCGACAACGGCTACATCAAAGGCTCTGGTTGGGTGTGGCACGAAATCATCCCTCCGCCGGCATTACCCGGGTCAGGTTCAGACGGTCGGCGGATCGCTGCTCCGCCCTCTCAGCCCGCATGCAGGGCTCCCGTTCACGTCAATGCTAGCGCCACGCTCCTGCCAGACTGGATGCGTGAACGACCGACTCGAGCGACTGCGGGACGCCCACCTGTATCTGGTCTGCGACGATCGCTCCGACGCCTTCCTGGACAGCGCGCTTCGTGGAGGCGTCGACATCCTCCAGCTCCGCGTCAAGGACTCCTCCGACAAGGCGATCCTGGCCGCCGCAGGCCGGTTCGGCGAGGCGTGCGCTCGCCACCGCGCGCTGTTTGTGCTCAACGACCGCCCCGACCTGGTGCTCGCCGCCGGCGCCGACGGGGTGCACGTCGGCCAGGATGACGTCCCCGTGGCCGAGGCCCGTGAGCAGGTCGGCCACGACCGCCTGGTCGGGCTCTCGACGCATACGCCCGACCAAGTCGATCGAGCCGGCCACGTCGACTACATCGGCGTCGGCCCGGTCCACGCGACCCCGACCAAGCCGGGGCGGCCGGCGGTGGGGCTCGAGCTCGTGCGCTACGCACGCGGCAATGCGCACGTTCCGTTCTTCGCCATCGGCGGTATCGACTCGGCCAACGTGGTGGCCGTTCGCGAAGCGGGCGCAACTAGGATCGCGGTCGTGCGCGCGCTGACCGAAGCCGACGATCCCGAGCGGGCCGCGCGCGAGCTGCGGGAGGCGCTGATCGGAGCCCGAGTTGGGCCAGCGTAGCCGCAAGCGGGGGCGGCGCGAGAAACCCGCCGCGCCGAGCGTGGGGCCGACCGCAGCCGCCCCGCGCACAACCGCCAAGACACCCGTGGCCAAGGCGCCGTCGGGCGAGCGCTCCGAACGGCGCAACGCCGCGGTGCGGGCGACGCTGAAGCCGATCGCCCCCGATGAGCGGCCCTGGCCGGTGACGGTCAGCGCGGCGCTGGCGGGGTTCATCGGCCTCGGAAACCTGGTCGCCTACGCCGCCGGCGCGAAGGTCGGCGGCAAGCACCCGGCCGCCGGGGGCATCATCCTGTTCTCGCTGCTGATGATCATCTGCGCAGTCGGGATGTGGAGGCTGCGC
This sequence comes from uncultured Solirubrobacterales bacterium, assembly GCA_963749545.1. Classification (GTDB taxonomy): domain Bacteria; phylum Actinomycetota; class Thermoleophilia; order Solirubrobacterales; family Solirubrobacteraceae; genus Palsa-465. The sequence goes on from CAVVNG010000019.1 coordinate 118,832, forward strand.
TACTGGGCGGTGCTGGGGTTCATGGGGCTGCTGGCGATCATCGTCACGCTGTTCGCGCTGCTCATGATCGAGGCGAGCAACCTCCTCGGCCTGATCGTGCCGGCGGTGATCATCGCCGTGGCAGGCTTCTTGTTCATCAAGCTCGTGCGCGTCCTCAGCCGCATCCAAATGCCCAAGTACCCGGGCCGTTAGTAGGCTCAGATATATGCCCGATTCCTCCTATGACTGCCTGGTGATCGGCTCCGGGCCGGGCGGTTACGTGGCCGCGATCCGCGCCGCGCAGCTGGGCTTCAAGACCGCGGTGATCGAGAAGGACCGCGTCGGTGGCCGCTGTCTCAACTACGCGTGCATTCCCGCCAAGGCCGTGCTGCGAGTCGCCGACGTGCTCTCGGAGGTTCGCGGCGCGGGTGATTTCGGCATCAGGGTCGGCGAGCCCGAGGTCGACTACGCTGCCGTCGCCGCGCGACGGGAGAGGGTGATCTCCACCCTGACCGGCGGCGTCTCCGGACTGTTCAAGAAGAACAAGATCGACCTGATCGAGGGCGAGGCATCGCTGGCCGGACAGGGCACGGTGGCGGTGGGGGGCGAGCAGATCGCGGCCAGGACGATCCTGCTGGCCACCGGCTCGGTGCCGCTGCCGATTCCGGGGAGCGCGTTCGGCGGGCGCGTGATCGGAACCGAGGAGGCATGGGCGCTCGCCGAGCTGCCCGCCACGATGGCGGTCGTTGGCGCCGGCGCCTCGGGTGCCGAGATCGCCTCGGCCTACGCGCGGCTCGGGGTCAGGGTGCAACTGTTGGAGGCCCTCGAGCGGGTGCTGCCGACGGAGGACGCGGATATCTCGAAGCTCGTCGAGCGGGGCCTCAAGCGTCAGGGCATCGACGTACACACGTCCACACTCGTTCAGGGCGTCGAGTCCGGTGAGCGGAGCGTCAGGTTCACCCACGGCGACGAGTCGGCCGAGGTCGACTGGCTGGTGATCGCCGCCGGGCGGGGTCCCGACGTCGAGGCACTAGGCCTCGACGCCGCCGGCGTCAAGCTCACCGAGCGAGGGCTGATCGAGGTCGACGGCGCGCTGCGCACGAGCGTTGAGAGGGTGTACGCGATCGGCGATGTCGTGCCCGGGCCGGCGCTCGCGCATAAGGCGTCGGACGAGGGCGTGATCGCCGTCGAGAACGCCGCCGGGCTGACCACGCATCCGATCGACTACATCGACATTCCCCGCGCCACCTTCTGCACGCCCAACGTGGCCAGCTTCGGGCTGACCGAGGCGCAGGCGCGAGAGGCCGGGCACGAGGTGACGGTGGGCAAGGTTCAGTACGGAGCCGTGGGCGCCGGGACGGTCTACGGGGATCGCACCGGGCTGATCAAGATCGTCGGCGAGACGAAGTACGGCGAGCTGCTCGGCGGTCACATCGTGGGCTCGAAGGCGACCGAGCTGATCCAGGAGCTCGTCAACGTACGCGTGCTGGAGGGTGGATATCCCGAACTGGCGCGGACGATCCACGGCCATCCCACGCTGTCCGAGGGCGTCATGGAAGCCGCCCGCGCCGCCGACGGGTGGCTGATTCACGGGTGATTTCCGCGCCGGGCGACGCGCAGCCGATCTTCTTTTATGACCTCGGAAGTCCGGCCTGCTACATCGTGGCCGAACGGATCATGTCGGAGCTGAGTGTGGTGCCCGAGTGGGAGCCGGTGCTGGCAACGAGCATCGGCGCCGACGCGTCGGAGAGGATCGACCGCGACGAACTCGAACGTCGGGCCCGCGACCACGGGCTCCAACCGTTGCGCTGGCCGGGTGTGTGGCCTCCCCGGGCCGGCGAGGCGATGCTCGCCGCCACCTACGCCAAGCGGATCGGGCGTGCGGTGGCGTTCTCGCTGGCGGCGTTTCGCCAGACGTTCGCCGGCGGCCGCGACCTCGGTGATCGCGACACGGTGCTGATCGCCGCGGCGGCGTGCGAGATGCATCCAACGGCGGTGCTGAAAGGCATGGAACTCCGGGCGACGAGCACGACCCTCGAGCTGGCAGCCGACCGTGCCGGGGCGGCCGGCGTGACGGCGCTGCCGGCGATCGCCTTCGGTGAGGATGTGTTCGCCGGCATCGATGCGATCGAGAAGTGTGGCCGCGTGAGGGCATGAGGGCGAACCGCGCGTTCGAGCTGATCGTCTCGCGAGGGGGCCTCGAGCCGGCCTTTCTCGCCGATCACGACCGGCTCGACCGGATCGAGGTGGTGGCGATCGACGATGGCGAGGTTGTCCTGTACTGGGACCTTCCGGCCAAGCAGGCCACGCGACTGCTCAAGGAGCTGCGCGCCGACCTGGTCGGGCTCGATGCCGACGAGTTCGTGGCCCGCTGGGACGGCGCGGACGTCGAGGAGACTGAATGAGCGCCAACAAGGGAGAGACTCGCGCCGTGCAGCCGACACGGGCCCAGCAGACGCTGGCGCGGCGCGCCGCCGAGTCGCGCGCCACGGTCCCCATCCTCGAGCTGGGCGGCGAGGCGGAGATCACGGCAGCGATGGCGGCGGACTCGGTCTCGTTGCCGGCACTGGCGGTCAGGGCGTGTGCACTGGCGCTGGCCGACGTGCCTCGGGCCAACGCCGCCTATCGCGACGGCAACTTCGAGCTCTACGAACGGATCAACGTCGGCATCGCGCTGGCTAGCACCGACGCGATCGTGATTCCCACCGTGTTCGATGCCGACGGCAAGGCGCTCGCCACGCTGAATACGGAGCTCGCCGATCTGACCGAGCGCGCGCGGCGAGGCCAGCTGTCTCCACCCGAGCTCTCGGGAGCGACTTTCACTCTATGGACCACCGATAACGACGCCGTGCTGAGCACCAGCCCGCTCATCGTTCCTCCCCAGGCCGCCGCCCTCAGCGTCGGCGCGGTACGCGCCGTGCCAGTGATGCGGGAGGGACGGGTCGTCCCCGGACACACGGTGGCGATCACGTTGGCCTGCGACCACCGGATCCTGTATGGCGACCAGGCAGCGGCGTTCCTCGGCGCGGTGCTCGATCGGCTCCAGAACGGCGCAACCTGATCCGGTAACCCGTGGGTCACCGAAACACACCCGTGTGACCGAGCGAATAGCGCCCCGGTTGTGGATAGACGCACAGGCCGTGGGGCTCGAGGCCAACGGGTATGCGGCGGACCAGCTTGCCAGTCTGGGTATTGATCGCGTACACGACGTCGTTGTAGCGACCGGACAGCCAGAGCAGCCGGCCCGAGGCCGAAACCCCACCCATGTCCGGGCTGCCACCGCCGGGGATGCGCCAGGTGGCGACGACCCTGCGCCGGGCGAAGCTGATCACCGAGATCGTCCCGTTGCCCCGGTTGGACACGTAGAGCAATTTCGTGTTGCGGCTTGGGTACAGGCCGTGGGCGCTCGGCCCCGTGTGGATCAGGCGGATGCGCCGGAACGTGTGGGCGTTGATCAGCCAGACGCCTCCGTATCTCAGATCGGCGACGTAGAAGACGCGCCCGTCGGGCGAGAGCTTGACGTCCTGTGGCGAGGCGCCTGGGGGTAGCGAGATCGTCTTCGTCACTCGCTCGCGGGGCACGTTGACCACGACCATCCTGGCCGCGAACTCGCAGCTGATCAACATCAGCGAGCCGTTGGCCGTGTAGTCGGCGTGATTTACGCCAGCGCACTGAGGAACCCGCAGCGCACGGTGCAGCCTCATCGTGTGGGCATCACGGAAATCGATCTGGCGCAGTGCCTCGGCCATCACCACCGCGTACTGCCCGTCGGGCGTGAAGTACAGGTTGTAAGGATCCGCGACCGGCACGGAGCGCTCCACCCTGCCGGTGCGCGGGTCGAGCGCTGTGAGGCTGTTGCCGATGTCGTTGGTGACCCACAGAGTTCGCAGGTCGTACGACGGCACGACGTGCTGCGGCACAGCCCCGACGCGAACAGTTCGGATGATGCGATAGGTGCGGGGGTCGATCTCCTGCACCGCACTGCCCGCGCTGTCCGGCACGTACACCAGCGCTCGGAAGTGGCGAACGACCGGCGATAGGTGTCCGCGGCGATCGGCGGCGTAGACGTTGTCCGGATCGAGCAATGGGGGCACGCGGTAGTGCCTGGCCCGCCGGTGGAGCGTCGCCGAGATCCGCGGGCGCACGTTTGCCTGGGGGCGGGCCGCCATCGTCCGCGTCGTGGTCGACCGGGGGGCGGAAGCGCCGCAGCCGCACGCGGCCAGTGAGATCACGAACACGAACGTCGCCGAGAAACGGACAGACACAGCAGGCGAAGCTTGGCGCAGCTTGCTAAAGCACGCTCGACCGCTGAAACTGCACGGATGAATCAAGCGGCCGCGGCTCTGGCCGAGAGCCTGCGAGAGGCGATCGGCGATGAACGAGTGCTCTCGGCAATCGCCGCAGTCCCGCGGGAAATGTTCGTGCCCGCCCCAGAACGGGCTCGCGCCTATGAGAACGTCGCCCTGCCCATCGCCTGCAACCAGACGATCTCGCAGCCGCTGATCGTGGCCCGGATGCTCAGCCTGCTCGCCCTGCGGCGCACCGACCGCGTGCTCGACATCGGCACCGGGTCGGGGTATCACGCCGCTCTGCTGGCACTGCTCGCCGACCACGTCTGGACGATCGAGCGCCACCCCGAACTGACCGAGTACGCCCGGCACGCGATCAGCAAGCTCGGGCTGGCCAACATCACCTTCGTCGTCGGCGACGGCTACGAGGGGCTGCCCGAGCAGGCACCGTTCGACGCCATCAACGTGGCGGCCGCGACCGGCAAGTCCGTGCCCGCGGTCCTGGAGGATCAGCTGGCGCCGGGCGGGCGGTTGGTCGCGCCGGTCGGCGGCGCCAACCAGCACCTGATCCTCACCCACCGGACCGCCGAGGGACTGGTTCGCCAGCGGCTTGACGCCGTGCGCTTCGTACCGCTCGTCCGCGGCCAGTAATCAGGGCCGATCCGAGTCGTGTGCGCATGACCTCGACCGCCACCGCGCTGTCGTCGATCAGCACGAACCTCCGGCCCAGCTCGTAACACACCGCACCGAGCGTCCCCGAGCCGGCGAACGGATCCAGGCACCAGCCTCCGGGTCGCGACGACGCAGCCACGATGCGTCGCAGCACACCCTCGGGCTTCTGGGTCGGGTATCCGGTCTTCTCGCGTCCATTGGTCGGCACGATCGTGTGAAACCACACGTCGGTGGGGCGCTTACCGCGGGCGGCCTTCTCGGGCGTTACCAGTCCCGGAGCCATGTACGGCTCGCGCTCCACCGCGTCGGCATCGAAATGGTGGCCGCCCGGCGTGCGCGCGTAGACGAGGATCGTGTCGTGCTTGGCCGGCCAGCGCCGGCGTGGCTTGGCGCCATAGTCGTAGCTCCAGATGATCTCGTTGAGGAACGCGTCGCGACCGAAGATCTCGTCGAGCAGGAGTTTGCAGTAATGCGCCTCGCGGTAGTCAATGTGGAAGTACAGCGTGCCATGCGGCGCGAGCAGTTCCTTCGCGCAGCGCAGCCTCGGCTCGAGAAAGGCCAGGTAATCGCCGAACGTGTCGTCGTAGCTGAGGGTCTGGAGCAGGCGCGAGCTGTAGCGCCGACCGCCGAACCCGACGCGGTCGCCGGCCTCGTGTGCGGCCACCGACAGGGTCCGCCGCGCCTGGGCGCGCCCGGTATTGAAAGGAGGATCGAGATAGATCAGATCGAACTCACTAGGGGGCAGATTCGGCATCACCGAGAGGTTGTCTCCCGCAATCAGGAGGTCGTCACCCAGCGTGATCGGGCCAACGGCAGTTTCTATGTGCACGCGCCGGAACGTAGCGCTGGCGCCGGTTGTCAGCGATTTGTCCGCAATAACGCCGCCACCGGCCTATTGTCAGGCCCACGAATACCGCCTGAGTCGCTAGGATCGTGGCGTGCTAGTTGATCGCGTCCAGCAATGGACACAGCGAATCCTCCATCGGCGCGTGGCTCGGTTTGCCATTTCGTCGATGGTGGCGGCCGGGACCAGCGCCATCGTATTCCCGATCCTGTACGTCCTCGGGGCATCGACGACAGCGTGCTCGATCGCTGCCTTCGTCGCCGGCGCGATCCCCAACTGGACGCTCAACCGAAAGTGGACGTGGAAGGTCGAGGGCCGTGTCGCCTTCGGTCGCGAGATCGTCGCCTACATCATCGTGTCGGCCACTACGCTGCTGGCGCTGTCGCTGGCCACTGCGTGGACCCACCAGCATGTCCAGAGCATTCCCGCCGGCCACGGCATCCGCGTGTTGCTGGTCACCGCGTCGTACTTCGCCGTCCTGGCCCTCCTCTACGGGCTGCGGTACTTCCTCTACGAGTTCTGGATCTTCTCCGGACGCAGCCGCATCCGGGCTGCGCTGCGCTCGCGCCGCCAGGTGTGGACCGAGGCGCGCGCCAACCGCACGCCGTAACGCGGTAGCCCGCCGGCCGACCCTCAACCATCTGAGCGCTGACCGGCCCGAGTCCGTGCCGGCGATCCGCTGACCAGGTCGGCCTGGACTCTGTCGTCCGGGTGGCAGTGCGCGAGGATGCTCACGGTGGCCACTCGGGCCAGGAGCTCGTAGCGGCGGCCGGCGGGCGGGCGGGGCGCCACCGTCGCGCCCTCGGCATTGGCCGACTGAATCAAGACGTTGCCGTCGGCACTCTCAGTCCGCCGCATCTGGACGTGCAGCGTCCACGCCGCCAACGGCGCCTCGGAGGGGTTGGTCTGGATCACGCCGCACGACACGAGCCGGTCCACGCCACCGGCCTGCGAGACGGCCAGCCGAAGGTCGCGCCACAGCGCCGCCTGGTAGCGGACCTCGCTCGCCGCACGTCCGACGCGAGCCAGGTGTGAGCCGCGCCACGGAATCGTCGCCGCCAGGGGAGCGGCGACCAGCGCCACCGCGCAGGCGATGGCCGGCGCCGGAGCCAGGCGCGGCGCGATCAGCCGCCGGGCGAGGATCAGCGCCGTGCCCCAGCCGGCGGCACCGGTCACGATCAGCAGCGCCACCGGACCCAGCAGGTAACGATCGCTGCCGGAGAAGCCCATCTGGGTGAGCAGCGCCTCCTCCACGATCCAAACCAACCCAAGCCCGGCGATGGCCAGCGCTGCGCGGCTGACCAGTTGTGAGGAGCGGAGCCAGCCCGCGACACCCAGCGCCCCCAGGCCGGCCACGCCAGCTTTGAAAGGCGTGATGGTCAGCGGCCAGGCGCCGGCGGTCAGCTCGGCGCAGAACGGGCAGCGCGTCAGGGCCGGGCTCCCCGCCTTGACGTGCCGAGCCCACTGCACCCCCCGGCTTACCGACCCCGAGCCCCACAGCTCGGGCAGGAACCACAGCGCTCCGGTCAACACGAAGAGCGCGACGATCAGCTTGCCCGAGGCCGGATCACGACGCCACAGGTACGCGCCGAAGAGGAGGAAGAACGGCCACACCTCGGGCCGGATCAGCGCGGCCGCGAAGAGGAGCAGAAATGCCTGGCGCGGTTCGCCGTCGAGTCCGCGCAGGATGGCCAGAAGGAGCGCGGCGACGAGCAAGCCTTCGGACTCGCCCAGCGCCACGCTGTCCGGGAAACCGGCCAGCACGACCAGCCCCACGCCGGCCAGGATCGCTGCCGCAGAGGCCGCGAACCGGTCACCGGCAACCCCGTCCAGCCCACCACCGGTTGGGCGCGCCGTGAGCCGGAAGGCCAGCAGCGACGCGAACGCCACGGCCATGATTCCCCCCGCACGGGCGACGATGAGCCAGAGATGGGGCGCGGCACTGCCGAACGGAGCGAACAACGTCGTAAAGATGACCGGCAGGGGCTTCCACGTGGGGCCGCCGGCGGTCACCAGATCAAGGTGGAGGACCTGCCGTCCCCAGATGATCCATGCCCACGGGTCGTAGGCGGGCGCCGACGGGTAGACCAGCGAAGCCGCGGCCAGCGCGAACGCGCCGGCCGCACAGATCAGGTAGATGCGCGATCGGCCCGCGCGGATCAGCGCGGCGGCCGGGCGGATTTCTTCGCATCCTTGCGGTCGCGCCACCAGGTTCCGAATGCCGCCCGGCCGAAGCTGATGCCGTAGCTGAAGTTGGTCCCCTTCTTGGTTCGCGTCGCGTGATCCCCACGATCGCGCATCGTCGTCGGGACCTCGGCCAGCCGGTAGCCGCGCATAGCGGCGCTGATCATGAGCTCGGAGGCCTGAAACTGCTGCTGCTCGAGCGTCACGTTGGCAGTCAGATCGGCGCGCATAGCTCTCAGTCCACACGCTGGATCAGTGACGCGGTGTCGGACCAGGGCGCTGATCAGCAGACCGAACACGATCACGCCGGCGTGGCGAGTCTTGTCGGTCGTGAGCTCGGCGCCCAGGCGGCGCGAGCCCGACACGAAGTCTGCACGGCCATCGAGAATCGGCTGCACCACAGCCGCGATCTCGAGGGGCTCGTACTGCCCATCGGCGTCGATCGTGGCGATGATCTTGGCGCCTCGCGCCCGTGCCAGCCAGTAGCCGAGCCGTAGTGCCGCACCCTGGCCACGGTTGACCGGCACGTCGCACACCAGCGCGCCGGCCGAGCCGGCTTCCTGCGCGGTGGCGTCCTTCGCTCCGTCGACGACGACGATCACCTCAAGCGCGAGCCCGGCTGCCTCGCCGGGGATCTCGCGCACCACCTCGGCGACGGTCGGCTCCTCGTTGTAGGCCGGGATCACCACGGCCAGCGGCGCGCCGACCAACGGTGGGTGGACAGCGAGGAAGGCGGCTGCGGCGTCGCGCTCCGGCGGGTCGAGCTTTTCGAGCTCGGCTTGCATCGGGAAGGGCTCTGACGGGGCGATGCTCATCGTGCCGCCACCGGGCCCTCGATGTCGGCCCGCGACCACTCCTCCCACACGGCCGTAATGCCCTCGGTGAAGTTGAAGTGCGGTGTCCATCCCGCGCTCTTGGCTCGCGCTGGGTCGACGATCACCGCCGGCATCTCCCCGGCCTTGGCCGGACCGTGACGGAAGCTCAGCTCGGCCCCGGTGAGGAGGCGAACCTGGTCCACCACCTCGAGCACGGACAACGACGTACCGGTGCCGATCACCACCGGTCCGGCCCAACGGTCGTCGAGCAGAGCCAGCCGGACGGCGCCAACCACGTCAGCGGCATTCACGTAATCGCGCACCTGGGTGCCGTCGCCGTAGATCTCGAACGTACCACCGGTGCGGATCACCCTCATCAGCCGGGCAACGATGCTGTCCTTGGCCTGCATTCCGAGGCCGTAGACGTTCGTCAGGCGCAGGCAGGCACAGCGCAGGCCGTAGGAGGCCGTGTAGGCCGACATCAGCATCTCGCCCGCGGCCTTGGTGGCCCCGTAGGGCGTCAGCGGCTTGAGCGTGGCCCGCTCGGTGATCGCGGGCGCCTCCATCGGGCCGGTCACTGCGTTGGTCGACGCAAAGGCGAGCGAGCCGGCGCCGGCGGCACGGGCCGCCTCGAGCACGCGATGAGTCCCCTCCACGTTCGTCCTGTAGGTCAGGTCGGGCTGTTCGAGCGAGCGCAGCACGGAGGTGACGGCGGCCAGGTGGACGACCGAATCGAAGCCGCCTGCGAAGGCGCTGTTCAGCACATCGCCGTCCGTGATGTCTCCCTGCACGATGTCGACGTCGGGGTCGGGGTGGGGTTGGAGGTCGACGACGCGTACCTGAGCTCCATCGGCGCTCAGCGCAGCCACAACGTGGCGCCCGATGAACCCTGAACCGCCCGTGACGAGCACCCGTCGCCCGCTCAGCGTCATCGCGGCGGGGATCAAGACATCACCTCGTCAACTTGCATACAAATGCTCCGGTACCTTCAAGCCGTCCTCAGATCTTCCAGCGCCACGGCCCGCGAGTGGGCCGCTCGTCGGCCGGAAGGCTGCAGGGTCGCTGACCAACGAGCGCACGAGGATAGCCGACGCACCAGCGATGGGTCGCCCTCATAACGTTACGCACATAGCTTGCCGGGGAGGTGGCTTGGCATCCTGCGGCTATGGTTCTGCCGCAGTCAGGGGACCCGCCGCGCGTGCGCACCGTACCGAGCCGGAGGGTGTGGCTGGCCCTGCTGGCCGCGGGCGGGGTGGTACTGATTGCCGTGCTGGTGGCCGTTCTGGCCGGTGGCGGCAAGCCGCGGCTCCCGCTGCCGGGCATCGGTCGTCCGGCACGGTCAGGTGATCCGTTCGCCTACATCCCGGCCCATCAGGCCGGCTTCGTTGCCCGCGCCAGCGCGGGCACAGCGCAGGTCGTGTTCATCAAGAGCCCCGGCGGCGTGATCGCGACGGCGGCCCGAGTGGCGCATTACCGGAGGCTGATCGACGCCGCCGCTGCGGGTACCGGAGTCGACCCCAACATCCTCGAGGGGATCGTGTTCCTGGAGAGCGCAGGACGGCCCGATGTGATCGCCGGCACCGACCCTGCGGACGCCTCGGGTCTGACCCAGATCCTCGCTCAGACCGGCCGATCGCTGCTCGGGATGCACATCAACCTCGCACAGAGCCGTCGCCTTACCGCCGAGATGGTTACGGCCGCGAACCGCGGACGGGGCACGACGGTGGTCCGGCTCGAGCATCAGCGGGCAAGGGTCGATGACCGCTTCGACCCGGCCAAGGCGCTCGCCGCCACCGTGCGTTACCTGAAGCAGGCCGAGCGGCAGTTCGGAAGGCTCGACCTGGCCGTCGTCTCCTACCACATGGGGATCGGCAACCTGCAACAGGTGCTCGACGATTACGACGGCGGGCATCCCGTGCCCTACGCGCAGCTGTTCTTCGACGTCAGTCCCGCCCATCACGCGAGCGCCTACGAACTGCTGACGAGCTTCGGCGACGACAGCTCGCTGTACTACTGGCGCGTGCTGGCGGCCGCGCAGATCATGCACATGTACCGCACCGACCGCGGGGCACTGAATCGGCTGGCCAATCTCGAATCGGACACCGACTCCGATGCCGACGTGCTGCATCCGCCGGGCCAGACGCCCGAGTTCACCAATCAATCCGCGCTCTACTCGGCATACTCGCATCGAATACTGCTTCCGCTTCCGCGCAACCCGTCCAGCCTAGGCCTGGCGTACTCGCGCGGGCTGGGCTCGCTGGCGCGCCACCTCGGAGCTCCCCGCGAGCTGTATCGCGGGCTCCGCCCCGCAGCGCTCGACCTGCTGGTTGAGCTCGCCGCTCGCGTGCGGGAGTTGTCTGGCGGCGCTGCGCCACTGATCGTGAGCAACGCGGTACTCGACAAGAGCTATGACGACGCGATTGGCGGTGGCCCCGACGGTGCCACCGCCGGCTACGAGTTCTCGATCGCCCGGCACTACGTGAGCCGGGCCCAGGCCGTCGCCTTTCAGTCCATGCTCGACCGACTGCAGGCACTCAACCTGATCGCGTGGGTCCGGACGCCGCAGACGATCGAGATCACCGTCGCCTCGGACGCATCGCGCGTGATCGTGAACGGACCGTAGCCCTTCCCTGCGCGCGCGCCGGGCCGCGGGGTCGCTGCGACGTATAGGTTCCCGGCATGACCGACGCGATCCGCACGCCCGACGAGCTTCTCCAGGGCCTTCCCGACTTCCCCTTCCAGTCCAAGTTCCGCGAGCGCGACGGCCTGCGCCTCGCGCACCTCGACGAGGGCGATGGACGCCCCGTCCTGTTCTTGCACGGCGAGCCGACCTGGTCGTTTCTCTGGCGCAAGGTGATCCCACCCGTGCGTGATGCCGGGTATCGCTGTATCGCGCCCGATCTGCCTGGTTTCGGGCGGTCCGACAAGCCGGTCGAGCTCGAGTGGTACAGCTACGACCGCCATTTCGAGGCCGTCTCCGATCTGATCCACGACCTCGACCTCCACGACGCCACGGTCGTCGTGCACGACTGGGGCGGGCCGATCGGGCTGCGCGCCGCCGTCGAGCACAGCGACCGCATTTCAAGCATGGTCATGCTCGACACAGGTCTGTTCACGGGACATCAGAAGATGACCGAGGCCTGGATCGCCTTCCGCGATTTCGTCGAGCGCACCGACGACCTCCCGGTCGGATTTCTCGTCCGTGGCGCGTGCAAGCGCGACCCGGGAGAGACGGTCATCGCGGCATACGAGGCGCCCTACCCGAGCGCCGAGGCCAAGGCCGGCGCCCGTGCGTTCCCGCTGATGCTGCCGACCTCTCCGGACATGCCGGGGGCAGCGGCCGGGCAGCGGGTGCTGGACGCACTGCGCGACGATCCACGGGACAAGCTGATCCTGTGGGCGGATTCAGATCCCGTGCTTCCGCTCAGCGCCGGCGAGCGCTTCGCAGCTGCGGTGGGAAGCGAGATCGCGAACGTGATCACCGACGCCAGCCACTTTCTCCAGGAAGACGCCGGCGATGAGATCGGACTCCTGATCGCCGACTGGCTCGGCTGAGCGTGGTCCGGCTGGAAAAGCGCGTGGCCGGCGCTTTCCCAGCCAAGTCCACGTCAGGCCGGCTGCTTCTCGGACTCCTCCACAGTCTTGGCGGCCGCGGCCACGTTCTCGGCGGCCGCTGCGGTCGAGCTCGGTGTAGAGGCGGGCTCGGGCCTCCCCACGGACGTCGCGCTGCCCTGCGAGCTCGCCTCGGGCCTTGATCCCGCTGCCACCGACTGCTCCATCCGCGCCTCGTACGCGGCGCGCGCCTGGTGGTCGGGGTTCCACAGAACCTTGTCGCCGCCGATCGCGCGCGAGAATGCCTCCATGGCGCGGCGCGGCACGACCGCGCTGATGCGGGTCACCGCCCCCATCGTCCTCGGCACGTACACCTCGAAGCGACCCGTCTGGAGGGCCTCGAGGATCGCGTTCGCGACGTCCTCGGGCTCCTGGGCCTTGAATCCCTTGGTGGTCGGGAGCCCCGACCCCAGTTCGGTGTTGACGACCACCGGCATGACCACGCTGACGTCGACACCCGTATCGATGAGCTCAGCGTGCATTGCCTCGCTGAGGCCGACCACCGCGTGCTTGGTCGCGCAGTACGTGGCACCCCCGGCGAAGCCGGTCTTGCCCGCCGCCGAGGCAATCTGGACGATGTGGCCCCGATTGCGCGGCAGGAACCGCTCGAGCGCCAGCTTCGACCCGAAGATCACACCGTGAATATTGATGTCGACCATCCGCAGCGCCGTCGCATCGGTCTCCTCGACGAACGGGCCAATCGGCATGATCCCGGCGTTGTTGATGAGGACGTCAAGCGCACCGAGCTTGGCCTCGACCTCATCAAGAAAGCGAGCAAAGCTCTCGCGATCGGTGACATCGAGTGGGAGTCCGATCGTGCCGGCGCCGAGCTCCTGCGCAGTGCGCTGCGCCAGCTCGGCTTCAATGTCGCCGATGGCGACACGCGCGCCCTGAGCGATCAGAGCCAGGGCGGTGGCGCGACCGATGCCGCGGCCGCCCCCGGTAATCGCTACGACCTGGCCGGCCAGCGATCGTGGGACTTTCGCCATGAAAAGTTGTCCTCCTTATGTGTCCGTGCGCACGACGGTTCCGTGCCCGGGCTAGACGGTAGCGCTCGGGAGCCGCGCGCGGCCGGCTCAGCCGTGGTAGCGGCCCCGATGATGCCGTAGGTGCGGTGCGATGTGGATGATGTGCAGGTTGAGCGCGTGATGGACCCGGATGGCGTGCTGGACCTGGACGGCGTGCTGAATCCGGGCCGCCCGGTGGTGGACGCGGGCGAGCGCCGCGCGGACGTGGGCTCGGTGGAGTCGGTCCCAGCCACGGTGGTGGGCCCGAGCGGCCCTGCGCGCCAGGTTGGCGCGCCAAGGGTTGGTCCGGGCGTGATGCCATGCACGCCCGCGATGGCGGGTGTGGCGCGCGTAGCGGGCCTTGTGGCCGCGCTGGAGGCGCTTAGCCGCGCGCACGTCGGCCACCAGCGCCACCGCCTGCCGACGATGGCGCGGGTGAGCCGAGGCGTGGCGATGGTGGCGCTTTCCCACGTCGGCCGCGAGGCGCGCCCTGCGATGGCCAACGGTGTGCCCGTGCTTGGCCAGACGTCCGTGATGAGCCAGCCGGCGGTCAACCACGTAGCGGGTCGTGACTCTATGAGTTCTCGAGGCGGCGAGAATCGCGGGCGAACCGACCGGCGTAGATGACGCATGGTGGCGGTGGATCGCCGTCGCGCTCCCGGACGCGTGGTCGCGCTTCGTCTTCCCCGGGTCAGGTCGCGAGGCCAGCAGATGATGGTGCGGGCGCGAAGGTCCGTTGCCCTGGAGGTGAACGCCGTCGGTGACGGCAATCGTGCCCGCCGTCCCAATCCCGGCGGCAACGGCGCCGATCACGAACTTGAAGGCGCCCCCCTTCAGCGCCGAGCTGGCCACCAGGCCCCCGCCCGCGACGGTGCCCGCCGCTGCGCCACCGGCGACGGTCCCTGCGAACACCATTTCCTTCAGGGCGATGCTCGGGCCGACGGGGAGCAGGATCGCCAGCTGGCGGCGCTGACGCTCGACCTGTTTGCGGAACTCGCGACAACCCGAGCATTCGCGCAGATGGCGGCGGAGATTCCCACGGCGCAGGGAGCCGCCACGGAGCGTCGCGAGCTGCTCGCGGATCTCGGCGCAGTCGGTCTCCCGCGCCGTGCGGCTGGCGATGAGCGACTCTCGCGCCTGGAAGACGAGCGCCTTGACCTTGTCGCGCGGGACGCCGAGCACATCGCCGATCTCGTGATGGCTGAGCGAATCGAGCTCGGCCAGAACGAGCGCCGCCCGCTGCTCATCGGGCAGATCCTGGAGATCAACGATCAGGTCGCGGAGATCCTGGCGCCGCTGCACCTGGGTGGCCAGACCCTCCGTGAGCGCCTCCGACAGGTCGCCGGACGGCTGCTCGAGACGCGAACGCAGAATCGAGTAACACCGATTGCGCGCGATCGTGAACAGCCATGCGCGGAGATGAATCGGCTTGTCGGAGCCGATCAGGCTGTTGTACGCGGCCAGGAACGTGTGCTGCACGGCATCCTGGGCCTCCTCGAGGTCACCCAGCATGTGGCGACAGAACGACAGGATCGCCCGATGGTGGCGATCGTAGGCGACCTCGAACGCGGCCGTGCGACCCTCCCGAGTCAACGCGACCAGACGGCTATCCGACGTCAGGCGAAGCAGCCTCGGCGAGAGCGCAACCCCTACACCCGGCGCTCCACGGGGCACGGTACCTGCTTCCATGAGGTGCGATTATCGACGTTCGCGCGACGGAACGCCACCCCGATTGTTTTCTCCCTCCAAATCAAGGAAGCAATGCTTTCTGGCGCATCGAGCGATCGAAGTTCCGTGGGCGCGCCTGCGGGCGGGCGCTTGGATGTTCGGTTGGGGCCACTCGGCGAAAGCGTGATGGAAAAGTCCCGCATAGCGGGTACTTTCGAGCACCCTCCACCCGCCCTGGGATATCCTCCCCGTTAATGGAGTCGTTTCGCTTTGACGGGCAGCGGTTGGCCTACACGATCTACGGGCGGGGACCGCGCACCACGGTGCTGATGCCAGCGCTGCTTATGTCGCAGAAGATGCAGACCGGCATTGCCCGGGAGCTGGCCGCCCAGGGCAATCGGGTGGTGACGTTCGATCCCCTTGGCCATGGAGCGTCGGATCGGCCACGCGACATGTGGCGCTACTCGATGACGGCATTCGCCCAGCAGGCGGTGGCGCTGCTCGACCACCTACAGCTCGAGCAGGCCGTCGTGGGCGGGACCTCGATGGGCGCCAACATTACGCTCGAGCTGGCGCTGCAGGCGCCGGAGCGGGTGCGCGGAATGATCATCGAGATGCCGGTGCTCGACAACGCGATTCCGGCTTGTGCCGCGGTCTTCTCGCCGCTGCTGCTGGCGCTGACCCTGGGCGAGCCGGCGATGAAAGCAGTGGCCAGAGCAGCGCGGGTGGTGCGGAAGGACGGCGTGCCGTTCCTGGCCGAGCTGTGGCTCGACGTGCTGGCCCAGGATCCGGGGCCGAGTGCGGCCGTGCTGCAGGGCATCATCTTCGGCCGCACCGCCCCGCATCGGACCGACCGGCGCACGTTCCAGGCGCCGGCCCTGGTCATCGGGCATCCGCGCGACCCGGTGCACCCGTTCTCGGACGCCGACATGCTCGCCGCCGAGCTGCCGAACGCCCGGCTCATCGACGCCAACTCGATCGTCGAGCTAAGAGTGCGCCCGGCCCGTCTCACGGCCAAGATCGCCGAGTTCGTCGACGCGTGCTGGAGCGAGGAGCCCGCCGCGACCGCCGCCGCCAGCGCGTAGGCATCAGGGCTCCATAGCCGCCAGAGCCTTCGGCGTGGCAAAGGCAGCCGGATCAGGATGATCCAGCGCCTCCGCGGCCAGCTCGTAGCCCTGGCTCATGAGCTGGTCCGCGTGGCTGAAGTCTGAGGCCAGCACCGTCTGCGGGCACGGTGGGGGCAGCACAATCAGCTCGGGCCCTGGCGGGCACGCGCGAATGTCTCTAATCAGGCGCTGGTTGATCAACAGCGTGAGCGCATGCACGAGCATCGGTATCGCCCCGCCCGGCGCCTTGGCCAGCTGACAGGTGCCGCCGGTCGGCAGCACATACACGGTGCCCGCGCCGAGCTCAGCGGCGGCTGAGATGGGCGTGTTGTCGGCCACGCCGCCGTCGACGAGGACGTCCCCCTCGCGGACGACGGCGGGATACACGCCGGGAATGGCGGCGCTGGCCAGGACGGCCGTTTGCGCATCCCCGGTCGATAGGCGCCGTTCAGCCCCGCTCAGCACATCGGTGGCGATGACCTGGAACGGAATCGCGGCGTCCTGCAGCGGCTGGAACTGGAGGTACTTCTTGAGCAGCGCGGCAAGCCCGCTGTTGGGTACGAGGTGGTCGCGGTGACCTGTGAGCCCGAGGGTGGCGGTGACCGGGTTGGGCGGGAAGACCTCGAACCAGTGCAGACCGCGCCAGATCGCCGCCAGCCCTGACGCCGTATCCGGGGTGGGCGGCCGCGAGGCGATGTACGCCCCGTTGATCGCGCCCGCCGAGGTGCCGACGATCAGGTCGGGGGCGATGTGGTGCTCGTAGAGCGCACGGAGCTGCCCAACCTGGATCGCGCCCAGACTGGCCCCGCCGGAGAGCACAAAGGCGATCATTGCGGGGGTGGGGGGCCGGGCGGGGCGACGATGTCGCGCCCCGTCGGTTGCATGTGCTCGTCGAGCTCGAGCTGCCAGAAGTAGCGGGTGAAGGTCACGCCGGCGCGGAACTCACCGACGTGGCTGTCGATCTGCTCGCCCCGAGCCATCCGCACGATCAGCTCAGGATAGGTGCGCCCCGGGAGCGCCGCGTACATGGGGCCGGGAAAGGCGCCACCGAATCGAGTGTTGACGTCGGTGATGCCGTAGCCGATCTCGGCATCGCGGAACACCTGCACCGTGCATGGGCCGCGGACGCCGAGGGCTTCGACGAGCCGCCGCCCGAGGTCGATCAGTTCTGGGTCCGCGAGGACGGTGCCCTTAATCGACTCGCCGCCACGGGACTCGATCATCGTGCGCGGGATCGCATTCAGACAGCGGCCGCTGAGGTCCGACAGGCAGTCGATCGAGAACTCCGGACCGTCCATGAACCGCTGCACCATCGTCGGCTCCTTCACGTAGTCGACGAAGAATTCGGCCGCGCGTTCGTCGTCGGCGCGGTGGATCGACCGCGCTCCCGAGCCCTGGCGCGGCTTGATCATCACCGGATAGGACTCAACGGACTCGCCGGGCAGGACGGTGGGTGGCGACGGGAGGCCGAGTCGCGTCAGCAACCGGTGGGCCTCGTATTTGTCGAAGGTGGCGCGGGCGATCTCCGCGTCGGGCACGAACGCCGGCAGCTCCCCAGCGGCCCGGGCATGTGCGAGCACCTCGAGGTCGAGGTCGGTCAGCGGCACCACCGCACCGACCGAGAACTCGTTGCAGAGCGCGGTCAGCGCCGGGACGTAGGCGGGGTCATCGATCCGTGGCACCGCCCGCCGGTGGTGCGCCGCGTACTGGGCCGGCGCCAGCGGATTGGGGTCGGCGGCCACGACGGTCGCGTGCTGGGCGAAGGCCGACACGATGTCATAGCGCTTGCCGACGCCGGTGAGCAGCACGCCCAGTTCCGAGCCTGCGCCTACGCCGGAGGCTGCCATCCGCCCGTCTCTCCCTTGTAGAGCCCGTGCCCAGTGAACACCATCCGTACGGTCCGGCTCAGAATCTCCATGTCCAGAGCCAGCGACTGGTGCTCGACGTACCAGATGTCGAGCTCGATCCGCTCGCTCCACGGCAATGACGCCCGGCCGTTGACCTGGGCCCAGCCGGTGATCCCCGGCTTGACGGCCAGGCGACGACGCTGATGCTCGGTGTACTGCTCAACCTGGACGGGAATCGTTGGCCGTGGGCCGATGATCGACATGTCGCCCAGCAGCACGTTCCAGAGGTTGGGGAGCTCGTCGAGCGAGTACCGGCGCAGCAGGTTCCCCACCCGCGTGATCCGGTCATCGCCCTCATTGATCGCCATTCCGGCGCCGGTGAACTCCGCTCCCCGCACCATCGTGCGCAGCTTGTAGATCTCGAACTCGCGGCCGTCCTTGCCGACGCGGGTCTGCCGGTAGATCGGGTGACCGGGCGACTCGAGGCGAATCGTCGCGGCGAACAGCGCGACGACCGGAGCGCTCAGCACGACTCCGACCAGCGACAGCGCGATGTCGAACATTCGCTTGATCATCGTGTGCCCTCCACGGGCTCCCACCCCGCCGAGGTGCCGTGCACAAGCCAATCCCACAGCCCGGCGGCCAACGAGGCCGTGGTGAGCACGTAGTAGCGCGCCACCAGCAGCGGTGCTAGCGGCAGTACAGAGGCCACCAGGGCCGCGAGCAGGACGACGATCTGGAGGACGACCGCGGCCAGGTAAAGCCATCCCGAGCCGATCAACGCGATGCTGGTCGCCAGCGCGATCAGGTGCAGGAACGGCGATAGGTAGCGGAGCACGCGGTGGGAGAAGATCATCAGCGCGTACAGCGGGTCATAGCCCCGTGGCGAGAGCATCCCACCGCGCACGACGATCGGCCACCCGTGACTCATCATCCGTCGCTTGCGGGCGAACTCGCCCTCGATCGTGGGCACCATCTTCTCGCTCGCGTGGGCCTCGGGCGAGTACACCGCCAGCCAGCCGTGCTTGACCATGTTGAACGGGAAGGACAGGTCGTGGCCCATGATCGGGTCGACGAACAGGTACGAGTCGCGGCGCGTGGCGTAAATCGCACCGTTGCCCCCCGTCACCGACCGCAGCCGCGACTCCAGTCGCCGCACGGCCATCTCATAGCGCCAGTAGAGCCCCTCCTGATTGGTTCCGCGCTCGTTGACGAAGCGCACGTCGCCGCAGACGTAGCCCACGCGCGGATCCGCGAAGCCCGCGACCAGCCGGCGCAGCGCGTCGGGCTGCCAGATCGCATTGGCGTCCGAGAAGGCGACGATTTCCCCGTGAGCGCGCTTGACCGCCGCATCCTGGGCGCGGATCTTGCCCCCCCGCGGGAGCTCGAGCACGGCATCGGCGCCGGCCTCCCGCGCGCGCTCCGCTGTTCCATCGGGGGAACCATCGCAGGCGACGATCAGCTCCAGACGGGCGGCGGGGTAGTCAAGCGCCCGCAGGTTGGCCATGCGCGCGGTGATCACGTCCTCCTCCGCATAGGCGGCAACGATCACCGATACGTTTGGTAGCTCACCCGGGGCGTCCTTGGGCGCGGAGCGCCGGCGCAGTCTCGCCAGCACCGCGAGCAGGATCGGGTAGCCCACGTGGCTGTAGAGCAACAGGCCCACGGACACCCAGAACAAGACCTTGAGGATCGTCACAGCGCCGTCAAACTAGCTGTTGATAGATCTTGAGCGTCTTGACCGCGGCGCCATCCCAGGAGTAGGGCCCTCGGGCCGCGGCGGCCGCGGCCGCCGCCAGTCGCTCGCGCGCGCTCGGATCGGCGAGCAGACCCGCGATCGTTTCTCGCAGCGCGATCGGATCGTCGGGGGGGACCAGCAGCGCCGCACCGGTCGTCGCGACCTCTCCGAATGAGCCCACATCCGTGAGCACGATCGGCTTGCCGAAGGCCAGCGCGGTGGCCAGGACCCCGGACTGATCGAAACGCTCGGTCCGCGAGTACGGCAGCACGAGCAGGTCGGCGCGCCGAAACAAGGCGGCCAGCTCGGAGTCGGAGATGAAGCGGGGGACGAAGCGCACGGACGTCGGCGCGCGAGCCTGGAGCGTGGCGAGCGGCATCCGCGGGCGGCCGACGATCCACAACTCTCCCCGCGGGATGCCCTGCCACGCCTCGAGCAGGACCTCGAGGCCCTTGTAGGGCCGCAGCAGGCCGAAGAACAGCACCACCGCATCGTGCGCGCTGCTAAGCGGTTCGGGCAGCGGCTCCGCAGCGATCTCCGTGAGATGCTCGAACGCGCCGTGGTGGACGACGTGCACCTTCCCGGGGTCGAGGCCGAGCGCCTCCACGAGCTGAGCGCGCCCGTACTCCGAGTGCGTGATCAGCGCCGCCACCCGGTCATACAGCCGCCGCTGGGCACGGGCCTGGCCGGGCCGCGGCTCGCGCGGGAGAAGATCATGAGCGGTGAGGACGACGGGCCGGTCGGGCAGGAGCCGGTCGTCGAGCCACTGGAAGTCGAGCCATTGAAAGTGCACGACGTCGGCATCCCGCGCCACCGTCCGATAATGGAGCATGTCCGGCACGTGCTCGGCCAGCTTGGTGACCCTCCGCAGCTGCGAACCGGCCGCTCCGCGGACGAGGCGATAGAACAGCTCCCGCCGCTCGTAGCCCGAGGCCGCCGGGACATCGTCATAGGCAAACCGACTGGTGACGAGGCGTACGTAGGCGCCCGCCCGGGCCAGCGCGGCGGACAGCGCGTGGTCATAGGGCGGCGAATACGCCGGCGGGTCGACGACGTCCACCCTCACGCCGGATCGACGCTCCGTCCGATCAGCGCGGCCAGACGACACGCGGTCAGCTGAACGTCCTCGCCCCCGAGCGCATGCAGGCGGGCGCCCCGCACCCGCGAGAGACGGAAGGCGGCCGGCGCGAGCGCACGCAATGACGGCGCGCCGCGGGAGCGCCGGCGGAGATCGCGAGCCGCCCGCCAGGGGTGGCGGACGAGCAGCCACGCCAGCGCAGCCAGCCTGGCCGCCGCGCCGTCATCTTCGCGATAGGCGACGTCGAGCTCGCGCGCGACATCGAGCCACGGGGCATCGGGGCGCGCCCTGGCCTCGACCCGAGCGCCCCGGAGCGTGCTGGCGTAATCGGCCAGCGGATCGCCTCGGGCGGGGAAGCGATCGGCGACGAGCACGACGCTGGCCGCGCTGCGAGCCGCGCGCCCAGACCGGGGGCGGTTGGACATGGCGAAGCCGGCCAGCTCATCGACGCCGAGCATCGCATCCAGCGCCGTGTGCTGGATGCGATGCACCCGGCTGGCGCGGGCGTTGCCCTCCTGACGCCCAGGCGCTGCGCGCTCGGGACGCCCGCGACGCAGCCCACGCGCAAGGGCACGCCGGGGGGCCGGCTCCGGCGTGAAGTCGGGGTAGCGCCGGCGCAACCACGCTCGGCCGGCAGCGTAACCACGCCACTGGGCGCGCAGATGGCGCACAGTCGTGCGGTAGCGATGCTCGACGGCTGCTTGCGTGCGGAGCTCGAGCCGCCAGCCCGCGCGCTGCAGGCGCCAGCTGAAGTCGGTGTCCTCGGCGGCGCGAAGGCCCTCGTAGAAGCCGCCCACCTGCTCGAAGGCAGCACGCCTGACGAGCAGGTTGGCCGCCACGGCCCGAGGCAGGAAGGGGTGAGACAGATGTGCCGCCTGGTTGAGAAAGTTGCGCGAAGCGCCGTAGCGGGCGGCGACGCTGTGGTGGCCCCCGGCGGCAACGACCTCACCCGCGAGGGCCCCCACGTCGGCCTCGGGCGCCATGGCGAAATAGGCATCGAGGAGCCCCGCCGGCACGCGGCAGTCGGCATCGAGAAACAGGATCCAATCGTTGCCGGCCCGAGCGGCCCCGACGTTGCGGGCGTGCGCGGGCGACTGCTCGGCCCCCGCGCGGACGACAGTGACCCGCTCCTCGTCAGCCAGCACACCCGAGTTGTCGGCGACGATGAGCTCGTCTCCCGGTTGCGTGCTGAGCTCGAGCAGGCTGGCCACAGCCTCGCGCGCCGCGGCGGCATCCCCAGCGAAGGGCATGACCACGCTTACCGGCGGCCGGCTCATACCGCTGCCCTGGAGCGCATGTCTCGAACCCGGCCGATGAGCACGCGGAGCTGATGGAGCTCCTCGGGATGGGCAAAACGGGTCACGTAGAGCACGAGTGGGATGGCCACGAACACCGCCGTGCGAGTCAGCAGCCCGACCGCCCCGTGCGTGGGCAGGAGCACATCACCGGCCACGGCGAGACCACCGGCCACGACGACCAGCTGGCAGATCCGCCGCCACTCGAATCTCACCGCGAACAGCCGCCGGGTGAGGAAGTGCATGACCGTGAGCATCGCCACGTATGCGCCGACCAGCGCCACTCCGGCGCCGGCGATTCCGAACGGGGGGACCAGGACCAGGAGCAGAATCACGTTGACCGCCAGACCGGCAAACGCGGCGGGGAAGTTGCGGGTCGTTACCTTGGCCCGCCCGGCGATGACCAGGAACACGACCCACAGACCGTACATCGCCCAGCCCAGCGCCACCCAGGGGAGCGCCTTGTAGGCATCGAAGAACGACGGCGCGGCGAGCAGGCGAAGGACCCAGCGACCGAGCAACGCCAGGCCGGCGACAACCCAGCCGCTCACCGCCATGTAGTACGTGGTGACCAGGCCGTACAGCCGCGACGCCTGGGCGTCGTCGGTGATCGAATAGGCCAAGGGTGGGAACGCGTACTGGAACGCTCGCACGATGAAGGCCACCGCCCCGGCCAGCTTGACGGCAATCGAGTAGAGCCCGGCCAGCGACGGGCTCTGTGCGTGGTAGATGTAGTAGCGGTCGACGATGCTCAGCGCGTAGACGGAGATCTCGGCCGGCACCGTGGGCAGGCCAAAACGAAGCAGGCCGGCCAGGCGCTCGCCCGCGCCCGCGTGGCCGACGAGGCGATGGCGCATCGTCCACCACAACCCGAACAGAACCAGCGTCGAGGCGCCATAGTTCCCCAGCAGCAGGCCCTGCGGCCCCTGGCCGAGGACGACCACCAGGATGACCGAGGCTACAACGGTCATGGCGACGTTGGTCAGCGAGGCGATGGCGTAGGTGCGCAGGCGCTCGTCGACGCGCAGAACCCCGTAGGCCAGCTCGAGGTTGGTGAAGCTCCACAGCCCGAGCACCGAGATGAGGAAGATCGTCGTGTCCTGATGTCCGAGCAGAAGCTTTGACAGGGGCGCGGCGAGCGCGGCGAGCACCGCGGCGGCCAGCGTCGTGACGATGAGCAGGAACAGCATCGAGCGGCGTACCAGGGCGTCGCGCCGGACCTGATCCTCGTCGGTGAAGTAGAAGCGGAGAAAGGCCTCGATGATCCCGAAGCGGACGAGGATGCTGACGAAGATCACTCCGTTGGCGAGCAGCTCGACCTCGCCGTAGCCGCTCGTGCTGATGTACCGCGTATAGACCGGCAGAAGCAGCACGGCGATGAACTTCGAGACCACGTCGGCGACCTGGTAGGCGCCGAGCGAGCTGACCAAGCGCTTCAGATACGAGGTCACGCAGGAACACGGTACGCATCGCGGGAGCGGTTGGACGCTGCCCAGCCTCGAAGGTCTACCGCCCGAGTACGCTCCACAGCCGCGACACGAACTCCTTGGCGTCGACGTTGTGGGCCAGGCTCGAGCCGAAGGCGACCAGTCCGACGTCGACTACCACGCCCTTGCCGAGCCGATAGCCGACGATGGCCGGGCTCGATGCGCTCGTGCCGGCGTCCGACGCGATCTGGCCGGGTGGGGCGATGGCGGCGGTCGGCTGATAGGTCGAGTAGCCGGGGAAGGCGCCCGAGGTGGTCGTGAAGATACGCAGCCCATCGTGGATGACCAGAATCAGCTGCTGGTCGCGCGACTGGATCGGGCCCGGCCGTGCTCCAAGGGCGTTGGTGGCCGCGGCCGGGGTGGGATCGCTCGCCTGTCCCCCGGCGACGGTCACGCCGCGCCGCAGCGAGTCGGTGCCCAGCGAGATCACGTGGCCGCCTCGCTCCACGTACGTCCGCAGGCCGGCACGGATGGACTCGGGCAACCACACCTCGCTTCCGGCCAGCGCGACCGCGGCGTGCCCGCTGAACGTCGAGGTCCCATTGATGAGGGCCAGGTCGGTGGTCAGGTCGTAGCTCAGATGGTTCTTGTCGAGGTCGGTGAGAAACCCCTCCTCGTCGCCGAAGCCCGGCGGGAGCCCGTACAGAAATGGCCGTGCGAGCTTGATCGGCCCGCCGGCGGGCAGCGTATCGGGCAGGCCGTCGCCGTTGTCGTCGGAGGGATTGAGTCCCTGCCAGGTGAGGGCGGGAAGCACGACGAGCACGCTCCGGCGGCCCGACGCAGCGCTCGCCACCAGGGGCACAACCGTGCGGTACGACCCCGAGCGGATCGCCAGCTTGTAGAGCCCTGGGCCGCCGCTGCGGGGCAGCCGCACATGCAGCGCGTAGTCGCCAGCCGCCTGCGAGCCGGTGGCCGCCGGCTTCTTGACGCCGACGCGGCGCAGAGCCCAGCGGTAGGCATGACCCCGCGCGTCGACATAGACGAGCGCTCGACTCCCAGCAGGGACCGGATCGAGCGGCGGCTGGGCCGCGACGTAGCGCACGGTCACCCCCGCGTGGCGCGTGGTGCCTGGAGCGGGCGGGATCGTGATCGGGAAGCGCCCGGTGTTGCAGGCCGCGTCGGTCACGCTCAGACCGACCAGGTAGATGCCCGCTGGAGCCGGGCGGCCATCGATCAGCCCGTTCCACGTGGCCGGCTTCGTCGGCACGATGCCGAAGCTGTCCACCAGCCGCGGGCGGCCGGACACGTCGGTGCGGTAGAGCAGCACCGTCGCGGGGCGGTGCTCGTTGCCGCGGTAGTGAATCGTGACCGGGGTCGTTCCGTCCGGCATCAGCGAGGGTGAGACGCTCGTGACCACCGGGCGCGGCGGGATCGTCTTGATGGTCACCGGCGTCTTGGTCAGCTCGACCGTGCGGCCCTGGCCAAGCAGAGCCACGCGGATGTAGTACCTGCCATCGGGCGCCACCGAGCCGTTGTCCTCCCGGCCGTTCCAGTAGAACAGCCCGTCGGGCGTACGGACGCCGCGGCGCATATGGCGGTTGGTGGCCAATGTGGCCACGATCGACCCGTCCTGATCGACCACGAAGACGTCGACGTCGTCGGTGCGGTGGAGCAGATAGAAGGAAATGAACATCCGGCGATGGTTGATGCCCTGGCACGTCCCCCCCTCCGGATTGATCACCGCGGGCGCCGGGTGCGGAAAGCCAGCCACCAGAGGTGTCGAGACCTTGAGGTGCTGGGTGACGAAGAAGGCCGCCACCGTGGCAGCGATCAGCGCGCCAAACACGACCAATGACAGCCGCCTCACAGCCTGATCATCGCCACGTTGGGCACCTGGTAGCTATGAAAGGCGTCGAGCCCGCGCGGGTCACGGCTGCACAGCACGGCCCGGATGCTGCCGCCGTGACAGACGATCAGAGCCGGCAGCTCACCGGAAGCGTGGATGTCCTCGAGCGAGGCCAGAACCCGCTCCTGGTGTTCGCGGAGCGACTCGCCGCCGGGGAAGCGAAAGTCTGCTCCGGCCCGCCGCCAGGCGGCGTACAGCTCCGGCTCGGCCCGCGCGATGTCGACGAACCGGTGGCCCTCCCAGCGGCCGCGATTGCCCTCGCGCAGGCGAGGGTCGAGGCGGGGAGCGAGCCCGAGCCGAGCACCGACGATCTCCGCCGTCTCGCGGGCGCGGGACAGGTCAGATGACCACAGCGACACGATGCCCTCGCCGACTGCCCGCTCGGCGAGCTCGGACGACTGCCCGCGCCCGGTTTCGTTCAGGTGGGTGTCGCGAAAACCCTGAGCCCTGATTGGCTCGCGGTTGTCGTCGGTCTCGCCGTGGCGAGCGAGCAGCAGGCCCGCGGTCGCCCCGTCATTCATACACGCTGGACGCCGTGTCCGAGCGAAGCCCGAGCCGGATCGTCTCCAGCGACAGCACGTCGTCAGGCGTGATGTTGCCCAGGTTGACATCGGGTCCAAAGCGCCGTACGAACCACACTTGCTGATCCTTCTGTGGCGCCTCGAAGAGGATTTTCTCCGGGGGGACGGCATGCACGATCTCGTCGATCAAGCCCATGCGGACCTCGCCGTCGTGCCGGAAAATGCCCGCCGTGCCACTTTCCCGGGCCTCGGCGATCACCTTCCACGCGCCGGCCTCGAGCTCGCGCTCGATCTGCTCTACCCACCGGTAGGGGGCCATGATCCGAGTGTCGTCCTTGGAGCCCACCTCGGACAGAACGGTGAAGTCTCCCGACAATCGGCGGATCAATTCGAGCTTGTCGTCATGACGGAGTTCGATCGTCCCGTCGGAGATCTCGATGTGATCCAGCTCCAACTCGTGAAGCCAGGCGATGAACTGGTCGAGACGGTTCTGCGCGATGGCGAGTTCCGTGAGCGTCCCACCGAGCACGAGCGGAACCTCGAGCTCCCGGTAACGCTTGATCTTCTCCTCCAGGTTGCCGGTCACCAGCGCCGTGCCCCAGCCCAGCTTGACCACATCGACGTACGCGCCGGCCGTCGCGACCAGGCCCTCGATCTCGATCACCGACAGGCCGCGGTCGAGCACGTGCGTCAGACCTTGCTGGCGGGGCTTGGCACTCCGATCAGGGAGGTCGAGAAGGTCCACCATGTCGCCTGCCCGCTATTGCGTGGTCGCGAGGTCGCTGCCGACGGTGACCACAACGTTGGCCGGGCACGCCGCCGGTGGCGGGCACGCCACCGCCTGGGCGGTCTGGTTGACCGGCTGGACCGACCCGGCGGCGACCTTCAGCGCCGTGGCGACCGACAGGGCATCGCGGCGGAACCCGGGCAGGTAAGCGACCGTCGTCGTGGTCGCGGTCTGGTCGCTCGCCGTGGCGACGGTTCCCTGCTTGTAGCCCTTGCCCGAGAGCTTGGTGGCGATCGATCCGGCCAGGCCGGGCGTCGATGTCCCATTGAGGACCGCGACCGTCACGGTACTCGGGTTGACGACCGCCTGGCGGACGCGGTGGCTGCTCTGGGCGTTCGTGGTCGCCGTCGTGCGCGTCTTGCTCGGACTGCTGCCGCCCGTGAGGATGACCAGCAGCACAACGACGACGGCCACCGCGGCCGCTACGAGGCCGCCGACCAGGAGCCGGTTCGGTCCTCCACCATGTGGCTGACGCGCGCGGGCCGGGGCCGCGGGGCGCCGGCCGGGGGGCGCCCCACCGGGCCGGCCCTGGACGCGCGGGGGCGGGGCTGCCGTGGATCCGCCCATCGCGCGAGTCTGGGCACGGCTGCCGCCGTTGGCCGCGCCTGCGGCGGTGGCCGGGGCGGGATTGGCCGTGCGCTCGTCGCGAGCGGTGATCGTCGGCTCAGCCTCGACCGCGCTCGAGCCGTGGGCCGCGCCGGCGGCCAGCGCCACCGCTCCGGCCGGAGCCGCAGTCGGGATCAGCTTGGTCGCCGCCGACAGCGCCGGGGCGCCAACGCCCGCTGGCGCAACCGGGCCTGAGCTCGGTGCGGGCGAGCTGGATGGCGAGGACGCGCTCACCGGGGCAGAGGGGCGCGCGGGCTGGGCTGCGGAGGCCGGCTGAGCCGGCGGCTCGGCGATCGCGCCACCGGTCAGCTGCGCGACGCGTGCCTCGAGCTGCTGGATGCGATCGGCCGCTTCGTAGGCGTGATCGCGCAGCGTCGCGGTCTCGCGGGCCTGGGCGAAATACAGCAGGACGAGGATGGCCAGGCCGATAATCGCGGCAAAGCCAGCGTCAGCGCCCACCGAGCTGATGAAGTGGTGGACAGATAAGGCGAGCGGAAACGTCCCCATGCTGCGCTCGCAGTCTACGTGCCGACCCGGGCGCCTGTTTCGCCAACGGTGCTTCCACGCCCGCGAGCAAGCTGCGCGACATGCTCGGCGAGCCCGGCAGCATCGCCCTCGAGAACGAGCAGATTCATGTTTCCGAACGTCTCCTCGACCCAATCCGGGTCCAGGGGCTCACGTTCGGCGCGCAAGATCTTCTGCGCCGGCGTGGGCTGAATCCGTTCGTAGGGGTTAAACAAATCCTCATGAAATTTCTCGCCGGGACGAGCCCCGACGATCTCGATCGCGATGTCACGCTCGGGCTCGAGGCCGGACAGCCTGATCATCGTTTCGGCCAGCTCGATGATCCGTACAGGATCCCCCATCTCCAGGACGAACACCTCTCCACTGCCCTCCGACAACGACCCGGCCCTGATGATCAGCTGCACGGCCTCGGGGATGGTCATGAAGTAGCGACGCATGCGGGGGTCGGTCACCGTGACCGGACCGCCGGCGGCAATCTGGCGGCGGAAGATCGGCACCACCGAGCCCGAGGACGCGAGGACGTTGCCGAAGCGCACGGTCGAGTAGGTCGTCGAGCGGTAGCGCGATGCCGCGGCTTCGACCGCCCACTCGGCCAGCGCCTTGGACGCGCCCATCACGGTCGCGGGGTTGACCGCCTTGTCGGTGGAGACGAGCACAAACGTCCCCACACCCGCCTCGCCGGCGATCCGAGCCACCACACGCGTGGCCAACGCATTGTTGCGGACCGCCTCGACCGGATTGCTCTCCATCATCACCACGTGTTTGTAGGCCGCGGCGTGGAAGACGACGCCCGGCCGGTACTCGCCGAGCACCTCGCGCATCCGTTCCTCTTCCTTGCAGTCGGCCAGGACCGGTACGGCCATGCGAACGTGGCGCTCCTCCTCGAGCTCCCGGTTGATCTCGAACAGGTTGTCCTCTGCGTGGTCGACCAGCACCAGCTTGCGTGGACCAACGCGGGCGATCTGGCGACACAGCTCACTGCCGATCGAGCCGCCCGCGCCGGTGACCAACACCACCTCCCCGGCCAGATAGGCACCGACGCGCTCGAGCTCCATCCGAACCGGCTCGCGCCCGAGGATGTCCTCCACGCGGACCTCGCGCAGCTGGTGGGTGACCTTGAGCTGACCGGAGCCGTCGCGGAGCAACTCGAACACCGTGGGCGTGGTCCTGACCGGGATGCCGCGCTCGCGGCACGCGGTGACAACCCGCGCGCGAACGGTGCCGGGCGCCGAGGGAATCGCGATGATCACCTCATCGGGCTCGGCCTCGTCGAGGATCCGCGCCAGGTCTTCGGCCGAGGTCGTGCCCAGCACCTTGAGCCCGTATTCGTCCTTCATCCTGCGCTTGCGCGGGTCGTCATCGATGAAGCCGACCGGTCGGAGGCGAAGCTGCGGATTGCGCGCCAGTTCGCGAGCCACGAGGCGGCCGCCGTCGCCGCCACCGACGATCAGCACCTCGCGGGCACCCTTGGCGACGCGGAAGCTCCGCACGCGCCCCTCCACCACGAGATGGACGAGGAACCGTGCCGCGAAGAGCATGACCAGGGTGAGGAGAAAGAACAGCGCGACGACGCTGGCGGGGAGCGTGACCGCAGTGGAGACGAGTTCGAAGTGCTTGAAGTGCGGTGCCGTCTGGACCGGGTGCAGCAGGTCGATGGCCCCGACGATGATCAGCGTGGCCACGACGACGCCCTTGACCACGGCCTCGTAGTCGCGCTGCGACACGAACGTCCACAACCGCTGGTAGACGCCAAAGGCCGCCAGGGAGACGAGCGAGACGGGGACGACCCACCAGATCGTGCTGTCGAACAGCTTGTCGTAGCGTCTCAGGACATGGCCGTCGAACCTCAGCTGAAACGCGAGGTAGTAACCGAGGGCGACCAGGAGACCGTCCACCAGCACCTGCGGAATCGAATGGCGGTGAACGGGAAAGGCCGCGGATCTCATCCGCCGGCGCATGCAGCGCGAAATTCTAGTCCCGGGGGTGAGATCCCCTCACTAAGAGGACGTTAGCGCCCTACGATGGGGTCGATGAGTCGGCAAACCGTGGATCAGCTGCTCGAGTCAGCCCGGGCCAAGCTCGACCGCGTCACGCCCGAGCAGGCGCTCGCGGCCATGGACGAGGGCGCGCTGCTGATCGACATCCGAGCGGAGAGTCAGCGCCGCCGCGACGGTGTCGTTCCCGGATCTCGGTTCATACCCAGAAACGTGCTCGAATGGCGCTGCGATCCGGCCTCCGAGTGGCGCGACGAGGAGGCCGCGCGGCCAGAGCAGCGACAGATCGTCATGTGCGACGAGGGCTATCAGTCGAGCCTCGCCGCAGCCACGCTCAAGGAGCTCGGGCTGTCCGGTGCCACCGACCTGATCGGCGGCTTTCAGGCCTGGCGCGCGGCGGGCCTGGCCGTCAGCGCCGACGATCAGGCCTGACTGCAACGTTCGTTGCAGCGTGGACCTGTGCCGCCTGGCTCGGTCCCCGACAGCGCCGGGCCTCCGAGGGTCCGTGGCCTCTTCCTCGAACTGAGCCCGAGTTTTGGTCGTTCGTGGGCGCGGTAGGCGGGGAGTTGCCGCATCCACTCGCGTGCACCGCCAGCGGGAAAAGGTGACAAATCAACTCCACGCTGGCGCGCCGCGGTCACATAAGCGTGCGGGAGGGGCTTATGTGACCGATGTTGCGGATGGCGTGGGGTTTTGCCACGTTTTTCATTGCCGGCCGGTCGCCGGCGTTCCGCGGCGGGCCGGGTTCGCGGGCGATTGCCGCGGCCGGTCCGGGTTCGCCGGCGATTGCGGGTCCAGCGACCCCGCGGGTGCAGCGACCCCTGCATACCCATCCCGGCGCTCCGAGGCGGGCGCGCCCGCCTCAGAGCATCTCAGGGCGGTCCCGGCAGGGTGCACCCGGCGGACCACCTCGGACCAGCTGCGGGCGCCCAGCGCCCGCAGCGATGGCCGAGACCAGCCTTCTAGTAGCTCCCGAACGTGCGCGGGAACACCTTGGAGACGCGCATCGTCTTGCCCTTGCGGTCGAGCGCGACGACCTCGTAGTTCGTGTACTTCTTCGACAGGGCGATCTTCGTCTCGAACCCGTCGTTGCCATGAGTGGCCACAGCCGAAAGGGGCTTGCTGCCGTTGCTGGCCAGCACCCGCCACTTGAACACTCCGGTGGCGCCATTCCAGCTCGCGTACACGGTGGCGCGGCCGCCCTTGGTCTTCACCGCTCCGACCGGAGGCTTGCTCGGCGTGCCGGTCCAGTGATCGAGCGTCGCGCGATATGTCTGGTCGTGTTGGTCGGCAATTGGACGTCGAGCAGCAGCTGCCGGAACGGCCGTATTCCGAGAAGAACGGCTGCGACGACCCCCAGCCGATCACCGCGCCACCGTTCGAGAGCAGATCGGTGTCGCCCAGGAAGGCCGCGTAGAAGTGCTTCCCGCGCGTGTACTGCTTGGTCATCGTGGCGGTCTTCTTGCCCATGTTGAGCTTCAGCACGAGGCCGCGGGTCGGGCCGTTGGGGACGAGCAGCTGGCCCTTGCTGTTGACCTTGCAGCAGTGATCGTCGAACACGCTGACCACGTTGTTCCGGTGTAGCTGCACGTCGTGCTGCCACTGGAACTGAGCCTTGCCCTTGAACCTGAAGGTGCTGTGCTTGCCGCCCAGCGTCCAGTCGGCCTTGCCGGTGGACATGTCGATCTGGTACGCGGCCCAGGTGTTGCGCAGCGAGACCAGGAACGTCTTGCTCCCGGTGAGCTGGAGCGAGTTCATGTGGTACGGGTCCCAGACACCGTTGCGGATGAACTTGATGAAGGTGTCGCCGAGCTTGACGTGATCGGCGGCATCCCAGGTGTACAGCAGCTTGCCGTTGGTCAGGTCGTACTCCTGCACCGCGTTGTCGACGAACGTCCCGTGGCGCGGGCCGTGCTCGGGGCGCAGATCCTTGCGCTCGCTCTTGGAGGCGATCACCCAAGCATCCTTGCCGTCGATCACCATCTCGTGCAGGTCGACGATCCAGCCGTTCTTTCCCTTGAGCGTGGCGACCGTCTTGTACTGCTGATTGACGACGATGTCCTTGCCGCTCTTGATCACGCCAGCCGCGTTCTCGACGCCCACCCAGTAGCTCAGGGCCGGCTTGCCGTTGTAGGTCTGCAGGGCCAGGTTGTTGGCCACGACGTTACGCGAGACGGGCACAAACCACACCGGGTGGCCGTGGCGATCGATCAGCTCGGGGCCGCTCTGCCCCGCCATCTTGCCGGCGCCAGGTTGGGGGCGTTGGCGATCAGGAAGTAACCGTTGGCCAGAGTGACCCCGTGCTTGACCTTCCAGATCAGCTTGGGCGGGTGCAACTTCGGCTGGCTGACGAACGAGTAGGCGCCGCGGGTGGTGAAGTTCCACAGCGGCTTGGCCACGGCGCTCATCGCCACCGCCCCGGAGCACAAGATCGCCGCCAACGCGGCAATCACAAGTCTTGCTTTTGACATCTAGAAACGATCCTTCGGTCGAGATGGCAGGTCACCGTGGCGGAGACCACTGCGCTCCGAAACACGGGCATGCGGGATATGTTGCGGGCGGTCGCCACGGATGCGGGGGACTATCACCGATCACCGCGATCACCCCCGAATGGTCGACGACGTGGCCAGCACGCGGTTCTTGCCGGCTAGCGCCTGCACGGCGACGTACGAAGCCGATGAGATCCGAATCGCGGTCTCGAAGTTCGTCCGCCTGACCGTCGCCACCCGATGCAACTTTTTCGAGCTCGAGCCAGCCAGCACCCGCCACTTGTGCACGCCGGTGGCGCCGTTCCAGCTCGCATACACCCATGTCCTGCCGTGGCTGTTCGAGGCCGCCACCGCGGGCTTGGTGTGCGGATAGCCGTTCCAGCGGAACCGGTAGGCGCTGAAGCTGGCATTGTTGTCGACGAAGCGAGCGTTGAAGATGTCCTGGCGCGAGGAGTTGTACTCGCTGAACCAGGGCTGATGGCCCCAGCCGACGAAGGTGTGACCGCCCGGCAGCTGCTGAACGGTGCCCTCATAGGTCGACAGCACCGGCGGCGCGTGGAAGATCTCCTTCTCCTCCGAGGCCGTGTGGTTGTGGAAGTTCATCTTCACCCACAGCGCCCGGGACTGGGAATGGACGTTGAACAGCCCGGCGCCGTTGTCGAACACGGAAACAACGTTGTGATACCGCGGGACCGCGTCGTGCTGGAACGCAGGGGAGGCGCCGGGCTCCATCTTGAAGCTCGAGTGCTTGCCCCCCAGCGTCCACATGATGTGCCCGTTGCTGAGCGCCACCTTGTAGACCGATGACACCGAGCGACCCGATAGGACGATGTTGCCATCGCGGTCCTTGAAGACAGAGTTGAGGTGGAAGTAGTCGTAGGGGTGGTTGGCCCCATGGAACTTGGTGTAGCTGGCGCGCAGCGGGATGTGGTCGAGCGCGTCCCACTGGAACAGGACGAGACCCGTCTTGATGTCGATCTCCTGGACGACGGAGTTGAACACGACCTGGTTCGTCGGCTGGCCAACCGACGAGGCGTTGTAGCGGATGGGCTCCTCAATCGCGATCAGAGCGGTGTTCTGAGGCGTGATGACGAAGGCGTGGAGGTCCGCGTAGAGCCCGTTGCCCGCCCTGACAACGGCGATCTGGTGGTAGTGGTCGTCGTTGATCACGTCCTCACCCGCCCCGACTCCGGCCCCGAACCTTCCCTGCCACCAGGTCAGCACGTTCTTGCGGTAGAGCCTCTGCACTCTGACCACCGTCGCCATCCAGTCGCCGGGCGCGGACTTGAACCAGACCAGGTGGCCCTGAGAGTCGAGGATCTCCGGCCCCTTCTGCAGCGGTCCGAACTCGGGCGCGACGAAGATGTAGCCATGATCGGTGTGCGAGGGACCATGGACGACCCTGACCGAGGCGGGGTGCAGGTCTGGACGCGAGTGGAAGCTCCAGACGTCGCCACGCACCCTGGCCGCGGGCCCGAACGGACTATCGGGAATCCCACCGGCCGGCGTCGCGACCTTGAACTGGAAGGTTCCCTTGTGGCCGTCGTAGATGTTCAGATGGGTCCGCACCGTGACCGTCTCACCGGGCGTGAATCCCTTGCTGGGGAGGAAGCTGCCGCCTCTCCCATCGGAGTCGGCCTCGACGCGACCCGAGTGCGCGCCGCTCTTTGAACCCGTGACGGAGATCGATCCGAGCCGGCTAGCCGACACGTTGCGGAACGTGATCTGGGAGTGCGGCGGCGCAACTTCGCTGCCGGAGATCGGGTAGACGTAGACCGCACGCGTGGCGGCGGCGCTTCTCGTGGGTGAGCCGCCCGAGAGGAGCACGATGGCCAGCGCGGCCAGCGCGAGTATGGAAATGACCGCGAGCCGGCGCGGCCGTGCGTAGGTTGACATCGTGAGTGCTCCGGATTTTTGCAACGGTCGTACACGCCCCCCCGGCCGCGGACAGGGGCGGTCAGATCAAATTAGGGTAGCGGCCGTTAACGGGGAGTAACCAGTAATTCGACCAAGAGTTGCGGATCCCGCCTCACGCGACCCTCGTTTCCGGTGTTTTGCACGCGTTTTGTCAACTCGACCTGGTCGGCATACGTGAGGCGCCTCAGACGCCCCGCCGCGATCAGGCTCTCGTCGACCGCCCCCAACCGGCCCTCGAACACGGTCAGTACGGGCGTGCCGAGAGCCACTGCTTCTCGGTTCATTGTGCCGCCCGCGGACACGACCAGATCGGCGTAGGCGATCAACGACTGTGCGTCGAGCGCCTGCTGGGGGACGATGAGTCCTGGCTCGCGGGCCAGCCGCTTTAGCTGCTCCGCCGTGCGAGGAAGGACCACGGTCTGCGCACCGCGGAGGCGGTCAAGCACCTGCGCGAACAGCTCGTTGTGGAAGCGGTGGTACAGCGACACCTCGGGCGGGGTCCGGACCACCGCGATCGGGTCGGCGCGATCGAGATTCAGCTCGGCCAGGACCGCGTCATCGGGCTCGAAATCGGCCAGGTAATACTCCTCTTTCATGCCCGGATAGGTGCGGAGCTTGCCGCGCGCGCCGAGACGGTAGAGACGGTCCGGCGGGATCACATCGGGTACGACGGCGGCCCGCGCCAGGCGGCAGTTGACGCGGTGCTGCACCGTTGCCCACTCGTAGTCGAACATCGTCGCGCTGGGAATCCGCAGCAGCGCGGCCGCCACCGTAACGTCATTTGACCCGTGACCGAGCGCAAGCTCGAATCGGCGCCCGCGGCCCCAGCGGACCAGCTGGCCTGAGCGCGTTAGGAGGCCTCCCGCCTTGCCCAGCAGCGTGGCGCCACGGTGGCGACCGATCGGCGTGTGCTCGATTCCGAACCGCTCACACAGCTCGAGCGTCTGAGCGAAGTCACGCGCGGTGACCTGGACCTCGTGGCCCTGCGCCCGCAGCCTTTCGATGATCGGCCGCATAACCAGGACATGCGGCGAGTTGGTGAGGTCGATCCAAACCCTCACGTCGCGGGCAGGCCGGCCACGGCCGCGATCACCTGTCGCGACTGGGCCGGCTCCAGCACCGGGCTGATCGGGAGGGCTAGATTTTCTGCCGCCAGCGCATCGGTGACCGGGAGGTGGGCACCGCCGGCGAAGGGAGCCATCGCCGCCTGTCGGTGCACGGGCGTCCGGTAGTAGCCGCGAGACTGGATCCCCTCCTGGGCCAGCACTTCGCGCAGACGGTCGGGCTCCGGATGCGTGATCACGTACAGGTGCCACGCGGGGTCGGCCCCACTCTGCGGCACCGGAAGTGCAACGTGTCCGCCGAGCCCGCCGTCCTCGTAGGCGCGTGCGGCGGCTCGCCGCCCGTCGCTCCAGCGATCGAGCTCGGGCAGCAGCAGACGCAGGATCGCGGCCTGAAGCTCATCGAGCCGCGAGTTGTAACCGACATATTGGAACGACTGTTTGTCGCGCGAGCCGTGAAAGCGAAGCGTCCGGGTCAGCTCGGCCACCCCGTCATCGTCGGTGGCGACCGCTCCACCATCGCCGAAACAGCCAAGGTTCTTCGACGGGTAGAACGAGAAGGTCGCCGCGTCGCCGAGTGCGCCCGCCTTGTGTCCGTCGAGGGACGCGCCAGCGGCCTGGGCGGCATCCTCGAGCACGGGCAGCCCCAGCGCTCTGATCGCCGGTAACGGCGCCGGACAGCCGAACAGATCCACGGCCACGATGGCCGCGGTGCGCGGGGTCAGAGCCGCCTTGACGGTCTCGGGCGTCACATTTCGTGTGTCACGATCGACGTCGCAGAACACCGGTCGTGCACCGGCGTTGACGACGGCCTCGGCGGTGGCGTAGAAGGTGAACGACGGAACGACGACTTCGTCGCCCGCCTGCACGCCCAGCGCGCGGAGCGCGATCGTGATGGCGTCGGTGCCGTTCGCCACGCCGATCACATGGCGCACGCCGAGGTAGTTCGCGAATTCGCGTTCGAACGCCGCGACCTCGGGACCGAGGATGAAGCGGGCGTGATCGAGGACCTCGGACACTCTGGCCCCGATCGCCGCGCGCAGCGGCGCCAGGGGCGTGGCCGTATCGAATAAAGGAATACTCATCGTCGGGAACCCTACCCGGGCTCAACCGTCGTCCCCCCCTCGCTAGGCTAGGCGCCTTGCTGATCATGACCGCTTCCGTCACGGACTCGCTGGTCACTCTGGCGACGCACGTGATCAACGATCTGGGCCTCTTCGGCGTCTGGCTGATGACCATGACGACCGGCGTGATCGGCTTGCCCGGGACCGAGCCGACGATGCTGTTCGCCGGCTTCAACGTGTCCGATCATCACCTGCCGATGCTGGGAGTGATCATCGCGGGTCTCGTCGGAGACATGACCGGGGCGTCGATCGCCTATGCGATCGGCTACTACGGGCGCGCCGAAGTCCTCGAGCGGCGGGGAAGCAAGCTGCACGTGAGCCATCATCGCCTCGAGCTGGCGCACCGCTGGTTCGAACGCTATGGAGACCCGGTGATCTTCTTCTCCCGCCTCGTGCCCGTCGTGCGCGCGGCGTTTCCGTACGCCGCGGGGATCGCCGAGATGCCCTTCCCGCGCTTCTTCATCCTCGCCACGTTGGGGTCGATTCCGTGGATTGTCGGCCTCGCCTTCCTGGGGCAGGCGGTTGGCAATGATTGGCAGAGCTGGCGCCACAATCTCGAGTACGTCGACTATGTGGGTGCCGCGATTCTGGTCGGCCTGATC
Organism: uncultured Solirubrobacterales bacterium; assembly: GCA_963749545.1. GTDB lineage: Bacteria > Actinomycetota > Thermoleophilia > Solirubrobacterales > Solirubrobacteraceae > Palsa-465. Next base: position 155,925 of record CAVVNG010000019.1, read on the forward strand.
GTGTATCTGATCGTGCGCCGATCACGCGGCGGAGGTGGCGGACCGGCGCCGGATGTCGCCGCCTGAGCGACGCCGGCCGGAAGCGCTGCGCCGGTCGCAGCTGTCGGTGGCTCACGCCCTCGCCCTGGGGGCGCTCCACGGGCCCGCGGAGCTGTTGCCGATCTCATCTTCCGGCCACCTGACGCTCGTACCGTGGCTGCTCCAGTGGGACTACCAGCACGTCGACGACGAGCTGCGCAAGTCCTTCGAGGTCGCCCTCCACGCCGGCACCGCCGCCGCACTGCTTCTGACCCTGCGCCACGAGGTGGGTGATGTGCTGCAAGATCTGAACACCCGCCGACTCCTCCTCGTTGCGCTGTCGTTCGCGCCGCCGGCGGTCGTCGGCTACACCCTCGAGCGTCCGATCGAGCAGAAGCTTGGTACCCCGGCGACGATCGCCTGGGGGCTGATCGCCGGCGCGGGCGTGATGGCGATGGCCGATCGCGAGCCGCAAACGCGGACCCACGAGCAGGCCGACGCTCGCGACGCACTGTGGCTCGGGGTGGCACAGGCGTGCGCGCTCGTGCCCGGCGTCTCGCGCAACGGGGCCACCCTCGCGGCCGCCCGGCTGCGCCACTTCACTCGCGAGGATGCCAACCGGCTCTCGCGCCACGTCGCGCTGCCGGTGATCGCGGGAGCCACGGTGCTCAAGGGGGTTCGGCTGCGGCGGCGCGGGCTCCCCCGCGATGCGTGGGCGGCGTTCGCCGCCGGTGCGGGTGCCTCGTTCGCCTCCACCCTGTCGTCGACGTGGTTGATCCGGCAGGTCGAACGCGACCGCTCGCTGCTTCCCTACGCGGCGTACCGAACGGCGCTGGGTGCGATTGTGCTGGCCAAGCTGTGGCGCGCCCGACGCGGCTGAGCCACGGCCCGTCGACCGTCTTGCCGATGCAGGACAATTGTGTCGTGACGGATGCCTACACAGCTGCGGGTGTGGACACCGCACAGGCCGACCAGGGGGTCGAGGCGATCGTCGAGATCCTGCGCGGTATCGACCCGGGCCGAGCCTCGCGGGCCGTGCCGCTGCCCGGCCATTACGCGAGCGTGCTCGAGGTCGCCCCCGGACTGGGCGTGGCGCTGGCCACCGACAGCGTCGGCTCGAAAGTGATCGTGGCCGAGCAGGCAAGGCGGTTCGACACGATCGGAATCGACTGCGTGGCGATGAACGTCAACGATCTGATCTGCGTCGGCGCCGAGCCGATCGCGCTGCTGGACTATGTGGCCGTCGAGGAGGCCGACCCCGCCCTGTTGCGCGATCTGGCCCTGGGGCTGAAGGCCGGCGCGGAGCTGGCCGGGGTCGAGATTCCCGGCGGCGAGGTGTGCCAGCTGCCCGAGGTGATCCGCGGCCACCCGTCGCCCTTTGGCTTCGATCTCGTGGGCTCAGCATTCGGAACGGTCGCGCTCGATCGGATCGTCGACGGGAGCGCGTGCCACCCCGGCGATGCGCTGATCGGCCTGCCCGCCTCGGGCGTTCATTCGAACGGGCTCACGCTGGCGCGGCGGGCGCTGCTCGATCAGGGGCGGCTGGCGCTCGACGCCACGCCGGATGCGCTCGGCGGCGACTCGGTGGCCGACGTGCTGCTCGAGCCGACGACGATCTACGTGCGCGCCGTGCTCGAACTGCTCCGCAGCGACATACCCGTCCACGGTCTGTCCCACATCACCGGAGGAGGGGTGCTCAACCTGCTGCGGATCGGCGCCGACATCGGCTACGAGATCTCGTCACCGTTGCCGGCGCCGCCGGTGTTCTCGCTGATCGCCGAGCTGGGCGACGTGGGCGCCGCCGAGATGTGGGAGGTCTTCAACATGGGCTGCGGCTTCTGCGCGACCGTGCCCGCCGATCGCGCGGACGCGGCGGTGAAGCTGCTGGAGAGGTGGCATCCGGGGGCGGCGCAGGTCGGACGGCTGACCGAGCAGGCTGGAGCACTCAGCCTGCCGCCGCTGGGGCTGAGCGGAGACTCGAGTGGGCTGCGGCAGTTGTAGGTCTCGCGAACCCCGCTCGTGCCGCAAAATAAAGGCTGGTAGTGGTCGTCCACGTGAATTCGTTTGCACCGAGAGGCGTCACCGGCGGTGGCCCGCCGGGATGCAGGACCGACGGCGTAGCCGCGCTACGCCGAGGGGCAGCGCCGGCGCAGCGAGAAGCCGCCGCGGACGACTCGAATACGAACGAACTTGCCGGGCCTGCCACTAGATGAGCACGCTGCTCGGAACGACCCTCAGCGGCCGGTACCGGCTCGAGGCACGCATCGGCGCCGGCGGCATGTCCACGGTGTACCGGGCGCTGGACGAGACGCTCGAGCGCCAGGTGGCGATCAAGCTGATGAACCGGGAGGTGGCGAGCGACTCGGACCAGCTCGAGCGCTTCCGGCGCGAGGCGCGGGCCGTCGCGCAGCTATCACATCCCCACGTCGTCGGGGTGATCGACGCCGGCGAGGACGAGAGCCGTCCCTACATCGTGTTCGAGTACGTCGAGGGCGAGACGCTCAAGGAGCGGATCCGCCGCCAGGGGCGACTTCCGATCAACGAGGCCGTGGCCTACGCGATCGAGATCGCGCGCGCCCTCGGCGCCGCCCACGCGCGCCACATCGTCCATCGCGACGTCAAGCCGCAGAACGTCCTGATCGATGAGGAGGGCTCGGCCAAGGTCACCGACTTCGGGATCGCGCGCACGCTCGACGAGGAGGGCCTGACCGCGGACGGGCGCGTGCTCGGCACCACCGATTACGTCTCGCCCGAGCAGGCCCTGGGCCAGCGCGTGACCGGACAGTCGGACCTGTACTCGCTCGGTGTCGGGCTGTACGAGATGCTGACCGGCGAGGTGCCGTTCAAGGGCGAGAGCCAGGTCGCGGTGGCGATGAAGCACGTCCGCGACCAGATGCCCGACGTCCAGGCCAAGCGCCCGGAGGTCTCTGCCGCGCTGGCCGCCGTGGTCGACACCGCCACCGCCAAGCGCCAGGAGGACCGCTACGCCAACGACGCCGAGCTGATCGCCGACCTCGAGGACGCGCTGGCGATCGAGACGGCCCGCGCCGGGAGCGCCACCGGCGAGGTGACGACCGTGCTCCGCACGCTGCCCACGAGCGCCCAGCGGCGAATCCCGTTCCGCCTACGCCATCCCGCCACCGCGCTGCTGCTGGCCCTCATCGTGGTGGCCATCCTGGGCGGTGGCGCGGTGTGGCTGACCAGCCGTACGCACCACGGGACCGGGCCACCACCCCAGCCGGCCCCAAGCAAACAGCTCACCTCCGTTCACCTATGTGAGACCTGCGCGCACGGCTACAACCCACTCGGGAATCCGACCGACGAGCATCCCGACGCCAGCCTGGCCATCGACAACCAGACGAGCACCTTCTGGAGCACGCAGACGTACTACAGCGACGCGCTCGAGAAGGCCGGCGTGGGCATCTACGTCGACGCCAACCCCGGCACCATCGCCCGCGTGATGCGCGTCACGACCACGACGCCCGGCTTCACGGCCGGCGTCTACGCGCGCAACACGCAGCCGCCGGCGACCAAGTGGCCCGACCCCGGCTGGGTCCAGGTCGCCCCCCAGGCCAAGGTCGGGACCCACCAGGTGATCCACCTCGGGGCCACGAGCAAGTTCCGCTACTACCTGCTGTGGGTGACGAGCCTGGGTGGGCGAGATCACTTGCAGATCAACGAGATCACGCTGTATAGCTACAAGTAGCTCGGTGGGGTGCTCTTGCGGGCGAACACAATTTCCTCGCCGCAGCGCACCTCCCTCACCCCACGTCTCGTGAGGCGACCTAGTGCCGGTGCCGACCCTCTGCCTCGTAGCGTTCGATCGCCAGCGCCAGCAGCCGGTCGAGCACCTCCGGGTAGGTGACCCCGCTGGCGGCGAACAGCGAGGCGAACACGCTCGTCTGGGTGAAGCCGGGCATCGTGTTGAGCTCGTTGACCAGGACCTCTCCGGAGACGAAGAAGTCGACGCGGGCCAGGCCGCGGCAACCGGTCAGCGTGAAGGTGCTGACGGCCAGCTCGCGCACGCGATCGCGGACGTCGTCGGGGATGCGGGCAGGGACGATCAACTCCATGCCGCCCGGGGTGTACTTGGCCTCGTAGTCGTACCAGCCCGACTCCCCGGTGGCGAGCAGGATCTCGCCCGGCTGCGAGGCAACCGGATCCTCGTTGCCCATCACCGAGCACTCGACCTCACGACCGCTGGCGGCGGCCTCGACGAGTGCCAACGGATCGTGCGAAAACGCCGCCTCGAGCGCGGCGGGCAGTTCGTCGGCCGCGGCGACGCGACCGATCCCCACCGACGAGCCCAGCCGGGCCGGCTTGACGAACACCGGCAGCCCCAGCTCGGCGAGTCGGTGGAGCACCGCCGCCGGCTCGGCGCTGTAGCTCGCCTGCGACACGGCTCGGTGGGCAACCTGCGGAATCCCCGCGTGGGCCATCAGGTCCTTGAACGCGACCTTGTCCATGCACAGCGCCGAGGCCAGCACGCCGGCCCCGACGTATGGAAGGTCGAGGCACTCGAGCAGACCCTGGACGGTGCCGTCCTCGCCGTAGGGTCCGTGCAGGGCGGGAAACACGACGTCGACCCCGTGCAGGCGGCGGCCCAGCGCGACGGTCAGCTCGGTGCCGTCGCGCCGCCACACGCCGTCGCGCCCCACCTCGATGTCGATCGGCACGTGACCGGCATCCTTCAGCCCGGAGCGCACGGATTCGGCCGAAGCCAGGGAGACATCGTGCTCGGAGGAACGACCGCCGCCGAGCACGGCAACGCGTAGCGAGGTCATGTCTTGGTCGTGCTGGTGGTCTTCGTGGACGAGTCAGTCGTGGTTGTCGACTGAGTTGTGCTCGTCGTGGGAGGTGGCTGGGGCGGCGGCCGGAAGTGGCCGACGACGATCGACACCGTACTCCCCTTCTTCGCGGTCCCGCCGCCCGGGCTCTGGCTGAGCACGATCCCGTCCTTGGACTGCTTGGTCACGTCCTGCGTCTGCTTGGAGACCTTGAACCCGGCCGATGTGAGGGCGCCGACCGCCGCCGCCTCGGTCTGGCCGACCTCGTTGGGAACGGAGGCCGTGGGCACGGCCTGGGCGATAACCAACGTTACGGTGGCGCCCTTCGGCTCGAGCGCGCCGCCCGACGGGCTCTGGGAAATCACCGTGCCCGCCGGCGCCGAGCTCGAGACCTGGCTGGTGGTACTCACATTGAAGCCGGCATTCGCGAGTGCCTGTCTGGCGTTTGCCTCGCTCTCGCCGATCACGCCGGGCACCGCCGCCTGGGCCGGGCCTGTGGAGATGAACAGCGTCACCCCGGTCCCGACGGGCTCCTGCTGGCCGGCGCCGGGCTGGGTTCGCGTGGCCTCGCCCGCGGTGATCTGGTTCGAGCTCTCGTTGCGGATGCCGACGAGCTTCAGACGCGCCCGTTTGATCGCGCGCACCGCTCCGTGCTCGGTCAAGCCGACCACGGTCGGCACCGTGGTGTTACCCGGCCCCTGCGAGACCTTCAGCGTGATCGTGGAGCCCTCCTTGGCCTTGGTCGAAGGTTGCGGGTTCTGGCTGATCACCGTGCCCGGCGGTCTGGGGTCCTGCACGTAGATCGTGGCCGCAGTAAAGCCCGCATTCTGGACGTTGGTGATGGCCGTGCTCAGTGTTTCGTTGATTACGTTCGGCACCGTCTTGGTCACCGGTCTGGTGAGCAGATACGCGGCCACCCCACCGGCGAGTAGCAAGGCGACCAGCGCCGCGATCCACAGCCACCAGCGCCGCTTCTTGCGCTCGGGCTCGGGTTGGTCGCCGTCGGTGGACGGAAACGGCTCGCGGGGCCAGCCCGTGGGGGCGTCGACCACCTCGCCGGCCACCGGAGCCGGGGCGACCTCGCCCAGCGCGCCGACCATGCCCACGGCGGCAAAGCTCGCGGTGCGCTCGCCGCGCGCTCCCGACAGGATCTGCGCCTTGACCTGCTCGAGAACGGTGATGAACTGATCAGCGTCGGCCGGCCGATCGGCCGGATTCTTGTTCAGCGACCACAGGACCACCTGCTCGAGTTCGGGCGGGATGGCCGGGATGAGCACGCTCGGAGGAGGAGGTGATTCGGAGACGTGCTTGAGCGCGATGGTCACCGCCGACTCACCATCGAAGGGCACGCGCCCGGTGAGCATCTCGTACAGGACCACGCCGACTGAGTAGAGGTCCGAGGCGGCGCTGACGGCATGGCCCTGCGCCTGCTCGGGAGACAGGTACTGCGCGGTGCCCATGATCGACCCCGTCTCCGTCATGTCCGAGGCGCCCGCGCGCGCGATGCCGAAGTCGGTCACCTTGGCGTGATCACTGTCGTCGATGATCACGTTGTGGGGCTTGAGGTCTCGGTGGATCACCCCGCGACGATGAGCGAAGCGGGCGGCCTTGAGGATCTGGATGGTGATGTCGATGGCACGAACCGAGTCGAGCGGGGCCTCCTGGCGGATCAGCTGCTTGAGCGATCGGCCCGGGAGATACTCCATCGCGATGTAGTAGGTGTCGTCGTAGGAGCCACGGTCATACACGCCGACGACGTTGGGATGCTGGAGGCCCGCTGCGGCCTGGGCCTCGCGGCGGAAGCGCTCGACGAAGCCCGGATCCTCGGCGAAGCGGCGGTGCAAGAGCTTGACCGCCACCTTGCGACCGAGCTGCTGGTCCTCGGCGCAGAACACGTCGGCCATGCCGCCCGCGCCCAGACGCGACAGAACCCGGTAGCGGCCGTCGATCAGGGTGCCGGTGGCGAGCTCGGGCATCTAGTGGGCTCCGTCCACGGTCATTGACCTTCGGAGAGCAGGGTCTGCATCACGTCGCGAGCGATCGGGGCGGCGACGGTGCCCCCGAAGCCGCCGTCGGTGCGCTCGACGGTGACGGCGACCGCGACCTTCGGGTTGGGCACAGGAGCGAAGCCGATGAACCACGGCTGGGTGAGGTTGGAACCAGCCAGACCGACCGACGCGGTACCGGTCTTGCCAGCCACGCTGATGCCGCCGAGCTGGGCGGGCGTACCGGTGCCCTCGTCGACGACCCGCTTCATCATCTGAGTGATCTGGGCCGCGGTCGAGGGCTTCATCACCTGGCTGTACACCGATGGCTTGATCGTCTCCACCGTCTGGCCGTCCTGGTTGACGACCTTGGTGGTGAAGTTGGGTTTCATCAGCTTGCCGCCATTGGCCACCGCCGCGGCGACCATCGCCATCTGCAGCGGCGTGACCTGAAGGCCGCCCTGACCGATGCCGATCCGCCCGATGTCCTCCCGCGGGCTTCCGGGTGGGTAGGGGCGGTTGCTGCCGGGCGGATACGGCTGACTGGGGTGAATCTGGTCGGGCGGGTAGTCGAGCGGTGGCTTGGAGTAGAAGCCGAACCGCTTCATGTACTTGGTCATCGTCGGGCGCCCCACCGACTCGGCCACCTGGGCCCACACCGTGTTGACCGAATAGGTCAGCGCGGTGATGAGATCGATCAGGCCGAAGGCTTGATTGTTGTCGTTGGCCAGCGGCACGCCGGAGACGGTGATCGGCGACTTGCCGTTGACCATCGAGTTGGGGGTGTACTTGCCGCTGTCGATCGCTGCCGTCGCAGTCACGACCTTGAATGTCGAGCCCGGCGGGTAACGACCCTGGGTCGCGCGATTAAGCTGCGAGATGCCCGGTCCTTGCGCGAGTGGGTGGTTGTCGTTGTAGCTCGGGTAGGAATACATCACCTTGACCGCACCGGTTTGGGGATCGAGCGCGACGACCGAGCCGGCGCGTCCGGCGAGCTCCTGTTCGGCGACCTGCTGGGCCTTGGGGTCAAGCGCCGTGTACACATCGTCTCCGACGCGGTTCGACGTCGTCGGCCCGAACACGGAGCTGAGCCCGGTCTGGAGTCCGCGCAGCTCCTCGCCGCGCGACTGCTCGAGGCCGGCCGCCTGACCCGTGCGCGGATCCGAGTAACCGACCGCCTGGGCGAACAGCGGGCCGGTCGGGTAATACCGCGTCCACGTGCCGCCTACCGCACGCCTGGACAGTGCCAGTGACTCACCGTTGTCGGCCACGATCCTCCCCCGCCTGATCCGAAGCTCCTGCACGAGTGTGCGGTCGTTGAGCGGATTGTTGCGCAGCGACTTCGCGTCGATAACCGTCCACCGCGTCGTCCACACGATCAGCAGCGTGAACAGCACGACGAACAGCCCAAACAGGCGGACGATCTGGCCGTTCACGTCTGCCTCCGAGCACGATCGGAGACGAGCAGCAGCAGCGCCAACAAGACGAAGTTGGCGATGATCGAGGAGCCGCCATAGGAGATGAACGGCAGCGTGACGCCGGTGAGTGGAATCACGCGGGTGACGCCGCCGACGATTACGAACACCTGGAGCGCGAACACGGCGGTCAGCCCGGTGGCCAGCAGCTTCGAGAACGAATCTCGGGCCAGCACTGCGATCTTGAAGCCGCGGGCGACGAACAGCAGATAGGTGAAGATCACCGCCGCGGCCCCGAACAGCCCCAGCTCATCGGTGATCACTGCATAGATCATGTCGGTCTGCGGGGCGGGAAGCAGATTGAAATCGGTGCCGGGGATGGTCAGGGTCGCCTGGCCGAAGCCCTCCCCGAAGAAGCCGCCGGCCGCCTGCGCGAACTGAGCATTGGCCTGCTGGAAGCTGCCGCCGATCTTGTTGTACTCGTGCGGGCTGAACGGGTTGAGCCAGGCCTCGACCCGGTCGTGCACGTGGGGCACGCGCGTCCCCACGTACCAGGCGCCGAGAGCGAAGGCCACGAGGCCCACGACGACGAACGACAGCCGCCCGGTGGCGACGTAGAGGATGGCCAGCAGGCCGCCGTAGAACATCAGCGAGGAGCCGATGTCATGGAGCACGAACAGGATCACCATGGCCAGGCCCCAGATCACCAGCACCGGCCCGAAGTACTTGATCGGCGGGATCGTGATCCCGAGGATCCGGCGCGATCCGATCACCATCACGTGCCGGGTGTCGCGCAGGTAGCTGGCCAGGAAGATGACCAGCCCGATCTTGGCGAACTCGGCCGGCTGGAACACGAACAGCCCGGGAATCCGGATGCCGAGGTATGCGCCGTTGGCCTGATAGCCCACCCCCGGCAGCCGCGGCATCAGCAGCAGGCCCAGCGATACGGCGACGATCAAATAGCGGTATTGCTCGAGCTTGCGGTAATCGCGGAACATGACGATCGTGGCCGCGAACAGGACCAGGCCGAGGACGAACCATTGCGCCTGCTGTCGAGCCAGCGTCTGATCGATCCCGTACACCATCACGATCCCGAAGCTGGCCAGCAGCGCGACCAACGGGAACAGGTAGGGGTCGGCGTGGGGAAGCGTTATCCGGATGAACACGTGGGCGGCCAGGCACAGGCCGAGGAAGATCGCGCCGTAGGTCAGTGACAGGTTGGTGAGATGGCTCGAGCGCTGGATGAACACGGCGGCGAAGCCGGCGGTGACCAGCAGCGAGGCCGGGATCAAACCGAGCAGCTCTCGATTGCGCTCGCTCACTTCGACACCCTTCCGAGCTCGAGATCGCGTACCAGGTTCGTGGCGCTGGTCTGCGAGCGCAGGTCGTCGTTGAACAGCGAGCCTCGCCGGTCGGCCGGGACCAGCGACGCGGGGACGCCCGAGACGTAATACGTCTCGTAGAGCTTGATGCCCGCGGGCAGGTCGTATGGCAGCCCTCGGTAGATCGTCACGATTCCCTGTGAATTGGTCCCGATGAAGTACAGCTGGCGGCTGGCCAGATAGCCGCCGCCGAGGACCAGGAACAGCACGACCAGGACGGCCACGAGCGCGGCCAGCGGCTTGATGTAGCGCCGCTCGCGCTTGGCCGGAGGCGGGCTTGGCGGCGGCCCCTGTGTGCGGGCCAGTGGAGCCCGCGTTGCCCTCGCGCTCGGCGTCGTGGTGGACGGCGGCGCGGCCTCGGTGGTGGCCGCGGCCGGGATGCTCGCCACCGCCGGTGCTGTGGCGGAGCTCGTCCGGGGCGTGCTCGGCGCCGGGATGCCGACGATCGTCGAGTCGTCGGCCTGCGCCGGACCGCCAACCTCCTCAAGGCGGAACAGGATCACCGTGATGTTGTCGCGGCCGCCGGCTTCGTTGGCCGCCCGGATCAGGCGATCCCCGGCCCGACCCAGATCCGACGACGTGGCGAGGATCTCACTGATCTGCTGTTGACTGATCATCGAGGTGAGACCGTCGCTGCACAGCAGCAGCACGTCGCCGTCGCGCACCGGGTAGCTCCAGGTGTCGACGTCAACGGTCGCCTCGGGACCTAACGCGCGGGTGATGACCGAACGCTGCGGATGTTCGGCGGCCTGCTCCTCCGTGAGCTTCCCGCGCCGGACGAGCTCTTCGACGAGCGAATGGTCCTCGGTCAGGCGCGTCAACTCGCCGTCCCGGAACAAGTATGCGCGGCTATCGCCGACGTGCGCGATAGCCAGGTCGGTGTCGTCGACATAGGCGGCGGTAACCGTCGTGCCCATGCCCTCGTGTTCTTTGTGCGAGCGGGAGACGTCGTAGATCTGCCGATTGGCTTCGCGGATGCGTTCGGCCAGCCGCTCCTCGGTGCTGCCCGAGTCGCCGAGGTCCCGTTCGAACGCCTCCACGACCATCCGCGACGCAACCTCCCCGGCCTGCGCGCCCCCCATGCCATCGGCCACGACGAACACCGGCGCCCGCGCGAACATCGAGTCCTCGTTATCGCGGCGCTGGCGACCGGTGTCGGTCATCTGGGTCATGTCGGCGGCGCGGAGCATGGTTATTGGAGGTAGGAGAACTCCGAGTCGCCGATGCGGATGCGGTCGCCCGAGTGCAAGGGCTGCGGTCCGCCCAGCGGCTCCTCGTTGAGATAGGTGCCGTTAGTAGAGCCGAGGTCCTCGATCACCAGCAGGTGGCCCTGGCGCGAGATCCGCGCGTGGCGCGAGGAGGCGAACGGGTCCTCGAGCCGGATCTCGACGTCTCCGCGCCCAAGCGTCGCGCCCCCCGACAGGTCATAGGCCGTGCCCGCCTCGTGTCCAGATGCGCGCTCGACGAGCAGTCGCGGCTCGAAGTTCTCGTCGAAGGTGGCCAGGCCGTCCGCGGCGGCATACATGCCGGTGGCATCGCTGGGGGTGGGGTCGGCGGGATGGCGGTCTCCACCCCTGCCTCGTCGCAGGTCCTTGAGTGTGCTGCGGACCATCCAGAGAAGGAACAGGTAGAGCACGGCCAGAAATCCAAATTTCAGACCGACTGAAACGGGCTCGAGCATCGATTTTTCCTACTCCAGCTCGAACCTCATGACCGACGTCCCGACCTCGATCTCATCGCCGGGCTTGAGCATCTCCGGACCGTCGATGCGGCGTCCGTTTAGCGTGGAACCGTTGGTCGAGCCGAGATCGTTGAGCATCCAACCCCCACCGCGCGGCCGAATCTCGGCATGCTGGCGCGACACGTTGGGGTCCGACAGGACCACCTCGCACTGCCGGCTGCGCCCGACCGTGACGCCGGTGGGGCCGACGACCAACCGCTTGCCGTCGAGCATCAACAGGGCGCTCTGATTGTGGGTGCGGGCGCGCTCCTCGAGTGGCTCGACCACGCGACCGGCGGCGCTGTAGATCATCGTCCGCCCCGATTCCTCGGCCGCGGGCGCGTCCTCGGGGTGCTGAGGCGGGCGCACGACTCGAGTTTGAATGCCGAATTCGCCCAGACCGAGGCGGTTATCGGTTTCGAACGTGATCACCGGTCGGGACAGGAGGTCCAACCGCTCGCGACGGGCGTGCTCGAGCAAGTATCCGGACAGCTCGTCCGCCAGTGCGTCCTCGTAGTCGGCAAAGCGCTGGCGATCGCGGCGCGACAGGAACACGCGATACTCGTTCGGCACATAGGTCCGGGACACCGAGGAAGCCTTGTGCTCCTCCATCTCGCGGGCCAGCTTGCGGGCGATTTCGACCGGCCGCACCTCCGACCGGAAGGCACGGCTGAACGTGCCTTCGACAAGGCCGGCAATTTTGCTCTCTAGGCTTCTCAGGACAGTCATGGGATGCCCCGCAGGGCGGTTCCATGCTACGGAAGTCAGCCGCGTTCGCGGGCTGCTCTCATGAGTGCCGGCGCGAGGGCGATGAGCGCTCCCACGACGGCACCGGCGACCGCGGTTCCGGATGGCAGCAGGGTTTCCCCGGGGTGTACGAGGGCAATCGCCGTGGTCGTTGCCGAGACGACCGTGGCGGACCACGCGGTGACCAGGACGATCGTCACCGGCAGCGATCGCCCCCGAGTAAGCCATGGCAGCGTGATTGAGGCGATGGCCCACACGGGCGCCCCGACGAGAGCCCCGGAGATGAAGATCGGCCGCACCATCAGTACCAGCGTCTGATGTAGCGATCCCCCCCATAGATGCAGTGGCGCCGTTCCCGCGGGCAGGCTCAGATACAACCCGGAACCCTTGATCGCCGCTGCCAGGACCAGCCATAGCCAGCCAAGCGCTCCGAGCACCCCGCGCCGCCAGGCGCCGCCGGCGCGCGCGGCCACGGCAGGCCACGCGCCTCCGAGACCCAGCATCCCCAGAAGCGGCGCGCCCACGGGAAGCGGCCAGGCGGTGCCGTCACGGGGTAGGAACGGCACCGGAATCAGCCCCAGGGTGAGGATCAGCACCGAACCCCCTGGCCGGCCCTGCACCGTCGCGCCCAGCGCCAGCGCGGCGGTCATCGCCAGCCAGCCAAGTCGCGGCAGGACAGCGACGACGACGCAGGCGAGCAAGGCGGCGGCCGCGGGCGCGAGCGGAGCTGGGGCAAGGACATGCGCGGTGACCCAGCCGGCGGCGACCGCGGCGCCACCGGCGGCCAGAGCGCGCGCCGGCCAGTTCGGGACGCCGAGCAGGTCGAGTTCGTCGCCGGCGGCGTCCGGCCCGGTCTCCTCACGGGCGGCCGAGGCGGCCTTGACTGCCGCTGGCGCCGGACGGATGACGACCGGCTCGTTGTCGTGGGTATCGGTGGCCGCGCCGCTGCGAGGCCAGGCCCCGATGACGACGCCGGGAATGTCAGCCGCGACCTCGTGCGCCTGTGCCAGCGCCCTGCGCAGCTCCGCCACCGTGCCGCGCTCGCGCGGCCGCGGGCGAAGGGCGAGGTCGATCGCCACGCCGAGCTCGCGCGGGAGGTCGCGACGCTGGCGCCGTAGCGGCGGCAGGTACGCACCCAGCCGCCGTGCCCGCTGGGCCGCCGTGCCGGCGCGCACGGGATTCAGACCGGTGAGGGCCTCGTACATGACCACGGCCAGGGCGTATAGGTCGGCTGGCGGGCCCACCTCAAGGCCCTCCGCCTGCTCGGGAGCCATGTAGGCAGCCGTGCCGACCACGTCGCCGGTCCGGGTGAGCGAATCTCCCCCGACCAGCCGGGCTACCCCGAAGTCGGTCAGCTTGGCCACCTGCGACGGGCTCACCGGTGCGTCGGGGATCAGCACGTTGGACGGCTTCACGTCGCGGTGCACGACTCCCTGGGAATGGGCATAGGCCAGGGCGTCGCACAGCGTTATGCCGATCGCGACGATGTCCCGGTCCGAGAGCAGCCCGGCGTTCAGCAACTGGTCGAGCGTCGACCCTCGGACAAGCTCGGACACGAGGTAGGCGCCCTCGTCGTCCGCCTCGGCCTCGTACAGTGTCACAACCGCTGGGTGTACAAGCCGGGCCGCGGCGCGAGCCTCGCGCTCGAAGCGTCCCGTAACGATCCGTTGGGGGGCGAGGATCTTGACCGCCACCTCGCGCTCGAGTCGTTCGTCATGGGCCAGCCACACGGTGGCGAAAGCGCCCGAGCCGAGTCGCCTGCGGAGTCGGTAGCGCTCGAGTACGAGCGGCGACTCCTCGGGCGTAGGGCGGTGCCTCCGCGGCGTCGTGGGGCGGCGATCCACGGTCGACACGCGCGCAGTGGGCAACTGGCTCGCGCTCATCAGTGGGCTTTTCCACGTCGACGCGCTGGTCCCTGCGTGGTTCGCGCGCGCTGAAGGGCAATCGTGGGATGCGCCGAACTCATGGGAACGTTTATCCAACCGTGGGGGCGGTCATACTGAGCTTTCCGAGCCCCACAAGGAGCGAGAGACCTTGTCGTTTTTCGACGACGCGGAGGAGCCCCCCAGGACACCGCGCCCGGCCGCGCGTAGACGAGCTCCGTCGCGCAGTGGCCGCCGTCCGCCGGGCGACAAGCAATCGATCCAGATCCGCCGCGCGATCGCTGTCGCGGCCATCCTGGTCGTGATCGTCCTCGTCGTGCTCGGCGTCCACAGCTGCCAGGTCAGCCAGCGCAACACCGCACTGAAGGACTACAACAACAGCGTGGCCTCGCTGATCCAGCAGTCGGACAACACGGGCAACCAGCTCTTCCACCAGCTCTCCAGCGGCGGTGGCTCGACCAACGCCAGCAACCTCCAGAATCAGATCAACGAGACCCGCGTGAGCGCGGACGCCCAGCTGAGCCGGGCCAAGGGATTGGACGTCCCGGATGAGATGCGGGGAGCCCAGCAGAACCTGCTGCTGGCACTCCAGATGAGAAGGGACGGGATCGCCAACGTCGCCCAGGAGATCCAACCTGCCCTGGGCACCTCCGCCAACAAGGACGCGATCAACTCGATCACCACGCAGATGGCTCGGTTCTACGGCTCCGATGCCGTGTACAAGGATTACACGACCACGCAGATTGCCGCAGCCCTACACGCAGCTGACATCAGCGTCGGCGGCGCCAACGGCCAGATGATCAATGCCGGGCAGTTCCTCCCCAGTCTCAACTGGCTGCAACCGACATACGTCGCGTCCCAGCTCGGCGCCCACGCGCCCGCGTCGAGGAGCGGAAAGATCGCACCCGGCCTCCACGGCCACTCGCTTGACTCGGTCAGCGTCGGCGGCAACACCCTGCAAACGGGGTCGACCAACACGATCGCGGCCAGTCCGCCGCCGACCTTCACGTTCCACTTCACCAACGGCGGCACCAACAACGAAACCAATGTCGTCCTCAAGGTCACGGTCCAGGGCACGAACATCAGCGGGCAGAAGGTGGTCCCACAGACGACCGCCGGGCAGTCGACAACCGGCCAGGTCACCCTCAGCTCCGCGCCACCGACCGGCAGCTACACGATCCAGGCCACGGTCGAGCCGGTCCCCGGCGAGAAGAACACCGCCAACAACTCGCTGACCTTCCCGGTCTCGTTCCAGTAAAGGCTCGGCGGGCCTTTACGAACCGGCGCGTCCCGCGCGAGTGGTCGCCTGACCGCCCCGGTGCCTATTCTGTCGCAGGTGCACGACCTGACCAGCACGGTGGGGATCGTTGCGATCGCGGCTGGGGCGGTCGCGGTCGTCTCACTGCTCACCTGCCTCGCGCTGGCCCTAAGGCTCCGGCGTGTCCGGGCCGACCAGCGAACGGTCCTCGGCGACAGCCGCCAGGACCTCGTCAGCCACGCGGCCGGACTGCAGTCACAGTTCGAGGCCCTGTCCGAGTACGTCCAGGACGCTGCCGATCGTCTCGATGAGCGGATGCGCACGGTGGAAACCCGGCTCGACGGTACGATGGCGTACCGCGCGCTGGTCCGCTACGACGCCTACGGCGAGATGTCCGGGCGCCAGTCGACCTCGATCGCGCTCCTCGACGCCACCCGCTCGGGCCTCGTCCTGTCCTCGATCCACCATCGCGACCAGGCGCGTCTGTATACCAAGCAGGTGCACAACGGCAAGGCCGAACTCGAGCTCTCGCCCGAGGAGAACGAAGCGATCCGCCTAGCGCTCGAGGGCGGTCAGCAGCAGCTCGCGGACTAACGTGTCCGGGATGCGAGTCGGCTACTTCGGGCCCGAGGGGACCTTCACCCACGAGGCGCTCCTCGACGCCGTAGGCGACCAGCAGCTCGAGTTGGTCTCGTTCCCGACCATCTTCGACACGGTGATGGCCGTCGAGGAGGGGACGGTGCACCGAGCGCTTGTCCCGATCGAGAACTCCCTCGAGGGTTCGGTCAATGCGACGCTCGACGCGCTGGCGATGGAGACCGACAGGGTGGCGATCGCCGGCGAGGTCGTGCACCCGATAAGGCAATGCCTGATCGCTCGTGGCGAGATCGAGCTGGGCGCGATCGAAGTCGTCGTCTCCCACGCCCAGGCCACGGCACAGTGCGCCCGGTTCATCCGCACCCGCCTGCCACGGGCAACGGTGATGTCGGGCGGCTCGACCGCCGACGCGGTCCGCCGGGTGGCCGAGCACAACGGCAACTGGGCGGCGCTGGGAACGCGCGCCGCGGCCGAGCGCTACGGCTGCGTGGTGTTGCGCTCGGGCGTCGAGGACCTGCCAGGGAACGAGACGCGCTTCGTCTGGCTGGCGCCCGCGGAAGTCGCCCTCGGTGAGCCCGAACTTCGATCCAATGGCGCCGGCTGGAAGACCGCGATCGTGTTCTGGGGCCCTGGGTCGGACTCGCCGGGGTGGCTGGTGCGCTGCCTGACCGAGCTCGCCTCGCGCGGCGTCAACCTGACCCGAATCGAGTCGCGTCCCCGGAAGCAGGGATTGGGCAGCTACATGTTCTTCGCCGACCTCGAGGGACGCGACACGGAACCGCGGGTCATCGAGGCGCTCGAGGCCCTGCGCTCGCACGTCCAGGTGTTGCGCGTCCTCGGGTCGTTTCCGACCGCCTAACGGCCGGCCCGAGCATCCGCGGCGGGCTGAACGCAGCCGACGGCCGCCGCTGACGCCCTCGGTAAACTGCCGCAGGCCATGGCCAGCTCACTACCAGCGCCAGCATGGTCCGCGTCGCATCCAGAGCACCAGCGACGCGGGCGTGAGGTTGGCCGGGTGCTCGTGCTCAATGCGACCTACGAACCGATCAACGTGTGCACGGTTCGCCGGGCCGTCGTGCTGCTCCTCAAGGAGAAGGCAGAGGTCATCGAACGGGCCGAATTCGTCCTGCACTCCGAGAGCTGCACGATCCCACGCCCGATGGTGATCCGGCTCGTCGCCTACGTCCGGATCCCCCGTGACACCCACCGGCGCAAGATCACCCGCCGCGCTGTTTTCGCTCGTGACGACTGGACGTGCCAGTACTGCGGCGCGCGCTCGAATCTCACCGTCGACCATGTCATCCCACGCTCCAAGGGTGGGTCCTCCAGTTGGGAGAACATCGTCGCCTCCTGCGCGCCTTGCAACCGGCGCAAGGGCAATGCGCTGCCGCGTCAGGCGGGCATGCGCCTGCTCAAGCAACCGCGAACACCGAGCCCGCACGTCTTCATCCAGGTCGCGAGTCCGACGATCCCGACGGCCTGGCGCCAGTACCTGGCAGCGTAGACGGCGAGGTTGGTGGTCTTTTCTACGCCGCGTAGCGTTGTGCGGCCCGGGCCCTCGCCTTGGCCGCCTCGGCCTCGCGCTTCTTGGGCGGCGCCGTCGTCTGTAGATCGGCGAGGAGGTGCATCGAGGCGTGGCTCACGGCGTCCACCGCGCGCTCGAACGCCTCCTGGTTGGCCTGCGAGGGCTTGTTGTAGCCGCTGATCTTGCGGACGTACTGAAGCGCCGCGGCACGCACCTCATCCTCGTTCGCCGGCGGGTCGAAGTTGTGGAGGGTTCTGATGTTTCGGCACATGCCTCAAGCCTAGAGGGCTTGAACGGATTGCGCCCAGGACGCGCGAAGGGCGCCGTCGACGCCGGCGCCCTTCGCAAATATGACTGCCTAACCGCTGTGGGCTGCTCAAACCGGAGGGACTACTCCCGGCGCCCACGGCGTCGGTGTCGCGGGGGGACTCCGCTAAGCGGGGTCAGCCTCCGACCTAGCGGCCGGACACCTCCAGGGTCCCGCAAGAACTGTCAGACAAGCTCGGACCACCTCCTTTCTCTGGTAGCAGTCAGATTAGCGGAAGCGGCGGCTAGTCCTCCCTGATGGGCGAATTTGTCCGCTGGCTCCGCAGAGATTCGGCGACCGGCGGGCCCTCAACGGTCAACCGCCGGCCGTAGGAACGATCGACGGCGCCACGAGCGACCAAGCGCCGGCGACTCAGCGAACGACCGCCGCCGCCACCGGGTACGAGCCGGTCTTGGCCTTGTGAAGGACCTTTCGGGTCCGCGTGTCGATCAGCGTGACGCCGCCTCCGTACGGTTCGACGACGAGGGCGCGCGCCTGGTTCGGGGAAAGCGTGATCTCGGTCGGGTAGGAGTACAGACCGACGGAGATCGGACGGCCGGCGCGCCCTGTCCGCGTTGCGACGGGGGTCACGGTGCCCGACAGCGTGTTGACCACCCACGCCGTTGGCCCGGCTCGCGAGACGACGACCGCCTCGGGCGAACGGCCGACGCGGATCGGGTGACCGGGCCGCCCGGTCCGGGTGTCGACCGGGGTGACGGAGCCGAGATCGCCGCTCACGACCTCGAGCCGGCTCCCGTCGGGCGTGAGCGCCAAGGCATCGGGGGCCTGGCCGACGGCGATCGAGGGGCGGGCCTGCCCGGTGGCCGTGGCGATCGGCGTGACCGAGCTCGAGCCGAAGTTGGCGATGTACGCCGTGTGCCCGCTCGGCGAACTCGCGATCGCGGACGGGTAGGACCCGACGGGGATCCTGGGGCCGGGTCGGTTGGTGGCGACATCGATCGGCGTTACCGACGATTCGCCCCAATTGAGCACATACGCGATCCCGCCGCCCCGCACGAGTGAGATCGTCCGCGGCGACGTGCCGACACGGATCGCCCGGTCGGGCCTGGACGTGCGCGTGTTGATCGGGGTGACCGTGTTCGATCCACTGTTGACCACATACGCCCGCGAACCATCGGTGGTGAGGGCGATCGCCGTCGGGTCCCTCCCCACCGGGATCGAGCGCCTTGCCTTGAGCGTCGCGGTGTCGATCGGGGTGACCGTGTTCGAACCGTGGTTCACCACGTAGGCGATGTGCTGCCGGTGGGCGACCCCAATCGCCACCGGGTCATTGCCGACCCGAATCGACGCGCCCGCCTTGCCGCTCGACAATGACACGGGAGTGACACTCCCCGACGAAGAGTTCGCCACCAGTGCCAACGGGCCGCCGCCACGGGTGCTTCGCAGTCGACGGCGTACGGTGGCCGCCCGGGCGAGGTGGGCGATGGGATGCTCAAGGAACGCGTCGTTCACAGGTTGCGCGTAGAGGTCGTTCTGGGTCAGCGTGCCCAGCCCCAGCGCGGCCTCGATCGTCCTCAGCAGGCTGTAATGGGTGTAGCGCGCATGCGACACGAAACCACGCCGCACCGCGCGCGAGCCGAGCACGAGCGTGGGCACCAGCTGCGGCGGGTGCTCGTGGTCGTAGGCGTCCTCGTCAAAGGTGATGATGACCATGCTGCGCTGCGTCTTCCACGCCGGCGACTGCAGGATGCGCCGGAGCGCATGGGCAAGGAAGCGATCGCCCTGCCTGATCCCGCATCCCTCCATGTCACTGCAGTCGTTGGCGCCGATCCAGGCGAAGTTGGGCGTGCTCTTCGGACTCGAGAGGTCGCCGTCCATCGCCTCGAGCGGGACGACATGGGCCGCGCAGTAGGCGGGCCGGTCGCGAATGTCGTGGAAGTACAGAAACGGCAGATCGTCGTTCCAGTAATAGCGGTGCACCGTGTCGTCACACGGACCGGCGGCGCTCTGCAGGTAGCCGCGCCACGTCTCGTGAGCCGAGTCGACCAGGTCGCCGATATTGCGCGCGTTAACCGTGTAGCGGGGGTTGATCTCGAGCGGGTCCGTGAGCGGGAGCCCGAACACTCCGCCGGCGGCCAGGGCCAGATAGTTACCGTCACTTGGATGCTCTTCGGCGAACAGGTTTGACAATAACGTCGCCTTGGGGACCAGGCTGTTCAGATAGGGGGCCTGCCGGCGATTGCCGATCACCCGCCTGTAGTCCTGGTTCTCGAACATGAAGACAAAGACGTGGTCGAACCGTGGTACACGGGCAGCCGGTGGCCGCAGCGGTTGCCATGCCTTCACGGCTCGGGTGACCGAGAAGCCGAGCCCGCCGGCGACGGCGCGGTTGTAGCCAACCTTCGGCGCGTAGGCTCCGTCGAAATTCTTCAGCGAGGTGGCCAGGCGGACGGCGATCCGCACCCCGACCGTGCCTCTCGGCAGTCGTGCCGAGGCCGTGAGCCGGCGCAGGGCAGACGCCTTGCCGTCCCCGACCGGTCCGATGGTCACGTGCCCCAGCGACTTCCCGGTTGCCGACAGGAAGCGGGCGGTGACCGAAGCATCGCTCTTCGCGTTGCCGCCCAGCCAGCCGGAGAGGCGATACCTCGTTTCCGGCGAGAGGACGGCGCCGCTCCTGGAGCGCAGGGAGAGGCTCTGCGCCAGGCGAGCCGGACCACCCGGACCACCCGCGAACAATCGCGCAGGCCGGCCGAAGCGAGCGCGGCCGATGGTGGCGAAGCCGGGTGTCCCGTAGCGCACAACAGTCGGCAGCCCACCCGCCACCTGCCAGCCCGGAATCGTCACGCTGTCCCAGCCCTGGACCGACGTCGCTCCGACGCCGGCGCCACCGTTGCGTAGGAGATTGATCCCGGCGGAGATGGAGACGCGGTGATTGGCGCCGGCACCAACAGCCCCAGACGCAGCCGCACACGACACGGCACCCACCGCGCAAGCAAGTAGAACAATGAAGGTAAGACGCCCGCTTCTGCGGAGCGACGACCGAGCCTGGTCATTCCGGACCGACACGTTGCCGATGCAACATACCGTGTCCGAGCCAACCGGTCAGCCAAGCGATGGCTCAGCCCGCGCGTCGGCTCGTCGTTTTCCGACGGGCTGCCGGCGATCTGCGCGCCTCAGATGGTTGAGTCCGAATTGACGTGCCCGCGGAGATGTGCACGACCAAGCCGGTCGGTAACCGCGGTGCAAGCCGGTAGCAGCGCTACCGGCGAGGGCGTCAGTGCCGGCCCGGCGCCGTGTCGTGCGCGGCACGGCAAAGGGAATCAATCGTCTGGGTCTCGGTCCGTCGGCTCGGCGGAGTCGTCGGCCTCGGGAGCGGCCGGCTCGTCTTCGATCACGGGCGCGCCTAGCTCGTCGTCGTCGATTACGGCAGCGGCGGTCGCCGCTTCGGACTCGACGACCAGCGCCACCGCGCTGACCTGATCGTCGTCGCGGATGTTCATCAGCCGAACGCCCTGCGATGAGCGGCCGTAGCGGTTGATCCCCCGCACCGAGATGCGCTGGACCATCCCGTTCTGCGAGATGAAGACCAGCTCCTGGTGTTCGCGAACCACGAGCGCCCCGGCCAGCTGCCCCTTGTTCTCGGTCAGCGCGATCGTCTTGACGCCCATCGTGCCGCGTCCCTTCACCGGGTAGTCCGAGATCGAGGTGCGCTTGCCGAAGCCGTTCTCAGTCACGACAAGCAATTCCTGGTCATCACGGGCCACGTCCATGGCCAGGACGGCATTGCCCTTCTGGGATACGTTCATCCCACGCACTCCGCTGGTGTCGCGACCCATCGCCCGGACCTGGGTCTCGCTGAAGCGCGCCGCCTGACCCGAGCGCGAGACCATGATGATGTCGTCGTGTCCACTCGTGCGCCGGACGGCGATCAGCTCGTCGTCGTCGCGGATGTTGATGGCGATGATGCCGTCGGCCCTGATCGGCGTGTTGTAGGCGCCGAACTCGGTCTTCTTGACGATCCCCTTGCGGGTGGCAAAGACGAGATATTTGCCCTCGTTGAAATCACGCGTCGAGAGCACCGACTGGACACGCTCCCCCTCGCGCAGCGGCAGCAGGTTGACGAGGGCCCGGCCCTTGGCTGTACGCGATGCCTCCGGCAGCTCGTACACCTTGAGGCGGTACACCTTTCCCCGGTTCGTGAAGAAGAGCAGATAGTCGTGCGTGGAGGTGACGAACAGGTGCTCGATGTAATCGTCGTCCTTCATGTCCATCCCCGTCACGCCGACGCCGCCACGGCGCTGCTGGCGATAGGTCGACAGCGGGAGTGACTTGATGTATCCGGAGTGGGTGATCGAGATCACCATCTGCTGGTCGGCGATCAGGTCCTCGATGTCGATCTCGCCCTCGGCATGGGTGATCTCGGTACGCCGCTCGTCGCCATAGGCCTCGGAGATCTCCGTCAGCTCGTCCTTGATCAGGCTGTTGACCCGTTCCTCGTCGCCGAGGATCTCGCGCAGCTCCGTGATCCGCTCGACCAGGTCGGCGTGCTCCTGCTTGATCTTGTCGGCCTCGAGTGCGGTCAGACGGCTCAGCGTCAACTGCAGAATCGCCTGGGCCTGGACGATCGTGAGCTCGAATTGCTCGACCAGGCCCATGCGCGCCGTCTCGGGATCGCGCGAGCGCCGGATGAGGGCGATCACCGCGTCGAGGTTCTCCAGCGCGATCAGCTGGCCTTCGAGCACGTGCGCCCGCTCCTCGGAGCGGCGCAGCTCGTACTGGGTCCGCCGGACGATCACCTCGCGCTGGTGGTCGACGTAATGGCCGATCACCTCGCGCAGCGACAGCGTCCGCGGGACGTTGTCGACCAGCGCCACCATGTTGACGCCGAACGTGGTCTGCAGCGGCGTGTGCTTGTAGAGCTTGTTGAGTACTACCTTCGGGATCGCGTCGCGTTTGAGCTCGACCACGATCCTCATCCCGTGGCGGTCTGATTCGTTGCGCAGGTCGCTGATCTCGGACAGCTTCTTCTGATCGTGCAGCTCCTTGATCTTCAGGACCAGGCCACCCTCGCCGTCGCGGCGCACCTGGTAGGGCAGCTCGGTGATGATGATCGCCTCCTTGCCCTGTCCGATCGGCTCTATGTGCGCCTTGCCCTGCACGCGGACCCGACCGCGACCCGTCTCGTACGCGTCCCGAATTCCGTCCCGCCCGAGGATGATTCCTCCGGTTGGGAAGTCCGGGCCCTTGATGTACTTCATCAGCCCCGCCACGTCGATGCTCGGGTTGTCGGTGTATGCGATCGTCGCCGCGATCACCTCGCGCAGATTGTGCGGCGGGATGTTGGTCGCCATTCCGACCGCGATCCCCGAACCGCCGTTGACCAGCAGGTTGGGGAAGCGCGCGGGGAGCACGACCGGCTCCTGGCGCTCGCCGTCGTAGGTGGGCGTGAAGTCGACCGTGTCGGCATCGATATCGCGGAGCATCTCGGTGGCCAACCGGTCGAGGCGGGCCTCGGTGTAGCGCATCGCCGCCGCGCCGTAGCCGTCGATATTTCCGAAGTTGCCGTGGCCATCGACGAGCGGGTAGCGCATCGAGAAGTCCTGAGCGAGGCGCACCAGCGTGTCGTAGATCGCCGAGTCGCCGTGCGGGTGGTACTTGCCCATCACCTCGCCGACGATCTGGGCGCACTTGACGTGCTTGCGGTTCGGCTGCAACCCGAGCTCGTTCATCACGTACAGGACGCGGCGATGGACCGGCTTCAGGCCATCGCGCACGTCGGGCAAGGCGCGCCCGACGATGACGGACATGGCGTAGTCGAGATACGCAGAGCGCATCTCCTCCTCGAGCCCGCGAGGCTCGATGTTCCCGCCACCGATGGTGTCCATTGTGGCCATCCGCGTCCGCCTAGATGTCCAGGTTGCTCACGAGCCGGGCGTTCTCCTCGATGAAGGCCCGCCGCGGTTCAACCTGGTCGCCCATCAGCATCGAGAACACGAGGTCCGCCGAAGCCGCGTCCTCCATCGTGACCTTGACCAGGGTCCGGGTTGACGGATCCATCGTCGTCTCGCGTAGTTCATCGGCGTCCATCTCGCCGAGGCCCTTGAAGCGGTAGTACGGGATCCCCTTCTGGGCCAGCGCCAACACCGCGTCGTGGAGCTGCTCAAAGGAAATGGGATCGCTCTGGGTCTCGCCGAGCTTGACATGGAACGGCGGCGACCCAGCCAGCGCCTCAAGCTCCTTGTGCACGTCGGCGAGCCGGTGGTACTCGTTGGCGTCGAGCGTTGCGCGGGGGATGCGATGGGTTGTGGCCAGGCCGGTCTTCGACTCGATCGTGCGGATCACGACCTCGCGGTCGTTCTCGGACACCAGCTCGGTCGCGTAGGCCTCACCGTTCTTCCCGTTCTTGGCGACGTGCCCCAGCAGCGCGTCCGCTCCACCGATCCCTTCCTCGAGCAGGCGGGCCTGCTGGATGAATGCGATCACACCATGGCCGTAGTTCGCACGCAGCGCCGATGCCCAGCCCTCGTACTGCTTGAGCAATCGCTTGAAGCGCTTCCACCGGGCCTCGGTGAGCTTGAACTGCTTGTTGTATCGATCGAAGACATCGATCTTGTCGAACTTGTCGCCAAGCAGGATCTCCTCGAGATCGGACTCGCGCTCGATGTAGCGGTGCTTCTGGCCACGGGTGAGCCTGTACAGCGGGGGCTTGGCGATGTAGACGTAGCCGGCCTCGATCAACGGCTGCATCTCACGGAACAGCAAGGTCAGCGCCAGCGTGCGGATGTGGGCGCCGTCGACGTCGGCGTCGGTGAGCAACACGATCTTGTGGTAGCGCGCCTTCTCGATGTCGAACTCGTCGCGGACACCCGTCCCCACCGCCGTGATCAGAGCCTGGACCTCGGTGTTGGCGAGCACCTTGTCGATCCGGCTCTTCTCGACATTGAGGATCTTCCCGCGCAGGGGCAGGATCGCCTGCGTGTTGCGGTCGCGGGCGCTCACCGCCGAGCCGCCGGCCGAGTCGCCCTCGACGATGAACAGCTCCGCGAGTGACGGATCCTTGACGGTACAGTCGGCGAGCTTTCCCGGCAGCGTGGAGTTCTCCAACGCCGACTTGCGCCGGGTCAGGTCGCGGGCGTTGCGCGCAGCCTTTCGCGCTTGGGCGGCCTGAACGGCCTTGGTGATCACCGCGCGAGCGTCCCGTGGATTCTCCTCCAAAAACTCGGCCAGACGCGCATTGACGACGGAGTGGACGAACCCCTGCATCCCCGGGTTGCCGAGCTTGGTCTTGGTCTGCCCCTCGAACTGGGGATCGGTCAGCTTGGCCGAGAGGACCGCGGTCAGCCCCTCGCGGACGTCCTCGCCCTGGAGATTCTCGTCCTTCTCCTTGAGAAAGCCCTTGTCGCGCGCGTACTTGTTGAGCGCGCTGGTGAGGGCCGAGCGGAAACCGCTGAGATGAGATCCACCCTCGTGGGTGTTGATGTTGTTGGCGAACGAAAACACCGACTCCTGGTAGGAGGAGTTCCACTGCATCGCCACCTCGACTGCGCCCTCGTCGCTATCGCCCTCGAACGAGATCACCTTCTTGTGAATCGGCTCCTTGTTGCGATTGAGGTAGCTCACGAAGTCGACGATCCCGCCCTCGTATTGAAACTCCGCCCGGTGGCCCTCGCCGCGCTCGTCGACCAGCGTGATCCGCAGGCCCCGAGTTAGGAACGCCGTGTCGCGGAACCGCTCCTCGAGCGTGTTGAAGTCGAAGTCCAGCGTCTCGAAGACGTCGGCGTCGGGCCGGAAGGTGATCGTTGTTCCCGTCTCCTTCGTACGAGCGCCCTTCTCGAGATCGCCCAACGGCGTGCCACGTTCATAGGCCTGTGTCCAGGCGAAGCCATCACGCCTGACCTCCACCTCCAGGCTCTCGGACAGGGCGTTGACGACGGACACGCCGACCCCGTGCAGGCCGCCCGAAACCTTGTACCCGCCACCCTCGCCGAACTTGCCGCCGGCGTGCAGCACGGTCAGGACAACCTCCACCGCCGGCCGCTTCTCCTTCTCCATCACCGCGACGGGGATCCCGCGGCCGTCATCGGTCACGGTCACGGTGTTATCCGGATGGATGACGACCGTAACGCTGTCGCAGTGCCCGGCCAGCGCCTCGTCAACAGAGTTGTCAACAACCTCGTAAACAAGATGGTGGAGACCGCGAGGCCCGGTCGAGCCTATGTACATCCCCGGGCGCCTGCGAACGGCCTCGAGGCCCTCAAGGACCGTGATGTCCTCGGCGTCATAGCTCGATTGTTTGTCGGGGCGCCCTGAGGCGCCGCTGTCATTTGCCAACGATCCTCCGATGACATCGAGACGCCCCGGTTCCGCGCATCGTTCTGCGCGCCGGGGCGTCAGAAGCTGGTGTACGTAAGAATAGCACATCAGCCCCCGGAAAAACCCTCTGAACACGTGGCGAATTCCCTGCAAAAGTGCAAAAAACCGCTCTGCTCCTCCGCCCTGCGGAACCATTCTCAAGCCAGCTCGCGGGCGGGGCTGAAAGGCGGCGTGTCGGCGCGCTCAGCGCCCGGGTCGAATCCCCCACACGTACCCGCTCCAACCGGCGACGAACAGCCTGCCCCGATCGACTGTTGGGGCGGCGAAAATTGCCTCGTGTGAGAGGTGGCGGGACCATAGGCGACGGCCATTGCTCAGGGCATACGTACGCAGCCACCCGTTGCGACCAGAGCCGATAAAAACGACTCCGCCAGCAATTGTCGCGTCGCTACCGGCGTCCGGGTAATCGAACCTCGCCTGCCATCTGGGCGTGAACCCGCAGGCGGACGTCAGCCTGAAGGCCTGTACGCCCGCATGGAGACGGCCGCCCGGAGGTGTGGTCGGACTGACCAGCACGAGGATGTCGGTGGCGGGATCGAACGCCGGCACCCCGTAAAGCGGGATCGAGCCCGGCGAGGACGCCGCCACCCGGAGGCGCTGGACGGGGCCGGCGGAGATGTGGGCTCGGTTGTACACGAACAGCTCGCCGTCCTTGTTGATCGCCACCAGCTGAGCCGGGCAGCCGGCTCGATGGATGAGGACCGGCGTCGTGCCGAAGTCGCGATCTCCGATCTCGTAGGGGGGTGGAGGGGGTGGTTCTCCTGTAGGAGGGAGAGCCGCGGGCTGAGGGCGATGACCGCCTCGGCCGCGCCCGCCGCCTCGCTCGCCGTGCCGATCGAGTTGCCACTGGCCGCGTAAAGATCCCCGCTGTGGGGGTCGACCGACAGGCCCGCCCAGCCCCAGATCCCGCCTGCGTAGGCATGCGTTCCGCCGGTGGTGAACCAGTGCCGGACCCTGCTCGGCCGCGACAGCGAGATCTCCGTCACCCCGCCGTTGTAGTGGCCCACGTCACACAACGAGGCCACGGCAACGTAGAGCCAACCGCGCGAGAGTGTCAGCGCTCCCCAGACGAAATCGGCTCCCTCTGGATGCACCCGCACAGGCCACCCCCGCACGACCCGGCCCGAGCCAAGGCGCAGCGCCCAGGCCTTGCCATCGATGTCGACGGCATAGGACCACGTCGCGGATGCGCTGTCCGACTCGCACGCCGTCGAGGATGAGCGGCTGCCCGTTTATGGCGCCATCGAGACGGGTCTTCCAGGCCACGCGCATGTGCGCGACCGACCCGGTGCCGACGCCGGCGGGCGCCGGGTCTGCGCCGGTGCGGCTATTGCTGTAGCCGTACGTACTCAGGTCCGCGGTGGCCGGGGCAGCGACGACGAGGCCGGCAAGCACGGCCGCACATGCCAGCGCACGCCTCATAGTGCGACGCACCGCAGCCTCTGCACCCTCGGTTCGCCGAGCAGTTGGTTCAAGCGAGGCAGGATCGAGGGAGCCATCAGGTCGAGCTCCTGAGCCCACACCGCCGCCGAGCAGGAGATCGTTACCACGCCGCCGCGCTCAGCGGTCGGGGCCGCTTCCGCGGCGATCGATGGGCCGACCGCCGCCGGCCACGCACGCTGGACACCAGCCAGCAGCGTGTCCGGGGAAAGACCCTCGACCAGCGAGTCGAGCGCGAATGTCAGCGACCGCGGACTGCGCCGGCGATGTGTCACGCCACCGCAGTCTCGTGAAGGATGTGGCTATCGGCGATGGCGATTCGCCTGACGTCGGGCTCGAGCGCGCCGGGAACGTGATCGAGGTCCGTGGTGGTGAGGATCGCCTGGCCGCCACCGGAGCGCAGCAGCTCCACCAGCGCTCGCCGTCGCTCGCCGTCGAGCTCGCTCATCACGTCATCAAGCAGCAGGACCGGCGACGCCTCGCGGCTGGCGGCGATCGCCTCGCGCTCGGCGAGCAGCAGGGCCAGCAAGGCCAGGCGCTGTTGGCCCTGGGACCCGTAGGCGCGCAGCTCGTGGCCATCTCTGATCATGGCGAGATCATCGCGGTGCGGGCCGTGGCCGGTGAATCCCCGCGCGAGGTCGCCGTCGATACGCATGTCGAGCTCGGACGCCAGCTCATCGGCGGTGCCGGCGGCCGAACGCGGACGGTAGGCAACCTCCGCCTCGCCCGACAGTCCAAGCGCGGCAGCGATGCACGCGAACCCTGGGGCGATCGCCCGCACGGCATCGGCTCTATCGCTCATTAGCACGATCCCGTAGCCGGCGAGCTGTCTGTCCCAGGTCGTCAGCGAGGCCAACGAGGCGCCACCGGCGCGAATCCGGGCAATGAGGGCGTTGCGCTGGGCCAGGGCCTGGGCGTAGGCGCGGCGGGTGGCGCCCCGAGCCGGACGCAGAGCGGCCACGAACTGGTCGAGATGGGCGCGCCGCAGCGACGGTGCGCCCTTGACGAGCTCGAGACGATCAGGCAGGAACACGCTGACCAGCGGGCGGTTTGGTACATCGAGCAGACGCTCGACAGACGCTCCATCGAAGCGCATCCGCTTGGGCTCCCCAGGGGCGAATCCGACCGACAGCTCGTGGGCGCCATCGTCAGCCTCCGCCTCGACGACCGCGCGCGCTGCCCGGGCGCCGAACCGAACCACCTCGCGCTCGTTACTCGTGCGGCACGACCGCCCGGTGCAGCCGAAGTACAGCCCCTCGAGAAGGTTCGTCTTGCCCGCGCCGTTGGGCCCCGCGACCACAGTCAGGCCATCGCCCAAGACCGCCTGCGCGTCGTGGTAGCCCCGGAAGTCCCGCAGGGTGACTTCGACGACCCGCATACTCCGGCCGACTACACGTTGAGCCTGATCGGCATGATCAGGTACCGAAAGCCGCTGTCGTCACCCGACTCGATGAGCCCCGGGCGCAGGGGACTGATCAGCTTCAGGCGCACGTCGGCCTCCTCGACGGCCTCCAGGCCGGCGCGGAGGAATTCGGGATTGAAGCCAATCTCTAGTGGCTCTCCCTGGAATGACACCGGGAGCGACTCCATCGCCTCGCCGACATCCGGCGTCTGAGCTGAAACGGTCAGCTCTCCGGGCTTGAACGCGAGCCGCAGTGGGGCGTTCTTCTGCGCCAGCAGGCTGATTCGGCGCACGACGTCGGCGAGCTCTCCGCCCGCCACGCGCAGCTCGTGCTCGAAGGACTCCGGGAGCAGCTGGCGATAGTTGGGGAACTGTCCGTCGATCAGTCGCGAGGACAGGATCACCCGGCCTAGCACGAACAGCACCTGGTTCTGCCGAACGCTGACGCTCAGATCATCGCCCTCGTCATGGGCGGCTACACGCGCGAGCTCCTGAAGCGCTCGCGCCGGCACATTGACTTCGAAGGCCGAGGCGAGGGGTGCATCGAGCTTGGTCTCCTTCACGCTCAGCCGATACGAGTCGGTGGCCACCATCCGCAGCTCGCGGTCCGAGGCAGAGACAAGGATTCCCGTGAGCACCGGCCGGGTCTCATCGCGCGATGCCGATCCGGCCACCTTCAACGCCGTGGAGACAAAAGCGTCCGCCGGGACGGAGATCGCACTGTCGGGATCGGGCTCGGGAAAGGGCGGGAAATCCTCGGTGCGAAGCGTCCGGATGTGGAATGTCGCCGAGCCGGATACGAGCTCGACGTCCTGCTCGGCCGGCCGCAGTTCCAGCGAGACTTCGGGCGAAGGCAGTGCCCGAACCACATCCAGGATCAGTCGGGCAGGGAGGACGACAACGCCATCCCGAGCGATATCAGCCTCGAGCGGCACGCGCAGGCCCACGTCCATGTCGGTCGCCCTCAGCTCGCAGCTGCCGGCGCTTGCCGCCAGTTGAACGCCCGAGAGCGCTTGAATCGCGCTCCGCGTTGAGGCGACGCGGCTGACGGTCTGGAGCTGTCCGAGAAGGACGTCTCGCTCGAGGGAGATCTTCACGATGAATACCTCAGAAGGAAGGTAGAAATCATAGGTCGAATAGAAGCTGTGGAGAAGTCGGCATTCGTCCGCGAGGAGCGGAGTAGTTGTCGCTCCAGGGGACAGACAAGTGTGTCAACACACGCGGTCGCCTTGCCGCGATCGAAGGGCAGCAATCAGCTCCTCGACCTCAGCTGCTGACTCGGGATCGGTATGAACACGCTCGGCGACTCGTCGACAGGCGTGGAGGACGGTGGCATGGTTGCGTCCACCAAAGGCCGCGCCGATGGATTGAAGAGATTGGCTGGTGAGTTCGCGCGCGGCGTGAATGGCCAGCTGACGCGGCCAGGCGATCCTGCTGGCTCGGCTGGGTGAGACCAGTTCCGCGACGGAGAGGTCGTAGTGGGCGGCGATCGTGGTCTTGATCTCGTCGATGCTCGTACGGCCGGCCCGAGGGCTGGGATACATGTGATCGAGGACATCGGCGGTGAGTGCAGTATCGATGGGGCGCCCGGTCAATGAGTGATGGGCGACGATCCGGATCAGTGCTCCCTCGAGCGCGCGGATGTTGTCGGTTACGCGCTCAGCAATGAGG
Source organism: uncultured Solirubrobacterales bacterium (assembly GCA_963749545.1). Taxonomy (GTDB): domain Bacteria; phylum Actinomycetota; class Thermoleophilia; order Solirubrobacterales; family Solirubrobacteraceae; genus Palsa-465. Next base: position 186,396 of record CAVVNG010000019.1, read on the forward strand.
TCGAGGACCGCTGTGTCGCGGAGCGGGACGCGGTCGAGCGCGGCTCGCTTGCGGAGAATTGCCACGCGAGTTGCGAAGTCCGGTGGCCTGATGTCGGCCACCAGTCCAGACTCGAAGCGCTCTCGCAAACGTTCCTCGACCGTCGTGAGCTCGCGGGGCAGACGGTCGCAGGTGAGCACCAACTGGCGGCCATTCTCATACAGAGCGTTGAAGGTGTGGAAGAACTCCTCCTCGGTCTTGGCCTTGCTGGCCAGGAACTGGACGTCGTCGATGAGCAGGACGTCGGCGTCGCGGTAGGCGTGCTTGAAGCGGTCGATCGAGCGCGTGCTCAGTGCGCTGATGAAGTGGTTGGTGAAGTCCTCGACGGTCGTGTAACGGACGGCCGCGCCGCCTCCGAAGGCCAGTACGTAGTTGCCGATCGCGTGCAGGAGGTGGGTTTTGCCGAGGCCCGGTGGCGCATGGAGGAATAGGGGGTTGTAGGCCTGTCCGGGGAGTTCGGCCACGGCCAACGCCGCAGCGTGGGCGAGCCGATTCCCGTCCCCGATGATGAACTGCTCGAAGCTGTAACGGGGATTCAGGGACCCCATGGCATCGGGCCGGCCCCGGTGCGACGAGGAATCGCTCCTGCTCTCGCCTCCGCCGAACGAGATGGTCGCTTCGGGGCCGAACACGGCCCGAGCCGAGGCCTCAAGGATGCGTCCGAAGCGCTTGGCCACCCAAGCCTGCGTCGCTCGGGGTGCCTGGATGCTGAGCACGTCACCGTCCCACGCCTTGACCTCGAGCGGAGCGATCCAGATGTCGAAGGTTGAGTCGCCGACGGCCTGGTGGACCTGGTCGCGAATGTCACGCCAGGCAGAACCGAGCTCGAGTTGCGTGGGCAGCTCCAAGCGACTCCTTCTCCGGGAGGTTCCGGGGACCGTTGGTGAGGTGTTCCTTGGGACAACCAGCCGAGCTGCCCGAGCGGGCGAATATATCAGCGGCCTTCGGCTGCGCGGGGTCTCCGGGAGGGGGGTTGACGCAAATGGCGGGAAAAAGCGTCTGCGGGGTGTGCGAGGCTCGGTTTGCGCCAATTCTGCGCCCCGATTGTCGCTGCGTATACTGGACCGAACCCGCCCCTGGGCCCGTGAGATATGAAACGCACCTATCAGCCGAAAAAGCGCAAGCGAGCGAGGACGCATGGCTTCCGTGCTCGCATGGAAACCCGCGGCGGCCGGCTGATTCTGAAGCGCCGGCGGGCAAAGGGCCGCAAGCGCCTTACCGTGTGATGAACCGCGCAGCCGGTGCCCGGTCGAAATCCGGCCGGGGGCGGCTGTCGAGGAGTGCCGACTTCGACCGAGTGTTCCGGACCGGGCGCTCGCATGCTGGCCGTGAGTTCGTCCTCTACGTGTTCCCCCGCGGCGACGAGGGGCAGGCGCGTCTGGGTCTGTCGGTGTCCAGGAAGGTCGGGGGGGCGGTCGAGCGAAACCGAGTGAAGCGGCTGCTACGGGAGGCCTTCGCCGCCGAGAGTCCGCGGCTGCCGGCTGGAACGGACGCCGTGCTCGTGGCCCGAACCGATGCGCGGGCGCTGGCTGAGCGCGACGGCCTGACCGGAGTGCGCCGGGCGCTGGCCGACCTGATCGATCAGGTCGAGGGTGCAGAGTGAGGGCGCTGCGAAGACTGCTGGTAGCGCCGATCCGCGGTTACCAGCGGCTGTTCTCGCCGCTGGTCGGTGCGCGCTGCAAGTACTACCCCTCCTGCTCGGAGTACGCCGCGCAAGCGATCGAGAGATTCGGCATACTGCGCGGGCTGGTCTTGGCCGGCTGGCGGCTTCTGCGATGCAACCCGTGGAGCCACGGAGGGTTCGATCCCGTCGAGGATCAGCGGCTTTTCAAGTCCCGAGTGCCGGCCGCGAGTGCCTGAGCAATGTTTATAGACGCGAACATCTTCCAACCGCTGATCGATGTGTTCGAGGCGGTGCTGAAGGGGATTCACGGCGTGATCGGCGGGTCGTGGGGCTGGTCGATCGTGCTCCTCACGATCCTCGTGAGGGCGTGTCTGATTCCGCTCACGGTCAAGCAGTTCCACTCGATGCAGAAGCTCCAGAAGCTGCAGCCGGAGATGAAGGCCCTCCAAGCGAAGTACAAGGACGACAAGCAGCGCCAGCAGCAGGAGTTGATGAAGTTCTATAAGGAGAACCAGGTCAACCCGCTGGGCTCCTGCCTGCCACTCGTCGCCCAGCTGCCGGTCTTCATCTCCCTGTTCTACATGCTGCGCTCGAGCTTGCGCATCGACATCTGTCCGCAGACCCAGCGCGCGGCCCAGCACATCGCGGCCGGGACGCCCATCAGCCACGCGCACACGGTTCCCTGCGGCCCCAACAACGGCGCCGGCTTCTTGTTCATCCCAGACCTGACGAACAAGGCCGCGGGCGCCGTCCTGGTCGTGCTGATCGTGCTCTACGTGGGAACGCAACTCGCTTCGAGCCTGATGATGTCGAGTCCAACGATGGACACCACCCAGCGGCGAATCATGATCGTGATGCCACTGTTCTTCGTGATCTTCATCATCAACTTCCCGGCCGGCGTGATCGTTTACTGGATCACCACCAACACGTGGACGATCGCCCAGCAATACGTGGTGCGAAGACGCATCGGGCCAATGGGCCCGCCCGCGACGGCGACGGCCGCTGCCGATGGTGGCGGCAGCGGCGGCGGCCTGAAGTTGCCACGTCTGGGCGGAGGCAACGGATCCGACAGCGGCGACGGCGCCGGTTCCAGTGGGCTGAGTGGCCTTCTGCGCGGCCGCCAGAAGCCCGCGGAGGAGCCCGCCGCCGTGGGCGGAGGCAAGCAGCGGTCGGGGTCCGGCAGCCGCGGTGGTTCTGGGGGCGGACAGCGGCAGCGCTCCGGTGGTCCGCCGCCTCCGTCCCCACGCAAGAAAAAGAAGCGCTCCGGGCGACGGAGGTAGAGGTGAACGCGGAGCTGACCGAGGCGGGCGGGCGCGTCGAGGAGTTGCTGGAGCAGATCAGGGCCGCGGTGGGCGTCGATGCGGGAATCGAGGTCTCCGAGGACGGCGACACGATTTCGGCCGAATTCACGGGCGAGGATCTCGGCCTGTTGATCGGTCACCACGGGCAGACAATTGACGCGATCCAGCACCTCGCATACCGGATCGCCTTTCGAGGAGTGACGGATCGAAAGCAGGTCGTGGTCGATGCCTCCGGGTACCGGGAGCGTCGCGCCGTGGCTCTGCGCGCGGCCGGCGATCAGGCAGCCGACACCGCCATCCATGACCGCCGTCCGGTCGCGCTCGAAGCGATGAGCGCGCTCGAACGCAAGGTCGTGCACGAGCACCTGAAGGGACGCCACGACGTCGAGACGTATTCGGAAGGACAGGAGCCCGCCCGCCGGCTGGTTGTGGCGCCTCTCGTGGATTGAGGCGCCCGTGGGGCGGGTGGCGGGGCGCGGTTTGAGCGAGTGGCGGCCGCGACGGTGACCTTACAACCGTTCACCCGCACCGGCCGTTTCACGTTTTTCTTGACGGTGAAACAACGTGAGCGATAGAACTTCGAGCATGGCGAGTTCGTCCCGCACGGGCACCCTCTCCGACTTCGATCGCGGCGTGATCGTCGGCCTGCTCATTGGCGAGGGCTCGTTCGGCGGCGACGGCAAGCAGCCGCAGGTCACGTTGCGGATGCACGTCCGCCACCAGGCGCTCTTCACCTGGCTGGTCGAGCGGTTTCCCGAGACGCGGCTCTATGGCCCCTATCACCATGGCGGGAGGTCCTATTACCAATGGATGGCCCGGGGCAGGGTGCTGGTCAGGGACGTTCTACCTCTACTTGAGCAAGAGCTTCACGCTGGACTTGATGGTTACGCAGCCGGGCGGCTGCAGAAAATGCGCGAGCGCTACGCGCCATACATCGCTCGAGAACGGGCGCGCGCGGAGGAGTAGCCAACATGGCCAATGCCCGCGCGGCCGACGAGGTTGGGGCACGTGTTCGAGGACTGGCCGCGCGCTATGAGCTCCGCTCCTCCTCCGTCGACCAGCTGCTCGCGCTCCTTGCCCTCGTGACCCAGGATGACCGTGCCCCAACCACGGTGCGAGATCCCGTTCGGGCGCTCGACGACCATGTGGCCGACTCGCTCGTCGCCCTCGAACTCCCCCAGGTACGAGGGGCTCAAGCGATCGCCGACCTCGGATCCGGTGCCGGCTTTCCGGGCCTTCCACTCGCGGTTGCACTCCCGAGCAGCCGGGTGGCTCTGGTTGAGAGCAACACGCGCAAGGCAGCCTTTCTCGAGGCCGCGATCCTCGCCTCCAGCGCCGCGAACGCGTACAGCGTCCGAGCTCGCGCCGAGGAGTGCCGGGAGGGCGTGAGAAGCCTCGACCTGGTCACGGCCCGGGCGCTGGCCCCACTCAACGTCGTGGCTGAGTATGCGGCGCCGCTTCTCCGGGTCGGCGGTGCGCTGGTCGTGTGGCGTGGGCGCCGCGAGCCAGACGGTGAGAAAACCGCTGCGGCTGCCGCCGACGAGCTCGGTCTCGAGGTGGCCGACGTGCTGCAGGTGAAGCCCTATGCCGGCGCTCGCAACCGCCACCTGCACCTAATGTTGAAGGTGAGGCCGACACCGGAGCGCTTCCCCCGCCGGTCGGGGATGGCGCTCAAGCGACCACTCGGAGGCCCTCGCGCGGCTGCGGGCTGAGCCGCCGCGGGGGCGCCGGCCTTGCCCGACATCTGACCGCCCGCGCCGGTAGCTTCATGGACACCATGGGAACCGTGTACGCAATCGCCAATCAGAAGGGCGGGGTGGGCAAGACGACCACCGCGGTGAATCTCGCCGCGTGCGTGGCTGAGGCGGGGTACGAGGCGCTCGTCGTCGACGTCGATCCGCAGTGCAACGCCACGTTGGGACTCGGGATCGGTAAGGATCGCGTCCTGACTGTGTACGACGTCCTCGTGGGCTCGACGCCGCTCGAGGATGTGATCGTGCCCACGGCGGTCGAGCACCTGGCCCTCGCCCCGGCCGGCCCAGATCTGGCTGGGGCAACGGTGGAGCTGCCGCGCGAGCCCGGCTCCGAGACCCGGCTCCGTGGCGCCGTGGCGCCGATCCGCGACCGATACGCCTTCGTCCTGCTCGACTGTCCCCCCTCGCTCGGCCCGCTGACCATCAACGCTCTGGTGGCTGCCGATCGGGTGATCGTGCCCGTTCAGGCGGAGTATTTCGCGCTCGAAGGGCTGGCCGGTCTGCTCGACACCCTCTCGCTCGTTCAGCGGGAGCTCAATCCCCGGCTGACCGTGGCCGGCATGCTGCTGACCATGCACGACGGCCGGACCCGCCTGGCGCAGGACGTCGAGCGCGAGGTGCGCGAGCATTTCCCCGAACTGGTGTTCGATACGGTGATCCCGCGGAACGTCCGAATCGGGGAGTCGCCCAGCTTCGGCAAGCCGGTGATCCGCCATGACCCCCACTGTGCAGGAGCGGACGCGTACTTCGAGCTGGCAAAGGAGGTGGCCGCTCGTGGTTGAGCGACAGAAGGGCATGGGCCGCGGACTGGCGGCAATCCTCTCCGCGGTACCCAAGGAAGGGCCCGAGGAGTTCCGGGAGATTCCTGTCGAGCTGATCGCGCCGAACCCCCGCCAGCCCCGAGGGGCCTTCGATGAGGAAACACTGCTCGGCTTGGCCGACTCGATCCGCGCTCGCGGCGTGCTTCAGCCTGTCCTCGTACGCCCGCTCGTCGGAGGTCGCTATGAGCTCGTCGCCGGCGAGCGGCGGTGGCGGGCAGCCCAGCTGGCGGAGGTCGGGGACATCCCGGCCATCGTGCGCCGGCACGACGATGCCGCCTCCCTGGAGGTGGCGCTGATCGAGAACATGGCGCGCGAGGATCTGAATCCGGTCGAGGCGGCCCGTGCCTGCACCGCCCTGACCGATGAACTCGGCCTGACCCGCGAGGAGGTCGGCCTGCGTGTGGGCAGGAGTCGAGTGGCAGTTTCGAACCTCATACGCCTGCTCGAGTTGCCCGACGAGGCGCTGGAGCTGATCGAGAGCGGTGAGCTGACCGAGGGTCACGGGCGTGCGCTGCTGCTTGCCGAGGATCATTCGGACCGCCGCAGACTCGCACGCGACGCGGTGGCCGGGCAGTGGTCAGTCCGGGAGCTCGAGGCCCGTGCGCGGGCCTCGGCCGCCTCTAAGCCGGAGGGCAAGTCGACCAGGCGCCGGCGCCCACTGCATCCCGATCAAGCCGCCGCGATCGAGCAGATCTCCGACGCGCTGAGCGAGGCACTTGGCGCCGACATCGAGGTAAGTCCAGGCCCGGGCCGCGGGTACCGCGCCCAGATCAGGTTCGAGTCGCTCGACGCCGCCCTCGACCTCGCGCGCCGTCTGCGAGTCCGCCGGGCGGCGTGATGGGTTGCGCCCCCGACGCCCGGTGACCCCGGCTCGCGCGCCCGGATAACATGGGTCGCCGACGCGCCGAGCCCAGGCTGGCGCGCCAAAGGCCAGGGCGATTAGCTCAGTCGGTTAGAGCGCTTCTCTGATAAGGAAGAGGTCCCAGGTTCGAGTCCTGGATCGCCCACTTCTCGACTTCGAACAGCGCGACGAGGTCTGGGCTTATCAGGTTCCGGCCCATGTCCGTGCCGTACAGCAAAACGTCTGTAGCCGTTGATGCGCCATGGCGGCAGGACCGCAGATTGGCTCGCAGAGTCTTGGTTCGCGCGATCGTCGAGCCTGCAGTTCAGGCGAGCATCGAGGCAACATCTACGTGCGCGACAATCCTCACAAGTGTCGCCGCATCGGCGCTGCGCCAGAACGAGCTTCGTGCCGACCACGAACAGGGGCGTAATGGGTCGTTCGGCGACTCGCGTGACGACGTCGGCCCGCTGGACTTCAGTCAGGATGTGAGTGGCGTGGGGTCCCAGTTCCGGCCTCAGCTCGAGGCGACGGGAACCGACCAAGCCGCTCAACCTAAGTGAGCGCCCCGGCCCTGTAGACCCGGACGCCGTCGGCCTGGTAGTCGAACCTGAATCCCGCTTGGCGGATGTAGCCCTGAACGCGAGGCGCGTGGGCGTCGGGCCAGGTCCACATCAGCACCCAACCGATGTTCAGCGCACGGGCATTGGCCCGCGCTGCTGCAACCTGCGTGGGTGTGCTCCCATAGCCCTGCTGGGCGGCGAGAAGTCGGGTGTAGAAGGAGTCCCTATCGAGTCCCGCCAGGGTGCGGGGAGATATGCGCGAGATGAAGCCGACAGCGCGTGGATGGCCGTCGGCGGCAGCCAGCACCTGCGCGTCAGGATCGAAACCGAGGCCGTTCCAGTTCGTTCCGCCCCGGATGCCGTAGGGGACATCGACCACGATCGAGTGCGAGTGATCCGCGACCATTCCGCGGTCCACAGCAGGCAGAGCGGTGGGCAGAGTCCGGGTCGCCCCCGCGCCTGACCAGCCGAGCTCCAGGCAGGCGAGTCCGACGACGATGATCGCCGCCGGCGCGGCACGGTCGCGCAGCCAGTCCACGGCAGCGCCCGCCAGCAGAGCGGCGGGCAGCATGCCGAGCGTCATGATCCGACTCGCCTCGCGGAAGCCCGAGAGCAGCGGAAGCTGGACGAACCAGGTGAACGGCATGAGCGCCGACACCCGCTGACCGTCCAGTTGCAACGCGGCGGGAACCACGGTATGAGAGCCGAGCCGCAGCACGGGCCCCAACGCCAGCGCCGCGCATCCGGCCCAGAGAAGGGTGAGCAGCCACGCGCTCCTCCGCGGGCGAGCCAGGAACAGTCCGACCAGCGCGAGCAGGGTCAGGATGAGCCCAAATGTATGGATGCCGTCACCCAGGCGGCTGTTGTCGACGAGGCCGACGTGTGCAAGGCCGAAGTCCCTCACCCTGGGTGAGAACGCGAACATTCCGTCGAGGCTGACGCTGCTGCCGACGTAATCTGCACCCAACGCGTATGGGGATGAGGTGGCTCCGCCCGAACTGACTTGTGTTGCGATGGCCGCGATCTGAGGAGCGGCGACCAGCCCAGCGGTAAGCGCGGCCAGGCCCGTGAGCCTGAAATGTTTCTTCCTCGGACCTTCGATCAGCCACGGGAGGAGAGCGAGTCCCGCCACCACCCCCGCGAGCAGGGCCATTTCCTGATCGGTCAGTAGCGCCCCGCCCAGCACGAGGCCGAGAATCACCGCCTGGCGGCGCGAGGGCCGCCGCCCGAGCCGCACCGCAGCCTCCAGGGCGAGGGGAAAGAACACGGCCCCCGCGGCGAGGTTCAGGTGATACCAGGCGCGCCACGACAGCATCGAGGACAGGCCGAAGAATGCACCGGCGGCGATCGCGCCGGTCTGCGTTGGCAGCCACAGGCGGGCGACGCGGTACGCGGCATAGCTCGAGAGCCCAGGGATCGCGATCGACACGAGGTTGTACGACGCGGCGGGCCCGAACCCGATCGTAACGGGCATCATCAGGATGTCCGGCAGGGGCATCAGCGCGTGCAGGCCGAGGGGCGCGCCCACCGGCGCTGCGATGTACCGGCTGAACCACGGATTGCTCAGGTGTTCGAGCTGATGGGCGACCCACCAGAACCCCCATATGTAGCTCCCCGCGTCGCGAGTGGCCGGCATGTGACCGGACAGGTCACGCGCTCGCGGCCACGTCGCCAGAACTCCCGCAGCCAAAAAGCCGCCAAGAATCGCCAACTGTGCGATGAGCGGACGGCTCGAGATCGTGCCCCGGATCGACCCTCGATCTCGCGGGGACGCCTCCAGCTGGGGCCATCCGAGCGTCGGTGACGGCTCACGATGATGAGCGATTCCGGACGTGTCCAAGCCAGGCGATTGAGTCGACCGGACACCCATCGTCACGGAGGCAACACGTAGCGAACAATGGTGAGCCGGCCGGCCCCAATGAGCCCAGCTGTGCTGACGCACATGAGGACGACAACCCGCCTTCCGGCCACGCAGCTGCCAAGGACCAGGATGAGTGGAAAGGCCGTGATGAGAAGGCGGGGATTGGCGGGAACGTCTGGGGCGGGGGCCACCGAGCGGCAGGCTACGAGCGGAACCGGATGGCTTTGAGGCGGCGGCTCGGTGCCATCCGAGAGGTGCTGCACAATCGCCGCCGCGCACAAGACCACCGTCCGTTGGCGATTGCGAATTCGACGGGCGGGCGACAACGTCGTGAACTTCCTCGGGTGCCGCGGGTCCGGTAGCCATCGCGCTAACTCGTCTCGGTCTCTTCCTGCGCACGTATCAGCTGCCCGTCCCAACTCCCTGCTGGGCTTCACCGGATACGACGCCGGGGTCAACTTCGGCAGTGCGGTCCGGCTTGTCGATGGCGCCCTGCCGTACCGCGACTTTGTTCTCATCCAGCCTCCCGGCATCTCGCTCCTGCGCGCGACAAACACCGCATCCGGATACACCGCCACGATGCAAAGGAAGAGGTCCCAGGTTCGAGTCCTGGATCTGAGGGTTCTCCAAACGGGGCGCGTGCGCCGCCCCGGTCAGCGACGAACGCGGACAAAGAGAAAGCCGGGCGCTCCTGGCTCTGCCCGGAAGTGAGTCGTGAAGTACGCACTGATCGCCGGTGTCCAGGGGATGCGCCGACCGGTCGCATTCGCGCACGACGGACTCGTGACCGGCGCGCAGTTGAGCCAGACGAACTGCGCTTGCCGGAACGCCGCCTCCCATTCACGTTGAAGGGCCGGATTTCGGCCCGCACCGACGAGCGCGTTGCGACCGTTGGCGAGCGCGTAGTCGGTCCCGATCGAATCGATCAGCTGCGGGCACATTGGGTCCGCCGAGAAGAAACGATCGGCCACGATCGTGTAGGACACGACGTCCGTCAGTACGCAGGCGCCCGTCGGGATCCGCGCGTCCGCGGCTGCGGCTGGGTTAATGGTGCTCAACCTCGTTTCGTGATTGAAGCGAACCACTGCCATCGCCCCTAGGGCCAACACGCCGAGGGTGTAGAGGCACGGGAGGAGCACGCTCCAGACGCGCCTGCGGCCGGACGTCGTCGACCGGTCACTCGCCTGTAGGGGCCGCGATGCGGACTCCATCGGTCCGAGACTATGGGCGCGTGCGGACAAATCGCCCCCGCGAATCTGCCGCCAGGCCGTGGGTAGTGTCCGTCGGGGCGGCGAGAATGGCGCGCGTGCTAGGCCGGGCTCGGCGCCGACGGATACTGGTGCTCGACGATCTCGTCGCGGCGTTCGAGCGCATTGCGCCCGCATGAGTGTCGGCCTCGCCCCAGAGCTCGAAGCCGAGGGGCGATCGCAACGATTCGAGATCGCCCCAGCGGCTCGCTCGCGATCGCCGCTCGTGCGAGGGGTTCCGTTAAGCATCCTCGCTGCAACTGCGCTGGCGCTGCTCCTACGGCTGTACCAGCTGAGCCGGCCCAACTATCTGCTCGGAGTGTCTGGCTACGACGACGGTGTGGACTTTGGCAGTGCCCTGCGGCTGGTGAATGGGAGCTTTCCCTACCGTGACTTTGCGCTCGTCCAGCCTCCTGGGATCACCGTGCTGCTGGCTCCGGTGGCGCTTCTGGCAAAGGTCGTGGGCACCGGGTCGGCCTTTGCGGTCGCTCGTGTCCTGACCGCGCTTGTCGGAGCTTCGAATGTCGCGCTCGTAGGTCTCTTGGTCCGCCATCGTGGCGTCGTCGCGACGACGCTCGCGTGCGGGCTGTTCGCGATCAGTCCCGACGCGATCATCGCTTCGCACAGCGTGCTCCTCGAGCCCTGGCTCGTGCTGTTCTGTCTCGCCGGCGCGCTCCTGCTGTTCGATGGCGACCGACTTACTGCGCGCTCATACCGGTGCGGGCTCGGAGGCGCCGCGCTGGGGTTCGCGTGTGTCGTCAAGGTGTGGGCGGTTCTGCCCGTGATCGTGCTGCTCGTGTGCTTTCTCGCACTGGCCGACCGGCGCAGGACACTCGCTTATCTTGGCGGCGTGCTCGCCGCGCCGGCGGTGTTCGCGCTCCCGTTCGTGGCGATCGCCCCGACGGCGTTCACACGCGACGTCATCTTCTCGCAACTCGCGCGCACCGATATCGCCCGGGTCCCCGTCGTGACACGCCTGATCAGCTTCACGGGAATCAGGGATCTGAATCCGCGAGTCGGCGTCACGGTCGCGGTGGCTGCCGCGCTGTGCGCATTCATCGCCCTCTGTGTCGTCGCCGCGACGGTCATGTCCCGCCGCCCTCCGCCACCACTCGAGCGTTTCTCGATCGCGACAACCGCGCTGGTAGTCGCCGCCTTCCTCTGGCCGGCGGACTATTACCCCCACTACGCCGCGTTCCTCGAGCCGTTCCTGGTCTGCGCGATGGCGCTGCCAGCCGCGAGGCTCGGCTCGGCGCTTGCGATCTCCGAGCCTAGTTTCAGCCTGACCCCAGCCCTGGATGCATTGCGGTACGTGCCGTCTGAGCTGGCATCGATGAGAGCAAGGCTCGTGCCGCTCATCGTGACGCTCAGGTGGCCGGTGCTCGTGTTCCTATCGAGCCGCATGGTTCTCGTGGTGATGGCCGCGGTGGAGCATCACGTTCGCCGCCAGCCGTTCTTGGCGCAGTTCGCGAGCTGGGACGGGAAGTGGTACGGCGAGCTGGCGCTGCACTGGTACCCCGCGCGTGCAGGCCACGGGCAGACGACCCTCGGGTTCTTCCCCCTCTATCCGCTCGTTGTCAGAAGGGTTGCCGGCGTGATCGCGCACTTCGGTATCACACTGCCGTTCGCCGAGCAGATCAATCTCGCCGGCGCCATCGTCTCGGGGGTCGGGGGCCTCGTCGCGACGGTGCTCGTCCAGCGCCTGGCGACTGCGTGGTGGGGAGTCCAGGCCGGGCGGCGAGCGGCCCTGATCTTCTGCCTCTTCCCGGGTTCGGTCGTCTTCTCGATGGTCTACGCCGAGGGCCTGCTGATTCCGCTTGCGGCGGGCTGCATCCTCGCGCTCCAACGCCGCAGGTGGGTGCTGGCGGGCGCGTTGGCCGGTATGGCGACGGCGACGGCGCCTCAGGGGTTGGTTCTTATCTTGGTCTGCGCCACAGCGGCCGCGCGTGAGCTCCACCGGCGCGACCGTGCCAAGAGATCGGTGCGCACGAGCCTATGGGCGCCTGCGCTGTCACTCACCGGTGTCGCCGCGTTCGCCAGCTATCTGTGGCTCCGGACGGGGACGCCGTTCGCCACCCTGAGCGCCCAGCACGATGCGTGGAAGGAGCGCACCAATCCGCTGGCGCTCGTCGACCTGTTGAACACTGCGCTCGCCCAGATCACGCACCCGCTGCCCGGGAAGAGCACGTACAAGCCCGTGGTCGCCGTGATCGGCGCGCTCGTGCTGCTCGTGCTCCTGATCGTCGTCTATCGCAAGCGTCGTACGATGTCGACGGAGGCGCTGATGTGGGCTGCTGGAATCGGCTTCCTCGCCGTGACGACGGAGAACGTGCCGCCGAATCCGAGGATGTTGATAACGGCCTTCCCCGTGGTGGTCGTGCTGGCCGACTGCGTCAGAGGCCGTTGGTTCGTGTGGCTCGCTTCGGCGAGTCTCGTGCTCCTGATCGGCGCTAGTTGGCTCACGTTCACCGTCGGGCATCGGATGCTTCCGCCATGACGCTCAGCCGAGAAACGAATGTCGTCTTGGGCGCTGATGCAGTGGCGCTCGCCCTGTCACTGGCTGCGCTCGGCGGCCAAATCGCCGCTCACGGCAAGGCCCTGATGCCGTGATTCGACCTCGCATCTCGTACCACACGGGATTGCTTGCGCGCCATGACCCGCGCGCAGGAAGCCCGATGGAAGCCTCGGCCCACACAATCGACACCCGATCGACCCGCAGCACGAGCCACGATCGGGCAAGCGGTCTCAGGATCTTGTTTGCAGCGCTGAGTGGGCGGAGGGTGACGGTCACACGGGCGTTGCGCACGTCCCATCCCTCGCGGAGCATCACGACGCTGGCGATGCAGCGGACCATGCTGTCGGCCGTCGACAGAGTGGAGATGTCAGCCGCCAATCGCGCGTCGCGTGGGCGATGCCTCGCTTGGCGCCTCAATCCCGCTGATGAGCTCGTCGAGCGGCCGGCCCCGGCCGCCGGCATGGGCGTCTTGGAAACGTTGAATGCCGAGCAGCGCCGTCAGGCGTCGCTGGTCCTGTTGATGAAGCTTGGCCTCCAGGCGCTCGAGGCGGTCGCCGGCCTGTTCGAGCAGCCAGTCCACCGCGCCGTGAAGCTCGGCGGTCCGTTCGGGATCGGTGTCGGGCATGGTCAGCGCGAGCCCGAGGAGCGCATAGGGGATCGTGGACGTGTCGCTGTCGCGAGCGAGCGCCAGGGCGTCCATGAACAATGCGCGCGCCGGCGGGTCGTTCCCCTCGAAATACGCGACAAGGCCCAGGTTGACGAGTGCGTACAGCTTGAGCTGAGGACTTCCCACCTCGTCGGCCAGCCGGGCGGTCTCCTCCAGGTCTGCGCGCGCACCGGCGATGTCGCCCGTGTCCAAAGCCGCCAGCCCGGACATCTGGAGGGCCGTCGCCACCCCGGCGCGATTGCCAGCCCGCCGTTGAAGGCGGACCAGCTCCTCGTGCGTCGCGCGGAAGTCAGCGCCAGCCTGGACCAGAGCCCAGCCGTGGTTCTGAAGCGTATTGGCAAGGAGGATGGGGTCGTCCGTTCGCCGCGCGATCGCGACGGCCTCTCTGGTGAGTTCGATTGCCTCAGCCTCCCGGCCCTGGCGCATGCGCACGCCGCCCAGCTGATTCATCGCCTCCGAAGCCTCTCGGTCGCCACCGGCCGCGCGCGCGATCCGAATCGCCTCCTCGCCATATGCCTCCGCGAGCCGCATGTTTCCGCCAGTCTCCGCGAAAATCGACGCCCCACTGGCGAGAGCTATCGCGCGCGATGGCGTCAGCTCGCGAGCTTCGGGACGGTCGAGCTGCGCCCTGATCGCATCGGCACCCTCCGAGCCATAACCCTGGCTCCTCCAAAACACCCGCAGCGCCGAGGCCAGTCGCAGCCCGGGTTGCGCGTCTGGGTCGCTCAAGCTAAAGCTGAGCGCCGCGCGGAGGTTGTCGTGCTCGGTCTCGAGCCGCTCGAGCCACTTGACCTGGTCACGGCCCTCCAGCTGCGGGCTGGCCGTCTCGGCCAGCTTCAGGTAGTGGTCGCGGTGAGCACGCTGGACCCCCCCAAGCGTGCGTTCGCCTCCATGGGCAAGCTTGCCGGCGGCGTACTCGCGTACGGTTTCGAGCAGCCGGTAGCGCAGGCTGTGAGCGATGTCGTCGACTTGGACAAGGCTCTTGTCCACGAGTGCCGCGAGCAGATCGATGATGTCGAGGTCATCGACGTCTCCGCTCGCACATACAGCTTCAGCGGCCTCGAGGTCAAACCCGCCGACGAACACCGACAGATGCGCGAGGACCGTCCGCTCGCGCTCTGAGAGCAGCTCGTAGGACCACTCGATCAGAGCGGCTAGCGTCTGCTGGCGCGGCAGATCCGTGCGCGATCCTCCGGTCAACAGTCGGAAGCTCTGCTCCAGGCGTGACTGCAGCTCTCCGATCCCGAGCGACCGAAGGCGTGCTGTGGCCAGCTCGATAGCCAGCGGAATCCCGTCCAGGCGCCGCGCCACTGCGGCCACCGCACCCGCGTTGCGCTCATCGATCGCGAATCCCGGTCGGTGGTCACGAGCGCGCTCGACGAACAGCTGGACCGCCTCATACTCCTCGAGGTGCGGGTCGCCGGGCGGTGGCACCGACAGCGATGGGACCCGGTATACCTGCTCGCCCGCGACCCTCAACGGCTCGCGGCTGCTGGCCAGCACGATCACGCTTGGACACCGTGCCAACAGGCCGGCGGCGAGTTCGGCAACCGGCTCGATCAGATGCTCACAATTGTCGAGGACCAGCAGCAGCTCACGATCAGCGAGAGCGTCAACGAGCGACTCGAGCAGTTGCTGACCGGGATGCTCGGTCACCTTGAGCACCTTGGCCACCTCGCGTGCCACCGACTCCGGGTCGCTCAGCGCCGCCAACTCCACCAGCCACACTCCGTCGCCGACGCCGTCTAGCAGCCGCGCCGCGGCCGCCGAGGCCAATCGGCTCTTCCCCACTCCCCCCGCTCCCACCAGAGTCACCAGGCGGGTCGCACCGACCAGCGCACAGACCTCCTCGAGCTCCCGCTCCCGACCGACGAACGTCGACAACATCGCCGGCAGATTTGTCTGACCGGCGCGCAGCGTTCGCACCGGCGCGAACTGATCGCTTCCCCGGCCATCAATGCGAAGGTGAAATAGCGTCCGAGCCACGGGAAAGCCCTTGAGCGCATGCTGACCCAAATCCTCCACTTCGCCCGCGATCAGCGGAGCCGTGGAGCTGGACAGCAGCACCTGCCCGCCGTTGGCCGCCGCAGAGACCCGGGCCGCGTAATGCACATCGATTCCCCAGTACGTTCCATCGCGAATTCTCGGCGTGCCGGTATGAATGCCCATGCGGACCCTCACGCTGGCATCCCCAGGCCACCTGTGCGCTTTTAGGTCCCGCTGCGCCTGCACAGCAGCGGTGGCCGCCCGCTCAGGGTCAGAAAACGCGACGAAGAACGCATCCCCGTCTGTGTTGACCTCGACGCCCGCGTGTTTCGCCCAGATCTCCCGCAGGAGCTGATGATGCTCGCTGAGCAGATCTCCGTACTGGTTACCCAACTCCTGGAGCAATCGCGTCGAGTCCTCGATGTCCGAGAACAGCAACGTCACAACCCCGACCGGAAGGTCAACCGCCCGCACGCCACCCATGACCACAATCGTAAGCCCCAGGCCAAGTAATCAATCGCCCGCCCGACGCTCGGCAATTGTTGCCACGGGGCGCGGTTTTGGGTCTAGCCCGTTCGACTCAAGCACCCTGGAGGTATCGCGATAGCGGTGCTTCCAGCCCTGTCTCCGGCGGGCACAGGCCGTCGAGCGTGCCCTCGTCAGGATGCGAACTAGTCAACCGCCTGCGCCGGGCACAGCGGTCGGCCGCGGAGCGATCAAGAAATGTAGGTGTTCGCCCGACGCGACCAACGCCGTCGCGGGTCAACATCGGACGACCCATGACGACCATCGTTTCGCCAGACGCGTTGGCCACGCTTGCAACCTCGCCTCGAGCGCCACGTCCCGACCAGACGACCTTGGTATCGGGCGGCCCTTCGGACGTTCCCTATCTCGATTGGAGCACTCGCCTTGGCTGGTTTCGCTGTTCTTCTCGCCGTGCTGTCATTTGTCCTCGTCGAACGACTGATCCGCCGCATCCAAGTAGTCGTCGGCCGCCCGGCTCTCGGCCTCGGCTGTGGGGCCGCGCTCGTCGGCGTCTGCATTGGCGTCGCAGCGTCATCTGGCCCTGTGTTTGCATCGCTCCCGGCGGGGTCCGCGGTCGCTGCCCCGGCGCTCGATGCCAGCCATCGACTGACGGCGGCGGAGCTGGCGAAGGACCTCCGTGCCGGCGCCCGAACGCTCAAGGTCCCGGCGAATCTGACTCCTCCCCTGGCCTCAGCCTCACGCGCCCAACCGTTCATCATCAATAACGGGTGTTCTCTACAGGACAGCGGCGTCAAGAGCAAGCCTTGTGTGTACGGCGATCGCCAGTCTCACATCTCGGTGGCGGTGATTGGGGACTCGCACGCCGCGGGATGGTTCCCTGCGCTCAACATCATCAGCAAGCAGCAGCATTGGCGGCTCGTCGACCTGACCAAGGCCAGTTGCCCGCCCGCTGAGGTGAGTGTCACCCGGCACGGTGTTCCGTATCCGAACTGCACCACGTGGAGGCGCAACGCGATGAACCAGATCGCGGCACTGCGCCCGGCGCTCGTGGTTGTCTCGACCTCACGGTATGTCGGCGGCTCGGCGCCGCTTCGAGGCGTGCCGACGGGCCACGGAAACACGTGGCTGAACGGTATGGCGGCGATTTTCGCCTTTCTTCACCGTTCGGCCGACCACGTGATCTTCATTTCCGACGTGCCGAGGCTGAAACAGTCGGCGCCCGACTGTGTGTCGAGCCACCCGTCGGACGTGCGGAGTTGCGACACGCCGCGCCGGACGGCCGTCTACGACCCCAGGGTCAAGGCCGACGAGCTGACACTCGCCAAACGCGCGCATGTCGTCGCGATCGACCCGACCCCGTGGTTCTGCACCCCGACCACATGTCCCGTGATCGTCGGCAACATCATCATGTACCGCGACGACGCCCACATGGTGCCGGCATGGTCGCGCTTCATCGCCCCAGTGCTGGCCAGCTCGATACTGCCGGTGATGCGCCCGAGCCCCGCACGGGCACAGGCGCACTGACAGACTCGGACCTGGCGCTCGCTGCTGCAGCGTGCCCGCAGTCGCTTGATGCTCAGCCGATTGATGTCTAGAGCGCTCCACTAGCACCGCCGGGCGCCAGGTTCGTGCCGTCCGAGAGTTACTCCAGAATCGCCGCCATGCGAAAGAGCTCGGTGCGTGGGCGCTCGCCGGTCATCATCGTGGGGATGCACCGGTGCGGGACCTCACTGGTCGCGAAGCTCGTAAGCGACATGGGCTTCGATCTCGGACCGGCGGAGGGACTCATGCCTCCACATCCAGATGACAACCCGGCGGGCTTCTTCGAGCGCTGGGAGATCTGGTCGATCAACGAGCTGCTCCTCGAGGCACTGGGCGGCACGTGGTGGAATCCCCCCAAACTTGCTCCGGGGTGGGAGCACAGCCACGAGCTCGAGTCGCTGCGCGCCCGCGCGCGGGCCGAGCTGGGGCGTTTCGAGACGGACCGCTGGACGATTAAGGATCCGCGAATGTCGATCACGCTGCCGTTCTGGCGTGATCTGATCGGTCCGGCGCAGTACATCGTCTGCGTCCGTCATCCGGCCGAAGTGGCGGCGTCGCTGCGGCGTCGCTCGGAGCGGCCACCGGCAGAACCGCCGCAGGGCTACACCGAGCGGGACTGGGCGATCCTTTGGATGAGTTACTTCAAGTCGGCTCTGCACCACACGGCCGGCTCCCCTCGCCTCGTGATTGACCACCGGCAACTCCTCACGCGAGGGAGCCGCGAGGTGGCGCGCCTGGCCGATTTCCTGGCCGTACCGGCGGAGTTGCGCGAGCGAGCCATGCCGGCGATCGACCCAGCGCTCTGGCGGCAGCGGGCACAGGCATCGCGCGGGGCCACTCCGCTGCGCAACCGCTGGATGTATCGCCGATGCTTCCGTGCCGCGACGCGTCCGCCACAGCGTCGCAGGGTACTCGGCCTGGCTCGGTCGGCCCGGGCTTGATGCGGATCGTCGCCATCATCCAGGTCTACAACGGCGAGCGCTTCATCGCCGGCTGTATCGAGCACCTGCGAGCCAACGGCATCGACGTCCACCTGATCGACGACGCCTCAACCGACGCGACGGTCAGCATTGCCGAGCGCTATCTCGGGCGAGGGGTCAGCGAGATCGAGCTGCTGGCGCCGCACGAGATTCACAACTGGCACGACATTTGTCGCCGCAAGGAGAGGCTCGCCGCCGACCTTGATGCCGACTGGCTGATTCACCATGACATCGACGAGGTTCGGATCAGCCCCGACCCGCGCAAATCGCTGGCACAGGCACTGACCGAATTCGACCGAGCTGGCTTCAACGCTGTGAATTTTCTCGAGTTCACATTCACCCCCACGCGGGAGGCGCCGGACCACGATCACCCCCACTACCAGCGTACGATGCGCTCGTATTACTCATTCGCGCCCGCGTTTCCCCATCGGCTCAACGCCTTCAAACGCCAGGACGGACCGGTCGAGTTGGCGTGGTCGGGCGGACACCGCGTGCGCTTTGACGGTCTGGCCATGGCCCCGAGCTCGCTGTATATGCGTCACTACCTGTACCTCAGCCGGGCACATGCCATCGAGAAGTACGTCCGGCACCGCCCGTTCGCGGCCGAGACGCTCGCTCTGGGCTGGCACGGATTTCGGCCGAGGTTACGACCCGAGATGATCGAGCTTCCCCCCGCGCAACTGCTGCGCACCTACGACGGTGACGAGCGCCTGGATCCCTCGCATCCTCGCCGGACCCACCTGCTCGAGGATCTCGTGGCGGCAGCGGCGGCCTGAACGCCGAGATCGGATGAGCTGAGCGTTGGCCATCTCGCTGGCGCTGTCGGCCGTGGAGATTGTTCGCGCCTTTCACGGTGACCGATCCCGTCGGCATACTGAATAAGCACTATGAGCATGACTCGGCGACAGCTGCTGGGGCGAGCAGGAGCCGCCGCCGCTGGCGTGGCCGGGCTGGGGGTGGTTGGCGACCGGTTGGGCACGGGATCGTCCGAAGCGGCGGTGGTCGACTCGGGCTCAAGCGCTGGTGGCGGGCTGAAGCACTTCGTCACCAGGCCGGACCTGACGCCGCCGGTCGTCAACGTAAGCCGCTCTGGCCTGGCGAACGACGGGGACTACACCTTCATGAACGCTCCGTGGACGGGCGAATCGCCCGGCGGCTCTGTGATCCGCGACGCCAGGGGCGACCTGGTCTGGATGGGGCTCAACACTTCTGCTCACCATCGCATGGACATCAACGCCCAGACCTACCGCGGCAAGCCCGTGCTCACCTGGTGGGAGGGGGCCCTGACGGCCGCGGGCTTTGGACTCGGCGTGGGCATGATTGCCGACACCTCCTACCGCACGACCCACGTCGTGCGGGCGCACCGCGGGCTCCAGGTCGATCTGCACGAGTTCAACCTCACCTCCCAGGGCACCGCCCTGATCACCGCCTACCGAAAGTCGCTCGCCGACCTGTCGGCCGTCGGCGGACCGGTCCGCGGCTACCTGCTGTCAGGCGTCGTCCAGGAGATCGACATCGCGTCGGGCGCGCTGCTCTTCGAGTGGGACAGCCTGGACCACGTGCCGCTCACTGAGAGCCAACAGGTGTTCACAGGGGGCACTCCAGACGAGCCTTACAACTACTTCCACATCAACGCGATCGCGGTGGCGCCCGACGGCGATTTGCTCGTCTCCGCGCGCAACACCTGGACGGTCTACAAGGTCACTCGCCCAGCCGGCAGAGTCGCCTGGCGGCTGGGCGGCAAGCGGTCCGACTTCCTGCTCGGCCCTGGCGTGGAGTTCTACTGGCAGCACCACGTGCGCGCGCACGGGGCGACGACGCTGACACTTTTCGACAACGGCGCGGCTCCGCCGTTCGAACGGCAGTCGCGGGCGCTCATCCTGCGCCTCGACACTGCGGCGAGACGCGTCCGCCTGGTCAGGGCGTTCACCCATCCCAATCCCCAGATCCTGGCCCACGCCATGGGCAACGCCGAGTTGCTGCCCCATGGCGGGATGTTCGTCGGCTGGGGCGCCACTCCCTACTACTCCGAGTTCGCCGCCGATGGTTCGCTGGTTATGGATGCGGTCATGCCCCTGGACCATCCCTCGTACCGCACCTTCACGCGACCCTGGACCGGCCATCCGACCGAGCGGCCCGCGGCCGCTGCCAGCGTCCGCTCTGGTGGGGCAACCGTCTACGCGAGCTGGAACGGCGCGACGAGGGTGGCATCCTGGGGTGTTCTGGCCGGCCAGCGAAGCTCGTCCGTTGCCTACGTGGGCTCGGCGCGACGCACAGGGTTCGAGACCCCCATCGCCGTGGCCAACGATGGGCCCTACTTCGCCGTCGAGCCGCGCGACGCCTCCGGGCACGTCCTGGCCCGGTCGGAGACGGTGCGCCTTGCGTCATGACGCGGGACCGCTCCCCGGCGCTGCATCGCGCGCCCAGGTGTTCAATCCGCCTCAACCGCACGCCCGCCGGGAGGGCGCGGACGCAGCTCGCCACGGCCAGGACCGCCCACACCAGAACAGTACGGGCAGGCGTTGCAGCAAGTTCCTGGTCCAGACCATAATGATGTTCCCCTGCACGCGATAGCTGGCCGCCGGAGGCCCGTACTCCTCGGCGACAACGGCAGACCGTAGGCAGAGCGAGCAGTCCTGGCTCGGCGAGGCGATGACAAAGCTGGCGTGGTGGAGATGCGGGTCATACCAGGACGCGTCGGACTCCCAAGCCGTCGTCACGAGCTGGTTTTTGTATAGCCGGACCGGTCGCACCCGGATGTGGTCGCCGCTGGCCACGGTCTCGATGCCTGCGTCCCAGAAGGCGGCCAGTCCGTAATCGAGGTGGTGCGCCTGCAGCCACGTGGCCAGAGGCACGCTGGGGTTGCCCGCCGGCGGCCGGCTGGCGTTGTAGATCATGATCCCGATGTAGCCGGCCAGGACGAGAGCCAGCGCCGGGATCAGGCCTCGGCGCAGGTGGTGACTGCGCAGTACCCGGCCGCCCGACACTCGGCCCCCCAGGACTCGGCCGGCTAGAGCTGCCCCTATGGGCAGCAGGCCGACGATCTCGTTGGCCTCGGTCTGGGTGCTGACCAGGTACGCGGCGAAGACGAGGACGAACGCGATGCAGAGCATCTGCACGATCAGGTCGCTGTCCCGCCACAGCCGCCGGACTCCGATGCAGAGCGCCGCCACGACGAGCAGAAAACCAATCAGGTGGACGAGGCCGGGAAGTGGCGCGGCAGGCTGGCCCGAGAAGTCGGCACCGAAGGTATCCAGCACGCTAACCAGCTGTTTCCCGAGCACCGTCGGCAACGCTGACAACGTCTTGAACTCGGCCACGGGGGTCCTGACGTAGAAACCACCGGCGGCGTTGATGAGGTGCAGCACCAATCGAGCGGCCACGGCGGAGACCACCGCCGCGCCGGCCAGCATGGCCTCATACGATTGGCCAACGAGCGCGCCGCGGCGCCGGCACATCCGGATCGCACAGGCCAGAGCCAGCGGCAGGGCGCCTTCGAACAGCACCAGCGTGTCCGCGATCTGCGCCCAGGTGAGCAGCCCGGCGACCAGCAGAGGCACCCACCAGCGCGGGCGGACCCGATCGAGCACCAGGTAGATGATCAACAGTGGAACATGGGTTCCCATGTGATCGGGGTTGCCCAACAGCACGTGGGTGGTCGAGCCGAGCGACGGCGCCAGCATGATCCCGCCGGCGATCAGGATCCGAACCGTAGCCTCGTGGCCGGTGGCCCGGCCCTTGGCCAGCACCGCCGCGAGCAGAAGCGTGAGCGTGTAGCTCAGCGCGGCAGCCACGTGCACGGTCTCGACGTTCAGGCCGTGCACCACCTCCACCAGCATGTACTCGGGCAGCTCGGTCGTGTAGAACGACACGTCGGACAGGCTCCAGCCGTGCAGGAGGAAATTGCCGTGCAACATGTCCCAGGCCTGGAGGGCCTGCCCGCTGCTCTCAGAGCTGGCGGGGGCGGTGCTGGCCTGGGCCAGAAATGCCAAGAACAGCACCACCCCACACACCACGAAGATCGCCGGGCCGGCCCAGCGGCTGCGAACCCAGGCCAGCCAGCCGGGCGTGGCGGGGGACTCCGTCGAATCGCCCGCGGCGTCGGGCCGTGCGTCGAGGCCGGCCTCCAGCGCGTCGTTAGGCCCGGCGGCCCGGTCGATCTCGAGCATGCCCCGAGCCAATCTCGTCACTCTGCCACGCCAGCCAGCAAGCCAATCGCGGCAAGGTACCCTTGCGTCCGGACGCTCGGGTTGTGGTGCGGCCCGATGCGGTCATGGTCGCCCGTGGCGGAGGCTGGCCAGCCCTCGAGGCACGATATGAGGCAATCGCATCCCGGACTGCTGCTTGGGTGCCGGCTCCCGGTCGCCGGTCGCCATGAATGCGGCCAGCCCAGCGATCAGCAGCAGCGCGATTCCGGTCAGCGCGTAGAGGTCCCACGTGATCAGCTGCCACAGGCGGAGGTGGTAGGCGACGAGCGCGTGCCGGGCGCTCGATTGACCGAGCAGGAGCCGGGCAGGAATCAGGGATCCCAGGTCGGTACGGTCGCTGGGTACCCCGAAATAGATGAGGGCGACAACACCGGTTCCGGCAGCGACCAGCCACCGCAATCCCGCGCGCTCCGTCAACGACAGGTGCACGCCGCAAACGAGCATCGGAACGACCCACACCCAGTGGTGGTCCCAGCTGATCGGGGAGACAAGCAGCCCGGTCAGCGCACAAACCAGCCAGCCCGCCACCGGCCGACCGAGGCGGTGCAACCGCACCGCGGTGGCGAGCCCACCGGTGAACACGACGGTGGCGCACACAATCCACACCGGAGTGGCGGCGCCGCCACTTCCAGCCGCGCGGCTCAACAGTCCGAGTAATGATTGGTTCACTATGTCCAGACGTTCACCTGATGACCGGCGTGGAACTACCTGACCGTGAAACCACCATGTCTGGGACGCCGCGGGCAACACGAGGAACCCAACGACAACGGTAAGGGTGAACACGACCGCCGCTCTCACCGCCGCGCGAGCGTTGCCGCAGAGCACCACGTAGACGATGAAGATCAGTGGAACGAGCTTGACCGCAGCGGCCAGTCCAATCGCGACACCGGCCGGACGCCCGCGATTGACCCTGCTCAGATCCCATACGACAAGCGCCATCAGCAGAAGCTCGACCTGACCGAGCTTCAGCGTCTTCATCACCGGCTCCAGCCACACCAGGCCCGCAGAAAGTGCAAGCACGAACCCCATTCGAGTGCGGCCAGACCAACCCAGGGTCGTCGCGGTCAGAGACGGTCGCGAACAGCGCGGCGATGCTCCCGCCGACCATCATCCACCGAACGGCTAGCAGCGGCACTATCGAAACGGCAGCGAACAGAACGGCCGCGAACGGTGTGTAGGTGAATCCGTCCCCCGGCTGGAGCTGCCACCGATACAGCGCCTGCGGATCGTGACGCGCGAGCAGGCCCGAGTGGTAGTAGACGTTCAGATCGAACCACGAGAACTCGTGCTTTCCGTGGGATGCGAAGTCAGCACCGAGCGCGCCGAGTGACAGTGCGAAAGCGAGCGCGCCGCCGGCAAGAAGAAGCTTCGCCCGATGTGACCGTCCCGATGTCAGCGGTGCCCGCAAAGCTAGCCTCACGGCGGCAGCTCATGGGGGAAGATGAACGTAAACCACGCGGTGGCGACGAGCAGCAGCACGTTTACGCTCTGGAGCAGCCAAAAACGCCGGCCGCCGACGTAGGTGGCAACAACCAGGATGGCTGGGAAGTCCGTGTTTCACATGGGAGTTCGGCGGCACGCGTTCCGTGACACCGAGATCAGGGCAATGCCCAGGGTCCATGCCAGGGCCTCGAGCGAAAGGGATCGGCGCCTTTTGAACAGCAACCTCAGGAGGATCACGAAGACGACGGCACCGGCCAGGCCGCCGATCGGAGGGCCGAGCGTTCGGGTTGGGGCATGTGCGGTCCGCCAGACGAGTCTCTGCACCTGATCTGCGAGTGAGGCAAGGTTGAATCCCTCCCCCCACGACCGATGCTGGGCGATCAGCATGGCGAACGGCGTACCCGTGTGTGCCCACAGAAACGTGGCGACCGCGGCCACACCGGTTAGAGAGAGCGCGGGCGCGACAAGGCTTCGGCGTGCGGCGCGGCTGTCCCACCCGCGGCTGCGAAGCTCTCGTAAGGCGGCAACGCCGCAGACGGCGATCAGAACCAGTCCTTCAGGCTCGATCCCGTGGCGATCCGGCCAGTGTTCCCGCCAGCAGCCACGCCGGTTTTGAAGCGCGAGGATGCACGCAGCCACCAACGGCAGCATCAATCCTTCGGCGTAGGCCATCGAGAACACCACAGAACCCGGGAACAGGCAGAAGATCGCCACCGCGCGTCGGCCCGCTGCCTCGCCCCACCATCCCGTCGCCAGCCGGTGGACGAGCACGGCAGCGACGAGGCCGCCGACTCCCGAGATCATCACGCCGGAGAGGTGGATCAGCGACATGAAGCCGAACGCCCCGCTGAGATGGGCGAGCAGACCCGCGAGGTGCCTTACGAGCAGCGGATACAACGGGAAGAACCCAAGCGTGCTCGCCGCAGCCCCGGGCGGGTGCGCGGGATAACCGCCATACGCCAGCCTGCTGTGCCACTGACGGTCCCAGTTGGTGAGCTCGAGCATCAACGAGCGGTGGTTGACGTACCCCTCCAGCACCGCCACCACGAGTACCAGCGCTCGGCTGCCCAGGTACACGAGCACCGGCCAGCGGAAAGACTCGAGGGAAGCCACGAGCCGTTCCCGCGACGAGGCGGGTGGCCAGGCAACCGCGTCGGCCG
This sequence comes from uncultured Solirubrobacterales bacterium, assembly GCA_963749545.1. GTDB lineage: Bacteria > Actinomycetota > Thermoleophilia > Solirubrobacterales > Solirubrobacteraceae > Palsa-465. The sequence continues at coordinate 211,434 of CAVVNG010000019.1, forward strand.
GGGCGGACGTGGACTCCACAGCACGGCGAGGCTAGGGCGCGAACCGGACGGAGCCCGCACCGGCCGGGCCTCCGAGCTTGGAGCATTATCCGCTGCGGTCTCCTGAACGTCCGGTTCGCGCAACAGAATGGCACCGGTCGATGCGGATCGTGGCGATCGTCGAGGCAAGCAACGAGCGCAGGCTTCTGGCCCGTTGCCTCGAGTACCTCCCGGGCTTCCCCCATGGGCGGAAACCCAAGCTCGACGATCTCCTCGCGATCGGTCCGAGGCCGGAGGCCCACGCCGCCTGACCGGCGGTCGTTGGCAGGACGAGGTGTCGGCAATCTCCCGCACAGCGCAGTCGTTGCAAGCAGGCGTCGCCCGCGTCCGCCCGCTAACGCAGCGGCGCCGGCTCAGCCTGGTAGACGTCAGCATCCTCCTGTGCACGGCGCTGGCGCTGGGTTTGCGCGTCTACCAGCTCGCCAGGCCCAACTACCTCTCCGGCCCAACGCAATACGACGACGGCGCCGACTTCGGAAGTGCGCTCCGGCTAAGCGACGGCTCGCTTCCGTACCGCGATTTCATCTTTGTACAGCCGCCGGGGATTGCCTTGCTGCTCACACCAGTGGCGCTGTTGGCGAAGGCGATCGGGACCGATGGTGGACTGGTTGTGGCCCGGATCCTGACCGTATGCGCTAGCGCGCTCGGCGTCTTGCTGCTCGGCCGGCTGGTGCGACATCGCGGGCCGCTGGCCACCACCCTGGCCTGTGGGATCCTGGCCGTCAGTCCGGACGGCATCCTCGACGCCAGCACGGTGTTCCTCGAGCCGTGGCTGGTGCTGGCTTGTCTAGTGGGCGCGTCGGTGATGTTCGAGGGTGATGAGCTGACCTTGAACCGGACGCGGCTGGCGCTCGGCGGAATTGCCTTCGGCGTCGCCGGCACGATCAAGGCGTGGGCGATCCTTCCCGTGCTAGTGCTGGTGTGGCTCGTGTGGCGAGCCGGTGGCCGCCGAAGCCTCACGGCGTATGTCAGCGGCTTGGCGGGCGGCTTCATAGTCCCGGTGGCCCCGTTCGTCGTGATGGCCCCCCACGCGTTCTTCAACGACATCGTGGTGGCGCAGCTATCGCGAACCGATGTCGTCCGCGTTCCGCTCATCTTGCGCCTGGCGAGCATGTCCGGGATCACCGGCTTGCTCCAGTTCAGCCATCTGAGCGCGGGAGAGGCCAAAGTGATCTTGGCCACCGTGGCGATCGCAGGGCTCCTGTTGGCCTGGGTGGCTCTTACCGCTGTGCGGAGGCCCCGTTCCATGCCAACCCTGGATCGGTTCGCGATCGGGAGCTTGGTGGTGGTGCTGCTGGCGTTGCTGTGGCCGCCCGATTACTACCCCCACTACGCGGGCTTCTTCGCCCCGTTACTTGGTCTGGCCGTCGGTCTCGCCGCCGCAGGGATCGTAGGCGCGCTGGCACCGGGGTTCGTTTGGCGCCTGACGATCGTGGCGGCGATCGGGATCGCGGTCATGGCCGGCATCCGGGTCAACTACGAGTCCGGCGTAGGTCGACCCACGCCGACCGCCTGGGTCGACCGGCTCGTACCCCCGGGTTCATGCGTGCTCACCGACAGCGCAGCACTGACGATCACGGCGGATCGCTTCATATCCACCGATCCGCGATGCTCCAAGATGGTCGACGCCTTCGGGACGTCCCTCGCCCTTAACCACGGCCGAAATGGCCTCATGGCCTCAAGTGCCGACGTGTCGCTGGAGACCGTGTGGCTGTCGGGCTTGCAGCGGGCCAGATTCGTGTGGCTGCAGTGCGGGCCTCCGGTTGCCCTTATCTGCGATCGGCGCGGCTCGACCAACCGTCTCGTCCCCTGGACGCCCGAGATCCTTGACTACTTCAGGCGCCATTTTCGTCCTCTCGCGACAGGGCCGGGGCCCCTCAGCCCACCGGCACGTCTATATGCCCGGGTTCCGGGTTGAGCTGGCGCCTGAATGACGGCGGTTGAGGAGAGCCTGACGGGGCCCAAGGCTTCCGTGAGGCTTCCAACCCGTCGCGGCCCCAGAAAACCGGCGAGAGTTGTGGGTTAGCGTGTTGGTCGCGTGAGCGAGGTCAACTGGGCTGCCAATTACACGTACCGTGCCGAGCGGGTGCACCGGCCGTCGACGCTGGAGCAGTTGCGCGAGATCGTCGTCGCGGCGCCCCGGATACGAGTGTTGGGGTCGCGGCACTCCTTCAACGACATCGCCGACTCCGCCGAGCTGGTGACGCTCGCCGGGCTGCCCGCGGACGTGGTCGTAGACCGCGGGGCGCGGACGGTCTCCTTCGGGACGGGTTTGACGTACGGCGATCTCGCAGGCGCATTACGGCACGAGGCACTGGCCCTGCACAACATGGCGTCCTTGCCCCACATCTCGGTCGCGGGGGCGGTCGCGACCGCTACCCACGGCTCCGGCGACGCCAGCGGCAACCTTGCCACAGCCGTCGCCGGCCTGGAGATTGTTAGCTCCGACGGCGAGCTCGTTACCGCCTCGCGCGGGGACGCCGACTTCGATGGGCTCGTGGTCGGCCTTGGCGCGCTCGGTGTCCTCACGCGCCTCACGCTCGATGTCGAGCCGGCCTACGAGGTGCGCCAGCGCGTGTTCGAGGGGCTCACATGGGATGCGCTGTGTGGGCATTTCGACGAGATCACCGCGAGCGGTGACAGCGTCAGCTTGTTCACGAATTGGTGCCAGGGCGTCGACCAGGTGTGGGTCAAGAGTCGGGTCACGGACGCCCCGGAGCCGACGTGCGGCGACCTGTTCGGCGCGCCGGCAGCAACGGTCGAACACCACCCGATCCCAGGTCACGACCCCGTCAACTGCACGCCCCAGCTCGGGCAACCGGGACTGTGGTCGGAGCGCCTGTCGCACTTCCGCCTGGGCTTCATGCCGAGCAGCGGCCACGAGATCCAGTCCGAGTTCCTCATGCCCCGCGAGCATGCCGTCGGGGCGATCCAGGCAATGCGCGCCCTCGGAGACCGCATTCGCCCACTGCTGCAGGTATCCGAGATCCGCACGATCGCCGGCGATCGGCTGTGGATGAGCCCGGAGTACGCGCGCGACACGATTGCCATCCACTTCACCTGGACCCCCGAGCCCGACGCCGTCGCGCGCGCCCTGGCCGACGTCGAGGCAGCACTCGCGGCCTTCCAGGCACGACCCCATTGGGGCAAGCTCTTCCTCGCCCGCGCCGCCACGCTCGCCCCGCTCTACGATCGCCTCCCCGACTTCATCCGCCTAATCGAGCGGCACGATCCCCGCGGCGTCTTCCGTAACCCGTGGCTCGAAGCCCGCGTACTCGGCGTCGGGTAGCGGCAGCGTGTCATCGGTTTGGTGTTCAGGTGCACGACGCTGACCGGCGTTCAGGTGCTTCGGGTGGGTGGCCGACCCCGCCTGGGGAGCGGTCTTGCCTGGCGGGGCATCCGACCGGCGTCATCCAGGGCTCGCCGCAACAGCATCTCGATGTGGGCGTTGAGGCTGCGAAAGTCGTCGGAGGCCCACCGGGCCAGCGCGTCGTGCACCGCTGGATCCAACCGCAGCGGCAGCTGCTTGCGCTCACGGCTCACGTATAGAGGGTTCCGGTGTTGACGACCGGCGACGCCGGTTGGTCACCGCACAGCACGACCAGCAGATTGCTGACCATCGCCGCCTTGCGCTCCTCGTCGAGTTCGACGATCCCACGCTCATCCAGCCGGGAGAGGGCAAGGTCGACCATCCCCACCGCGCCCTCGACGATTCGCGAGCGGGCCGCGACGACCGCGTTGGCCTGCTGGCGGCGCAGCATCGCCTGGGCGATCTCGGACGCATAGGCCAGATGGCTGATGCGGACCTCCACGATCTCGACTCCCGCGATCGCGACCCGTTGGGCCACCTCTCGCGCAAGCTCTGCCGCGACCACATCGACCGACCCGCGCAAGGACGTGCCCTCCTCGCCTGGGTCGTCGTAGGGATGCGTGGTCGCGACATGCCGCAAGGCGGACTCGGCCTGCACGCGCACGAAGTTGTCGTAGTCGTCGACGGCGTAGACCGCCCGCGAGGTGTCGGCGACCTGCCACACGACGATCGCGGCGATCTCGACTGGGTTCCCGTCGGCGTCGTTGACCTTCAGGTGGTTGGTCTCGAAGTTCCTGACCCGGATGCTCAGACTCCGCCGGTCGGCCAGCGGAACGATCCACCATAGTCCGGTGCGTCGGATGGTGCCGGCGTAGCTGCCGAAGAACCGGACGACCTTGGTGTGTCCCGGCTGCACGATCACGAGTGACGTCGAGATCAGCACAGCGACGACGATCGGCGCGATGATCCACGCCGATCCGGAGAGCAGCACGGCCCCGGCGATGCAGGCGATGACGACGAGCACGCCGGGCCAGCCGCTGATGGCCCAGGCCGGACGTTCATGGATATCGACGCGGGTCCCGGAGTGCCCGACGGGCGTCGCCTCGGGCTGGCGGTATGGCTGGACGGGTTGACTCATGATCCCTCCACCTGACTGATGCCTCATAAAAAGTGATTTCTATTAGATATCACTTTTTCGCCAACTGTCAAGACAACAGGATCCCGCCGCCGTGGCACTGGCCCGCACCCCCTGGCCGCGCGCGACGCCGATGTCGGACTGTTCACGCCACCGTAAGATGCTTCGCCCGATGGTTGGCGACCCCACCCCGCCGCTGCGCGCGACAGCCAGACATGGGCATCGCTTCTCCTCCAGCATCGCCGTCCTCGGCGCCTGTCTGGTCATCGTGCCGCACGCCGCATTGGCTGCCACCGGTGGCGGTCGCGGCGCGAGGCGGGTCGTCGTTGGCACTCAGACTCTGACCCGCTGTGGCAAGGCGCCGTTGGGGTACTGTGGTCACCTCTTCGTCCCGCTCGACTATCGCCACCGGGCGATCTCCCCTCGGATCTCCATCAGGTTCGAGTGGTATCCGGTGGACAATGGGCGGCACGCGAAGGCGCGAGGAACGGTTCTGCCGGTCGAGGGCGGCCCGGGGTTGTCCTCCATCGGTTCGGTTTCGGGCGGGTACGCGTACATGTATGGCCGGCTGTTGCGGCGCTGGAATATGCTCGCCATCGACCTGCGGGGCACCGGCGGTTCGGACGCCATCAACTGTGCCCCCATCCAGCACCTGAGCGCGCCCAAGCCATCGGTCTGGTTCGAGAACGCGACCGCAGCCTGTGCGGCATCGCTCAACCGCCGCTGGCGCTACAAGGACGGGGCGCGGGTCCACGCCTCCGACCTGTTCACGTCGGCTCCGGCGGCGGAGGATGTCGCGGCGGTGATCCGGGCGCTGAGGCTGCCTCGAGTCGACCTCTACGGAGACTCGTACGGGTCGTGGTTCGCACAGATCTTCGCGTCGCGCTACCCGAAGCTGCTGCGGTCGCTGACCCTCGACTCGACCTACGCCACCGTCAACATCAATCCGTGGTACCCCAGCGCGGCCAGCTCGATGCCGCACGACTTCGATGCCGCCTGCGCGCGCTGGTCGTCGTGTGCCAGGGCCGAGGTTGGCGCGGTCGGGACTCCGTGGAGCCGGATCGCGGAGGTGGCGAGGCGCCTCCGTGCCCATCCGATTTCGGGCGTCGTGCCCGGCGCGTACGACGGACGGACGGTGCGCAGCAGGATGGGTGTCGTGGGCCTCGTCAACCTCGTCAACGACGCCGGGTTCGATTCGATCGTCTACCAGCAGCTCGACGCCGCCGACCGTGCGCTCATCTATGACCGCGATCCGGCGCCGCTGCTCCGCCTGTACGCCCAGCGACGCGCCTACGACGAGAACTACGAGGTCGCGGCAAAGGAGGAGTCAGAGGGCCTCTACCTCGCAGTCATCTGTCTCGACTACCCGCAGCTGTTCAAGATGAGTGACCCAATAGGTGCGCGTGAGCGCGAGTATGCAGACGCCGCGCTGGCGCTGCCGCGCCGGACCTTCTTCCCGTTCACGACCGACGAATGGCTGGCGATGGACGAGAACACCGAGACCTACGACGCGTGTCTCAAGTGGCCCCGGCCGACGGACGCGCAGGCCCCGATCGCTGGCAAGCCCCCCTTGCTGCCCAGGTCATTGCCGGTGCTCGTGCTCGGTGGCGAGTTCGACACGCTCACGCCGCCGGTTGATCACCCCCGCATCCTCGCGTACCTCGGCGGCCACTCTCGCTTCGTGCTGGTGGCCAACTCAACGCACGTGGTTGGGGAGGGCGACACCGTGTGTGGCTCACTGCTGGTCAGAGCGTTCGTCGAGCGGCCGAATGCGCTCGGCCACCTGGACACCTCGTGCGGGGCGCGGGCGCCCGCGATCCATTCCGTCGGCGTGTTCGCCCGTACGCTCGCGCAGGAGCCTCCGATCACACCGGCGGCGGGCCGCGCGGCGTCGCAGAAGGCGCGCAAGCTGGCGGCGGCCGCGATTCAGACCGCCGGGGACGCGTACACGCGCTACTACGCAGCGGTCGGCAACCACGACACCGGGCTCCACGGGGGCAGGGTCGCAGTCACGAAGAATGGCCAGCTGCTCACGCTCCATCGGGACCAGCTGATCCCAGGCGTCGGCGTCAGCGGCACGATGGCGCTCAGTCCGTCGAAGAACCCGATCGATCAATTCGACGTGCTCGCTCACCTGACCATAACGGGCGGCGGCCGGTTCATCGCTCGCTGGACGATCTTCGGCTCACACGCGGTGGCCCGGATCCACGGCACCGTCGGGGGGCGGCCGATCGCCGGGACCGCGGCGGCCCCTTAGCGTTTCGGGGGTTCCGGATGCCCCGCGAGAGCGCGGCGTCACGCGTTGGACCGGCGCACGTGAGGCAGGAGCAGCACAAGCCAGCAGAGCTCCGCCACGGTGGTGCTGACGAACGCGATGGGGATGGAGCCGAGGAAGACGGCCGGGGTGACGAACCACTGCTCGCGCTGCGCCAGCTCGCGCGCACCCATGTCCGTGAACAGGTCGTCGTGCTCCGCATGTATCCGCATGGCGCCGCTGATGAGCGCCACGATCGCCACCGTCGACGCATACAGCGCCACGGAGGCCGGCTGATCGCCGTACGCGCCGAGAACGCGCGTCGGAAAGGGAAGGAAGGCGATGAAGCCGAGATAGGCGAGGTTGAGGACGACGATCTTGGCGTCGATCATCTCCAGCGCACGGAAGAACCGATGGTGACGGATCCACAGCAGGGCGATGACCGCGAAGCTGACGGCATACGACGTGAATTCCTCATGCCGGTGAAGGAGCGCCGAGCCGAGGTCTCCGTGCTTGTCTGACGCGAGCACGGGGAGGCCGATGTTGAGCACGAGGAGCGTCAGGGCGATGGAGAACACCCCATCGCTGAGAGCTACGGTCCGCGCGTAGTCGAATGCCCGCTCCTCGGGTGACTCGTCCTCGTGCAGCTGGTCCGCATCGGCCACGCCGGGAAGGTATCGATGCCTCGGGTCGATCTGTGCAAGTCGCCGCTCGGGCGCAGCACTGGCAGCAGCTAGCGAACACCCGCCGACCTGCGCGTGGCGTTCGGTTCGGGTGCGGGCGCCTCGCTGGCGTGCGGCGTTGGGAACGACAGCTTGGGAAAGGGTCGGGAGGGGCGCTGGCGCGCTCCTCCGGGACCGCCATAACGTTCAACGGCGCCGGCCGGAGCGACCGTTCTTCTACGTTGTGCGGGTATTTCGATCGACCGACCCTGGAAAACGTGACACACCTCGATCAGCCCCGCCCCTTTGCCACATCAGCATGTCCCAGGTGCTTTCACGGCCAAGATTCCCATGCGCGGGGGAACCCTGTCACGTTCTACGGCGCCGACGGGACGCCCAGCACGTCACCGATCCTCCCCGAGGCGCCCGTCAACAGCGTCCCAACCGCCTTCCCCATGACACTAGCTGTCGGCTTCGGCTTCCTGGGGCGCCCCCACCCAGGCGCTGAACACGGGTAGGGCAAAGACGTCGGACTCGCCGTGCGGTCGATCCAGTTGCCCTGCGAGCGCGATGACCGCGTAGGGGTGATCGAAGCGAAGGGTCGCCGTTCGCTCGAGACCCGAGTGCTCCGGGGCGGGTCGCGCCGCGCTCACGAACCCCGCCGCCGTGATTGCCGCCGCCTTGAATCCGTAGCGCGTGAACGATGCCACCGCGGCCTGAACTGCCTGGGCTCTGTCGGTGGGTCGCGGCCCAATCAGGTCGTGTAGTGCGCCGAGCGCCGGCTGGCAGCCGAACGTGGACGACGAGAGAAGGTCGAGCTCGCTATCCAGGCTCCACGCCGGCATGTACGCGTCGGTGATCGTCTCCCGCCGGTCGCCGGGACGATCGGTGGCCACCTCCTCCTCATCGACACTCCAGGAATGTCCGTCCCCACACTCCAGCTCGAACAACGAGACCTGCCGAGTGGGCGAGCGCGCCCCACGCATCAGTGCGGCGACCTCGTGCGCGGCATCGAGAACGGCCTCTCGAGCGGTGGAGGGATCCGCCGACACCGAAACCACCGTGAGCTCTTCGCTGGCCACAGCAACGTGGACGGCCACCAATCCGGCCCGAGAGGTGTCGGCGATGGTGGCCAGGCGGCCAGGACGCTGATCCCACAGCACCCGCTCGACCATCCCCCGCCAAGGACTCCCCGCCCTCAGTCCGTCGTCAGCCGGCGCGATCTCGAACGGAGCCCGCCACGAGACCCGGGTGGCCAGAGCCGAGGCCAGCGCTACCCGGGTGTGGGGACCAATGTCGAGCGGAAACCGCTTGATCAGACCTAGCGTATTTCGATCGGCCCACGCGTCGGCCTCGGCCCGGGTCGGCATGTAGTCGGACTCGACCTCGCGGGGCAGCCGTCGGACCCAGGCCGAGAACGCCTCGGTCGCGCCGTCGACGCTCACCCAGCAGGCGATGGCCGTCTTCACGGCCTCAGGCGGGCGAGCCATGGACGCGCTCAACATCTCGAGCGCATCGTCGCGGCGGCAGCGATACTTCGCGGCCTGATCACTGACATGAGGAGATCGCCCCGATGGCGCTCGAGGAGCTCTTTGCACCACTGCGGATCGGACCGACGGAGATCCCCTGCCGCATCGTCTCGACCTCACACCAGACCACGCTGGTGCACGACCACCTGCCGACCGACGAGTTTGTCGCCTATCACGAGGCGCGCGCTCGCGGCGGGGCCGGGCTGATCATCCTCGAGGCGGTGGCGGTGGCGCCGTCGGGCCTGCTGACCTCGCACACGCTCGGGGGCTATCTGCCGGAGATGGTGGGCGGCTACCGGCGAGTGGCCGAAGCGGTTCAGAGGCACGGAACGAAGCTGTTCGTGCAGCTGTTCCACGGCGGTCGTGAGGTGATCGCGTCGGCACCACGACCGGTTGCCGTCTCCTCGTCAGCGATCCCGAGCGTGCGCTTCCATACCGAGCCGGGCGCACTGACCACGGACGAGGTGCGAGCGCTCATCGGCTCCTACGCCAAGTGTGCGGCCGTCGCCACGGAGGCGGGACTCGACGGCATCGAGATCAGCGCGGCACACAGTTACCTGCTCGAGCAGTTCTTCAACCCGGCCTACAACCTCCGCGAGGACGAGTATCGCGAGCCGACCCGCGCGTTGCTCGAGGTGATTGCGGGCGTCCGCGGCGCGGCACCCGGCCTCGCGGTCGGCGTGCGACTGAGTGGCGATTCGGCCGCGGCGCGCGAGATCGTCGGACACCTGGCGGACGTCGTGGACTACGTCCACGTAACCACGGGAAACTCCTCGACGTTCGACGGCTCCGTGGGGATTGTTCCGCCGCCGCCGCTGCCCAGGAACGTCGTCGAACCGCTGACAGCGGACTTCCGAGTGGGGCCCCCGATCATCGCCACCGCCCGGGTGGTCGACGCGGAGGACGCGAATGCGATGATCACTCGCGGCGCCGCCGCCGCGGTCGGGATGACCCGAGCCCTGATCACCGACCCCGACATGCCGACCAAGGCGAGGACGGGGCGCACGGGCGAAATTCTCCGTTGCATCGGCTGCAATGCCTGTATCGCCCACTACCACGCCGAAACGCCGATCCGATGTGCCCAGAATCCCCGGACGGGGCGCGAGCTGAGCCTTGGGCGTGCCACCCACAGCGAGTCGCCGGGCCGCGTCGTCGTGGTCGGCGGCGGCCCCGCAGGGTTGGCGGCGGCGGCCGAGGCGGGGTTACGAGGCCACAATGTCGTTCTGATCGAACGCGACCGGCTGGGTGGCCAGGTCTGGTTGGCCGGCAACTCACCCACCCACCAGGAGCTGGCGGCGACGATGCTGGCCAACTACGCCGAGCTGTTGCGAGCCGCCAACGTCGGCGTCGAACTCGGCGTCGAAGCCGACGCCGATGTCGTCGAGCGGTACGCGCCCGATGAAGTGATTGTCGCCTGCGGTGCCAGGCCATTCGAGCCGCGGCACGGCCTGAGCGGAGTCGAGGTCGTGCAGGCCTGGGACGTGTTGGCCGGCCGGCTCACCGACGGGCACGTCCTGATCGCCGACTGGGGCGGCGATGCGGCCGGGCTCGACTGCGCCGCGAAACTCGTGGCCGAGGGGCGCGACGTGACACTGGCGGTGAGCGCCGTGGTCCCCGGCGAGACGCTTCACCAATACACACGGAACACGTACATCGCACGCCTGCTCCGCGCCGGCGTCCGCATTGAGAACTGGCTCGGGTTGCATGGTGCGGCCGACGGGAGGGTCAACTTCCGGAGCATCTTTGCCGCGGATCTCGAGACCTCGATCGGCTGCGACGTGCTGGCCCTGTCACTCGGGCGGGTACCCAACCAGAGGCTGGAGGCCGAGCTCCGGATCAGGGGCTTGTCGGTGACCAGCGCCGGCGACTGTCGCTCACCACGTGGTCTCGAGGAGGCCATCCTCGAGGGAACGCTCGCCGGGGCGCGCCTCGGCGAAGTCCGATCGCGTCAAGCTGTCGGCTGAGTCGGTAGGCGACGAAAGGCAAAGGTGCGTCGCGGTGTGGCGCCCTCACCAGGCGCCGTGGGTGCAGCACCACCGAGTTGGTCGATGTATTGCGTTGCCGGCGGTGACAAACAGGTGCGGCTGACCAGCCATTGGAATAGGTGAGATTGAACGTGTCGGCCGTGCTCGACACAACGGTGAGCAGGTAGCCGTTTCCCATGGGAGCGGCATTGACCAGTACCGCCTGACCGTTGGCAACGGTGTTGATGGTGGGTTCGAGTTTCTTCAACGCGGCCGGGTTCATGCCCGCATACCCACTGCCCAGCCGTAGTTGGCCGTCGCCTGTTGGGCGCTGTTGACCAGCGATGTGGCCACCGCGTCGCTGGCGGTGGTCCTACGGCTGAGGAAGGTTGACAACGCCATCGCCGCCAGCGCCCCCACCAGCAGAATCGCCACCAGCAGCTCGATAAGTGTGAACCCGGCTTCGCCGCTGGGGCTGGCCCCGGTGTTCGGACTGAGAGGTTTCATGAGCTTGTGTAGATATCGACCGCGACGACACCGGTCTGCGCAGCCCATTCGGAGTCTCTTTGCCCTCAGGCGGGTGACACCCTGAGGGTGTCAAGGTGCGTCACCCGATCGGAGACGCCTGTAGGCCACCGCGCCTGCTCCGGGTCGGAGCTCGGATCCGGCAGGGCGACACGCACCGTGCAGCCCCGGCCGTCCGCGGTGGCGATCTCGATGGTGCCCCCGAGTGCGTCCACGCGCGTTAGCGTCGCAGGCCGATTGACCATCGAGCAGCGCCGGCCGCAATCGCCCGGGCGCAATCCCGCACCCGTCGTCGCTCACCGCCACGACCACGGTCCTCCCGTTCCGCGCGACGTGCATCGGATGTGTGTGGCCCGAGCGTGCTTGGCCGCGTTCCGAGCAACTCGCGTCCGAAGGCGAAGAGCACCTCTCGATCTGCCGGGGCAACCTCTGGGGCGACCTGAACCACGACCTCGGCCGCGGTTTCGGCGGCATGGCGGCGCGCCACCTGTGAGGGGCGCTAGGCGGTATGGTCGAGCGCGTGCGGGTGCAGATCGAAGATCTCCTCACGAAGCTGGTCGATCGTGGCGTCGAGCGCCGCCGCACGCGCCGAAAGCTCTCCACATCGCCTGACCGCTCGGCCCGCCGCAGGTCGTGCCGTGCTGCCATCAGGTTCTGGACCGAGAGGTCGTGGAGCGCCCCGGCCAGCCGCGTGCGCTCGCGCTCGACCGACTCGATCGCCTGCGTCACCAGCACGAGGTCGAACGGCCAGCCGGCCAGACGCCGAGCATCGACAAGTCGCTCGCTGGCGAAGATCACCGCCACGAGGAGCGCGCGCAGGACGGCGAGCGCGATGGCGGCGCTGCGATCGTCTCGCAGCGACCACCTCATCGCAGAAGCCCCCGCCGCATCGCCTCGGCGATCGCGCTGGCCCGGTCGCCGGCGCCCAGCTTCTCGTAGACGCGTTGCCAGTCGGTCTTGACGGTGTTGGGTGACAGGTGCAGCCGCTCGGCGATTGCCCCGCTGGTGAGCCCGGCCGCGGCCAGCTCCAGCAGTTCGAGCTCCCGGGACGACAGGCGTACGCTCGCACCGGCCCGATCGCGAATCAGGTCCAGCACCCCCGACTGCAGAGTTGGCGAAAGGACCGACCGTCCCTCCGCCACCGCGATGATCGCCTGGCAGATCTCGGTCTCCTCACAGTTCTTGGACAGGAAGCCGGCCGCCCCTTGAGAAATGGCCTCGTGGGCGATCTCGCTGTCGTCGTTGCCGGAGATGAGCAGCGCGCGGGCCGGCGAGCCGATCGCCCGCAGGCGCGCCAGCAAACTGATTCCGTCCAATCCTGGCATGCGTACGTCCAGCAGGGCCACATCGGGATCCACCGAAACGATCATGGCCATCGCCTCCTGGCCGTCTCGGGCCGCGCCGACGAGCTCGAGGCCAGAGTGCTCTTCGACCAGGCGGGCCAGCGCTCCACGCATGGTCGGATGATCGTCAGCCACCAGCACGCGGATTGGACTGCGTGGGCGGGCCGGCGAGGGTTCGGCATTGGGGTCTTCGGCGAGTTGTTCCATCTCGGCCATTTATCGGCAATCAGGCCCGGCAGGTGCAGTCGGCGGCCTGATAGACAGCCTGTTGACCTCGCCATGTCAGAATGACCCCGGGTCTTCGGGAAGATGGGGACAGGTCCTCGAGACATGACCGCAACCGCCGAGCCACCGAATCGGCCAGAGGAGCCGATCAGCCGTCGTTCGTCCAACTGGGTCTGGATGGCAGCCGGTGCGGGCGCCGCCGCGCTCACCGTCGTCGTGCTATGGGGTGGCTACAGCCACCGATGGCGGTGGACCGGGATCAACGGAAAGACCGCGACCTTGTGGGACTGGCTGCTCCCGCTGTTGCTCCCGTTGGTCATCGTCCCCGCGCTGAAGCCGGTGGCCACGGCCGGGCTGACCGACATCGAGGATGAGAGGACCGGCGAGCTCCGTGCGGAAACGGCCGCGGCCGAGCCGCGGCCGCCGTTCGACCAGGCACCTACGGTTGGCGACACCGGCCCGGCGCTCGCCGGCGACCCCTGAAACCCGCCACGATGTTCGAGGTGACGGCGAGATCAAGGCCGGCGCCGGCGCTGCACGAAGCCGAGGCGATGCCGGCGAGCTCCGGACTCGAGAACGACCGCGGCGTGTCGGTGATCATCGCCATCGCGACGGCGCTCGGCCTCGTGCTGCGCCTGTATCAGCTCGCGCGCCCGAACTACCTGTCCGGCGTGACCGGCTACGACGACGGCGTCGATTTCGGCAGCGCGATTCGGTTGGTGAACGGTGCAGTCCCCTATCGCGACTTCGTACTGGTGCAACCCCCGGGCATCTCGCTGCTGATGGCGCCGGCCGGATTGCTGGCCAACGCCGTGGGCACCGATGCCGCGTTGGCGGTGGCGCGCATCGTCACGGCGTGCGTCGGAGCCGGCGGAGTTGTGCTCGTCGGCCGCCTTGTCCGTCATCGCGGCCCGCTGGCCACAGCACTGGCTTGCGGAATCCTGGCCGTCAATCCCGGGGCCATCCTGGCCTCGCACAGCGTGCTGTTGGAGCCGTGGGTCGTGCTGTTCTGTCTGGTCGGCGCCCTGGCCGTGTTCGACGGCGACGATGTGACCACCGGCGACCGGCGACTTGCGCTCGGCGCGGTCGCGTTTGGTCTTGCCGGCGCGGTCAAGGTGTGGGCCATCCTGCCCGTCGTCGTCATCCTCGTCATCTGCTGGTGGACGCGAGGCCACCGCGCCGCACTGACCTACGTTGCCGGTGTGGCGGTGGGCTTCCTGGTCGTCGTGCTCCCGTTCGTGGCATTCGCCCCCCGAGCCTTCTACAACGACGTGATTGTGGCCCAGCTCTCGCGGGTCGAGCCCACTCGGGTGTCGCTCGCGGGTCGCCTGACCAGTCTGGTTGGGATCAGCGACCTGTCGACCGCGTCGAGCGCCGCCATAGTCGCGAGCCTTGCCGTCGCGGCGTTCGTGCTCGTCTGCGCGGTGGGCGCGAGTCTGGCCAGCCGGCACCGGCCGCCCGCGCTGGAGACGTTCGCTCTCGGCACCGCCGCCCTGATCGTGCTGGCGTTCCTCTGGCCACCCGACTATTACCCGCACTACGCGGGGTTCTTCGCGCCGTTCCTGGCGCTGGCGGTTGCCCTCCCGGCGGCCAGGCTTCTGGGCGCTATCACGGCTCGATCGGGCCGCCGGCGGGCCGTCTTGACAGGGGTGGTCGGCATCGCCGCGCTGGCGCTCGTGGCCATGGCCGTGGCTCAATTCAACTACGAGGCGGGTCTGAGGACGATCGATCCCGCCACCGCCGCTGACCGCCAGATCCCGTCTGGCGCGTGCGTCCTCACCGATATGGTGTCGCTGACGCTCGTCGCCGATCGGTTCACGTCCACCGACTCACGGTGCCCGCGGCTGATCGATGCGATCGGGACAGACTACGCACTCGCCCACGGGCGCAGCGCGCTGGCCGGCGCGAGTCGCGATCCCACCGTCCAGGCCACGTGGCTTGCTGCGCTACGCCGCGCCGAGTTCGTCTGGCTCTACTGCGGGCCCCCGCGAGCAATCCATTGCAATGTCTCGACCAACCGCCGCATTCCCTGGACCGATCGGATCCGGTCATATTTCCTGGCCCACTTCCGGCGCCTTCCGGGCCCACCACCGCACCTCTACGGCCGACGTGCAGCCAACCGCTGACCCGTGAGGCGAAGATAGGGCTTCGCGCCGGCGCACCGATCCCCGTCTTGCTTGACAATTGCGCCACGGTAACCGCCCCGAGCAGACCTCCGGCAGCGAAAGGACAGACTCAACTATGGAAGCCGCACCCGAGCCGCAGACCAGTGCTGCTCCACAGCCGGGTGAGGCCACCTTCTCGCTCGAGCTGACTCAGGACCAGAAGGACATCCGCGACTGGGTTCACGGCTTCGCCGAGCAGACCGTCCGGCCCGCTGCTTCGGAATGGGATGAGCGCGAGGAAACGCCGTGGCCGGTGATCCGGGAGGCGGCCAGGATCGGGCTCTACAGCTTCGAGGGAATCGCGCAGTTCTGGCTGGACCAAACGGGGATCATGTTCCCGATCGTCAATGAGGAGCTGTTCTGGGGCGACGCCGGGATCGGGATGTCGATCATGGGCACCACGCTGGCCGTGGCCGCGATCCATGCCAACGGCACACAGGAGCAATGGGGCGAGTGGATCCCACAGTGCTTCGGCACCGAACAGGAGCCAAGGGTGGCGGCCTTCTGCGTGTCCGAGCCCGACGCCGGCTCGGATGTGTCGTCACTGCGCACCCGCGCCAGGTACGACGAGGCGAAGGACGAATGGGTGCTCAATGGCCAGAAGGCGTGGGCCACCAACGGCGGGATCGGTGACGTTCATGTGATCGTCGCGCAGGTCGACGCCGAGCTGAAAGCCCGCGGACACGCATCGTTCGTGATCGGGCCCGGGACCCGGGGGCTCGAGATGGGAACCAAGGTTAAGAAGCACGGCCTGCGCGCCTCGCATACCGCTGATGTGTTCCTCGATGACGTGCGAGTTCCCGGTTCCTGCCTGCTGGGCGGCAAGGACCGACTCGACGCGCGCCTGAGCCACGCCCGCGAGGGCCAGAGCTCGCGTGGGCAGGCCGCAATGCGGACGTTCGAGGTCAGCCGCCCGACCGTCGGTGCCCAGGCGGTCGGGATCGCGCGTGCCGCCTACGAGTACGCGCTCGGCTACGCCAAGCAGCGGGTGCAGTTCGGTCGCCCGATCATCGAGAACCAGGCGATCGCCTTCGCGCTGGCAGACATGAAAATGGAGATCGATGCCGCGCGCCTACTTGTGTGGCGCGCCGCCTGGATGGGACGCAACGATCATCCGTTCGACAACGCCGAGGGCTCGATGAGCAAGCTCAAGGCCGGCGAGGTGGCCGTGTGGAGCACCGAGCGCGCCATCCAGATCCTCGGTGGCAACGGCTACACCCGCGAGTATCCGGTCGAGCGGATGCACCGCGACGCCAAGATCTACACGATCTTCGAGGGAACCTCGGAGATTCAGCGGTTGGTGATCGCGCGTGCGATCTCCGGGATGCAGATTCAGTAGGACGAAAGCGCGGGCCCGGTCACCGGGCCCGCGCGAGTCGCCTCAGTCTCTTACGCCGCCAGCCGGAGCTGTCCGAGTTCGGCGCTGCGAGCCAGTCGGCGCAATCCGCGCTCCTCCAGCTCCCGCGCACGCTCGGCCGAGATGCCCAACTCACTGCCCGTCTGGCGAAGGGTGCGGGGCTCATCGCCCGTCAGGCCGAAGCGCAGGCGGATGACGTTCCGCTCCGACTCGGGAAGCTGTTCGACGATCTCGTTGACACGCTGATCGCGGTCCGCCTCGGCGACCTCTTCGATCGGCTCGGGGCGCTCGCTGGCCAGCAGGTCTCCGAGAGCGGTCTCGCCGTCCTCGCTGACCGATTGGTCAAGGCTGGCGAGTCCGCGCGAAAGCTCGCGGATCTCGATCACCTCATCCACCGATAGCTCGGCAACCGCGGCGATCTCCTCGTCGGTGGGCTCGCGGCCAAGCTTCGTGTTCAACTCGCCCTCGACCTTGCGCACCTTGACCTGTCGCTGCGCGACGTGGACGGGAAGGCGGATCGTGCGGCCATGGTTCTGGAGGCCGCGCTGGATCGCCTGCCGGATCCACAGGGTTCCGTAGGTCGAGAACTTGAAGCCTCGACGCCAGTCGAACTTCTCCACCGCGCGGATCAGGCCCAGCATGCCTTCCTGGACAAGGTCTTCCATCGGCAGACCATGGCCCTGATAACGGCGCGCTTGCGAGACCACGAGTCGGAGGTTGGAGTTGATCATTCGCTCCTTCGCCTCCAGGTCGCCACGCTCGATTCGCTTCGCCAACTCGATCTCCTCCGCTGCGGTGAGCAGCGGATGCAGGCGAGCCTGACGGAGGAACAACTCGAGCGAATCGACGGAAACGACTCCGTCCCCGTGATCGGCGCGTGCTGTGGTGAGCTCCGGATTGGCCGCGCCACGGGCATCCGGATGCGCTCCACGGCGCCGCCGCGGTCGCTTGGCGTCCGACACGGTCCCTCGTGTGCGGCGCTTGTTCTCTACGTTTGTGGTTTCGCGATGGTCGCTACGGCTTCTGTTCGGGCCTTCGCGACCATGGCTCTTGTGAGTATTCAGTTGGATCTCCGATTCCAATGTTCGATGGGCATCGAATTATAAACCATTGTTCGACCTTTGTCGAACTATTTCTGCCTGCCGGGGTACGCTACGCGCGCCCTGATGCCGTCTGACGATCCCACCCGGCTGAAGCCTCAGATCTACGTTGATCCGCGACCGGCGCACTATTTCGATCGTTTCCACGCCCGCGCAAGAACGCGCGAGCCGGATTGGGTCTATTCGTTCATCAAGACAGTCTCATATCCCTATTGCCGTCTCGCCTATCGGTTACACGCAAACGGTCTAGAACGTGTTCCGCGTGAGGGGCCGGTGATCCTGGCCCCCAACCACTTTTCGGCCATGGATCACTGGTTCGTGGGCATCTTGCTCCCCCGTCAGGTTCGCTTCATGGCGAAGTCGCAGCTGTTCAAGGGGCCGTTTCTGGAGTTCATCATGACCCATTCGGGGGCCTTTCCCGTGCGGCGCGGCCAGCACGACGAGCAGGCGATCACCACGGCCCTCACGATCCTCCGTCGCGATGGAGTGCTGGTCATCTACCCCGAAGGGGGAAGGTCGCGCAGCGGGCAGATCGGCGCTAGCGCGCGTCCGGGCGTGGGTCGTCTGGCCTTGGAAAGCGCCGCGCCCGTGGTCCCGGTCGCGCTCAGCGGATCCGAGAAGGCCCGCAATTGGCGCCGCCTCGACTTCCCCGCCGTGACCGTTGCCTATGGCCAGCCGCTGCACTTCGGCGCCGAGCCCGGAGCCGGACGTGAACGCCAGCAGGAGGTCGCCGACCAGGTCCTGAAGGCGGTCCGCTCCGAGTACGAGCTGCTCAAGCGAGCGGCGCGCTAGCCCCCTCCGGCGCGAAATGCGCGAATAGTTCGAGCGACAGCTCGAGGAATTCGGCGGCCGCCGGTGCGAGGCGCCGCCCCTCGCGCCAGGCCAGCGAAATGTCGCGCCGTAGGGCCGGGGCCACGAGCCCGATCACTGCCACCTCAGCCCCGGGGCCCTCGGCGTCCGAGCCGGGCAGGATCGCCAGCCCCATACCCCTTGCCACCAGCCGCCTGATTCGCTGGCTCTCGTTCGATTCCAGCTTGACCTGGGGCTCAAATCCGGCCTGGTGGCCGGCCGCGACGAGCAGCTCGCGCAGGCGCGCGCCCTCGCGGTAGCTGATGAAGTGTTCCTCGGTCAGCTCTTGCATGCGCACTCGCCGGCGCCTGGCCAGGCGATGGTCCAGCGGCGCGACGACTACCAACTCCTCCGATACGAGCTGATGCAGGCCAAGCTCGTGACTCTCGATGCGCTCGGTGACCGACAGGAAGGCGAGATCGATCTCATCGATCCGCAGCATCTCCGCCAGCTCCTCGCTCGACTGCTCGCGCACGGTCAGCTCCACGCCGGGATGCCGCCGGTGAAAGATGGCCAGCGCCACCGATACGTCGATCGGTCCCATCGTGTGCATCGTCCCCACGCTGACGTGACCGGTCTGGACGCCGGCCAGGCGCTGCATCTCGGCCTGCGCGCCATCAACCTCGGCCAGGATGCGACGGGCACGGGCAACCAGCAACTCGCCGGCGTCAGTCATCGCCACGTGGCGAGTCGTCCGTTCGACCAGGGCGAGACCGAGCTCCTGCTCGAGGCGCCGGATCTGCTGAGACAGCGCCGGCTGGGCGATGTGCTCCCGCTCGGCGGCGCGCGTGAAGTGCCGCTCCTCGGCCAGCGCAACGAGGTAGCGGAGCTGTCGAAGATCCATAAGCACAGCGTATATATCGCTGCCAATACTCGTCTTGGACAACTAAACGCCCAAGCGCAATCATGAATGTGCAGCAACCCTCTCCTCCCCTCGAGCGCGCCCCTCAGATCTGGCCTGATACCTCGCCGGATTGCAGGGGCGCGACTCATTTCTGGACCCGATCCTGCGCCGCCGGGCCACATCCGCTGCGCACTTTCGATGATTTGCCGGCCGCGGACCGGTCTCTCTTCTCGTGAACAGCGTCCAGACACAGGAGCGTGAGCCCATGAGTTCGAGCATCGAACATGATGGATCCCGCTGGGTAGCCCTCATCGTGTTGTGCGTCGGCATGCTGATGATCGTCCTCGACGTCACCGTCGTCAACGTCGCGCTGCCGTCGATCCAGAGCAACCTGCACTTCTCCTCGTCCAGCCTCGCCTGGGTGATGAACGCCTACCTGATCGCCTTCGGCGGGCTGTTGTTGCTCGCCGGTCGCCTCGGCGATCTCATCTCGCGCCGCGCGGTCTTCCTGGTCGGGCTGGCGCTGTTCACCTCCGCTTCCGTGCTGTGCGGTGCGGCGGAAAGCCAGGAGGTGCTCGTGGCCGCGCGCTTCGTCCAGGGCATCGGCGGCGCCATGACCTCGGCGGTGATTCTCGGGATGATCGTGACGATGTTTCCCGAGCCGCGGGAGCAGGCCAAGGCGATCGGCGTGTACGGCTTCGTCGCGTCGGCGGGCGGCTCGATCGGACTGCTCGTCGGCGGCGTTCTCACGCAGGCGATCAACTGGCACTGGATCTTCTTCGTCAACGTGCCGATCGGCATCGTGACCGGTGCGTTCGCCCTGCGCGTGCTTGAGAAGGACAGGGGCATCGGCCTGGGCCGGGGCACCGATCTTCCCGGCGCAATCCTGATCACCAGCGCGCTCATGCTCGGCGTATACACGATCGTCAAGCCCGCGGCCGAGCACGGCTGGGGCGCCGGAATCACCTTGGGTCTGGCCGCGGGGTCGCTGGCGCTCCTGGTCGCGTTCGTGATCCGCGAGCTGATGGCGAGGACACCCCTGGTGCCACTGAGGATCTTCCGCTCGCGCACCCTCTCGGGAGCCAACGCGATCCAGGCGCTGTCGGTCGCGGGCATGTTTGGGGTGTTCTTCCTCGGATCCCTGTACCTGCAGCGTGTCCGTCACTACGACGCGCTCGAGATCGGCCTGGCCTTCCTCCCGACGACCGTCGTCATGGGGACGCTATCGCTGCGCTATTCCGAGCGGCTCAGCACCCGCTTTGGACCGCGCCGAACACTGCTCCCCGGGCTCGTCCTCATCGTCCTCGGGCTGGTCCTGTTCACCCGTGTGCCGGCCACCGGCGGCAGTTATCTGCGCGATGTCCTGCCGACGCTGATCCTCCTCGGCGCCGGCGCGGGCGCCTCGTTCCCGGCGCTGATGACCCTGGCCATGTCGGACATCGAACCCAGCGAGGCCGGACTGGCCTCGGGGCTCGTGAACACCAGCGCGCAGGTCGGCGGCGCACTCGGGTTGGCCGTGCTGGCCACGCTCGCCGCGACGCGCACCCACACGCTGGCCGCGCACGCCCACCGGGGAGCCGACGCCCTGACCGGCGGCTATCACCTCGGCTTCCTCGTCGCCGCGCTGCTGATGTTGGCGGCGGTGGTGGTAGGTCTGGTGGCGCTCAAGCCGGAGCGCCGCGGCGAGCCGGACCGGCGACGCGCTCGCGCCGAGACAGCTCTAGACGTGCTCTAGACCATCCAGTCCGACGTAGTTCTCGGCCAGCGAGGTGGCGGCCGCCGTCGAACGGCACACGTAATCGAGCTGGGAGCGCTGGATCCGTTGGTCGAAGCGGTCTGAGGTGGGATGGCGGTGCACCATCGAGGTCATCCAGGTGGAGAAGTGCTGCACTCGCCACACCCGCCGCAGGCACGTGTCTGAATAGGCCTCGAGCGGACCGTCGCTGCCCGTGTCGTACCACGCGGTGATCGCCTCGGCGAGCACCTTGACGTCGTGGACGGCCAGGTTCAAACCCTTGGCGCCAGTCGGCGGCACGATGTGGGCCGCGTCGCCGGCCAGGAACAACCGTCCGTGCTGCATCGGCTCGATGACGAAGCTGCGCATGGGCGTGATCCCCTTCTCAATGACCTCGCCCTCGTGCAGGGTCCAGCCATCATCGGTAGCCAAGCGGGTCTGCAGCTCCTCCCAGATGTGCTCGTCGGACCAGGCCTCGATCCGATCGTGGGGGTCGCACTGCAGGTACAGGCGGCTGAGCTGCGGAGAGCGCAGGCTGTGCAGGGCAAACCCTCGGTCGTGGTTGCAGTAGATCAGCTCCTCGCTGGAGGGCGGCACGCGCGCCAGGATCCCAAGCCAGGCGTACGGGTACTCGTGCTCATAGCTGGTGAGAACGCCGGCGGGAATCGCGCCGCGGCAGACGCCGTGAAAGCCGTCGCAGCCGGCGATGAAGTCCGACTCGAGCCTCATCTCCTCGCCATTGAGGTGGCGGAAGCTGACCGTCGGCCGCTCGGACTCGATGTACGCCAACTCCACGTCGGCCACCTCGAAGTGCAGCGGTCCGCCAGTCTCGACACGCGCGGCGATTAGGTCCTTGATGACCTCCTGCTGGCCATAGATCGTGATCGCCCGGCCGCCGGTCAGCTCGCTCAAGGCGATGCGATGACCGCGGCCGCCGAACCGCAGCTCGAGTCCGTGGTGGACGAGGCCCTCGCGTCGCAGTCGCGCATCCACGCCAATCGAGGTGAACAGGTCGACGGTTCCCTGCTCCAACACCCCGGCCCGGACTCGCTGCTCCATATATTCGCGATTGCGCGCCTCGAGGATCACCGACTCGATTCCTGCCAGCTCCAACAATCGCCCCAGCACCAGGCCGGCCGGGCCCGCCCCGACGATCGTCACCTGTGTCCGCACCGAGTCACCGTAACTCATCTGTTAGGTTCGCCAATCTCAGTGAACCCCGAGTCCGAGGAGATCTTCACCGGGTTGTTCGCTCGCGGTCCGGTCGCCGGGCTGGTGAGCGACCCGGCGTTCGCCCAGGCGATGCTCGACGTCGAGGTGGCGCTGATGCGCGGACTCGTTCGAGCCGGCCTGGCGCCCGAGCCGGCAGCCGAGGAGCTGGCGCGACTCGCCGCCGACCCAACGTGGCTCGACCTCGCGGTGCTGGGACGTGGGACGGCGAAGAGCGGAACTCCGGTTCCGGCCCTCCTCGGAGCGCTTCGGGGGCGCCTCGATCCGAGCGGGCCGGCGACCGTGCACCTTCACCAGGGCGCGACCAGCCAGGACGTGGTCGACACGGCCTCGATGCTGGTGACCAAGCGCGCCCTGGCGCCGCTGCTGGCCGACCTCACGGTCCTCACCGGGTCCTGTGCGGAGCTGGCCAACCGCCACCGCGACACCGGGATGCCGGGTCGGACGCTGTTGCAGCAGGGTGCTCCGATCACCTTTGGGCTCAAGGCGGCGCAGTGGCTCACCGGCCTGGACCCCGCGCGGGTTCAGCTGGTCTGGTTGCACGACCACGAACTCTCGGTTCAGCTTGGGGGGGCGGTCGGCACGCTCGCCGCGCTCGGTGATCGGGCGTTCGACGTGGTCGCCACCGTGGCCCAGGAGCTGGGGCTGGCCGTCCCCGTACTGCCCTGGCACACGATTCGGATCCGCCCCGCCCAGCTCGCCTGTGCGCTCGGGATCGCGCTTGGCGCGATGGCCAAAGTCGCCCAGGACGTGGTGCTGCTAGCTCAGACCGAGGTGGCCGAGGCCAGAGAGGGCGGCGAGGGCCGCGGCACGTCATCCGCGATGCCGCACAAACGCAACCCCGTCGGCGCCGTGGCCATCCGCGCCTGCGCGCAGCGCAGTCCTGGCCTGGTTTCGACGATCCTCGCGGCGATGGTCCAGGAGCACGAGCGCGCGGCCGGAGCCTGGCAGGCCGAATGGCCGACGATCGCCGAACTTCTGAGGCTCGCCGGGTCAGCCGCCGCCACGCTCCGCGAGCTGCTGGCCGAACTCGAGCTCGATCCTGAGCGGATGCGGGCGAACATCGTGCCCGAGGCCATGAGCGAGCACGTCGCCGCGGCGCTGGGCGAGCCGATCGGCCCAGCGCGCGCACGTGAGATCGTCGAGCGCGCCGCGCGCGCCGCCGCCGAGCAGCGGCGCCCGTTTCGCGATCTGCTCCTCGAGGCGCCGGAGGTGGCGGAGCACCTCGGGTGCGACGGCCTCGACCGTGCGCTGGCCTACGAGCACCACCTCGGGGCAAGCGCCGAGCTCATCGACCGGGCTCTGGCCGAGCACCGTGACCGATAGCTGCGACGTGTTTTACGAGCTGTCCGGACCTCCACATGGCCCGGTGCTCGTGTGCTCGGCCTCACTCGGCACCGAGCTCTCCATCTGGTCGCCGCAGGCCGACCGTCTGGTCGGCTCGCGTCGAGTGCTGCGCTACGACCTGCGTGGCCATGGACGCTCGCCCGTCCCGCCGGGGCCGTATTCGATCGCCGAACTTGGTGGAGATCTGATTGCCCTGCTCGACAAGCTCGAGGTACAGCGAGCCACACTGTGTGGAATCTCCATCGGCGCGATGACGAGCATCTGGGCCGCAGCCCATCGAGCCGAGAGGGTGGACGGCCTGATCCTGTGCTGCACCTCGGCTCGCTTTACTGACGAGGCGAGGAGGTCCTATGTCGAGCGGGCGGCGGCGGTCCGGGACGCTGGCCTCGAGCCGATCGCCGACGCGGTCATCTCGCGCTGGCTGACCCATCGATTCGCGGGCGAGCATCCCGGGGTCGTCGCTCGCCTTCGCAGCGCCTTGGTGTCGATCCCGTCCGAGGGGTACGCCGGCTGCTGCGAGGCGCTGGCAGCGCTGGACCTGCGCCCGGAGCTCGACGCCGTCGACGTGCCGACGCTGGTCATCGCGGGCGAGGAGGATCCGGCCACGCCGCCCGACCACGGGCGGCTGATCGCCGACCGGATTCGTGACGCTCGCCTCGAAGTCGTGCCGACGGCGCATCTGGCGATCGTCGAGCAGCCGACCCTGCTCAGCGATCTGATCCTCAACTTCCTTCAGGAGCAACGGAATGGATGACTACGAGCTGGGTATGCGGACGCGCCGCGAGGTGCTGGGCGACGCCCACGTCGATCGCGCCACCGACACGGCAGGCGAATTCGGCGCACCGTTTCAGGAGCTGATCACCCGATACGCCTGGGGGGCGACGTGGTCGCGCCCAGGGCTCGATCGCCGTATGCGCAGCGCGATCACGCTGGCAGCGCTCGTCTGCCTGCGCGCTGAGAACGAGCTGGCCATGCACATCCGGGCGGCGTTGACGAACGGACTGACGGTGGAGGAGATCCGCGAGGTGCTGCTCCACTGCGCGATCTACGCCGGCCTTCCGGCGGTCAACTCGGCCACCGCGATCGCCAAGCAGGTGCTGAACGAGGAGGGTGTGATCTAGCCGAGCTCGATCACGTCGTCAGCGCGGCTGATCAGCTCGACGTCGTGGGTGGCGCACACGACGGTCTGGCCGTCCTGGCGCGATGCCGCCACGAGCAACTCGGCCACTGCGGCCGCGCCACCGCGGTCCAGTCGCGATGTCGGCTCATCGACGATCAGCAGCCCCCGCGCGCCGGCCAGCGCCCGTCCGAGCGCGACCCGCTGCGTCTCGCCGGCCGACAGGCGCGACACGCGCTGTCGCGAGCGCTCCGATAGCCCCAGCCAGCTGAGGATCACGGTAGCTCGCTGCACAGCCGCGTCCTGGCTCCAGCCGCGCACGCTGAGCGCCAGGGCCACGTTCTCCTCGGCGGAGAGAAATCCCACGGCAGCCGGTTCCTGGGGGAGGTAACCGATCCGCTCACGTCGCAGCGCGGCCAGCTGCTCGGCGTTGCGTGTGCCCACGGGCTCGGAGTCGATCAACAGGTCCCCGGCGTCCGGCCGGTCGAGCGCGACCAGCATCCTCAGCAGGGTGGTCTTGCCGACCCCCGACGGACCGATCACCGCGGTAAGACCTCCGGTCTTCAGCCTGCGCGTGAGCGCGTCGATCACCGGCTGAGGCCCGCGGCGGCGCGACAGCGCGCGGAGCTCGACGGTGGCAGGCACCCAGCTCGGCGAGGCCGCGATCGATGGCCCGGGGATCGGCGCTGCCGGCGCCCGCTCACCCAGGGCCGGCGTGAGCACCACGCCGTGCGGTCCGAGCCGTACGCGCGCCCGCTCAGCTATCCCCGCGGCCGAGAGCAGATCCGAGGGCAGCTGAACCCACCCTCCGCGCGTGACGACCAGCACGTCCTCACCAGTACCGGCGTCCTGGACCACGCGGCCGTCGCGCAGCAGCACGCTACGGTCGGCCGCCGCATCCGTCGCCGAATCGTGTGAGACAACGATGACCGTCGTCCCCGCCGCGCGCGCCAGCTCGGCGAGCAACGCCTGGACGGCCCGCGCGCTGGCTGGGTCGAGCTCGCCCGTCGGCTCGTCGGCCAGGAGCAGTGGCGGCTCATGGGCCAGGGCGGCACACAGCGCGACCCGTTGGCGCTCGCCCCCCGACAGGTCGGCAGGTAGCGCGGCGGCTTTGTCGGCCAGGCTCGCCGCGCTGAGAAGCTCCGCGGCCCGCCTGCGCGCTGCTCTTCGCGGTGAGCCGCGCAGGGCCAGCGGCCGGGCGATCGCGTCGGCGGCTGGAAGCTCGGGCGCGAGCATCGACTCCGAGTGCTGACCGAGGAAGCCGATCGTCTGGTGGCGAAAACGGGAGCGAGCCCGGCTGGACAGGCGGCCGATGTCGGCTCCGAGCACGTGCACGATGCCTGCTGACGGCACCTGTAACCCCGCGATGACCCGCAGCAGCGTGCTCTTTCCGGCGCCGCTGGGTCCGAGGATGCAGAGCAGCTCGCCTGCCGCCACGTCGAGATTCGTCCCCTGGAGCGCGGCCGCATCGCCCTCCCCGGTGCGGTGTACGCAGAACACGTCCCGCAGCGCCACCACCGGCTGAGTGCCTCCAACGCGGGCCGGGTGGGGTGTTCGTGCCGCGGTGGTCATACGGTTCTCCCCACGACGATGCGGGTCGCCCCCCACGCGCCGAGCGAAAGCGTGGCCAGCACGGCCAGGCTCCAGAGGCCCAGGCCGAGCCACGGCGCCACCACCACGACAGGTGGACGCGGCACCGCCACCGTGCCCGCCGCGCGTACGGTGGCCACCGCCAGGCGGGTCAAGACCACCCCGATCACGGTACCGGCGCAGACACCGATCGCGCCCGCGCTCAGCAGTCGAACCCGGAGCTCGGTCCGCATTGCGCGCGGCCCGACGCCCTGCGCCACCAGGTCGGCCTCGATGCGGGGATCACGCGCGGATCCGAGCAGCGCGACGAGGAGGCCGAGCACGGCCAGCGCCGCGGCCAGTGCGCTTGCGGCGATGAGTGTTCCCAGTACCCCGCGAGCAACCGGCGCGTTCCGGAGAGCGTGCTCGATGTCGGTCCGGAAGCTGACTTCCAGCTGGTGAAGGGGACCGGTGGCCAGGCCAGCACGCAGGCGATTGGGGTCGGTCGAGCTCACCCACAGCTCGTCCGGGCGACCCTGACCCGGGGACTGAGCGTCGAGTGCCGAGGCCAGCGCGGCCTCATCGGCGACTACGAAGCCCGAGGTTCCGGCCGGGATGGTCGGGAAACGGTCCAGCACGCCAACGACTCTGGTCTGAATGGCGAGGCCGTCGACCGTCAGTCCCAGGCGGTGACCCGGCCCGGCCAGCAGCGCCGTGTGGGGGTCGACGAGAACCGGCAGCGGGTGCGTGTCGCTGGGCTGCTGCGGGCGGATGAGTCCGGTTTCTCCCGTGGCCGAGAACAGAACGAGCAGTCCGCCTCGGACAACGCGCGGAGAGCTGATCGCGCCCACGGTGGTCCACCGGTTGATCGGGACTCGCGTGACTGCACCCGTGCGGCTCGCGAGCTGCAGCGGACCCAGCCGCAGGAGGGTGGCGAACTGCGTTGCCGCGGCTGGGTTCTCTGCATTCTGATGCCCGTTGGTGGCCTCGAGCCCGGCGGGCTCGGTCGCCTGGAGCGCCTCGAGCTCCCAGGGGCCCGTTGTGGCGGCGCGCGGCAGCCTCGCGCCAAGGAGCGGCCCGCGCGGGCCACTCTGGCCGAGGGGCAGCTGAATCACCGAGCCGTCGGGCCGGCGAAGATCGGCGGTGATGGTCACGGCGATGCCGCGACTCGACGCGCGCAGCTCCAGTCTCTCGCTGCCTGGGGTGAGCCGTGGGCCTGGACTACGTCCCGGGCCAGTGGGGGTGATACGCCGTGCCAGCGCGCTGAGGGGAGCCGAGCCATCGCCGCTGCGCCAGCCGTGCAACCGAGCCAGTGCCGCCGCCGGCACGCCCAGGGCCGGGACCGTGAGCGAGCTGTCGCCGCTGACGAAGCTGGCATCCGTCCGGCGCACGGGGAAGACGGGGCCGCCGGCGAGCGTCCGCCACCGCTGCAGCGGAGCGAGGCTCAGCGGGGGCGTGAAGTCCGCTCCGGCCGTCACGGTGGCGTCGAGCGGAACCTGGGCCGCGGCCTGATCGGCCGTGCTGCGCACCAGCGTGGCCCGGTAGGCGAGGGCGAAGGCGCCCAGTCCGGTGCTGACGGCGATGAACGAGATCGCCAACGACGCCCCGGTGGGTGAGCGAGCCACTCCAACAAAGGCCAGCCGGGTCATCACCGGTCCCCGCCGGGCGATCCGCTCGCCGGCACGCATCAGCTGCGAGGCACCCCGGTAGACCAGTACGCCGGCCGCGAGGCAAGCCATCGGTGCCAGCAACACGGTCAGCGCATCGTGACCGTTGCTCCCCGTTGTCAGCACCACCGCGAGCGCGGCGAGCGCAGCGAGGGCAAGCGCGTCGGCCACCCGCGCGCCCCGGACGAGCAGGAGGAGCGCCAGCATCGCCGTGGCACACACCCAGGCTCCGGCGAGGGCCAGCGCAGCGGATCCAGTCAGCAGACTGTGGGTGAGGATGGCGCCGATCGGCTCGCCACTGCCGGCCGCCTCGAGCGCCGCCACGCCGACGCCCAGCACGGCACCCAGTGCGAGCGCCGTGGCGCACACCATGCCGCCCTCGAGCACGACGAACAGCAAGCGGTCGACCGTCCTCGCTCCGGCAATATCGAGCCGTCCGAGTTCGGCCTCGACGTCACGCCTGACCGCCCCCACCGACAGTACGAGGAACAGGACGAGCGCGGAGATCGATCCGCCGGCGGCCAGCAGCAGCCGCCGCGGCGCAGCACCGGCGTCCGAACGAGCAGCGTCGAGCGCCGCGAACGGCCCGCTGAGGGTCAAACCGCTCGCCTGCGATAGCGCCGCCTGACTCTCCAACAGACGTCTCTCGATCGCCGCCAGTTGCCACGAATGCAAGACGGTGGGCGGCAGGAGCGAGAGCCAGCTGTGGGTGCGGTAAAGGCTGTCGAGGGCCGTCAGTCCGGCCAACCCCACGGGGTCCGCGGTGAGCAGTACGCGCGGTTGCCCGGCGGGTTGGCCCGGGACGAAGCCCAGCGGCGCGGCGGAACGCAGCGGCTCTCTGCTCAGGACCGGGAAGCTGAGCCCGTCGGCCGTCAGGACATGGTGCCCGACCTGCCCGTTGGCCAAGACTGTCGGGCAGCCGGCCGTCGTGCAGTGTTGGAGGGCGGGCGGCACAGCGGCGGTGATCCAGGGCCGCAGCGGTGCGATTGCGGCTAGCCTGACCACGACGCCACTGAGCCGGACCGGGCTCATCAGCACGACCTCGGTTGGCGCCTGCAGGCCCAGGCCTCGCAGCAGGCCGCGCGCGCGACGCTCGATCGCTGGCGTCACCACGTCCTGGCTGGTCACGGTCACCACGCGCTGCGAATCGGACAGCCGGGTGAGGACCGAGCGCGCGGCACGGTCGCCGGCGATCGTGCCTTGGGCGTACACGGCGCCCGCGAAGGCCGTGGCCAGCGCGATGCCCAGCACGGTGAGCAGCCACCGCGCCGGCCGGCGACGGACGCGCGCCAGCACGAGCCGGAACACGGCGGCGCCCGCTCTCACCGCCGCCTCCGGTAGTGCGCGCGAGCCTTGGCCCGGCCGCCGCAGACTGCCATCGAGCACCACAGACCCGACTGGTTGCGGGAGTGGTCATAGAACGCCCAACCGCAGTGCTCGCCCGGACACACCTTCAGACGCGCCCAGCTGCCCTCGATCATCGCGCGTGCCGTGACCGCCAGGATCAGCCCGAGCGCGCCATCGACGCCGGTGTTCTCGATGCGCGTGTACCGCGGGCCGTCGGCGGATATGCGGACCCCAACCTCTCCGTCGTGATCAAGCCCCGCCGTGTGTCCGGCGGCCAGCCGGCGCAGTCCTTCCCGCAGCTCGATCGCCCGCCTGAGGTCCATGTCGCTGACGGTCTCGCCAGCGTCGAGCAGATCGTGCCGGCGCAGCCATCGCCGTAGCGCCGCGGGCGACGCGAACAGCTCCGCGCCGTGGTTGACCTCGAGGTCGTAGTGCGAGTTGATGAATGCCTGCACGAGCGCGAGCTCGCCCGGCGCGGGTCGACGACCGCCGGGCTGCACCGAGAACGCGCTCTCACCAGCCATAGCCTCTTGGCTGGTTAGCGTACTCCTGTCTAGATCGGACCGCGACCGACCAGCGCGAACAGCAGGTGCGGCGACACGTAGACCTCCCACACGGCCGACACGACGAGCACCGGATGGCCAGCGCGACGGTCACGAACGTGGCCGCCAGCAGCTTGTCCCACTCGCCGCGCCGGCTGGCGATGATCCACGCGCGAGTGGGAGGAACAGCGCCGTCAGCTCCGGGATCGCGTGTGGCAGCAGGCCCAGCAGCAGCAACGCTGGCGTCGTGTTGGAGGCCTACGCGACATGCCCGACGCCGGTTCCGAGCACGTATGCCTGGGCACTCAGCGAGAACGCCGTGGCGGCGGCGACGAAGGCGATGGCCAGGCGCCCGCCGCGTTCGTGGATCGCCCGGCTGAGGCCGTTGCGCTGGGGCGCCTGCATCGGTAGCGAGCTTCCCGCGATGAACCCGGCCACCAGGCCATGGCAAGCAACGCGAGCACGAGCGAGTTCTTGGCCAGGATCTTCACCACGTCCAGCGGCGTCCCGACCCGGAACGGGGGTCGGTGTAGAGAGACCACCGCCGGCACCAGGTTGAGCGCGGCGATCGCCCACACCGCGGCCAGCAGGAGCAGGGAGGCCGACAACGAACCCGCCAGCCATCGCGCCAGCACTGGCCAGGGCCGCCGGTTCCATGCTCCGAGCGTCGCTTTAGTGCTGCGAATTCCGTGCACAAAGGCGTAACTGGAAGCGTCCACGACGGGATCATCGGCCCGGTTGGCTGCGATGTTGAGCGCCCTATACTTGCCGAGACCCTGGAGTTAGGAGCGTTGCGTGCAGGAGATGGTCATCTATGGCGTGAGCTTCGACATGGTCGGGAAGCAGCCGATAGTGCTGCTCAAGACGGTCGAGAGCAACAAGTTCCTGCCGATCTGGATCGGGCACCCTGAGGCTGCGGCGATCCTGATGAAGCTTCAGGGCGCCTCCACGCCCCGCCCGATGACCCACGACCTGCTCTCGGACATGCTGGGCGAGCTCGACGTGGAGTGCACTCGGGTCGCCGTCACCGAGCTCCGCGAGAACACCTTCTACGCCTCGATCTCCCTGCGGGTAAACGGCCGTGATCTGGACATCGACTCCCGCCCCAGCGACGCCCTCGCCCTGGCCGTCCGCGCCGGCGCTCCGATCTTCGCCGCCGACGACGTCATCGCCGAGTCGGCCATCGAGTTCGAGCACGAGGTCGAGGACACCGAGGAGGTCGTCGAGAAGTTCAAGGACTTCCTCGATCGAGTTACCCCGGAAGACTTCATGGGGGAGAGCTAGGGCTCTGTGTATGTCCGGTCGCGTCCCACTGAGAGCGACCGTCGGCTGCGCGGTATTTGCTGGGGAATGGAGTGAGTGGACCGCTGCCGCGGGCTATCCAACCAGCACAACGTTGAAAAGCGATTTGGATCCCGATCGCTAGTCAACGAAACGCCGGCTATACCGCCACAACGTTGACTCGCGCCGTTGGCGCAGGGAGCCTTTCTACGTTATGCCGGTTCCGAGGGCGTTCCCGGCCACGAAAGCGCCCACCCACCCCCTTCCCAGCTGCTGTTCCGACGCCCCCGTCACCCACCCACTGCCGAACTGAACGCGGAGCTAACCCAGTCGCACGGCGGCCCGCCCCAGCGCCGCCTCCACCTGCTTGTGGTGGTGAATCAGGGCCGGCTCGTTGCGACCGTAGACCACCTCCGGCATGAGCCCCGTGCGGAGGGAGCGGTGAATATCCTGCTGCTGGTCGAAGTCCTCCTGGAAGACGACCTTGTGGGTGAAGCGGACGTTGGCGTCCCAGAACGCTCGGGCTTCGTCGTCGGGCTCCCGCGGCACGTAGAACTTCACACTGACTCGCGCATGATGGGGGTCGTCGGGCTCGGGATACATCTCCCACAGTTCGCAGTGGCCGCTCATCGGCAGGTTGATGACCACGCTGGGGAACAGGAGGTAGACGATCGATGCATAGGGGCGCAGCTCCCACTCCGACTCGTCGAGCTCGAGCAGGCGCGTCACCTCCTTGCGCATGACGGCGCCGCGGGTGTGCGGCCCGAAGTTCTCGCCCACGAACGGGGTCGAGAGCATGTCAGGCGCGAGCGTCTGACGGTGTAGCGAGAACACGTGGTAGGTCTCGGTGAAGGTGTCGTGGATCAGCTTCCAGTTGGCCTCGAACACCCCCGAACGTTGGTCGAAGTAGCGCCAGTTCTCGAAGCCGAAGTCGGCGATCTCGGGCCCGAGGCCGTGCAGCTCGCCGGCCACGTCGACGGGCTCATCGGAGCCGATGCGGGCGAAGATCAGACCAAACCGCTCGGCCACGGTGACCGGGATCAGGCCGAGCTCAGAGCGATCGATGCCTTCGAACGCGTCCCGGGCCAGCGGCTGTCCCAACAGGTCGCCGTCGAGATCGTAGGCCCACGAGTGATACGGGCATTTCAGTGCGCGTCCCGGACATCCGCGGCCGGTGAACACCCGCCCACCGCGGTGGCGGCAGATGTTGAGAAAGCAGCGAACCGAAGCATCCTCGCCACGCACCAGCAGTAGCGGCACGCCCGCCACCTCGGTGGCCACACAATCTCCGGTGCCAGGCAGATCGGCGCTGAGGCCGACCAGGGTCGGCCGACCTCGGAACAGGGCCTCGACCTCGGCGGCCAGGCGATCGGGATCGGTGTAGGTGACCGACTGCTGGCGATAGGGCGACGATGCAAGCGTGGTCGTATGCGCGTCGCGAAGCGCGAAGAACTGTCGCAGGATGTCGCGCTGAGTCTCGATTCTCATCGCTGGGCCGCAGCCAGAATCCGCCCTATGAGCTCGTCGAATCCTATCCCGGCAGCGTCGGCCGCCTGGGGCAGCAGGCTCGTCTCGGTGAGGCCTGGGATGGTGTTCGCCTCGAGCACGTACAGCTCGTCACGGTCGCGCTCCACCATCAGGTCCACGCGCGCGAAGCCCGAGCAGCCGAGCAACTCGTACACCGCCAGTGCGATGTCGCTGGCCCGCGTGGCCACGGTGCCGTTCAGCTCCGCCGGGCACACGAACCGCGTGCGCCCGAACTCGTAGCGCGACTCGAAGTCGTAGAAGTCCTCCTGTTCGGGCACCGCTTCGACGATCGGGAGGACCTGGGGCCGGCCGTTCCGCTCCAGTATCGACACGGCCAGGTCGCGCCCCGGGACGTAGCGCTCGAGCAGCACCTTGCGGTCATAGGAGAAGGCGGCGACCAGCGCGGCCGGAACGTCGGCCGCCGTGCGGGCGAACTTGATACCGAGCGCCGAGCCCTGCGCCGCCGGCTTGACGACGATCGGGAACTGCAGGCGCTCCTCGATCTCGGGTAGCGCCTGAGCCGCGCCGAGCTCCCTGAACGCCGTCTCGTTGAAGGCGTAGAAGTCGGGTGTGGGAATCCCGCGGTCGCGCATGGCGTGCTTGGCCAGCACCTTGTCGAGTGTGCGGATGCTGGCCGACACGCCCGAGCCGGTGTACGGGATCCCCATCACCTCGAGCAGCTCCTGCACCGTCCCGTCCTCGCCGTCGCGGCCGTGCAACGCCACGAAGGCAATGTCAGGAGCGCGGGTGCTGAGCCGGTCGACGAGATCGGCTCCGACGTCGATCGGAGTCACCTCATGGCCGAGTCGCTCAAGTGCATCCTCGACCCTTGCGCCGGACTTCAGTGACACCTGGCGCTCGAGCGAGCGCCCGCCCTTCAGCACCGCCACGCGCATGGCGCTCTCAGCCGGCGCGCTTGCGCGGCAGCCGCAGCACCTTGGCCAGCTCGGCCGGGGCCGGGGTGTCGGACATGCGCGGCACCGGCTGGGGAGCGGGGCGCACGGCTTCGAACTGCCCGGTGAGGGTTCCGTAGAGCGCGACCTGCTCGCGCACGACCTCGCCGATGCGACGGATCCCCTCGCGGATCTCATCCTCCGGTACGCCGGAGAAGTTGAGTCGCATCGATGACCCTCCGCGGCCGTCGACGAACGCCGCCCGCCCCGGGACGAAGGCTACGTGCTCCTCGAGTGCACGGGCCAGGAGGTCGGTGGTGTCGATGTAGTCGGGGAGCGTGGCCCAGATGAACAGCCCGCCCTCGGGATGCGTCCACTCGGCCTCGCGCGGGAAGTGCTCGGCCAGCGCGTCGAGCATCACGTCGCGACGGCGGCGGTAGATCTCGATCAGCGAGCGCACGTATTGCTCCCACGGACCAGAGTCGAAGTAGGCCCCCACGAAGTACTGGCAGATCGACGATGAGCACAGGTCGGAGGCCTGCTTGCCGAAGTTCATCTTCTGGAGGATCGGCGCCGGCGCGACCGTCCAGCCGAGCCGGACCCCGGGCGAGAGGATCTTCGAGAACGTGCTCGCATAGATGACGAACTCGTCATCGAGCGACCGGAGCGGGGGCAGCGGCGTGCCCTCGTAGCGGAGCAGGCCGTATGGGTTGTCCTCCAGGATCAGCAGCTCGCGATCGCCGGCGATCCGCACGAGCTGGCGCCGGCGCTCGAGTGACATGGTGACGCCGGCCGGGTTGTGGAAGTTGGGGACGGTGTAGATGAATTTGGGCCGCCGTCCCGACTTGTCGAGCTGGTCCAAGGTCCGCTCGAGCTCCGAGATGCGCATCCCATCGCGATCCATCATCACCTGCACGACATCGGCCTGGTAGGCGCAGAAGGTCGGTACGGCGCCGGGATACGTGGGCGCTTCGGTGACGACCACGTCTCCCGGATCCAGCAGCGTCTTGCAGACCAGGTCGATCACCTGCTGGCCGCCGGTGGTGACGAGAACCTCCTCCGGATCAATCGCGATTCCCTCGGCTGCCATGACCTGGGCGATGCAGCGCTTGAGCAGCGTGAAGCCCTCCGTGGGTCCGTATTGCAGCGCCCTCGCGCACGAGTCGACGGCGACCGAGCTCATCAGCGATGCGTAGGAGTCCGGCGGAAAGGTTGAGGTGTCGGGAAGGCCGCCGGCGAGCGAGATCACGTCAGGCCGTTCGGTCAGGGCCATCAGGTCGCGCATCGCCGATGACTTCATGACCTTTGTCCGTTCGGCGAACAGCGCGCCGTAACGTTCGATATCTCGTGCCGCCGAACGCGGGCGCCGGGTCGACCCGCTTCGGTCAGGGCCCGTCATGCCCTTTTGTCTATCGTCACGATCAGTCACGGTACAGCACGGTGCATCTCGTCTTCGACATCTTCCAGGGCATTGGCGTCGCTGCGGCGGTCGGGATCCGGCCGTTCCTCCCGGCGCTGGCCACCGGCGCGCTGGCTGCCGGTGATGTGGAGATCCACTTCAACGGCACGGGCTACTCTTTCCTGCAAGGCGCCGCTTTCCTGCTGATCGTCGCGCTCGCGGCAATCATTCTCGCGCTGGTCGAGCGTCGACTGCCCACGGAGCGTCTCGAGCGGGCCCCGGGCGCGCTGGTCCTCGCCGCCATCAGCGCGGTCCTCGGAGCGCTGCTGTTCGCCGGATCGCTGGCCCGGGGCCACTACGCCGCCTGGCCGGGCCTGATCGGTGGCGTGGTCTGCGCCCTGATTGCCGTTGCCGCCACCGTTCCCCTGCTCGTGCGCGTGCGAGCCCGGCTCGACCAGGCCACGGCCGGATCGGTGCCGGTCTACGCCGAAGGCGCCGCCCTGCTCGTCGCCATCCTGTCAGTGCTGGCGCCGCCGGTCGGCCCGATCGTGCTCGTGTTCCTCCTCTGGCTCCTGGTGGCCAACCGTAAGCGCGATCAGCAGAAGTTCGCCGGGCTGCGAATCCTGCGGTGAGAGACGCCAGAGTTCTCCGGTGACCAGCACCAAGAAGCTCGTCCTCGTCGTTATCGACGCGCTCAAGCCGGCCATGCTCGACCGCGCCATCGCCACCGGGCGCGCGCCCGCGTTGGCCCGCATACGCGACGAGGGTGTCTACGTCGACGACTGTGTCGCGGCGTTCCCTTCGGTCACCCCGGTGTGCGCTGCGACGATCACGACCGGCGTCGGCCCAGACCAGCACCTGATCCCGAGCATGAACTGGTACCACCGCGAGGAGGCCCGCTATGTCGAGTACGGCTCGAGCTTCTCGGCCTCGCGACAGTTCGGGGTGCTGCGATCCCTGACCGACACCGTGTACCGGATGAACGCCGAGCACCTCTCGCACGATGTGGACACCGTGTTCGAGAAGCTCGATGACGCCGAGGTTCGCACAGCCGGAACGACCTACCTGATCTATCGCGGCCGTCATCAGCACGAGGTCGCCAACGAGACCGCGCTGGCCCGGATCGTCACCTCCACCCTCTTCCGGCGCACCATCGACGGCCCGCTCGAGCTGTTCTACGCCGACCTCTACGCCAGCCGCAAGACCGGGTGCCGTGGCCAGCTCGGGATGCCCGGCATCCGAGACCAGCACACGGGGTGCGTCGGCGCGTACCTGGTCGAGAACGACCTGTTCGACTTCCTGCTCTTCTCGTTGCCCGACAACGACGCCTGGTCACACAAGAACGGCCCCCACGCCCAGGTGACCTCGATTGCCGCCGCCGACCGCCAGCTCGAACGACTGATGCACGCCGGCGGCGGTCCCGATGCCTTCCTTGAAGATCACGCCGTGATCGTCACCTCCGACCACTCCCAGGCTCCGGTCGAGGAGCGCATCCGGCTCGACGAGGCCTTCGGAGATTTCGAGGTGGCGGCTGCCGCGGCCTCACGGTCGGTCGATGCCGAGGTCGCCCTGAGTCCCGCCCAGCGCTCGGCGATGATCTACGCGCTCGACCTGGACCGCCGCGACGAGCTGACTCAGCGATCGTTGAAGGCGATCGCTGAGCTCGAGGGCATCGACCTGGCCATGTGGCGGTCGGGTGCGGAGGCGGTCGTCCGCAGCGCGAGGGGCGAGTTGCGCTTCTCGCCCGACGGCGACCTCGTCGACAACCGGGGCGATCGTTGGAGCGTCGAGGGCGAGCTGGCGACGATACGCGCCGAGGTGCAGGACGGCCGGTTTCTCTGCACCGAATACCCGGACGCACTGGGTCGGATGTGGTCCGCTGTGAGCTGTCCGACGGCCGGCGATGTGCTCCTGTCCGCCGCCCCCGGCTACGAGTTCGTCGACTGGGGCGGCGCCGATCATGTGGGTGGCGGCTCGCACGGGTCGCTGCACCGCTCCGATTCCCTCGGCGCACTCATGTGGTGTGGGACGGGACCCGACTCGCGAAACCACCGCGATCTGTGGTCGCTTAGGGACGTAACCCCACTTGTCGAAGAGCATTTCGGAATAAGCTCCGCGGGTACTGCGGATTAGAACCCGGTTAGCGCCCGACAACACTTACAGTCCCTTCAGAACCCCGTCGATACATTTCCATGGTGCCCGAAGACCTGACTTCCACGGTCGAGCTGCCGTTCCGGGCGAGGGTTCGCCACGGCGTCCGCCGCCCCCACAATTGGTTCCAGCTCATTCGGTTCGCGACCGTCGGCGCCAGTGGATACGTCGTGAACCTCGCGGTGTTCGCGGGTTGTGTTCACCTGTTAGGGATCGATTACCGGGTGTCCGCGGTGATCGCATTCCTCGTCTCGGTGATGAACAACTTCTGGCTGAACCGTCACTGGACCTTCGACGCGAAGCACATCCATCCGATCTTCCAGGGTGCCCGCTTCTTCGTCGTCTCCCTGATCACGTTCGCCTTCACCTACGTCGTGTTGGTGGCACTGGTCGAGGGGGCTGGGATGTCGAAGGTGGTCGCGCAGGCGATCGCCATCGCGACGGGGACGCCGCTGTCTTTCCTCGGGCAGAAGCTTTGGAGCTTCAAGGCCTAAAGCGCCGTCTCAAATCGTGGGTGGTGGCCACCGCGGCGGCCGCGATAATGCTTCTGGCGGCGTCAGCGCCTGCCGGCGCGGCGACGAGCTCGACCGTCCCGCTCGATCCGAACACGCCGGTTCTGGTCACCTCGCTGAACAAGCCTCCGGCCGGGTTCCGGCTCACGGCCAGCCAGGTCGAGCGGATCGCCGCGGCCGTGCCGAAGATCGTTGCCGAGCGCCACCGCCACCCGACCGCGCGCCCATACGAGTACACCAAGGGCGCGGGCCGCTGGCAGGTCAGCTGGTTCAGTCCCGGCCCGGGCGGCAAGGAGCTAGCGCAGGTCTATGTCGATGACGCGACCGGCAAGGTCACCGAGGCGTGGACGGGGTTTCAGGTCGCCTGGACGATGGCCCGCGGCTATCCGGGCGCGTTCGGGCGCCGGGTCAATGCCTGGTACGTATGGCTGCCGCTCTGCCTGCTCTTCGTCGTCCCCTTCATTCCGTGGCGCCGACGGCCGACGCTGCTCCAGCTCGATCTCCTCGTGCTGCTCGCGTTCTCGATCTCGCTGGCCTTCTTCAACCACGCGCTGATCGGGATCTCGGTGCCGATCGTGTACCCGTTCCTCGTCTATCTGCTCATTCGGGCCGTGATGCTGGGGTTCGGGCGCGGGTTGCCACGCGAGCCGCTCCGCTTGCTCGTGCCGGCGTCGTGGCTGGCCGTGGCCATCGTCTTCCTGGTTGGGTTCCGGGTGGGCCTGAACGTGTCCAACTCGAATGTGATCGACGTCGGCTACGCGGGGGTGATCGGTGCCGACAAGCTGATCCACGGCAAGCCGCTGTACGGACACTGGCCGGCGGACAACGTTCACGGGGACACTTACGGTCCGGTCAATTACTACGGCTACGTCCCCTTCCGGGCGATCTTTGGCTGGAGCGGTACGTGGGACGACCTGCCCGCCGCTCATTCCGCGGCCATCGCCTTCGACCTGCTGACCCTGCTCGGGCTGTACTTCCTCGGGCGTCGGATCCGGGGCCCGACGACCGGGACGGTTCTCGCCTACATGTGGGCGGCGTACCCATTCACGCTCTACTCGCTGAACTCGAACGGCAACGACTCGCTGGTGGCCATGCTGCTCGTGCTCGCATTGCTCGTGATCACCTCGGCGCCTGCCCGAGGAGCGGCCGCCGCGTTGGCGGGCTTCGCCAAGTTCGCCCCGCTGATTCTGGCGCCGCTGTTCATGCGCGGCGTAGGCGGCTGGCCGCGCAAGCGCTCGCTTCTCGCCTACGTGCTGGCGTTCGCGCTGACCTCGGTGGTGGTGATGCTGCCGGTTCTTCTCGACGGCAACTTCCACACCTTCTGGGAGGACACGATCGTCTCCCAGGTCGACCGCAGCTCACCGTTCTCAATCTGGGGCCTGTGGGGCGGCCTCGGGGTCTTCCAGCATCTCGTCCAGGGGTTCGCCGTCGGGCTGGCGATCGTGGTGGCATTTGTGCCGCGCCAGCGCACGGTGGTCGAGGTCGCGGCGCTCGGGGCGGCGGTGATCATCGCCTTCCAGCTTGGCCTCACCCACTGGTTCTACCTGTACATCCCCTGGTTCTTCCCGCTGCTGATCGTCGCCATGATCGGAGCCTTCCCGTCGCAGATTCGCTATGCGCTGGGGAGCGTCGAGGAGGGCGAGCGCGATCACGGCGCGGTGCTGGCGCCGGCGTAGTCGTCCATCTCTACGCGGGGTGCGTGGGATCGTCCGCGCCGATCGGCCCCGATGTGGCGGCACGGTGCTCGGCCAGGATCTGTTCGGCGCTTGGGCTCGACCGCGGGTGGTGCTTGCGACAGACGATGTAGTCCGTACCGGCGACCTTGTGGCGGCCTATACGCAGGCAGCGGTGGGCATGGCAGTTGTGCCGGCGGATGATCGCGTAGGCACCGCCGAGCAGCGTGATGTCCGCCAACGGGCCGCTGATGAAGTTGTAGCCGTCGGGGTCGTGCCACGTCCAGCGCCCAGCGTTGTACAGCCACGAAAGCACGTCCCCGCCTACGAGCACGCGGAGAAACTAGCCCGGAGATCGGATGGAGTTGCCTGCCGGTTCGATCACCGGCTCGATCGAGGTCGCGTGCGCGGGGCGGTCCGCTGTGATCACGACGCCGTTGAGCCACGGATCCTCCGTCGAGGTCTCGAACTTGACGGGCATGCGGGTGATCATCGACTCGAGCGCCAGCTCGCGCCTGACCCCGATCACGCCGCCACGCGGCCCAGTCATTCCCACGTCGGTGATGTAGGCGGTTCCCCCGGGGAGGATGCGGGCGTCGGCCGTGGCGACATGGGTGTGGGTGCCGACGACCGCGGTCACCCGCCCGTCGAGATGCCAGCCCATCCCGACCTTCTCGCTGGTGGCCTCGGCGTGCATGTCGACCAGCACGTGGTCGGCCCTGTCCCTCAGGGCGTGGACGGCGGCGTCGACCTCGGAGAAAGCCGGACGTCCGGCGTTCATAAACAGGTTGCCGGAGGCCGATATGACCCCAAGGCGCACGCCGTTGTTGCTGACGACGCACGAGCCGTGTCCGGGCTGGCTGCGCAGGAAGTTCACAGGCCGGAGGATCCGATCGTGTGCATCCAGATACGGGTAGATGTCTCGGTGGCGATAAGTGTGATTTCCCAACGTGATGACGTCGATGCCGGCACCGAACAGCTCATCGGCGTTCTTGGGTGTGATCCCGATCCCGCCCGCGGCGTTCTCGCCGTTGACGACGACGAAGCTGGGCTCAAACCGTTCCCGCAGCGAGGGCAGCAGGGACAGCAGAGTTCGCCGGCCGATCCCGCCGACGATGTCGCCGACGAACAGGATGGTGATCGCTTTGGACATGTCCTCGTAATGCGCATACTTCCAGTTGCATGCGCCTAAGGCTTCCGTGGGGACGTTCCGCTGCCGCCGCTGCGCAGGACGGCAGCACGAACGGTCACGCCCAGGATGGGGCAGACGGCGCCGGCGCGAGCGCCGAGGAGCCGGTCACTGACGGCCAAGCCGCGGACACTGCGCAACCGGGGGACGGCGAGCGGGCGGGGCAGAAGAAGCAGCCCGGGGACGCTGAACAGGCCGGGAGCGCTGAGCAGGCCGGGGAGCGCAGAGCAGGCCGGGAACGCAGAGCAGCCGGCGGCCGCTGCCCACCCCGCCCCCCCGGTTGTCGTCCCGCGGTGGATCCAGCTTGTCCTGCTGCCGATCGCCCTGCTTGCCCTGTGGGCGCTCGCGCGCGCCGCGGGGACGGTTCTGCTGGTCCTGCTCGTGGCCGGCGTCGTCGCCCTCATGCTCAACCCGCTGGTCAAGAAGCTCGAGCGGGGTCACGTGCCACGCGGACTGGCGATTACCAGCATCTATCTCGGTGGCGTGGCGATCCTCGTCGGTGTCGGCATCCTGCTGTCGGACCCGGTCAGCACCCAGGTCACTCACTTTGCCAACAACGTCCCGCACATCATCAAGAAGGCGAACAAGGATCTGGCCAACCTCCAGACCTGGCTCAACGACCACGGAATCAAGGTCCAGATCCAGCAGCAGGGCCAGACTGCGCTTCAGACGCTCGAGAAGCACGTCCTCAAGAGCTCGGGCAGCATCGTCTCGTTCTCGCGCGACCTGCTGTCCCAGATCCTGACGATCTCCTTCGATCTGGTCCTCATCCTCGTGCTGTCGATCTATCTGCTGGTCTACGGCAGACAGATCGGCGACCTGGTGCGCCGGATCGTGCCGGCCGGCGACGGCACGCCCGATGACGACTTCCCCCTGCTCGTCCAGCGTGCCGTGTTCGGCTACGTCCGCGGGCAGGTGCTGTTCAGCCTGATCATGGGCGCCAGTGCGGCCATCGCGCTGTGGATCTTCGGCGTCATCGGGATCTTCCCCGACGGCGAGCGCTACGCGCTGTTCTTCGGCGCCTTCTACGGGCTGATGGAGTTCATTCCCTACATCGGTCCGATCATCGGCCCACTGCCGGCGGTCTTGGTCGCGCTGTTCAATGACCCGATCAGCGCGCTTTGGGTGATCCTCCTATTCATCGCCCTCCAACAGCTCGAGGGCCACGTCGTGGCACCCCAGGTGTTCCGAATCTCG
Source organism: uncultured Solirubrobacterales bacterium (assembly GCA_963749545.1). Taxonomy (GTDB): domain Bacteria; phylum Actinomycetota; class Thermoleophilia; order Solirubrobacterales; family Solirubrobacteraceae; genus Palsa-465. Next base: position 253,111 of record CAVVNG010000019.1, read on the forward strand.
TTGCGGATCAATCCGATTCTGATCATTCTGGCCCTGTTGATCGGCTACCAGCTCTACGGGATCGTCGGTGCATTGGTGGCGCTGCCGATCTCGGCGGTCATTCGCCAGACGGTGGTCTACCTGCGCCGCCATCTGGTGCTCGAGCCTTGGGCTGTGGCCACGCCGGAGGGTGGCGCAGCCCTGGGGCCGGCAATCGCCAACCCGCCGGCCCGTGCGCCCGGGTCCGGTGGATCGGTTGAGCCGGAGGCCGAGACACCGCTGGGCAGTGCCCTCGGTCCCGACCGCTGTCCGGATTGCCACACCGCAGCCGGACCCGAGGATGCCTACTGCCGCGCGTGTGGGGCGTCGCTCGAACCGCACGTCCGCTCCTCCGGGTAGACCCACGGCGCTGCCGGATCGCGCCCGCACCGCTCTGTATTAGCCTCTTCCGGGTGTCCGCCAGTACCGCCACAGGCGACGCGATGACCACGCTTGCGGCGCGATCGCTGACCAAGCGTTTCGGGACGCGCACGGCCCTCGACAACGTGAGCTTCGCGCTGACGACGGGCGAGCTCCTGGCCATCATCGGCCCCAACGGGGCGGGCAAGACGACGCTGCTGTCGATCCTCGCGGGCGTGCTGCCGGCCAGCGATGGGGAGGTGACCAAGCCCGCCAAGGAGATCGGCTGGGTGCCCCAGCAGCCCGCGCTGTACTCAAAGCTGTCGGTGGCCGAGAATCTCCGCCTCTTCGCTCGTCTCGAGAAGCTCGCCGATCCTGAGGCTGCGGTCGACCGGATGCTGGAGCAGACCGGCCTGCGCGAGCGAGCCGACGAGGCGGTCGGCCGGCTCTCCGGCGGGAACCAGCAGCGCGTGAACATCGCCATTGGGTTGCTGTCCGAGCCAGCGGTCTTGCTCCTCGACGAGCCGTCGGCCTCGCTCGATCCGCGTCAGCGCCGGCGGCTGTGGGAATTCATCGCCGCGCTGGCCGGGCGGGGGACCTCGGTCGTGTTCTCGACTCACGACGTGGCCGAGGCCGAACGCGAGGGCGATCGCGTGCTGGTGCTCGTCGACGGCGAGTTGCTGTTCACCGGCACGCCGGCCGAGCTGGAGCACGCCGTGGGCCGCGGCGAGCGCGACTTCGAGGCGGCGTTTGTCCGCTTCCTCCACGACCGGGGGCACTGACCCCCTTGCGCTGGCTGCTGATCAAGGATCTTCAGATCCTCAAGCGCTCACCGTTGCTGACGGGACTGTTGGCCGTATATCCGGTGGCGATCGCGCTGATGATCGGCTTCGCGCTGTCGAGCCCTCCGGGCAAGCCCAAGGTCGCCTTTTACAGCGAGGTCCCGCCCGGGAAGGGCAAGCTCAATTTCGGCAGCCAGCAGATCAACATCTCGAGCTACGCGAACCAGCTGTTCCAGTCGATCGATCCGATCAAGGTGAGCTCGCGCGATGAGGCCGTGGCCAAGGTGCAGGACGGCGAGGCGCTGGCTGCGCTGATCATCCCTTCGGACATCCCGGCGCAGATTCAGAGCCTCGTCACAACCGGTGTTGGTACCCCGACCGTGGAACTCGTGTTGAACTCGAAGGACCCGATCGAGCGCCAGTTCGTCAACCAGGCGATCACCTCGCGCCTGAACGAGGTCGAGCAGGCAGTGTCAAAGCAGGTGCTGCGCGTTGCCATCAGCGATCTCCAGCAGGTCCTGAACGGAGGATCGATCCAGTTCCTGGGCCAGAACTTTCACCTGCTGGGACTGCGCAACGCCCGCACCATCGTCCAGGGAACCCTGAACTCGCTGCCGAAGAATTCCCAGCTGGCACCCGCCCTGCGCCAGGTGGTCACCTTCGCCAACCTGGCCATTCAGGGGCTGGCCTTCGCCAATCCCGTCCTTGGCTCGATCGGCACGCCGCTGACCGTCCACGAGACCGAGCTCTCCGGAAAGACCACCCCCACGGACTCGTACGCCGCGGCGATCGCGGTAATCGTCTCGTTGATGTTCATCGCGCTCCTGCTCGCCGCGGGTATGCTCGCTGTGGAGCGGGCGGAGAACGCCTACTCGAGGCTCGTCAGAGGCCTAATTTCTCCCGGGCGCCTGCTCTCGGAAAAGGTCGGCCTGGCGGCCATGTGCGCGGGCAGCGTGACGCTGCTGATGGCGGCGCTCGTCTCGCTGTTCGTCCACCTCGACTGGAGCCGGTTCGAGCTCTGGGTCCTGGCTCTGGCCTTCGGCGGCCTCGCCTTCGGTGCCCTGGGGGTGGCGATCGGCGGTGTGGCGCGCGAGGTGAGTGCGGCATCCCTGATGGCATTCCTCATCTCGCTGCCGGTCGCCTTTGTCGCGCTCGTACCCGCGAATGCGGTGTCCGGTGCGCTGAAGTCGGTGCTCGACGTGATCGCCTTCGTGTTCCCCTTCAAAGCGGCACTGCAGGCGGTCAACAATGCGTTCAGCGGCACCTCGCCAGGCATCGGCTGGCCACTGGTCCACCTGGCGGTGCTGACCGTCATGTTCGGCGTCCTCGCCCGGTTCACCCTCAGGCGCTTTGCCGCCTGAGGGCGCGATGAACGTCAGCGTCAGCGGTTGACGGCGCGGCTGAACAGGAAGGCGCAGATCGCGGCCACAATCAGGGCGATGATCGGAATCGTCGCTCCGATCACGCCCGCGATCGCCAGCACGATCCCAACCACGCCAACCACGCCCGCCACGCCTCCCGTCACGACCAGACGATAGGCACGCTGCTCGCGCGATCGCCTGGGGGTGTAGCTGCCGCGTTTCTGGATATCTGCCACGACACAGAGCGTACCGCGCCGCGGTCCGTAGGGTTCACGTCATGGCAGATCCAGACACGCACTACATGCTCCTGTACGAATACGTGGAGGACATTCTCGAGCGCCGTGCTCCCCATCGCGAGGCGCACCTGGCCAGGATCAGAGCCGAGCGCGAGGCCGGCCGGCTCGTGATGGCCGGCGCCCTGGGGGATCCTCCGCACGCCGGCGCGCTCGTATTCCGCGGTGTGGACCCCGAGCGGATCGAGGCCTTCGCCGACTCCGATCCCTACGTCGGGGCGGGGCTGGTCACGAGCCGGCGCATCGATCTGTGGAGGTTGGTCTGAACCTCTTCCGCCGCGGATCTCGTCGGCCGGCTGACCAACCGCCGAGCACCGCGCTGGCCCAGGGGTATCCTGACTAGAGCCATGGCTTTCCCGCAGACTCGCCTGCGCCGGCTCCGCGCCAACCGCGCGCTACGTGGGCTCGCCCGCGAGACGAAGCTCTCCCCGGCTGACTTCGTCTACCCGTTGTTTGTTGCCCACGGGATAGATCGCCGAGAGCCGATCGCCGCGATGCCCGGCGTCGATCACCTGTCGATCGCCCATGCGGTCCAGGAAGCCGGTGAGGTCGCCGCGCTGGGCATCCCTGCCGTGCTCCTGTTCGGTCTTCCGGCCGCCAAGGACGAGGAGGGTTCGGGGGCGTGGGACGACGAGGGGATCATCCAGCTGGCCACGCACGCGATCAAGGACGCTCATCCAGACCTGCTTGTCATCACGGACCTGTGCCTGTGCGAATACACCAGCCACGGCCACTGCGGCGTGGTGCGCCCCGACGGTTATGTCGACAACGACGCCACCCTCGAGCTGCTGGCCCGAACCGCCGTCTCGCAGGCGCGCGCCGGGGCCGACATCATCGCCCCGAGCGACATGATGGACGGCCGCGTCGCCGCGGTCCGCTCGGCGCTCGACGACGATGGCCTGGTCGAGACCCCGATTCTCGCCTACTCGGCGAAATTCGCCTCCGCCTTCTACGGTCCGTTCCGTGAGGCGGCCGATTCTGCCCCGGCGTTCGGAGATCGACGCGCCTACCAGATGGATCCGGCCAACGGACGCGAGGCCATCCGCGAGGCCCGATTGGACATCGAGGAAGGGGCGGACATCGTGATGGTCAAGCCGGCGCTCCCGTACCTCGACCTGATCCGGCGGGTCAAGGACGAGACCGGAATGCCGCTCGCCGCCTACAACGTCAGCGGCGAGTACGCGATGGTCAAGGCCGGCGCTGCCGCGGGCTACCTCGACGAGCGAGCGACCGTGATGGAGATTCTCACCGGCATCCGCCGTGCCGGGGCCGACATCATCATCACCTATCACGCAAAGGACGCGGCGCAGTGGCTGGGGTGACGTCCTCGACGTCGGCCGCCGGATCTCAGTTCGGGCCGAAGCTCCGCAGCCGGAAGCACGGCTCCGCGATCCCGCTGGATGATCTCGACAGGCGCCTGCTCAACCTGATGCAGGGAGCGTTCCCGATCGCCATGCGGCCCTATCAGCATGTGGCGGCCCAGGCTGGGATCGAGGAGCAGCAGGCGATCGACCGCGTCACGGAGCTGCTCCGGGAGCGGATCATCCGTCAGGTCACGCCGATCTTCGACACCCGCGCTCTTGGCTACTCCTCGATGCTGGTCGCGGCCAAGGTCGACGCCGAGAATCCGTGGCGCGCGGCCAACGTGATCAATGAGCATCCCGGCGTCTCACACAACTATCTGCGCAACCACGAGTTCAACATCTGGTTCACCATCGCCACCGAGCCCGACTCGCCGCTGGGACTGGAGCGCACCCTCGAGGTGTTGGGTGAGCTCGCCGGCGCCGAGTCGATTCGGCAGCTGCCCACGCTCAAGCTGTTCAAGATCCGGATGGATCTCGAGATGGAGGGCTCGACCGCCGACCTGGCCAAATCAGTCGATGTGGCGCCGCCGGCCGAGACCGAGCGCCAGCCTTACGATGAGTTCGACATTGCCGTGATTCGGGCCCTCCAGGGAGACCTGCCCGTCGTGCCCGAGCCGTATGCCCCCGCGGCGGAGCAACTGGGTATTCCGCCGGAGCGCCTACTCGAGCACCTCGAGGCAATGCAGTCGCGCAGGCTGTTGCGGCGCGTGGCCGCGATCCTCTTTCATCGCCGCGCCGGTTTCAGCGCCAATGGCATGGGCGTGTGGAAGGTGGACGACGCGCGGGTCATGGAGCTCGGGCCGCGGATGGCGGCGTACCGTGGCATCTCGCACTGCTATCAGCGTCCCACCTACCGGGACTGGCCGTACTCGATCTTCACGATGGCCCACGGCCGCTCAAAGGACGAGTGCGACGCGATCCTCGACTCGATCGCCTCCGACACCGGGATCAGCGACCGTGCCACGCTGTACTCGTCGACCGAGTTCAAGAAGATCCGGCTGCTGTACTTCACGGACGACTACCGGGCCTGGGAACGCAAGCACGCCGGCGTGTGACGCGCTCCGCCGACCTCTACCACCGCGCCCTTTCGCTGCTTCCAGGCGGGGTGAACTCCCCGGTCCGGGCCATGCGAGCCATCGGCCGCGATCCGCTCTTCATCGCATCGGGCCACGGGTCACATCTGCGCGACGTCGACGGCAACGAGTACGTGGATTGGGTCAGCTCGTGGGGGCCGCTGATCCTCGGGCACGCTGATCCCGGGGTCGTCGCGGCGGTGAATGCGGCGTCCGGTGCCGGGACCTCGTTCGGCGCCCCCACGGAGGGGGAGGTGGAGCTGGCCGCCGAAGTCGCCGCGCGAATCGGCTCGGTGGAGATGTTGCGGATGACCTCCTCGGGCACGGAGGCGACGATGAGCGTGATCCGGTTGGCGCGCGCCCTCACGGGGCGCGAGCTGCTGCTCAAGTTCGCCGGCGCCTATCACGGGCACGTCGACGGTCTCCTGGCCCAGGCCGGCTCCGGTCTGGCCACCCAGGGCATTCCTGCCAGTCCCGGAGTCACCGCCGCGGCTGCTGCCGCCACCGTGATCGTGCCCTGGAACGACCGAGAGGCCGTCGTGAAAGCGACCGAACAGCATGAGCTGGCCGCCATCCTGGTTGAGCCGGTGGCGGCCAACATGGGTGTCGTGCCCCCCGACGAAGACTTCCTCGAGCTGTTGCGCGAACAGGCGGACCGTACGGGGGCGCTGCTCGTCTTCGACGAGGTGATCACGGGGTTCAGAGTCGCTCGAGGGGGCGCCCAGGGGCGTTACGCCGTCACGCCGGACCTGACGATCCTCGGCAAGGTGCTGGGAGGCGGTCTTCCCGCCGCGGCGTACGGGGGCCCCCGGGCGCTGATGGAGCGGATGGCGCCGGCCGGTGACGTCTATCAGGCCGGCACGCTGTCGGGGAATCCACTCGCCGTGGCCGCCGGTCTGGCCACGCTCAGACGGCTTGACGCTGACGCGTACACCCGGCTCGAGACAATCACGCGCGCCGCCGCCGTAGGCCTGCGTGCGGCGTGCGGAGCGCGAGGGCGTGGCGGTTCAGGTCCAGAGCGTGCCGGGACTGCTGACCGTGTTCTTCTCCTCCGAACCCGTGCATCGCTACGCGCAGGCTGCGGCGTGTGATCTCGATGCCTACGCCGCTTGGTGCCGGTCGCTCCTCGCCCAGGGGGTGTATCCGCCGGCCTCGCAGTTCGAGGCCTGGTTCCCGTCGCTGGCCCATAGCGACGAGGACATCGGGCGGACCGTGAGCGCGGCGCAGGCGGCTTTCGCGGAGGTCCGCTCGCGGTGACCGTGTCCGAGCGTCTCCGCGACGAGCTCCGGGCCCAGGGCGGACCGCTGGCCGAGCTTGCCGAGACCCGGCCGGCCTCGGTCGACGGGCCGCCGGCCGGCCCGGCGCAGCTCGCCGCCGCCGGCCCGCGGGCCACGGGCCACGAAACCGAGTACGAGTTGCTGCTCGAGATGATCCTCGAGGGCTCCCGTCTCCACTACGGGGATCCGGGACTGATTGAAACCGACGATCCCGACCTGGCGTTGCTGCTGGGCGACCAGCTCTACGCGCTGGGCCTAGCCAGGCTTGCTGCGCTCGGGGACCTACCCGCGGTCACCGAGCTCGCCGACGTGATCTCGATCGTCGCCCAGGCCCAGGCCGATGCCGACGACGAGCTGGTCGTTGCCATATGGGAGGCTGGCGCGGTCGCCATAGGCTGGGGATCAAGCCCGGCACACGAGCGCGCCAAGGAACTGGCCCGGGCCGGTGCGCCCGGCGCGGCGGCGGAATTGACCGATGTCGCGCGAGCCCAGCAGCACGGGGGATCGTGACGGTCGTCTCGATGTTGACGATAGGCTTAAAGCCGCGTTCAATTGAACGGCTGACGCAACCCTGACGCCCGTGGCAGATAGACATAAACACAAGTCCAAGTACACCGTCGATCGGGGGATGCCGGGTGCGTTCGAGGGCGAGACGGTCACGCGCCGGCGATTCATGAACATCACCACGCAGGGCGCAGGCATCGCTGCGGTGGCTGCCTTCACTCTGCCCTCCCTGGGCTTTGCCCTGGGGCCGCTGTTCAGCCGCGAGCCGTTCAGCTGGCAGACGATCGGGGTGCCGGCGGACTTCCCCGATAACACCTACAACACGGTGGTCGTGACGATCGTCCAGGGCATCGGTGAGGCCGGCAAGAGCATCGCCTACGTCCGCGCCCGCAACCCGGCGATCGACACCGAGCCCGAGGACCAGTACAACCACTTCGTGGCGCTGTCCGATCGTTGCATGCACCTGGGTTGTCCGGTGCGCTACGTCTCCGCCGCCCAGCGCTTCATCTGCCCTTGCCACGGTGGCGTTTACGACTTCCGCGGCATGGTGGCGGGTGGGCCCCCGGTCCGTCCGCTCGACCGGTTCTACACGCGCCTGAAGAACGGTTATGTCCAGATCGGCCCGCGCTACTCGGTCAATTCCGAGCTCCACCGCTTTTCGCCGCGCGACCCGGGCCAGCCGTTGGACGGTATCGGTCAGTATCTGTATCCCAAGCGTTTCTCGACCTCGGTACTCCCGAACAGCTAGCCCTAGCCATGGCGCCACCGCTCCCCAAGGTTCTGCTCCCCAAGCCCAAGCGCCCGGGCGAGGAGAACGGCCAGAAGGTCACCCCCGCCGAGGCCGGAATCACCGTCGTCGATTGGCTCGACGAGCGGACGTCGCTGTCCCCGGGAATCCGCTGGATGCTGTTCCGCAAGGTGCCCCGAGGCATCAACTGGGCCTACACGCTGGGCTCGGCGACGATGTTCGCGTTTCTCTCGCAGGCGGTCACCGGCGTGTTTCTGGCCATGTACTACCGCCCGGACGCGAGCGGCGGCGCCTACGAATCGATCCGTTACATCACCGACGACGCCTTCCTCGGTCAGTTCGTCCGGGCCATGCACAAGTGGGGAGCCTCGGTGATGATCATCCTGATCTTTCTGCACATGGCCCGGGTGTTCTTCTACGGCGCCTACAAGTACCCCCGCGAACTGACCTGGATCATCGGGGTGACGCTGCTGATCCTGACCCTGGCGATGGGCTTTACCGGCTACCTGTTGCCGTTCGACCAGCGCTCCTACTGGGCCACGATCGTCGGGGTCAACATCAATGGCACCGGACCGTTCATCGGTCCCTACCTCTCCGACTTCCTGCGGGCCGGCCCCGAGTTCGGCGCCACCACGCTCTCGCGGTTCTACGCGATCCACATGCTGCTCATCCCTGGGCTGATCGCCGTGTTGATCGGCGCCCACCTGTGGCTCGTGTCCAAGCTGGGCATCTCTGCGCCGCCATGGCTGAAGCCCGAGCCCGAGCCGATGCCTGAGACGGACGTCTGATGCCGGCGTCGCCAGAACTCCGCCCAGAGCTGCAGACATGAACCAGGCGCAGAAGGAGGAATACCTCCGCGAGTACTCGATCCTGAAGAACCAGGGCAAGCCGTTCTTCCCCTACGCGGTGGCGAAGGACTCGATCATGGCCCTGATCGTGCTCCTGGTGATCATCTTCCTGGCGCTGATGTTTGGCGCCGAGCTTGGGCCCCAGGCCGATCCGACCACCACGACCTACGTTCCGCGGCCCGACTGGTACTTCTTCTTCCTGTTCGAGGTCCTGCGCGTCATGCGCAACGTCCCCAAGTTCACGCCGATGGCCACCATCGGTGTGCCGACGATCTGCATGATCCTGCTGTTCCTGCTGCCCTTCTACGACCGTAGCCCGGAGCGGCGGATCGAGCGCCGCCCCGTGGCCCTGGCGGCGGGAATCGCCACGATCTTCGCCATCGCCTACCTGACCTACTCCGGCGCCAACACCGGCTCGCCGAACTCGGTCGACATGAAGGCGCCGTCCTACCTGACCCCCGCGCAGGTGGCGACCTTCAACGCCGGCAAGCTCGTCGTCGGCCAATCGGGATGCCTGGCCTGCCATCAGATCGGCGACAACGGCAACAACGGCCCAGGGCCGCCGCTGACCCACATCGGCGCGAAGCTGCCGCCGGCGGCCATCGCCTCGACACTACGCAATCCGACCGCGCCGATGCCGTCGTTCAAATCTCTCGCCCAGCAGTCACCGCAGAAGTTCAACAACCTGGTCAACTTCCTGTCCGAGCTGCAGTAGGGCCTGGCGCGCGCTCGGGGGGGCTGACGTCGTGACGAATAACGTCAACGCAGCGCGAAGCGAGGGGCTCGGCACGCTCGAGGAGACCCAGGTCCGGGCGATGTTCGACCGGATCGCCGGGCTGTATGACCGGATGAACAGTGTGATGACCGCGGGGCTGCACCACCAGTGGCGTCGGCGGGCTGCCGATCTTGCCGCGTTGTCGCCCGGGGATCGAGCGCTCGACGTGGCCACCGGGACGGGGGACCTCGCCCTCGAGCTCGCCGGCCGAGTCGCTCCGGCTGGGCAGGTGATCGGCGTGGATTTCTCAGAGCGGATGCTCGAGCTGGCCCGGGGCAAGGTGGGCGAGGCCGGGCCGGCCGCGGAGTTCCTCTGGGCCAATGCACTGGAGCTGCCCTTCGCCGACGGCGAGTTCGACGCCGCGACGGTTGGCTTTGGGGCCCGCAACTTCGCCGATCTCGAGCGTGGTTTGAGCGAGATGACTCGTGTCGTGCGCCCCGGCGGGCGCATCGTCATTCTCGAGATCACGACTCCGCGCCGGCCGCCCCTGTCGACTTTCTTCTCGTTGTGGTTTGACCGCGTGGTGCCCGCACTGGGCCGGCTCGCCGGCGACGCACAGGCTTATAGCTATCTTCCCAGTTCGGTGCGACGCTTCCCGGGCCCGGAGGAACTGGCGGCTGTTATGACGCGGTGTGGCCTTGATCACATCCGATACCTGCTCACGGCGGGCGGGATCATCGCGCTGCACGCCGGCGAGGTGGCTCCGCGGTGAGTGCTGTCCAGGCGGTTGTCGATGCCGGTGGCGTGCCGGTCGCGCGGATCATGGAGCGTGTCGAGGAGCGGATGCTGGCCGCCGCACGGGGGCACGGCCCGCTGCTGGCGCGCTTTGCCGGCGACACGATCGTCGCGGGCGGCAAGCGCCTGCGCCCGCTGCTCGTCTGTCTCGCCGCCGGCGCCCCTCCGCCGGAAACTGATGGCCTCATCGCCGCCGCTGTCGCGGTCGAGCTCGTGCACGCGGCCACCTTGGTCCACGACGACGTCCTCGACGGCTCCTCGTTGCGCCGTGGACGTCCCACGGTCGTTGCCGACGGCGGCCGTCTGCCCGCCACGGCGACCGGCGATCTCCTGTTCTCACGGGCATTTGCCGAGTTGGCCGCAGCAGGCTCGCCCGACGCGGTGCGTGCCCTGTCCCGTGCCAGCTCCGAACTCGCTGTCGGCGAGCTGATGCAGCGCGCCGACGCGTGGCAGGCAGACGTCACCGTCGATCGCTACCTCGAGCGCTGCCGGCTCAAGACCGCCGTCCTGTTCAGAGCGGCCTGCGAGCTAGGTGCTCTTGAAGGCGGCGGCGGCGCCGCCGAGCTGGGGGTGTTCGGGGAGACGATCGGAGTCGCCTTCCAGATCCTCGACGACGTCCTCGACATCTCGGGCCCACCCGAGCGAACCGGGAAGCCGCGCGGTGCCGACCTGCTCGACGGAACGGTGACACTGCCGGTGATCCTCGCTCGGTCCCGTGATCCCGAGCTGGCGGCGATTGATCTGCGCTCGATCCGTTCAGCCGGCGATGCGGCCGGAGTGTGCGACCGGATCGAGGCCACCGGAGCGCTCGACCTGGCCAGGAGGCGAGCGCTCGGGCTGGTCGGGACGGCGAAGGAACGGCTGCCGAGTCTTTCCGCTCGTCAGCGCACGGCTCTCGAGCTGGTGGCCGACGGCGTCGTCGAGCGCTACGCCTAGAAATCCTCTGGGAGGATGTGGCCGGCGTGGAGCGCGGCGACGAAACGCTCGATGTCCTCGGCCATATTCGCATGGCTCAGCCGCTTGAGATCGGCCAGCACCGCGCTCATACCATCGTCCAGGCACTCCTCAAACCGATCGACCTCACCGCGGCTGAACAGGCCATCGCCCGACCACCAGCAGTTGGGGCACTTCAGTTTCAACTCCCACTGATGCGGGTGCAGCCTCGCTCCAGCTGACCGGCTGCACCAGCTGCGAGGAGCAGAGCGGACATACTTGCAGCCCGTGACGGGCGGGCTCCTCGGGCTCCCTGAAGCGGACGACCTCGATCGAGCGCCCGCTCGGCAAGACAATGCGACGGAGTGAGTGGCTGTGGTCGGAGTCGAGTGCCATCGGTGCCCTTCCGTGGCGATTAGATCGGCCGGCCCCGACGGCAGCTTTAGCGAGGTTTGTCATCAAAGTGCGGGAATTCCCACCCAGACTCGCCCCGCCCGCTACATTTGGTCAACCCCACTCGGAGGCCTTAGGCAATGTTCCGCAACCCCACTACCGACCTGATCGTTGTCCTGGTCATCGTGCTGCTGATTTTCGGGCCCAAGCGGCTGCCCGGATTGGGCAAGCAGCTGGGCCAGGGCATCAAAGACTTCAAGGATGGAATTACAGGCGAGTCCAAGGATGACGACGAAGAATCCGCGGAGCGTCCAGCCCTGACTCAGGCGACGGCGGCACCCGCACCCGCAGCGACACCCGAACGCACGCCCGCTGACGCGGCTCCTGCGGCGGATCGGCCGTCCGCCGAGGTCGGGTCTGAAGGCCGCTCCTAGCGGCCCGCGAGGAGCGTCTTCGTCGTGGCGCGGGTCCGGCCCATCGGGCATGAAGACCGGCTGAGCATCGTCGACCACCTCGACGAGCTGCGCGGCCGGCTGATCATCTGCGCGATTGCCCTCGCGGTTGCCTTCGGCTTCTGCTTCTGGCAGAACCAACACCTGCTCAACATCCTCAACCGAGCGCTGCCGGCAGCGCCGAAGACCAGCCCGAACCATCTGAACGGATCGGTCAAGGCCCAGGTCAATGCGGGGAAGCAGCTGACCGCGTCGGGACGGCGTCTGCTCGACGCGTATCCATCGCTTAGTCCCGGTGACCAAAAGCTGTACAACAACCTCGGCCTTACGCAGCTCGGCAAGGACCTGGAGATCACCGGCAAGCAGCTGCCGTCATCGACGCCGCAACGGCTCCCGATCACCATCGGGATCGGCGAGCCCTTCACGACCACGCTGACTGTCGCGGCCTACTTCGCCCTCTTGATTACGCTGCCGTTACTGCTCTACCAGACGTACGCCTTCGTGATCCCCGCGCTCAACCCGCATGAGAAACGGGTCGCGCTCCCGGTCATGTTGGTGGCGCCGGTCCTGTTCATCGCCGGAGTTCTCTTCGCGTACTTCTTCGTGCTCCCACCGGCGGTCCATTTTCTTCAGGGCTACAACGCCCAGAACTTCGACATCCTCGTCCAGGCCAAGACCTACTACACGTTCGAGATCTTCACGATGGCCGGGATCGGACTCGCCTTCCAGCTGCCACTCGTGTTGCTGGCGCTCGACCGTATCGGGGTCATCAACTCCCGAACCCTGACCAAGAACTGGCGCTACGCTGTGGTCATCATCGCCGTGATTGCGGCGGCCATGCCAGGGGCCGACCCGGTGAGCACCGGGCTGGAGATGCTCCCGCTCGTCATCCTCTATCTCGCCAGCATCGTGTTACTTAAGATTGCCGATCGTCGCGCCGCGCGCGCCGCCGCCGCCGAGCTGTCAACCATCGACGACGGTCTCGACCCGACCTAGTCCGCGATGCTCTTTGACCTTCGCAGCCGTGGCCGTCGTCGCACCGTTCAGGCCGTCTACCTCGGACTCGCCGTCCTCATGGGCGCCGGCCTGGTCCTGTTCGGGGTTGGGGCGGGCAACGGCTTCGGCGGGATCCTCAACGCCTTCACCGGCAACGGTTCGAGCGGCGCGCAGAAGCAGGTCGTCAGCCAGGCAGAGAAGCAAGCGCTCCGCGAGACGCGGCTGCGACCCAACGACCCCGCCGCGTGGTCCGATCTCGTCCAGGCCCGTTGGACAAATGCCAACCAGGGCGCCAACTACGACGCCAACACGGGCACGTTCACGTCGTCGGGCAAGCAGGAGCTCTCCAACCTGACCAGCGCCTGGGGGCACTACACCAAGTTGATCAAGAAGCCCGACCCCAACCTCGCGATCCTCGCCGCGCGCGCCTACGGCCAGTTGGGCAACTATGCCGGCGAGGCCAACGCCTGGGAGATCCAGACGCTGGCCAACCCGACCGCGGCCAAAGGCTTCGAATGCCTGGCCGCCTCGGCCTACGCCGCCAAGCAGACCCGCAAGGGGGACCTCGCCGCGGCCAAGGCGGAAAGCTTGGTGCCGCAGGCCTCCCGTTCGCAGATCAAACTCGCGCTGACGCAGGCTAAGACCAACCCGCAGGTGGCCCAGCAGTGCTGAGCTGACGTTCGTTGGCGCGCCCGCCTGAGTGACGCGCTGCAGCACGCCGGGTAACATCGCCGGTTCCCGGGCCGTTAGCTCAACTGGTAGAGCAGGGGACTCTTAATCCCAAGGTTGGAGGTTCGAGTCCTCCACGGCCCACTGAGAAGGCCCCGCTAGGCGGGGCTTTTCGCTTGGAAGGGTGTGCGCCGAGTTTGAAGGATGTCCCCTATATGTCCCCAGATCGGCGTAGCCTTCGCTGGCATGGCGGGTGGTTTGCGGTCTCCGACGGGGCATGTCTTCCGGGTCGAACGGTCTCGCGGATCGGTCTGGTACGCCAAGTACCGGTTGCCGGACGGGCGCCAGGTGCAGAAGAAGATTGGACCGGCGTGGACGGGGCGGGGTCGACCTGCGGCGGGCTACTTCACCAAGCGGCTGGCGGAGGACTGGCTACGCTCGCTGCTCGAGGAGGCGCGACGTGGGACGCTTCCGGGGCTGGTCCGGACCGGGGCGACGTTCGCCGATGCTGCCGCGGAGTACCTGCGCTACATCGAGGTTGACCGCGGGCGCAAGCCGTCGACGGTGGGCGGCTACCGATCGGCGATCCAGGCGCACCTGCTGCCCGCGTTCGGCGACGTGCCGGTGGAGGAGGTCACGACGGCGGCGATCGAGAGTTGGGTCGCAGGCTTTGACGGTTCGGTCCGGACGCGGAACAAGTTGCTGATCCAGCTCCACGGAATCCTCCGGCGAGCACGGAAGGTTTACGGGCTTGCCGGCAACGCGGCCGCCGAGGTGGAGAAGTTCCCGCAGCGCCGCAGCGGCGAGATCGAGGTGTTCTCAGCCGAGGAGGTGTGGGCGCTGGTGCGTGCGGCCGGCTCTGAGCTCGACGGCGCTTTGTTCTTGACTGCGGCCTTCACCGGGCTTCGTATGGGCGAGTTGCTGGCGCTACGTTGGCGCGACGCCGACTTCACTGGATCGGTCGTCCGCGTCCGTGCCAGCTACTACGGAGGAGCGCTCACCACGCCGAATTCAGGCAAGGTGCGGGCGGTACCCATGGCGCCGGACGTGGCCACCGCACTCGCGCAGCTCGGCCGGCGACAGGATTGGGTTGGAGATGACGACCTGGTCTTCGTCGGCGAGGCAGGCGGCAACCTCGATGGATCAGCGTTGCGGCGGCGCTACAAGGCGGCCTTGGCGGCGGCCGGCCTGCGGCCCCTGCGGTTCCACGACCTGCGGCATACCTTCGGCACGCGGATGATTGCCAAGGCGGACATTCGACGGGTCCAGGAGTGGATGGGCCACGCGGATATTCAGACCACGATGAGGTATCTCCATTACGCGCCGCGAAGCGAGGACGCCCAGCTCGTGGCTGAGGCGTTTCGCGTCGACGGCGGACCGGGTGGGGACGTCTTGGGACGTCTTCGGACGACTTGAGGGGACGTCTTGGGACTTCAGCACCCAGTGCGTACGGTGTGATCCTGCTTTTTTGGGGGTGGGGAAGAAATCTGGGACGGAGCGTCTTTGGTGAGCGGCATCTGACGGCGCAGGGGAGCTTTGCGCCTGAAGCTCCTTCGGGTCCGCGCGTGTGTGTATCGGTCGTTCGAATCGGCCGGGTCGCTTGAGTGGGAATCTTGGCGGTGTAGCGGTTGCCGCGGGTTCTCCCGCCGCGCATGGATGCGCGGCCTCGATCAGCGCGCGAGTAGCGCAGTTGCGGCTCGGTCGCCTTTCCCGTCGATGCCCGCGGCCCGCGTCCGGTTTGGCCCAAGCGTCAGTGGCGACGCGCTCCGGGATACTGCGGTGCCGTGGACGTCGTGACTACCACCAGTGGTGGAAACATCAGGGCGGCCAGGAGCTGCGCCGTCTCCTCATGGACCATTGGGATCCGATTGGCGTCAAGGGTGCGCCCGGGGCCGCCGACGAGTACAACGGGTATCGCGGTGATGTGGTTCGGCTTCTGCGTGAAGGCGCTACCGCCGAGCGGATCGCCGACCATCTCGAGCAGAGTGAGAGGACGCGAATGGGGTTGGATAGGGTGCCTGGGCGCCTCATGCCGTTGGGGGAGCGGCTGGTCAGCTGGTACTCGGACTCTCTGGCACGGTGGGAGGCGTCGCGCCCAGCCAGGTAGCGGTGCTGCCGTTGAGCGAAGGGACAGACGACGGTCGTTGCGCGTGAGGGACATCTCGCCAGAGGAACTTCTTGTTGAACTGCGCGAAAGCGTGGAGCTGCTGGCCGCGGAACCAGAACAGCAGGAGCAGTGGTTACGTAAGCATCGCGTTCCAGTGGACGAGCTGGCTCTTCAACTCGACGACGCGGTGCTGCTCGATCAACCTGGCAGCGACCTCAGCACGACTCTTCGACGTCGTGACAGCACCACCACGCAGTCATCGACCAGTCCGGAATCGTCTTTCCAGCTGCAGAGCGGGCCGCGTCCAGGATTGTCTTGCCACGTTGCTGCGCTTGGTCCCTGCTGCTCGCCTCGACAAGTGCTTTCACATGAATGGTGTCGGCTCCGGGCCGTGACTCGTCGCTCACGCGCGTCACGTGTCTGTCGGAAGCAATGCGATCGCCGAATGCGCCGGCTGTCTCGCCAAGGTCTCTGCCGCCCTGAAGCTTGAACGAAACCTGACCAACCATTCCGTCGTCGCTTCCGGCGAATGCCCTTGTGTTTCCATTGCTTCACAGTCTCGTAAAGGGTCTGCATCCAGCACGAGGCGGTCTCGATCCAGGGCCGGGGCTGTTGCGGCCTGGACAACGCCAACTACGAGAGCGGGCACGGTGCCGTAGCCGCTCTGGTGCCACCGCGGTCAGCGCGGGCGGGTCAGTCCAATGTCGCCGAAGGACTCGCAGCGGGCGTGGGCACCGGAGTGGCGGAAGCAATCGCGCGCGGTCCACGCGCCGTTCCGTCGAGCGGATCGCTGCTGGCGCCGGCCGGGGGCTCATTGACCCCGCGATCACTGCAGAGCTGCATGCGCCCAAGAGGAGAAGCCTGGAGCGCCCAGATTGGTGCGGCTCGGAGTTCTGCTCGGTTGTGAACCCGGCAGTCCGGCGATTGATCCGATAGGCGATCAGTTTCGCTGTTGCCTGGAGTCCGAGTACCAAGAATCGACTCGAGCAGCTCGGGTCGTCCAGCCCGGAAAGGAAGCAGCGCATGGCCTCGCTAGTTCTGAAGATGTCCGTCTCACTCGACGGTTACGTCGCACCACCGGACGGCAGCAGCGACTGGGTCACCGCGGGACGCTCCGAGGACGGTGCCACCTGGACGCTCGAGACCGTGTGCAACGCGGACACGCACCTCATCTCCCCAAGGTCGTGTTCTCAAACTCGCTCACGTCCGCGGACTGGCCCGAGACAACAATTGCCACCGGCGACCTGGCCGAAGCCGTCACCCGGCTCAAGCAGGAGCGCTCCGGCGGCTACCTGCTGGCGCAAGGCGGGACGCGGTTCGCGCGGTCGCTCGTCGCGACCGGCCTGATCGACGAGTACCGGCTTGTCGTGCATCCGGTCGTCCTGGGCGCGGGCGACCGGCTCTTCGACACGCCGCTCACCATCAAGCCGATCAGCACCACGGCCTTCAGCCGCGGAGCCGTCGCCCACGTCTTCGCGGCGCACGCGTGATCGAGCCCGATCGGCAACCGGGGAGCGAGCGTGCGTCCGGCACACCGCCCCCTTGTCGCCGCAGCGGCAGCGTCGCATTGAGTTCCGCTTCGAGGATCAGCCGGCGAGAAGCAAGCGGCGATTAGTCGGCTGTCCATGCGGCCGCCGTTGCGTGCTGGCCGCAGCCGCGGGCGGACCATGCGATCCGAACGCGTGGGTCGTCGCCATTGGAGTCGTCTCGTCTGAGATCGCCGAGATCATGAAGGCGGTCGTTGGCGAGATGCGCTGCATGCGCGCGCAAAGGCAGGTGCCCTGCCTTGCCACCGGAATGCACGTCGTGACATGAGGGCAGGTCCGGCTCTTGTTCAGCAGCTAAGGCGAGCGCCCGGCACTTACCGGGAAGCGCTGACTTATCTGCCCGTCTTCCGACACTCCGCGCGCCATTGGTTTAGCTTCGGCGGACTGCCCGAACCATGAACTCTCCGCCAACATGCTACGCAAACTCGGACGGCGTTTCGATCGCCTACCAGGTGGTCGGTGACGGCCCGATCGATCTGGTCCTCGTGCAGGGGTTTGCGACTCACCTCGACATGCAGTGGGAAGCGCCGCCAATGGCGCGGTTCTTCGAGCGTCTCGCCTCGTTCTCGCGTCTGGTGCTGTTCGACAAGCGCGGGACGGGCCTGTCGGATCCCGTGAGCGACGTGCCGACGCTCGAGCAGCGGGTCGATGATGTGCGGGCGGTCCTTGACGGCTGTGGCTCGAAGCGGGCGGCGCTGTTCGGGGTTTCCGAGGGTGGGCCGATGAGCGTGATGTTCGCGGCCGCTCATCCCGCGCGTGTGAGCGCTTTGATATTGCACGGCGCGATGGGACGCACGACCGAGGCGCCGGATTATCCGTGGGCCTCGCCCGCCGACGCGCTTCGCGAGTCGGCCGCAGAGTTCATTGCTC
The DNA here is from genome assembly GCA_963749545.1 of uncultured Solirubrobacterales bacterium. GTDB lineage: Bacteria > Actinomycetota > Thermoleophilia > Solirubrobacterales > Solirubrobacteraceae > Palsa-465. The sequence goes on from CAVVNG010000019.1 coordinate 271,216, forward strand.
CTTACTGGGGACGGGAGGCGCGCGGAACCGTCGAGCTGTTCGCGCCTAGCATGGCGGACGATCCCCGGGCGGTTGAGCTGGTGGAGCGCCTGGAGCGTTCGGCCGCCAGCCCGGCGATGGTCTGGAAGATCTTTGAGATGTTTCTCGACATCGACGTGCGAGCGATCCTGCCCACGATCAACGTCCCGACGCTCGTCTTGCACCGGCGGGGGGACCGCGTCGTGAACTGGCGGGCGGGCAGAGAGCTCGCCTCGCAGATTCCGGGTGCAAGGTACGTGGAGCTTCCCGGTATCGACCACTTGCCCTGGGCCGGCGACCCGGATGCGGTCCTCGGTGAGGTGCAGGAGTTCCTCACCGGTACGAGATCGGCGCCTGAGACAGACCGGGTCCTGGCCACGGTGATGTTCACCGACCTGGTCAGCTCCACGGAGCGGGCCGCCGCGGCCGGCGACGCCCGCTGGCGGGACCTGCTCGCGGAGCACCAAGCGAGGGTGCGGCGCGAGCTCGTGCGCTTCCGCGGCCATGAGGTAAAGACGCTCGGCGACGGCTTCCTGGCCACGTTCGACGGCCCCGCTCGCGCAATCCGCTGCGCGCACGCGATCGCGACGGATGCTCGGTCCCTTGGCCTGGAGGTGCGTATCGGATTGCATACCGGCGAGGTCGAGCTCGTCGGTCACGACGTCGGCGGGATCGCCGTCCACATCGCCGCCCGCGTTGCGGATCTCGCTACGGCGGGCGAAGTTCTGGTCTCCAGCACGACCAAAGAGCTGGTGGCTGGATCCGGGCTGCAATTCGTGGAGCGCGGCACCCGGCGACTAAAGGGGATCTTGGACGAATGGCGTTTGTTCGCGGCGGTCCCCTGAAGCCGGCGGCTTGATTCACCAACCGCGGTCGCTTGAGACCCGGAACGGATCACGGCGAACTCGCGACGCCCTTGGCGTCGTAGCAGCCCGCCGGTTCCAACGGGGCGGCAGCGACGTCCCCCGGCTGGCCCACGACTGCCAGCACCTCGACCAGCGCAAGGCAGGCGCCGGCCTGCGTGTCGAGGAAAGCCGGTCCAGACCGCGAGCATCCCATCACTCCCGGGCAACGCCGCCCCGCGAGGGACGACTCCCACGATCACCCGGTCATAAGAGCTATCCACGTCGACTGCCTACGATTGCTCGTGGGCGCAGCGATTGCGGCATGGATACGACTCGTCCCGAATACGACGATCGAAATGTCGCCATGAGGCATCGCCGGCCTGGCGGCGATGCCTATGGCGACGTTTGAGGCGTCCACGGCCCCGACGGTCGCGCCCCGCGTCCGCCCACGAGCACCAACGCGATGGCCGGCTCCGGCGCGTCTGCTCTCTCGCGAAGGAGCCACGATGCAACAACGTTCTGGCCGGGAGGCGCCGGTCCCTGCGGACACTATGCGTGGCGCCGGGTGCGCCCGAGGCGTCAACGACGCCGTCGACAGTCGACCGCTACCCGTCCACGCCTGCAGCGGCTACGCGGCGACGGCGGGCGACGTGCCTGCTTCTTCAGAGAAGGGACAGTCTGTCGAGGTGACCGGCTAACTACGCAGCGCCCCTTGTCGGTGCCGAGGCGGCGACCGGTTACGACCAGTCGCTCGCCCACGTAGTCGTCGTTGGGCGCGGCGTCGACATCGGTTTGCTCAAGTTGCACGAATGCGAGCCGCTCGCGGTCAGATCGCGGGTCTGGGCACGGGCCGACGATAGGGGCCACTCTCGCCCAATATGGGTGGTGTTCCCGATGCGCGCACCGGGGGCCGCGCGTACGGTGGTCGCATCTCAAGCGGCCAATCCAAGAGGAGGACCGACATGCCGCGATACGTGGTGCAGCGCACCTTTCCGGACGGGCTGCACATACCAGTCGAGAACGACGGAGCGGATGTCTGCCGCCAGGTCGTCGAGCGCAACGCCGAGGAGGGCATGACCTGGATCAGCTCGTATGTCTCGGAGGACACGACCCGCACGTTCTGCGTCTACGACGCGCCCACGCCCGAGGCGATCCGCAAGACGGCTGCTCGCGATGAGCCGCCGGTCGATCAGATCACCCGGCTGAGCGTGCTCGATCCGTACTTCAACTCATAACGAGGAGGACCAATGCTCAACCACGATGTGATCAAGCGCTCGCTGGCCGGCGGTCTGGTGATCGCCGCGGCCGGCTTCCCGGTGGCAGCGCAGGCTCGGTATGTCGAGGACCCGGGTCCGCAGTCTGCATCCTCGGTCGTCACAGCTGGTCCCCCGCCGCCCTCGCCGGTGGCCGCCACTCCGTCGAGCCAGAGCGGCGGTTCGTCGTTCCAGTGGGGTGACGCGGGCATCGGCGCGGCGGGGGCGAGCGTGCTGCTCGGCGCCGGTGCGCTCGGTGCCGGCATGATTCGCCGTAGGCGGCGCGTCGCTGTCAGGTGAAGCGCGACAGAGACCGGTTGGAGGACCGACGCGTCCTCCGGCCGGTCTCTTTACGGCTGCGGCCACGAACGCGGCCAAGCTGGCTGTCTCGAACCAAGTGCTGAGCTTGTACGAATCGCGTGTGCTGTGGCGGGAGGTTCAAAGGACCGGCAAGATAGGGAACTTTCCCGATTAGCGGTGCGCAGGCTGGGCGTAAGATTGCGCCGTGGGACTGGGATTGCTGGAACGCTCTGAGGAGCTGGGCGTGCTTCACGGACTGGCCGCCGAGATGGCCGCGACGGGCCAGGGTGGCGTCGCGATCGTGTCTGGCGAGGCCGGGGTCGGCAAGACGGCGCTGCTGCGCCAGTTCCGCAATGAGCTTCCTCGGCGTGTGACAGCGCTGTCGGGCAGCTGTGATCCGCTGTTCACGCCACGTCCGCTCGGCCCGTTGCTCGAGCCGGCTGCAGAGCTCGGGGGCGATCCAGCGGAGCTGGCGGCGGCGGGAGCGAAGCCGTTCGACGTCGCGATCGCGCTCGGCGAGGCGCTCGGGGCGATTGCGCCGGTGCTGCTCATCTTGGAGGACGTGCACTGGGCTGACGAGGCGACGCTTGATGTGGTTCGGGTGCTCGCCCGCCGGGCGAAGGACTCGGCGCTGCTGCTCGTGATCAGCTACCGGAGCGACCAGTTGCCTCGCGATCATCTGCTGCGGATGGTGCTCGGCCAGCTGTCGAGTGGTGATGGTGCGACACGGCTCGAGCTGGACGGCCTCTCGCGCGAGGCGGTCAGCGAGCTCGCCGCCTCCTCCTTACTCGACGCCGACGAGCTGTTCGAGCGCACCGCCGGTAACCCCTTCTTCGTCACCGAGACGCTCGCCGCTAGGACCGGCGGTGTGCCCGAGACTGTGCGCGACGCGGTTTACGCGCGGATCGCTGGCCTGAGCACGTCCGGCCGCGCGGTGTTGGACGCGGTCGCGGTCGTGCCGCAGCGGGCCGAAGTGTGGCTGCTGGAGGCGTTGACAGACGGTGACCTCGGCGCTCTGGATGAGTGCTTGGCATCCGGGGTGCTGCGCGCGGAGGCGGACGGCGTCCTGTTCCGTCACGAACTCGCGCGGCTGGCGGTGAAGGAGTCGCTCCCGCCCGACCGGGCGGTCATGCTTCACCGTCGGGCGCTCGCGGCGCTCGCCGATCCAACGCTTGGGGGACCCGACTACGCTCGGCTAGCCCATCATGCGGAGGCGGCGGGGGACGGGCCCGCGATGCTGCGGTACGCGCCGGCGGCGGGTGAGCGGGCGGCCGAGCGCGGCTCCCCGCGGGAGGCACAGCACCACTACTGGCGGGCGCTGCGGTTCGCCGAAGGGGTTGACCCGTCGGCGCGCGCTGATCTGCTCGAGCGGTTCTGCGACCACGCGTACCGGTCTGATATGCGCTCCGAGGCCGTTTGCGCGATCGACGAAGCGATCGCGATCCACCGTCGCCGCGGCGACATCATGCGCGAGGGGCGAGCGTTGCGGACGCGGTCGCGGCTGCTGAGCTGCATCGGCCGCGGCCGAGAGGCGCTCGCGACGATCGGCGAGGCCGTGGCCGTACTCGAGCAGGGCCTGCCAGGCGTGGACCTGGCGCGGGCGTACAGCACCCTCGCCGGCATGCTGATGATCGACTATGACGTCGAGCGGACGATCACGGTGGGTGCGAAGGCGATCGCGATCGCCGAGGAGGTTGATGACGTCGAGGGGCTCGTCAACGCGCTCAACATGGTCGGCACCGCTGAGCTGATCGCTGGGTGTGCCGCGGGCCAGGCGAAGCTTGAGCGCGGCCTCGAGCTCGCGCGCCAAGCCCACCTAGGGACCTACGCGGGTGTCGCGTATATCAACCTCGGTCTGGGGCTGATCCACCACGGCCGATGGCGTGATGCGCTGGTGTGGATCGATCGCGGCATCGGATACACGCGCGAGCTCGGACTCGAGGCATGGATGAAATGCCTCGTCGCCGAGCAGGCCCTCGTCGAGCTGGCGTTGGGCCGGTGGGACGACGCGGCGGTGACTGCCCAGGCGATCCTCGACGGTCCGCGCGACCAGATCATCGAACCGCGCACGAACGCGCTGATTGCCCTCGGACTCGTGCGTGCGCGGCGCGGCGATCCGAGCTGCTGGCCTCTACTGGACGAGGCGTGGGAGCGCGCGGTAAAGGCTGACGATCTGGAGTTTCTCGGCCCCGTGGCTGCGGCCCGCGCCGAGGCGGCGTGGCTTGAGGGCAGAGCGGAGGCGATCGACGCCGAGACCGAGGCGACATATGACCTCGCCTGCCGGCTGCACGAGCCCACCACTGCAGGCTGGCTCGCTTGCTGGCGGGCGCGCGCGGGGCTTCCGGTCGAGCCGCCGGACAACGTCCCCGAGCGATTCCGCCTCCAGCTCGACGGCGACTTTGAAGCCGCCTCCGAGTTGCTCAACGCCGAAGGCGCCGGTTACGACGCGGCGATTGCGCTTGTCCTCAGCAGCGATGGCCCACTGCTCCGCGCGGCACACGAGCAGCTTCGGGCGCTCGGAGCGAAGCCCGCGGCAGCGATCGTCGCTCGGCGCCTGCGCGAACTGGGCGAACGCAACCTCCCGCGCGGACCACGCCCAGCTACCCGCGAGAATCCCGCCGGACTGACTAACCGCGAGCTGGAGGTGCTGCCGCTTCTGGTGCAGGGCCTCCGCAACGCGGACATCGCACAGCGACTAGTGGTCACACCGAAGACCGTCGACCACCACGTCTCGTCGATCCTGCTCAAGCTCGGCGTGACGAACCGTGGCCAGGCGGCCGCGGCCGCGGCACGACTCGGCATGGTCGTAGACGAGGCGACCGCCCGTTCGATCGCGAAATAGCTGGGCGAGCGACACGGTCGTAACCCCTCGCCGGCTCGGCGCCGGCAACGATACTGCGCAGTTAGCGAGAGCGACATACGTCGACTTGAGACAGCAGCAGAGTTCCGCGCGCTCCGCCAGATGAGCGCCCTGGAAAGTTGCGAGCCGCTCACATCCACGGACTGCCCCTTGCATCAAGGAGCAGTCACCTCGCCTGCCGTCGCCACGTGGCTGCTATCGGACAGCAGGAGCCACAGCGCGGCGCGTCCGCGTGTCGCCGACCGCGTCGACGCAGGGCGGCTACTCCTCGACGCCTGATGCAGCAGTCCGAGCGGTGTCGGCGAGGCTGCTGCTCCAGCGCTTGCGACTCAGGAGTTCGCGGAGCCTGCCGCCGTGGCGAGCGTGGCGAGGAGTCGCGCCTGCACTGTCGGGCGAGTCGACACCGAGGCGACACCGCTCGCCGAGTCGATCAACGCAGCCGCGGCGGCGACAATCGCGACAGGCCCGAGCGTGGCCGCCAGGCGACCCAACGAAACGGCAGCTGCCCCACGCGATCTCCGTACCTCACGTGCCGGTCAGACCAGCGCTCGCCTCTCGCCGTGTTCACTTCGCCTCTCGTGTCCACCGGTGTGGTGTAGTGTGCGCGGTGTTCACCAGGTTCGTGCTGAACGGAGTCCAGCTTCGAACCGGACCCCGGGCCGGCCCAATCAAGCCCAGCGATCTCACCCGCCAGAGGCGATCATGCGAGCCAGCGACAAGTTCTTCCGCCGCCACCTCATTGGTGCCTGGTTCGCAGCGCTCGCCGTCCCTCTCGTGTGCGCGGCGCTCGCTGGCGCACTCTCGGCGATCCCCGCCAGTGCCGCCGGGGTCTCGAGCGGCCGGCCACCGGTGACGCCGCTCGGCGTGCTGCGACAGCTCGCCGGGACCAGCGGCTGTCTGGCCGATCGTTCGACCGGCCATCACGGTTGTGCGCCCGTCCGCGCGCTGCGGGGTCCAGGTCCGTTCCTAGGCTCGGAGGCAATCGCGGTCAGCCGGGACGGCAAGAACGTCTACGTCGCCTCCTCGGCGAGCAATGCGATCGCAGTGTTCAGACGCGATCCGGCGACCGGCAAGCTGAGCCAGGCCTCCGGCAGAGCCGGGTGCATCGCCGCCGCGGGCGCGAACGGGTGCACGAGCGCGGTGGGAATCGCCGGTCCCAACTCGGTCGCCGTCAGCGCAGACGGACGGAACGTCTACGCGACCTCTCTGAATAGCAACTCAATCGTGATCTTCCAGCGCGACGCGTCAACCGGTGCGCTCAGCCAGGCGAAGGGCGAGACCGGCTGCCTCGCCGCGGTTGCCCTACCCGGATGCACGGCTACTCGAGCGCTGCGCGGACCGGACGTCGTGGCGGTCAGTCCCAACGGCCGCAACGTCTACGTCGGCGCCTTCAAGGACAGCGCGGTTGCCGTGTTCGCCCGCTCATCGTCAACTGGCGACCTCTCACAGCCGCCAGGCCCGGGCGGATGCATCGCCCCGGGGGGAGCCGGGGGCTGCGCGATCGGGATCGCCCTGGGTCAGCCGGAAGGCCTCGTGGTCAGCGGCGACGGGAAGAACGTGTACGTGGCGTCTCCAGGCAACAGCGCCCTCGACGTACTGGTCCGCAATCAGTCCACCGGCGTCCTGTCGCAGGCCATGGACGGCAACGGCTGCTTCGTCAACAGCCCACTCACGGGTTGCACCACCGGTAGGCAGCTCGGAGGCGCGGACGCCGTCACGATCAGCTCCGATGACAAGAGCGTCTACGTGGTGTCGGTACTCACCGACAGCGTCGCCAACTTCGCTCGTACGACGTCCACCGGTCAGCTCGCTCAACCGACGGGAACCCCCGGTTGCGCGATCTACGTTCTGGCAGTCGCCTGCACGCTCGGCCGGGCCCTGCAGGCCCCGGAAGGGGTGGCGGTCTCCTCCGACGGTGCCAATGTGTACACGGCGTCTTTCCAGTCGGGAGCCGTCGATGTCTTCGGTCGCACGGCCTCGACCTCGGGGCTGCTGGAGAAGCAGCGCCGTGCCGGCTGCATTGTCAGCCATCCCAAACCCGGTTGCACGCGGGGGCGGGCGCTTCTCGGACTCAGTTCGGTCGTTGTAAGTCCGGACGGCAGAAACCTGTACGCCACTGCGTTCGCGAGCAACGCCGTCGACGTCTTCAAGCGCCAAACCACGCGATGACGACAGACCGTCGCGACATCAGAGGAAGGGACATGTCCAAACGCGAAGCCGACCACACCGAGGACGGGATCACGCGCAGCGAGTTGCTGAAGGCGGCGGCCGCCGGCACCGGCGCGATGTTGCTCAGCGGGAGCCCCGCCCCCGCAGGCGCGCGAACGCGGGTCGGCCCGTACATCACGTCCGCGAACAACCCGATCGAGGGCATGAACGTGCTGGTGTTCATGACCGACCAGCAGCGTGCTGTCCAGCACTTCCCGCCGGGCTGGACACGGCGCAACATGCCCGGCTACACCCGCCTGCAACATCACGGCGTCACGTTCGACAACGCGTGCACAAACGCGTGCATGTGCTCGCCGGCTCGCTCGACGTTCCTGTCGGGCTACTTCCCGGCCCAGCACGGTGTCAAGTACACGCTCGAGCAGAACATGCCGTCGCCCCAGTACCCGCAGGTCGAGCTGGATACGAGCTTCAAGAACTTCGCGTCCGTGACCGAGGCCGCCGGATACACACCGGTCTACAAGGGCAAGTTCCACTGCACCAAGCCGGCAAACGGCTCGACGTGGGAGCCCTCCGACGTCAACAAGTACGGCTTCACCCGGTGGGATCCGCCCGACGCAGGCGCCAACCAGACGATCCCGGAAGAGGGGGGCGGGTACACCAACAACGACGGTCGCTTCATCAACTCCGACGGCACGCCCCAGGCCGGCACGGAGGGGGCGCTTCAGTACCTGAGCACAGCGGCTGCGCACGACCAGCCGTTCTTCATGGTCGTCTCCCTGGTCAACCCCCACGACGTGCTGTTCTACCCCGACAACTTCAGCGCCGGAGGCTATGACACGTCGTGGCTCCAGGGCGAGATCGGGCTCCCGGCCACCGTCAAGGAGGACCTGTCAACAAAACCGAGGGTGCAGGAGCAATTCCTGAGGTTGTCACAGCTGCTCGGCCGGCTGCGGACTCCACAGATGAAGCGCAACTACGTCAACTTCTACGGGAACGTAATGAAGGCCTCGGACGCTTACCTGGTGAAGATCCTCGACACGCTCACGCGCGAGGGGCTCCTCGGCAAGACGCTCGTGATCGCCACCTCCGACCACGGCGAGATGGGCATGAGCCACGGCGGGATGCGCCAGAAGAACTTCAACTTCTACGACGAGACGCTGCGCGTTCCGCTTGTGTACTCGAACCCTCGCCTGTACAAACGGCCGCGCACGAACCACTCGCTCGTCTCCCATGTCGACTTCCTGCCGACGCTGGCAAGCCTGGTCGGAGCGCCGCGCAGCGCACGCGCTGCCTGGCAGGGCATCGACTACTCCGCCCAGATCCTGGGCCGCTCGGCAAAGCCGCCCCAGGACTACACGGTGTTCACGTACGACGACTACCAGTCGGGACAGCCGCAGGGTCCGTACCCCCAGCCGCCGAACCACATCGCCAGCATCCGGGAACGGCGCTACAAGCTCGCCCGCTACTACGACGTGAACGGCAACGTTCCCGATCAGTGGGAGATGTACGACCTCAAGCACGACCCGAACGAACGCGTGAACCTCGCGTACAAGGGCCACAAGCGCACGCCTTCGCAGGAGCGCGAGTACCGGCGGCTCCGCGCCAAGCTCGCCCACGTGGAGAGAACGCGTTTGCAGCCGCTCTAGGCGTCGGCCGGAGCGTTCAGCGCGCAGCGCAAGCCGATGGGGGACGTCGAGGTGTCCACGGCGTCGGCCTGGCGCGCCGCGGGGCGGTAGCGCAGGCAGTAGTTCGGAGCGCACAGATGCGAGTCGCCCTTGATCGCCCGGCGAGGGATGTGAGCGTCGATGCGCTCAGCGGCATCGAGCTCGTGGCGAGGTGACGCGCGGATTGCAGGGGACGCAACACGCCTTGGGCGCGTTGGCCTCGTGACGCATGGTGAAGTAGTTGACCGTCCACTCCCAGACGTTGGCGGCCATGTCGTATAGTCCGTAGCGGTTGGCGGGGAAGCGCTTGACCGGCGACATTCCCACGAAGCCGTCGAGCTCGAGGTTCTCCCAAGGAAACTCGCCCTGCCACGTGTTGGCCATCATTCGTCCTCTCGGCGCGAACTCGTCGCCCCAGGTGAACACCGGGCTGTCGAGCCCGCCGCGCGCCGCGTACTCCCACTGGGCCTCGGTTGGCAGCTCCTTGCCTGCCCACGCCGCGTAGGCCTCGGCGTCCCCGAACGAAACGTGAACGACCGGATGCAGCTCGCGGCCGCCGACCTTGCTGCACGGCCTCTAGGGCCGCCGCCAGAAAGCTCCCGGCACCCACGCCCATCAGTGGCGCGCGTCGCGTAGGTCGACGGGCCCGGTGGTCCTCTGGAACACGAGCGAGCCGGGCACCAGCAGCTCGGGGTCGGCGTCCGGGTAGTCGCGCGGATCCGGGCTTCGCTCGCGGCCCCGGCTTCGAGATCGAGGTGCATGGCATCCAGCCCGGTGACCGCCACCTGCACCCGATCACGAAAGTTTCAGTGCGGCGAGCGCGGCATCAAGCTGCTGATCGCGCGGCTCGTCCAGCGCGAAATTGACTCCAAACGGCCGATCGGTCAACTCTCGCGTAGCCCGCACCGTTGCCGCCACTGACTCTGGATCGAGCTCCTTCGTCCACAGCAACCCCAGTCCTCCGGCATTCGAGACGGCGGCGACGAGCGCAGGCTCAGGAGCCACCGGCGCCTCTACCACCGGCGCCGTGATCCCGAAGCTACGCGTAAACGCCGTCTCGATCACCGATCTCACCTCACGCTACCAGCAGCTCGACCCGAGGCGGGGCACGCACCCTTCGATCGAGAACCAGCGGTCTCGAACGCGACCGGCTCGCGACGGATCACTGCGCTGTCGCTTGTAACTTAGCGGCGGCGTCGCCAGTGGACTTTGCGCGTCAGTTGCAGCGGACGACTGTGCGCCACTTGAGTGCAGTCACGGTGTTTTGCTTGGGGCAGGAGCCTGGGAGGTGCAGTCCGAGGTAGCCGATGGTGCGGTAGCGCCCGCCGTCTGGGGTGTAGCTGACCCACAGGCGCAGGACGACGCGGTAGCGGGGCTCAGCAACGAGCATCCTGCCTTGCTTGTTGGGTGTGACCGTCACGGTCAGAGTGCCGCGTCGGACCGCGTGTGCGTGTGCGCGGGCGAACACGAACCTGTGCGGGGCGGGCTTGAGCAGCACGGCCGCCGAGGCGAGGTTGTCATCCCAAGCGGTCTCGAGCACGTCCACGCTCCCCGGGCCCGGCACCCGGACCGAGAACGTGAACGTGCCATCCGCCTCGGTCCTGATCCGCGAGACCGTGAACTTGTTGCTCGGCGGCGGGCTCAGCTTCAGGTCGCGCACGAACACGTCGTCGCTGTGGTTCGTGTCGCCGGGGACCAGGTTCGACGCGTCCGAGGAGAAGGCCACGTAGCGCCCGTCGGCGCTGATCGCCGGCGTCTCGCTGAGTCTGTTGGCATCCATGCCGGCGCGGGTATCGAGCTGGCGGCGGCTTCGTGGCTGCCTGTGTCCGCAAGGAGCAGCGTGGCGACGGCGGGCGACGTGGCTGCTCCGTCACAGATGGAGCAGTCCGTCGACGTAGGCGGCGGTCTGCCGCAACTCGTCCCAAGCATCAGCGCCGACGCACGTCGCGTGCTCTTGCGCAATCCCATAGCAAAGGAGCACCGGTGCCGCCGGCCGCCGCAAAGCCGCTGGCAGCGTGCGGAGCGAGAGCGAGGACCTTCACGACCGAGTTCTTGAAGGACCGACAGCGTCGCCGCGATCCGTCAAGATCGCTGTCGGCTGCTGTCACTGCGCACGCGAATAGGCGGCAGAACGCCCCTTCCTCGTTGGCCTCGAACTCCACCTCCCAGCGTCGTCGCTCGCTGTCATCCAGCGAGCTGTACGCATATCCCCGTCGAGGCTGTGGCGCAGCAGCTGCACGACCTCCTCATATCTGCGGAACGTCTTGTCTGACAAGCGCTCGTGCTGCTCTGCCAGGAACCGGCCCAGGACCTCGTCGATCGTTGCCGGGTTCGCAGAGGTCGCCATCGCGGCAAAACGCATCGGGGCGGCGCGACAGATGCGCTTGTCGTGCTGGCGTCGATCGTCCTGCGCTGACGGCGTCTAACGCTGGTTAGTAGACGCTATTTTGCCCCGGCGACACGAACCCGAGCACTGGTCCAATTCAACAGGGCCTGCGCGTCACCAGCGACGAGCAGCTGCTGCACATCGCGCTCGCCAACCTCGGTGACGTCGCGAGGTCGCGCGCGTCCCCCAATACCCCGGCACCGTTTGGGCGACGGTCGCATCCGACCGCCACATGACCACCTTTCGCGTCGCCGCTATCACCATTTTCGGTGTCCGCCGACACCGTACCCGTAGATGATGTTCAGTACGCCGCCGATCATCAGCAGCACGGCCGCGAAATGGCTCGACCCGGTCCTGTAACCCGATCCATCGTCAACTTCTCCTTCCGACCAATCGGATCGGCGGCGCGTATGAGCGGCCGGGAGCTGTCAGCGTGAACGCATCACAGGTTCGACCATCGCGGGGTGTCGGCGGCAAGCAGTCTGAGGTTGCGCGAAGCCGAGCTTGGGATCAGACTTCGGAGGGAACGTGAACCGGCGATAGACAGAGGGGTGATTCCGAATGCCCGAGAGAGCGACCGTGACCCGCCGCGTGCGCGGCGGAGCCTCCCGCGCCCAGGGCGCCGGGCAGGCTGCGATGGACCGGCTCACGCAGTCCGTTGAGGCCGCCCAGGAAGCGCTTAAGGACCTGCGTAAGGAGCTGGACAAGGGGACGCGCGATGTCCTCAAGGACCTCGACACCACGCTTAGGGATGCGCGTAAGAACTTGCGCAGCGTGAGCAAGACCGTCAGCAAGGACCTCGAGAACATCCAACAGGCGCTGCTCACCGGCAAACCGGGTCCGAAGCGAGCCGCACCCCGTGGCAAGAGCGCCGCCGCGGCGCCAACCCCACGGAGGGCGACCACCGCCGCCAAAGCGAGAGCGGCGCGGAGGCCGACGACGGCTGCGGCGACGACGCCGGAGCGGACCGAGACGACCGCTGGGTCGAGCGAGCACACGCCGTCGGCAGCCGCGAGCAGCGAGCAGCCGACGGGCTCCGCCCCCGAGGGGTAGGCACCGCTGGGCCGCCGCGCACCAACGCTCTCGGTAGCGTCGCCTCGCGGTCAGCGTCTGCAGCTCCAGCCCCGGGGTAGGTTCCTTTCCCTCCGCGGCGCCAAGCCGACTGACCCCCGCCAGCGCATCGGCTGACCGAGACATCGCCCGCCGACGGGCTGGATGTCCACGCAAACGGCGGCTGGTGACACGATTCTTACCAGCACCCCACGTTGGCTACGCCGCCTGGCCGCCGTCGAGCTCGGCGGCCGAGAGGTTGAGGTGGCGGTACAGCGTTGCGTGGCTCACGCCGAGGGTCTTGGCGATCGCGTGCATCGGGCGCTTGTCCGTGCGCGTCAACCTTGCCGCGGCGAGCTTGTCCTCGGTGATCACAGGCGGCCGGCGGCCGAGCCGGCCGCGTGCGCGAGCAGCTGTCAGGCCGGCGCGAGCAATGGTTCGAGCGGGTCGAGCTCAAAGCGGCGCAGCCGTGCGGACTCGAAGATCGAGCTTGACCGTCTGTTAGAGGCCGCGGGGCGGCGCGATCTCGAGGGCGGTACAAATCGGAGGCGAATGAGCTTTTCCAGAACATCCCGACTAGTCGGTCCCGCTTTTGAGCATGCGACGGTCGCGGACGCGATGCGCACGGGAATCATCAGCTGCCAGGCTGATAGCACTTTGCGTGCTATAGCCGAGCTGATGGCGAGCTATCACGTGCATGCGGTGGTGGTAGAGACGGCGGGGGTGGCATCGGGTGCAGCGTCCGGGCCGGGCTGGGGGATCGTGTCGGATGTTGAGCTTGCGCGCGCGGCGGCGCGCGGTGAGCTGCAGGCCACCGCTGGTGAGCTTGCTGGCTCGGGGGCGATGTTGATCGGACCGGCTGAGCCGCTGAGGCGCGCGGCGGAGCTGATGAGCGAGCATCGCGTTAGCCATTTGATCGTCTCTACGGCGCCGACCACGCGTCCGGTCGGGATCATCTCGACTCTTGATCTCGCCGTGGCGCTCGCGTGGGGCAGGGGTTAGCTGTTGGTATTGCTGTAGTGGCTTGTCCTCGATGGTGGTGCGCCAGTCCTTTCCCAGCCTTGGGGCAATGAATGGATCCCGCCTCGCCGCTGCTCCGACGAGCGTGACGATGAGCGAGAGTTGCCGTTGGCCGTGGACGCTTGATTTGGCCCCGGCGCGTAAGCGGCGTCTCAGTAGCGGGCTCCAGGACGGCACGGAGCGGTACGGTGCTCGCGATGGCCTACGTGTTTCTCGAGCACCCCACGTCGCTAGAGCACGACACCGCGACGCATCCCGGGCAGGCGGCCATCATCATGCACCCCGAACAGCCCAGCCGGATCGTCGCGATCGAGCGGGCACTCTCGGCGCGCGACTGGCTGGGGTTTGAGCGTGTGCTGGCTCCCGCCGTCGATCGGTCTGTTCTGACCGCGGTGCATGCCGAGCGTTATGTGGCGTCAATCGAGCGAACGTGCGCGGCCGGAGGAGGGCTCCTCGACGCCGACACCGTGGTCAGCGAGCGATCGTTCGAGGCGGCGCTGCATGCGGCGGGCGGGGCGGTGCGGATGGTCGACTTGCTGCTGGACGGGGAGGCATCGGCGGCGTTCAGCTCGCACCGGCCCCCTGGTCACCACGCCTTACCGTCCCAGGCGATGGGGTTCTGCGTGTTCAACAACATCGCCGTCGCCGCGCGCTACGCGCTCGACGTGCGGCACCTCGAGCGGGTGATGATCCTTGACTGGGACGTGCACCACGGCAATAGCACCAACCAGGTCTTCCACGCGAGCAACCAGGTGCTGTTCGTCTCGATCCATCAATCGCCGCTGTTTCCCGGGACCGGGCCGGCCGACGACGTCGGGGAGGGCGAGGGCAGGGGCTTCACGGTCAACCTGCCGGTGCTTGCGGGATCCGGGGACGAGGTCTGGGTGTCGCTCGTCGAGCACGTCGTCGTACCGCTCGCGCGCGCGTTCGAGCCCCAGCTCGTGCTCGTCTCGGCGGGATACGACGCGCATCGCGACGATCTGCTCGCGGATTGCGCCGTGACCGAAGAGGGGTTCGCCGCAATGGCGCGTGCCGTGTGTGGAGCGTGCGAGTCGTTGGCGGCGCCAGTCGGCGGCGTGTTGGAGGGCGGATATGCACTCGGGGCATTGGGCCGCTCGGTGGCGCTGACGCTTCAGGCGTTTTCGGCGCCGGCCAGCGTCGCTGGTTCGGCACGCGCTCCAGAGACAGGCGTCACACCGATCGCGGGCGAGGCGCGCGATCGGCTCGCCGAATGGTGGCCGAAGCTCGGACCGCGAAACGTTCGCCAAGGCTAGGCCCTGCGAACGCCCGCCGGAACGCCCGGACCGCTGGGGTCACGGACACGAGCAGCAGCCCGGCGAACCCGGCGAGGTCCCGAGGGTCGGTGACAGCGCCTCCCCGTATCGGCGGGTGGATGATGGCGATGGCTGCTGGGTAACGAGGGCGGACGCGACCCATGCGCGAGCTCTCGCCCTGTCGAGCGGATCGACTGCAGCGACGGCTATTTGACCATTTGATGGAGCCGTGCGGATCAACTGCAACATTGTTGCGGGGAATTCAACCGTCGGTTTGGCTCGTGCCGGCCGCCGGCTGGTTACCAGGTCTTGACGCGCTCGATTGGGCGCCGGCGTTCGATTCGGAGTCGCATGTCGAGCACGACGCAGCCGTTGGTCATGCATCGGACGGGGTTGAGGTCAGCCTCGACGATCTCCGGGAGCTCCAGGAGCAGGAGGCTAAAGCGCAGGATCAGCTCGCGCAGCGCTGCACGATCGAGCAGAGGGCTGCCGCGGAATCCGTCCAGCTCGGTGGCGACGCCCTCGGCGGAGTCGATCAGCTCGTCGGCTTCTGTGTCTGTCACGGGCAGCAGGCGGAACGCGGCCCCTCGGCCAAGACCGGCCCGGTGACCGCCGGGGCTGAGCGCGAGCACTGGGCCGAGATCGGGATCGCTGACGGCCCCGACCAGCACGTCTGTCCCGCCGGGCTCGACGAGGCGCTGGACGGTCGCTCCGGTCCATTCCTGTCCGGCCGCCCGTACCCGTCTTTCGAGCTCGCGCCAGCAGGATCGCACCGCCGGCTCACCCTTTAAGCCGAGCAGCACAGCGTCGATGTCGCTCGCGTGCGCGGGAGCGGCGAAGTCCGCCTTCAGCGCGATCGGAGCACCGATTTCGGCGGCGACCGCAACCGCGCGCTCGACGTCTTGGCAGCGATCCGAGGCGGCGACCGGGATCCCGTGCGTGGCCAGTAGAGCTTCGGCCTCGGCGAGCGACAGCCAGCCGCCGGCGGGTTCGCGATCAAGCACTGAAGCGCTCACCGCGCGCGCCGCGGGCCCGTCCAGGCCGGGATACTGCGGGAACTCGCCCAACGGCCGTGAGAGCCATTCGCGACGGTCGGCGGCGCGCGCGAGCACGGCGGCGCACGACTCGGGGAACAGGTAGTTCGGCACCCCCGAGCCGGTCCGCGGGGGCAGCTGACCGTCGGAGCGCACGACGGATGCCACAACCGGCTTGGGCTGCCCCTCGCAGACCACCGAGATCGTCTCCAGCACGGCCTCCGGGTCGCCGTCGTGAAAGTCGACGTAGAAGACCATCAGCGCATCGATCTCGGCATCGCCGAGCAGCTCACGGACGCTCGCAGCGTATTCGTCGGGTCCGGCGCTGATCCCGATCAGCAGGGGGTTCTGCGCCTCGCTTGCCTCTCTCACCTCAAGCCTGCGCGTCGCGCACGCGTCGGCGGCGAGCGTCGCCACGCCTGCGGTGTTGCTCACGATCCCGATCCGCCGTCCGCTCGGGAGCGGCTGGCGCGCGAAGAACTCAGCGGCGTCGAACAGCTCCTCGCCGCCGTGGAACCGCAGCACCCCGGCTTGTTTCAAGAGCGCGTCGACGGCCGCGTCACCGCGCAGCGCCCCGGCCGTGTGCGAGCGCGCGTCGCCGAGCATCCGCTCGGCCCGTCGACGCCCCTTCAGAGCAAGGATCGGCTTCTGGCGCGACACCCGCCGAGCGATCCGCGTGAAGTGCTCGGGATTGCCGAACGACTCCACGTACAAGACCACCGCGGCCGTCCGCTCGTCCTGCTCCCAGCACTCGAGCAGATCGTTGGTCGAAACGTCCGCGCGATCGCCCAGCGAGGCGAACATCGAGACCCCCAGCTGCCGCGCCGCCGCGTGCCCGAGCAGCCCGATCCCGACCGCGCCCGATGGCGAGCCGATCGCCAACGCTCCCGCGCGCACGCGAGCGCCGGTGAACGTAGCGTTCAAGCTGACCTCAGCGGCGGTGTTCAGCACCCCCAACGAACTCGGCCCGACCAACCGCAAGCCCCCACCCCGAACGATCTCAAGCAGCCGCTCCTCTCGCGCCAGCGACGCCTCGACGTCCTGCTCGGGACCGGCGGGGAGAACGAGTAGCGCTCTCGCTCCGCTCGCGGCCGCCTCCGCGGCGAACTCGAGCACCTCATCGCCCGCGGCCGCGATGATAACCAGCTCCGCAGCGACCTCCAACTCGGCGAGGCTGCGCGCGGCCCGCGTCGAGCACACCACACCCCCCGCACGGTTCACAGGCGTCACCACACCCTCGAAGCCGCCCGCGATGATGTTCTCCAGCACCGCACGGCCGACATTGCCCGGCGTCGCCGCGGCGCCCATAACGGTTATCGACGCGGGCGCAAGGATCGCCCGCAACGATGCGACCGCGGCGAAATGATCGCGCTCGTCGATCCGCTCCAGCACCGCCTCCGTCGGCGTGATATCCAGCGACACCATCAGCTCACCAGACCCCTTGCGCCGCACGACGAAGCCGGCGTGCTCGAACACCCCCAGCATCAGCCCATTGCCGGCCGCCACTTCCGCATCGAAGCGGTGGATCCCACGGCCCGCCGCGATCTCAGCGAGCTGCTCGAGCATCCGCATCCCGATCCCGCGGCGTTGATCATCATCAGCCACCGCAAACGCGACCTCGGCGACACCCGGCTCGCGCAACCCGTCATAGCTGGCGACAGCCACCACGCGACCGTCGTGCCGGCCGAGCAACGCCAAGCGATCAACTCCACTAGCCTCCGCGTCCGCGCGCGCGACCGTGTCGGTACGCCCATAACCGTGGAAGCGCAGGTAACGGCTCTCCGGCGATAGATCGTCATAGAACGCCTTGATGTCCTCGTAGTCCACCGGCGTCGGGGTCTGCAACCGCAGCGTCCCCCCATCGCGCAGCAGCACGTCGCGGACCAGCCGCCGGGGCTCAGGCGCCGAAGCCGTCACATCTCTCCTCTGCCGTCGAGCGCCCACACCCGACCGGTGATCAAGGAGCAGCCGTCCGCGAACAGGAAGTGCACCACGCGCACCACCCATCGGGCCACCCCAGCTGGCCCAGCTGCCTGGCCAGGCTGCGACCGATCGCCGCGCCGACCCCTCGCGTGTTGCCCGCGACCTGGACGATCCGGCCGTTCAGCTTTTCTCGGGCGGGCGACTGCGTTGTGTCACGAGTTTCCAAGGTCGTCATCTCTGCTCGCTCTCAGGGTCCTTTGCGATCCTGCCCCGCTGTCCCGGAGGTCTCTCCAGATCTCGTTGACGCCCATTGAAGCCGGCGATCGACACGACGGCTAATAACACTAAGCGTTTGCCGAACGCCGCGTCGCCGTCGCTAGCTTGGAAGATGACGCGGGCGCTCGCGATCCGGCGCCGATGCTGCTAGCGTCAGCCGACGGCTGATTAGGAGCCTCAGTCTGGACGCGGCCGGATCGGCCCGACCAGGTCTGACCCGGAAGCGCCGAGGCTGATCCTCCCCGAGTGGTGAGCCCTCCCGAACCAGCAATATGTTGGGGGCGGTGAGGGATCGCGAAGGAGGAACCCATGTCGAATCCGACGCACCCGTCTGCCTCGCCGCGATCTGCCGCGCTCGGTGCTTTGCCCGGGCGTCTGCTCCGCGAGCCTCCCGGTGAGCGCGCGCGGCTCGCCGTCCGCGCGAGCCGAGATCGCGAGCGGCGCTTGCGCGCGGAGGCCCTTCGGTTCGTGTCCGTCTGCCGGCGTGAGCTCCTGCGCCGCGACGCCGAGCCCGGGCGCGTGAGGTGACCGATGACTAACGACAATCGCCCGGCTCCCGGGCTCCATGTCGAGCCGACCGCGAACGGACGCTGGGTCGTGTGCTACGAGCACCATAAGCAGCCGCTCTCAGACCACCCGACGGCAAGCGAGGCGCAAGGGTCCGCGCAACGCCGCGCGCGCACCGAGCGCATCGCCGTCGTGCTCCTGCACGACCGCTACGCGCGGGTGCACGAGGTCTCGCCCTCGGCCTAATCCCTTCGGCTACGCGCAGTCGACGAGGACCGAGACATCATCACCGCTGCAGCGCTCGGCTTGCTCGGACAGTCGATGACTCGGCCGCGGTACTGCTGATCCCCGCCGCCAGCGCTCCCTCGCGGCCAGGCGTCCTCGCGGCCGAGCGTCCTCGAAGCGGTGGGACGGTGAGCGTCCGCAGCGGTCGTCTCATCACCAATCGAGACCCCGGCACTCCACACATCGGACAGCGAGCGCCCCCGGCTGCGCCAACCACCCGGTCACCGGTCAGTTCGTAGCTGCCCTAGGCAAACCCCCTCCGAAGCGATTGCCCGGTGGCCCTGGTCCTGGCGAATGGGAGGTGCGCGGAACCGACGCGTGCGGAGACCCGCATCCATGCTCGCGCGGGTATCGAGCCGGCGGCGGCTTCGTGGCTGCGTGTGTCCGGACGCAGCAGTCCGGGCGATGCCGGCGAGACTGCTGTCGTGGGCGAATGCGGAACAGAGGCCGCGCGTCCAGCCTCGGCCGCCGACGCTTGCCGAACGGCAAGCCCGGGCAGAAAGCCCAACGGGGTCGAGCCACTGTCGGCGAGCAGGGACCTCGTGTTGTGCGGTGTCAGGAAGGAAGCTTGCGGATGACTGGGACAGGGTCCGTTCCCCGACCCTCAGCACAGCAGGAGTAGTCGATGCCGCCAGCCAAGAAGCCCGTTTCGCCGTCCCTGCTCCGCTCCCCGGTGACGTTTACGGAACCGGCCGCGCTCAAGCAGCTGACCACCAAATCGCTCGAAGCCGCTCAAGAGGCGCTGGCGGAACTGCGAAAAGGCACCGGCCGCGATGTCGCTCAAGGCGCTCGCGAGCTGTACAGCGATCTGCGAACGTTCGTAGGCAGCGCGCGGCGTGACACTGGCAAGTTCGCCAAGGCGTTGCAGCGCGACTTCACCCAGGCGCAAAAGCAAAATGCCCGGGGCACGGCCGCCGGAAGCGCTCGCAGCAAGCCTGCCGGGAGCCGTTCGAGCAAGACCGCGTCCACTTCCAAGGGGAGCACCGGCACAGCTCGCTGAGCGCCCGGCGCACCGCCAACGCTCTCGCCCCGACCCCGGGCGTCACCCTCGCCCAAGCGGCGACACGCTTTGGGCTGAAGGACTCGAGCAGGGCACGATCCATGCGTCCTGGGACACGCTCTGCGGCGTCTGCGAGCGCCGCACCGAGCACACCGACCACCCCAGCGACCTGCCCAAGCGAGCGATCGACCGCCAACTCTCGCGCCGCGACATTCCGGTGCGTGAGAGAACGCTGTGGCGAATGCTGTACGAGACCGCCGCCCGGGCCTCGGCGATCCTGGCGCTCGACGTCGAGCAGCTCGACCTCGCAAACCGCCGAGCACCCGTCCGCTCCAAAGGCGGCCAGGTCGAATGGGTGCACTGGGGCACCGGCACCGCCCACCTGCTCCCACGGCTGCTGCGGCTCCCCGACGGAACCAGCCGCACGAGCGGACCGCTGTTCCTCGCCATCCGCAAACCAACCCCGGCGCGGCAACCCCCACCGCGTGACGTCTGCCCGCACAATGGACGCCCCAGGCTCGGATACGACCGCGCCCCCGTCCTCCTGCACGCCTACACCTGCTGGGCCGCGGCTCGGAGGAGCCACTCGCGCCGTTCGAACCGTTCGCCGAGGCGCTGGCCCAAGCGGGCGCCGCCGACGCGCTGGAGCCGGGCGACGCGGACGACGCCGGTGCGCGACATCGCCTGTTCGACGCCGCCGACGCCGCGCTCGCCGAGCTTGCTGCGACAACTCCGCTGCTGCTCGTGATCGACGACTTCCATTGGGCCGATCGCGGACCTTGCTCCTCACGAGCTTCCTGCTGCGCTCGAGCCGCACGGGGCGCGATGACCCCCAACGACGCCTAACACACGCCGAACTAGGTCTGAGCCTGCTATGTTGCCCCGCCGATGAGACGGGTCAAGCTAGCCCTCGGCCGCGTGGTTCGAGCGATCCGCGCTGTTGCGATTAGAAAGGTGTCACGGCGTGCGCGGGACGATCGGACGCCCCCATCGCGCGCATACCCCATCGGCCGACTGAACGATCGGCTTCCACCGCTCGCGTAGGAGCTGGTATGCGCGCCGGTAACGGCGCGGACGTGAGCGCACGCACTTCAGGGGTGCACGAAGTTGACCTCGAGCAGCCGCCAGGTTCCATCAGTCCGCGCGGCGGTCACGAACGCCGACCAGCCGGCCGCGCGAGATCACTCGCCTTACGCGGTTACGGCGATCGGCTCGAGCCTGTCCTCGAACCAGATCCGGCCCCGGCTCGACATCAGAGATCGCAAGGTGATCCTCGACCCAATGCTCCTTCAGCAAGCCGATGCACATCGACCTCGGGGGGGCAAGTCCCAACCCCCGCGACCACGAGAACGCTGTTGCATGGCTTGTGCGCTGGGTGACGCAGGCCGTCGATCTTGATGCCCTCTGAGGTGCGCGTCGCCAGCCCGCTGACGCTGGAGGACTCTGAGCCGAGCCGGATCTGGCTGTGATCGCGCCTAACGGGGTCCGGGTAGGCGCCGATCGCGACCACGAGGCATCAACAAGCGTCTTTACGCCGCTGTAACCCGCACACTTACCACCTCGCGACCAATCGGGTCGCCGTCTGGATCGACGATGCCGACATCTCCCCTCCGCCCGGCACGAGATCGTGCGGCGCGTCCTACACCGATCGATTTACACCGCCGCCAGGGCCACGGCCGGCAACTCGCCCACACCAGCCGCCAGCGGCTGCGGCGTGGACCGGACCGCGAGCACACGCCCACGCGGGGGCTTGCTGCCAGATGCGGCGCCGCGCGCGCTGGGAACGGCGCTGCCGCAGACGGCTTCGATGAACTGTGCGAGCTCGCTCGGGCGCTCGCGCTGGGGATGGTGGCCCATCTTCTTCCAGACGTGGACCTGCGCTTGCGGGAGCGCGGTCATGATACCGTCGCGGTGAGCGAGCGGGACGAGCCGGTCGTGCTCGCCCCACAGCGCCAGGACCGGCCCTGGGTACCCAAGCTGGCGGCGATAAAACGCGCGCCGGGAGCGCCCCGACGCCGTGATCGCCTCGTTCGCGCACTCCGCGCCCGGCGCCCAGCGGTAAGCGTTCTTGCGCAGCCGCGCGATCAGCTCGGGGTCCGGCAGGTGCCCGTTGCCGACAACCGCCATGTACACGCCGAGCGCGCTCACGGGGTTCGACAGCGCCAGCGGCAGGCCACGGCGAACTACGCTGCGCACCCCCGGCAGTTGGATCGCCTCGGCAAGACGAATGCGCCCGAACCCGACGGGCGCGAGCAGCACAAGCGCGGCCACATCATCGCGCAGCCGCTCCGCCAGCCCGGTCGCGACAGCGCCACCGAGCGAATGGCCGACCAGCGTGAAGTCGTGCACGTCGAGCGCCGCCAACGCCGCCTGCACATCCTCCGCATAGGCCGAGATCCGGTTACGCGTCGGGCGGTCGGAGTCGCCGAAGCCCGGCAGGTCGAACGCGTAACAGGGACGGTCGATCACCCCCGCCAGGTGCTTCCAGCCCACCGCACAGTCCAGCAGGCCGTGCAGCAACACCAACGGCGCACCATCCCCGGGCCAGCACTCCAAACTCACACGCCGGCCGTCAGGAAGGACAACAGCGATTGCCCTCGCCACGCGGTCCATCCGCAGCGGCTCGCTCGGGGGGTTGCTCGCCGACCGTCGGTGGGTTGCGCTCTGAACGGCTGGGGAAGCCAGCATCACATAACCCCGCACTGCCGGGATAACGCCTTAGCGCAGGGAGAGCCGCGCGCCAAACGTAGGCCACAGGTCGTGAAAGCACAGCGAGAGCAACCCCGCCAGCGCCTCCCAGTAGCGTCGGCGCAGCGCCACGCGCCCGCTTCCTGCGCGTACCGCGATTCGCTCGCACCCTCAACCGCGGCGGCCACACGCATCATCTCGCCGTCCTGGACCATCCGCATCCGGATCCGCTCCGGGATCCCACGACCCTCCCTACCAGGACTTTGGTAGGTGCAGAAGCAGAGTGATGGCGGCCTGCACCGTCGTGCGGTTCACGCAGTCGCGCGCTCATGCTCCGATCCCCACGGCGCTCAGAGGTGCGTTGGGACGGGCTGGCGGCTCCCGGAACCCCTCCCGTCCGGTTTGATGAGCTGCGGCAGCTGTTGGAAGCAGCGGGAGGATCAGCCGCGCCGCTGGCGGCCCGTGCATCGAACCGCACTCCGGGGTCCGCTGCCCGGCGCAGCTTCTCGGTCGCTGCCTCGACGCCCGGCCGTGCCAGCCCCCACCCGTGAAACCCCGGCCAGACGAGCGCGACATTGACAAGCACGCCCCTACCGTCACGGCGGTCCGATCCATCTCACTGGCCTCCTTCGAGCCCGCCCCGCGTCCCACCGACTACCGGCGTTCCGCGAGAACGTTCTAGATAAAGAGGATCAGAAGGGCGCTACCGGAACGCCTACCGAGCCGAAACGAAGGCGTCCAACCAAGGCTCTATAGCCAACCCAGCCTACCACCACCACCAAACAATCCCAGGGCATCCCTGCCACGTGGCCAGTCAGACACGCGAGTCGCAAAGCGCCAAAGCGACCGCCCGCCGCGCCCTTACAAACCGCGAAGCGCCGGACGCCAAGAGTCTCATCCGCTGCGGTCCGCTTCCGGATGATCACGGCGGGCAGGACGAGGAGGGTTACGCGGTTCGGTCCGGGATTTCGTTCAGGATCGCCCAGCAGGTCGCCCTCCACCGTTAGCCAGAACTCCTGAGTAGCAAGCACAAGAGTGGTGATGCGCCCTGGCGGGCGCGCCCGGACCGGATGAAAATGTTCGTGCGGCGGTGGCGGGGCTCGCCTGGAACGGTTGCAATCTTGTCGACCGTCTTGGTCGACGTCGGCTCTGCTTGGTGCCAGCGAGTCCGGACAAGAGTGGGACGCGAGAGTCTCGGGCACCCCGAACTGTTGCCTAGAGCACGTGATTCAGACTCCACAGCATGAGGCTCTCCCGGGCGGTCGTCCTGTTCCTCTGACCCTTGGGAGGGTTGATGAATCGTTTGATCGAGCGCTGCGCGATGCTCGACATCCACAAGTCGCAGATCACAGTGTGCGTGCGCGTCCCTGACGATCACGGCGGCCGCCGCCAGGAGATGGCCGAGTTCTCGACCACCACCGCCGGACTGATTACGCTCGCGGACTGGCTGCGAAGTTTCGCGGTGACCGTGGTCGGGATGGAGTCCACCGGCGTGTACTGGCGGGCGGTGTTCTATCTGCTGGAGGACGAGTTCGAGTGCCGGCTCTACAACGCGAGACACTTGCGTCACGTCCCTGGTCGCAAGAGTGATGTGCAGGATGCGGAGTGGGGTTGCCAGCTGGTCGAGCACGGCCTCGTTCGTTCGAGCTTCGTGCCTCCCCGGCCGCTGCGTGAGCTGCGTGACCTGGTCCGCTACCGCAAGGCCAAGATCCAGGAGCGCACCCGCGAGGTCCAGCGAGTGGAGAAGACCTTGCAGGACGCGGGGATCAAGCTCTCCTCGGTCGCCTCCAAAGTGCTCGGCGTGTCCGCCCGGCGGATGCTCGACGCGCTGATCTGCGGCACCCACGACCCCGACGTGTTGGCCGATCTCGCCAAAGGCACGCTGCGCAAGAAGATTCCCGCGCTCAGGGAAGCGCTCCAAGGCCGCTTCACCGGCCATCACGCCATGCTCGTCTCGCAAATGCTCGCCCAGATCGACTTCCTGGACGAGACGATCGCGACCTTGTCGGAGCAGATCGAGGAGCTGACCCGCCCTTTCTCCCGTGAGCTGGAGTTGCTCGACACGATCCCCGGCGTCGACAAGCGCGCCGCCGAGATGCTGCTCGCCGAAATAGGACCCGACATGAGCCGCTTCCCCACCGATGCGCACCTCGCCTCCTGGGGCGGGGTGTGCCCCGGCCAACGCGAATCCGGCGGCAAACAGCACACCGCCGCCACCCGCAAAGGCTCCAAATGGCTGCGCGGCACCCTCACCGAATGCTCCAAAGCCGTGGTGCGCACCAAAGGCACCTACCTGTGCGCCCGCTACCACCGGATCAAAAGCCGCCGCGGACACGCCAAAGCCACAGTCGCGACCGCCCACAAGATCCTCACCGCCGCCTACCACGTCCTCGACCGCGGCGTCCCCTACCACGAACTCGGCGAGGAATTCTTCTACCGCCGCGACACCGAGGCCACCGAACGCTACCGCCGCCGCCTTATCCACCAGCTCGAACGCCTCGGCCACCAAGTCACCCTCCAACCGCTACCGGAGGCCGCCTAACCCCAAGGCTCCCGCGGGCTCTATTTTCGATTCAGCAGCAGCCTCACCGGCATCGCCCGGACTGCTGCATCAGGCGTCGAGCAGAAGAGCGCGATCGTCGGGACGCCGAGACACCCGGCACTGCTTCCACTCCGCGACGTGCATCTCGGACTCCGGAAGGAGCTTTCCTCCTATGCGGTGAGAAACCGCGAATCTTGCCGGGATCGCATTCGTCCGCAACGGGCGACAGACCAGCGACTGCGTTGGCGACGATCGGATGGCCGGATCGCGTCGGATCGCGGGCGGTTTCGTCCCGCGCCGCGCAGTCTCGAGATTGGCGAGTTGCGGGTTTCTGTGACCGCTGGCCCTCGGCCGGTGTTGCCGTTGCGGTCGTGCAAGACGGGTCTCGGGTGTGGTTCTTCGGCCACGGCGTCGCGGACGTCGGGTCGAAGCGGGCGATGACCCAGGACACCGGTGTTCCCGGATCGGGTTGATGACCAAGACGGGGCTTGGCCGGGATTAGCCGGAAGGTGCGCAAGTAATCGCTCGCTGGCGCGTCGAGGTCGACGAGTCCTTCCTCCCAGCGCGGCATCACAGCGATCGCCGTAATCGGAGCGTGTCGGCGCCGAGCGCGGCTCAGTCACCGACATCTACCTGCCGCGCTGGTTCGCCCACAACCTGCCGGCGATCCACGTTCCGCTGATCCTGCTCGCGGGATACCTCCACGGACGAAACCTGCGAGGGCGCTAGCCAGTTGAGCGGCCAGTGCCGCCTATCTGCGAGCGGAGATCCACGGCATACAGAGCGTTGGACGTCGATCAAGCTCGGCCCTCTGCTCGGATCTGGCGGTCGCGTCGAGGGCAAATTTCTGAAGCCGTGTTTCCTACGGATGCTGCGTCGCGCTTGTACTGATGTGCGCCAGCCCGTTCGCGGGACGCTTGCGTGAGCGCTATGACCTTTCCCACTCCGGCTAGCGGGCGTACCAGGAGGAGCTGGTGGACACGGCGCTGGCGTCTGGTGATGCTCGTGGCGCTCGTGGTGCTGTTCGCCGCGGTGGACGTGTTCGTCTCGACGCTGTCTCCGATCCGTCTCATCCGTATGGCGGTGCGCTGCGAAAGTACTTCCTCCCGCGTGGTCAGCTCTCAGTTGCAGTGCCTGGTGTCCGGCTCGGTCGGCAAGGATGGGTCGGTCCGGAGCGTCGAGTTGGCGGTTGCGAGAGGTGACGGCTCCTACTCGTGGGCCGGCGCCGCCGGTGTCGCTAACCACCACGGACGGGTTCCCCTGAGGGCTGACACGCCGATCTACATGGCCAGTGTCACCAAGGTCTACATCGCGACCCTGGTCATGCTCCTCTCCGAGCGCAAGCTGCTGGCCCTCGATGACCCAATTGCCAAGTACCTACCGGCGGCGCTCGTACAAGGGATCGATGTCTACCACGGGCAGGACTACTCCAAGCAGGTCACCGTTCGGCAGGTTGTGTCGATGACCTCCGGCATCCCCGACTACTACGAGGAGAAGGGCCCCGACGGGAAGACGGGGTTCGACTTGTTCGTCGCCGATCCTGCCAAGACCTGGACGCCCGACGAGATGATCAACCGGGCACGAACCGCTCTCAAGCCCCATTTCGCCCCCGGGCGTGGTCTCTACTACTCGGACACCAACTACCAGTTGCTCGGCAAGATCATCGAGCGGGTCACCCACACATCCCTCGCCAAAGCCCTCCAGCGCGACGTGCTCGGGCCGCTCGGGTTGCGACACACGTGGTTGACGGGCACCCCTGAACCTCAGGCCCTCGCCGCCCCTGCGCACGTCTTCGACCATCAGCGTGACATCACCAACGTGCGCTCTGAGGACTACTGGGCCGACGGTGGGCTGGTCTCAACCCCCACCGACATGATCGCCTTCCTGAAAGCGCTCAAGGAGGGCAGGATCATCTCAGCCGCGTCGCTGCGGACCATGCAGACCTGGCACGCCCGCGACGGCAGCCCGACTCCTCCGATCCCGGGAATGAAGTACGGGTACGGGCTGTGGGACCTGCAGATGTCAGGCCCGACGAGCGTGTTGAACGGCGTCATGCCGGCATGGGGTGCCACCGGCTCGACAGGCTCGTTCCTCTACTACTCCCCAGATCGCGACCTTTACATGGCCGGGAGCGTGAACAGCACCAGCTTTGGCGCCACGCAATTCATCCTGATGGGCGCGGTCATGACCCTCTTCGGCGGCAAATGACCAAGGCTCCCTTCAGCGGCACCCCTCGGGGAAGCTGTACCCCACAGCCACGCCTCCTCGGTGTCGCCCTGCCGTTCTTGGTGGCCCTCGTCTGCTCCGAGGTCGACCTCTCGATCCTTCTGCTCGCCTGGCTGCCCTTCCTCCTAGGAGTGGTCAGCGCCGCAATCCTCCGGTCCTGGTGGGCGCTGCTCGCGATTCCCCTTGCGCTCATGATCGGCACCCTCCTGGGCATCGTCCCGGACGGCCTTCACCCCACCGACCCCGGATTCATCGCCGGGACGGCGCTCTTCGTCCTTCTCGCGCTGGTGGAAGTTACGATCGGAGCAGCCATCGGCGTTCCCCTGGGCCACGAGCTCGAGCGACTGGCGCCCTCGAAGCGTTGAGGGTGCTCCCGGGCTCTTCCAACAGCGGCGATCGCCGAGCCGGAACGCGGCGTCGGACTCTGCAGCTTCGCTCACGCCGCGGTAATTCGCACCGCTCCGGTCAAGCCCCGCAATGCGCGCGGACTGGAGGGCGCCCGGTCCCCGCCCCCGGCGCGCGGGCGATCGCAAGCGTGGCGAAGCGCTCACGGCACCAGCCGTCTCCGGGCCATCGCTGGGTCGCCCATATGGAGGGGCTGTTGTCAAGGGGTAGGGGTTGATGGCCATGGCGGGGCTTGTGTGGCAAGGGCTGTGGTTGCGGTTCGCGAGGCGGTCCGGGCGTTCGCGGGGTTCGCGACGTTCGGTCATGCTCATATTCGGGGGCTGGCCCAAGACCTCTGTTCGTCGCACGTCCGCTGTCTAAAGTCGAGCGCGCCCACCCGAGGGCGGGTGCTCAGGCGACGAATCGCGGAGTTGTGTGCGCGAGCCGGGAGTGCTCGGACCGCCTCGCCAACCGCAACGGGTTGTCAGGCAGTGTCAGTGTGAGTGTCAGTTAGCGTGAGTTGGTGAGTCTCTTGCGGGTGGTTGGTGTGGGTGTCGGTTCGGGGCTGGTGGTCGTGCAGGTCGCGATCTCCCAGCAGTAGGCGGCAAGCTCGCGCGCGATCGCGACGGCGACGACCCCGCCTGGTTTGCGCCGCGCGTCGCGGAGTTGCCGCCAGCGCGCATTGAGGCGGCGCTGCGCCTTCCAGGAGATGTTGATGATCTCGGGCGCGTGGCCGCGTTGGCGGCGCTCGAGCGCTTCACCGACGACCGGCCCGCGGCGGTAGTGATAAGAGGCCTCGACCAGCAGCCGGCGGGCGTGGGTCGAGCCGGCCTTGGTGATCGACCCCAGACGCCGCTGATTGCCGGTGGTGTGCTCGCACGGCACGATCCCGAGATACGCGGAGAGCTGATCAGGATGATCGAAGCGTCCCCACTCGCCGATCTCCGCACACAACCCCAGCGCTGTGAGCGTGTCGATCCCGCGCAGGCATCTGAGCCGGGCGACGGTGTGCGCGCATGGCGCGCTCAGCGCGAGCTGGGCCAGGTCGGCCTCAACCTGGTCGCGGCGGCTGATCAGCACGTCATGGGCGTGCAGGTAGTCGGCCAGCGTCGAGCGGGAGGCATGATCGGCGAACTTGATCGAGGTCAGCCACGAGCGGTGCTTGCGCGTCCACGCCTCGCCCGTGCCTTCCCAGTAGATCTCGCGCCGCAGCAGGAAGTTCCCGATCCGGTGCCGAGCCCGGACCAGGTCGGCGCGGATGTCCTCGCGGCAGCGGACCAGATCGCGCAACTGCTCACGCTCGACAGACGGGATCGTGACCAACACGAGCTCGGCGGCGGCCAACAACCGCGCCAGGCGGACCGCGTCGCGCTGATCGGTCTTGACCCTGTCTGTCGGACGCTCGGTCCTGCTCGGCGCGCAGACCGCGAGCTCGATCCCTTCCGCCAGCGCGCGGCGTGCCAGCCCGTAGCCGGTCGGGCCCGCCTCGTACACCATCCGCGCCGGGCGCCCCACGGCGCGCAGCAACGGCAAAAGCTCGTGCGGACGGCCGACCACCCGCCTGGTCGCGAGCTCGCCCGTAGCCTGGTCAAAGACAGCGATCGTCGACTCGCGCGCGTGCACGTCGAGACCGACCCAACGGATACCGTCAGGCATCTCGGTACCTCCCGTGTTGCGGGGCCCGCGTCGAAGTTGCACCTTCGACGCGAACATCACCCCCGCGACGCGGGGGTACCGGCTACCTTCGACTAGGAGCCAGCCGGTCCTCCATATCGTCTAAAGGACTCGCGCGACGTGCCACAGCAAGCCGGGCGAACGCGATCGTGCACCAGGCAGACGCTAGGGGAACCAAGGGAAGCGCGGCGCTGATCAATTGCGAGATCAGCCGATTGTTATCGCGGTCAGCGATCAGCACCGGGCCCGGCAGAACGGACGGATCAGAACCCGGCGCGAGGTTGCCCGCCGACAGGCGCCGGAAGTTGGTCCCGTCCGCATCGTGGGTCCAGGGCGGGCATCATGGCCCCTCGTAGGTCCCGGTGACGGTCGGGTTCGGCCATGTCTGCTCGGTGTAGGGAGTATTCGGCAGGGCGGTGTAGGCGATGTCGAACGTACTGCCTGTCGAGGGGGCGAGCCCGAGATCGATTTGCGTCATCGAGAGGGTCTGGCCCCAGGGGAAGTGGATCAGCCAGCGGATTCGCCGAGCCGGTTCTCAATCGCGCCAGGGACTTCAGACGACCTCCCCCCGGTCCTGTCGCGAAAAGCTCAACCAGCCGCACTGTCGCGTCGCACGCCCAGCGGCTAGGTTTTCGCCGTGGCCATCGAGCATCTCGTCGAGGGGCCGGCGTGGACGGGGTTTGGGATTCACGAGTCCGCTGGCCGCTATCCGTTGCGGGTGGAGGCTGCTGTGCGAAATATTGTGGGGCGGCTGCTGCCTGGAGTAATCACCACTACGCGGCACGCTCGCATGTACGGCCTGCATACGTTGGTGTGGGCGGAGGCACGTGAACGCGGGCTAGTCAGTATGGACGCATGAGGCTGGTCCTCGTGCGTCGCATCTTTCGCGGGTTGAACAATGCGCGGTTGTTGAGGGCCGAGCAAGGCCAGAGCCGCATACGACCGTGGAGGACCAGCCATGCCTGACGTTACCCCGTGCCTGCATCCGGGTGAAGTGCGCCGGTGGATCTCGTTCGATCAGCACAAGTTCTCGATCGTCGCCGCGACCTTGCCGCCGGATGGCGGCAAGCCGGAGGTCTGCCGGATCGAGACGACCGAGAAGGCGGTCCGCCGGTTCATCGAGAAGCAGGGCGGCCCGGCCGGCCTGTCAGTCTGCTACGAGGCGGGGCCTGGCGGGTTCGCGCTGTGGCGGCTGCTGACGAAGCTCGGCGTGGCGTGCGACGTCGTGGCGCCGTCGTTGATCCCGGTCCGTGCTGGCGATCGCGTGAAGACGGATCGTCGTGACGCGAAGAAGCTCGTGTCGTTGTATCGCGCGGGGATGTTGCGATTCGTGCACCCGCCGACGCCGGAGCTCGAGGGCCTGAGGGATCTGCTCAGGGCGCGTGACGATCTGCGTGGCGTGCGGCTCGCGGCGCGGAACCGGGTGCTGAAGCAGCTGCTGCGCCACGGACGGATCTTCCGCGAGGGGAAGACGGCGTGGACGAAGCTTCACCGCCGCTGGCTCGCGACTCAGCGGCTCGACGACCCGCTCGCTCAGGAGGCGCTCGAGCAGCTGCTGATCCACGTCGACGGGATCGAGCGTCAGCTCGACACGCTCGACGCGCGCCTCGCCGAGATCGCGGGCAGCGAGCGGTGGGGCGCCCACGTGCAGGTCCTCACGCGCTTCCGCGGGATCGCGACGATCACCGCGCTCGGGTTGATCGCCGAGATCGGCGACTTCGCCCGCTTCTCGCACCCGCGGGAGCTGGCCGCGTGGCTCGGGATCGTCCCGTCGGAGTACTCCTCCGGTGATCAGCAGCACCGCGGTCACATCACCCTCGCCGGGAACAAGCACGCCCGCCGACTGCTGATCGAGGCAGCTTGGCACTACCGTCACGCTCCCCGCCTGCCCGCCTCGGGCCCGCCGCCGGACGAGCGCGCCTGGCAAGCCCAAGTCCGGCTGCATCACCGACACCGGCATCTCACCGACCACGGGAAACGCTCGACGGTCGCGAACGTCGCGGTCGCCCGTGAGCTGGTCGGGTTCCTGTGGGCCGCGATGACCAACCAGCCCTTGCGTGCCACCGACTCGTCCGCCGTCAACCACGACCAGCTCCAGGAGGCCACCGCTTAGCACGCCCCCCTGTGGTGGGGCCGGGCGGCGCGGTGCGACCCGCCCGGAGGATCCTCGCTTAGGTCTATGCGATTTCGACTCGCGACGCTAGTACGAGGCAGCTCACGACCGGACACTGTCCTGCGGTCCCGACCCGCGCATCTCAGAGTGACAGTCGTCGTTGCGCTCGCACCCGCCGCCCGGCCCCACCAACCACCACCATGACCCCAACACCAACAACGACAACGGCCCGAACCCAGCGGCCCCTTGACACGCGCGTCCATCTCAGACCTTTCGGCGGCTGAGGAACTGGCGCGTCGGTGTGAGGTGGTCATGGCTGCGATCCATCACTTCCATCACCCCCACCGCCTGAGGCTTTCCAGTGCACACGGCGAGGACGAGTTGAACTCGTTCCTTACCGACAACCGCTTCGACGTTGAAAGCGCAGCGGAGCCCAACGGCCTCAGTGCCCGTGGGTTTTCCAACATCTATCAGGGACCGTGCGTGCGTATCGGCGCGCTGACTGACGAGGCATACCCCCGTCCCGGCGTGCGCGCGGACGTGACGGCGATCCGTGCTGGCCTTCACGGGCTGCTCGAGCTCGCTGACTGCTCTTCGTTGTCTGTCGACGAGTTGCAGGCCGCGGGATCGGTCTGTTCGTGCCAGGCGGCCGAAGCCCAGGATGGAGAGTGGCTGCGCCGGATCTTGGTCGAGGAGCACAGCGACCATGCCGATGACCGTCACCGCCAGCTGACGTGCCTGCTGCTTTTCGACGCGCTGCACGATCAGCCGTCGACGAACGCCACGGTCGCCTTCCGCGACCGGTGGGCGTTTGGGCCACTCGAAGGCGACGCGGGCGCGGAGGAGCGGGCAATGGTCGCGGCGTTGTGGCGCGCTGCGGCACTTCGGAATTTTTCGGTCGGCGCGTGGCGTGCACTATGGCGGTGGCTGGCTGCCGCGCTCATCGCAGAACCGATGACTGCTCAGCAGCTCGGCGAGCGTCTGGCAGACGCGCTTGACGATGTGACGGTAGCTGCGATGCTGAACGGACTGCCTGAGCGCATGGACGGCGCATCGGTCCTACCAGCTGAGACCGAACTCGCTTCGTTCCCTTGGTCTCCGATGCGAGCCGTGCGTGAGTTGGCGCTCGGCGCTCAGCGGCTGCGTGACCTCGAGGGACCGGCGCTCAAGGCTTTCGTCGGAACCGACCCTCACGATCTCGGGCCTTAAGTGGGTCCAGGGGCTGATCGAGGAGGCCCACGACCGGCACATCCGCGACGTCGCGCGCGAATTGGCGGTGATTCTTGTCCGTCGTGCTCAGCGGGTGGCGCTGTCGAAGATGTACCTGACTCGAGACGGCCGTCCGTTCGTTCCCACGCGACTACGAGACCGTGACGGCATTCTGTCCGTTCACGGACAAGAGGGCGCTGGCGACGTTGCGCTGCGCATCGTCAGGCTCGGGTTGCGATCGGCTCAGGAAATCTGACCATGGCTGGCTGGCACGCGAACGCCGAGACCTGGACGATCTTGCGGGCTGACGAGGCGGAGGGGCCTGAAACGGTCCGCGACGTCGCGGCATTCCTCCGGGCGCTGGGCGCACTCGCCGATCGCCCTAAGTGCCCTCGCGCGCCCTGTGCTTGAGCGCGTCGCTGGGGAGCTCGACGAACTTCCGGCCCAGCAGCCCGGCCCTCGGCTGCTGCATTCCCGCACCTCCCCGATCGCCCACCAGCTGCCAGCGACCGAAAGACCCGTCGACGCACTGATGATGTACGCGCCCTTCCACGACGCCAAGCTCGATGGCGTCAGCGGCCTTCTCGACAGGCTGCAGCCATCGACATGGACGGTGTTTGTGCAGCCGGACACCGTCGTTGACGGCACGGCTTTGCAGGCCCTCGCGGACGATCGTGGCGGCCGGGTCGCATGGGTCGCACGCCGACCGCAGCTCGAAGATGGCACCCGCATCCACGACGAGCGCTACTGGCACGGAAGGGTCGCGCAGTGGCGGAGCGCCGTCGGCGCGACCTGGACGCTGACCGGCAGCCCGAATCTCTCGCGGCCAGCGCTCATGCGGACCGTCGGCGCCGGCGGTAACTGCGAGCTGGCAATCCTCAGCCGGATCGACTACGACCTGACTCCCGCTGAAGGCGAGCCAACAACCGGTGGTCTCGCGTCTCTGACAAAGCCAACCCGTGACCGAGATGGCCGTCGCGGGCCCGTGCTGCTATCGGCGGTCGCGTCCGTGGCGATGGTGGCCGTGGAGTTGCACTTGCCGCTCGCAAGCGACGGCACGTTTGAGCGCTACGACATCGTTGAGGACCGCTGGAGGGCAACTGCAAGCGTTCGAGCCGGCGTCAACCGCTACGAGGTTGATGTGGCGGCCGCGCCCGTCGGCCAAGCGCTGCGGTTGCGAACGACAGACGGACTGGTCTCTAACGAGGTCTTCGTCGCCGACCCCGATCGACTGCGGAGACGCCAGCAGCACGCGATCGGGAAGGTGCGCGCGGCGCCCGAGGACGTAGCCCGTGACATGCTCGGGAATCAGCTCCTCGCCGATATCGATGAGCTGCGGCCTCACCTGCTGGCCGTCGGCGCCCTCATCCGGACGCCCCGTCCAGCCGACCTTGAGAGCCACTGGGGACGGCGCGAGCGGCGATGACATCCCGGTCGCGCGGCCGGCCCCGGGACAGACACTGGAGGAGTTCCTAGAGGCCTGCGATCCCGTGCTCGGCCAGCGCATGACCGAGTTTGCCCTCGTCCTTCCGGCGCTGCCCGGGGTGGGCGCGCCCCTCGACGACGATGTGGGAACGTTGGACACCGACTCCGATGAGGATGCCCAAGAGGAGGAGCCGCCCCAACGGACGATCCGCGAAGAGTTGCACCGCAAGAGCCACGACGACCGGGAGCGCTATCGCGGCTTCGTTGAGCGCCTTGTCGAGCGCATGCCTCACTACTCGATGGTCGTCCGTACCCTCGGTGTACGGACGCTGCTGCACTCCATTGCCGCGAACCTATGGCTCGAAGACCAGTGGCCCGCGCTCCTAGCCGACGCCCTCCGCGCCTTAGTGGCCGCTGGCGATGAGCCGCGGCCAGAGGAACTCCGCGCGGCCGCTAGTCTCGCCGCGGTCGGGCTAGCACTACTGCGCACC
Source organism: uncultured Solirubrobacterales bacterium (assembly GCA_963749545.1). GTDB lineage: Bacteria > Actinomycetota > Thermoleophilia > Solirubrobacterales > Solirubrobacteraceae > Palsa-465. The sequence goes on from CAVVNG010000019.1 coordinate 305,832, forward strand.
GACGTCCTGCGCATGTCCCGACGCGACGAGCACGAGCTGCGCTACGAGAAGACCGCGCGAGCCGTCGCAGGCATCCTCGAACAGCGCGACACCCAGCAAGTCGAGACGCTTGCCGGCGAGCTGCCGGGACGGCTCGGCAGGGCAGCTGGGGTTAGTGCCGCCGAGGAGGCCGTAGAGGCACCACTGCATCCCTTGAGAGGCGTTGATCGGGCCGTGCGGCTGTTGGCCGAGGAAAACGGAGTCGCGGCGCACGCGCGCGGAGATGCAACGATCGTAATTGACGATCCGCTGCCTGACTTCCCAGAGCCGGAAACGATCCTTGCGCTCCGGCCAGCCGGCGAGTCAGGGCCCGTATTCGCTCCCGGCCTCACCGAGGATTGTCGGCCCGTGCTCGGCGCATGGTGCACGCCCTGGCTGGTCGTCGAGAAGATCGGTCCGATCGGTCTGCCGCACGGAGGCGCGTGGAATCTGGGAGAGGACGGGACGCTATACGCCATTGACCGCGCCGACCTTCCCAGGGCGGATCTCCGCTGGTCCGCTGGCAGCCCACGCCCCCCCGAAGTCGCTGACCTGCTTGAGATGGCCGACGACGACTCCGAGACCTGAAGCAGACGATCAGGCGCGGCGCACGCTCGGCTCAGGCGGGAACTGCCCCTTGCGGGCTAGGCGCGAATGGTCGCGACTAGAGCGCCCCAAAGGCGACCCCGTCGTCCCGATCGCAACCATCGCGGCGTCGCCGAAGCGATCGATGCCGCGACGCGAGGCTGCGAGAGGGTGAAAGCGATCCCGCGCGGGGGCCAACGGCAGACGTCTAGCGTTCGCGCAACGCGCAGGGCGAAGCGCCACGCAGGTGAATCGCGCCGGACGCTCGGGTACAACGTGAGCCGTACTGACCTCGCGGTTGAGAGCTAGCAGTCGGACGCCACGGCTACTGCCGCCCTCGGCTCAGGACGTTTCTTGCGCGTGGCGCAGCTGATTTCGTCGGCGACAGATTCTGAATAGGAGCGATCGATCCGGGATGAAGCCAAATCCAAACAGCTCAAAGGCAGTTCTAAACGCTCACGCAGTTCCCGAGTAGAACAGAGAACTCCACAATCGTCTCGAAACAAGCGCACGGCCTCGCCCTTGCCAGCATCGTGCTGTTTGAGCTCGTCGTTGAACCGTGCGAGCTTGACTTCCGTTCCGGCGAGTTCGCGCTCGAGGACGCTGATCCGCTCCCGATCCTCCGCGTCAGGATCGGCCGGTCAATGCAGTCGTAACTTGCCGGCGTTTATCCCGATCGCTCAGGCACGTTGGAACGTCGCCAACTCGATCGTGAACTCGGCGACGCCGCGGCGAGCAAAGCGTCGTCCGCGCCCACGCCGTCCCCTGGCGGCCTGTCGCCAACGACGACGTGAGCACCGCCTTGTGCGAGGTCTAGATCCGGTCAACGAAAAGCTTCGCGACACAGCGATCCTGGCCGCACTTCGTGCTCTCTAGCGGCGCCAGAAAGCCAGCCGCTGCACCGACGCCATCAGGATGTGACGCCAAGTGATCTGCGTGCTTTGGCGGTCTGACATCGCGTCGAACGGACTGAAGCGCATCTCGCCGCCGGTCCCCAGCTCGATCGTGCCATCGTCCCGCCGAGTGCCGTTGACGAGGATCCAACCACGCTCGACGCGCAGGTTCTCATTCACAGTCTGAGCGTACCCACTCACCTGTGACGCGCGAGGTCAGATCGTGCAACAGCCGTGGGTGCGGGCCGTCCTTGGCGCGCGGCGACAGTCATGTGGCGGGTGCGACCTGGTCGATCGGACTGGTCAGAGCTCGACCACCGACACGACGTCGGTCGGGCAGGCTCCGCGTGATCGCCTACGTCGCCAACTCGATCGTCAGTTCAGCGACGTCGGACGAGCAAGGCGCTCGTTCTCGGCGGCCGCACCGAGGACGTCGTCGGTCCGCGGCGACCGACACGTGCGCCTCGGCCAGGCCCGGGCGAGGCGGATCCCTCGGCGCTGACAGCGAAAGGTCACGGGATCGGAGGTTCGCGACTGCGATCGTTGGCGCGTCGCGGCGCGCCTTGTCCGGCACGCGGGGCAGCTCCCCGAGCGGGATGTACTGGAGATGCTCGACGACGAGCGCTAGCGCGCCGGCGTCGGTCTCGTCTAGGCGCTCCAGCAGCTGTTTGGACGCCAGGGCTCGCCTTCCACCGCACAAGCCTCAATTCGTGCGGCTTCGTTGACCTTGTCGCCGAGCGCGGTGATCTCGGTCCGGCCGGTGGTCAAGAGGCCTTGTAGATCCACTGCCCTTGCCAGCGCGCCCGCGATCGTGAGAAACTTCATGCCATTGGGGGTAACGGGACTAGTCGTGGGGCGACGGCTCACCGTCTGGGAGATCTGTCCGCGAACGCGACGCCCCGCGTGGGACGCGCTGTTTGCTGCTACCCGTACCACCTCGCCCGACGATCGGGCGGCGCTGTCCACAACGAACTGGTTGGAGTGATCTATGCCGAAACTGTCTCGCCCGTCTCCTGCGCTCATCGTGGCCGTGATCGCGCTGTTTGTCGCTATCGGTGGCGGCGCCTGGGCTGCCACTGGCAGCACGAAGTCGGCGCGGTCCGCGCGCGCGACGAATCCGAAAGCATCGATTGCCAGCGGTGGGGCGCGCGGTCGCCGCGGACCCCGAGGTTTTCGTGGGCCGCGTGGGTTCACCGGGCCGTCCGACGGCTTCGTCATCAACGTCCCGCAGCAGCAGGGGCTCACCGCCGGCAGTGACACGAGGATCGCGCAGCTGAGCCTGACAGTCCGCGGCTCATACATCGTCACCGCCGCGACGGAACTCGCCGGGAACGCAAGCTCGTCCCTGAACCTGGCTAGCTGCACGCTGCTCCAGAACGCCAACCCGGTCGCGGTGGGCTCAGCTGACCTACCCCCTGGGGTCGCGGCGTTCGACGACGAGCTGACGCTCACGGCCGCCGTCGACACCAGCAACGGCACGAACGTCAGCCTGAGCTGCAACCCGGATGGTCTGGGCTTCGCGCGCCATGTCGTCATCACGGCGGTTCGGGTGGGAAAGCTGCACACGGAGACGCCGTAGCGCAATGACGCGCCGCCCGATTCATCGTTCAGAGCCTCTCCTGGCGTCCGCCGACGGGCCGTGAGGCTATCGAGGAGCGAGCGCCCTCGTACTCGACGCCGGCGAGCGCTTTCGTCCTCCCCACCCCCCCGAGCTCACTTGCGCATTGGCGACAACCAGATCGTCGCCCGAACTCGCTGTCGCACCAGTGGGGCAACCATGTCCCCACTATGTCCCGAACCCAGCAATTCTGACCTCATCTGCCTTGCGCTAACTGCAGTCAACGGCCTGTATTTTCGGGAATTGTCCTGCAAATGAGCGACTCTTAATCCAAGGTTGGAGGTTCGAGTCCTCCACGGCCCATCGGGAAGCCGCTGCAAACGCGGCCAGCGAACGACCGGCTCGAGCTCCCGCTACACCCTCGCAGGGAACTGGAGAACCAGGCAAGGCTCGGGCGCCGCACGCCGCTGCGGCAAGCGATCGCCCGGCGATCGGCACCTGCGTCCGTCGCATCCTGCGCGCTCCTCTATCAAGGTGTCGCCAAAGTGGCGACACCTTGAGATACGCGCCCGAAAAACCCCGTGAACACTGGGGATTGAGGTGTCGCCGCTCTGGCGACACCTGAGTGGCGACACCACGTTTCTGGCGACAGCATGCCAGCGCGTCCCGGGACGCTCCAATGGACGGACGGACCGAGGGGGAGGGGGAGGCCCCCGACCGGAGCAGTCGTGGCCCACCGCTCGAGTGTGCCATGCCTCAGCACTCTCGACCACTGAACGGTTGACCGGCGTCGGCGCGTCGGTTAGGTTCCGCTCAGCATCGAGAGCTGCTGCCGGCCGCGCCGTACGAAGGCCGCCGGAGTGCGGCGTGCCGTAGATCGAGATCCGGCCGCGGACGCCGCGTGCCTCTTTGACGACTGCTTGAACCGGGAAAGGCGAGGATGATGAACACTACTGCGATCGAAGCGTGGGCTGAGCGATGACGGATTGGGGAGGCTCCGACGTTGCGGCCGGCGAGGTCGTCAACATCGTGGCGGTGGCCTACGTCTTCTACGACTCCGAAGTGCGCAGCGGCGGGTCGCTGTCGTGGTGCAATTGCAACCCGGGGAACATCGTGGTCTCTCCCGAGGCGGATTCCTATGGCGCGTATGCCGAGGTTCACAACTACCGCTTCGCGGTGTTTCCAGACGAGGACACCGGTCAGCAGGCGATCGGCAGCTTCCTGCGCAACCCGGTGCGCAGCGCGAAGACGATTATTCAGATGATGCAGCTCTACGCGCCCGCCCAGGACGGGCCCAACTCGCCGCAGGCATACGCCCAATCGATCGTCGACGACCTCGGCGGCAACGTCACCGTTGACACTCCCGTCAGCAGCCTCTCCGACGACCAGCTGTCCACAATGGGGCAGTCCATTCGCCGCATCGAAGGCTGGCAAGAGGGTTCGACCTACGGACCGGACAACCTGCCGGACGTCCTGTCGAGCTGGCTGAGCGACCATCCTCAGCACGACGATCGCCAGCAGGCCGACCAGCCTTTCGCGGACACGAAGACTCCTGCCTCACCGGGCATCGCCAACCTCCAACAGTTGCTCAACGCCGCCGGCGCGAACCCCGCCCTCACCGTTGATGGGAAGTTCGGCCCGAACACCGCGACCGCGGTGAGGACCTATCAGCAGCAGCAAGGCCTCACCGCGGACGGGGTTGCCGGGACCGACACGTGGCGGGCGCTGCTCGCCGCGACGACCAACAGCTCGGCGACGACCACCGGATAGACACCGCTGCGCGGCCTCCGAGCGCACTCAGACGATGAGCTCCTCCGCAAAGACCAGTCGACGCGAGCCGGGGCGGTAGTAGCCCGTGATGGTCTCCCTGGCGGGGTGAGGATGAGGGGGGAAGTCGGGCGGCGCCTCTTGGTCATATCGGTAGAAGCGAAATTCATCGGAGTCGACCAGTTCGTATTCCGTGACGAGGACGCGGAACTGCCCCGGGGTCCGCGTCGTCGGCAGCGTCACCCGTCCGGTCCATAGCGGGCCGCCCGCGGCAGCGTCTCGCAGACCGCCGCCGCCGATCGCCGTGTCGGTGACGGCAGCCGCCGCGGCGCTCACGGTCCAGCCGGCCTCGTCGCGCGTTTCGGGCAACCGTTCCTGGACGGTGACGCTGATCAGGGGCGGCATCGGGCTGATGCCATGCACGTCGGAGATGTCGGGATCGGACGTATCAGGCGGCCAGGCGACGCCGCTGGCGACATAGATGGTGCCATCGACCCTGACCGTGTAGGTATCAGGTGCGCCGGGCGTCGGCGGCGTGAGCGTCACGCGCCGTTCCGGCAGGACCCGGATGAACGGCAGCTGCACGGCAGCGGATAGCTCCAGTCCGGGCAGGGAGCTCGGCTGGTAGCGCACGACGGCGAGCCGCACGAAGGGCGAGTAGACCGCGCCGGGATCGACCGGGATGTCGCACACATACGCGCCGCGGTCGTTGTCGTAGCTGACGGCGTGTGGCACCACCACGACGGGCGTCGACCCGGCGGGAGTCGACCCGGCGGCCGAAGGCCAGCCGAGAACGGCGTTGACGGCCGGCTCACCGGTTGGGAACGAGGCCGGAACGGGGGCGCCAGCCAGTGCGGGGCCGCCGAAGGCGGGATCAGCGCCCCAGTGCGTGACGTGCGCGCGCAGCTCGGCGGTCGGCGGATAGGCGGCGGGATTGAGCAGCACCACCCCCAGCTGCTCGTCCTCGCCCGAGACGTACCAGGGTGGCTCCAGCAGCAGACGCACGCCGGCGCCGTACCGGCGGCGGGGCAGGGCCGGGTCGGCGGGCCGGTCCCAGCGCCACATCGGCACCGCTTCACGGACGCGCGGCGCCGGCGGCGCAGCGCTGCTCGGGACGTCGACAACGACCGTATTTGATTGCGCCGTGCTCGGACCGACATCGACCCCGGCCGGGAAGTATTCGGCGAAGCGCGTCGACGCTATGGCCAGATAGGTCACGCTGCGGTGCTTGGTGTCACCAAATTCGTGGTGGGCCTTCGTGCCGGAGAACACGAGCACGTCGGGTGTCTCGCCTGAGCCGGGCGTCAGCTGCCCCATGTCGGCGTCCGGCGGCAGCGGAGCGTGGAACACGTGCGCGCTCGCCGCCGCGTCGGGCCGGCCGGGTCCGGTGGGCTCGGTCCACGACGCCACGAGGTCGACCTTTCCGGTGCTGCCCGCGTCGAGGCTGATCCGCCCCGACAGACTGGCTCCGGTGTCGCCGGGCTGCCTGGAGGCGGTGAGCGAGTCGATCGCGGGGTCGAGCGTCGGCTGCTGAGATGCGTGCACGAGCGTGATCTCACGGAACGGGGTGAGCGGCCACGTCAGCCCGCGCAGCGCGCGCTCGACGAGAGCGGCGTCGGGGGGCGGCTGGCCACTGGCCGCTCTGGCCTGGAGCAGCCACTGCCACTGGGCCAGGACGTCCAGGGCGCCGGCGGGCAGCGCGCAGCTGCGTCTGACGGTCGCCGTGCGGCCGGGCGCAAGGCTGACCGAGAGGACGCGCTCGGCCGCGTTCCACGTGGGCGGGCCATCGCCGTCGGTCAGCTGGAGGCGTAGCGGCTCGAGCAGCGGCCAGGTACCGGTGAACGGGATCGTGGTCACTGAGCGGATGGGAGCGAGGGTCGCCGGAGGTAGGTCGGACGCGGTGATCGTCAGCGATCCATCGGTGCCGACATCGGCCCGCTGACCGTCCGACACTCCAGGGAGATCGCATAGCACGGCGCTCGCGGCCAGCCAATCGGGCAAGTAGGGCACGAGCAGCGACGCTTCGTGGTGCACTGGATAGGACGAGGCGCCGATGGCGATCGCCTCGACCGCGGGCCGGGTGCCTCCGGTGAACGGGTCGGCGACATCGGAGAGCGGTACCTCTTCGCCCGTGCTGATGTCCAGCACGGCGCTGTCGGCGAGTCCTCCCTTGTCCTTGCAGCACACGAGGTAGGCGGCAGCAGGCGAGAGGGCATCGAGCAGTCCGGCCCGCTCTGCGGTCTGTTGGTTGGCCTTCGGCGGCACGAGGTGGCGCTCGCACACCGCGAGGTACCGGGCGCCGCTGTCGGGGCTCGCCGCCGCCACCAAGCTGTTGAGCCGTCCCGCGAGTTGCGCGGCCGACTCCGTCCGGCTGCTGCGGATGACGAGCCGCTCGGCTGACTCTCCCTCGGTCACACGCTCGCGCGGGACGGCCGCCGGCGACGGCACCGGCTCGAAACGGTGAAACGTGAAGGTCTCGCCGGGAGCCGGTAGGACGGGCGGTGACAGAGCAAGCTCGCCGAGCAGCAGCGTCGCCGCATCGGCTCCGGCGTGGTCCAGTCCACCCCCGCCGAGGTCGACCGCCCGCGCCCGGACATCGTAGGAACGTCCGAACCGGAGCCGCGGGAGGCTACCCGGCACGGCGGTGAACGCGGACGTTAGTGGCACCCCGCCCGGTTGCGGGGTCGACGGCAGCGTTGCGGGACCGTCGTCGCCGACCACCTGACCCGGACGTCCGACCGACAGGCTCCATCCCTCCCAGCGCGCCAGCGATTCGTGCACGCGCAACACGGTGGCCTGTTGCGGGTCGGAAGCGTCCAGCGCTCCGACCGGCTGCGTCACGCCCTCGTCGCGCACGGTGACGTCGGGCACGCCGGGGACAGAGTAGGTGCCATCTCGCTCGTGTAGGGATCGCCACACGCCGTCGGCGTGATCCCTGACGTCGATGCGGAAGCCGCGGGTGAGGTCCTCGGCGAACAGAGTCACGGACGCCGCGGCCGGGCCGGCGGAGGTGCTCTCGTCGTCGGCGGCGTCCAGCATCCTCTGCGCAAGCACGTCGCCCTGTCCGGCCCGGATGAGCGACGGTCCCGTGGTTCGCATCGCCGGCAGGCCGCCGGCCCCCTCGGCCAGCGGCTGCGACATCATGATCGTCGCCTTGATCGCCGAGCCGTCCGCGTCGACCTGCTCGATGGAGTATGTGCCCGGCAGGGCGAGGTTGAGCAGGCCGACGATCACTTCCGGTGTCGCCGGCGCGCGCGGGCGCGGTGTGAAAACCTGCTCGGCGTCGCGGATGAACGCAGTCCACGGGCTGTAGTGCGTGGTGGCGGGCTGAAGCGTGCCGGATCCCGGCTCGACCGACACGCGCAGCTGCACCTGTTCGGTTGCGCTGAGGCCGATCTGTGGCAGCGCGCTGACCGGAACGGTCAGGTCGACGAGCAGGCCCAGTCGTGACAGCAACGCAGGATGCTCGTGAAGCAGCGTGACGATGGAGTGCAGCTCGGGTTCGAAGCCCCCGGGCCCGGCGGCGGACGTGCCCGCCGCGTCGCTGGGCGTGAACACCGCGTGGAACGCGAGCAGACGGCCCATTTCCTCGGCCTGCGCACCGGTGCTGGGAAGCAATGGCCCTGGCCCTCTGTTCGTGATCCGGGCGAGGTGCGCGGCGAGGTCTGCGGCATGTTTGACCGCGCTGGCGAGCGTGCCGCCACGGGCGTGCGCGGTGAGGTCGGCGACGACGCCCGCCTGCTGGGCACGGGCGGCATCCTCATCGAGGGCGGAGACCTCGGCTGTGGTGAGCAGCGGCGTGCTCGGAGCGGCGCCGGCAGCGAGCGCCGGGAAGGCCTGAGCACGGACGGGTTGACCGGGCAGCGCCACGGGAGACGAGCTGTACACGCCGGTGTAACCGGCCTTGAGTGTGTCGACCACCGTGGAGTTGCTGTAGGTGTGCACGTGAAGGTCGTGGAGACCATCCTGATCGAACACGCGGTTCTCGACGGGAATCGTGCCCGGCAGGAGTGCCTGCCACATCGCGGAGTCCAATGTGCCGGGAACGACGGTGGTCGGGACCGCGGTCGAGGTGGCGCCGTTGTCGGACGAAACCTCGACCGTGAACTGGAAACCGGCCAGTCGCGCGGGCCAGTCGAGCAGGTCGGGAACGTCGGTCAGCGTGCCGGGCGTGCTCGGATCGTCGAGGCTGACCCGGGGAGACAGGAGCACGCTGAGGCGGGCCTGCGCCGGACTCACGGTCGTGTCGATCCCTCGGGGCAGAGCGGTCCACATGAGCTGCAGTGACGGGCTCGGAATCGCGATCTCCTCGTCAGGCGAAGGCACCGAGGTACAGCGCCCATGCGTCCGGCGACACGAGGTCGCCGAATGAGATCGGCACCGGCGACGCGAGCTCCGCTGTGTCCGCGCGGACGGGATTGTCAGGCTGAGAGGCGAACAGCGCGCGGGGCTCGGGCGCCGCGGGCGAGACGGGCGGCGCCGAGCCGGGCACGGGAAAGCGCTTTTGCAGGCTGAGGGTCACGCTCTTGGTGGTGAACAGGACGTGCACGCTGAGGGTCAGGCTGGCCGAGCCCTGGATCTCGGATCGGTCCGAGGTGTAGGTCAGTGCCAGATAGAGGTCAATGCTGACGCTGATCAGGCCGAGCACGTCGACGGAGCCACCGATGCGCAGGAACGCGGAGAAGGTGGTTGCCGTCGGGGTGACCCCGAAGTAGAAGCCGGCCAACGCGTGGACTTCGGCGGAGACGATCGCCAGATCGACACTGAGGTTGGCGCCGAGGTCCAGCGAGCCCTCGATCTGGTGCACTCCGTCGGAGCCGACGTCCGCGCAGAAGTATCCCCCGCCGCCGATGAACGCGACGCTGACCTGGAAGGGGTGCTCACGGGAGGAGAACTCCAGCCGCAGCCCGAGCGGCTTGGTGAACGGCAGCGACAGCGCGGCTTCGAAGGCGACGTTCTCGATGCTGATGATGCCGACGGCGAGCGAAGGGATCGCCAACGTGTAACCCGCGGTCACGCCGCTGGCGTCCGCGTCGACATAGGGTGGGTCGGCGAAGCCGTCGGGGGGCAGCGCCCGTGCCAGCTCGTTGAGGAACGCCAGATCCCCGGTGAAGGCGATGCTCAGGTCATGGCCCGTGGTCAGGTTGACCTTGCGGCCGGTCGTTGCCTCGAAGACGAGCAGGTCGACGTCGAGCTCGACGGCGCCGAGGAAGTCGAAGTCGATCTCCGTGAGCTGGCCACGCACCGTGGAGGTCGGTGACGAGCCGTCAAGCGGCGCCGTGATCGTGGCGTTGAGCGACAGAGCGGCGCGGCTCGTGTCGATCGTCAGGACGCCGGAGCTCGGAGGACTGGGGGTTCCCGAATCCCCCGACCCCGGGACTACAGTGGGGCGCAGCGTCGGGCTCCAGGTGAAGGTCGTCTGGACGGCCTGCGGTAGCTCTTGGCGCACGAAGCTCGGCACCTTGGTGAGGCAGAAGACCTCGGCGGCGATCGGCGCAAGCAGGTCACTGAGCTTGATGCCGCCGAGGAACACCGCGTTCTCGAGCGAGGACAGCAGCTTCGTCGGGTCGAACTCCCCGGCGACGAGCTGCAGCGCGCCCGTGACCGGACCGAGGTCGCGCGACAGCCCATCCACGAGCAATTGCGTTGCGGCCAGTCCACCCGCCGCGTCAGCGGCCATCGCCAGCAACGGCGAGTTGGCAACCGAGGCGAACACGGTACCCCGGTTGACGGCCTGCTCGATGCCCTTGGCCAGATACTCCGGGTGGTAGCTGATCTGCGTCGCCGCCGCGAGCGCACCGCCTAACGCGCTGACGGAGGGCAGCTGGACGCTGGCCAGATGGAGGACCGGCAGGAACGGATGGCTCGGGCCGCTGTCGAGAGACAGCTTGAAGGACATGGAGTCGACGGGCAGGACCGAGCCGTCGTTCTGTCCGAGCACCGTCGCCACCGGGCCGGGCACGCCGACGAATGCGACCTTCTGGCCGCCCAGCGTGGCAGCGGCCACGGACGCCGCGTCGTAGATGGTATCGGCAGACACGGCCCCGTCGGCGATGAAGACCATCGGCGATGACAGCTCAACCGAGGCGCCGCTCAGATCCTCCGCGACGGCACGGATGTTGAGCGCGGCGCCTTGCATCGTCTGGACGACCCCGCTCGGCGGCAGAGGCGCGATCGGCGCTGCCGCCAGGTCTGGCAGGTGCACCTTGCGCAGCGGAACGCTCATGGCCGGACCGGACCGGGAGTAGGCGGCGGCCGCGTCGGGCTCGGTGTAGTCGACGAGCGGCGAGGTGACGACGAGCCGCGTGCCGACCGGGGCGAGCGTGTTGCCCGCGCTGGGGCTGCTCGCCAGGCCCTCGTATGGCACCGGGTCGCCGCCCTGCCCCGAGGTTGCGGTTTCGGGTACGCGCTCGGCGACCGTGACGATCGCGGCCGGGTGACCGAACGGGGCGAGATGACCGTAGACGACGGTCTGGATATAGCTGTCACGGCCCAGGCTCATGACGTGCTGCCAGCCGCTCACGGCATCCTGCAGGCTCGTCGTTGCGCCGAGCGTGGACATGGTCAGGTTGTCCACCTCTAGCGCTGGTGCCTTGTCGGCGATCGCTCGCCGCTGCTTAGAATCGAGCGGCCAGTCGAGGTCCGGGAACGGAATGGGTGGGTCCGGTGGATGCACCGGCGGTCGCGGAGGCGGCAGGTCGTAGTCCCGCGTCCACGTCACGTGCAGGGACGGAGCATCGGCTCGCGTCCGCCACAACTCGACGGTCCCGGTGGTCGGATCGACCATGGCGGCCGTGGGGTGCTCCCAGCGTGCAGCGTCGACGGCCAGCAGCATCCGGTAGGGCAGCTCCAAGATGCTCGCGCTTCCGCTCGGCTGGCCCGGCGTCCCCGCCGGATGGCCCGGAGGAACGGCATCAAGTGAGGTCCACCCGAGCAGCGTCGGCAGGTCCAAGGCAAGCGTCGTCAACGCATCCGGGACCGTGAAGGCCAGCTGACTGCCCCCCGCAGCCGCCGATGCCACCGCCGGACCGGCGGAGTCCGACGCCGCTGACAGCAGCGCCTCCGCCATGTGCTGCGGCGGCAGGCCGACGATGATGGTGGCCGGCGAGCCGGGGAAAGCGCGCACGAGCTGACCGCCCTGGATCGTCAGGTTGATCAGGCCAAAGCTGAGCGACAGCAGGTCGTCGGGCCGGATGACCTCGAGCAGCGTGGTGATGGCAACGACGCCACCGCCGGCCGATGAGCCACTCGGCGGGTCGATCACGGGCCACGACGGGGGGTCAGCGCCGGGACCGCTAGCCACAGTTCCCTCTCCCGACGAGGACCCTGATCGCTTCGAGCATCAGCCGGGTGTCCGGCACGCACCAAGCGCCGACGATGCCGCGATCGGGCACATCGGGCTCGCACGCGACCCGGTGTTCGCGCTCGCCATGGAAGAGTCTGACGTCGTCCCTCATTGCCTCGGTCCCGGTGTGAGGGAGCATATTCGCTGCGCTGGCCGCGTGCACACGCGTTTTTCAGGCTTGGTGATGTGCTCGATGTGGCGATGGCCGCGCTGGCGTGTCAAGTGCCGGCCGGCTCAGCCGAAGCACTCCGCAACGATCGTGTCCACAGCGGCCGCCGCGGGCTCGAAACGCTCGCGCAACTCGTGCACCGCCACCGCGCCGACGACAGCGTCGACAAGGCGGTCGCCAAGCTGATCCGCGCCGATCTGATCATCGTTGATGACGTCGGCCTGCTCCCGACCTCCGCCGACGGGGCCGAGGCGCTGTTCCTGGTCGTCGACGCCGCCTACAGAAACGGTCGATCGCGATCAGCTCCAACATCAATCCGTCAGGGTTCGACGAACTGATGCCCAAGACGATGGCGAACGCGACCGTCGACCGGCTACTGCACCACGCGCACGTCCTGATCACGAAGGGAACCGAGGCGCATATCGTTTGACGGTCCGTTGTCCGGCTCGGGCCCGGGTGCCGGGGGGTCGTTGTCGGGCGGGTCGTCGGGCAGCGGGATCTTGAGGTGGATCTCGACGCGCCAGCCTGTGACGCGGACCTTCTCGACGACGAGTCGCAAGAGCCGGCGGCGGCCTGTTCGGCGAAGCCAGCGAGCCGTCGGCGCAGCATGTTCTCGGTGGCGAGCTCGGCGCTGCGGCGAGTGAGGGTGTTCTTCTCCTGGGTGAGCTGGTCGCGCCGGGCCGTGATGGCGGCGGTGCGGCTGGTGAGCTCGTTGAGTTCGAGCAGCCCGGCTTGGTAGGCGTCGATCAGCCTGGCGCGTTCGCGTTCGCGCTCGTTGCTCTGGAGGGCGCTGTCGAGCCGTTTGCGCTGGGCGGCGACGAGGTCGTTCTCGTCGGCCGGCGCGCCGGCGAGCGGGTACCAACGGGTACCAAACTCAGCGAATCTGACGTGATCTGAGACCACTTCACCAGTGCTGGCAGGCCCGTGAACACTGGGGATCGCGAATCGGACTGGACTCTTAATCCCAAGGCTGGAGGTTCGAGTCCTCCACGCCCCACTCGCAAAGCTCCCTCCGAAGGCCGGGGCGGTACCCCCGGGGGCCAGAAGCGAAGGTGATCGCACCGTGTTAACCAGCGGATCTGCTTGGGCTGGTCGGAGACCGTACGTTCTCCCGTCTCCGGGGGTAAACAAGCAGCACTAAGCATGTAGATCGCCGCAGACAAGTCTGCGCGGTCGGCGCTTCCCTTGGAGGGAAGTGGTGTACATCGTTGCCTGTCGGTGATCGAAGGCTTGTCGCGCGGAGCGACGACTCTCGGCTGTTCGGACGCCAGCGAGCGCTCGCACTGATCGGCGAGACGCTCGAGCAGGTGCTGGTGGTCGATCGCTCCTGATTCGGGGCGAGGCGGGTATCGGCTCGGTACGGCGAGCCCGAGTCCGTTGCCATCGGGGTCGGTGACGCTTGCCATCGGGCATCCGCCACCGACGTCGCTCGCGGGCTCCTTGACAGCTTCGCGGCCGGTGAGATCATGGCAGTACCAAACAGGAGGAGCGAAGCTTGAACGTTCCATTCGCACCAGGGGCGCACTCGCAGAACAGCGGGCTACACGAGGAACCCCCGGCATCGCACGTCGGGCGCCCGTATCCGTCACACCCCGTTCGACCGCGCCTAACGCGGACGGTCGGCGACGGGACCGTCACGATCACGGGAATCCTCAAGAACGTCCACACGGAGTCGGACGTGCTTCCCGAGCGGGTCAGGCCGAGAGGCGAGCCTACCGAGGAGTCCTGGCGCCAGCCTACGGGGGGAGCACCGCCGAAAGGACCCCGACGCCGCGGCCGCTGACGGCTCGGATCGAGACATCCGTATCCCGGGGGAGCGACACCGCCACCTGCTTTCGCAGAGATCAAGGTGCGGCGGTGCTGTCCATGGTCGAAACGCAGAAACCACGCCAGCCTGAGTACCGTGGCCGTCGTGGAGCTCGCTGAATGTCACCAGTGGTGGAATCATCACGGCGCCCGCCCGCCTCTTTGGCGGGATTTGTGCCAAGGCTGGTACGCCAAGTACAGATTGCCTGACGGGGCGTCAGGTCCAGAGGAAAAGCTCGGGGCGGGCGTGGACGGGGCGTGGTCGACCGCCGGGGCGGTGCTTCACCAAAGCGGCCGGCGGGCGGTGGTGATGATGGCTTATGAGGAGCGCGACTCCTAATCCGCTTGCGTGTGAATCGGTCGTTCAAGTCGTCAGATCGATCTCCGGTCGGCTTCCTTCGATGCCCGCAGCCCGCTTCCGGTAAGCCCGAACGAGCGGCGAGCAGCTGCCCCCGCACGCGGGGTCTCATCAGAAGTTGATTGCGCACGGCGATCGGTGGGAAGACCACCCATACGACGTTCGATAGAGACATCCGGTTGGTGCATGAGCGTCGTTGCTGGTCACGGGTCGTGCAGAAGTCGGGGCAACGATGCACCGGGGATAGACCGCACGGACGCAGTCCGAGGAGGTAGAGCATGTCCGAGCATCACGAGATCATCGGCCAGGCTCGTGGAGAGCCGCGTGCCGCCGGCTGCGTCGGCGTGCGTGTCCGCGTGCGGCTATCTGGCTGTCCAAGCCGCCGGTGGTCGCAGGCCTTGGCCGGTCAGCTGGCCAAGGAGTTGGCCGGCCACGCCGCAGTAGGGCATCTGCGAATCAACATCCATGAGATCGTGCAAGGCGACCAGATTGTGCTTGAGGGCGTTGAGTCAAGCGAGGCGACAGCACTGTCCCAACCGCTTCAGCGGGCAGTTGACGGCGCGAACCAGGCGGCGACAGGCGAGCCGAATCGGGGGCGGAATATGACGCAGCGGGAGGCGGACGCGATCGCCGGCCAGATCTCGGGCGACGAGCCGGTCGGAACATAGCCTTGTCCAGCGCAGTCAACGAATCGCCTTGCCCGCGATGCGGCCAGCAGGTGTCGGTAACGACTGCCAATCTCGAGTCCGGTGACCAACTCGCCGTCGGCCGGACGGAGTGCCCGAATTGCGGCGCACATCTCGCGCGGCACATTGACGCGCACGCCGATCGTGGCTGGCGCCTCGCCGAGAACTCATACGACTGAGACGCGATTGCTGCGTTCTGACCGTGATGGTCAGGTCGGTCGTGGTGCTCCCCACGGTCTTGGCGATGATCTTCCCGTGCGCGTGCCCATAGCGCCTGTGCCGGCTCGCACGGCAAGGGTGACTAGATGTCGACCACGGCGATGGTGGGTGCGTCGCGGCGTGCGTTCTCGCTGACACCCGGGAGATCGTGCAGCGTGGTGTAGGTGATGCGATCTGGTTCGAGTTCGAGGGCGCGGGCGTCATTGGGATTCAGTCGCTCGATCAGCTCCTTCGATGCCACCGCCCGCCTATCGCGCAGGCCTCGATTCGGGCGGCTTCGTTGACCTCGTCGCCGAGGGCCGTGATCTCCGTACGGCCGCTTGTGAGGAGACGGCCGATGTAGGTCCCGGATCCCCAGTGGAGCCCGAAGCGGAGGACGACGTCGCTGGGCGCGAGCTGGCTGTGCTCCGCCGCGGCGGCCGCGTCGCGGCGCATGCTCCGTGCCGCCTCGATACACGCAAGCGCCGCGCGCGATTCAGAGCTCGCGTGCTCAGCTAGGAAAAAGGCGGTGATCCCATCGCCGACGTGCTTGCCGACAATTCCACCTGCTCCAACCACGGACACGTCGGCGCGCACGACAACGCGACGGATGAGCGCGAAGTACGCCTGCGTGGACAGGCGACGCGCAAGCGCGGTCGATGATTCAAGGTCGGCGAACAGAATCGCCGACGGTCGTCGCGCCGGGCGCGTCAATGGCAGCATCCGATCAAACAGCGCGCCGTCGCCGAGGGCCAGCATGCTCATGATCGCGCCCCGACCGCCCGGCTTGGCGACCGTAGTGCC
Organism: uncultured Solirubrobacterales bacterium; assembly: GCA_963749545.1. GTDB lineage: Bacteria > Actinomycetota > Thermoleophilia > Solirubrobacterales > Solirubrobacteraceae > Palsa-465. Next base: position 322,019 of record CAVVNG010000019.1, read on the forward strand.
GCCAACCCCGCGCCCCTCGCAGTCATGCACGGGAGCGATGTAAGCGTCCACCGCGGTCGTGCGATCACCGAGGTTGACCTGCACGCGGGTTGACCAGATCCCCGGCGCGGCCGTCGGCACCACCCCTTCGAGCAGATCATGCGGGCGCGGGTCCACGAGCGCCCGTAGCTCGGCCTCACCGCCCGGGGTGGTTCCGAGTAGCGCACCGACCATGAGACCGAACAGCTCGTGCTGACTGTCAAACGTTGTCCCGCCCGGCCTACTAGATGCCTGGAACTCCACCCACTCGAGCCAAGCGGCGGATCAGGCTGCTCGACACCGCCGCCCAGAATCGTCAGCAGCTCCTCAGTGACCGCAACCAGCCGCCACCGATCGTCCCAAACCATCGCCGCGAATTCCGCTCGTTGCAACGCCTCGAAAGCGGCTCTCAGCGTGGGGTCGTCCACGGCCCGACCCTAGCCCGCGGCAGCCTTCCCGTCCAGGTCAGCTGCGTCAACCGGGAGGCCCGACAGCCGGATCGCGGGCCGTCGCCTTGATCGATTTGGGACAGCGCGTGGTTCGTGGGGTCGGCGAAATGCCCCGATCGGCGCGATAGCTTTGACCAATGGTGCGTGATGTTCCGATTCGCGGTTCGATGATCAGGCTCGGTCAGCTATTGAAGCTCGCGGGCTTGATCGATACTGGCGCCGAGGTTAAGGCGTTCCTGTCCACCGAGCCGGTGTGGGTAAACGGGGAGACAGAGGGACGCCGAGGCCGACAGCTTTGCCCGGGTGATGTCGTTCGGGTTGGGGAGCGTGAGCTACGTCTGATCTCCGCAGCTCCTGAAGCTGGCTGAGGGTGGGTGGGCGATGCGGATGCGACATGCGCGGAGTTGGCCGAGCGCGGGGTGCCGCTGATCAACGGCCCGATAGATAGGCCTGGGGAACGCGTACCGCCTGCCTCGCCGACCCGGGCGGACACATCTGGGAGGTCGCGCAGGATCTTGATCGGTAGCCCGGTCAGGATGGCCGAGAAGCTCCGTGTCGATCTGTTGGCACGAGGCGACCCGGCGCCTACGGAGGCTCCAAATCGGACGGGTCCGAAGCGCCTGGGCCGAACGCCGCCTGAACGCCGCGCGCCTCGGCGGCTGCTCGCTCGTGATAGCCGTAGGTCCCCTGCTCTCGGAACTCGCGCGCGGCCTCGATCAGCGCGCCGAGCGCGTTGAAGACGAACGCAGGTCCGACGGAGATCCGGCTCGCACCAAGCGAGGCGAGATCGGCAACCGACGCCGAGCCCTGCCGTGCGATCACACTCACGGGCAGATCCACCGATGAGATCAGCCGTCGGATGTGATCGCGGTTCGTCAGCCCGGCGGCGAACAACACATCTGCCCCCGCCTCCTGGTAGGCCTGAAGGCGCTCGATGGTATTGCCGATATCGTCGCGCCCACGTAGGTGATTCTCGGCCCGGGCGGTGAGCACGAGGCGGACCGGACCGCCATGGGCAGCCTCGGTGGCTGCAACGATCCTCTCTCTTGCCTCGGCCAGCTCGTAGAACGGGTTCTCATCCCGGCCCGTGTAGTCCTCAGCTGAGCAACCCGCAAGTCCCGCTTGGATTCCGAGCCTCACGGTTTCGGCGATGCCGCCCGGGTCATCGGCGTACGCGTTCTCACGATCGGCCGAAACCCGGCAGCTCGGTGGCTTCCGCGATCGCCGCCGCGTGCGCGACCGCCGCGTCCCGGCCGATCGCGCAGTGACAAAAGGCGATGTCGACCTGCTTGTACGCGTCAGCGAACGTGATTCCCGAAGGCCGTCGAGGTCCCGCGCCGCCGATATGCCATCCACCAGCCAGATAACTGGACGCCAACCCTGGCGAGCTTCACGGCGCCAGACGCCGCTGGGCTGGGCGTGGGCATCCAGTTGGTTGTCGGGGGTTCGGACGCGGACGGGTTCTTCGGGCCATTTCGCGACGCGCTCATCGGTAGCCCGGCGCTCCTCGCGGAGTACAAACAGCTGAAGCTGCAACTAGATGGCCTCGACTACCAGCGCTACACCGAGCAGAAGGGTGAGTTCATCGAACGCGTCTTGCACGACCTGAACGCTCGGCGCCACTGAGACTGCGCACACGCGAAAACGCGGGACTGCTTCCGCGTCAGCGAATCGAGCACTCCGGGGATCGGCCGGGACTGTCGCTCAGTCGTCCTCGTCGGGGCGCCAGGGAGGTTGAGGAGGCGCGGAGATGAGCGCGCGTCGGAGAAGCATCAGCAGCTGACGGCGATCGGCGGCGGTGAGCCCCCCCAGCACCTCGTCCTCTACCTGCGCGACGGATCGTCTGGCCCGCTCCAGCGTGCGCCGACCCTTCGGTGTGATCGATACCTCCCACGCGCGGCGATCGCCGGGACGCCGTCGGCGCTCGGCCAGCCCCGCGCCTTCGAGTTCGTTGATCAGCTTGACCATCGCGCTCGGATCGATACCCATGTCGGAGCTCAGCTGCTGCTGGATAGCCCCGTCACGGGCGCCGAGCACGTTGAGGAGCGCGAACAGCGCGGGCGTGAGGCCAATTGAGTTGAGCGTCTCCGCGGTTCGGGTATGCGAGGCACGCCATAGCCGGAAGAACAGTTGGCCGGCGAACTCGGCCACCTCGATATCGGTCGATACGGATGCTGCCATCGGTCAATCTTCGCACATTCGCTGGAGACGTACAATCATTGTCATATACCATCATAGTGGATTACCATGATGGTCAAGCCTCCAGGCAATTCCAAACTCCTTCACGAAAGGACCTGCCGTGACCTCCATCGAATCGCTTACCCTCGACGTGCCGGAACCGACGGCCGCCAAAGCCTTCTACGCGGCCGCGTTTGGTTTGGACGATGAGCTGGCCGTGCGCACCTCGGACACGCCAACGGCCGGCTTTCGTGGATTTACGCTGTCGCTCGTGGTGTCCCGGCCGGCCACGGTCGACGGCCTCATCGACGCCGCCCTCGACGCTGGCGCGACACCGCTGAAGCCTGCCAACAAGGGGTTCTGGGGCTACGGTGGCGTCGTACGTGCCCCCGACGGGACGATCTGGAAGGTCGCGACCTCAGTCAAGAAGGACAACGGCCCCGCCACTCGGCAGATCGACGAGATCGTGCTCCTGCTGGGAGCGGCGGACGTTGCCGCGAGCAAGCGGTTCTACATCGACCGCGGCCTGGAGGTGGCGAGGAGCTTCGGCCGCAAGTACGTCGAGTTCGCCACCGCGCCAATCAAGCTGGCGCTATACGGGCGCCGCGCGCTGGCCAAGGATGCCGGCGTCTCCCCCGACGGCACCGGCTCGCACCGAATCGCCATTGGCAGCGATGCCGGCTCGTTCGCCGACCCGGACGGGTTCGCGTGGGAGCCGTCAGGCGGCACGCCGCGTCCGGCCGTCGCGGCCGCGGCGTCTGCCATCCGGCAAGCATCCTGATCCGCATCCCGGAGCTCCACTGAGCCCTCTGGCGATTGCCAACATGACACAACAACCTGAGGAGGTTTCCATGAGCCCAAAGAAGGGCACGCAAGAGTCCGCCAAGAGCCCCACCGCGAGCAAGAAGCAGTCCAACGGATTCACCGCCGAGGAACGCGCCGCGATGAGGGCGCGCGCACAAGAGCTCAAGGCGGCCACGCGCCGCGGATCGCGCGCGGGCAAGGCGGATGGGGAAGCCGACGTGCTCGCGAAGATCGCCGAGATGCCAGAACCAGATCGCACTAAGGCCGAGCGTGTCCACGCCATCGTCAAGGCCAGTGCGCCTGACCTCGCGCCGAGAACCTGGTACGGGATGCCCGCCTACGCCAAAGACGACAAGGTCGTGTGCTTCTTCCAAAGCGCCCAGAAGTTCAAGACGAGGTACGCGACGCTCGGCTTCAGCGACAGGGCGAACCTCGACGACGGCTCCATGTGGCCGACCTACTTCGCGCTGAAGGAGTTGAACGCCGCCGAAGAGGCACGGATCGGCGCGCTCGTGAAACAGGCGGTGAGCTGATCCCCCAGCCGGGGAATGCGCGCGCTCACGGTGCTTCGTGGAGCAGGTCAGCCGCGTCCGGCAAGCGTTCACGCGAACTGTCGACAAGCAGGGGAGCGCCCAGGTCCGGCCCGAGGGCGCCGGGCCCCTGGGCGTCGCCGCCTTCGAGGGCGTGGAGGAGCACCGTCACGAAGGCCTCCGGCCGGTCGTTCTGCAGATAGTGATTCGCGTCCGGGATGAAGTACAGACGATTGTGGCCGGGCCGCATCATCAAGTATTCATTCCACACATAGCTCGCCACACGGGGTGGCGAAACCATGTCGTACAGCCCCCAGACCACGGTCACGGGGAATGCGGCCTCGGCAAGCGCCGTCAGCCACTTCTCCTCGTCCTTCGATCGCTCGACCAAATACTGGATGGTCTCGTGCAGAACCTTGACGCCGTCGTTGTGGCCGAACGTCGCAGCGAGGGCCTCGACCTCGGGATCACCAGCTCGCCGTGGCGGGGTGAAGGTGCTCGCACCCATGGCCTCGGCCAACTGCGAGGGAGTCAGGGCAGCCGCGACTTGGGGCCCTGACCGTTGGTCGAGTATCCGTCGCTGCGCGTCCGTCAGGTTCGACAGGGGCAGGAAGATGTTGGCGTTCGACAGAATCAAGTGCTCGAGTCGCGTCGCCGACCGGCCTTCAGCGCAGCGGGCGGCATGGAGGAGCGCCACGCTGTCGCCACGATCGTGCGCGGCCACCACACCGGCCTCGGCGCCGATCACCTCCGAGAGGTAGAACTCGATCAGCTCCTCGTCTCGCGTGAGGCTGTAACCCCACCCGCGCGGCTTGTCTGAGAAACCAAACCCCGGGAAGTCCAATGCGCAGACGCGGAAGCTCGCGCTCAGCCGAATGGCGACCTCAAACCAGTCGATGCTGCTGGTGGGCCAGCCGTGTATGAGGAGCAGCACCGGAGCGTCGGGCTCGCCCATCTCAACGTGGAATATCTCCACCGAGGAGGCATTCCCCTGCGGCGGCCGCCATGAGAAGTGGCCACCACGACTAAGCCAATCGTCAGCGCGAGGCATGTTCATGATTGAGATCTCCTTGGGATGACTCAGAGAGTCCGGCTAGGGATCACGGGGTTGGCGCAGCGTGGCTCGGTTCCGGCTCATACCTCGCGCCCTCGGGGGTCGATTCTCCAGCAACACGCAGGCCCGATGCAAGCGCCGGCGGTGACCTCCGGGATCACGGGCGCGCGCGAGTCCGCTCACGTCGAGCGGGTCAGTTCGCCGGCCATGGAAGTACCAGGGCGCGCCACCGGCGCGGTGCGTGGGCGCAGTGCCAGCACGACGAGCGCGGCCGCTGCGAGACCCGCGCCGCCGGCGGCGAGGAGGGTGAGGTCGAGTCCGTGCGCGAACGCGGCGTGAAGGGCGTGATCGAGAACCGCGCGCCGGTCCGGCGGGGCGGTGGTCAGCAGGGCGTGCGCTTGGCCGCCGGTGATGGCACGCGCCGCTCCGCCGGCATGGTGCGCGCCGATCGCGGCCGTCAGGCGGTCCGCGATCGCCTTGGTGCACGCCAGCCCCAGCGCGGCGATCCCGAGCGCGTACCCGAGCTGGCGGGCGGTGTTGAGCGCGCCCGACGCCATCCCGCCACGATCGCCGGGCACCGTCGCGAGTACGGCGCTTGCCAGCGGGCCGGTCGCCAGGCCGACACCGACGCCGGTGAGGACCAGACCGGGTAGCAGTGCGGGCCAGCTCGAGCCGGCGCCGAGGTGGGCCTGGGCGATCGCGCCGGAGCCGATCAGCGTCAGTCCGCTCGCGATCCGCCAGCGGTCCTGCACTGCATGCAGCCAGCGTCCTGCTGCCAGCGAAACGATCAGCGCCGAACCGGCGAGCGGCGTGAGCGCCAGCCCCGTCTGGGCGGGGCTCATGCCGCGCACGGACTGCAGCCACAGCGATTCGTAGGTGAGATATGCGAAGGCCGCGATCGAATACAGCAGCGCCGCCGCGAGTAAGCCGGCGAACGCTGGCCGTCGCAGCAGCGCGAGCTCGAGCAGCGGCCGGCGGCGGCGCGCCTCGATGGTTACGAACGTGACCGTCGCCACGGCGCCGGCTGCAAGGAGCCCGAGCGTGGTCGTCGATGTCCAGCCGCTCTCAGATGCCCGTGTCAGTGCAGTCGTGATCGTGCCTGCCGCGGCGGTGAAGGCAAGCGCCCCGGGAATGTCAATGCGCCCGTCGGCGCGCCGGCGCTCGCGCGGCAGAACACGCGCGCTCACAGCGATCGCGAGCACGGTGACCGGAAGGTTCACGAAGAACACCCAGCGCCAGGAGAGCGTCTGCGTCAGCAACCCCCCGATGATCGGCCCGGCGGCCGCGGCGGCACCGTTGACCGCGCCCCAAACGCCGAACGCGAATGCGCGGTCGCGACCCTGGTACGAGCTGCCGAGTATCGCAATGGTGGTGGCGAACATCGCCGCGCCGCCAATTCCCTGAACACCGCGGGCAAGGATCAGCGTGGTCGTGTCATGGGCAAGACCGGCGGCCAGCGATGCCAGCGCGAACACGACGAGCCCGCCGATGTACACGGGCTTGCGTCCGACGAGGTCCGACAGCGACCCCAGCCCGAGCAGCAGCGCCGCGAGCGCGAGCGCGTAGATGTCGATCACCCATTGGAGCTGAGCGAAGGAGGCATGCAGAGCGATGGTCATCGCCGGCAGCGCGACGTTGACGATGGAGACGTCGATCAACAGCATGAACGCGCCTAGCGCGACCGAGAAGAGTGGAAGCCATTTGTGCATGCCCCGAGTGTCACCACGAGTGGCCGCCTTGCCCAGTTATATGTCAGGAATCGTGGATATCCTCCACGTATGGCGGTGCCGGCGTCTCAATCCTTCAGATTGGACAGGACCGACAACCAGCTGCTGCACGCGCTGATCATCGATGGACGGGCCGCGTTCAGCCTGTTGTCGGAGGTGATCGGGACCTCCGAACAAACGGTTGCCCGCCGCTACCGCCGCCTGCGCGAGGCGGGCGCCGTCCGCGTGGTTGTGCTCTCGGAGGCGATCGATCAGGGGCTCGAATGGATCGTCCGCATCGGCGTCCGCCCGGGGGCGGCGACACGACTGGCCGCGGCGCTGGCGCAGCGCGACGACGTTTCCTGGGTGCGGATCATGTCCGGCGGTGCCGAGATCGTCTGCATCAGCCGGCCCAGCTCGCTCGAGGCCCGGGATGCGCTGCTGCTCGAGCGGCTCGCTCGCACGAACCTCGTCGCCGCGGTTACGGCACACGCGATCATGAAGCTGTTCGCCGGTGGCGGCATCGGCGATTGGTCAGCCTTTGACGACCCGCTCGACACATCCGAAGCGGAGGCACTGCGATCCGCCGCGTCCGCTGTGCGATCGGACGGGGACCCTGACACCCGGCCCGAGGACGCGGCGCTGTTTGCCCTCCTACGCGAAGATGGCCGGGCGGGCTACGCGCAACTCGCGACGGCTGCACGGATCTCACCGGCGCGGGCGCGACGGCGCCTCGAGACGCTGCTCGCACGGGAGCAGGCCTACGTCCACACTGACGTCGCGACCGAGCTGCTCGGGTTTCCGACCGCCGCGAGCCTTTGGTTGTCGGTCGCTCCGGGAGACCTGGAGCCAGTGGGCGCCCGGCTCGCGGCGCTCGAGCAGACGACCTTCGTGGCGGCGGTGAGCGGCCCCGCCAATCTCGCAGCCTCGGTCGTGTGTAGAAGCGCAACCGAGCTCTACGGGCTTCTGACCAACGAGATCGGGGCGATCGACGCGATTCGCTCCGCCGAGATCTCACCCGTCATCCGTCGCGTGAAGCAGGCCGGCACCGTACTCCACGGCACGCGCCTGCGGCTGTGAGCATCCATCGTGCGTTAGCCGTCGCTCTCGAGCCGTCGCAGTGCTTGCTGATCGAGGATGGCCTCGGGATGAAGGTCGACGGCCGGTGGCAACTCGACCTTCAGCTCGGTGGCGTCGTCGAGGTGGGCGATTCCATCTCGAAGCGCGAAGTCGAGCACGTGTCCGCCGCGAGTGCGGACATCGGTCGCGAAATGCAGATGCCACCCGATCATCTCGATGCCGCTGAGTGCGTCCGGAAAGCCGAAACCAACCATCGTCCCCGGCACGTCGCGGAGCTCGCTGATGCGCTGCTGGGCGAGCGCTTGGGCCAGTTGCGGGTATGGCCGTCGCTGTCGACGAACCGAGCGGACGCGTACGTGCGCGAACCGGCCATCGATTCGCACTGCGATCGGACGTTTGGTGCCCTCCAGGCGATGCCCGACGGCCTCTCCCAGCGAGGCGAAGGGCAATGGCGCGCGCAGAGCGATCGGCGGCCCGGGTGAAAACGGCACGACCACGGCGTACGGCGTCCGTGCGCGCCGAGGCACAGCCGTCAGCACGCAGTCATGATCCGCCCTCCACGCCCGCCCATCGATGATGACGAGCTCACCGTCCAGCCCGTTCAAAGTCCCGAGCCCCAGGTCACCGTGCTGGAGAACTTCGGCCAGTGTTACATCACCGTCGAAGGCGCCGTGGAGCAGAGCGGCGATCGTCGATGTCTGAAAGAGCTCGTGCCGATGGGCCTCTGGTCGCAGCTCGCGGTGGCGGACCATCTCGACATGCAGCGCGTTGAGAAACTCGAGTTCGCTCACAGCGTGGGACCGGGCAGACCGAGCAGCCGCTCGAACTCGGCGACCGCTTCACCCGGCGGGAGCGCGTACGTGGAGCGCCGGCTGGTGGCGGTCCGATTCAGACGCGTGAGCCGGATCGCCGTCTCCGCCGCCGCGACCGCCACCGGCAGCCCGTTGAGGACCATGGCCCCATCCACGTGGAATCCCACCTCGCGCGCGAACAGCAGCATCGGGTACCCCCCGGCGAGGATGATCACGTCGACCCCTAGCTCGAGGATCGGCTCGATCTGGGCGACGAACTGCGCGCGCAGTTGCTCATATTCGCGCTCGTCGTCGAACGCGGCGTTGAACTGTTCGACCTGCGCCTCAATCGCGCGAACCGCGACGACACGGCGTTCAAGGCCGTGGCGGACGATCTGCTGCTCGTGGTAGGGGACGAACACCGGATTGATCGTCACGAGCGCTGTCTTGCGCCCGAGCGTGCAGGCGTGCAGCATGGTCGTCTCGCCGAGCCCGATCACCGGGATCTGCACGGCCGCGCGCGTCTCGCTTAGGGCCGGCTCCTGGAAGTGGCCGATCACAAACGCGTCGTATCCCTCGCGCTGGGCCCTGAGTGCTGCCGAGATCACCTGTGCCGCACAGCGGAACTCGGTGATCGGGTGCAGGAATCGGTCGCCCGGCCGCAGCCCGAACAGGTCGACGTCGCAACCGGGACCGGCGATCGATCGCAGGTAGCCGCGCAGGCGCGTGAAGTACGGCGCGTCCACGTCGGGGTCGGTGAAGCTCTGGTACCAGATCCGAGCCGGTTGCATCATCGGTGTCCTCGATCCCCTCGTCGTCCTCGGCCCGGGCAGGCCCCTTCCTCAGGCGACGATACTGCCGGGACGATCGCTGCAACGACGTTCGGAAGGTTGCTGACGGTCCGGACTGATGAGTCTTGTTGCCGGCGGGGGTCATAGCTGCTAGCAATACGATCATCCGGCGCCGTCCCGCGCCCAACCCCCACTTCCGGCGCTGACGCCGCCGGCCTAGAGAGCGGGGGCAAAGGGAGCTCGTGCTCTCGGGACGCCGGTCAGTTCATTGCCCTTTCCGGTGGGGCGCCGTGAGCGTGAGTCATGGTGCCGCGCTTGTTCGAAAGGAACAGAAGAGATGACCGAGCACAAATCGTTCAAGCGTTTGGTTCGCGCGCGGATGGCCAAGACGGGCGAAAGCTACACGGCGGCGCGCGTCATGCTGCTTCGGGCTGATGAACCGAGGACAACGGCTGGAGTGCGGCTCGCGACCTCGGACGAGAAGATCCGCCAGCGCACCGGCCAGGGCTGGGAGGAGTGGTTCGCGAGGCTGGACGAGTGGGGGGCGGCAGACCGGCCGCACCGCGAAATCGCCCGCTGGGTCGCCGACAGCCTCCAGATCGAGCCGCTGGCCTGGAACGCCCAGGCGATCGCCTCGAGCTATGAGCTTGCCCGTGGCCTCCGCGTCGTGGGCGAGAAGGACGATGGATTCGCGGTCACGGTCTCGCGAACGGTGGCCGTGCCGATCGAGCCGCTGTATGACGCGGTCGTCGACAGCTCCGCGCGCCGGCGTTGGCTGCCCGACGGCGAGCTCGTCCGGAGGACCGCCACCCGGCCGAAATCGGCACGCTTCGATTGGGGCGACGCGCAGACGCGGGTCAACGTCACCTTCCTCGTCAAGGACGAGGCGAAGAGCACGATCGCGCTCGAGCATCGCCGATTTCCCGACGCCGGGGAGGCTGAGCGAATGAAGGCCTATTGGCGCGACCGGCTGCAAGCGCTCAAGCGGGAGCTGGAGCGATGACGCACAGCGACGGGCTCGCCACCACGGATGCTCCCTTACATCACAACCGGCTCAGGAGGCTGACCATGCCAATCGTTAACGCGAGCATGCTCGAGACTGGAAATCTCAAGGGCGCCGACCATGGCGCGACGATCTCGTTGATCCTGGATCACAGCGCTCCGGGGCAGGGACCGCGGCTACATCGCCACCCGTATGACGAAACGTGGGTCGTTCAGGATGGACACCTCACCTTTCAACTCGGCGATGAACATCTGAGGGCCGGCCCTGGCGACATCGTCATCGCACCTCCAGGCGTCCCGCACAAGTTCAACAACGATGGGCCCGGGGCCTCGACGTTGGTCTGCATTCACGCCAACCCGACGATGGTCACGGAGTGGCTTGAGTGAGCCTGCGATGTTGACGGCAAGAACGGCCAGGTCCGAGACGGAGACCGCAAACGCTTGCCGTTGTCGGTCGGCATGAAAACGGGCCCCGGTTTCCCGGGGCCCGTATGGGGCGCAATGTCTTACCGTGCTAGTGCTTCACGATCGCCCGGACGAGCATCAGGCAATCGTCAACGCCGCGGCTGTGGCTGAATCCGGCTCCCGGGATCAGGATGGGGTCGAAGAGGAGCTGGCCAGGTGTGCCGTCGGAGCAGTACTCAGCTGTGTTGCTGGTCGTGTTGATGGCGATCTCCTGGCCCTTGTTGACCTTCATCTTCACCAGAACGGTGTCGACCGGGTAGACGCTGTTGTCCATCTGGTCCTGGGTCGGGCCCGCGAGCTTGATCCGGCGGCTGTGGGCGGTTGCCTGCGCCTGGCCGCTGTGGAGGTTGGATGACAGCTTGCGGACATTGACGACCTCGGCCGTGAACGTCATCGGACCCTGGGGGCGAACCTTCAGCGCGACGATCGTGCCGGTCGCCGGCGACTTGACGCGACCGGAGGTGCCCGGATAGTCGGAACCAACGTGCGTGCACACATCGCCGGCGAGGCCGACGCCGTCGTCGGCGCACGTCTGTCCCGCGTTGGCCGGAGTGTGGTTGAGGCTCGATCCGAACCAAGAAGTCGACGCCGACGCGGCGGCTGGCGCAAGAGCGGCAACGCTGAGCGCGGCGGTGACGGCGGGGATCAGGCGTGAGCGGCGGAACTTCGACATTTCGTTCTCCATCAGAAGCGATTGACTGTGTGTCAGCAAGTTACGCGCGCACAGTCGCGTCGACCAGCAACCCAAGGGGTGGTCTGCACCACCCCCCAGAATGGAAGAACGAGCCGTTGACCGCTCACGCACTCGGGATGGCCCGAGAGCTCACGCCCCGGGTCCTCGTCCCCCGCCGAAGCCACCGTGTGCCGAGGCGGATGCGGGGCCTTGGCGTGTCCGTGGTTGAGGGGTGATCGGCGTCACTCGCGCGCCTGAGGTCGTCGACCCGCGACCGAGCAATTTCATGCATTACGTGAGCGTTCATTGTGGTCTCCCAGATCGTGGTTCCGGGAAGTAAGACCGCCCTGGGAGCGAGGATTCATCGGTGCCATCCGGCGCGCGTTCCCTCCACTCCTCGAGTCGTCCGGAGTTCGCGGCCACCTCCGGCCCCGTACACGCGCTGCAACGTCGGCGCCCAGGCTACCGAGTCTCGGATGAACCCGATACACGACGCCGCTCGCTCGCTGCGCATGTCGGGCAAAGCCCGACGATGGCGAAGTGGGTGAAGTGGGCCTCGTATCCGAACCGCTGTCTGATCCGATCACGGACGGGGTCGAGCTCCTCGACCGCCACGGGGGTGACCTTCTCGCAAAGCTCGCAGTACAGGTACTCGTGCTCGACACGACCGACGAGCACGTACAGTCCGGGGCCGTGCGCCAGATGGACGTGGCGGACCAGACCGTGTTCTTCGAGCATCTCCAGGTTTCGGTAAACGGACGTGATCTCGATCGACAACTTTCGCGATATCTGCACCGCGGACACCGGACCGGCCGCTGCGAACAGCGCTTCCAGGATCAGCCGCCGCGGCGTCGACAGCCGCAGGCCCTGCCCGCGCATGATCTCGATCGCCTCGTCGATCGTGGCAATCGCAAGCGGGGCTGCCTGCGGCGCGTCGGTCAACCGCCCCGCCTAGCCGTCCGCCTCCGCAGCGGATCGTGCCGCGGCCAATTCCATGCCGGTACTCCACTTCTCCTCGATCCGTGCGAAGCGCCACACGGCGAGTGCAAGAGTCCACGTGACCACGAACATTCCCACGATGATGAAACCCGCGGTGTTGATGTTGAAGTTCTGCAACCAGTTGACCACGGAGCCATGCAGGTCGAGCTTGTCCGTGACCAGTCCAACGAGCTCGATCGTACCGATGAACAGCGCGATCACCACTGAAAGGCCCGTGATCGTGATGTTGTAATAGACCTTACGTACCGGCTTTGAGAACGCCCAGCCGTAGGCGAAATTCATGAATGAGCCATCGATGGTGTCGAGCAGCGACATTCCCGCGGCGAACAGGATCGGGAGGCAGAGGATCGCGTAGAACGGAAGCCCGGCGGCGCCGGCGCCGGCGGCGAGGACCAGGAGCGCGACCTCGGTCGCCGTGTCGAAGCCCAGGCCGAATAGCACCCCGAGCGGGTACATCTGCCACGGCTCGGTGATCTTGTTCATCCGCTTGCCGAAGAAGCGGTTCATCAGTCCCCGCGAGCTCAGCTGATCCTCGAGGTCCTCCTCGTTGTAGGCACCGCGGCGCATGTCGAGGAAGATCCGGACGATGCTGACCAGTATCAGGATGTTGAGGATGGCGATCAGGTACAGAAACGATCCCGAGACGGTCGTGCCGATGACGTTCGTTGCCTTGTGGAGGGTCGAGCCGTTGTTTTGCACCGGGCCGCTCAGCGCTCGAACGCCGATCGACAGGAGGAACGTGAGGCCGAAGACGATGGTGGAGTGCCCCAGCGAGAAGAAGAACCCAACGCTCAGCGGTCGCTTGCCTTCGCTCATCATCTTGCGGGTCGTGTTGTCGATCGCCGCGATGTGGTCGGCGTCGAAGGCGTGGCGCAGACCGAGCGTGTAGGCCGTGATGCCTGTTCCGATCGCGAACGTGCCCGCCGTGCCGAGCTTGAAGTGCTGTGGGACAACGACGAGCAGGAGAAGTCCAAAGCCGACCACATGCAGACCGATGATCACCGCGACCATCCCGCCGACCCGCCGCCATTCCGACGGGTGCAAGGCCGCTCTGACCCGTGCCCACACAGGCGGCTGGCGTAGCGGCAACGACGAGGCTTCCATGGTCTCTCCTCTCCGGTGCAATCAGCTAGCCGTGTCTCGCACCAGACGACAACCTATACGCCACCGAGTGGCTAATGCAACACGGTGGTAATTGCGATGACCTGTCGAATGGGTCTGAGGGCTATACGCGGCGCCAGCGACCCCGGATCACTGACCGCTACGGTCCAGTGTCGTGATGGATTCCCAGCGCGACACTGGGACGGCAACCAACGGGAAGGAGCGTTCCATGGCCAGCGTCAGCGTGCGCTACATCGTCAACGACGTAGATGCAGCGATCGAGTTCTACTGCGGGCGGCTCGGCTTCCACGAGGACATGCACCCAGCCCCGGCGTTCGCGATGCTCTCGCGCGGGCCGTTGCGACTTGTCCTCAGCGCTCCGGGCGGCGGACCGGGGGGCGGTCAGGCGATGCCCGACGGGACGGTGCCCGAACCCGGGGGCTGGAATCGCTTCCAGCTCGAGGTGGACGACCTCGAGGCCCTCGTGAACGAGCTGAGCGCAAGCGGCGTGCGTCTCCGCAACGACATCGTCACCGGTGTCGGCGGCAAGCAGATCCTGGTCGAGGATCCCTCGGGCAACCCGGTCGAGCTGTTCGAGCCGATCATCGACGAAGCGCGCCTCGGACAGTCCTCGTGAGCGACCGCGCCACGGCCGGCGCTGATGCGATCCGCTCGGGCCTCGACTTCGCACTCGAACTGGCCGATTTGGCCGTCGGCCTCACGCTGCACCGATTCGTGGCCCGCGACTTCTCGACCCGGATCAAGCCAGACGGCTCGCCGGTGACGGACATCGATCTGGCCGTTGAGCGCGCCCTGCGCGAGCGCATCTCGAGTCGGTACCCATCGGATGCCATCAGCGGTGAGGAATTCGGGTCCACTGGCGAGGCCAACTGGCTGTGGTATCTGGATCCGATCGATGGCACCAGTGCGTTCGTCAGCGGAGATCCCACCTGGACGACCCTGATCGCGCTCGCGCGCGAGGGCGAAGTCATCGTCGGCGTTGTGGACTGTCCGGCGCTCGACCGGCGTTGGTGGGCCAGCCGTGACGGCGGCGCATTTCGCAACGGTGAGCAGGTCACCGTCTCGACCACGGCCCGGCTGTCGGAGGCAACGGTCAGCGACGATTGGCACGAGACTCTGGCGCAGGGGATCACGACTCACCCGCTGGCCACGGTCGCCGCCCACTGCGCACGCGTTCGTCCCAACCAGGGCGACAGCTTCCTCGCCGTGGTCTCCGGCGACGCCGACGTGGCGCTCGGGACCGACGCCTATCCCTGGGATTACGCACCCACGAAGATCCTCATCGAAGAGGCCGGTGGCATCTTCACCGACCTGGCCGGCGGCGATCGCATCGACGCCGACGGCGCGATCGTCAGCAACGGCCTACTGCACGAGCAGGCGCTGGCGAAGCTCGGGTAGATCGCCTAACTCGCCTCTCAACCCTTGCCGCGACCATCGAGGCGGATGGTCCACTGATCGATCGAGCCGATGACCAGGTGCGACCCGCTCCATGGATCCGCCGCAAGCGTGTCCGTGATCGCCTGCTCCGAGTCAGACTCCATCGCCAGGACGACGCGCTCCTCGTCGGCGAGCGGGCCACCCAGGACCACGATTCCGGCGCTGACCAGTTGGTCCATGAACGCCGCGTGCTCCGGCCACTCTGACTGCAGCTCCATCGGGAGTGCCGGATCCCACTCGGGACCGCGGCGGCGAATGACTACGAAGAACACGATGTGCTTTTACCAGACTGGGAGGGCAGCACGTTAGCCTTGCCGCATGGACCGCTTGCTCGAGCGTGAGGGCGAGCTCGAGATCCTCGCCCAGGCGGCGGGCGATGCGATTGGCGGTAGGGGGTCGCTCGTGCTGGTCGGCGGTGAGGCGGGGATCGGCAAGACGTCATTGCTTCGAGCCCTGCGGGCCGAGCTCGGGCACCGGGTTGCTTTTCTGGTCGGCGGCTGTGAGCCACTGTCAGTTCCGATCCCGCTGGCTCCACTGCGGGAGCTGGCCGAGGTGGCGGGAGTGTGCGAGCCGGCGGAGGCCGAGTTGAGTGACAGGTTGCTGCTCGCCCGCAACCTGCTCGAATCGATGTCCCGCCTCGGCCCCACGGTCGCTGTTGTCGAGGACGCCCACTGGGCCGATCCGGCGTCGCTCGACGTGTTGCGGCTCCTGACCCGTCGCGTCGAAGGGCAGCGAACCGCGCTCGTCGTCACCTACCGCGATGACGAGGTGGCGGCTAATCCACAGCTCGCCCAACTGCTGGGCGACCTGGCCACGAATCCTTCGACGCGTCACCTGGTCCTGCGCCCACTATCTCCGGTCGCGATTCGCCAGCTGGCCGAGCCGGCGGGCGTCGACCCGGCTCGGCTCACGCGGGTCACCGGCGGCAACCCATTTCTCATCGTCGAGGCCATCGCCGCCGGCGAGCAATTCCCACCCTCGGTCCGACACGCGGCGCTCGCCCGCGCGGGTCGGCTGAGTCCGCGAGGCCGCTCGGTCGTCGATGCGGCTGCCGTGATCGGCCAGCGTGTGGAGCCGGCGGTGCTCGAGGAGATCGTCCCGGACAGTGGCCCCGCCATCGAGGAGGCATTGGCTCGCGGGGTTCTCGTCGCCTCGGGTTCGGTGCTCGGCTTCCGTCACGAACTGCTGCGCGAGGCAATCGAGGACTCGATCTCGCCGCCGCGGCGCCTCGAGCTCCATGGCCGCGTCGTCACCGCCCTGGCGCAGCGACCACATTCGGCTGACGCCGCGCGTCTGGCGCATCACGCCGAGCTCGCAGGCCTGGCTGACGACGCCTGCCGATACGCGGTGATTGCGGCCACCGAGGCCGAGCGAATGGGGGCGCTGAGGGAGACGAGCCTCCAGGCAGAGCGCGCGCTGCGGCTGGGCGACGATCTGAGCTCGGGCGAACGGTTTGAGCTGCTGATCCAACATTCACGGACCGCCAACTTCGCCAGCCCGCGCCTCGATGAGGCGGTCTCATCGGCGCAGGCGGCGGTCGCCCTGGCCGTGGCGATCGGCGATCCCGTCAGACAGGGCCGAGCGCTGGTCGTTCTGGCTCACGGCCTGTGGTCGCTCGATCGTGTCCTCGAAGCCCGGTCTGCAGCCCAGCAGGCCGTGGCTGTGCTCGAGCGGACCGATGATGTGCCGGCCCTCGCGCGCGCGCACTCGACTCGTGTCAGGATGGAGGCGACCGTGCTGGACCCGGGCGTGGCGGTCAGCGACGCACCGCGCGCCCTCGAGCTGGCTGAGCGCGCCGGCCTGGTCGAGATCGAGATCGACGTCAAGATCAGCCTTGGCCTGGCGCGAGGACACCGTGGCGACGCGGCGTCTCTGCCCCTGCTCGCCGAGGCTTTGCGGCGCGCACGCGACGCGGGGCTCGCGATCCAGACCGTCCGGAGCTACGTCAACCTGGTCTTTGTGGGCGCGATCTTGCGACGAGGGGTCTTCGTGGACGAAACGGCACGCGAGGCGCTGGCTATTTTCGACGCGTATCAGACGACAATCCCTGGGTTCGCCGTCGAGGTGTTCAGGGCGCGGAGTCTCCTCGATCGTGGTCGCTGGAGCGACGCGCTTGCGGTTGTCGATCAGCCGGATCGCGATTGGGTCAGCGAGACCCCGATCGCCAATGCAATTCGCGGCCTGGTCGCGGCCCGCCGCGGCGAGTCCGATTCAGCCCAGCTGCTCGACGACGTGAGGCGGGAGCTTGAGCAGACGCCCGAGAGCTCGCGCCACGGAACCGCGCGCGTGGCCCGCGTGGAGGCGGCCTGGATTCGGGGTGACCGCGTCGCTGCCCGCGGCGAGATCCAGGCGGCCGGCGAGTCACCGGCCACAACGCGCTTTGCGCGGACGGGCGCGGAGCTCGCCCTGTGGGCGTCTCGCCTTGGGCTGGCGCTCGATCTGCCGGACGGCACGCCCGTGCCCATTCAGCACGAACTTGAGGGCGACTGGCGCCGAGCGATCCAAGCCTGGAACGAGGCGGAGGCACCCTACGAGGCGGCTCTGGCGGCGGTGCGGGGCGATGATCGTGCCGCTCGCGACGCACTGCGCAGCTTGCACCGGCTCGGCGCGAGCGCGGCGAGCCGAGCGTTCGCGCGCGAGCGGGCGGCCAGTGGTGCCAGGACCCCACGCGGGCCAAGGCGATCGACGCTGGCCAACGCGGCCGGACTGACACGGCGCGAGCAACAGGTGCTTGATGAGCTGGCCACGGGCGCGACGAACCATACGATCGCCGACGCGCTGCATCTGTCGGAGCGCACCGTCGCCCACCATGTCTCGGCGATCCTCGGCAAGTTGGGAGCGATCAACCGGGTGTCGGCGATTGAGGCAGCCCGGGCCAGAGGACTGCTGAGCCAAGATAGGCAAGACGAGCGCCAAACATAGGCAGATGCGCCGATGTTCGGGGGCGGGGGCATGGAGTAGCGTCAGTGACGGACACGGCAACAACTCCAGGAGGGCGCGATGAGCGAATACACCGTCAAGACAATCGACGACATGGCGACGATCCATGACGGTCTGGTCAAGCTGGCCGGCGCCGAGCTCGGGGTGGAGTCCTTCGGGATCCAGGTGTTCGACTTCCCTGCAGACTTCGCCCACTACCCGGAGCACGACCATTCACATGATGGTCAGGAGGAGGTCTACGTCGTGCTGGGGGGCTCGGCAGATTTCGAGATCGACGGCGAGCGGGTGCCGATCGCCACCGGGTCGATCGTGCGCGTTCAGTCAGGATGCAGGCGCAAGCTTCACCCGGGCGCTGACGGCCTGCGCGTCGTAGCGATCGGCGGCACGCCGGGCAAGAACTACGAGCGGCCACGCGACTTCGAGCTGGCGGCATCCTCATGAGCGCTGCCACTGCCTCGGCGCCGACCAAGTCCGGCGCCGAGGAGACGCTGTGGTTCCTTGGCACGCTGGCTCGCATCAAGCTGGACGCCGAGCAGACCAACGGGCGTTTCGCGCTGTGGGAAGCCGTGCTCCCGCACGATGCCGCACCCCCGCTGCACTCCCATCCCCAGGACGAGACGTTCTACGTGCTGGAAGGCGACGTGACGGTTTGGATTGTCGAGCCGGGGCTGGCGGAGGATCCCGGCAGTCCGCCAGCCTGGGTCGAGAGCCGTGGACGACTGTGCCGGCCCGGGGCGACGACATACTCGCCGGGAGGCATGCCGCACACCTTCCGGGTCGAGTCCGACACGGCGAGGATGTTGGTCCTTTCGACTCCGGCCGGCATCGAGGACATGGTCCGCGGACTGGCCGAGCCGGCGAAGTGGCCCTGGCTCCAGCCGCCGCCTGACGGGCCACGCGTTCCGCCCGAGCGGGTGGCGGCCGTAGAACGCGAGACGGGTATGGTCAGGCACGGGCCCCGTCCACCGATGGTTTAACCGCTCCTGAGGCTCAGGCCACCAGGCGGACGATTGCCGCGAGGCCGACGACGACAACGACTGCCCGCAGGGCGTCTGGGGGCAGGCGCCGGCCGACCCGGGCGCCCATGATCCCCCCGAGCATGGACCCAATGGCGAGCAGAGCCGCGACCCCCCAGGCGATATTGGCAAAGCAGACGAACACGATCCCGGCGACCGCATTGACCAGACCGGCCAGCACGACCTTCAGCGCATTGATCCGCTGGAGGTCCTCGTCCAACGAAAGGCCAAGGATGGCCAGCAGGAGGATCCCCTGCGCCGCGCCGAAGTAACCCCCGTAGACGCCGCTGGTGAACACCGCGACCGTTGCCGCCGGCCCGGTCGTGTTTCCTGGTCGCCGATACCGGGCGATCGCCTTGGTCAGCTTCGGCTGCGCGACGATCAGAGCCAAGGCGATCGCGATGAACACCGGGACGATCGCCTTGAACGCCGACGCAGGCAGCGTCAAGAGCAGAACGGCGCCCACGGTGCCGCCGATGACCGACGCCGCGGCGAGGGGAATCGTGCGATGCCGCTGGCCGACGAGCTCGCGGCGATAACCCACCGCACCCGACACCGAGCCGGGGACAAGGCCGACGGTATTCGACACGTTGGCGGTCACCGGCGGGTAGCCAAACGCGAGCAGCACGGGGAACGTAAACAGTGTCCCGCTTCCCACCACGGTGTTGATCGTGCCCGCGGCGATGCCCGCGGCAAAGATCGCGACGGCTTCCGGCAGGCTCACGGGGCGCCGTCGTCGGCGAGGAACTCATGCTCCTCCCAGTCTCCGAACACCCGGAAGCCGACCTCGGCGTAGATCTTGTTCGAGGTGGGGTTGGCCAGGTCGGTGAACAGCATGCACCGGCTGGCTCCGGCCTGCAGCGCGCGGCGGCTCACCGCGGCCACCGCGTGTCCCGCGTATCCGCGCCGACGGTGTTCTGGAGGCGTGTACACGGGGCCGATCCTGACGACGCCGGCAACCGGCGGGTTGACGCCGACAAGGGACACGGGGCCATCGTCGTCCCAGATGAGCACGCCACCGCGCGCAATCCGAGGGGCCAACGTCTGGGCGGAGTCATTGCCGCCGGTAACTCCCGCTTCCTCTGCGAACGCGCGCAGCCATCGCGCCAGCTGCTCGGCATCCTCCTGCTGCGCGGGGCGCAGTGACCCGGGCGCGGCGAGGGCAGGATCTTCGACCTGCTCGAGCACGTGCATGGCCTCGCGCAGCCGGACGCGCGTGATTCCGCGCCGGCGCCGACTCCAGGCTCCGGAAAGCGCCCTGACCGTGTCCGGCGGGCCGGTGGCGCCTGGCAGCGATGGGTCGTGCTCCAGCCACGCACCCATCAGCTCATCGGCATCGTCCTCGGTCAGGCTGCTGCTCAGCAAGGGATACGGTGGGATCCGAGCCGCGGCAGCCCGGATCTCCCCGCGCCTATCCGCGGAATACGCGAACAGCGAGCGCGCCTCGGAGTAGAGCCCGTCGCGAGCGCGCATCAGCAGGGTGGCCAGCACGTTGCACTCGATCCGCGGCTCGATGAACGACCAAACGCGGTGCGCGAACGCTTCCGGATCTTGGGTGACCACGAGACTCACAGCTCGGATGATTGCCGATCGGCGAAAATGGGCATACCCCGTCGAGGACCGGCGGGATTCTGCCGCTGCCGTGCTTATCGTTACCGACGAGTGGCAGTCATGACTTGGCCTCCCTTCCTTCGCGCGGTCGGCGCGTCCCGCAGGACGCGGCCCAGCGTCGGTGTGGCAGTGGCGGACGGCCGCGCGCGCATCGAGCCGCATCCGCGCCATCCGGCCATGAGCGGCCTCGAGGTCTCGCCCGTGCATGGTCACTACTGCATCTGTGACCGGTGCACGCGGGACGCCAGCAGGCCGCGCTAGATGGAATAGGCCATCCCTGAGCCCTCGTGGCAGGTGTCATTTTCCTAACAGAGGCGATTCAAGCTCCGGGGATTGGGAAGGCTGGGAAACATGCATCCTGCGACTACCCTCTCACGCCAGCGGCTGCCGAGCACCGAGACTGCCGCCGGCGCCGACATGACGGTTCTCTTCGTTCGCTGGCAAGAACACCGTGATCAACTGGCCCGCGAGGAGCTGGTTGAGCGCTTCCTGCCACTCGCCCGCAAACTGGCCCGCCGATACAGCGGCGCGCGCGAGCCGTTCGACGACCTGTTGCAGGTGGCCAGTCTCGGCCTGGTCAAGGCGATCGATCGCTTTGACACCGAGCGTGGCACCGCCTTCTCGTCGTTTGCCGTGCCGACGATCCTCGGGGAGCTGAAGCGCTACTTCCGCGACCTGGGCTGGGCTGTTCACGTTCCGCGCGGGGCCCAGGAGCTGGCGCTCAAGGTCGAGGAGGCCCAGCAGCAGCTGACCGCCAAGACGGGCCGCCCGCCCAGCGTGTATGACTTGGCCGAGTACCTGGAGTTCAGCATCGAGGAAGTGCTCGAGGCTCTGGAGACGGCCGGCGCGCACCACTGCGTGTCGCTCGACACCCCGCGGGACGACGCCGACGGCGAGTCGGGAACGTTGGCCGACGCTTTCGGCGAGACCGACGTGCGCTTCGAATTCGTCGAAGCCAGCGTTTCGATTGCCTCAGCCGCCCAGCAACTGTCAGGTCGCGAGCGCCGCGTACTCGAGTTGCGCTTCGTGCAAGATCTGACCCAGACGCAGATTGCCGAGGTCATCGGCGTTTCACAGATGCAGGTGTCTCGCATTCTCAGGCGGGCGCTGGCCCAACTGCGAGAGGTGACGGAGGGCGAAGAGCCCTCCTAGCTAGAGCCTGACGCGGCGCGATCCCCGACGGGCAGTGCGGGATTGAGCCGAGCGACACCGCGCGGGGATTGAGCTCACGCGCGGGATTGAGCTTGCGGGTGGGGATTGAGCGGAGCCCCATGTGGGTACAGCGCTAGCGACCGCCGGCACGCATGGGCGTGCGGTGGGCGTGGACGTAAGGGACCGCACTGCGGGGGCCGGAACAGTGCCCTCGATGCCGTCTACACCGTCGGCAGCCGATCCAGAGACCCCGATCCCTCAGCGTCGATGCACCCTCTCATCAGCCCTGTCCTGGCGGTACCTACCGCGGGTCTGACGCAGCTGAGCCGCGATTGGTCACTAACCGGCCCGGTAGAAGTTGTGCGATCGCACGTCGGTGTGAGCTTTTCCAGGCCGTCTGCC
This sequence comes from uncultured Solirubrobacterales bacterium, assembly GCA_963749545.1. Lineage (GTDB taxonomy): Bacteria > Actinomycetota > Thermoleophilia > Solirubrobacterales > Solirubrobacteraceae > Palsa-465. The sequence continues at coordinate 344,239 of CAVVNG010000019.1, forward strand.
GATAGGAACGCGACAGAGTTCGCCACCGGAGGGCGGGAGAGCTCGCCACCAGATGCTGCGAGCACGCGCGGGACCATCGGGTCGTGATTCGATCCAGGAGAGACCCGCGGAGATGAATTCATGCTCAACTGCTGTTTACCCACGTGGCAGCCACCAAATGCTGGACATTGAGAGATTGAGCGCGCCCGACCAACAACCCCCGGAAAGGCAGGCGTGAGCGGCGACTCCCCAACGGTGAGGCTGGAACTGGCGAGCCGAGCTGAGAACCTCACGTTGGTCCGCGGGATGCTGGGCGGCGTCGCCGAGTTGCTGAGGATCGACCCAGAGTTATTGGACGACCTCAAGACGGCGGTCAGCGAGGCTTGCAACAACGTCGTGCTGCACGCATACGGCGGTGAGGCGGGACCACTGGTGGTGACTATGTATGTCAATCCGGACGCGATCGAGGTCGCCGTCCGCGATCAGGGCTCCGGCATCTCGCAGCTCACACCGGTCGACGACCGGATGCAGGGGATTGGGCTACCCGTGATTCAGGCCCTCGCCCAGGAGGCCGATTTCCGGCGCGGAGTCGATGGCGGAACCGAGGTTTGGATGGTATTCGCCGGCGAGCGCGACGGGCGCCCGCTGTTCGGCGCTCCGGCGCCCGCTGCACCCGACGACGGATGGACCCGAAACATGTCGGGGGACGCGATTGCTTCGGTGTCCCCCGTGATGCTGCTCAACGGAGTGCTGGGTCGCCTGGCTCGAGCGCTGGCCGCGACGGCCCGCTTCAGCCTTGACCGCTTTTCCGATGTGTATCTCGTCACCGACGCCATCGGGGCACTGGCGCGGCGGTGCTCGAGCGGGGAGAGGATCGGGTTCGGCCTCGAAGCGGAATCGAGGCGCCTGTCGATCACGGTCGGCCCGTTCCGAGAGGGAACCCGTGAGCTGCTGGACAGCTCTGACCCCGTTGTCGGCACCAGCTCCCCGTTGGCGCTGCTAACCGACGAGCTCAGCTGCGACGCTGACTCCGTGTCCGAGTGCCTGCGCGTGGTCCTGATCGACCATCGCTGACTAGCCGATCGTCGGTCGCAGCGCGAGTGCGGCGACGTCGTCGCGCTGTACTCCGGCGCTGAAGCGATCGAGCTCGGCATCAAGCTGGGCCAGAACCTCCGAGGGTGTCGACGTGGCGTTGTCGGCCAGGAGCGCCTTCAAGCGGGCGCTGCCGAATCGATCTGACGCTCCGACGGTCTCGGTCACGCCGTCGGTATAGAGGAGCAGCAGCTGATCGGGGGAGACGACAAGCGGCACCTCCGGCCAACGTGAGTCGTCAAACGCTCCCAGCAGCGGACCGGCGCCGGAGATCTCTTGCACGCCTCCGGTCGCGCTGACCAGCAGCGCCGGCGGGTGTCCGCCCGAGCTGAGCAGGACGCGGTTGCCATGCAGACGGCTGCAGAGCACGGTGCACAGCGACGGCACCGAGCGACTGCGCAAGGCCTCATCGAGCTGGCGCAGGATCGCCGCTGGGTGGGGATCGTGTCGGCCGGCGAACCGTGAACCATGGCGCAGCAGGGCGGTGAGCGCTGCCGCGGTTACGCCCTTGCCGGTCACATCGCCGATGACCACGAACCAAGCGCTGTCGGCGGGGAACAGCTCGTAGAAATCGCCTCCGACCTCGATCCGCTGCTCCGAGCCCGCCGGGCGGTACAGCGCTGCCAGCTCCCAGCCCGGTATCTCCGGTAGCTCATCGGGACGCAGGCTCAGCTGCAGGGTCTCAGCCACGCCGGCCAGGGTCGTGTGCAGGCGAGCATTCTCCACCGCGACGGCGGCCCGGCGGGCGAGCTGTTCGGCCAGTTCGACGTCTTCACGATCCAGCTGCCGGCGCGACTCCGCCGTCACCAGGGTCATCAGGCCGATCGTCCGGGCCGGCACACGCAGGGGCACCAGGATTGCCGAGCGGAAGCCCAGGCCGCGGAGCAGTTCGAGCTGTTCCTCGTCCCGAGCTCCCTCCACAAGCCGCGCGTCGGTAACTTCCGCGATCAGCTCAGAGGTGCCGGTGCGGATGACCCGCCCCTCGGCGCTCTCGGGCTCGATCTGCTTCGGCTGCGTTGCTCGCAGCCTTCCGGCGAGCTCGAGCTTCTGCGGATCGGGATGGGCGACCACGGCGGTCTCGCGCCTCAGGTCCTCGTCGACGAGCACCACGCTGCACCAGTCGGCCAGCACCGGGACCGCGGTGTCGGCGACGTTCTGGAGGGTCTGCTCGTAGTCGAGCGAGGACGCGAGGATGCGCCCCGACTCCGCCAGTACGCGGGTTCGGAGTTCGGCCGTCTTGACCGCCGTCAGGTCCTCGATCACGGTCACCGCGGCGAAGAACGCTCCATGGTCGTCGAGCAGCGGAGTGGTCTTGAGCTGGCGCCAGCTGAGCTGTCCGGTGGTTCGGTGCACCGTGCGCATCAACAGGGACTCGGCCTGCTCGCCGTGCATCAGACGCATCGAGGGCACGTCATCGATCGACAGCGGGTTGCCCTGCTCGTCCTCGACGAGATAATCGCTCATGATCTCGTCGGACGATCGCCTCTGAAGCTCCTCCATCGAGGCGAACCCCATACTCCTCAGTGCGGCACGGTTGGCATAGGCAATCGCTCCTTCGCGGTCGCGGATCGTGACCGCCTCGGCGAGGACGTCGAGCAGTTGGGTCAGGCGCGTCCAGTCGCCGTTCGTCGCGTTCGGAAATGAGCCCTGGCGCGCCAGCGTCAGCCCCCGCCGAAAACGTCCTCGGGCGCGTCGACGAGCGACAGCCGGTCGGTCACACCGGTGAGCGTGAGCAGACGCTGGACCTGAGGAGGTCCTTTGACCAGGGCGAGCCGTCGCTGGCCCGCGATCGCACTGTGATGCGCTCTGACCAGGATGCTGAGGCCGGTTGAGTCCATGAAGTCAAGCTGTCGCAGGTCTATGACCACGGTCTGCGCGTCGGAGCTGAAGACCTTTGCCAGCTCCTCCTCGAGCGCCGGGCTCGATGCCAGATCCAACTCGCCGGTGAGCGCGATCACGGTGCCCCGATCACTCTGGTGGACCTCTACGCGGAACTGAGTCTGCACGCAGGGGCGAGCCTACTGAATCGAAAATGACCCTGGGTGTGTGAGTGGGTTTGGGTCAGGCGGCCTCCGGGAGCGGTTGGAGGGTGACCTGGTGGCCGACGCGATCAGGATCCGGCGCGGTGACGACGACCGCCGCGCGCTAGTGGCGGTCGTCGGTCAGATCACGCAGCCGCTGCAGCGATCTGCGTAACAGGCGCGAGACCTGCATCTGCGAGACGCCCACGCGGTCGGCGATCTCTGTCTGTGTAAGGTCCTCGCCGAAGCGCAGGTAGAGGATCTCGCGCTCACGGCGGGTGAGATGGCGAGCGGCGGCGGAGATTGTCGCCTGCACGTCCACCATGCTCAGCCGATCATCCTCGCCGCCGATGGCATCGAGGCGGCTCGCGCCGCCGTCCTCATCACCTTGCACCGGAGCATCGAGCGACACCGCGTCGTAGGCCTCGGCTGTCTGCAGACCATCGAGCGCCTCCTCCTCGGAGATCTCGAGGTACTGCGCCAGGTCGTTGACCGTGGGCGAGCGGCCGGTTCGCGCGGTGAGCTGCTGTTGGGCCTCGGTGATCTTGCGGGCGCGCTCCTGCGCGCTGCGGTCTACGTGCAGTGCCCACCCCGTGTCACGGAAGTAACGCTTCAGTTCGCCGACGATCGTGGGCACGGCGAACGAGGTGAAGGCAAAGCCCCGTGCGGGGTCGAAACGCTCAACCGCCTTGACGAGTCCGAGGCTCGCCACCTGGACCAGGTCATCGTAGGGCTCACTCGATTGGACGTATCGGCGGGCCAGTTTTCGTGCCAGCGGCAGGAACCGCTCGATCAACTCATCCCGGGCTCGGCGGTCTTGATAGCGGCGCCACCGCTCAAACAGCTCAGCGGAGCCCGGGGCAGTTGCAGACGCGCCGACCGTTGTGGCAGACAGGGACATGCAGACTTCCCTTCGCAGACGACATCAGTGTTTTACCACACATCGGCGGATGGGATGGCAGGACCCCCCCAGTTATTAGGGCGCTGGCAGCGGGAAAGCTCACTTATGACTGAGAAACCAAGCGTCGAGGAGAACACAAATGTCAATCCGCACCAGCTCCCGCGGGATCCTGTCGCCGGAGCGCACCGAGCAGCGTGAGGAGATCCTGCGTCTGCTCACCAAGGCCTATTGGATGGAGACCGAAACGGTCATGAGCTACATGGCCAACTCGATCAATCCCGACGGTGTCCGGGCGCAGGAGATCATCGAATCCCTCGAGGAGGATGTTCAGGAGGAGCTGGGTCACGCGCGTCAGTTCGGGCAGCGGATCAAGGAGCTCTACGGCGTGGTGCCTGGCTCACTGGACTTCCAGGCCGAGCAGTCATCCCTCCAGCCGCCCGAGCACCAGACCGACGTCGTGCACGTGATCAAGGGTGTGATCGAGGCCGAGACGGGCGCCATCGAGCACTACAACGCGATCATCGAGACGACCGAGGACATCGACCCCGTCACCCAGGACATGGTGATTGACATCCTCCACGACGAGGAGCGGCACCGCCGCCTGTTCGAGGGCTATCTGCGCGAGTATCAGGCCGAGGGTCTCGTCTAGGGCGGGTCTTCACCCGGATCCGGGTGCCAACCGTCACACCCGCCACCCGCCATACTGGGGGCCACGGTGTTGTTCACCTCAGAACTCGCGCAGGGGTTGGCCCCTGATGTCCTCGATCGGTTCCTGAGATATGTGAGGATCGACACGCAGTCCCGCCGAGACCGCGATTCGAGCCCCAGCACCCCGGGTCAGCTCGAGTTGGGGCGAAAGCTCGTGGCAGAGCTGGTGGAGGCCGGCCTCGAGGACGCCAACCTCGACGAGAACGGCTACGTGTTCGCCACCTTGCCGGCATCGCAGGAGGAGGAATCCCTCCCGGTCATCGGCCTGATTGCCCATCTTGACACGAGTCCCGATCCACCCGGCGCGGGTGTCGAGCCGATCTTGCATCGCGACTACGACGGCGGAATCATCGAACTGCCCAAAGGCGGCACGCGACTTGATCCCAAGGCGATGCCCGGGCTCGAGGCGAGGAGCGGCCACGACATCGTCACGGCGAGTGGGGACACGCTGCTGGGCGCCGATGACAAGGCCGGTGTCGCGGCGATCATGTCCGCTGTGGCCCACCTAGCCACGCACCCCGAGCTGCCCCACCCGACCCTGCGGATCGGCTTCACCCCGGACGAGGAGATCGGCGAGGGCGCGACGTTGTTCGACATCCCGCGCTTTGGAGCACTGTGTGCCTACACCGTGGATGGCTCAGAGATCGGCGAGCTTCAGGATGAGACATTCAGCGCGGTCGAGGTGCGCGTGCAGATCGAGGGCATCGAGGTTCATCCCGGACAGGCGACGGGCAAGCTCGTCAATGCTCTGCGCCTTGCCGCGCAGATCATCGCGGAACTGCCCGCCGATCGCTTGACCCCAGAGACGACGTCGGGCCGTGAGGGGTTCATTCACCCCTTCCAGCTGTCAGGCTCGACCGGGCGGGCGACGTTCCGGGCCATCGTGCGTGACTTCGACGATGACCCGCTCGAGCAACACGTCGCGCTCATCGAGCGGACGGCCGAGCAGGTCGTAGCCCGCGAGCCGCGCGCACAGCTGTCGATCGACGTTCACCGGCAGTACCGCAACATGCGTCAGTACATCGAGCACGTGCCCTACGCCACCGCGGCGGCCGAGGAGGCGATCCGCGAGGAGGGCATCGAGCCGATCCGCTCCCCGATCCGCGGCGGTACAGACGGAGCCAGGCTGAGCGAGAAGGGGTTGCCGACGCCGAATATCTTCGATGGCGGCCACGAGTACCACTCTCAGCGCGAGTGGATCTCGGTCCAGGATCTGGCCGCGGCTGCCGCCACCCTCGTGCGTCTGGCCGAGGTGTGGACGCGTCCGGCGGCCAGGCTCGCTGCGGAGGACTGGCCGGACGGAATGCCTGTGCAATCCGAGCGTGCCGGCCTGGGCGCACAGTAGGCTCCGAACCGTGGACGCTGCATTGGTCTCGATGGCCTCGGTTGATGGCGAGATCATGCCCGCGGCCGACGCGATGATTCCGGCCACCGACGAGGGCCTGCTCCGTGGGGACGGCGCCTTCGAGGTGCTTCGCGTCTACGACGGCAAGCCGTATGCCATGGAGGAGCATATGCAGCGCCTGGAGCGCTCCGCGGCCAACCTGCGCCTGCCGGTCGACGTTGAGGCCGTCCGCGCGGACGCCTACCGGCTCATGGCCACCGTGGTGGGTCAGCCCGGGCACGAGACGCTTCGGATCGTGATCACGCGCGGAGGACGTCGGGTCCTGCTCACCGAGCCGCTGCACATCTGGCCCGAACGAATTCGCCTGCGCACCGTGACGTATTCGCCTACCCGCGTCCTGGATGGGGTCAAGTCGCTGTCCTATGCGGCGAACATGTTGGCCACCCGACTCGCCCTCGAGGAGGGCTTCGACGAAGCGCTGTTCGTGACGCCGCACGGGCGCGTCCTGGAGGCGCCGACCAGCAGCATCTTCTGGGTCAAGGACGGCGAGCTGATGACGCCTCCACTCGACGAGCACATACTCGCGTCGATCACCCGGGCGGCGGTGATCGAGGTAACCGGGGCACGGGAGCGTGCCTGCACGCTCGAGGAGCTATTTGCCGCCGACGAGGCGTTCCTGGCCTCAACCACGCGCGAGGTGCAGCCGGTGGGGGCCATCGACGATCACGAGTTCGAGGGCGCGGGACCTGTCAGCGAGCAGGCCGCGGACGCCATGAACGCGAGGATTGAGTCGGAGCTGGCCGGCGATTGAAGATTCTCACCGTCATCGGTAACCGGCCTCAGTTCGTAAAGGCTGCGGCGGTGTCTCCGAGACTGCGGCAGTCCGATCAGGAGGTGCTCGTCCACACCGGGCAGCATTTCGACGATCAGCTGTCCGGCCTCTTCTTTGCTGAACTGGGTCTTCCCGCTCCCGACCAGGAGCTGGCCATCGCGCTGGGATCGAACGCCTCGCAGACGGCGCGCATGCTCGGCGAGCTCGAGCCGATCATCCGCGAGGTCAACCCCGACGCGGTGCTCGTCTACGGCGACACCAACTCGACCCTGGCCGGTGCGCTGGCCGGTGCGCAGGCCGGCGTGCCCGTCGTCCACGTGGAGGCCGGAATGCGCTCGGGCGATCGTTCGATGCCGGAGGAACTCAACCGGGTGCTGACCGACCATGCCAGCTCCCTTCTGCTCTGTTCCACGTCGGCGGCGATGGCGAACCTCCGGCGTGAGGGGATGGAGGGTGAGATTGAACTGGTGGGCGACGTGATGGTCGACGTGGCGCTCGCCGTACAGCCCCGCGTCAGAGACCGGACGGACCTGCTCGCTCGTTGGGGTGTCGAGGCCGGCGAGTACGTCCTGGTCACGGCACATCGCGCTGGGAACGTCGACGATCCCTCGCGTCTGGAGCAGCTCGTAGAGCTGGTGCTGGTGGTCTCACGCCCGGTCCTCTTCGCGCTCCATCCCCGCACCCGGGCTCGGCTCGTGGCGGGCAGGCTGCTCGACCGCTTGGAGCAGAGCCCGCGCGTCACGGTCACGCCGCCGCTCGGTTACATCGAGCTGGCGGCGCTGCTGTGCAATGCCCACGCGGTGCTCACCGACTCGGGCGGGCTCCAGAAGGAGGCCTATCTGGCCGCGACTCCGTGCGCGACCATGCGACCGAGCACGGAGTGGACCGAGACCATCGACTCAGGCTGGAACGTGCTGGTCGACCTCGACTCGGCCGCCGCGCTCCGCGCGATCGAGCGCGCCCCCCCGGAGGAGCATCCAACGCTCTACGGAGACGGGCGAGCGGGTGAGCGAATCGTGACGGCGCTTACACTGCGCTTCGCATGACTCACGAAACCCTCCCCAACGACGCTCCCATCCGGGTCGGAGTCGTCGGCCTCGGCTACTGGGGGCCCAATCTGGCCCGCAACTTTCAGTCGCTACCGGGCTGCGAGTTGACCTCGTGCTGTGACCCGTCGGCGCAGGCGCGAGAACGGGTGGCCGGCCGGCTTCCTGGCGTCCGGCTGGCGACCGATCTCGACGAGCTGCTGGCCGATGACTCGCTCGACGCCGTGGCCCTGGCGACGCCGGTGCCCACCCATGCCGAGTTGGCCATCCGGGTGCTGGAGGCCGGGAAGCACTGCTTTGTGGAGAAACCGCTGGCCCAGTCGGTGGCTGACGCGGAGCGGGCGGTGGCGGTGGCACGCGAAAGCGGTCGGATCCTCATGGTCGGCCACCTGCTCGAATACCACCCCGGCCTGCAGAAGCTCAAGGAGCTCACCGACTCGGGCGAGCTGGGCGACCAGATCTACTACATCTACGGCAACCGATTGAACCTGGGCAAGGTCCGCGCGGACGAGAATGCGCTGTGGAGCCTGGGCGCCCACGACGTATCGGTCGTGCTGAACCTGGCTGGCGAGGAGCCCTGGGAATGCGAGGCCCATGGCCAGTCGTACGTTCGGCCTGGGGTCGAGGATGTGGTCTTCTGCTTCATGCGCTTTCCCTCGGGCCTGTCGGCCCATCTGCACCTATCGTGGCTCGACCCGCACAAGGAGCGCCGCTTCACCGTCGTTGGCTCTCGAAGGATGGCGACGTTTGACGACATGGCCGTCGAGGGCAAACTCACTGTCTATGACAAGGGCGTCGACGAGGATGCCAGCAGTTACGGCGAATACATCACCAGAATGGGCGATATCTTCTCGCCGCGGATCCCCAACACCGAGCCACTAAGGCTCGAGTGCGAGCATTTCATCGATTGCGTGCGCCGTGGGCTGCGGCCACGCTCGGACGGGGAAAGCGGGCTCGGCGTGGTCCGCGTACTCGAGCAACTCCAGCGATCACTCGAGAATTCGGCGATAGCCCGTGACTGAGGTCGCCTCACTGGCGCATATCGAGCCCGGAGCCCAGCTTGACGAGGGTGTCTCCGTCGAGCCCTTCGCGGTGGTGCACGATGGAGTCTCGGTCGGGGCCGGCTCGACGATCGGGTCGGGCGCCGTGCTCTACCCGGGCACCCACCTTGGCGAGCGCTGCGTGGTCGAGGCCGGCGCGGTTCTCGGTAAGCAGCCTCGGTTGCGCAAAGGCTCGGCCGCTGCCGGCACGACTCTGACCCCGCTGATGCTCGGGGAGGGCGTCAGCGTGTGTTGCGGCGCGGTCGTCTACGCCGGCGCCGACATCGCCGCGGGCGTGATCGTCGGCGATCAGTCGCAGGTCCGGGAGCGCGTCTCGATCGGCACCGACACGATCGTCGGCCGCGGCTCAACGGTCGACTTTGGCGCCACTGTCGGCTCGCGCGTGCTGATTCAGACCAACGTCTACGTGACCGGCGAGTCGATCGTCGAGGACGAGGTGTTTCTTGGGCCTGGGGTGCTCACCACCAACGACGACACGATGGGCCGCCGGCACAACGGCGAGCCGCTCCTCGGCGCGGTCTTCCGCCGCGCCTGCCGAGTCGGCGGCGGCGTGATGCTCGTACCGGGCGTGGTCATCGGCGAAGAGGCCTTTGTCGCCGCCGGTGCCCTGGTCACCCGCGATGTCGGCCGCCGCCAGGTCGTCATGGGAGTGCCGGCCCGCGTGGTGCGCGAGGTTCCCGACGAGCATCTGATCGAGCGCTGGCGATAGGGCCCAGGGCACTGGCGCGCCTCGCGCCCCCATGAGACGATCCGGCCTCGCCGGCAACGACCACGAGGAGGACGCGATGGAGACCTGGGACGTCAGATCATTGTCGATCGAGGCCCACAGGCCGCAGGTGCTGCGCTCCGACGCCGAGACGCGTGCGATCGCGATCCAACTGCCGGGGGGCGAGGAGCTCCAGGAGCACCAGGTCCACGAGCGTGCCTACCTGCTTGTCGTCGACGGCGAGATCGAGGTCTCGGACGGTGGTCAACAGGTCACAGGGGGTCCGGGCTTCCTGTCTCACTTCGAGCCCGGCGAGCGTCACTCCGTCAGGGCCATCGCCGACGCCAGGCTGGTGCTCGTGCTCTCGCCATGGCCGGGCGAGGGACATCCGTCGCGGCCGGCTGCGTGAGCCGAGGGGCCAGGGCGGTCCGGGTCCCGGGGCGCCTGAGCGAGCGTCAAACCGGGACGGGGGCGCGATGCCCTGGGCCAAACAGCTTGCCGCTGGCGGGAGTCAGAATGACCTGATCCCGTGCCGGACCCACGCCGATGAGCGCGATCGGCACGCGCACGAAATCGGCCATGAACCGCAGGTATTCGCGGGCCGTGGCGGGTAGCTCGTCCTGGCTGCGGCACCCCGTCAAATCCTCCGACCAGCCCGGCAGCTCGACGTACTCACCACGGGCGTGATGGAGAACGGTCTGGTGATAGGGGAAGTGGTCGAACTCGGCTCCCTCGGCGCCGCGGTACCGCGTGCAGACGCAGATGCGGTCCAGCCCAGAGAGAACGTCGAGCTTGGTTACCGCCATCGCCGTCAGCGAGTTGAGCCGGGCCGCGTAGCGGAGGGCGACCAGATCGAGCCAGCCCACGCGCCGCTTGCGACCGGTCGTCGTCCCGTACTCGCCGCCCTTCTCGCGGATCTCCTCGGCCAGCGGACCCTCCAGCTCGGTGGGGAACGGCCCGGCCCCAACCCGCGTGCTGTACGCCTTGGTCACGCCCCACACCTCGTCGATGTCCTTCGGTCCGATTCCGGCTCCGATGCAGGCCGCGCCAGCCACTGGATTGGACGAGGTCACGAACGGATAGGTGCCGTGGTCGATATCGAGCAGCGCGCCCTGCGCGCCCTCGAACAGCACGACCTTGCCGCTGTCGAGCATCTCCAGGACCAGCGTGCTGGTGTCGGCGATGAACGGAGCGAGGCGGTGCCCGTAGGTGAGGTACTCCTCGGTCATCGTCTGGAGATCGAGTCGGGGATCCTTGGCGTATGGCCGCAAGGAGAGCCGTTTGGGTTCGAGTGCGGCGATGATCTTCTTCTTGAGGATCTTCTCGTCGAGCAGGTCCTGGACCCGAATCCCCAGGCGCGCGGCCTTGTCGGCGTAGCACGGTCCGATGCCTCGGCGGGTGGTGCCGATCTCGAGCTTGCCGAGCTTCGCCTCGCCGGCGTGGTCGAGCATCATGTGGTAGGGCATGATCAGGTGGGCGTTGGCGGAGATCCGCAGCGAGGTGATGTCGACGCGCTCGCGCCGCAGACCGTCGAGCTCATCGGTCAGGACCTTCGGATCGATCACCACGCCGTTGCCGATCACGCACAGCTTGCCGCCGTGGAGGATTCCCGACGGCATCAGATGCAGCTTCCACGTCTTGCCGTCGCGAACGATCGTGTGGCCGGCGTTGTTGCCGCCTTGGAAGCGCACGACGGCATCCGCCTGCTCAGCCAGCAGGTCGGTCACCTTGCCTTTGCCTTCGTCGCCCCATTGGGCACCCACGATCACGATTCCCGCCATACGGGTTCAGTGTACGCGTGGCTCCAGCCGCCCCCGCGTCTCCAGTTCCGCGATCACCTTGTGCGCTGCATCGTGGGCCGACAGCTCGGCCGTGTGCACTGTGATGTCTGGCTTCTCGGGAATCTCGTAGGGCGAGTCGATGCCGGTGAAGTTGGTCAGCTCGCCTCGTCGCGCTTTCCGATACAGGCCCTTGGGATCGCGTGCCTCGGCCACGGCCAGGGGCGTCTCGACGAACACCTCGAGGAACTCGTCGGGCTCGAACAGCGATCGTGCCATTCGCCGCTCGGCCCTGAACGGGGTGATGAAGGACACGAGCACGATCAGTCCAGCGTCCACCATCAGGTGGGCCACCTCGGCCACGCGGCGGATGTTCTCCACCCGGTCGGCCTTCGTGAATCCGAGATCGGAGTTCAGTCCGTGGCGTACGTTGTCGCCATCGAGCAGGTAGGTGTGGTGCCCTCGCTTGTGCAGCTCGCCCTCGATGAGGTTCGCGATCGTCGATTTGCCCGCTCCCGAGATTCCGGTCAGCCATACCGCGGTCGGCCGCTGGCGCATGCTGGTCGCTCGCTCGCGCTTGTCGATCGTGACGTCCTGCCAGTGGACGTTCTGCGCCCGGCGCAGGGCAAAGCTGATCATTCCGAGCCCGACCGTCGTGCCCTTGACCGGGTCGACGAGCGCGAAGATGCCGGTTAGTCGGTTGCGCAGAAAGGGATCGAACGGGACCGCCTTGCTCAGCTCGATCTCGCACACGCCGATCTCGGTGCGCTCGAGCTTGGTCGCTGCCAGGTGCTCGCGCGACTCGAGATCAAGCTTGTACTTCAGCGGAGTGATCGCGGCCGTCACCGTGGCGCCACCAATCCGCATCAGGTACGTGCGGCCCCGGAGCATCGGCTCATCGCCGATCCAGACGACCGTGGCCTCGATCTGGCTGGCCACCGACGGCGGGTCACGAGGGTCCGCGAGCAGATCGCCGCTGCGCACGGTCTTGTCTCTGCCCCCGATCGCTCCCTCGCCCGCGGCCAACACCAACCGGACCGACTGGCCGGTCTCGCCGCGCTCCGCGCTGCGCTGCCCGTCCGGGGGGTGGACCGCGGCCACGCGGCGATGCGAGTCGGACGGCGAGACCAGGACCACCTCGCCGACGCCGATGCTCCCGCTGGCAATCGTGCCCGAGCATTCGAGGCGACCAGCGTCCGTCGGCTCGGTGCTCTGCACATACATCCTGAATGGGAGCGCACTGCCGGAGATTGGGCGCGTCCGTCACGCCATCGAGATAGTCGCTCACCGTCGGGCCTTCATAACCGCTCATCGCCGAGGTTGCGTCGCACACGTTGTCGCCGGCCAGGGCCGAGGTCGGGATGCAGGTCACGCGGCGCACACCCGCCTCGCTGGCCATTTCGCGGTACTGCTTCTCGATCTGGGCCAGCCGCTCCGGCGCGTAGCCGATCAGATCCATCTTGTTGACCGCCAGCGCTATGTCAGGCACTCCGAACACGCGCAACAGGTGTGTGTGCCGCCGGCTCTCGGTGGCGACATCGTTGCGCGGGTCGATCACGATCAGCGCATAGTCGGCACGGCCGGCCTCGCTGGCCAACGTCTGCATCCAATGCTCACCCTCGGCGGGGATGGTCGCCAGGACGCGGCGGCTCGCGGTCTCGAAGCATGCTGGCGCCGGAGAACCCGCCTCCGGCGCGCTGCCGCTTCCGCTGAGCAGCCGGCCGATCAGGGTGCGCTTGCCGCGACCCTCATCACCGCACACGACGAGCCGGACCAGCGGCTTCTCGTCACCGATACTCAGCGAGGCCTCGATCTCGTCCATCCAACGGATTTCGCCCGGCATGATCTACGCGTCCCCACACCGCGACGATAGCGGGAGCCCGGCTGGCGGTCGAGCATCGGTGGCGTCGGCCCCGGACCGCCGGCGCGTTCTCGACCGCCGCGGACCGCCGGCGCGTTCTCGACCGCCGCGGCTACCGGGGCTCAGGCGAAGCGCAGGCGGTAGCGCCGCTGTGGCGTCGCCGGTCGCGTCGTCTGCTCGGCGTGAGTGCGGAGCAGCGCGAGGATGTGAAGCGTGGGTCGGAACGGGTCAGCGATCGCCGACCCGTCGCGAAGGGACAGCGCCGCCTGCACCTCGCCGTCGACCTCGGCCAGGAGCACCGGCACTGCGGGAGCATGCTCGGCGCTGTCGAGCGCGGCGAGACGGGTTAGGGCCGCCTGGTCGTCGGCATAGGCGGGTCGGATTGTGATGGCGGCGTCGGATATGCGGCGGGTCATGGTGGCTGAGCGGTAGACGATTGGAGAAGGAACTTTGCGCCTCGCAGGCCATAAATGCAAATAGGGGTTTGCTTGATCAGGTATAACTGTTCGTCATGCTCGATACACGCCGTCTCCGCGTTCTCTGCGAGGTCGCCCGTCACGGTTCGTTCTCGGCCGCGGCGGCCGAGCTCGGCTACACGCAACCCGCCGTGTCCCGCCAGATCGCCACGCTTGAGGCGGAGGTCGGCGCGATCCTCATCCGCCGAGTCCCGCAGGGGGCGGTCCTGACCGATGCGGGGCGGCTGCTGGTCCAGCGCAGCGAGCCGATCCTGGCCCGGCTGTCCGAGGTCGAGTACGAGCTCAGGGCGGTCGCCGGCCTCGATGCCGGCCAGCTGCGGTTGGCCTCCTTCGCCTCAGCCGCGGCCTCGATCCTCCCGATTGCCATCGCCGAGTTCCGCCGGCGCCACCCTACGATCGAGATCGGCGTGGTGATGGCCGACCCGATCGAGTCTTTCCCGATGCTCCGTGCCGGCGAGCTCGACTTCGCCATCTCTCACGACCCGATGGGCGGCTTGGCGGAGGAGCTGGGAGCCACGGGGTTTGACCTCCTGCACCTGTTCGACGACCCGATGTACGTGGCCCTGCCCGTCGGTCATCGGTTGGCCGACGGGGCGCTGCTCGACCTTGCGCACTTCGCCGAGGAGCCGTGGATGCTGGCCACGACGAACTCCTGCCCTGACTCCAAGCTGTTCCTGAGGGCCTGTCACGCGGCTGGATTCGAGCCGCGGATCGCCTTCCAGAACGATGACTATCCGGCGATTCTCGGTTTCGTCGCCGCCGGAGTCGGCGTCGCCCTCGTGCCCGACATGGTCGCCCGCGGCGTCCGGGAAGACGTCGTGATCCGCGCGCTCGAGCCTCCAGCTCCGGCTCGCCCCATCTTCGCCGCGTTTCCCGCCGGCTACCGTTCGCCGGCGGCAGCGGCGATGCTCGATGTGTTCCGCGAGGTCAGCGAGACGTGGGTCAACGAGCGGCCGGTGCTGAGTCCGGCATGAGGTGCAGACCGCGGCGAGAGCTACCTTGTTGTCGGTGCACGAGGACCCCGAGACCAGGGAGCTGAGGGAGGCTCAGCGCAAGCGCGAGGAGTCCGAGAGCGAGCTGGCACGGGACGCGCTCGACGAACAGGAGAGCGCGCAGCACGAACGGCGGGCGGAGAAGGCGCGCTACCTGCGCGAAAAGTTGGAGGAGCGTGCCGAGGTCGAGCGCCATCAGGACGACTGAGCGTCAGGCCGACCGGCGGTCCATGCGCCGGTCGTAACCGATCAGGGGAAGCTCATCGCACATCTCGGTCAAGCGGGAGACCGTCCGCTCGGTGATCTGCTCGCACAGCGCTTCGCGATCAAGAATGTTGGTGGTGATCACGATCGAGCGCTCGTCCTCGTAGCGGGCGTTGACGATCGAGTACAGCTCCTCCAGCACCCAATCGGTCGTGCGCTCGGCGCCGACATCGTCGATGTGCAGGAGGTCGACCGCGGTGAGGCGGTCGAGCAGATCGACGTGAGAGCGCTCGGCCCGGTGGGTGTCCCGGATCTCGTTGAGCAGCCGCGGCAGCGAGTAGATCGCCACCGAGCGCCCCGCCTTCAGCGCCGCCTTGGCCACCAGCATGGCCAGCGTCGTCTTCCCCGTGCCCACCGGCCCCATGAACCACAGCCCTCGCCCCGCGTCGAGTTGCCGGTCGATCGTGTCGGCGAAGCGGCGCGTGGCGGCGACGATCTGCGGCGTGATGTCGGTAACCGGTGGGCGGTCGAAGGCCACGTCGCGATAGCGCCGAGGGATGACCGCCGACAGGCTCCGCGCCTTGCGCAGGGCGATGACCTGTGGCCGGCAGCGGCAGTTGTAGGCGGTGTTGGAGTCCTCGTCGAAGAGCAGCCCGCTGCCGTCGCAGAGACCGTAGGGGCAATCGGTCATTGCGCGAAACGATCGCCCGCGTAGCTCATGAAGCGCGGGTACTCCTTCTGGAAGGTCAGCACGACCTCCCCAACCGGTCCGTTCCGGTGCTTGGCCACGATGATGTCCGCCTCGCCGGGCCGTTCGGACTCCTTGTCGTAGTACTCCTCGCGATAGATGAACATGACCAGGTCGGCGTCCTGCTCGATCGCGCCGCTCTCACGCAGGTCCGACAGGATCGGCTTCTTGTCCCCGCCCCGTTGCTCGACCGCGCGGCTCAGCTGTGACAGAGCGATCACCGGGACATTCAGCTCGCGAGCCAGCCCCTTCAGACCGCGGGAGATCTGTCCCACCTGCTCGACCCGACTCTCGACCCGTCCCTCATGGCGCATCAACTGGAGGTAGTCGACGATGATCAGCCCGAGGCCGTTCTCGAGCTGGCCATGGAGGCGGCGTGACTTGGCACGGACCTCGAGCACGCCGGTATCGCTCGAGTCGTCCACGAAGAGCGGCGCCTGGGCCAACCGCTGACATGCCTCGAGGATCTTCGGCCAGCGCGCCTCGGCCACCTTGCCGCGCCTCAGCTCCTCACCCTTGATCTTCGCCTGCGAGGCCACAAAGCGTTGCGCCAGCTCGGACTCGGACATCTCGAGCGAGAACAGCGCCACCGGATAGCCGTCCAGTACGGCGTTCTCGGCGATGTTGGCCACCAGGGCCGACTTTCCCATCGACGGCCGAGCGGCGATGACGATCAGGTTGCCGTCCTGGAAGCCTCCGGTCATCCCGTCGATGTCCTTGAAGCCAGAGGGCGTGCCGGTCAGCGAGGTCTTGGCCACCGACAGCCGGTGCAGCTTGTCGGTCTCCTCGTGGAGGATGTCGGCGATCGCCCGAATCCGCTTCTGGCGGTCGTCGTGGGCGACCTCGAGCATCATCCGCTCGGCTGCGCTCGACCAGCTCGCGAGCTGGTGCCTCGTGCCCGAGCACACTGGCCTGGATCTCGTACGAGGCGGTCAGCAGCGCGCGCTTCTGAGCATCGTCGCGGACGATCCGCCCGTACTCACGCGCGTGGCCGGCCGCCGGAACCCAGCCGGCCAATTCCTCGATCGACTCGGTCCCGCCGATCTCATCGAGCTTGCCACGTTCGCGCAGGACCTCGGCGACCGTCAGGTGGTCGATCTTCCGGTCGCTGTTGTGGAGCTCGACCATGGCGGCAAACACGGCGCCGTGCTGCTCTCGGTAGAAGTGGTCGGGACGCAGATGCTCCTCGACCAACAGCCCGTACAGATGCCGTTCATCGAGCAGGACCGCGCCCAGCACGGACTTCTCGGCCTCGAGATTGTGCGGTGGAACGGCGATCGTCTGGACAGCGCTCATGGATCGTCGAGTCTAGGTTCGTCGGCGGCGTCAGCGAGGAGGCATTCTCGCTAGATGGTTGATTCGGAATTTCGCGCCCGTGGGACGGATTCCCGGCGGTGGATTTCTACGGTCCGCATCGCTCGCGAGCGAGCTCGCAGGCGTCCGTGCACAGCCCAAACGACGCCCGGCTCGCACCGCCTCGGCACGAGCGCGACCAGGCGTGCCGAGGCCGTCAAGGCCAGAGCGCTATGCCGCGACGACCATGGTCTTGACGGTCGCCGTCACCCCGTCGGTGACCTCGACCACGACCATGTACGTACCGACGTGCCGGATCGGCTCGTCGAGGTAGATCTTGCGCCGGTCGACCCGGATTCCCCTGGCGTCGCGTATCGCGTCCGCAATGTCCTGCGTGGTGACCGAACCGAACAGCCGCCCATCCTCGCCCGCCTGCTGGGGAATGGTCAGCACCGTCCGACCCAGCAGGCCAGCATTTTCGCGTGCCCGATCCTCGGCCTCCTGCTGGGCGCGCTCGGCGGACTCTCGCCTCTCCTTGGCCGCCTCGACCGAGCCCCTGGTTGCGGGCTCGGCCAGCTTGCGCGGCACCAGATAGTTGCGCAGGTAACCCGCCGACACGTCGACGACCGTCCCACGCTCACCGAGCGTCTCGACGTCCTCGAGCAGGATGGCTTGCGGCACGACGGCTGGCCTTCTACCGGTCGCGATCGCGGTCGCGGTCACGATCCCCGCGCCCGCCACGCTCGCTCCCGCCCTCGGCCACGTACGGCAGCAATGCGAGCTCCCGCGCTCGCTTGACGGCACGGGCGACCTGGCTCTGGTGGCGCCGGCACGCGCCGGTGATCCGGCGGGAGCGGATCTTGCCCCGCTCGGAGATGAACCGGCGCAGCGACGAGATGTCCTTGTAGTCGACCTGGTCGATCTTGTCGCGGCAGTACGGGCACGGCTTGCGCCGCCCCGATGTCGGGCCGCCTTTCCTGTCGCGTCGTCTAGTTGGTCGTCTACGTTGCTTTGCCACGGGAATAACTGTAGCTGGGGTTTCGTCCTGCCGGCCTAGAAGGGAATGTCGTCCTCCGCAGGGCCGCCGGCAACCTGAGCGGTCTCGAAGTCACCGGTGTCGATCGGGACGTCGCTCTCCGTCGGGCTGACGCTGCTGGAGAAACCGTTCCCATTGCCAGCGTCTTCACGCCCGCCAAGGAACTGCACGGTATCGGCGATGATATCGATCGACTCTCGCTTCTGCCCGTCGCGCTCCCACTGGCTCCACTCGAGGCGGCCATCGATGGCCACGGGGCGACCCTTCTTCAGGTACTGGTGGCAGCTCTCGGCCTGCCGGCCGAACACGGTGACGCGGAAGTAGTTGGGCTTGTCCTCCCACCCTCCGTCGTTGTTCCTGCGACGCGTATTGACAGCGATGCCGAGCTTGCAGATCGACAGCCCGCCGCCGGTGGCGGTCAGCTCTGGATCTCGCGTCAAGTTGCCGGTCAGTACGACCCGGTTGATGTTCATGCTCGGGCTCCTTTCAAGCCGTTTTCAAAGCCTGGGCCGAGTCTAGGCCCGTGCCAGACGGCAACCCTGGTTCTCCCCGGAAAATGGGCTGAAACGTTGCGGAGCCCGCGGCAAGGCGCGACACACCGTGACGCTGTTGTTGCAATTGGGCTCGGCGCCCGTACAGCCGACGAGCTCTACTCGTCGGGCTCGGAGACGGCCGCGGGCGTCGGCGCCGAGGCGGCGGCAGAGGCCGGTGAGGGCGCCGCGGTGGCGATCACCGGCGGTGGCGTGTCCGGCGCGGGCGGCATGCCGGGCAGAACCTTGATGATCCGAAAGCGCAGCACACCGTCGGCGATTCCCAGGCTGTGAGACAGCGACTCGAGCAACGACGTGGGCCCGGAGAACTGCAGCAGGTGATAGTCGGCGTCGGTTTCGTGATTGATCCGAAATGCCAGTGCTCGAGTCCCCCAATCGTCGTGGCGCTCGATCGATCCACCGCCCGCCGGTATCGCCGACTCGACGTCGGCGAGGATCTTGGCGCGCGTCTCCTCGGGAGCTGCCGTCGAGAGCAGCAGCACGAGGTCGTAGATTGGCGTGTCTTCGGGCATAGTCAGATCGCCCCGAGGGGCGGCGGCCGACTATAGCAACGGTCCGCCGCCGCTCTCTCCATCTAGCCTGAGCGGATCCATGGCGCCAAAGGACGGACTCCCAGTTGTCCGGTTTGCCGACCCGGCGAGCTGGGAGCGATGGCTGGCCGAACACGCGGAACGCTCGCCCGGCGTATGGCTGAAGATCGCCAAGAAAGCCTCTGGGATCCCCACTGTGGCCTATCCCGAGGTGCTCGACGTGGCCATTTGCTTCGGATGGATCGACGGTCAGCGACGCCCTCATGACGGGAGCTTCTTCCTTCAGCGCTTCACCCCGCGCGGACCGCGGAGCCAGTGGTCGCAGATCAACTGCCAGAGGGCTGAACGCCTGATCGATGAGGGTCGGATGCGGTCGCCCGGCCGGCGCCAGGTCCAGGCGGCCAAGGCCGACGGTCGGTGGGAGGCAGCCTACGCGCCGCAGAGCCGGGCGACCGTCCCCGAGGACTTCCAGCGCGAACTCGATCGCCATCCCGCCGCGCGGGAGTTCTTCGCCACACTGCGGGGCCAGAACCGATACGCATTCCTCTACCGCATCAACGACGCCAAGCGATCCGACACGCGGGCGAGGCGGATCGCCACCTTCATCGCAATGCTGAACGAGGGGAAGACGTTCTACTGAGAACGCACGGGGCTGGCCCGATCAGCCAGTTCCTTCTTGTTGATGTCCTCGAGCTGTTCGTCGATCCAGTTGCCTGGATCGCGCGCTGTGACGATCGAGCGCAGACCCTCCAGCCGATGTTCGCGTTCCTCCAGCGGCATCGTCAGCGCAGCATGGATCGAGTCGGCGAGCTCCTGAATGTCGAAGGGGTTGACCGATAGGGAGTACTCGCCGAGCTCCTCGTGCGCGCCCGTGTTCTCGGACAGGATCGAGACCCCGGCGCGCTCGTTGACCATCGGGCCTTCCTTGGCCACCAGGTTCATACCGTCGAACATCGCGTTGACCATCAGCACGTCGTAGTGCTTGTATGCCGCCACGGCCTCCTCGAGGTCGTTCCGCAGCTTCAGCTGGATCGGCATCCAGTCCGGCGAGCCGTGCCGGTGATTGACCACGGCCACGACCGCCTCGATGCGCTCGAGGTATTCGGCGTATTCCGGCACATCAGTACGAGAAGGCATGAGCTGGGCGATGAACGAGACGTGCTCTCGGAACTCGGGGTGCTGCTCGAGGAAGACATCGAAGGCACTGAAACCGCGCAGCACGTTCTTCGAGAGGTCGGCGCGATCCACCCGCAGAATAAGGTGGTCGCGCCGGCGCCGGAGCAGCTCGTACTCAAAGCGCCGCGTGCGCTCACGCTCGGCGACCTCCTGGACGGCATGGGAGTCGATCGGCAGCGGGTAGTTGCGCACCCAGACCTCGCGATCGTCAACGCGGACCACGCCGGCCTTGTGGTCGACGTCGAAGCCGAACAGGTCCTGGCAGCACTGGAGGAAGTTACGGCGATAGGACCGGGTGTGGAAGCCGACGATGTCGTTGGCCAGGATCCCCATGTAGATGTCATGGCGCATCATCGACGGGAGCACCCGCCAGGAGTCCGACTGGCTCCAGGGGATGTGGACGAAGTGGTGCAGGAAGGCGTCGGGGCGCGCGCGGCGGATCAGTCCGGGCAGCGTGTAGAGGTGGTAGTCGTGAATCATCACCACCGGCCGCTCGACCCCTTCGATCTCCTCGAGCACGGCCCGGGCCAGGTCCTCGTTGACGGCGTTGTAACCGAACTCGAATGCCTCGGTCTCGTTGCGACGGATGTCCGGAGCGTTCGAGAGGTCCCACAGGTAATGCTGGATGAACCACAGCATCGGGTTGGCGATGATGTTGTAGAAGCGGTCGTAGGCGTCGGCGTCGGAGGCGACCAGCTTGACGCGGTACTCGCCGCCGCCCGGCGCCTGCACCGGGAACGGCCGGCCGTCGTGCTCCTCGGCGACGCGAACGTCCTCGTCGGTCATCGCCGAGGCGATCCAGGTCACGTCGCGGTGTGAGGCCAGGCCGATGAGTGCGGTGACCAGGCCGCCGGTTCCGCGACTGACCCCGCCTCCTAGCTCGAACGTCACCGGCCCCCGGTTCGACACAAGTACGAGTGGCGCGCCCGGCATCGGTGGCTACACCTCGAGTTCCTCGAATAGCTCAAGCCAGTCGCGCAGCAGGCGCGGCGTCAGAAACCGTCTGCGTGCCGACTCCTTGCCCGCGCGCCCGAGGCGCTTGCCCAGGCCCGGGTCGCGCAGAATCTCTATCGCCCGCTCCGCGCACTGCTCGACCGTCCGCACCAGATACCCGGACTCACCGTCGGTCACCTGGAGCGGGATTCCGCCGACCTGGCCGCCGATGAACGGCTTTGCCTTCCAGATTGCCTCGGTCACGGTCAGACCGAATCCTTCCCGGGTTGACTTTTGAATCACCACGTCGCTGTGCGACTGAAACGCGTTGACCTCGATCGCGCCGACGTTGTTCAGATTGTTGAGGATATGGATATCGGGATCGCCGTCGGCGTGGGCAACCGTCGCGTTAAAGTAGTCCCACCCCTCGGGATCGTCCGTAGCCATCGACCCGACCAGGGCAAGCTGAACGTCGGGAACCTCAGTCTTGACGATCCGGTAGGCGTCGATCACGCCCAGTGGGTCCTTCCAGGGATCGAACCGGGACACCTGGCAGAGCAGTGGCCGGTCGACGTCGATCCCGAACTGATCGCAGATGTAGACCGCGTCCTCGGGCGAGAAGGCCATGTTCTTTGGCGCCAGCGGATCGATTGCCGGCGGGACGATATGTTCCTTGCCATCGACTCCACTGGGAACGTACTCATGCATGTGAAACACGGCAGCCGAGTACGGATCCAGATAAGGCATCAGTCCGCCGAGCGTAGTCGGATTCGGCGTCGAGAGATCGATGTGACAGCGCCAGACCCATTTCTGGGCCTTGTCCTCGACGAGTGAGCACAGGGCCGCTGGCTGGGGGTCGTGCACGATGCACACGTCCCAACCCTCGGTCAGCTGAGCGGCATTGATCTCGTTGTAGTGCCGCCAGGTGTCCCACTGCTCCTCGGTCAGGTCCTGAGGGCTGCCCTGCAGCGCGTTGTGCATCACCTTCGTCGCGTTGAAGAACTCCTCGCGGCCGTAGATGACCTGCCACTCGCACTCCAGTCCGACGTCGACCATCAGCGGAACCAGGGTGTAGAGGATCTCCGACACCCCACCGCCGAACGCGGTGGCGGACACGTGGAGCACCCGCTTGTCCTTGAGACGTTCGGCGCGCTCCCGGATCTCCTCGACAAGGGGGCGACCGACGATGCTGGCGTAGTCGGCCAGGTGCTTGTGGGCGAGAGCGACGGGTTGGAGCATGGGCGCAGCCGCACGATACCCATGTGTTCGCGATTGAGCGGACGTTAGGGGTCACGTTCCGTTCCGGTTGCCCGGGCAGGCGATTATGGGCCACGCTGAGATCGCTCTACCAGGCGGCCCGCAGCCGGCGGATCCCCTCATCCACTGCCCGCACGAGTGTTCCGTGCAGCTCGAGATTGGCCGCCGAGATCGAGGACATCTGGAACTCATGGCCCGCGCCGAGAAGGCGGTGGCGGTCCAGGGGCTCACCCCAGCCATCGCTGATGACGCCCCCGGCCTCGCGCAGACAGAGCCACGGCGCGGCGAGGTCGTAGGGGGAGTTGTTGAGCACCTGGCCACCGCCAACGCGCTCGAATTCGGCCCTCATGCCCGGTACGTCGTCAACCATGCGCGAGCCGATCTCGATCACGGCGTCGAGCTGGCCGGTCACGACGCGCGTCATGGCAAAGGCCTGGGAGCCGAGTTCGAACGTTCCGCCGCCCACCGAGGAGGCATCGATCAGGTCGCCCAGGACCTCGACGGTTGGTCGCGCCGGCCGGCCCCGGAAGCCGTAGCCCCAGAACATCCGACGGACGTCGGCGTTCCCGCTCAGCGCGACGCTCCGGCTGGAACGCAGACCGGCGCCGCGTCGGGCCAGGTACCAGTCGCCGGTCTTGATCTCGACCACGCAGCCGACCTCGACGTCGGCCATTGTCGGCTCGGAATCGTTGAGCGGCGCGAGCGCGACGGCGACACAGGCGGACTCGAGTCCGGCCATCGCCGGACGCGTGCCGTCGATCGGATCGACGACCAGCACGTGAGTGGAGTCAGCCGGGGCGACGAGCCCGCGGTCCTCGGAATAGAACGCCATCCGCGGAGCGTGCTCGGCCACGAAGGCCTGCAGCTCCTCCTCCGCGAGCTCGTCGACGGCGAACGTCACATCGCCGCCGGCGCCGTCGCCGGTGTGCCTGCGACCCGCGTGCGAGCCGAGCGACGGCAGCACGGTCTCGCGCAGACGCTCCGCCAGTTGCAGCACAAGTTGATCCAGGGGTGAAGCCACGCCTCTAGACATTTTGAAGCTGCCATCATCGCCTCGGTGAGGCGAGCCAACCTCTATGCCGCGGAATTCGGCCAGCTGTCTCAATATCACTACGAGACTCGTTTAGGGCTATGGACGAGACATTCATCGTCAACCTCGCCGACGCTCCCGCGTTGAGTCACCCGCGTCGCGCGACCATCATTGACTTTGAGGAGGGCAGGGATCACTTTCCGGATACGGGCGTAAACGTCCAGGTCTTTCAGCCCGGCCAACCCAACGGGCGCTATCACAGCGAGCCCGTGCAGGAGGACTTCCTTGTCCTCCAGGGCGAGTGCATCGTGATCCTGGATGGCGAGGAGCGGCCCCTACGCCAGTGGGACTTCCTGCACTGCCCAGCGGGTGTCGAGCATATCTTCGTCGGCGCAGGGGACGGGCCGTGCGCCGTGCTGATGATCGGCTCGCGGCGCGTTGATGCGGCCCACTATCCAGTCAACGCGGTCGCGGCGAAGTACGACGCGTCGGTCACGAGAGCCACCGATGAGCCGGCGGAGGCATACGCGGACTGGCGGCAGGAAGCGCCGTGGCGTCGGGTCCCCAGTCCATGGCCGATCGAGGATCGGTAACAGCCACCCGGCACCTTTGGGCCGCTGAAGCGCCGTCACCGTCGGGTTATGCGCTGGCCGCCTCTGTCCTTCCGGGCGCCGCGCTCTCGCCAGGACCGGTGGCGGATTCGCGCGCTCGTCATAGAGCGGCAGCGCCGGGATCGAGATGAACGTGATGACGAAGAAGATGCCCGCGAGCGCGCGCTTTTTCTCTCGGAGTCCGTCGGTCGGTCGCGTGTCGTTGACGCGGACCCGTTCGGTGATGACGACATCATTTGGCTCCCTCTCTGTAAACCTCCTGCCTACCACCGCGGCTGGTAGGGAGAGCCGTGTCGCCGTTCACGCCGGCAGTTCGAGCGTGAACACGGTGTCGCCAGGTTGCGAATCGACGTTCAGGTGGCCTGACATCCGCTCGGCCAGCTCGCTGGCGATGGCCAGCCCGAGGCCGGAGCCCTGGGCATCGTCGGCGGTGAAGAACGGCTCGAAGATGCGACGCTGGGCGTGGTCCTCGATGCCCTCGCCGTTGTCGCGCACGGCCAGACGGATATGACCGTTT
Organism: uncultured Solirubrobacterales bacterium; assembly: GCA_963749545.1. Taxonomy (GTDB): domain Bacteria; phylum Actinomycetota; class Thermoleophilia; order Solirubrobacterales; family Solirubrobacteraceae; genus Palsa-465. Next base: position 368,923 of record CAVVNG010000019.1, read on the forward strand.
TCGCGCGCTGCGGTGACCGTGATCTGCGTGCCTGCGGGCGTGTGGGTCAGCGCGTTGTCGATCAGGATCCGCATGATCTGGGCGACGCGGACGGGGTCGCACACCGCGTTGATCCGCCGCGCGGCCAGCCTGAGCTCGATGTGCGAATCGTGCTGGGCCAGGGTGGGCTCGAACTCGCCCGACACCGCTCGGGTCAGCTCGCCCAGGTCGACCTCCTCGGTACGCAGCTCCAGCGAGCCGGCATCGAGCTTGGACAGGTCCAGAAGGTCGACCGACAGCTTGCGCAGGCGCTCGACCTGGTCGCGGACCTGGTCGAGGAATCGCCGCCGTGTCTCGGGGTCGAGATCCTCGTCCTCGAGCAGCTCCACGAACCCGCCGAGCGAGAAGATCGGCGTCCGCAGCTCGTGTGAGGCGGTGGCAATGAACTTCTTGCGCGCGGACTCCAGCTGATGCAGTTGGCGTTGCATGTCATTGAAGGCGACGGTCAGCTGCCCGAGCTCATCGCTCGAGTCAACGCGAATCGGGTGTTCGAAGTCGCCCGCCGCGACCTGCTCGGCGGCCCGCTCCAACCGCTTCACCCGCTGGGTCAGCGCCCGGGCGACGAGGTAGCCGCCGATCAGGGCCAGGAGCAGGGCGATCCCGCCGGCGACGAGAATCTCATGCCGGACGACCGCGACGCTGCGGACGACATCGGAGACTGGAGAGGAGTAGACCATCACGCGGGCGACGCGGCCCTGGTAGAAGATCGGATAGGCGGCCTCGGCAATCGTTCCGGAGCGGCTGCGCTCGGTGCCGGTCACCAGGCGGCCGCTCGACACCGCCCGATACGCGGTGGGGAACCGGAGCGGTTCAGTCGACACCCCGCTCGAGTCGGCCTGCGGACTCAGCTGGGGTCCCCCCGGCAGGATCGCCACAGCGACCGACATCAGCGTCACGCGGTCGCCCGACCGTGCCGCCGCCAGATTGACCAGCCCGCGCACGTCGTTGGCCGACGTCGACGTGCCGACGGTTCGGCTTATGGCACTCGAGTACAGGCGGGCCGAGCCGCCCAGCTGGGTCAGCTTCTCATTGATCAGCCGCGTCTGCAGACCCGGCGCCACCGCGAGATACAGAACCCCGATCGACACGAACGTGATCGCGAAGAAGACCAGCGCGAGCTTGTGGAGAAGCGAGAGGCGGACGTTCGGACGCAACACGCAACTAGATCTCCGTGTCGCGGAAGCGATAGCCGACGCCGCGCACGGTGAACAGGTACTCGGGATCCTTCGGATCGCGCTCGATCTTTTCCCGCAGGTGCCGGATGTGGACGTCGATGGTGCGCGGGTCCCGATAGGCGGAATCGCCCCAGATTCGCGCCAGCAGCATATCCCGCGTGAACACCCGCCCTGGGGCACGGGCCAGCGCCGAGAGGATCTCGAACTCAACGTAGGTGAGCTGGGACTCGGTCCCCCGGACGCGAACGCTGCGCTTGGGGAAGTCGACCCGCAGCTCGCGGACGACCAGCGGTGCCTCGTCCGGTGCCGGCTCGGCCGGCCGGACCATGTCCACGCGTCGCAGAGCCGCCTTGATACGGCTTGAGAATTCTCGGAGCGAGAACGGCTTGGTGATGTAGTCGTCGGCCCCGATTTCCAGGCCCACCACCTTGTCGATCTCCTCGGATTTGGCGGTCAGCATGATGATCGGAACCGAGCTGTGGGTGCGGAGCCGGCGGCACACCTCGAGGCCGTCGATCTTCGGCAGCATCAGGTCGAGGACCACCAGGTCGAACGGCTCTTCCTCGAAGCGATCGAGCGCCTGGCGGCCATCGGTGACCTGGACAACCTCATACCCGTCCCGCCGCAGCGGGTAGGAGAGGAGTGTTTGGATCGACTGCTCGTCGTCGACGAGGAGGATGCGGGCTGTCGGATCGGCCATGATCTCTCGCCTCTGCTCAAAGAGTAATGGGCCGGCAATGGCGAAGCTTGATGGGAACGGCATTGCACCGTGGGAGGGGCCATTAACCTCTCAGGCCGATGCTTGACCCGCGCATCTACCGCAGTGGACTGATCGCCGTCGCACTCGCGGTGGTCGTGCTGGCTTTCTCGCTGACCGATCAGCAGGGTGCGGCCGGCACCAACCTGGCGCCCGACGCCTTCAACGGCGAGCACGCGTACTCGACGATGAGGACGCTCGCCCAGCGCTACCCCAATCGGCTGCCCGGATCCGCGGCCGATTACGACATCGCCAGCACGGTCTCGGCCGAGCTGCGACAGAACGGATTCAACGTCTCGACCGGCCTGGCCAAGGGGAGAACGGCCGTCGGGACGCGCACACTGGAGACCGTCGACGGCACCCGGCCAGGCCTGTCGAGCGGAAGCATCGTCATCGTCGCCCACCGCGATTCGCTGCATTCGCCCGCGGTGGCCGATCTCTCAGGCACGGCGGTGCTGATGGAGCTGGCCCGCGTGCTGTCCGGCGAGACGCAGCATCGTTCCGTGGTGTTGGCCTCGATCAGCGGATCGACCGGACAGGCCGGGGCGATCCAATTGGCTCAGCAGCTGACCAAACCGGTCGATGCGGTGATCGTGCTGGGTGATCTGGCCGGCACCCGCGTGAGTCATCCGTTGGTTGTGCCGTGGTCGAACGGGCCTCAGGTCGGCTCCACGATGCTGCGCAACACCGTGATCGCGGCCCTCACCTCTGAATCGCAGTTGCGCCCGGGCGGCACCACGCTGGCCTCGCAGTTCGCCCATCTTGCCTTCCCGGTGACGATCAACGGCCAGGGGCCGTTCAACGCCGCCGGCGAGCCGGCCGTACTGCTGTCGCTGACCGGCGAGCACGACTCGGACGGCAATCAGCCGGTCGGCGACGCGACGCGGATCACCGAGATGGGCCGGTCGGTCCTCACGGCCCTGAATGCCCTCGATACCGCCTCGACCGTCCCGGCTCCCTCGGGATACCTGCTGTGGGACAACAAGGTCGTCCCGCCCTGGGCGATTCGCGTGCTGGCACTGGCGCTGATCCTCCCGATCCTCGCCGTCACCATCGATGGGGTGGCGCGCGTTCGACGACGCGGACATTCAATCCTGGGCTGGCTGATCTGGGTTCTCGCCGCCGCGCTTCCGTTCGCACTGGCCCTGGCCCTGGCGATCGGAGCCCGGGTTGTCGGGCTGCTCGACATCACGCCACCGGGCCCGGTCCCAGCGGGCGCCGTCCCGCTCGGCGGCAGCGGTACCGTCGTGCTCGTCGCCTCGTTGGTCGTCATCGCGCTTGGGCTGCTGTTGCGGCGGCCGCTGGTGCGTGCGCTGACTGGCGGCCGTCGCATGAAGCCCACCCAGGACCCCGGTGCGGGTGCCGCCGTGCTGATCGTTCTATGCACAGCTGCCGTGCTGATCTGGGCTCGCAATCCATTCGCGGCGTTGCTCGTTGTGCCCGCCCTGCACCTGTGGGCGTGGATCGTCGACCCGAAGCTGCGGCGACCGAGGTCGCTGGCGGTGGCGCTGTTTGCCATCGGACTGGTCCCACCGGTGCTGGTCATCCTCTTCTACGCCGGCTCGCTCGGGTTGGGTCCGGTGGGACTGGTGTGGAATGGGTTGTTGCTCGTGGCCGGCGGCCATCTGAGTGTCGTCGCCGGGCTCGAATGGAGCCTGCTGCTGGGCTGCGTTGCCTGCGTGATCCCGATGGTCCTGCGGGCGGTGCCACGGCGGAGCAAGGCCGAGCCAGCGCCGGTCACGGTCCGCGGCCCGATCACCTACGCCGGCCCGGGATCGCTCGGCGGGACCGAGTCGGCGCTTCGGCGGTGAAGCGGCGCTCTGGCATCCGGCGGCTGATCCGCGACGTCTCCTCGGTGCTGATCATCGCGGGGGTGTTACTGCTCCTCGACGTCGCGGTGACGCTGGTCTGGCAGGAGCCGGTCACCGCGGTCATCGCGATGGTCAAGCGCAGCGAGATCGACAAGCAGTATCTGAGCTTTCGCACCGCGCCGCTGTCGGAGACCGACCGCCAGGCCCTGCGCGCGCTGCACCGCATGACCCAGCGGGTCGCCTTTCTGGCGAGACGCGAGCGGCGCCAGGTTCCGGCTGGCGATGCGCTGGGTCGGATCCTGATCCCCAAGATCGGGGCGAGCTACGACATCATCCAGGGCACGGACGCGGCCAGCCTGGAGAAGGGGCCCGGCCACTACGAGGAGACGGCACTCCCGGGCCTCGGCCAGACGGTGGCGATCGCCGGGCACCGGACCACGTACCTGGCACCGTTTCGTCACATCGACGCGCTGGCGCCCGGGGATCGGATCGTGCTGAAGATGCCCTACGGGCAGTTCACCTACGCGGTTCAGTTCCACCGGATCGTGCTTCCGACGGCGCTGTGGATCGTCAAGAACGTCGGCTACGAGCGACTCGTGCTGTCGGCCTGCAACCCCCTCTACAGCGCCGCCCAACGGATCGTCGTGTTCGCCCGCCTCCAGGGCGTCGTGCCCAGCGCCGCCGTGCGTGCGGCGGCGTAGGCTTGCTGGCGATCACAAGTAGGGTCTAGATCTAGATCTCAGACCCGATGCAGGTGGCCAAACGGAATGCCGATGCTGGAGCGTAAGACCTCCATGTACTTTGATCGCGAGCAGAAGGTGACAAAGATCAAGCGCGAGCTCAGGCGTGGCGATTACCGTGTCGATCCGCATCTGGTCGCTGACGCGATCGTGCACCGGCTCGCGGTCCTCGCGGCGCTCAATATGCTTCAGAACGAGTGCTCGTATCCGCTGAGTTCTTCGTCGGCGTCACTGAACACGACCGTCCCCGCGCCGTCCACGACGCGGCCGACCTCGGTCGCTCCGCTGGCGAGGGCCGTTTCCAGCGCGGGGCCGGGGATGCAGGCGCACAGTTCGTAGTCCTCTCCGGCGGTGGCCGCGAATCGCCCGGGGTCCTCGTGCAGCTGGTTGGCGACGTCCTCGACGCCGTCGTCGAGGGGTAGCGCGGCCAGCGACAGCTCCAGGCCGACCTCGCTGCAGTTGGCGATGTGACCGGCGTCGGTGGCCAGGCCATCGGAGATGTCGATCATCGCGCCGGCGCCCAGTCCAGCGAGCTGGCGGGCGGCCGCGAAACGCGGCTGCGGTCGGCTATAGCGCTCGCGTAGCGCGCCGGCTGGGCCGCCCTCGAGCCGAGCGCGATCGTCGAGCAGCGCCAGTCCGGCGCCGGCTCCACCCAGCCGGCCCGTGACGACGACGACATCGCCGGGCTGGGCGCCATCGCGACCGACCAGCCGCCCGGGATCCTCCGCCCATCCGACGACGGTGAACGACACGGTCAGCGAGCTGGCGCGCGTGACGTCTCCTCCTGCCACGACGACGCCGTGGCTCGAGGCCAAGCCCTGCGCGCCCTGCGCGATGGCGATGACTACATCGGGGTCCTCTTCACCCGGCAGGCCGAGCATCAGGTACGCCTCTCCGGGGTCGGCGGCCATCGCCGCCAGGTCCGACAGCGCGGCGGCGAGCGCGCGATGGCCGATCTCCTCGCCGCTCAGCTGCCGTGAGCGGAAGTGGATGCCATCGACCATCGCGTCGAGCGAGGTGACGGCGTAGCCACGCCCGCGGACCACGCTGGCGTCGTCGCCGATGCCGCGCACGACCCGCGGATCCCGCTGAGTGAAGATTCGCTGGAGCGCCTCGATTAGCTCGCGCTCGTGCAACGCGAGCTCAGCGATGTCGGTAGACGATCCGGGCGCGATCCAGGTCGTAGGGCGAGAGCTCGACCCGGACACGATCGCCGGGCAGGATCCGGATGCGGAACCGCCGCATCTTGCCCGCCACGTGACCGAGCACGACGCGATCCATGTTGTCCAGCTTCACGCGAAACATCGCGTTGGGCAGGGCCTCGATGACCTCACCTTCGAGTTCGACTTTTTCTTCTTTGGGCAATGCTGAAGCTCTCGGATCCGTATCTGGGCGTGCGCCGGCGCACGCCGAACGCTGACAAACCTACCAGCCTCAGTGCGTTCTGCCGCCGCCGCTCGACCGTGGGTGGCCGCTGCCGGACCCCGGCGGCTTGCCCGCTGTACCCGTGGTTGGCGGAGGCGGCTGAGGTGGCTGGGCATACAGCGAGGGGTTGTTGTAGGGGTTGGTGCCCGTACCGCCGCCGCCGCCGGCGGATCCCGCGCCCGCGCCCGCGGGCGATCCCGAGCTCGACGGCGAGCCCGAGCCGGAGGCCGCCCCGGAGCTCGAGATGGGCAGCGCAGACCTGCTAGCAGTGGTCGCATAGGTGCCGTAGAACGGGGTCCCGTGGAAGCCGATGGCGGGCGCCGTGAAATCTCCGCAGTAGCCGCCGCTTGCGTGCTCCATGTAGTCGTGCCAGATCGGCGCGGCCAGCGTGCCGCCAAATCCGGGCCCAAGTCCGTTCACGTCGAACATCGGGACGTTGGCGTGTGGATAGCCGACCCACACCGCCGTCGAGAGCCTCGGGGTGTAGCCGACAAACCAGGCGTCGGTGTAGTCGGTGTTGGTCCCCGTCTTACCCGCAGCCGGGCACCCGTAGTTGGCCGCCGTGCCGGTTCCGCTTTGGATTACCGTCTTCAGTACCTGGGTGGCGGCGTACGCCTCGCCGGGGCTGAACACGCGCTTGCGGCGCGGGTCGCCAAGGTTGATCGAGCTGCCGTCCGGGAACACGACCCTGGCGATCGCGGTTGGGGCGACGTGCGAACCGCCGTTGGCGATCGTCGCGTAAGCATCGGCCATCTGCAGCGGCGAGACACCGATGCGCAGGCCGCCGATGCCCTCGGCGGGAGTTCCGTCGAGGTGCGAGGTGATGCCCATCGCGTAGGCCATGGCGCGGACCCGATCCGGGCCCACGTCGGCGTCGAGCTGGGCATACACGGTGTTGTCCGAGAGTGTCGTCGCCTTCGTGACGCTGATGTCGCCAAGGTAGCTGTGCTCGGCCGTTTGGACGTGGTAGGTCGGGTACCCGGGCAGCCAGCCAGGCATCAGTTCGTGCGAGTCGTAATAGGTCTGGTTCGGGTCGCCGTCGTAGTCGTGGATCAGGGTCATCAGCACGAACACCTTGAAGGCCGAGCCCGTCTGCCGGTGCGCCTGCGTGGCGTAGTCGAAGTTGGTCTGGTTGTAGCTCGAGGAGGTGGCCATGGCCATGATGTGACCGTTGGATGGGTCGATGCTGACCAGCGCCGCCGCCGGGTCGCCTGGCCGCCCTTCGTTGGCCAGGATGGCCTGCCGTGCTTGCTCCTGGCGGTGGAGGTCGATGGTCGTGTACACCTTCAGGCCGCCCTTCTCGACCGTGGCCAGCCCGAAGCGCTGGATCAGCGCCTGGCGCACGTAATCGAACACGTAGGGCTCGACGACCCTGGTGTAGGTGTCGTTGCGCCTGACCTGAAGTGAGGAGTGATCGGCGCGGTGTGCCTGGGCCCGGGTGATGTAGTCCGACTGGATCATCGCCTGGAGTACCTGATGGCGGCGGACCCGCGCGAACCTCGGGTCGAGGAACGGGTTGAATTGAGACGGCGCCTGAGGCAGTCCGGCCAGCAGCGCCGCCTGGCCCACGTCAAGTCGCCAGACCGGCTTGTCGAAGAACAGCTGCGAAGCGGCGCCGGCGCCGACCGCCGTCAGACCCCCGACGGTCCCGTAATCGACATCGTTGAGGTACTGGGTGAGGATCCACCGTTTGGTGCGCTTGTGCTCGAGCTCCTCAGCCAGCTTGGCCTCAATGATCTTGCGCTTCAGTGACCGGGTGTCGGCCAGCCGGCGGGAGAGGTACATGTTGCGTACCAGCTGCATCGTCAGCGTCGAGCCGCCCTGGATATTGCGCGTGTCGCCGAACACGTCCTGCACGCCGGCGCGAAGGATGCCCTGGAGATCGACGCCGCCGTGCTGCCAGAAGCGGCGGTCCTCGATCGCCACGGTGGCGCGGGTGAGCACGCGCGGCAGGGAGTTCTGGGCCACCGGCGTGCGCAGGATGTCGGCGCGGATGTAGCCGAGCCGGGCGCCGTCAGCCGCGAACACCTCGGACAGCTGTCCGGGATCCCGAGGCTTGAGTTTGCTGATGTTTGGCGCCGAGGAGGCGACGTCGGCGACCCACCCGACCAGGTAAAGCGCGCCGGCCGCGACGACGGCGCCGGCGACGAGGAGAGACATCAACAGCATCCGCCTGATCGGAGATCCGCGGTGGCGCTGGCGCCGCCGCTGTCGTGTATGGAGGCTCATTGGGTGGGCCCGCCCCAATTGGGCCGCGTATGTGTGCGGAGCGCGTCCCCGGCCCGAAGGTGGGCGGGCTCAGTGTAAACATCGGGGGGTGAGCCCAACGCCGCCACCGTGCGCGGTTCTGCTCGACGCGCTGGGGACGGTCGTCGGGCTCGTCCCGCCGGCCCCGGCGCTGCGCGACGAGCTGGCCCAAGGACTTGGAGTCGAGGTCAGCTTGACCGACGCGCAGCGCGCCATCGAGGCCGAGATCGCGTACTACCGGGCTCACCTCGACGAGGGGCGCGATCGTGCCAGCTTGGCTCGGTTGCGGCGCGCCTGCGGGGAGGCGCTGCGCGCCGCCCTGCCCAGCTCCGCTGCCCTGCGGCGGGCGAGTCCCGAGGCCATCACCGGCGTGCTGCTGGCGTCTCTGCGCTTCCGCCTCTTCGAGGATGTCCGCCCAGCCGTGGAGGCTCTGCGCCTTGGGGGGGCTCGCGTTGTCGTGGTCAGCAACTGGGATGTCTCGCTGCACGACGTTCTCGCTCGGCTCGAGTTGACGCCTTTGCTCGACGGCGTGCTCACATCGGCCGAGGCCGGGGCTCGCAAGCCCGCTCGCGAGATATTCGAGCGGGCGCTCGGTCTCGCTGGCGTCGACGCTGGCGACGCGGTGCACGTCGGCGACAGCGTGGCCGAAGACGTGGAGGGCGCTCGGGCGGCCGGGATCAGGCCGATCCTCGTGCGTCGCGACTTGGAGCCTCCACCTCCGGGCGTCACCGTGGTAGCGACCCTGACCGAGTTGATCGCTCACTGGGCGCGAGCGCGACACTAACCTGACTGTCGCCGATGCCCAGTGTCCCGCCCCCCCACGCTCCGTCTGCTCCGCCCGCTCCCGTCGCGCCGCAACGCCGCGATGACGAGCCGCCGTGGGCCGTCTGGACGGCGCCGGTGGGCGTGCTCCTCGGTTTGGGCGTGGGTATCTTCGCCAGCCTCTTCGTCGGAATCATCGCCCAGGCCGGGGGGTCGAGCCTGTCCCACCCGACGCCCGCGGTGAGCCTCAGCGCCGACCTGTTGTTCGATCTGTCGTTCGTGGGCGCGGCCCTGTATCTGGCCTCGACCGCGGGCCGCATTCGCGCGGCCGACTTCGGCTTCCGCCGCGTGGCGCTCAAGCTCGGCCTCGCCGCCGTCGTCATCGGCGGTGTCGGCTACTACGTCATCACGGCGCTGTACGCGTCGCTGATCAAGCTTCATGGCACGGACAAGCTGCCCAGCGAGCTCGGCGTCAGCAAGAGCACGGCGGCGCTGATCGGCGCGGCCGTGTTCGTGTGCGTCGTCGCGCCGATGTGCGAGGAGTTCTTCTTTCGCGGCTTCATCTTCGGCGCGCTGCGACGGATGCGCGTCCGAGTCGGCGACCGCGAGATCGGGACCTGGCTCGCGGCGATCATCACCGGCATCTTCTTCGGCGCCGTGCACGCAGGCTCGGCCTCGTCTCAGTACCTGATTCCACTGGCCTTCCTGGGTTTCGTGCTGTGCCTGGTTCGGTGGCGGACGCGGTCGCTGTACCCATGCATGGCGCTGCATTCGCTCAACAACTCGCTGGCCTTGGGCATCAACGAGCTGCACTGGAACGCACTCGAGATCCTCGCGTTGATGGCTGCCTCGCTGGTTGTGATCGGCGCCATCACCCTGCCGCTGTCTCGGGACCCGGTTTCTCCGACGGGTGTCGCTCCGGGTCCCAGCACGGGCGTGTCCGGGATCTGAGACGGGCGTGTCCGGGATCTGACCCGGCGGCCCAATTTTTGGTCCACCATGTACGGCGTGATCCCAGGCTGGTTTACTTCCGCCCCTAATGGCACGGATCCTCAAAAGCGCACTCGCCGTTCTCGTCGTCGGCTCTCTGTTCCCCGCCGCGGCCGCGGCCGCCGGCACCACGACGACGACGACCACCACCACCTCGACGAGCACCACGTCGCACCCGCCGAAGCCGAAGCCCAAGCCCGTCAAGGGCTCCGGGCACATCTATCTGCCCGATGCCTTCTTCGTCCACCGTCAGGCGGTCACCGTCCCCAAGCGCTGGATCCATGTCAAGGGCGTCGTCTTCCCGTACGTTCCCGGCCAACGCGTCACGCTGCGCATCTCGCTGAACCATAAGCAGTTCAAGAGGGTGCGCATTCGTCTGAAGCCCTCGCGCCACCACCACTTCAGCTACTTCTCCTACCGACTCAAGACGCCAGGCCTCGGCGGCGTGTTGGTGAAGATGACTCACTACCGCAACAAGCGGATGCAGGGCTTCATCGTGCGCCGCGGGTGGACGGCGCTCGATGAGAACATCGGCTTCGGCTCCACCGGGCGATTTGTCCAGCTGGTCCAGCAGCGGCTGGCCGCGCTGCACTTCTACATCCCGCAGACCGGCGTGTACGACAGCGGCACGGGCCTGGCCATCGATGCCTACCACCGCCTGCTGCGCCGGGGAATCTCACAGTCGCTGGACGGCAGGACGATCAGCTTCCTGCTCAACGGCTGGGGTGAGTTCAAGGTGCGCTTCCACCACCAGGGCCGGCACGCCGAGGGTGACCTGACTGACCAGCTGCTGGCGCTCATCGACGGCAACAAGGTCGATCTGATCTTCCCGATCAGCTCGGGCAAGCCCTCGACCCCGACCATTCTTGGGAGTTTCCGCGTCTACAGTCGCGTCCCTGGATACCTGCCCGACGGCATGTACTACTCGAGCTTCTTCATCCGCGGTTACGCGATTCACGGCTACGACCCGGCGCCCGACTACCCGGCCAGCCACGGTTGCATGCGCCTGCCGATCCAGGATGCCATCACCGCCTACAACTGGCTGAACTACGGCGACTGGGTCGACACCTACTACGAGTAGGGGTCAGCTCATCCCGCGTGAGTAGCGGGCCAGATAGCCCAAGCCGACCCCGTTAACGAGCAGGGCCAGCACGGTGGGAACCCCATGCAGGACCCATTGGCTATCGCTCTGCACGATCGAGTGGAACGGCGAGGTCAGAGCGCTGGCAGCCTGGTCGATGAACTCGCGGGGCTGCGAGTGCGAGTGATGAGCGGGGACGGGCGCCGTTGTCGTCCGCGTGCTGGCGATGATCTCGTTCTGCTGGTGCTTGGACGCCCCCGAGACCTGGGGTCCCGCGCAAACATCAGAAAGGACGCGCTGACGAGCGCGCAGCAGACCACAGCAACTAGGACGAGCCCGCGATGGATCACGGCATCTCGCTTATCGGCCCCCGCCGTCAATAGCATGACCTGGTAGCGATGTCCTCAGACGCCTCGGCAACGGCCCATCAGCGCCTGCTGTCGGCCCTTCGCGACCACGCGCTCGTGATCGGCGAGGTCGTCCTCACCAGCGGTCGAACGGCCCAGTATCTGGTCGACGCCAAGCGCGCGATCCTGCTCCCGGCGGGGTTCCTCGCACTGGCCGAGCTCGTGGCCGAGCAGGCCCGTGCCTGCGACGCCACCGCGGTCGGCGGCATGACCATGGGCGCGGACCCGATCGCCTGCGCCGCGCTGGCCGGCGGCGCCGACGTCAAGGCGTTCTTCGTCCGCAAGGAGGCCAAGCAGCATGGGCTGTCGCGCCGGATCGAGGGACCGCTCCTGACCGAACAGGACCGCTGCATGCTCGTCGAGGATGTCGTCACCACGGGCGGCTCGACGATCCGGGCCCTCGAGGCGCTTCGAGACGAGGGGGTCGCCGTGTGCGGCGTGCTGGCCATCTGCGACCGGCTGGCCGGTGGCGCCGAGGCGATCGAGCGCTCGTCGGGGGTGCCGTTTGTGGCACTGACGACGATCGACGAGGTTTATCCCGAGCGACCGGATCGCTAGGGCGCTTGGCGCACCGAGTTCAGTTCGGCCGCAGGCCGGCCACGTTGGGGATTGCGGTTGGGAACGGCGGCTCGTTGGGGTGAGGTGATGGCGCTCGCCGAGTGACACTTCGACCGCGACGCCGAGTTGGAGGGGGGTTGCTCCGGAGGGTGCGCTATTCGCGCTTAATCGAGCGAGCCCTGTTTGTCGGGCGGCGGCGTCGACGTTGTGCGCGCCCAGAAATCTGGTAAATCGTTAGAGATGGCGGGTCGGTGGCGATGCCGGTGGCGGTGGCGGTGGCGGTGGCGTCAGCTCTTCCGCGGCACCAGCACCCCGCCCGGGTGGTGGCTGGTGTAGATCCACGCCGACTTGAGATCCGCGCAGGCGCTGACCTTCGACGCCGTGGTGTGCCAGGGAAGGGCCTCCCAGCCGTTGGGCAGTTCTGTCAACAGCACGATCGGGTGCTTGAGACGCAGCTCGAACTCCGGGCGGTAGCCGAGCGTGCCGACGTTGCGGTGGGTGTACCAGGCCAGTGCGCTGACGTACTCGACGTTGGTCACCGGTCGGCCGCAGTAGGTGATGTGCTTGTACCCGCCGAGGTGGCCGACCGCTGCCTCCAGGCGGTCGATGACCGTCGTGCGTTCGCGCTCGTGGAAGAGGTCCTTGTGCTCGCCCCGCAGGCGCGAGAGGGCGCCAGGGAGGAGCGCGACAACCAGCAGGACGGCGAGCGCCGCGCCGGCCCAGCGCGGCACGCCGTGGCCGATCTTGGCCCCGTCGGCCAGCAGCCAGCCGATGGCGATGCCGAACAGAACACTGAGCATGCCCGCGGCCTCGAACATGTACCGGGGCACGCCCGAGTAACCATGCAGGGAGAAGCCCGTCTCGATGATCATCCAGGCCACCGCTCCGCCGGCCAGGATCAGCACCGTGCGATTGCGGCGGAAGTACGCGGCGATCGTGGCCCCGAGGGCGCCGATCTGGATCGGCAGATAGGTAAGCGCGGTGAAGCGGTGGAACGTGCCGATGATCTTGTTCTCGTGCAGCTCCCGCACCGAGCGCTCGGCCAACTCGCTGGCGATCAGCGGTCGCATGTTGGTCAGGGTCGGGAGTCCGAACCAAAGCAGCGGGATCACCGCCAGCCCGCCCACGATCATGGCGCGCATCGAGGGGATCTTGCGCCACGCGTAAATCGAGTAGAGGCCGAGAAGGGGCCACGACTCGGGGCGGCCGAGGGCGGCCAGGACGCCGAGCACAAACGCCCACCGGGGGTGGCCGGACAGGTAGCAGTCGACCGCGCCGAGGCATAGCGACACGATCATCGGATCGGACTGCGCGCTCAGGACGATGTGCATGTAGTTCTGAATCCCGAGCAGCGACGCTCCGCCGATCACCGCGCCGATGATCGCCGCGGTCCGGCGCTCGGGCGATGTCGCCACGATGCGGTAGATGATCCGGCCGGCGAAGATCGGGCCGGCGAGCGAGAGGGTGACCGCCGTGATCATCCACAGCCACAATTCGAAGTGGCCGAACAACGCGTACGGAACCGTGAACAGCCAGGTCAGCGGCTTCCACGAGGGCGCGCCGCCGAGGTCGAGGTTCAGGTGCAGCGTCTGGTAGCCCCACACGATCCAGCCGTACGGGTCATAGCCGGGGCGGGTGTTGGCCCACACGACGAACAGGGTCGAGAAGGCAACGAGCGCGACCGCCACCCCCCACCATGGGTGACGTCGGAGAATCGACCCCGGCGAGCGCTGGCCAGAACTCGGCCGGCGCGGCTCCTCATCGGGGTGCGCCTGAGGCGCTTCGATCGTCTGTTCGGCCATGGCGAGTCGTCGAAGGTATCAACGATGTTCCGGACAGGAAGCGGCGGCAATTGCCGCCGCCCAGTCCGAGACGCTCGACAAACGCCCCCGGCAGGAATCGAACCTGCATCCCGCGCTTAGGAGGCGCGTGCTCTATCCATTGAGCTACGAGGGCGGGGCGGAGCTGCCACCGCCTGAAGGAGGGTATCTGGGATCTCGTCGTTCTTTGAGTAGGGCTTACACCCTTCGTTGAGCGCTGGTTAGGGTTAGATGACAACACCCTCACGGTGTGGTATTTCCCCAGCGTGGAGGAGGGATCGACGGACTGGCGAGGAAGCCCCTCTAGCCGATGAGCGTTGGAGCATCAGAGCTCCTCGTCGAAGGCGAGGGTCAGCTCGAGACGGTAGAGCTCGTCAGTGGCGAAATAACCGCGCGTTCACCGCTCCAGCTCTTCTGGCGCCGGTTCCGGGCCGACCGGGTCGCGATGGTCTCGGCCGGGTTCATCATCCTGCTGATCCTGATCGCCTTCCTCGCGCCGCTGGTCGTCAAGGCGTTCGGGCTGCCCGGCCCCAACGTCCAGAACCCGAACCTGACCGACGCCTTCGGGACGCCCATCGGACCCACGGCCGCCCATCCGTTCGGCGTCGATCCGCTCGGCGAGGACGTGATGTCGCGGGTCATCTACGGTGCCCGCGTCTCACTCATCGTCGGCATCGTCGGCACCGGCCTGGCCACGATCGTGGGGGTCAGCCTGGGCCTGCTGGCGGGCTTCTATCGAGGCTGGCCCGACACCCTGCTCTCGCGATTTGCCGACGTCGTGCTGTCCTTCCCGATCCTGCTCTTCGGTCTGGGGATCGGGGCGGCCTGCGCCGTCAACGGCTGCCTCGGAGGTCTGCTCCAATCGGGGCTTCCGACGATCCTCGTCATCATCGTCATCGCCGGGTGGACGTACATCTTCCGGATCACCCGTGGCCAGGTTCTGTCGCTGCGCGAGAAGGAGTTCGTCGAGGCCTCGCGCTCGCTGGGCGCCTCGAACAAACGGATCATGTTCCGCGAGGTCCTGCCCAACCTGGTGGCCCCGATCATCGTCTACGCCAGCCTGCTGATTCCGGTGAACATCCTGTTCGAAGCCGGGCTTTCGTTCCTCGGCGTGGGGGTGAAGCCGCCGACGGCGAGCTGGGGGCAGATGATCGCCGACGCCTCGCCCAACTACCAGACGGCATGGTGGTACATGCTGTTCCCGGGGATCGCTCTTTTGCTGACCGTATTCGCGTTCAACCTTGTCGGTGATGGGTTGCAGGACGCGCTGAACCCAAAGGCCGACAGGTGACGGCCAGACCACTACAGGAGGGGAATATGAAGTCGATGACGCGCGCGCTCGCATCGGTCGGTCTCGTGTGCGGCGTAACGCTCGCACTGGCCGCGTGCGGGGGCTCGAGCAGTTCTGGGAACAGCTCGAGCGGTGGCAGCAGCTCAGGCGGTTCCATCAAGCCGGCGCTCGACGGCTCGGGTCAGGACCTGACCAACGGCAAGAAGGGCGGCACCCTGACCGTGTTCCAGCATGGGGACTTCCAGCACCTCGATCCCGGGGAGACCTATTACGCGCTGGATTACGAGATCATGTACCCGACTCAGCGGCCGCTGCTCATCTTCCCCCCGAACAGCTCGTCCAAACTGATTCCGGATCTGGCCTCGGCGATGCCGACGGTGAGCGACGGCGGCAAGACGGTCACCGTGCACATCCGCCAGGGAGTCCACTTCAGCCCGCCGGTCAATCGCGAGGTCACCTCGGCCGACGTCGCCTACGCCATCGAGCGGGGCGCCAACCCCAATGTGGCCAACCCCTACTTCCCCTCCTACTTCGACTACATCGTCGGCGCCAGCAAGGCGACTGGCGGTCCGATCTCGGGGATCCAGACCCCCAGTAAGTTCACGATCGTCTTCCACCTGACCGGTCCGTATGGATCGTTCTTCGAGGGCGCGCTGTCACTGCCGCTGACCGCGCCGGTGCCGAAGTCGTTCGCGGCGCCGCTCGACGCCAAGAAGCCGACTCAGTACGGGACGTACCTGGTCGCCACCGGGCCGTACATGATCAAGTCCAATGCCCAGGGCAAGGTGACCGGCATCGGCTACCAGCCGGGCAAGTCGATGACCCTGGTTCGCAACCCGAACTGGAATCCGTCCACCGACCCGCGGCCGGCCTACCTGAACCAGATCAACATCAACATCGGCGGCGATCCGAACGTGTTCCCACGTCAGATCCTGACCGGTCAGAGCATGGTCAACGGCGATGTGCCGTCGGGCCCGTCGGTCAAGCTGGCCTACCAGCAGTACTACAACCAGCTGATCGCAGCCCCCGGCGCGGGCGACTTCTACGTGGCGCTGAACAACCACGCGGGCCCGTTCGCCAACGTGAATGTGCGCAAGGCGTTCTGGGCCGCGCTCGACCGCGAGCAGATGGTCAAGGTGGCCGGCGGCGAGGTCGTCGGCTCGGTCGGAACACATTTCATCTATCCCGGTTCTGAGGGCTACGCGCAGGGCGGCGGTGACCATGGCCCCAACGTCGACTACAACAACTATCCCGAGGGCAACATGTCGGTGGCGGCGAAGTACATGAAGCTCGCCGGCTATTCCAGCGGCAAGTACACCGGCTCAGCCACGATCAAGATCGTTGGCTCGACCGGTGATCCCCTCCCGCAGTGGGCGGCGATCGCCAACCAGGCCGCGCAGGCGTTGGGGTTCAAGACGAACTTCAATACGGTCGATGAGGCCGTGATGTATGGCAAGTACTGCGGCGTGCCCAAGGCGGAGATCGATGTCTGCCCGGATGTCGGGTGGATCCGTGACTGGGCCGATCCGCAGACGCTGCTGGACCCGACGTTCGCCGGGTACAACATCGTCACGACCAACAACTCCAACTGGTCGCAGACCAGCTGGCAGGATGGTCCGGGCGGCCCGCATCCGGGGCAGGCCACCACGCCGCTTGACAAGGCGATGAAGGCGGCCGAGAAGACCGTCGGGACCTCGGCGCGCGCGACGGCGTGGGCAAACGTCGACAAGATGCTCGTCAACGACGCGGTGGCCGTGCCGTTCTACTTCACCAAGCAACCCAACATCGAATCCAAGAACGTTCGCGGGATCAGCGATCTCTGGGACCTCGGTGAGTGGGACTACGGCTGGACGTCGATCAAATAGCACTCAACGTGATGGGCCCTCGCCGCCGGCGGGGCCCCATCCCTTTCGCCAAGGGACCCGGTCGTGATCCAGTACATCATCCGACGCATCCTGTGGGGCATCGTCCTGGTGTTCGCGGTGATGGTGATCACGTTCGTGATCTTCTACCTCCTGCCCAACGTCAACCCGGCCGTGCTGCGCGCCGGCCGCACTCCGTCACAGGCGGTGATCAACGACATCGCCCACTCGCTGGGCACCGACAAGCCGGTCTACACCCAGTTCTGGATCTACTTCAAGCAACTGGTCCTGCACTTCAACCTCGGCTACAGCTACTACAGCTCGGAATCGGTCACCAGCCTGATCATCAATCGGCTCCCGGCGACAATCTCCCTGACCGTGGGGTCGGTGATCATCTGGCTGGCCATGGGCATTCCCGTGGGGATCATCTCGGCGATCAAGCGCCGGAGCATCCTCGACCGGACGACGATGGGCATCTCGCTGATCTTCGTCTCGGCTCCGGTCTACTGGCTGGGGCTGCTGTGCCTGTTCCTCTTCGCCTCTGACATCGGCCAGTTCCCGATCCCGTTCCTGCACGGTGCGGGCAGCTACACGGGCATCACCAACAACCCGCTCGATTGGTTCCAGTCGTTGCTGATGCCGTGGTTCGTGCTCGCCGCGACCTCGGCGGCGATCTACGCCCGGCTCGTGCGGGGCAGCCTCATCGACGTGATGGGCGAGGACTACATCCGCACCGCACGTGCCAAGGGCCTGCCCGAGAACCGGGTGGTGTTCAAGCACGGCCTGCGCTCGGCCATCACCCCGCTGGTCACGGTGCTGGGACTCGACGTGGCCATCCTCCTCGGCGGCGCGGTCCTGGTCGAGACCGTGTTCGATATTCCTGGGATCGGTAGGCTGAACTACGACGCGATCACCCACTCCGACTTCCCGATCGTTCAGGGGACCGTGCTTCTGGCGGCGATCTTCATCGTTTTTGCCAACATCGTCGTCGACATCCTCTACGCCTATCTCGATCCCCGAGTCCGCTACTCGTGAGCCTGCTTGAGGTTGACGACCTGAAGGTCACCTTCCCGACCGAGGACGGCCTGGTGCGTGCCGTCGATGGGATCTCCTACTCGGTCGACACGGGGCAGACGCTTGGCATCGTCGGCGAATCCGGCTCGGGGAAGAGCGTTTCCTCGCTGACTACGCTGGGACTGACCCGCACTCAGGGTGCTCACGTCGAGGGAAAGATGCTCTTCGAGGGCAAGGATCTGGTGCAGATGTCCGACGACCAGCTGCGCTCGATCCGGGGCAATGACATCGCGATGATCTTCCAGGATCCCCTGTCCTCGTTGCACCCGTTCTACAAGATCGGCAAGCAGCTGGTCGAGGCGGTGCAGATCCACCGCAGCGTGTCGAAATCGGCCGCCCGTGCTCGTGCGGTCGAACTGCTGGACCTGGTTGGCATCCCCGACCCTGCGCGGCGGGTCAATCAGTTCCCGCACGAGTTCTCGGGCGGGATGCGCCAGCGCGTAATGATCGCCATGGCGCTGGCCAACGAGCCCAAGCTGCTGATCGCCGACGAACCCACCACCGCGCTCGACGTGACCGTGCAGGCGCAGATCCTCGCGCTCTTGGAGGATCTCCAACGGCGGCTGGGGATGGCCATCATCATCATCACGCACGATCTCGGGGTGGTGGCCGAAACTGCGGATGAGATCTGCGTGATGTATGCAGGGCGGATCGTCGAACACGCCGACACCGAGCACATCTTCAAGCGACCTCAGCATCCGTACACGTGGGGTCTGCTGAAGTCGATACCGCGGCTCGACACCCCTCCCGGCGAGGAATTGGTGCCGATCTCCGGGCGCCCACCCAGCCTGATCAACCCTCCGTCGGGCTGCCACTTCCATCCCCGCTGCCCCTACGTGCACGACTCGCACAAACGCATCGACCCCCAGCTCGAGCCGGTGCCAGGAGATGACGATCACCAGGTGGCCTGCCTGCTCACCCCGACGGTTCGATCGCAGATCTGGCAGGGGCTCCAGGAGGGGCTCGAGCCGGGCGCACTGCGCCATCTGAGCGATGGCGCCGGCGAGCGGACTCCCGGGGCGTTTCCAGTCGCTCAGGACCGTGGCTCGTGAGTGCTGACTCGAACGGCAGGCCGATCATGGAAGTGATCGATCTGGTCAAGCACTTCCCCATCACCCGCGGGGTGATCTTCCAGCGCCAGATCGGTGCCGTGCGGGCCGTGGACGGCGTGTCGTTCGACATCTATCCCGGCGAGACTCTGGGGCTGGTGGGCGAGACCGGCTGCGGGAAGAGCACCACCGCGCGGCTCCTGGTCCGCCTGCTCGATCCCACCTCCGGAACGGTGAAGTTGGAGGGCGAGGACATCGCGCTGCGCAAGGGTTCTTCGCTGAAGGACCTGCACCGCCACATGCAGATGATCTTCCAGGACCCCTTCTCGTCTCTTAATCCGCGCAAGACAGTCGGCTCGATCATCGCCGATCCTTACATCATCCACGGGATGTACAAGGGGGAGGGTCGGCGCAAGAAGCGTGTCCAGGAGCTGATGGATCGCGTCGGGTTGAACCCCGAGCACTACAACCGGTATCCGCACGAGTTCTCGGGCGGGCAGCGCCAGCGCATCGGTGTGGCCCGCGCGATCGCGCTCGAGCCGAAGATCCTCATCGCCGATGAGCCGGTGTCGGCGCTCGATGTCTCGATCCAGGCCCAGGTGCTGAACCTGCTGCGAGGCCTCCAACGCGAGATGGGGCTGACCCTGGTGTTCATCGCCCACGACCTCAGCGTGGTGCGCCACATGTGTGATCGCGTGGCTGTCATGTACCTGGGCAAGGTGGTCGAGATCGGCCCGGGTGGCTCGCTCTACGCGTTCCCGCGCCACCCGTACACCGGCGCGCTGCTCTCCGCTGTTCCGGTCCCCGATCCGGTCGGGGGGCGACGCGAGCGCCAGCTTCTGTCGGGCGATGTTCCGAGCCCGGCCAACCCGCCGAGCGCCTGCCGGTTCCACACCCGCTGCCCCAAGGCCCAGGCGCTGTGCTCGACGGAGGAACCGCTCCTCGACGACAAGCGCAGCGGCACGCGGGCCGCCTGCCACTTCCCGCTCACCGAGGACGAGGTGCGGCTGCGCCTGCCCGCCGCGTTGACTCAGCCCTCGTCGGCTTCCTCGGACTCTCCGCCTTCTTCAGCCCCTTCGGCCTCTTCTGCGTCTTCCTCGTCCTCGTCCACGTAGAGCGACTCACGGGCCAGCTCCTGGCCCCGGCCGCTCCACAGCTTGACCTCGAGGAAGTCGCCGCGGTAGTTGTCGGGGGCGATCAACGTGAAGCGCTCGTCGGACAGCTCGCACTGATCGACGGCCAGGTTGGCCAGCTCGGCGGTGACGATCGCGCCTCCGGGAATCATCGGCTGGCCCCAGACGAGCGTCATGTCGGCCGTCTTGCCCTGCTCTCCCCGCCATGGCCCGATCACGTCGTCGTTGAGATCAAGCTTCCAGTCGGGGTTGGACTCCGCGGTCTCGGAGGTGAAGTCCGCCCGCGCCTCGAAGTCCGCGGGCCCCCCGTCGCCCTCGGTGAACGAGACGAAGCCGAACAGCTCATAGGCCTCGCTGGTCGGCGCGATGGCCGGGATGAATGTGCGCCCGCCGTAGGAGCGATCGGGGAACCACTTGATGTCGCCCGGCTCGCCGATCTCCTCGCCCTCGCTGTCGATCTGCTCGACCGCGGCGAGGAAGTAGCCGCGTAGCGTGTCGGCCCATCGCCCGGAGGGCAGCGGCTCCTGCGGCGGGGAGGCGGCGAAGGTGATCACGAAGCGCTCGGCGGGGGGCATGTGGGGCGGAGCCTACCTAGTCAGTACGGACGCGGGGCTGGCCCTCGCGATCCCGCGTGCCGGATGGATTCGGCTAGAACGCGCCCCGACGACTCAGCACGGCGGGGATCGTCTTGATCAGGATCGACAGGTCGAGCATGATCGACCAGCGCTCGAGGTAGAGGAAGTCGAGGCGGACGAGGTCGTCGAAATCGAGCTCGGAACGCCCGGACACCTGCCACAGGCCTGTGATCCCGGGTAGAACCAGGTAGCGCTTCTTATGCCACTCCTCGAGTCGCTCGAAATCGCGCATCGGCAGGGGACGCGGGCCCACGAGGGACATCTCGCCCCGGATCACGTTGACCAGCTGGGGCAGCTCGTCGAGGGAGAAGCGGCGCAGGAACCGACCCACCGGGGTAAGGCGGGGATCATGGCGGATCTTGAACAGCGCGCCCGACTGTTCGTTGAGGGGCTCCAAGTCGGCCTGGATCTGCTCGGCCTGCTCGCGCATGGTGCGGAACTTGAAGCAGGAGAACGGCTTGCCGGCGATACCCGGCCTGACCGAGCGGTAGATCGCCGGCCCGCGCGAGCTCAGTTTGACCGCGATCGCGATCGCCAGCAGCACGGGACTGAGCAGGATCAGCCCGACCGTCGAGAGGACGAGGTCGAACGAGCGCTTGAGTGCGTAGTCGATCCCGGCGAACACCGGTGGGCGCACGGTGAACAGCGGCACGCTCTGGCCGGGCACGAACTCGGCTCGGTCGAACAGGATCTCCATCGTCGACGGCGCGACATGAACGGTGACGCCGCGCTGGTGGCATAGATCGACGAGCTCGACGGCCCGTTCCTGCGGAAAGTCGGGGTCGGCGATGATGACCTCCTGCACGCGCTCGCGGCCGAGGATCTCGCTGAGGTCGGTCAGATCTCCCAGCGAGCGCAGGCCGTTCTGCGGGCGCGGTGTCAGCGAGATGTAGCCCACGAGGGCGACGCGGGTTTTCGCGCGATCGGCCAGCGCGTGCGCCACCGCCTCGATGTGCTTACCGGACCCGACGAGCAGCGCTCGACGCTCGTAGCCCGCCTGCTTGAGCAGCCACCCGGTGGCACGCAGATGAAGCTCGCGCAGTGTGGCGATGTACACGGTGCCGAAGAACAGCGAGCCGTAGAAGATGTAGTAGCTCGAGAAGTGCTCCCCATTGGCCAGCGCGAAGACCAGCGAGATCACCGTGGCCTGGAACAGCGCGGTGGCGATCTGCGCAAGTCCGGGGCGTCGCGCGCGATCGGCGTACAGATCGGCGCGAGCGAACATCAGCACCGTGATCAGGTAGGCAAACGAGACCCAGTGGCGGGTCTCGTGCCAGGCGATCGAGGCGCCTGAGACTCCCTGGATCGCACTCTTTAGAACCAGCGCCGTGAACAGGGCGCCGGCGACTCCGATCAGATCAAGGACGAGCAGCGACACGACGCGGGCGACCCGACGCAGCGTCTCGAGCGCCAGCAGGAATCTGAGCAGCTGAGGGCGCTTGCGCCGGACGTCACGCTCGGGGAGCGCGAGCGGTGCGGGACTCTCCACGGTCCCGTTCGGGTGCCCGCTCGCCTCTTGCTGCTCGGTTGTCACTGTGCCGACCGAACCGTCATCACTTCCCCCCTGTCGTAACGGTATCTTGACATCGAAGTTACGAAGAAAGCCTTGCGTGAGTGGGGGCCTGCCGGGACCGGCTACCCGGCACCCTAGGCGCTGGAACGGTCAGTTGCCAGGACTCCCTGGCCCGTGAGCCTTATCGAATGGCGCCGACGAGCGCCTCGGCGCCGGACTGCTCGATCGTCCGCCGCAGCCCTTCGCGCAGGTCGATCTTCGGCTCCCAGCCCAGTATCTCCCGGGCCAGCGTGATGTCCGGTTGGCGGACCTGGGGGTCGTCGGTGGGAAGCGCCTCGAACACGATCTCCGAGCGTGAGCCGGTGACCTTGATTACCGCCTTGGCCAGCTCGAGCAGCGTAAACTCGTCCGGATTGCCGATGTTGACCGGGTTGTGGTACCCGGACTCGGACAGGGCGATCAAACCGCGGATCTCGTCCTCGACGTAACAGAACGAACGCGTCTGTGACCCATCGCCGAACACAGTGATCGGCCGATCCTGGAGCCCCTGCCGTAGGAAGGTGGGGATTGCCCGGCCGTCGTTTGGGCGCATTCTCGGGCCGTAGGTGTTGAAGATCCGGACGATCGCCGTGTCCACGCCCTGCTGACGGTGGTAGGCCATCGTCAGGGCCTCGGCGTAGCGCTTGGCCTCGTCGTAGACCCCCCGCGGACCGATCGGGTTCACGTGGCCCCAGTAGCCCTCGGGTTGCGGGTGCACCTTGGGGTCGCCGTAGACCTCGCTGGTCGAGGCGATCAGGAAGCGTGCGCGGTGCTTCTTGGCCAGACCGAGCGTGTGATGGGTGCCGTACGAGCCGACCTTCAGCGTGTGCAGGGGGAGTCGCAGATAATCGATCGGCGATGCCGGCGAGGCCAGGTGGTAGACGAAGTCGACGGTCTCGTCGATGTGGTAGGGCTCGATGATGTCCAGATTAAGGTGGATGAACTGCTCGGTGCGGATGTGCTCGATGTTGGCGAGCGACCCGGTTTCCAGGTTGTCGATGCAGATGACGCGATGGCCGCGACTGAGCAACTCATCGCAGAGATGCGAGCCCAGGAATCCCGCGCCACCGGTGACGAGGCAGGTTGACATGCCCGCCAATCTACATCGAGGTCGGAACCCCACGCACTGCCAATAGGATCCGCGGGCACAGCAACGAGAGGAGACGCGATGGCCGCGGCCCGGTTTGTCGAACGCCTGAACGAGCAGATCGCCTACGAATTCGCCGCTTCGCAGCAGTACATAGCCAACGCCGTCTACTTCGACTCGCAGACCCTGCCCCAGCTGGCCGCGTTCTTCTACGGCCAGGCGGTCGAGGAACGCAACCACGCGATGATGATGGTCCGCTATCTGCTCGACACCGACGCCTCCGTGTCGATCCCGGGGGTCAATGCCCCGGAGACGGAGTTCGCGGATCTGGTCGCGCCGATCGCCCTCGCGCTCGACCAGGAACGCCGGGTCTCGGACCAGATCGCCGCCCTCGTCGGTGTCGCCCGCGAGGAGGGCGACTACCTGAGCGAACAGTTCGTGCAGTGGTTTCTCAAGGAACAGGTCGAGGAGGTGGCCACGATGTCCTCGCTGCTTGCAGTGGCGCAGCGGGCGGTCGAGACGCCGAACGTCGTCGAGGACTACCTGGCCCGCGAGCATCCGGGTGGCCAGGCGGCCGACCCGACCGCGCCGCCCGCCGCCGGCGGGGCCCTCTGAGGCTAGGAGCGTTGCCGGCGCAGGACGTGCTCCTCGCCGCGGCGGACGGTCACCCTCTCGCTGTCGAAGTGCTCGAGCAGCGCTTGGGCGAACTTGCGCGAGGTAGCGAGCTCGTCCCGCAGGCGGCCCAGGGTGATGGCGCCGCCTTCGTCCTCCGCGATCGCGATCACGCGCCGACGGGCCTGGTCGAGCACGTCCGGGTGGTAGTGGAGCGTCCTGGACACCCGCACTGCCCGTCGGGCCGCCCTGAGTGCGCCGAGGTCCCCCGCATCGAGCTCGGAGTTGAGCGGCGGCTCGAACCCGGCCTCGCGCAGGCGGCGCTCGAGCGCCAGGGCCTCGGGGGAGAGTCGGCGCGGCTCTTCTGCTGGGGCCGCCGGGCGGGACGGGGCAGCCGCGGGGGTCGCCGGCGTCTCGCCCCGATCCAGCTTGCCCAGGCGTTCGAGCACGGCCCGCGAGGGACCGTGCTTGCGAGCGGTCGGGTCGAGAACCACCCCTCCACCGATCGTGTCCGGTGGCGCAATCTGGCGCACGACGACGTGGTCGCCGCGAAGAGCGACCAGCGGCCGCTCGAGGCGCAGCTGCCAGTACGCCCCGCCCAGCCAGGCAACCCGTGCCGGGCTCTCGCGAGTTCCGTGGTGAATCTGAACCCGTGCACCGTGGTCGGGCTCACGTTCGCCGAACTCGAGACGGGCGTCGATTAGGTGGGTTGGCGTCAGCCCGGCGTCCGGGGCGGCGAGGACATCGCCGCGCGAGACCTGATCGACCGACACGCCGCTGAGATTCACCGCCACGCGTTGCCCGGCGTCCGCCGCCTCCACCGGCCGGTCGTGGACCTGGACCGCCCGAACGCGCGCCCGCAGCCCGGCTCCGACCAAGACGAGCTGATCTCCACGGGTTACCGCTCCCGACCACAGCGTTCCGGTGACCACCGTTCCGGCGCCGCGGATCGTGAACACACGGTCGATGTGTAGGCGCGGGGGTCCCGAGCCCTCACCCCGGCTCGCCAGCCGCCCTGCCACCCGGTCGAGGGCCGCCAGGAGCTCGCCGAGGCCAGCGCCGGTCGGCGCCGACACTGGAACCACCTCGGCCTCCGGGAGCAACTCGCTGGCCGCGAGCATTGCCGCCTCGGGGTGGCTCAGGTCGCTCTTGGTCACGGCCACGACCCCGGCGTGAACGTCCAGGGCTCGAAGCACAGCCGCGTGCTCGCGCGTCTGCGGCATCACCCCGTCATCCGCCGCGACCGTCATCAGGTACATGTCGATCCCGGTGGCGCCGGCCACCATCGTGCGTACGAACCGCTCGTGACCCGGTACGTCAACCACCGACAGTTGTCGACCGGAGGGCAGTCGCAACCCGGCGTAGCCGAGCTCGATCGAGATTCCTCGTGCGTGCTCCTCAGGCAGGCGATCGGTGTCGACGCCGGTCAACGCGCCGATCAACGTGGTCTTGCCGTGGTCGATGTGGCCGGCGGTGCCGAGGGTCAGCGGCCCCGCCGTCACGGCGTGCGTCCGGCGGCTCGCACGGCGTCCGCGACGAGCGCAAGTTCATCCTCGCTCAGCGTGCGCGGGTCGAGCAGAAAACGGCCCTCGTGGATGCGCCCGATGACGGGGGGGTCGGCCGCGCGCAGGGCCTGCGCGACCGAGCTCGGGTCCGCGTCGCCCCGCAGGGACACCGCGGGCCCCTCGAGCTCGAGCAATGGCAGGGCTCCGCCGCCCACCCGCGCCTGGGTGCGCACGATCTCGCAGCGATCGAGCCCGATCGCCTTGGCGAGTGACCTCGCCCTGCGGTCCAACACGTTCCCGTCGACGTCGAGCATCGCCAGCACAGGGATCTCGCGGCGCGCTCTGGCCGGGTCGCGGTACAGCCGCAGCGTGGCCTCAAGGGCGGCCAGCGAGAGCTTGTCGATCCGCACCGCTCGGGCCAAGGGGTGGCGACTCGCGGCCAGGATGGCCTCCCGGCGCCCCACCAGCAGCCCCGCCTGGGGACCGCCGAGCAGCTTGTCGCCCGAGCAGCAGACGAGCGCCGCGCCGGCGGCGATCGAGCGTTTGACCGAAGGCTCTTCGCTCAGCGCCGGCATGCCCCGCGCGTCGGCCAGCACGCCCGACCCGACATCGTCGATGACCGGCGCGCCAAGGCTGCACAGCGCCTCGGTCGAGACGTCCTCGACGAATCCCAGTGTCCTGAAGTTGGAGGGATGGACCCGGAGGATCGCTCCCACCGTTCCCGGAGCTCCGGCCAGCGCCCGCTGGTAGTCGGCCAGCCGGGTGCGGTTCGTCGTTCCCACCTCGACCAGCGCGGCGCCGGACTGGGCGATCACTTCAGGA
Source organism: uncultured Solirubrobacterales bacterium (assembly GCA_963749545.1). Classification (GTDB taxonomy): domain Bacteria; phylum Actinomycetota; class Thermoleophilia; order Solirubrobacterales; family Solirubrobacteraceae; genus Palsa-465. The sequence goes on from CAVVNG010000019.1 coordinate 395,357, forward strand.
ATGCGGAAGCCGCCACCGATCTCCACCAGCTGTCCGCGCGAGACGATGATCACCCGGCCCCGCCCGGCCAGCGCGGCAACCGCCAGCAGGACCGCCGCGGCGCCGTTGTTCACGACGAACGCAGCCTCGGCCTCGGTGAGCTCGACGAGGAGCGCCTCGACGTGCGCTGAGCGGGTTCCTCGCTGGCCCGAGTCGAGGTCGAATTCAAGGTTCGAGTAGCCACGGGCGACCCGCGCCACCGCCTCGAGCGCCGCGTCGGAGAGAGGGGCGCGACCGAGGTTGGTGTGCACGATCACCCCGGTGGCATTGACGACCCGCCTCAGCGATGACGCCTCGAGCACGGCCAGCAGCTCGCGCGCTCGCTCCAGGAGGTCACGACCCTGTCCCTGGCCGGCGCGCAGCTGTCCTCGGCGCTCATCGATCGCGTGGCGGGCGGCGGCCACGGCGAGCGGATGCGAGCCCCCCAGCGCCGCGGCCAGCTCGTGCACCGCAGGGAGCTCTCTCAGGGCTGCGGCGTGGTCCCCTTCACCCACTCCCCCTCCTCCTTCTTCCAGATCGGGGCCTGAGCTTTGATCTGATCGATGATCTCGCGTGCGCCGGCGAACGCGGCATCGCGGTGGGGCGCCGACACGGCGACGGCGACCGATGGCTCCGACAGCGGGACCGTGCCGAGGCGATGCTCGGCCGCGGCGGCGCACAGTCCATGACGCTCGACGGCTGCCGCGACGATCTCCGCGATCTTGCCCTCGGCCATCGCTGCGTAGGCCTCGTACTGCAGCTCCGAGACCTCGCGGGTGACGCCAAGAAACGTCACCACGGCCCCCGCGCGAGGGTCGCGAACCAACTGCATCAGGGGGTCGAGCGACAGCCGTTCGTCGGTCACGCGCGCGTGCATCACGCCGGTCGAACCTCCCGATACCGGCGGGATCAGCGCCAGCTCATCGCCCGGGTGCAGGAGATCCGTCCGTTCGGCGTAGTCCTGGTTGACAGCCATCACCACCGGGACGCCCTCGGTGAGCGTTTCGACGCGATCGAGCGCATCGCCGACGCGTGCGCCCTCGGGGAGCTCGAGCTCAAGCTCGTCGGCCCCAGCCCGCTCTCGCAGGACGGCAAACAGGCGGACCTTGACGCGCATAGGGCCAAGGCTAGATGGAATCGACCACGTGCTCTCTGTTGGCGACGCGTTAATCCTCGGACGCTCAGGTGGATTCGTTGCTTATCCTGCGCTGTCAGGTCAGGGGCGGTTTCAATGCGAAGGAGTGACATGAATAAATGGAGGAACGGGCTCGTCACGTCGCTGGCTGTGTTTGCCGTCGCCGGCGTCGTCGGGTGCGGAAGCAGCAGCAGTTCGTCGTCGACGGCCTCGAGCACCACCGCGGCGTCGAGCAGCGCGGGCGCCAGCACCGGCGCCGCTGCGTCCGTGGTGAAACTGGTTCCCGCGGCCGTCAAGTCCAAGGGGACGATCACGGTCGCTTCCGACGCGAGCTACGCGCCGAACGAGTTCATCGGTTCTGACGGCCACACCGTCGTGGGTATGGACCCGGATCTGATGCAGGCCCTGGGCAAGGCCATGGGCCTCAAGGTCCACGTCGTGAACCAGACGTTTGACAGCATCATCCCGGGCCTTACAGCCGGCAAGTACGACGTTGGGGCGTCTTCGTTCACCGACACCAAGGAGCGCGAGAAGCAGGTCGACTTCGTGGACTACTTCGTGGCCGGTGAATCGTTCTTCACCAAGGCCCAGGGCGGGACGACCGTCGCGGGCCTGGCGGATCTGTGCGGACACACGGTGGCCGTCGAGAAGGGGACGACCGAGCAGACCGATGCCACAAACCAGAGCGCCAAGTGCAAGAAGGCCGGGAAGGCCGGCGTTACCGTGCTCGCCTTCCCCGACCAGAACGGTGCGAACCTCGCCCTGTCGAGCGGGCGCGCGCAGTTGGGCTTCGCCGATTCTCCGGTCGCCGCCTATCAGATCAAGAAGTCCAACGGGCAGTTCAAGCTCGTCGGATCGTCGATCGAGAACGCCCCTTACGGGCTGGCCGTACCGAAGAACAGCGGGCTGGCCAAGCCCATGCTGGCCGCGCTCAAGGTGGTCATGAAGAACGGCCAGTACATGGCGATCCTCACCAAGTGGGGCATCCAGGCCGGGGCCATTCCGGCTTCCCAGGTAAAAATCAACGGAGCGACGAGTTAGGTGTCAGACTGACGCTCAGAGGTGAGTACCTCCGAGCTAACTGAGGAGGAGAAGGGGCGGCCTGACGACATCAAGGCCGTCCCCGTTCGGCGCCCGGGGCGATGGATCGTCGCCGCGATTGTCGTCGTGATCGCGGCGTCGTTCGTCCGCTCGATCATCACAAACCCCCAGTTCCAGTGGAGCGTCGTCGGGCATTACCTGTTCAAGCCGCGCATTCTGCACGGCGTGGTCGTGACGCTCGAGCTCACGCTCCTGTCGATGATCATCGGGATCCTGCTCGGCGTAATCCTCGCCGTGATGCGCCAGTCGACCAATCCGATCGTCTCGGGCGCTAGCTGGCTGTACATCTGGTTCTTCCGCGGGACGCCGCTCCTGCTGCAGATTTACTTCTGGTACAACATCACGTCGCTGTTCCCCAAGATCAATCTGGGGATCCCGTTCGGGCCGGCGCTGATCCACGCCAACGGGAACAAGATCATCACCCCGCTGGTGGCGGCCCTACTCGGTCTGGGCCTGAACGAGGGGGCCTATATGGCCGAGATCGTCCGGGCAGGCATCCTGTCGGTCGGGGAGGGTCAGAGCGAGGCCTCATCCTCGCTGGGCCTGTCGCGTCTTCAGACGATGCGATTCGTCGTCCTGCCCCAGGCGATGCGGGTGATCCTGCCGCCGACGGGCAATGAGACGATCTCGATGCTCAAGAACACCTCGCTGGTCAGCGTCATCGCGTACACCGAGCTGCTCTATTCGGTCCAGCAGATCTACGATGTGACCTACCAGACGATCCCCCTGTTGATCGTCGCGGCGATCTGGTATCTCGCGATGACGAGCGTCGCCTACGTGGGCCAGTACTTCATCGAGCGAAGATTCGGGCGCGGGTTCTCGCGCTCTGAGCAGGTCGGGTTTGCCCAACGCCTCTTCTTCTTCAGGCTCGGTCGAGGGTCCCAAGCGACATGAGCGGTCCGATGGTCAAGGCGGAGGGTCTGCACAAGCGCTTCGGGCGCCTCGACGTCCTGAAGGGCATCAATCTCGAGGTCCAGCGCGGCGAGGTGATGTGCCTTCTCGGACCCTCGGGTTCGGGCAAGTCGACCTTCCTTCGCTGCATCAATCACCTCGAGAAGATCAACGCCGGGCGCCTGTCGGTCGACGGCGAGCTCGTGGGCTACCGCGAGCAGGACGGCAAGCTGTACGAGCTCCACGAGCGGGAGGTGGCCAAGAAGCGGTCCGAGATCGGGATGGTCTTCCAGCACTTCAACCTGTTCCCGCATATGACCGCGCTGGCCAACGTCACGCTGGCGCCGATCCGGGTGGGTGGGGTCTCGCGCGACGAGGCACGAAAGCGCGGCAGTGATCTCCTGAGCCGCGTCGGCCTCGGCGACAAGCTCAACATCTACCCTGTGGCCCTGTCCGGCGGCCAGCAGCAGCGGGTGGCAATCGCCCGCGCACTGGCCATGCAACCCAAGCTGATGCTGTTCGACGAGCCGACCTCCGCGCTCGATCCCGAGCTCGTCGGTGACGTGCTCGACGCGATGCGCCAGCTGGCCAAGGATGGCATGACGATGATCGTCGTGACCCACGAGATGGGCTTCGCCCGGGGGGCCGCCGACAGCGTCGTGTTCATGGACGATGGCGTGGTCGTCGAATCGGGCCCGCCGGATTCAGTGCTGTCCAACCCGCAGCACGAGCGGACGCGGTCCTTCCTGTCCAAGGTGCTCTAGAGCGACCCAGAACGGCCGGCCGTCGCGAGGCTTCTGCCGCGGGCGAGGGCCCCGGTTCCCTCGCCCGTCCACGACCCGAAAGAAGTGGCTGATCGCGCGCCGCAGCCGCGCGATTGAATGGGCACTCAGGGAAGGTAGCGACTTCGCCGCCGGTTGTCAGTGTCAGATCAGTCTCGCCTCAGTCGCGGTCGCCGGGCCGCCGAGGGCGCGCCGCGGGTAACCTCTTGTGACGATGGGCACCACGCCCGAACACCGGACGATCGCTCCGATCGTCGGCCCCGACGATCCGCGTCGCTTCACCGACTCGGGCATCGAGGTCAAGCCGCTCTACACCGACGAGGACCTGCCGGCGGACCTGTCCGAGCGGCTCGGTGAGCCCGGCGCCTATCCCTACACGCGGGGCATCCACCGCGACATGTACCGCAGGCAGCTGTGGACGCACCGCCAGTACGCCGGCTACGCCAGCGCCAGGGAATCGAACGAGCGCTACCGCTATCTGCTGGCGAACGGCTCGACCGGCCTGAGCATGGCCTTCGACCTCCCGACCCAGCTGGGGCTGGATTCAGACGACCCGCGGTGCCTCGGCGAGGTCGGGCGCACCGGCGTGGCGATCGACACGATCGACGACATGCGCACCGCCTTCGACGAGATCCCACTGAACGAGGTCTCGACGTCGATGACGATCAACGCGCCCGCCAGCGTGCTGCTGCTGCTCTACGAGCTGGTCGGCGAGGAGCAGGGCGTTCCGGCCGAGCGGCTGCGTGGCACGACCCAGAACGACATTCTCAAGGAGTACATCGCCCGCGGAAACTTCATCTACCCGCCGGAGGGGGCGATCCGGCTGACCACGGATCTGTTCGCGTACTGCAACGAACGTGTGCCGAAATGGAACACGATCTCGATCAGCGGCTACCACTTCCGCGAAAAGGGCTGCTCCGCGGTGCAGGAGGTGGCCTTCACGCTGGCCAACGGGATCGCCTACGTGCAGGCGGCGCTCGACGCCGGACTGGAGGTGGACAGGTTCGCACCCCGCCTGGCCTTCTTCTTCAACGGTCACAACAACGTCTTCCAGGAGATCGCCAAGTTCCGCGCCGCCCGGCGGATGTGGGCCGAGATCATGCGCGAGCGCTTCGGGGCCCAGGACGAGCGCTCATGGCGCCTGCGTTTCCACACCCAGACGGGCGGCGTCACGCTGACCGCGCAGCAGCCCGAGAACAACATCGTCCGCGTTGCGCTGCAGGGGTTCGCCGCTGTCTGCGGCGGGACGCAGTCGCTCCATACCAACGGTTTCGACGAGGCGCTCGCGCTGCCCACCGAGCGCGCGGCCAAGATCGCGCTGCGAACCCAGCAGATCATCGGCCACGAGTCGGGCGCGGCCGACACGGTCGACCCGTTCGCCGGCTCGTACTTCATCGAGGCGTTGACCGATGAGCTCGAGCTGCGCTCCACGGAGCTGATCGCCAAGATCGACGAGCTCGGCGGCTCGGTCCAGGCGATCGACTTCATGAAGAATGAGATCGAGGAATCCGCGTTCGGCTATCACGAGCGGTACCGCATCGGCCAGGACATTGTCGTCGGGGTCAACCAGTTCGTCGAGGACACGCCGGAGGTGCCCGACATCCTCCGCGTCGACCCCGAGTCAGAGCGCGAGCAGGTGCAGCGCCTGACGGCGTTCAAGCGCAAGCGCGACCAGGATCTGGTCGCCCAGCGGCTCGAGGAGATCCGCCAGGCCGCTCGGGGCACCGAGAACATGCTGCCCACCCTGCGCCAGGCGCTCAAGGATCGCTGCTCGCTGGGCGAGGTGTGCGCGGCAATGCGCGACGTCTTCGGCGAGTACCACCCGACGTTCTAGCGTTCGCTGTCGAGCTGGCCCATCTGCGGTTCTGGATATCGGTCGCCGGCGGCGGCCTCGGCCGGCATCGCTTCCTCGATCGGCCGCAGCTCCTCCTCGCTGAGGGACAGCTCGAGCGCTCCCAGCGCCTCACTCAGGCGTTCCCGCGTCCGGGCGCCGATCAGCGGAACGATGTCCTCGCCGCGCGACAGTACCCAGGCGATCGCGATCTGGGCCACGGAGGCATTCTGCGCCTGCGCCACCGTTCGCAGCTGCTCGACCAGGACCAGGTTGCGCTCCAGGTTCTCGCGCTGAAAGCGCGGGGCTCGGCTGCGGAAATCGCCCCCTTCGAGTTGCCGGTCTGGCGTCCAGTGGCCGCTGATCAGACCGCGCGAGAGCACACCGTAGGCGGTGATGCCGATCTCCAGCTCGCGGCAGGCGGGCAGGATGTCGCGCTCGATCCCGCGCGAGATCAGCGAGTACTCGATTTGCAGGTCGGCGATCGGCCGGGTCGCGGCCGCTCGCCGAATCGTCTCGGCGCCAACCTCCGAGAGCCCGACCCGCCGCACGTAGCCGGCGTCGATCAGCTCGCCGATGGCCCCGATCGTCTCCTCGATCGGGACCTTTGCATCCAACCGCGCGGGCCGGTAGATGTCAATGTGATCCGTCCCCAGCCGCTGTAGCGAATAGGCGGCGGCGGTCTTGACGGCCGGAGGGGAGGCGTCGTAGCCGAGGAAGCTGCCGTCGGGACCTCGCTGGCCGCCGAACTTGACGCTGATCAGCACCTGGTCGCGTTTGCCTCCCGCGAGCGCCCGACCGATCAGCATCTCGTTGTGGCCCATGCCGTAGAAGTCGCCCGTATCGAGCAGGTCGATGCCGGCATCGATCGCGGCATGAATGGTGGCGATGCTCTCGCTCTCCTCGGCCGTGCCGTACATCCCCGACATCCCCATGCAACCCAGCCCGACGGTCGATACCTCGGGGCCGTTTCGGCCCAGTTTCCTTGTCATAACGGTGCTTGTTCCCTTCCTCGTAAAGACCAATCACTGCCTCCTGGTGCAAGGCTACGCCCGCGGAAGGAGTCGGTTCGCGGCGGGCGAAACTCGACTCCATGACAGAGAATGAGGCAAGCCGGACGTTGGTCAAGTCTCCGCCTGAGCTGTGGGCGGAATGCAGCGATGCCAGCTCGCTGGCTCGCCACCTCGGCCAGTTCGGAGACATTCGGATCACGAGGCTCGAGCCCGAGACCGCCGTTGCCTGGGAGGGCGAGGATGTAAGCGGCACGGTGCGGCTCGAGCCTTCCGGATGGGGAACGCGTGTGATCCTGACCGTGCGGCGCCCCGAGGCGCCGGCCGCCAGGCTGGTTCCGGTTCCTGACTCCGAGCCCGAGCCCGAACCGCCGCCCCAGCCCGAGCCCACGCCGCCGCCCGCCGCGGTCGAGGAGCCCGCAGCCGCGGCGCCCGCGTTCGAGGAACCCGTGGCCGAGGAGCCCGTGAGAGAGGCGCCCCCCGAAGTCCCGGTCAAGCTCGGATTCTTCGCCCGCCTGTTCGGCCGCCCCCGCCCCATGGTCGACGAGGTCGAACCGCCGGCGCCGGAACCCGCCGCCGTCGAGCCCGGGCCCCAGCTGACCACGCCAGCCCCCCAGCCCGGACCCGAACCCAGACCGATCGCGCTGGCCGGACCCAAACCCAGACCGATCGCACTGGCCCCCGAACCCGAGCCCGAGCCCGAGCCGGCTGGAGACTCCACCGCTGCTCTCACCGCCGCGCTCGACAGCCTCGGCCAGGCCCACCACCGCCCCTTCTCGCGCTCGTAGCGCGCGCTCGGCACGGCGCGCAACCGCGCAATTGCCCGAGGTTGGGCGCGCCGGGGGCGCTGGGGCAGGGGTACACTCGCGGCTCCGCGATGCGCGATAAGGCCCCCGAGACCTACGAAGAGAAGCTCGCCCAGCTCCAGGAGCTCAAGGAGGAGGCGGTCCACGCCGGGTCGGAGTCCGCTGTCGCCAAACAGCACGAGCGCGGTAAGTACACCGCCCGCGAGCGCGTCCACAAGCTGCTCGATCCAGGTTCGTTCCAGGAGCTCGACACGTTCGTGCGCCACCGCACTTCCGACTTCGACATGCAGAAGAACCGGCCCTGGGGCGACGCTGTGGTCACCGGCCACGGCACGATCGAGGGTCGCCGCGTATGTGTCTTCAGTCAGGACTTCACGGTCTTCGGCGGCTCGCTCGGCGAGGTGATGGGCGAGAAGATGTGCAAGATCATGGACCTGGCGGCACGGATCGGCTGTCCCGTGATCGGGCTCAACGACTCGGGCGGGGCGCGGATCCAGGAGGGGGTGGTCTCGCTCGGTGCCTACGGCGACGTGTTCGTGCGCAACGTCAAATGCAGCGGCGTTATCCCGCAGATCAGCCTGATCATGGGGCCGTGCGCCGGCGGCGCCGTGTACTCGCCGGCCATGACCGACTTCATCTTCATGGTCAAGGAGACCTCGCACATGTTCATCACCGGGCCCGATGTCATCAAGACCGTGACCGGCGAGGAGGTGGGTTTCGAGGAGCTCGGCGGCGCGATGTCCCACAACGCGAAGTCCGGGGTCGCGCACTTCGCCTCCGAGGACGAGGACGCCTGCCTTGAGGACACCCGCTACCTGCTCAGCTTCCTGCCCCAGAACAACCTCGAGACACCGCCGCGGGTGATGCCCACCGACGACCCGCAGCGCCAGGACCCCGAGCTCGACCATGTCGTGCCCGACACCGCCAACAAGCCCTACGACATGCGCGATGTCATCCGGCTGATTGTCGACGACGGCGAGTTCTTCGAGGTCCACGAGCACTACGCGCGCAACATCGTCTGCGGCTTCGCCCGCCTCGACGGCTACGCCGTCGGCGTGGTCGGTAACCAGCCCAACCAACTCGCCGGCGTGCTCGACATCGACTCCTCATGCAAGGCCGGCCGTTTCGTGCGCACCTGCGACGCCTTCAACATCCCCCTGATCACCTTCTGCGACGTGCCTGGGTTCCTGCCGGGGACCGCCCAGGAGTGGGGCGGGATCATCCGCCACGGCGCCAAGCTGCTCTACGCCTACACCGAGGCGACCGTCCCCAAGATCACGATCATCACACGCAAGGCCTACGGCGGCGCCTACGACGTCATGGCCTCAAAGCACATGCTGGCCGACTTCAACTTCGCCTGGCCGACGGCCGAGGTGGCGGTGATGGGGCCCGAGGGCGCGGTCAACATCATCTACCGGCGCGACATCACCGCCTCGCCGACCCCGGACACACGTCGCCAGAAGCTGATCAACGACTACAAGGCGCACTTCGCCAATCCGTATGCGGCCGCCGAGCGCGGTTACATCGACGACGTGATCGTGCCCCACGAGACTCGGCCCAAGATCATCACCGCCCTGCAGACGCTCCAGACCAAGCGTGAGGCCGGGCCCAAGCGCAAGCACGGCAACATCCCGCTCTAAAGGGCGGCGACCCGTGGTTTGCCCTCATAATTCGACCGTCTGCGCCTCCACGCGGCCGTCGCGGTAGGCCTCGAGCGCGGCCGACGCGACGGCGAGGTCCTGGATGGCCAGTCCGGTCGAGTCGAACATCGTGACCGCGTCGGCGTCGGTTCTGCCCCCGGCATCTCCGGCCAGGACGGCACCGAGCTCGGTCACCTGCTCGCGCGTGATCAGCCCCGCGTTCACGGCTCCCGTCAGTTCGCCGCCGTGCGAGGCCTGCTCCCACTCGTCGCAGAACAGCTGACACCGCGCCACCGCTTCGATCGCGGCCTCGGCCTTGCCGGGGCCGTCGGCGCCCAGCATGTTGAGGTGCCGTCCAGGGCTGAGGTCGTTTGGCTCGACGACGATCTCCGCGCCGGGAGTGACGCAGCAGACGATGTCGCTGCGCAGCGCGAGCTCGCGCGAGCCGGAGTCCCAGTCGAGCTCGGCGCTCAGGGTATGGGCGGCTTCGCTACGAGGGTCGAAGCAGACTCCTGGCCCGAACCCGGCAGCGGCCAGGCACCGCGCCGCCCACGTCCCGTGCAGGCCGCAGCCGATGATCCCGACCGTGCGAGCATTCTGACGAGCCAGCGTCCGCGCGGCCACGGCCGCCACCGCGCCGGTGCGCAGGGCCGTGATCGAGCGGGCATCGAGCAGCATCAGGGGCTCGCCGTTCTCGGCATCCGACAGGCAGATGACCCCGGTGACTGTCGGCAGCCCATGCTCCCGGTTGCCCGGGAACGAGGTCACCCATTTCAGCGACGCCAGCCCGTCTCCCAGCGCCGGCATGGCGCGGAAGTCGCCAAACGGCGGGCTTTCCAGGTAGACCTTGGGCGGCATCTTCCATTCGCCGGCATGGAAGCGCAGCAGTCCATCGCGGACCTGTTCAATCGCCATCAGCGGCGAGACGGCGTCGAGCACGGCGCCCTGATCGAGCACGGGTAGTGGGGTCATTGGGCGGATGACGATACCCTCGAGACGGTTTGAACCGACGCCCGAAGCTGACGATCGTCGCGCCGGACGCCTCGCCGGAGGAGGCGGCTGCCGTCGTGGCCGCGCTCGAGCGGTTCATGCGCGCGACCGCGCCACCGCCGGCGCCGGCGGCGCCCAAGCGCAATCCCTGGCAGCAGGCGGCGTTGTACGAGGGCGTCGCGCGCGAGCCTCAGCTGCCGCTCCCCTGGGCCTGAGAATATCTCCGGAAGGTTTGGCGCCCGACCGGCGTCCGTCTCGTTATGGGGCGGAGATTCCTGCTGCCAGCGCTGGCGTTGATGGTGACGCTGGGCGCCTCTCCCGCCCTCGCCAGGACCGTCGATGTCCCCCTTGGCTTCCAGCTGAGGTAGGGGTCGGGTTCAACCTGGGGGCGCTGGGAGCCGCCGCCGCGACCGGCGGCTCCCGCCCTTGGCCTCTTGCCTGCGGTTCGTGTGCCCCAAGACCTGAGGCACCCGGGCCCCAAGAACCCGAGCACCCGAGCAAAATAGGCTTATTCAGATCCCCTTTTGGTAGATTGACTGGTTCAGCTGCTAGCGACCGAAAAGGAACCCGATGGAGCCTGCCTCGCTTGAAAGCACCCAGCGCCGAACCGGGTCGCTCGAGAACCCGGAGGTGGTTGAGAATGTTCCGGGCCATGTGATCCCGATTCTGCAGCGCGAGTTCGATGACTTCGATACGGAATCGACGCGGTTTCTCAAGCGCGAGCTGGAAGAGGAGGACTTCATCAAGTTCCGGCTCAAGCAGGGCGTGTACGGCCAGCGCCAGCCGGACGTTCAGATGGTCCGGGTCAAGCTGCCGCTGGGCGGCGTCACCCCGGACCAGCTCGATGCCTTCGCCGGCGTGATCGAGAAGTACGTTCCCCTGCGCAAGGGCCATGTCACGACGCGCCAGAACATTCAGATGCACCACGTGCCGCTGCCCGACGCGGCAAAGCTCATCCGCGAGCTCGGGGACGCCGGCCTGTCCTCTCGCGAGGGCTGCGGCAACACGATGCGCAACGTGACCGGCGATCCGCGGGCGGGCACGCTCGAGGGCGAGCTGTTCGACATCACCCCGTACGCCGGGGCGTACGTGCGCTACTTCGTCCGCCATCACACGACGCAGTCGATGCCGCGCAAGGTGAAGACGGCCTTTGCCGCCACCGAGGAAGACAACGCGATCACCCGCATCCACGACGTCGCGTTCATTCCCAAGCTGCGCGACGGGGTCCGCGGGGTCGAGATGAGGGTAGGCGGCGGCACCTCGATCATGCCGCGTCTGGCGCCGACGCTGTACGAGTTCATCGAACTCGACAACGGCGACTATCTCAAGGTCACCGAGGCGTGCATGCGGATCTTCGATCGCCAGGAGTGGCTGCGGGTCAATCGTGCCCGGGCGCGGATCAAGGTGCTCGTTGACAAGATCGGCATCGACGAGTTCCGTGACCTCGTCGAGGAGGAGCTGAAGGGCGACTGGGTGGGTGAGCGCGACTTCTCGCTCGAGGACATCATGTTCGACCACGACGAGGCCGCGAACGCCCCGGCAAAGCGCCAGACCTACGCGTCGGCCAACGGCGATCTGCGCGAGTTCGATCGCTTTCTGCAGACCAACGCGCAAGCCCAGCGCCAGGAGGGTTTCGCCACCGTGGAGGTCAAGATCAGGCGCGGCGACCTGGCGCCCGACCAGCTCCGGGGCCTCGGGCAGATCATGCGCGAGTACGCGGGCGGATACGCGCGGACGACCGTGCATCAGAACATCGTGCTGCGCTGGGTCCGCCAGGAGTCGATCTACGAGGTCTGGCGCCGACTGAGCGAACTGGGTCTCGGTGATGCCGGCGCGGACGAGATCACCGATGTCGTCAGCTGCCCGGGCACGGATTCCTGCAAGCTGGGAATCACCAGCTCGATGGGACTCAACCAGGCGATCCACGAGCGCTTGGAGCAGATGCGGATCGACGACGAGCTGATGCGCCGGATCCACATCAAGATGAGCGGTTGTCCCAATGGCTGCGGGCAGCACCACATTGCCAACATTGGCTTCTACGGCGCCTCGATCAAGGTCGGCGAGCACGCCATCCCCGCCTACATCCCGCACGTGGGCGGGGCGTACGAGGGCGGCGATGTTCGCTACGGTCAGCGGCTCAAGGCCCGGCTTCCGGCCAAGCGGGTACCCGATGCGGTGGAACGGTGGGTACGCTTCTACGAGTCCGACCGCAACGAAGGCGAGGATTTCAACGCATTCGTGACGCGGGTCGGTTCGGCTGAATTCGAAGCCCGGGTGAAGGACTTGACGATGCCGATCGAATTCAACATCGAAAACATGAGTTACTTCATCGACTGGACCAAGAATGCCCCGTTTGAGGTGATCCGCGGTGAAGGGGAGTGCGCGGTCTAGCGCGAGCGCGATGACTACGGCTGTTCGAGACCTCGAGAGCGCCTCGACCGAGGAGGTGCTGGCCTACGCGGTGGAGCGCTTCCACCCGCGGCTGACGATGGCGTGCTCCTTCCAGAAGGAGGAGTCGGTCCTCGTCCACATGCTGATGGCGATCGAACCGGGCGCGCGGGTGTTCACGATCGACACCGGCGTCCTATTCCCGGAGACGCTGGCCACCTGGAAGCAGTTCGAGGAACGCTTCGGCGTCAACATCGAGGTGCTCGATGCCCGGAGCCCCGATGTGCCGTGGACGCTCCAGCGTTGTTGCAGCGCGGCCAAGGTCGACGCGCTGGAGCGAGCGCTCACCGGCGTCGACGCCTGGATCACGGGCATCCGGCGCGAGCAGGCCAGCACTCGCGCGCAGGCGGCCAAGCTCGAGCAGGACGACAAGCGGGGCATCTGGAAAGTGAACCCGCTGGTGGATTGGAGCGAGAAGGATCTGTGGCGCTACATCTTCAAGCACGACCTCCCATACAACTCTCTCCACGATCAAGGCTACGCTTCCATCGGCTGCGTTCCCTGCACTCAGCCCGGATCCGGTCGCGAAGGGCGGTGGGCTGGGCAGGACAAGACCGAGTGCGGCATCCACGTCGCGTGAGGTTGCCCACCACGACATGAACCCCTTTCACTACGAGCTCTCCCATCTCGACGCCCTCGAGGCCGAGTCGATCCACATCTTCCGTGAGGTGGCGGCCGAGTTCGAGCGCCCAGTGCTGCTGTTCAGCGGCGGCAAGGACTCGATCGTGCTGCTGCGCCTGGCCGAGAAGGCCTTTCGTCCGGGCCGCTTCCCGTTCCCGGTCATGCACGTCGACACCGGGCACAACTTCCCCGAGGTGATCGATTTCCGCGACCGCCTGGTCTCATCGCTCGGCGAACGCCTGATCGTGGCCAGTGTGCAGGAGTCGATCGACAACGGGCGTGTGGTCGAGGAGAGGGGACCGCGGGCATCGCGCAACCGGCTGCAGACGACCACCCTGCTCGACGCGATCGAGGAGCACGGCTTCGACGCCGCGTTCGGCGGCGCCCGGCGTGACGAGGAGCGTGCCCGAGCCAAGGAACGAGTTTTCTCGTTCCGCGACGACTTCGGGCAGTGGGATCCCAAGCGCCAGCGGCCCGAGCTGTGGGCGCTGTACAACGGTCGGATCCGCAAGGGCGAACACGTGCGCGTCTTCCCCATCTCCAACTGGACCGAGCTCGATGTCTGGCAGTACATCGCCAACGAGGGTCTCGCCGTCCCGTCGATCTACTACTCCCACAGCCGCGAGGTGTTCGAGCGCGACGGCATGCTCTACGCGGCCAGCGAGCACGTCGAGCTGATCGACGGCGAGGTCGTCTTCGAGACGTCCGTTCGCTACCGGACTGTGGGTGACATGACCTGCACGGGCGCCGTGCGATCGACCGCGCTGACCCTCGAGGATGTCGTGACCGAGATCGCCGCCACACGGATCACCGAGCGCGGCGAGACGCGCGCCGACGACCGCGCCACGGAGGCGGCGATGGAAGACCGCAAGCGCGAGGGTTACTTCTAGTGCGTGACCTCTTCCTCAGTCGGAGGCCAGGCTGATGCCGGGCGCCGCCACGAACGGCCACCTGGTCCGAGCCCGCACGACCGAGCTACTTCGCATCGCCACCGCCGGCTCGGTCGACGACGGCAAGTCGACGCTGATCGGACGCCTGCTGCATGACTCCAAGGCGATCTTCGAGGATCAGCTGGCCCACGTCGCGCAGACATCCGAGCGCCGCGGCGACGGCTACCTGAATCTGGCCCTGCTGACCGATGGCCTGCGCGCCGAGCGCGAGCAGGGAATCACGATCGACGTCGCCTACCGGTACTTCTCGACCCCGCTGCGCAAGTTCATCATCGCCGACACTCCGGGACACGAGCAGTACACGCGCAACATGGTCACCGGCGCTTCGACAGCTGATCTGTCGGTCGTGCTCGTCGATGCCCGCAAGGGCGTCAGCGAGCAGACGCGCCGCCACGCCTACATCGCGTCGCTCCTGCGCATTCCGCACCTCGTCGTGTGCGTGAACAAGATGGACCTGGTTGGTTACGACGAGGATGTCTTCTGGGCGATCCTCGAGGAGGTGACCGACTGGGCCGCACGTCTCGAGATTCCCGACATCACCTTCATCCCCATCTCGGCGCTGCACGGCGACAACGTCGTCGAGCGCTCGCAGATGATGCCGTGGTATGGGGCTGCCCCGCTGCTCTATCACCTCGAGCATGTGGTCATCGCGCCGGACCGGAACCTCGCCGACGTGCGTTTCCCAGTGCAATGGGTCATCCGGCCCAACAGCGACGAGTACCACGACTACCGTGGTTACGCCGGCCAGGTCGCCGGCGGTGTGCTGCGCCTGGGGTCGGAGGTCGTCGTCCTGCCTGGCGGGCAGCGGACGACCGTCGCCGGAATCGACATCCACGGTGGCGACGCCGATGTCGCATTTCCGACCATGTCGGTCGCGCTGCGATTTGCCGACGACATCGACGTTTCCCGCGGCGACATGGTCGTCGAAGCTGACGACCAACCGACGGTCACCCGTGAGCTCGACGCGATGATCTGCTGGATGGCCGATGAGCCCCTGGCCGAGGGTGGGCGGTACACGATCAAGCACACCACGCGCAGCGCCCGGGCGGTCGTCGCAGAGATCCAGCACCGCATCGAGGTCAACGCACTGGGCCACGAGTCGGCCGATCAGCTCGGGCTCAACGAGATCGGCCGTGTCTGGCTCCGCTGCAGCGCGCCACTGATGGTGGACCCCTATTCGCGCAACCGGACGACGGGTAGCTTCATCCTCATCGATGAGGGCACAAACGACACGGTCGGCGCCGGCATGGTCCTCGGAGCGCGTTAGCGGTCTGTTTGCGCCGCCGGCGCAGCCCCGCGCCACCCTATATTTCGCTGCTTGATGTCCGCTCTGCACTCGCGGCTGCTGCGCCGCACGGTAATCGCTCCCGCCCTGTTCATCGTCGCCTCGCTGGCGGTGTTCGTCCTGCTCGGCGTACCGATCGACCGTGACCTGCTCGCCATCTGGCTGCTGCTCGGCCTGCTGTGCTTCTCGCTGTCCGATCTGCGCGGCTATGCGCGTGGCGTGGTGCTCGAATGGCTGCCCTTCATCGGCCTGCTCATCGCCTACGACTCACTGCGCGGCAGTGCGGGGCACCTGTTCGGCGTCCACTACCTGCCCCAGGTCCAGGCCGACCAGGCCCTGTTCGGAGGGACCGTCCCCACCGTGACCCTCCAGCACTGGCTGTGGCACGGCCAGGTGGTCTGGTACGACGTGATCGTGTTTTTCGTCTACCTGTCGCACTTCTTCGTCACGCCGATCCTCGCCGCCGTGTTGTGGAAGATCGACCGCCATCGCTTTCGCACCTTCGTCGTGTACGTCGCCGTGCTGTCGTTCGCCGGCCTGGCCACGTACGCGCTGTACCCGGCCGCGCCGCCGTGGATGGCAGGGGACGCGCACCTGATCAGTCCGGTGGCTCGGATCGTCCCCTACGTATGGCAGGCGCTGGGAATCCACTCCGCCGGCTCGCTGATCGAGCATGGCTATGCCTACGCCAACAACGTCGCGGCGGTGCCGTCCCTGCATGCCGGGTTCTCGCTGCTGGTCGCGATTATGCTGTGGCCGCGCAAGCGCAAGTGGCTGCGCCCGCTGGTCGCCCTGTACCCGCTGGTCATGGCCTTCTCGCTGATCTACTCCGGCGAGCACTACTTCTCCGACATCGTCCTCGGATGGCTGTACGCGATCGCCGCCGTCGCGGCGGGCCAGCTGCTCATCCGTTGGTGGGCGGCCCGTCGCGCGCAGCGCGCGCCGGCCGCACCGGCTCTGGCGCGACGGTAAAGTCACGCCGCCATGTTCTCGAAGGTCCTAATAGCCAATCGCGGCGAGATCGCGGTCAGAATCATCCGTGCCTGCGAGGAATTGGGGGTAGCTTCGGTGGCCGTGTACTCGGAGCTGGACCGCGACGCAATTCACGTCAAGCGCGCGGAGGAGGCGTATCTGCTCGGCCCGGGACCGGCCGCCGACAGCTACCTGAAGATCGAGAAGCTGCTCGAGGTGATCGAGCAGTCCGGCGCCGAGGCGGTGCATCCGGGCTACGGCTTCCTGGCCGAGAATGCCGGCTTCGCCGCCGCGCTCGAGGAGCGAGGCATCGCGTTCATCGGACCACCGGCCTTGGCGATCGAGGCGATGGGTTCTAAGACCCGGGCGCGCGAGCTGATGGCTCAGGCGGGGGTGCCGATCGTGCCGGGAACGACCGAACCCGTCCAGACCATCGAGGATGCGCAGAAACTGATCGAGGAGACGATCGGCTACCCGGTGGCCGTCAAGGCGGCGGGGGGCGGTGGCGGCAAGGGCTTCCGCGTGGCGCTCAGCGACGACAAGCTGACGGACGCCTTCGAGGGGGCAGCCCGCGAGGGCGAGAAGTTCTTCTCCGACGCCACTGTGTACCTCGAGCGTTACCTGCCCGACCCCCGCCACGTCGAGGTCCAGGTCCTGGCCGACACGCACGGCAACGTTATCCATCTCGGC
The DNA here is from genome assembly GCA_963749545.1 of uncultured Solirubrobacterales bacterium. Taxonomy (GTDB): domain Bacteria; phylum Actinomycetota; class Thermoleophilia; order Solirubrobacterales; family Solirubrobacteraceae; genus Palsa-465. The sequence continues at coordinate 412,527 of CAVVNG010000019.1, forward strand.
GAGCGCGATTGCTCGATTCAGCGCCGGCATCAGAAGCTGATCGAGGAGGCGCCGGCACCGGCCGTGAACGCCGAGCTGCGCGAGCGAATCGGGAAGATCGCCACCGACGCGGCGGCCGCGGTGTCCTACACCGGCGCCGGAACGATTGAGGGCCTGCTCCAGGGCGGCGAGTACTTCTTCCTGGAGATGAACACGCGCGTGCAGGTCGAGCATCCGGTGACCGAGCTCGTGACCGGGATCGACATCGTCAAGGAGGGGATCCGAGTCGCTGCGGGCGAGCCCCTGTCGGTCTCCCAGGATGAGGTAGAGCTGCGCGGCCACGCGATCGAGTGTCGGATCAATGCCGAGGACGCGTCGAAGAACTTCGCTCCGGCGCCGGGTGTGATCGGTGGCTATCGCGAGCCCGCCGGGCCGGGAGTCCGGGTCGATTCCGGCGTCGGTCCCGGTTCGGAGATCAGCCCCATGTACGACCCGATGGTGGCCAAACTGATCGTCTGGGACGTCGACCGCGCCCAGGCCACCGCTCGCATGTTGCGCGCGCTGGCCGAGTACGAGATCGAGGGCCTGAAGACGCTGTTGCCCTTCCACGACGCGATTCTGCGCAGCCAGCAGTGGGCCGAGGCACAGACCTGCCGCGACCTCACCGAAGACCGTCAGTGGCTGAAGGAGCTGGCCTTCCCCACGCCCGCGGCTCCGGGCGAGGACGAGCAGGAGGAGGACTCCAAGGTCGAGCAGACCTACACCGTCGAGGTGTCGGGCAAGCGCTTTGATGTCAAGGTGATCGGGCCGCCGTTTGGCGGCGGCGCGGGCATCAACGGCTCCGGACCGAGCGGCACCCCCGCGGTCTCCGGCGCCCGCCGTCCCGCGCGGCGCGAACGCGCCGGCGGGGGTGGCGGCGGGGGTGGCGACACGCTTGCTTCGCCACTCCAGGGCACCGTGTTGAAGGTGGCCGTCGAGCAGGGGGCCACGGTCGATGAAGGCGCCCTGGTCTGCGTGATCGAGGCGATGAAGATGGAGAACGAGATCACCGCCCACAAGACCGGGACGGTGGCCGAGCTGCCAATCGCCGTGGGCGCCTCGGTCGCCTCGGGCGACACGCTGGCCGTGATCAGCTCGGGCGCGGACTCGGGCTAGCTAGCCCGGGTACGAGACCCTGCCGACGTTCTCGGCGTGGATCTGGCGCTGGAAGGAGGTGTCGCGTGCCTCCGGCAGCTTCACCTCGCTTTCGCCAGCCTGAAGCGATCGCAAATAGGTCTCGTCCTCTTCGAGGATCCGCAATGCGTCCTCGCTCGCCAACGGGCCGCCGTGACCGGGCACGACGGTCTTGGCCCGGGACAGCAGGCCACGGAGCCTGCCCAGCGTGCCGAGATAATCCTCTGCCGAGCCAGTCGATGAGAGCCACGGAATTTCCAGGGGTGAGAGGTAATCGCCGCACACGAGCACACCGAGCCACGGGATCAGATACGCGGTGCCGTCGTCTGTGTGGCCGGGTGCGGGGTGCAACTCGAGTTCGCGGCCGGCGGTGCCGAGGTCCAGATGCCCGGGGACCGGCAGCCGCTGGATGTTGTCCAGCGCGAGCGGCGCCAGGCGCTCGATGTAATGCTCAGCATCGAACTCGTCGAGCTCATGCTGCGGCTGGGCCGGATCGTCGGAGAGGCGCGCGGCCGTCTTCTCGCCGGCGCCCAGTGAGGCATTGGGGAAGGCCTGGCGCCCGAGCAGGTGGTCCCAATCCCCGTGCGTGGCCAGCAGCCCGGTGACGGGAAAGTGCGATTGCTCGAGCACTTGCGGGAGCGCCTCGTGCTCGTTGGGCAGCACGGGCGAGTCGATCACGAACCCCTGATCGGCCGAGCGGACCGCCGTGCACGTCGTCTGCCAGAACGCGCTGACGAATACGATCACGTCGGCGTCGACAGCTAGGACCCTCATGGGTGCAACCGCGTCCGAATCTTCCCGGACACGGCTCCGCTCGTACGGCAGATACCACGGCTGCGCATCCTGCGCGGCCCTATGTGACGCCGATGAGCTTGGCCGCCTCGCGCAGGCTGCTCACCTCGGCGTCGGGCTTCTTCTGCCCGGCCTCGAGCTGCTGCTTTGAGCGGTTGACCCAGATCACCGGGATCTTCTTCTTCAGGCAAGGCTCGACGTCGTGGTAATAGCTGGCGGCGATGTGCACCCAGCCCTTCTTGCCACCAATCCGGCGCTCGCATTCGGTGAAGTGGGCGGGATCTGGCTTGTAGGAGCGCACCTGCTGGGCAGTGACGACGAGGTCGAAGTCGAGCGGGATGTGACGGCGGGTCTGCCCGAGCAGCTTGTCGTCGATATTCGAGATCAGCCCGATCTTGTACTTCTTGGCGATCCTCTGCAGCACCTGATTGGTCTCCTTGAAGGGGGGCCAGCGCTGCACCGAATCGGGCAGGAAGCCCGAACGCGAGGGCTCGAGCGGCCAACCAAGCTGCTTTGAGATCTCGACCGCTGTGCGCCTCAGCACCTCGGCGTAGAGCTCGTACGACCCAGCCTCAATCCGCTGCTGGATCTCGTGGAAGAGCGGAATCAGCTCGTCGCGCTCGATCGTGAAGCCGTCGCGGGCCGCCTCGCGTGAGAAGGCGTCGTATGCGCCGGACTCCCAGTCGATCAGCGTGCCGTACACGTCGAACGTGACGAACGTCACTTGCTTTGGGATCGCCATGGCCGCGCGCATGATGCCACGGCCGCCGCTGCCGCTGCTTTTTCGTGGGGGTGGGAGGTGCGCAGTTCTTCACCAGGATTGAAGCGACGCGCACGTCGAACCTCGGCGTCGGCGCCGGGCCGCCGCCGCTCGGTCTGCCCCGATTGTCTAGAGTGCCGGACGCCGATGGACCTGCTCGAGTACCAGGGAAAGCAGCTGTTCGCGCGCCACGGCGTGCCGGTCCCCGCCGGCCGCCACGCGGTGAGTGTCGAGCAGGCCGCCGACGCGGCCGACGACATCGGCTACCCGTGTGTGATCAAGGCCCAGGTCCAGATCGGCGGTCGCGGCAAGGCCGGCGGCATCAAGGTGGCGGCGAACCGTGTCGAGGCCGAGGAGCACGCCGGAGCGATTCTGGGCATGGATATCCGTGGCCTGACCGTCCACGAGCTGTGGATCGAGGGCGCGTCCGAGATCGCCTCGGAGTACTACGCCTCGGTGATCTTCGATCGCTCGGCCAAGGCGCCGCTGATCATGCTCTCGACCAAGGGCGGAATGGACATCGAGGCGGTCGCCGATGAGGATCCCGGGGCGATCGCCCGCCTGCATGTCGACCCTCTACTCGGCTTCCAGGACTTCCACGGCCGCCGGCTCGCCTATGAGGCCGGGGTCGATGACGATGTTGTGCGGCCGGTCGGGGCGATGCTGGCCAAGCTGTATGACGTGTTCACCGCCGAGGAGGCGACACTGGTCGAGGTGAACCCGATGATCATCACGCCCGGCTCCGCCGGCGCAGGCGGTGGACGCGAGGTCAAGGCGCTCGACGCCAAGGTGACCCTCGATGGAAACGCGCTGTTCCGCCACCCGGACAACGCCGAGCTGCGCGACCCGTCGGCGGAGGATCCGCAGGAGCGCATGGCCAAGGAGCGTGGCCTCGTCTACGTCAAGCTCGACGGCGACATCGGCATCCTCGGCAACGGCGCCGGATTAGTGATGTCGACCCTCGACGTCGTGGCCCAGGCAGGCGGCTCGCCGGCCAACTTCCTCGACGCGGGCGGGGGCTCGAAGGCCGACGCGATCACCAGCGCGGTCGAGGTGATCCTCTCCAACCAACAGGTCAAGGCCGTGCTGTTCAACATCTTTGGCGGCATCACCCGCTGCGATGAGGTGGCCAAGGGACTGATCGAGGCGTTTGCCCAGATCAAACCCACCGTGCCGTTCGTGGTCCGCCTCGACGGGACCAACGATGTCGAAGGGCGCCGGCTGCTGGCCGAGGCCAACCTGCCCAACGTCCACACCGAGTCGACGATGGACGGTGCCGCCGAGAAGGTCGTCGCGCTGGCCAGGGTCGCATGAGCATCCTTGTCGACAACGAGACGAGGCTGTGTGTGTCCGGCATTACCGGGCGCGAGGGCACGTTCCACTCCCTGCGCAACCGCGAATACGGCACCCAGGTGGTGGGTGGTGTGACTCCGGGGAAGGGCGGTCAGGACGTCGAGGGCATTCCGGTCTTCAACACGTTCCATGACGCGGTCGATCGCACCGGCGCCAACACGGCGATGATCTTCGTGCCGCCCCGCTTCGCGGCCGATTCGATCCTCGAAGCCGAGGACGCGGAAATCGAGCTGATCATCGCCATCACCGAGGGGATACCGGCGCACGACGAGCTTCGCGTGTTCAACACGATCAAGAAGAACGGCCGCTCGAGGCTGATCGGGCCGAATTGCCCCGGCATCCTGTCCCCCGGAAAGGCGACGGTGGGGATCATCCCCGCCTCCTTCTTCAAAGAGGGCAACGTCGGCGTGGTCTCCCGCTCGGGAACGTTGACCTACCAGATCGGCAACGTGCTGGCCCAGCGCGGCTTTGGCAACTCGACGATCGTCGGGATCGGCGGGGACCCCGTCCCGGGAACGGATTTCATCGACGTGATCGGGATGTTCCAGCACGACCCCGAGACCGAGCTGATCGTCATGTGCGGTGAGATCGGCGGCGACGCCGAGGAGCAGGCGGCCGAGTTCATCGCGGCCAACGTCAGCAAGCCCGTGGTCGCCTACATCGCCGGCTTCACGGCGCCGCCCGGCAAGACGATGGGGCACGCCGGGGCGATCGTGTCCGGTTCTCACGGCACCGCGGCGGCCAAGGCCGAGGCGCTCGAGAGCAAGGGCGTGCGCGTGGGGCGCACCCCAACCCAGGTCGCCGAGGTTGCCGTCTCTCTGCTCGGCACCGCCGCCTAGGTCGGTCTGCTCAGTCAGGGCCGGAGTTTCTTAGCCGCTGGCGGGGGCTGTACGCTCGTTTGACACGAGATGACGGAGCGCACTGAAGGGCCCGGAGAGCTGGACGCCCGTCTGGCGGAGTTCGATCGCCGTCTCCGCGAGATCCAGGCCGAACTGTTGGCGGACGAGGCGCCGCCTGTTCGCGCGCACGAGGACGCGCCTGCGGCCCCCGAGCCGCCGTTGGGACCGGACCCGGGTATCGCACCCTCCCCGAGTGTGGCGCCGCCCCCAGGTGTTGTGCCGTCCGCGGGTGTCGCACCCTCCCCAGAGCCCGATCGATCGCCGCCCCAACCGCGGCGGGCGGTCACCCAGGGCCGCGCCGGGCCACTCGCCGAACTGCTGGCGCAACTCAGAACGGCCCCGGACGGGTACCGCTCCGACCTCGGAGACCTCAGGGAGCTGGTGACATCGGTGCGCGCTCTGTTGGGTGGGATCGAGGCCGCGTTGGTGCGGATCGAGGCCGGTGATCATCCGGGCGCTGATACCGACGAGGCGACGATTGCCGCCGGGCCGTTTACGACGATCGAGGCAGTCAGGGCGTTCGAACGCGAGGTGGCCGCCCTGCCAGGCGTGCGAGATGCCGCCGTGCGGGGCTACGAGGGTGCGGCCAGGGCGATTATCGACGTGCGCCTCGGCACCGACGAGGGGTCCCTCGGCGCCGATCTCTAGTCTTCCTACGATGGCGCCCTCAATCTCGTTTGCACGCGGAGCACCCTCGCTCGACATCATCGACGTCGAGGGCCTCCGGGCCTCGGCCGAACAGGCTTTTTCTCAGGACCCCGCCGGCGCGACGGCCTATGGCACGTCCATCGGCTACGTGCCGCTGCGGGAGTGGATCGCCGAGCAGCACCAGGTCGACCCGAAACAGGTTCTGGTCACCAACGGCTCGATGCAGGCCGATGCGTTCCTGTTCGATGCGCTGGTCGAGTCGGGCGACACGGTCATCGTCGAGCGGCCGACCTACGACCGCACCCTGCTCTCTCTGCGCAGCCGCGGCGCCGACGTGAGAGCGGTCGAGCTCGAGCACGACGGCATCGACGTGGCCGGGGTCGAGCGCGTGCTGACGGCCGGCGCCAAGCCCAAGCTGGCCCACATCATCCCCAACTTCCAGAACCCGGCCGGGTACACCCTGTCGGCGGACAAGCGACAGGCGCTGCTCGAGCTGGCTCGGACCTACGACTTCACCGTCTTCGAGGACGATCCCTACGTGGCGTTGCGCTTCGAGGGCTCGTCGCTGGCCACGATGATGTCGATGGACAGCGACCGCGTCGTCTACGCGTCGTCGTTCTCCAAGACGGTCTGCCCCGGCATCCGCGTCGGGTACCTGGTGGGGCCCGCCGAACTGATCGCGCGGATCGCCAAGATCGCCACCGGTACCTACATCTCCCCCAGCATGGTTTCGCAGGCGATCGTCAACCAGTTCTGCCGCTCGGGTGCCATCGACCAGTCGATCGAGACGGTCAAATCGGCCCTGCGCGAGCGGGCCCAGACACTGTGTGCCGCCCTGCGCCGCGAACTGCCCGACGCCCGCTTCGTCGAGCCCGAGGGGGGCTATTTCCTCTGGGTCGATCTTCCTCGCGGGAGCGATGTGGGTGCGCTGTTCGACGCGGCTGCCGGCCGCGGCGTCCAGTTCGTCAAGGGCTCCGACTTCGTGCTCGAGGGCGGGGGTTCGAGCCTTAGGCTCGCCTACTCGGGGGTGACGACGGACGAGATCGAGGAGGGCGTGCGACGGCTCGGCGACGCCTACCGCGAGGTCGCGGAGGCGTCGAGAAGCGCCGATGCAGCATGACCGAGCGGTGACGGTGTCGCCAGCCGGCGCCGCGCGCGTCGGCGCGCGAAGGTTCAGCGTCCGTAGCGCTCGCGGCCAAGCACAAGCTGCTCGGGCAGCGCGATCCGCGGTGGCGGAGACGGGTCGGCGAGCACCGATACGGTCTCGGCCACGCTGACGGTGACGATGGCCTCGCGCCCGTCGGCGGTGACCGTGACGTGCTCGCCGTCGTTGCTGGCCACCTCGCCGTCCATTCCGGGCTCGATCCCGGCGTCCTTGAGATAGTGCAGGAGGTCCTCGGCCTCGTTCTCGAGCCGGAGGATCGTCACCCGTGCCCCCGGCTCGCAGTCGGCCAACGGCACGCCGTCGATCCGTTCGCCGACTCTGATCGGGTGACCGTGGGGGCAGGTGGCAGCGTCACCGACCGCCGAGCGGACGTAGGCCTCGAACCGGGGTGTCATTGCGTGCTCGAGTTGCTCTGCCTCCTCGTGCACCTCGTCCCAGGGAACGCCGACCACATCGGTGAGGAACCGTTCGATCATTCGGTGGCGACTGACCACCCGCTCGGCGTGCTCGCGCCCCGACGAAGTGAAGTTGATCGCGCGTCCGGCATCGCGAACGATGTAGCCGTCGCGCTCGAGCCGCCCGACCATCTCGTGGACAGTCGGCGCCGACAGGTGCATCGCCCGAGCCACGTTGGCAGCGGTCATCGGCAGCCCTGCCTCGAACAGCCAGAACAGCCTCTCGAGGTACTCCTCCTCGGCCGGAGTGGCGTGTTCGGTCTCCATGGCGGGATCGTAGCGGGCGTGGCCTGACGCGCTCATGGCGTAGCATCGGGCCGGCTGTGACGCTGCCGCTCCGGCCACCGATCGAGCCACAGCTCGCCCGTTCCAAGGCCGAGTTGCCCGAGGGGGAGAGGTGGGTCTACGAGCCTAAGTACGACGGATTCCGAGCCATCGCCTTCGTCGACGGCGACCAGTGCATGATCCAATCACGGAGCGGGAAGCCGCTCTCTCGATACTTTCCCGAGCTGTCATTCCCGCCCGGGCGCTACGTCCTCGACGGCGAGATCGTGATCGACGGCCAGGACGGCGCGCAGGATTTCGGTGCCCTCCAGCAGCGCATCCACCCGGCGGCCTCGCGGATCCAGATGCTGGCCGAGGAGACCCCCTCGCGATACGTCGCCTTCGATCTCCTAGCCCGCGACGACGAGGTGCTGCTCGAGCGGTCCTATGCCCAGCGGCGCGGGGCTCTGGAGGGTCTTGGTCTGCCCGGGATCGACCTCACGCCGACCACCCGCGCACGGGAGGACGCGGAGCCATGGCTGCTCAGCGGCGAGGGAGTCGTCGCCAAGGAGGTGGGCGCACCGTACAGCCCCGGTAAGCGGGTCGGCATGGTCAAGGTCAAGCGCGTGCGCACGATCGACGCCGTGGTGGTGGGCTACCGCCCGGGTAAGGAGGCCGGCACGGTCGGCTCACTGATCCTCGGCCTGTATGACGCCGACGGGAAGCTTCACGTCGTCGGTCATTCCTCCGGCATCCGCGCGGCCGAGAAGCGAGCCCTGGTTGACCGGCTGGCGCCGTACGAGACCGGCAAGCGCGGGCACGGCGATCCCAGCCGCTGGAAGAACGAGAAGGACCTCGAGTGGATCGAGCTCCGGCCCGAGCTGATCGTCGAGGTGACATTCGACCACGCCAGCGGCGGCCGCATCCGTCACGGCACCAAGATCCTGCGCTGGCGTGAGGACAAGAAGCCCCAGGAGTGCTCGCTCGAACAGATGCGCTCGTAGCCGCGATCGCCGGCTGACGGCGTCCTACGGAGCCTGGACCGTCGTTGTGTCAAGGTTGCTGAAGACGCCGGCCTGGTAGGCGACGTTGGCGATGCCGGACGCGAACGCCCCGACGGATCGCCGCGAGCTCTCGATCGGCCAGTCCTCCCCGCCGTCGCCTGGGTTCTCGTACCACAGCATTCCGCGAATGGCGGGAAAGTCGTTCGGCAACTCGACGAAGAGGGAGTTGATCCGGTTGGCCTTGGGGTCGTCGTTGTTGACGCTTTCCACGCTGCCGACCTCACCGACCAGCATCGGTTTATCTGGTGCCACTCTTTGTATGGCCGAGTAGGTCGACGAGACCAGGCGCGAGACGTCGATCCACGGCTTTCCGGTGTTGTAGGCGTCGACGTTGGGACACCAGACCCACGTCGCATTGGTGGCCCCGTTGGCGGCGAAGATGTCGTGCACGTGGCGCCACATGGCCACGAAGTCCGCGGGACTGTTCTCCCAGTGGCCGTTCCAGGGCCACCAGTTGCCGTTCATCTCCCAATCGAACCGGATGAGGAACGGATGTCCCCACCGCGCGGCGGCCCTGGCCCATTGGGTGATGTAGCTGTCCTGGGAGGCCCCCCGCGATATCGGCATCGGTGTACCCCGGCGCACCACCCGTACCGTCGTGCTGGACGCTGCTCCACGAGATGAACGGGATCGCGCCGGACTCGCGAACGGTCTGATAGATCGACGTTGTGAAGGCGCAGTACCCGCCGCACCAGCCGTCTGAGTAAAACGGTGAGCCCCAGCCGATCACGCTCACCCCCTTGCCCCCCCGCGTCGGTGGATTCGAACCTGCTGACCGCGTCCATGTCCCACGGTGGGCCTTCGGATGAATCGTTGCTGCTGAACTGATTCCCCATTGCGGCAAACCCCCATAGCATCCTGTTGGTGGTGAAGTGTGAGCTCGAGCTCGTCTTGCCGTTCGGGCCGACGCAGCGGTAGACCTTGACGCCGTCGCCCTTGCCGCACAGCTGGTACTGGTAGGTGCTGTCGGGCGCGAGGCCCTTCAGCGTGATCTTGATCTGCCGGCGTCCGTGCGTCTTGCCGACTGGCCCCAGCACTGCCGTCCGGTGCGTGAACCGCCCGTTCTTACCCCAGCGACAGTAGTAGTAACAGTGGTGGCCGCCGGCATTCGAGCAATCGCCCTGCGCATTCAGCTGCGCCGAGGTAGCCGTCACATGCAGCGCGGGCTCGGTGTAACCGCTGCAACCAGCCATCGCGAGCGCGACGCCCGCGACGACGGCCACGACGAGACCGTCACGCCTCGCAGACCACCGATCCACCTCCGTGGCTAGCAGGGGTGGGGCCGCCCGGCCACCCGGAGGAGGGATTCTTAGGGGTTTGCTCCAGGTGGCCGCGACAAAGTTGCGATGGCCCTAATCGTAAGACAACATCTCAGCGCTTGATCACGGCCTGCACCAGCAGCAGGCAGCCGTCCACCCCGTTGTTGTTCCGGAAGTTAACGCCGAGGGCTAGTGCCGGGTTGAAGAACGTCAGCTGGCCGGGAGTGCCGTCGGAGCAGTACTCGGCCTGGTTGTTCTTCGTGGTGATCGCCAGCTCGTCGCCCTTCTGCACGCGTATGTGGGCGTGGATCGTCTGCACGGGAACGACGCCGTTGTTCATCTGATTGGCGTTCGGGCCGGGCACGTGGAGGACCTGTCCCTGGAAGATCATCTTCGCCTGACCATGCTTCTCGTTGGCGGACAGACGGCGCACGTGCACTAGCTCGAAGCGCATCGTCATGGCATTTTCGGGACGCACCCTGATCTTCACGATCGTGCCGTTGGCCGTGGCCTTGGCCCGCCCAGAGAATCCCGGATAGAACGAGCCGACATGGGTGCAACTTGGCGCGGGCACGTTGACGTTCTGGTTACAGGGCGTGCCAACGTTGGCCGGCGTGTGGTCAAGACTCGAGCCGAACCAGGTGTTGGCTGCGGAGGCACCGGCCGGTGCGATGGCCAGCGCCGCGGTGATCGCCGCGGTGGTGGCGGTAATGCGAATACGAGGTTTGCTGCTGGGCATGAACCCTCCCCCGGTGACGTGGATTGCCGTACAAGCTGTGAGCGAGCGGCCGTTCTGCCCATAGCCCCTACCGACAAACAATGCCACACCTTCCTCCCATACGCTTGCGCAATGACCTACGTCTCGGCACGACGCACCGAAACCATGACCATCATGACCGTGGACCGGCCCTCGGCCAACGCGATGAATCTCGACCTGCTGACCGAACTCGGCGACGCGCTGGCGACGGTGGCGGCTGGCCCGCCTCGGGCCCTGATTCTCGCCGGGCGCGAGGGCTTCTTCTCAGGCGGCGTGGATCTCAAGGCGGTGCCCTCCTACGGCCCGGACGAGCGGCGCCGGATGGTGCAGGGCATCAATCGGATGGTGATTGAGACGTACGCTCTGCGCTGTCCGGTCCTCGCGGCCGTGACCGGTCACGCCATCGCGGGAGGGCTGGTCCTGGCGCTGTGCGCCGATTACCGCATTGCCTCGACGACGGGACGCTATGGGCTCACCGAGATCAAGGTCGGGGTGCCCTACCCGCAGGCGGCGATGATTGCCGTGCGCTGCGAGCTCGCGCCCCACACCGCGCGCAGGTTGGCCTTCGGCAACCGGCTGATCGAGGCCGAGCCGTGCGTCGAGCTGGGCGTGTTCGACGAGGCTCTGGCAGCCAACGCCGTGCTCGATCGGGCCATCGAGCTCGCCGCCGAACTGGGTGCGATGCCGGCGGACGTCTATGCGATGACCAAGACGGGTCTGCGCGGAGATACCGTGGTCCGGATGAAGGCCGGTGCCGCGTCCGATCCGCTGCTCGAGGGGCCGGTCAACTGATGGCACCGATCCCCGGGGTCCCGGAGACGATCCTGATCGCTCCGGACTCATTCAAGGGGACGCTCACCGCGGTCGAGGTCGCGAACGCGCTCGCCCGCGGCGTATCGGCCGCCGGCCGCCCGGTCGACGTCTGTCCGGTCGCCGACGGAGGAGAGGGGACGCTGGATGCCCTGCTGCCGGCGATCGGCGGCGAGATCCACACAGCCCAGGTCAGCGACCCACTGGGCCGGAGCATCATGGCTCGATTTGGCCTCTCGGCCCGCCACGCGATCGTCGAGACCGCCGCGGCCAGCGGGCTCGGTCTGGTCAAGAGAGCACAGCGCGACCCCATTGCCGCCAGCACGTACGGCACCGGCGAGCTGATCGTGGCCGCCGTCGGGGCCGGGGCTGAGACCGTGTACCTGGGCGTCGGAGGCAGCGCGACCACGGATGGTGGTGCGGGCGCGATCCGCGCCATCCACCGCGCCGGGGGATTGGGATCTGCCAAGGTGGTCGTGCTGTGCGACGTTCGCACCCCGTTCGAAGACGCCGCACGGATATTCGGACCGCAGAAGGGAGCCGACGCCGGCGATGTGCGCCGCCTGAGCAAGCGCCTGAGCTCGCTGGCCGCGAGGCTCGAGCGCGACCCGCGCGGGGTGCCGATGACCGGAGCGGCGGGGGGCCTGGCCGGTGGGCTGTGGGGCGCCTTCGGGGCCGAGCTGGTGCCCGGAGCGGGCTTCCTGCTCGACGCACTCGACTTCGATGTGCGGATGCGGGAGGCCAGGGCCGTGATCACCGGCGAGGGCAAGATCGACCAGCAGAGCCTGGTCGGCAAGCTCGTCTCCGAGATCGCCACCCGCTGCCGCCAGGCCGGCGTGCCCAGCTACGCGGTGGTCGGCCGACGCGAGCTCGACAGCTTCGATATGCGGATCCTCGACCTGCAGGTCGTACTCGAGGCCGGCACGCCGGCGAGGCTCGAGGCGGCCGGGCGCCGCCTGGGCGAACTGGCTTAGGACACTGGTTCTCATCTGACAGCCCTGGGCTCTGAGATGTTCATTTGAGAGCCCCGCGTCGTGCGAGGCCCGGTCCCGACGGCCCGCAGCGAGACGCCTAGCAGAGCTTGCCGGTGGGGCGGTCGGGGCCCCTGCCGGGACGCTCGGCCAGAGACGCCCCCAACGAGGCCATGAAGCGCGCCATCTCCTTACCGGAGTTGGTCTTGTGGCCTTCCTGGTAACACGGATAGGCGCGTGGGGGGCCGTCCGTGTCGGCCCACCCCTACGCCGACTGCTTTAGCGCCTGTGGACGCGATTGTCAGTGGGCGAACGCCTGGCGCTTCGCCTCGTCCTCGTGGGGCATCGGCGCGTCGAGGCACTGGAGGAACTCCGTCTCCTCGCGCAGGTCGTCGAGCAGCAGGTCGGCCATCTCCCGACTCATCCCGGCGCGGATGACGATGCGCAGGACACTCAGGTCCTGCCGGTTCTCGGGAAACGTGTAGGCGGGCACCAGCCAGCCGCGCTGGCGCAGCCGGTCCGAGACGTCGAACACGCTGTAGTTGGTGACGTCGTCGTTGAGCGTGAAGGCGAACACGGGAAGCTCGCTGCCGTCGGAGATGAGCCGGTACGGCCCGATCTCGGCGATGCCGCTCGATATGTACATGGCGATACCCTGCGAGCGCTGCATGGCCTCCTTGTAGCCCTCGTGGCCGAGCGCGGAGAACATGTAGTACTGGGCGATCACCTCGCTGCCCGGGCGCGAGAAGTTCAGCGCAAACGTGGGCATGTTGCCGCCGAGGTAGTTGACGTTGAACACGAGGTCCTCGGGGAGCGCCTTCTTGTCCCGCCACACGGCCCAGCCGACACCGGGATAGACCAGTCCATACTTGTGGCCCGAGGCGTTGATCGACTGCACGCGGGGGATCCGGAAGTCCCATTCGAGCTCGGGCTGGATGAATGGCGCCACAAATCCGCCCGAGGCGCCATCGACATGGATCGGCACGTACAGCCCGCGGTCGCCCTCGAGATCGTCGAGCGCCTGGGAGAGCTCCTTGACGGGCTCATAGCTGCCGTCGAACGTCGAGCCCAGGATGGCCACGACGCCGATGGTGTTCTCGTCGCACATCGCCACAGCCTCGGGGACGCCGAGGTGGTAGCGCTCGCCCTCCATCGGGACCATCCGCGGCTCGACCTCCCAGTAGCGGCAGAACTTCTCCCAGCACACCTGGACGTTGGAGCCCATGATCAGGTTGGGTCGGCCCGCGGACTTGCCGGCGGCCTCCATACGCTCGCGCCAGCGCCACTTCAGCGCCATCCCCGACAGCATCGCCGCCTCGCTCGAGCCCGTGGTCGAACAGCCGGTGGCCTCCTCGTGGTCCGGCGAGTTCCACAGATCCGACAAGATGCGCACGCATCGCGCCTCGATCTCCGCCGTCTGCGGGTACTCGTCCTTGTCGATCATGTTCTTGTCGGCCGTCTCGGCCATCAGCCGCCCCGCGGTCGTCGGCATCCAGGTGGTGACGAACGTGGCCAGATTCAGCCGCGCCTGGCCATCGAGGAGCAACTCGCCCGAGATGACCTCGTAGGCGACGTCGAGGCCTAGGCCGTGCTCAGGCATCTTGTGGACGGGGACCTCCAACCATTTCGGTTGATTGGCCGGTCCCGTGCTCGCGTGTTGGGCCGAGGCCTGCTTGTCCTGCTTGGTCAGCGCCATTTTCTCTCCTAAGTTGTCACGGCTTGCCGGGCATCATCGCGCACTTGTCCTCCCCAGATCATGTGCAGCGCGAGCGGCTTGCGAAACACGAGCCCCGAGATCGCCGCTGGACGCTCGACGTCCAGCCTAAGTCCAGGCAGCCGATCGAGCAACTTGCGCAGGGCGACTCGAGCCTCGATCCGGGCCAGGTGGACGCCGGCGCACACGTGTGGGCCCTGCGCGAACGCCAGATGGCGCCGGAGGCCCCGTCGCTGGAGATCGAAGCGGTCGGGATCGTCGAACACAGCCGGGTCGCGGTTGGCGCCGGCGAGTGACAGCCGCACGAGATCGCCGCGCCTGATCGCCGTGCCGCCCAGCGAGACGTCGGCGGTCGCGTAGCGATCGATCACCGCCGCGGCCGGCTCGAGTCGCAACGATTCCTCCACCGCGGCCTCGATCAGACCCGGGTCCGCCCGAACCGCCGTCGCCGCCTCCGGATCGCTCAGCACCATGAGGACCGCGTTGGCGATCATGCCCTCGGTCGTCTCGATCCCCCCGAACAGCAGGATCGCGGCATTGGCGACGATCTGCTCGCGAGTCAGCGTCGAGCTGTCGGCGGCGGCCGCCAGCAGGGACTCGTCCCCGTCCTGTGTCTCGATCACCTCGAGCAGGCGCGCGCGCAGATCCGCGAACGCGGCGCGTCCCCGGGCGCCGGCGCCGGCGCCGGCCGTGATCTCCGTGACCGCCCCGACGATGGCGTCATACCACGCCAGGACGGCGTCGACCTCATCATGGCCGAGCCCGAGCGCACGGACGACCGTAGCCGCGGCCAGCGGACCGGCGAAGGCGCGCCGCACCTCCGCGCCCGGCGGTCCTTCGAGCAGCCCGTCGATCAGCGCGTCGGCTTCCCGCTCAACAGCGCCCTCGAACCGATCGCGCACCGCCCCCACGCGGAACGGCGCAACGAAGGGGGCGCGGTGGCGCGCATGGTCCTCCCCGTCGAGACTGAGCATGCTCGGCCCGACGATCCGCCCGGTCGAGAACCGCGGGTCGTCGACCGTGAAGTTGTGTGGATTGCGCATCGCCTCTAGCACGAGGTCGTACCGCGTGATCAACCAGCCATCGAGCGCGGGGATCCACGCCACCGGCTCGAGCGCCCGCAGCTCGGCCAGGAGCGGGTGTGGGTCGAGCTCGAGTTGCTCGATCGTCACTGTGGACGCTGGGGAGGAGCCCTCGGGGCGGGCCACCAGGGCAGCATGTCAGCTCCGGGGTGGCGGCTGGCACCCGACATCGATCAGATACCGGGCGAACGCCATGCGGTCGCGATCAGGGTGGAAGGGGTCGCTGCCGTCCCTGAGCAGCGCCGACAATCGCTCGAGGTCGTAGAGGACCTGGAGCTTGCCCTGCGGGTCGTCCCATTCGCCGCTGTCATAGCGCTCGACCCAGGCCGCCAACGCGGCCAGCGCCTCGACCTGGACCTGATCCTCCCACCACCCTGAGCGGACCGGCAGCCGGTAGCGCTTGCGCAGCGCGCAGACGTCGGACCACAGCTGCTCGAACCACATCCAGCGCTCCTTGGGATACAGCCCCTGCCAATCCAGGGGCCATCGAGGGGAGTCGCCCTCAGCTCCGAGGTCGCCCTCGAACCGGTGCCAACCGCCACCGTCGAAGCCCTCCCAGCCAGGTTCGTCGCCGTCTGGCGAGCTCATCTCACGCCTCGGCTCGGCGTCTGAGACGCCGGTCGTCGAACCACCTCCGGAGGCGAAGCTGGACCGGTGGCAACCGGCCATAGAGGAGGAGGGCGTGGCCATCGGGAATCTGGCGCAGCCCCTCGGGCGCCACCAGCGGGCGACGACGGCGTCCGAGCGAGCGGGTGGTGCCGCCCGCACCCGTCGTGCGCGTGCGGTCCCACGCCTCCTCCTCGCCGACGAGGCCGGCGAAGTAGCGCAGCGTCTCGAGATCAGCCACCCCGGGCAGGAGCATCCGCGCCCGGTGGCTGTTGACCACGGTCTCGGCCTGCTGGCGATAGCGCGCCCGGGCCTGGGCCAGATCGTGAAAAATCGACACGAGCTGGATGTTGTGGCTCGGAGCGGTCGAGGCGATCTCGGCCAGATTTGGCAGCGGGGCCACATTGCCGGCCTCGTCGAGACACAGCAGCAATGGCAGATCGAGCCTGCCGCTCGCCAGCGTGGCCCGCTCGTAGGCCCGGTCGACGATCTCGGACAGCAGAGCCAGGAAGATCGGGCGCAGGAGCTTCGCAGCCTTGGCGTCACCGATCAGATACAGCGTCGCGCACTCATCGAGCAGGCGATCGGCGGTGATCTCGCAGTCGGCGGCCGACCTGGCCACGCGGCGAAACCGGTAGGCCCTCAGCAGCGCCTGCACGGTGGCCTCGATCGAGCTGCGGGTGCGATCGGCCTGGGTCTCGAACGAGCTGACCGCGTCGTAGGCGGCGTTCGCATCCTCGAGCTCGCGCTCGCCGGCCGCGTCCCCCGATAGCTGCGCGAGCAGCTGGTCAAGCTCGCGTGTGCCCTGGCCGTAGGCCCACCGGACCACGGCGTCAATTCCGGCGCCACCGGCCGCCGCGGCGAACAGGAGCGGGGCCAGTCGCTGCTCGGCGGCGACGGCCCAGAAGTCTCCGCCCTCGACGCCTCGCTGGTCGAGATCGCCGGCGGCGGCCAGGCGCCACGCCACCTCGAGTGCGCCATCCCACGTGCGTGCCTGGCGTAGCGGGGACCACGTGTGCGCGTCGACGCCCGCGAGCTGGAAGGGATCGAAAACGAATACGCGCCCGCGGACCCGGCGGGCCGCGATCGTCGCCGCGAGGAGGTCGGTCTTGATCGAGGAAGCGACAGCCGGTCCGTCCCACTCGAGCAGGGCCGGGATGGCCAGCCCGGCTGATTTGCCGGACTGGGGTGGGCCGAAGGCGACCAGCGCGTGCCGGTGTTCGGCGCGCAGCAGGCGACCCCGGTGGCGACCAAGTCCGAGCCGGCCACCGTCGCCGCGAGATCCGGCGAGCGCGCGGACGTCGGCTGCCGTCGCCCACCGGGCACCGTCTCCCCGGCGCAGCAGGCGTGTGACCGTACCGTTCCTCATCGCCGCGACGCCGAGCGACGCCGAGACGGCCACGACCAGCGCAAGCGTGCCGTAGAACTCAAGTGGACCCGGCAGCCACGCCCGGGCGCGTGCCGGCCACGCCTGTGCCGGAGCGTCGAGCCGGGCTGGCAGACGGGCCAGCACGCCGAGGGCCTGGCCGAGGCCGACCGGCGGCCAGCCGCGCCCGAACAATCCGCCCGCCAGCTGACCCCACAGCCAGACGCCGACGACCAGACCCACAACTGACGCGATCGCGGCGAGCACCACGGCATCCGAGATCCCCTCCGAGCGCGCGTTGCTCATCCCCGCGCCACCTCCGCGGCCGACACGCGCATGCCCGTGTCGGTGTTGGTGAAGTGCGTCTCCAGGCCCGAGCGGTGATGCTGGACGACGAACGAGCGGCTGCCGACGCGCCACAACGCCTGGCCGGCCGACAGCATCGAGATGAGCTGGGCTTCGCTCTCGGACAGGCCGAGGAGGGTCCGCGTGAGGGGTACCTGACTCTCGTCCTGGTGATAGACGACACGGGTCGAGGCATCAGCGATCAGGCCTTCGGCGATGCGCGCCGCCCGTGAGCCGGCGTCACCCGCAGCGTGGAGGTCGGCGAGCTTGTGCAGCACGACGAGGTTCATCACTCCGAACTGACGCGCGAGCTTGAAGTTGGATTGAAACCACTCACCGAGCCCGGTGTGCTGAACGATCTTCCACGACTCGTCGGCGACGTTGATCAGGCGTTCGCGCCCGGGCCGCTCGGCCATGCGCGCGAGCAGCGCACTCATCCACGCCGTGGCGCAGGCCATCAGAATCCCGACCGCGGGCGAATCTCGGACGGCATGGAGGTCGAGGACGACCAGTTTCGCGTCGAGGTCGAGCCCGGGCGTGGTCGGGCCGTCGAACATTCCCCGCAATGGCCCCTCGCACAGATCCTGGAGCGCGAGCGCCGCACGCCGGACGTCGGCGGCCAGCCGTACGGAGGTCGTGCGCAACGCGTCGGCCATCTCGGCCACGGGAGCGAACAGGACGGCGGTGATCTCGGGGAGGGTCGGCTCGCCGGAGCCTCGAGCCCGGATCGTCCGCAGCGCCTCGCGCAGCGCGGCGGCCTCGACCTGGCTGATCGGGGCGCCGATCGCGGTGACTGCCACCGCGCGCAGCAGCTCGAGTTGAGCGTGCTCCTCCGGGCGGGAGGCGAGCGGGTTGAGCCGCACGCCGCCGCCGGGGACCAGCGAGACGGGCGTCACGCCCACGGCCCGGCACAGCGGCCCGTACTCGCGTTTGACGTCGAGCACGAACGCGCGGCGGCCGAACAGCAACATCCGCCACAGCAGCGTCTTGACCAGCGCGCTCTTGCCCTGGCCAAGCTTGCCGAGAACGATCGCGTTGGGATCGTCCAGGGAGCCATCCGCGTACAGGGCCCACGGGTCGTAGCAGAACGCCCCACCACTCGAGTCGCGACCGATGAACACGCCGCGGCTGCCGAGCCCGCCGGCGGCCATGAACGGGTAGATCGCCTGGGCGTGGCGCGTGGTGGCGCGGTGACCCGGGCGGGTGGCCCGGGGGTGGCGGGCGGCGATCATCGCAGCCCCCGACACAGAGGCAGGGTGAACGCAAACGCATCGGCCTGCTGGCCGTACATGCAGTGCAGCTCGAGCCTCGCCCGGGCGGCGTGCTCGAGCACCTCGGAGCAGGCACGGCGCAACTCGCCGTGATCGCGCCCCGACACGGTGACGAACCCGGCCAGCCGTACCTCGCTATGTCCGGCCGCGAGCTCGGACTCACGCCGGGCGGTGGCCTGCTGGGCCTGGCGCTGGCGCGCCGTCTCGGACTGGCCGAAGCGATGGCGCAGTTCGCGGTCGGCCCGATCCCGGGTGATTGCTGCCTCGACCTCCCGGGTCGAGCGATCGGGCGGGATGGGCTCGAACGTCACGGCGACGGTGCGGACGACGTTCGAGCGGCCCAGCAGCGCGTCCATGAACATCGCCGACACGTCGACCCGCGGCCAGCCGCCGATCCAGTACGTGCAGTGCAGAGCCCCGTCGCTGCGGTAGTGCTCCCAGCTCTCGTGGGCGCCGAGCGGCCATGCGTTCGCCTCGGCTAGGCCATCGCGCTGATTGTCGGCCGCGTCGAGCACCGCCAGCTCGGCCCGCGCGTACGGGTCGAACGCGGTTCGGAGCGCTCTGGCCAGCTGGCCCGCGCTGAGTGCGCCCTGCACGGTCACCTCGGCCGCCTGGAGCCCCTGGGCGACCCGTTCGGTCTCCTCGACCAGGGCCCGTGAGGCGGCATCGGCGGCGCGGTCGCGCACGCGGCGGGCGTCGACCTGGACGGCGAGCAGGATCTCGTGTTCCTGGGTGACCCGCGCGCTGGTGCCGATCAACTCGAGGTATGACTCGATCATCGGCGTGCCTCGCAGCGGAATCGCCGGGTCGCGCTCGGCGTGGAGCCAGCGAGCCAGCTCGTCTCCCTGAGCCGGCGCGGTTCTCTCGATCCACTGGATCCGCCTGATCGGCGTGCTGGCCGCGTTCGATAGCACGAGCCCCCATCGGGAGAGGCGACGCTCCTGCGCCTCGCCGTCCAGCAACGAGAACGAGACCACGCGGCAGGCCAGCACGGCGGTGAGCTGGCGGCCGCCTTGCTCCGACAGCAGGCCGATCGGCCGCTCCCGGTAGTCGGCTTCGAGGATGCGCACACCGCGTAGAGCCGGCGGCGTGGCGGGTGCCGCGTGCTCGAGTCCGGCCGTCGAGCGGCGCGCGCGGAATCCGGCCGTCGGCACCGGTGAGGAAAAACGCGCCCCGCGGCCGACGCGGCGCAGGGCGAACGAGAGCACGATCGGCGCCCACTCCTCGACCGTCCGACGGCCCAGAGGAACGACCGACAGACCGACCGCCACGGCCAGGAACAGGGTGGCCAGAATCGCCCCACCGCCCGTGGGCGAGCGGTCCAGGACCACGATGGACAGCAGTCCGCCCGCGGCGAGCACCGCGGCCTGACCTGCCCGGATCGGGCCCAGCAGGCCGCGGCGCTCGAGCGGACCGAAGCGATAGGTCAGCCGTCCCTGAGTCACAGCAAACCGTCTTCGGGTGCCTGGGCGGGCGGCAACGGGTCCTGGTCGTCGGCGGGGACGTCGGATTCCGCCTCGGGTCTGGCATCCGCCGCCAGCGTGGGATCGGCCGGCGGCGTGGGATCGGCCGGCGGCGGGGGGTCTTGGATGTCGGCGGGCGCGGGGTCGCGCGAGCCAGCTTCCAGTGGCCCGGGCGGGGGCGGGAGCTGCCCGTCCTCGTCGAGGCCGAGCACGATCGGCCGCCACGTGTTGTCCTCCATCTGGAACAGGGGGTTGAGGCCGGGGATCCGCTCATCAGATTGCTCTCGGTCCCCCTCGCCCTCGGGTGAGTTGCGCCGCTCGGTCGCGTCGGCGCCGTCATCCGCAGTCGGCGTTCCCCCGTTCGCTCGAGCATCTGCGCTCGGCGTGTCTCCGTTCGTCCGGGCACCGACCGGCATGGACACGCGCGCCAGCTCTCCGAGTCGCTCGGTCTCCGCTCGCGCGGCACGATCGGACGCCAGCTCGGCGTCGTCGATGTCGTCTTCATCGCGGCCCTCGCGCTGCGCGCCACCGGCCCCGGCGCCGATCGCCAGCCGCGCTCCTGAATCGGCCAGACCGACTGCCCGTTGCAGTCGCCACGACTCGCCATGAAGCGCGGCCGCGGCGCCGCTGGCCATCTCCGCGAGCGGCACGAGGCGCAACACCGCCCACGGGGCGAACGCCCCAAGGATCACCAGCACGAGTCCGACCATCATGCTCGTCGGCCCCACGAATGTGCTGTGGCCTAGCGCGTTGGCTCCGAGGGTGAGGACGGCGACGATGGCGAACTTGGACAGGATCAGGGCCACCAGCATCTCGACCGCACGGGTCGCCCACACGCGTCTGGCCGGCCACACCAATGCCGCGAAGGCGAGCGGAAGCATCAGGACGATCACGTACACGGCGGCTTCGCGGAGCAGGAGCTCGAGCCACAGGACGAGCGCACCAAAGGCGGCGAACAGGCCAATGAGAAAGGCGAGGAAGGCCGAGCCGTCGAGGATCGATACCAGGCCTGCGGCGGCGCCGACGTGCGAGAGGAAGCGGGCGCCCGCGTTTCCGCCAGCGGCGGAAACGAGCGAGCACATCTGGTCGGTCGCGGCCAGCAACAGCATGGTCACGGGCGCCGCGATCCCCACGGCGAGCATGGCCAGCGGCAGGTAGCCGAAGGCGGCCCGCATCAGCAGGGTGATGTCCGAACGCGTGAGCGCCTGGATCGCGGCGGCGAACAGGAAGGGCAGCGTCAGCACCGCCGCCAGCCCGGCCATGCGCCAGTACGTGGAGGAGAACCAGGTCGTCGTCAGCCGCGGACTGGTCGTGTGTCCGAGAACCTTGGCCGTTTCCTCCATCGCCACCTTGGCGCCGCCCATCACCCAGGCGCCGATCGCGGCCAGTCCGACCGCTGCCTGCACCTTCGAGGTCGTGTTGCTGGCACTGTGGCCGCCGAACAGCTTCTTGCCCAGGCCCAGGAGCGTGTTGCCGGCGTTGCACGCCTTTCCCGCCAGGCCGCTGAACCAACCCGCCACGTTGCACGCGGTGCCGATCGGGTTGAAGGCATGGGCCGGCTGGGGCGAGCGCGCGAACACGAACGCGGCACAGCACACGGCGACGGCGACGGCGACGGTTCTCCGCATCACTTGGCCTTGCTGCCGAGATGCTCGAAGAAGTTGACCAGCCCGGGAGCCGAGCCGACGACTAGGGCCGAGGCGCCAGATATGAGCGCCGCCATCCTCCCGCGCGCGGCGTAGTGATGGTTGTGGGAATGCGATGCCACCGCCCACAGCGCGGCTCCCACAAAGGCGCCGAGGAGGGCGATGGCCAGAGCCCAAGCCTCGGCCCCGTTGACGAGTTGCTGCAGCACGTTGCTGCCCGGCAGGCCGTTCGGGTTGGGGTGAGCGCTCACCGCCACCTCGACCAAGCTGATCACCGCCACGCCAAACCTCCAGTCCAATTGAGATATATTGAGTCTCAATGAGACTAGCAATATTTATTGATCTCGACTACAGTAATTCGTACCAACTTAGTCTCTTTTTGATTCAATGATTGTCGATAGTAAGACTCAGACTCTCGACGTCGCCCATCTGTACCGGGCGCTGGGGCGCCAGCTGGAACGGATCGTCGGCAAGGGCGTCCCGGCTCCGGACGTGGTCGACGATGCGTGCCAGTTCGCATGGACCCAACTCGTTTCGCGCCGCGATCGCGTCTCCCACGAGTCGGCGTTGATTTGGCTCACAACGACGGCGATTCGCGAAGCGTTTCGCCTGATTCACCGAGCCGAGAGGGAGCTCTCGCGCGACGCACTGCTCGAGGCGCTCGGCGAGGCTGCGTTGCCGGGGATCGGGATCGGCGGCGACGACTGGCTCGAGACCCGGGGACGGCTGCTGGCCCTCGCGGCGCTCCCGGCGCGCCAGCAGCGCCTGCTCTGGCTTCGCGCGATGGGGTTCAGCTATGCCGAGATGGCGGTTCATGAAGGTTGCAGCGTGCGCACGGTCGAGCGCCAGCTGGTGCGGGCCAAAGGCACGGTTGGGGTGACAGCCAGCCAGTAGCATCCGGACGGTCGTCGATGGCCGCCGAGGAGCGCATCACCTACTGCCGCATCTGCGAGCCGCTCTGCGGCCTCGTCGCCACGGTGCAGGATGGGCGGGTGGTCAAGCTGCGCCCGGATCGCGACCATCCGCTCTCACGCGGGTTCGCCTGCCCCAAGGGAATCGCGATGACCGACGTCCAGAACGATCCCGATCGCGTGACCCATCCGCTGCGCCGGTGCCATGACGGGAGCTTCGAGCGGGTGGCGTGGGATCAGGCCCTCGATGACATCGGGCTGCGGCTGAAGGCGATTCTCGATCGCGGCGACCCCCGCGCCGTGGGCTGGTATCTCGGCAACCCGTCGGCGTTCTCCTATTCGCACCCGATTTGGGTCAAGGGGTTCATGGACGCGATCGGCTCGCCCAACCTGTACAGCGCGGGATCGCAGGACGTCAACAACCGCTTCGTGGCCAGCCAGTTCCTCTACGGGTCGCCGCTGATCGTTCCGATCCCGGATTTGGCTCGAACCAGCCTGCTCCTGATCGTCGGTGCCAACCCACTCGTCTCGCACGGGAGCGTGCTCACCGCGCCACGTATCAAGGACTCGCTCCACGCGATCGTGGCCCGAGGCGGGCGCGTGGTGGTCGTCGATCCGCGTCGATCGGAGACAGCGAGCGCGTTCGAGCACATCAGGATCCGACCCGACGGCGATGCGTGGCTGCTGCTGGCGTTGCTGCAGGTGATCTGCGAGGAGGGGCTGCACGACGACGCGGCGATCTCCCGCCAGGCGAGAGGCTTCGATCAACTGCGCCGGCTGGTCGCGGACCACACCCCCCAGACGGCTGAGTCGCGGACGGGGATCCCGGCCGACACGATCACGCAGCTCGCGCGCGACCTCGCCACCGCTCCCGGCGCCGCCGTGTACGGCCGCACGGGCTCATGCCTCGGCCGCCACGGCACGCTGGTGTCGTTCCTGCTCGATGCGTTGAACGTCGTCACCGGCAACCTCGACCGCGAGGGCGGGGCGATCTTCGGCAGCGGCCCGATCCAGATCGAGGAGGTGTTGCATCGCATCGGCGCCGACAGCTACGCGACGTTCCATTCCCGGGTCGGCGGTTTCCCCGAGGTGCTCGGGCAGCTTCCGGCCTCGCTCATGGCGCGCGAGATCACCACGCCGGGGAAGGGTCAGGTCCGCGCGCTGTTCGTGTCCTCGGGCAATCCGGTGCTATCGGTGCCGAACGGGTCCGAGCTCGAGGAGGCTCTGGCCGAGCTCGAGCTGATGGTGGCCATCGACCTGTACGTGACGGACACGAGCCGTCACGCCGACTACATCCTCCCGGGCACGACGTTCCTCGAGCGCGAGGACATGCCGCTGGCGTTCTTCACCTTCAGCGCTACACCGTACGTCCAGTGGACGGATCCGGTGGTGGCGCCGCGCGGCGAGGCCCGGCAGGAGTGGCAGATCATCGAGGCCATGGCGCGGCGGATCGGCACGACGCCCGCCAGTGCCTGGCCGCTGCGCGCGCTCGGCCGGCTCGGGATCAAGCTTTCGCCGACGCGGCTGATCGACCTCGGTCTCCGGCTCGGGCCGCGAGGAGATCTGTTCGGGCTGCGGCGCGGCGGGCTCAGCGTCGGGCACCTGCGCCGGCGACCCCACGGCATCGTCCTCGGCCGCCAGCACCCGGTTGGCGTCCTGGTCCGGAAGGTGTTCCACGCCGACAAGCTGGTGCACCTCGACGTCCCGGAGCTTTCGGCCGAGCTCGCGCGGCTGGAGAGCGAGGACGAAGGCGAGCGCGAGTTCCCGCTGCGGCTGATCGGCCTGCGCGAGCTGCGCTCGCACAACTCGTGGATGCACAACGTGCCGAAGCTCATGCAGGGCGGGCGCGAGCACACGGCGCGGATTCATCCCGACGACGCCGTTGCCCACGGCGTCGAGGACGGCGAGCCCTGCCGGATCGTGTCTGCCACGGGCACGATCGAGCTGATCGCGCGCGTGACCGACGAGGTGTCACGCGGGACGATCGCGGTGCCGCACGGATGGGGCCATCGCGGCGGCTGGCGCCGCGCCACCGAGGCCGGTGGTGCCAACGTCAACCTCCTCGCCTCGAGCGCGCCCGAGGATCTCGAGCGCCTGGCCGGCATGGCCTTCCTCAATGGCATCCCGGTGCGCCTCGAGTCGGTCGCCGCGCGACCCCGGGGGTGGTCAGCTGAGCGAAGCATAGGTGCGCTTAGCTGACCAGCCCGCCGCGCCGGCGGCCCGCCGGGAGCTACCGCCCCGGCGGGCCGGGGGGAGCTACCGGGCGCGGCCGCGCTTGCGCCGCCTTCGCTCCGCCGGGCTGAGCTTGCGCGGCTTGCCCTTCGCCTTCGAGCCCGAGCGGTTGCCGCCGGCGGTCGCCTCCACCGAGCGGTGACGGACCGGAGCACGCCGGCGCGCGTCGCGCCAGATGAAGTACGAGATCGCGCAGATGAGCACGACCGCGGCAATCACGATGATCAGGCCGCTCGACCCGCTGAGGCCGGTGCTCGAACCCGACGAGGTGGCGGTCGTCTGAACAATGGCCGGCGCCGTGGTGGTCGGGACCTGGGCCGGAGTTTGCGGAACCCCGGGGCTGAACGGGTTCGTCGGGCTCGACGAGCCGAGGGGGTTCGAGGCCCCGACCGCGGCGCTCGGAAGCGCCACCGCGGACACGCCGAGCGCCACGCCAACGACTCCAGCAAGAGCACCTCGCCGCACGCCAACCTACCTCTCCGACGCTAGCGGCTGCTCCATCGCCGGCGTCTCGGGCGCGTCCTTGTATGGCTGTTCGGGCTCCACGTCCTCCTCGTGGTACACGCTCTCGGCGTTGACGGCCCATATGTCGTGATGAGTGCCGAGCAGAATGTTGTCCACGGCGCGCATCGCGGTCAGCATCGAGTGGTCGGAGTTGTTGTAGCGATGCAGGCCATTGCGCCCGACCTGGATCAGGTTCGGAATCCCCTCGAGCCAGCGCCTGATCGTTGCCACCCGCTCGGCGTACTCGGCGTCGTAAATTGGATACGCCTTGTGGACGCGGGCGACGAAGCCGAACTTGACCTTCTCGGCCCGGGCCAGCCCGAGCTGCTGGATCTCGCGGGTGGCGAACTCGACGAGCTTGTCGTCCTCCATCGACCAGAGCGCGTCGCCCTCGAAACAGAAGTACTCCATGCCGATCGAGGCGTCTCTGTCGTTCGGAACCATCCACGGGCTCCACGACTTGAAATTCTGAATCCTCCCGACCTGCACCCCGGGCTCGTGAATGTAGATCCAGTTGTCCGGAAACAGATCCTCGCCGTCGATTACGAGCAGCACGGTAAGGAACTCGCGATAGCGGAGTCCGCGCGCCGCGTCGCGCACCTCGCCGGCGGCCTCGGGCTCGGTGATCCCCACCGTCGTGCGCAGCGGCAGCGAAGAGATCACGTACGAGGGCCGCAGCGTCTCGCCACCGGCGATTACCTCGGTCACGTGACCTTCGGAGGACACCCGCAGGCGTGTGACGGGCGCGTTCAGCCGCACCTCGCCGCCGTGAGCGTGGATGTCATCGGTCATCTGCTCCCACATCTGCCCAGGGCCGTAGCGGGGGTAGTTGAACTCCGAGATGAGCGACTTGATCTTGTCGCCCCGGTTGCCGAAGAAGGCCGACTTGGCGGCGCTGAAGAAGGACAGCCCCTTGATCCGCTGGGCGGCCCACTCGGCCCGGATCTCCGTCGTCGGGACTCCCCACACCTTCTCGGTGTAGGACTTGAAGAATTGGTTGAACAGCCACCGGCCGAAGCGATTCGAGACCCACTCCTCGAACGTGTCCTCGCGACCCTTGGGCCGCATGGCAGCCCACAGATACGAGAACAGCGCCTTGGTCAGATCGACCGGCCCGAGCTTCTTGATCACGTCCATGCCCTGGAGCGGATACTCGAGGAACTTGCGATGCCAGTAGATGCGCGACTGCCGCGGGCGCTTGAGGAACTCCTCCTTCATGATCTCATGCCACAGGTCGTCGACTTCCTTGACCTTGGTGAAGAAGCGGTGGCCACCGAGGTCGAAGCGGAAACCGTCGCGCACTTCCGTACGGGCGATGCCGCCGACCTGGTCCGTCGCCTCGAGCACGATCACCGGCTTGCCCTTCTTGGCCATCAGGTAGCCGGCGGTGAGGCCAGCGGGGCCGCCTCCGACCACGAGCACGGGGCGCTCCTCGGAGATCTCTGGACGGTTCGGGTCGGACGCCGCGTGGACCGCGGGCTTGCCCGGCGTGGACGCGGCCGGTTTATCGGAGGAGCTTGGGATCTGATCGGACATGTCGTGCTGGCTAGGAGACCTTCCGGTAGAGGAGTGCGCTGTCGGCGACGCAGCACGCCCCTCGGTAGTTATGTGGCGCCCAGACGACCCGCCGGAGACTCGGATCGCTGGCCAGGATGGCTCCCCACTGAGCCGAGCGCCTGCGCACGAGCTGTGTCCATGGGGCCTCCCAGCTCTGTGCACCCTCGGTCATCGGACGTATGTACAAGACCTGCTGGCCGGGGCGGACAGTAGCAAGCACCCGGCCCAAAGTCGTCGCAGCTTGGGCATGTTTCAGCCGCGTGAGGGCGTGCACCCAGTTCATCGACTGCGGGTCGATCGAGAAGCCGGTCGTGTCGGCGAAGCGCAGGCCTCCCGGCAGGTAGTACCAGGCCAGCGGCACCTGCTCGGGCTGGCCGACGATGACCAGATCGCCCGCATGCAGGTGCGGCGCCATCTCGGCGGCGACGTCGCGCATGTCGCTCTTGTACTGGGGCGTGTAGGACGCGGGGTTGAACCAGAAGATGACCACCAGGGCCAGGGCGATCAGCCCCACCCCGCGGGCGCGCGCCAGCCCCCATGCCGCCAGCAGGAGGAACGAGGCCAGGATCGGGGCGAAGTATCGGTACTGCCACGCCGGTGAGAAGCGCGAGACGACCCAGCCGAAGGCCAGCGTGCCCAGCGGGATGATGATCAGCACCCACATGGACAGGCCCGATCGCGAGCGCCGTGCGGTCTTGAGCCACAGCGGCGCCAGCCCGATCGCCGCCGCCAGAACGAGGGCAGCGGTGGCGCGATCGCCGCCCATCAGGTTGCGCGAGATCTGAACCGGCGCGCCGAAGTTCGGAGCCGTGTCCCACGGCGAGCCCGTGTTGGTCGCCTGGTAGATCAGCGTGGGAAGCCACGGCAGGAACAGCACCGCTGCTCCGCCGAAGGCGTAGAGCGCGTCCCGGAGCAGGCCGCGCCGATCGCTTGAGTTGGCCCAGACCGGAATCAGCGCGAGCGCCGCGCCCACGCCGAAGAAGATCCCCCAGGCGTGCGTGTAGAGCATCAGGGCCTGACAGATCGCGAACAGGATCAGGTAGCGCCGCCGGCGGTAGATGAACCCGTGGATGAACGCTGCGGTGGCCAGCAACCCGAGCAGCGCCATCAGCGTGTACATCCGCGTCTCTTGGCTGTAGGCAGTTATGAACGGGTTGAACGCAAAGAGCACGGCGGCAAACAGCCCGGCCCGGCGGCCGAACAGGCTCCACGCCACCCAGGTGCCGGCAGGGATCGTCAGCGCTCCGAACAGCTCGGACATAGCGTGGGTTGCCGTCTCCGAGTTGCCGAACCAGCTCATCCAGATATGGAGCAGCAGGTAATAGAGCGGCGGCGAGCCGTCGTGGTGCAGAACGTGGGGGATGTTCGTCAGCGCGTGCGACGAGATGCCGACCGAGAGCGCCTCGTCCATCCAGAACTGGCCGTTGATGTATCGGGTTCGCAGGTAGACGGACGCCGCGGTGAGGATGAGCAGGAACCCCCCGACCCAGATCTTCGCGGGCACGCGCTCGAGCCACGACGGCGTGCGGACGTCGAAGTTCGGCAGCGAACGGCGAGGGGCGACGGTGGTGGCCATGGTCCGGGCTCAGGTTACCCGGCAGTTTTCCCAGACCCTAAAGGTCCGGTCATGCGTAACCTGGTGGTAAGAAACGTCCGGCCATGTGCTCAGGAGCGGCAGCAGGTGCGCATTTCGCTGGGCGCGCGTCTGGAAGATCACGTTGGGCGGCGGAGGCGGAGCCTGCCCGGGCTCGAGCACCGGTGATGCCTGGACGGCCAGCGTGTGGACGTGCAGGTTCCAGGCCAGCATCGGGACCTGGAAGCCCTCGGTCATGACGCTGCCGCAGGCTCGGATCTTCGATGCTCCCCCGAGCCGGTTGACCGCGGTGGTCATGTCCTCGCGTAGGTGGGCCTGATAGGTGAGCGCGCGATGGGTGCGCTGGATGTCGATCAGGTTGCCGCCGACCCAGTTGGGAGCCATCAGGAAGATGAGCGTGACCACTCCGACGGAGGCCAGCCCGGCCGCGGTTCGCGCCCCGGCCCCGCGGGCGCGGGCAATGACGCGCGGCACGGCGCGCCCAAGTTCGAGCGCTGCCCACCCCCAGCCCACGCCGCCGGCGATTTCGATCAGCGCCGCTCCCAACACCAGATAGCGGTTGTTGCCCGAGAACCCGATCTGGGTCATGACGCCGATCACGATCCACCACGCGGCGCCGAGAACGCCCGCAGCCACGATCGCAGCCATCGCCCGCTCGCGATCGCTGGCCAGGCTCCAGCGCGAGCGCGCCCGGTTCGCGCGCCACAGCAGCCCGGCCGCGACCACCACGGTGACAGCCGCCACCGCCTTGATGCGCAGCAGCACGGTCGGCCAGGCGTGGTCCTTCAGCTCGGTGCAGAACGGACACTTGGCGAACGCCGGACTGTTCGAGCGCGGATGCTGGGCGCGGTTGACGCCCCGCAGGAAGTGACCCGAGCCCCAGTACTCGGGGAGGAACCACAGCACCGGGATCAGCGCGAACAGCAGGATCACCAGCTTGCGCGCCCCCGGATCCTTCCAGAACAGCCACAGGCCGTAGGGCCCCCAGAACAGCCAGATCTCGGGCCGGTCCAGCGCGGCCAGGAAGCCGACGGCAAAGGCCTGTCGCGGCGCGCCGTCAAGATGTCGTTCGACCGCGATCAGCACGATCGCCGTCATCAGCCCTTCGGAATAGCCGAGCGCGTTGTCGCTGATGAAGCCCCCAGACAGCGCGAGGCCGACGGCAGCGATCACGCCGGCCAGCAGCGGTGGAGCCCAGGCGGCGGCGACCTCGAGGCGACCGGCCGACGGTCCCAGCGGACCGGCTAGCTGGCGGGTGATGCGGACGCAGAGCTTGAACACCATCACCACGGCCATCACCGCGCCCGCCCGCGCGACGACCAGCCACAGGTCGGGAGCGGCGCCGCCGAACAGTCCGAACGGCACCGTGAAGATCATCGGCAGCGGCTTCCACGACGGGCCGCCGGTGGTCTGCAGGTTGATGTGCACGATCTCCCGTCCCCACACCAGCCAGGCCCACGGGTCGTAGCTGGGCGTTGATGGGATCAGGAGCGACAGGCCGCCGATGATCAGCGCCACAGCGACCAGCACGAGATAGAAGCGCCCGCCGTCGAGGCGCTCGGTGAGGACGGCCGTCGGAGCCCTACGGGTGCCACGGACGGCCGGTGCGGTCAGCTCAGCACTGGGTACGGACATGGAGGTTTACGGGTGCCGCGGTCGTGGGGTCGGGCGGCAGACGCACACGAGCCCGCGCCAGGGCGCGGGCGTCAGGCGCGATTCTAGACCGCGCGGGGGAGAGTCGTGCTTCCGAGCCCGCGGAGCAGTTGCGTCGAGCGACCTCAGCCGGCCAGCCGCCTCTTCATCGCCACGATCCGCTGGTAGGAGGCGTCGGCCTCGCTGCGGCTGAGCTTTCCACGATGGAGCGCCTGCTCGAGTGCCCCCAGCTCGCCCGAGGCCGAGTTCGTGTGCAGCAGGATGTCAGCGCCGGCCTCGGCAGCCAGGAGACCTCCGGTTCGCTCACTGTGACCGGTCGGTACTCCGAGTGCGTCGGTGATCGCCACGCCGTGGAACCCCAGCTTGCGCCGCAGGACGCCCTGGATGATCGGGCGCGAGAACGCGGCCGGCGCGCCCGACCGGTCGTAGGCGGGAAAGCCGGCCGTGGACACCATGACGGCGTCGAGTCCGCGGCCGATCAGAGTCCGGTAGGGAATGAGAGCGCGGCGCCGCTGCCGCAGCGTGGGGTGGAGCTCGTCGAGCTTGTTGTCAGTGTCGACCCCGGCCGTACCGAGTCCGGGGAAGTGCTTACCCGTAGCGGCCACGCCCTCCGTCTGGAGGCCGAGAGCAAACGGCGTCGCGTACTTGGCCACCGCGCTGGCGTTGAACGAGAACGCGCGGCCCTGCTGCCAGATGAAGGCGCCGGAGACCGTCGGCACGTCGAGCACCGGGGCCAGATCCATGTTGATCCCCAGGCGCTTCAGGTATCGACCGGTGTCGGTGCCCTCGCGGCTGGCCACCGAGGTGCTGCCGGTGGCGGCGATCTGGGGCGGAGAGAGGTCGGGCGGGCCGTTCGGTAGCCGCTTGACCTGGCCGCCCTCCTGGTCGACGGCGATCAGCAGCGGCGGATTGCCGCCTCTCCGCGCCGCTCGCTGGAGCGATGAGGTCAGTGCGATCAGCTGCGTGCGCGAGGTGATGTTCTGACTGAACAGGATCACCGAGCCCACGTGTCCGCGTCGGATTCGGTCGAGCAGCCCAGCGTCGGCGGTCGTGCCCGGAAGCCCGACCATGATCCGCTGGCCGAGGAGTTTGTCCACGGGAACGTTCAGCTTGGCGCTCGTTCCGGCGGGAGCGTGGACCGGGGTCGCGGTCGCGCGGTTGCTCGAGGAATCCTGGACGTGTGCGACCGTCGCCACCACGCCCCCCGCGACCACGAGGGTGGCCACCAGCTTGGCCAGTACTGACATCACCCCAAGACGCCCTGGGCGATGCAGTCCTCGACGATCTGAAGCTCTTTGTCGGAAGCCTGGTCGGGGTACAGCAGGGCGCTGCCGATCACCTCGGCGCCCTGCACCTGTCCGTCGATCTGCGCGTACTGGGCGGCGCCCGCGGTGGGCTTGAAGTCCACTCGCGGGCCGCTCGGAGGCGTGCCGAGCTGGAGCCACGTCTGGCCGATCTCCGCCACGCGGATCCTGTGCTGGCGCAGGCACGTGACGTGCTTGGCGCGCGGATCGTCGATACGCGCGTGCCCCTCCGTGGTGGCGGTGGGGGGAATCGTTCCTGCGATCGGCTTGGCCGTGGTACCGCATCCAGCCAGGACAACGGCTACCAGCGCACCGCCAACCGCGACCTTCGCGGAGGACATTGCTGAAACAGGGTAGATGATCGGCTGCGGTGCCGGTGGAGGCGTTCTCTAGTCTCTCGCCGCGTGACCGTGTTTGCTGCCCTGACTGGACCGTTGCCGAAGCTCGGGGTGATCGCGGTCGCGCTGCTGGCCGCATGGGCGCTGCTGGCCCGAAATCGGCGCTCGCGCGCCGGGGCGATGCTCGGCTCGCTCGTGCTCGCGCCGGTGCTGTTGCTGGCCGACATCTGGCATTCACCCCAGCTCCGCGTCGTCCACCGGCATCCGCTGTACGCGCTGGTGGCGGTGGTGGTGGCGCTGGTCGTGCTGCTCGCCCTGGCGCTTCTCATCCGGCGTCGCCCGGCGCTCCTGGCCATGCTCGCAGTCGTCGCGCTGCCATTCCGGGTCCCGATCCAGGCCGGCGGCACGACATCCAATCTGCTCGTGCCGTTGTACCTCGTCGTGGCAGCGGGTTCGCTGGCCGCGATCATCGACGCGCTGCGCGATGACGGCGAGGACGAGGACGACGCGCAGCCGGGCTGGATCGAGCGCCTGCTCGCCGCATACGTCGTGCTCTACGCGGTGCAGTCGATCTACTCGACCGACTTCGAGAAGGCCCTGCAGCAGATGGTGTTCTTCTACGTCCCCTTCTCGCTTCTGTTCTGTCTGCTGGTACGCGTCCGCTGGACGAAGGATCTGTTAACGCGCTGCCTGGTTCTGGTTATCGGGTTGGCGCTTCTGTTCGCGTTGGTCGGATTCGTCGAATACGAAACCAAAACGCTGTTTCTCAATCCGAAGCTCGTCGCCGCCAACGACGTCCACGCCTACTTCACGGTCAACTCGGTGTTCTTCGATCCCGACATCTTCGGCCGCTTCCTGGCCATCGTGATGATCATCACCGCCATGCTGTTGCTCTACGACCGGCGGCGTCGCGACATCATCGGGGCCAGCATCGTGCTGGCCGTCCTCTGGGTGGGCCTGGTGCTGACGCTGTCGCGCTCGAGTCTCGGTGCGCTGCTGGTGGGGCTCGGGACGCTGGCGGCGCTGCGCTGGAAGGCGTGGCCGGTGATCGTCGCGGCGGTCGTCGTGGTGGCCGTCGGCGGGGCGGCGTTGGCCATCTCGCCCAAGACGTTCGGTCTCAATCAGGGCCTGAACGGTGCCTCGAGCGGGCGCGCGGGGCTGGTCAGCGGCGGTTTCGACCTGTTCCGCGACCGGCCGGTCTGGGGCTACGGATCCGGATCGTTCGTCAACGAGTACCGCGCGCGCAATCCCGGGAGCGCGCAGACGCTGTCGGCCTCGCACACGATCCCCATCACGATCGCCGCCGAGCAGGGCCTGATCGGCGAGGTCGTCTACGTCGCGCTCGTCGTCGTCGCGCTCGTCGTCCTCCTGCGAGGGGCTCGCGCCAGCCCGGCCCGAGCGGCGATCGGCGCGGCCTTTCTTGCCCTGGTCTTTCACACGATGCTGTACGCCGACTTCCTCGAGGATCCTATGAGCTGGACGCTGCTCGGCATCGGCACGGCGCTGGCCGTGCAGGCGGGTGCGCAGGCGCGCGCACCGGAGGCCGAACCACCGCCGGGAGCGGTCGCCCCGGTTCCCGCATAGCTCGCGGGGTCAGGTCAGGATCGTCGACAGGTCGGCATCGTCGGTGGCGATCAGCGCGCGTGCGAAGGTGGCCTGGGCCTCGACGGCGAGTGCCTCGACCGACCGCTCGAACGGGGGCAGGTGGATCAGGAGGAGCTGTTCGGCACCGGCCTGCCGGGCGATCTCGGCCGCCTGGTGCGCTGAGCTGTGGATCGTGGGGTTACGGGGCTCGGTCGAGGTGAACCACGCCTCGTGCGCGAGCAGCCGGCAACCGGCGGCCAACTCGACCGATCCCGGATCGAATGCCGTGTCGGTGATCCAGGCCAGTTCATCCTCGAAGCGAAAGCCCAGCGTCGGGGCGCTGTGACGATCCTGGCGGCGCGTCTGAACCCGGATCCCCCCGAGATCGATCTCGCCGGCTGGCAGGTCGCGTAGGGCGATCCGCTGGCGTCCGAACGTCACCGGGTGAAAGGGCTCGCTGTACAGGGGGTCGATCAACGCCTTGGTCGTGGTTCCGTACAGCGTCGCTCCCGGCCCCCATACGGTCGTCTCACTGGTCAGGTTCAGCGCCGGCAGGTAGGCCAGCCCGGCCACGTGGTCGAGATGAAAATGCGTGAGCAGGATGTCGAGCCGCTGCACACCCTCGAGCACGTCGGGGTGCTCGACCAGCCGTCCGACACCGGTGCCGGCGTCGATCATCACCGCCGCGTCGCCGTTGCGCAGCAGCGCGCAGGCCGTATGTCTGCCGTGGGCAGGAAACCAGCCGCCACCTCCGAGGACGATCAGGCGCTCGAACATCGACCGAAGCTATCTCGATTCAGGGCCGATCGGAGCGCGGGTGGTCACACTTGCTCGCGCACGCGCGCATACAGGTCGGCCACCACCCGCTCATCGGAGGTCGGCTGTCCGTCAGGTGCCGGTCGGTTGCGCCGGCGCGGCGCCGGTGCCGGCGGCCGCGCCCGCAGGCTCGTCGATCGTCCGGACCGGCCCCGTGAATGTCTTGCGAGCCGAGGTCAGGAACCAGATCGTCACGGCGACGAGGACCACGATCGTGACCAGCGGGGCGTAGTTGAACGCTGACCAGCTGAAGGCGCTGTTCCACGGCACGGCGGCAGGCGTGAACGGCAGCGAGAAGATGATCACGCAGAGGATCACCCAGACGATCGCGATCACGTTGATCCACTTGTACTTGCGGCCCAGCGTCCACGGCCCGGCCACGAACTTATCGCCCATCCGCCAGCGCAGGTAGACCGGAATTATGTAGGCGATGTAGAGCCCGATGACCGAAATCGATGTGACGGCGAGGAATGCCACCGGCAGTCCGGCGTGGTTGCCCTTGTACGCCGGGATCGTGATGATCAGTGCCCACACGGCCACGAACACGACCGCCCAGGTCGGGGTCTTGTTCTTGCCCAGCTTGCGCCACAGGTTGTGACCCGGGACGGCCCCGTCGCGCGAGAAGGCGAAGGTCATCCGCGATGCGCTGGTCACGCAGGCCATCCCGCAGAAGATCTGGCCAACCGTGGAGATCACGAGGACAGCCTTCGCTGCCGACGAGGTCAGCGCCGACTCGATGATCGACTGCGATGTGCCTCCGGCCGCGGCGATGGCCTTGGTGTTGGTGGCGGCGAAGGTCAGCGCCAACAGCACCGCCCACCCGAAGATGGCGGAGTAGAACACCGAGCGCCATACGCCCTTGGGCGCCGCCTCGGCGGCGTCGTGCGTCTCCTCGGAGATGTGCGCGGAGGCGTCGTAGCCGGTGATCGTGTACATCGTCAGCAGAAAGCCCAGCGGCAACACGTAGAACCAGTACATGCCGCTGCTGAACCCGGAGTTGTTGATCCGATGGCCGAACACGAAGCTGAAGCTCTGGTGGTGGCTCGGCACTGCGACCAGCAGCACGATGATCACCACCACACCGACCACGTGCCACCACACCGAGACCCGGGTGAACAGGGCCACCAGTGGTGAGGAGAAGATGTTGACCAGCGCGTGCGCGAGCAGCAGGAGGACAAACAACACGAAGGTGTGGTGAAGGGCGGCCTGCACACTCGCGGTGGCGAAATTGACCCCGAACAGATGCAGGCCGTAGAAGGACAGCGTGGAGTTGAGGAACGTCGCCGCGGCGTAGTCGACCGAGGCCGTGACGGCGACGAGGCCGACCAGGTTGAACCACCCGGTGAACCAGCCCCAGCCCGGTCCTCCGAGCTTGGACGCCCAGTAGTAGATGCCGCCCGCGGTGGGCATCGCCGAGGCGAGCTCGGCCATCGAGAAGGCCACGAGCAGGATCAGGACGCTGATGACCGGCCAGCCGATCGAGATCGCCACCGGCCCGCCGTTGTTCCAGGCCTGACCGTAGGTTGTGAAGCAACCGGCCAGGATCGAGATGATCGAGAACGAGATCGCGAAGTTTGAGAACCCGCTCCACCCTCGGCGCAGCTCCTGCTTGTAGCCCAGCTCGGCGAGTCTCTTCTCGTCGCTGGAGAGCGTCTCTTGACTGACCGCCATTCCGGCCCCTCCTCGTAAAAAGGTCTGGTCGTCCGTCCTTAGCGGCGAACCCTATGCCCGCCCTGAGACGGAAGTCAAGCTAAGCCCTTTGGCAGCAATCCGGCCAGGATGTACTCCGTCCCGCGCAGGTGTTCGGCCATCTCGCGCGCCGCCGCGGCCTCGTCGTGGCGGCGGACCGCCTTGAGGATCCGACGGTGTGAGGCGTTGGACGAGTCGAGCACCTCAGGGGGGTGGGCGATGTGCGAGATCAGCCCGGTCATCGCTCCCTGCGCCTCGGTCATTGCCGTGACCAGGCGCGGGCTGTGGGTGGCCTCGGCCAGACCCACGTGAAACCTGACGTCGGCCTGCCGGTAGCTGGGGAAATCCTCGAGCATTCCGTCGAGGGCGAGAATCAACTCGTCGAGCGCGTCGAGGACCTCGGGCTCGGCGCGCTCGGCGGCCAGAACCGCGATCCCAACCTCGACGCCCATGCGTGCGTCGCATACGTCGCGCCACGCCGCCAGCACCTCGGCCGACGGGGGGTCCGCGGGTGGCTGCGGGTCGGCCACGAAGGTGCCGCCGCCGCGCCCACGGGTGGCCCGCAGATGACCGCTCTGGCCGAGCGCCACCAGCGCCTGGCGCAGGGTCGAGCGCGCGATCCCCAGCATCGCGCACAGCTCGCGTTCAGCGGGCAGACGCGTGCCGGGAGGGAGCAGCCCGAGCTTGATCGCCGTGCCGAGACGCTCGACGGTCTCCTCGAACGCCGTCTGCGAGCGCACCGGAGCAAACACGGTCTCCAGGGACGCCACCGCCTCCAGCGACGGCAGCTCTGCGATTCGGTTCATAGACGTTCAAATCCCCGAAAACGCTCCCAATCAGTCACCGCGGCCTCGAACGCACTGAGTTCGACGTCGGCCGCGTGGGCGTAGTGATCTACGACCTGGTCGCCAAATGCCGCCCGCGCCACCGCGGATCCAGCGAACAGGTCGCGTGCCTCACGCAGCGTGGTGGGCAGGCGAGGCTTGTCACGCGCGAGATACGCATTTCCTTCGTAGGCAGGCTCCAGCTCGAGCTGGCTGTCAACCCCATGGAGTCCAGCCGCGATCAGCGCACTCAGCGCCAGGTACGGGTTGAGGTCCGAGCCGCCGGCTCGATTCTCGAAGCGCAGCGCCGGCCCATGACCGACGACGCGCAGTGCGCAGGTCCGGTTGTCGTTGCCCCAGGCCACCGCCGTGGGCGCGAACGAGCCCTCGGCAAACCGCTTGTACGAGTTGACGTTGGGAGCCAGCAGCAGCGTCAGCTCGCGCAGACAGGCCAGCTGCCCAGCCACGAAGGCGTCGAAGGTGCCGCGGTCGCTGGCGAACACGGGGCCGGACTGATCGGCGAGCGAGAAATGAATGTGACAAGAGCTGCCCTCGCGCTCGTTGAACTTGGCCATGAAGCTGATCGCCATCCCCTCCTGATCGGCAATCTCCTTGGCCGCGTTCTTGTAGATCGAGTGCTCATCGGCTGTGCGCAGCGCCCCGGCGTAGTGGAAGTTGATCTCGTGCTGGCCGAAGTTGCACTCGCCCTTGGAGTTCTCGACCTTCAGGCCCGCTCCCGCCATCGAGTTGCGGATCCGCCGAATCAGCGGCTCCACCTTGGCCGTCCCCAGCAACGAGTAGTCGACGTTGTAGAGGTTGGCTGGGTTCAGGTCCCGGTAGCTCTTGTGCCAGGCGTCCTCATAGCTGTCTTTGAAGACCAGGAACTCGAGCTCGGTGCTGGCGTTGGCCGTCCAACCGTGCTCAGCCAGACGGGCCAGCTGGGCGCGGAGGATCTGGCGCGGGGAGGCGGTCACATCGGAGCCGTCGGCCCAGCGCAGGTCGGCCAGGCAGAGCGCGGTGGCCGGCAGCCATGGCGCCAGTCGCAGGGTGTCCAGGTCCGGCCGCATGGCAAAGTCGCCGTAGCCCTTATCCCACGAGGCGATCTCGTAGCCGTCGACAGGGGTCATATCGACATCGACGGCAAGGAGGTAGTTGCAGCCCTCGGCGCCGTGGTCGGCGACCTCGTCGAAGAAGTGCTCCGCGGTGAGCCGCTTCCCCTGCAGACGTCCCTGCATGTCGGTCATGGCCAGCAGCACGGTGTCGATCGCCCCCTGCTTCACCGCCGCTTTCAGCTCGTCCAAGGTCATGCCGGCCGTGAAGGTATAGGAAGCGAGCCTTAGACGCTAGGTTTCCCGCCCGTGGGCGACGTGAACGCGATCATGGAGCGCCTCCAGACGCAGCTCGGCCGGATGGATGGTCCGCCTACCCCGCTCGAGGGTGGCATCACCAATCGGAACTACCGCGTTGTCTTCGACGGTCGCGACTGCGTCGTGCGGCTCCCCGGCAAGGACACTCAATTGCTCGGCATCAGCCGCGAGGCCGAGTGGATCGCCAACCAGATGGCGGCACGGCTGGGGCTCGCGCCCGCCGTGCTGAGGGCCGAACCCGACTGCCTGGTCACCGAGTTCGTGGCCGGCCGGGCAATCTCGAGCGCGGAGGTCAGAGATGACCCGGAGCCGTTCGGCCGGGCGCTGCGGGCGATCCACACCTCCGGCGAGGCGCTCCCGGTGACCTTCTGGGTCCCCGAACTCCTGCGGGCGTACGCGGCCACGGTGGACGAGCGTGGCGGGACGCTACCCGACGGCTACCGTCGAGCTCAGGAGATCGCCGGTCAGATTGCCGATGTGCTGCCGCTGTCGGATCCGGTGCCCTGCCACGACGACCTGTTGTCCGCCAACCTGATGGCCCCGGACGGCGGCGGTGTGATGCTGGTGGATTGGGAGTACGCGGGCATGGGGCATCGCGGCTTCGATCTCGGGAACCTGGCCGTCAACAACGAGTTCGACGGCCCGGCCGAGGATCGGTTGCTCGAGGCCTACTTTGGCGAGCCGGCTGATGATCGGCGGCGTGCGGAGCTGCGCCTGATGCGTCTCATGTCCGATGCGCGCGAGGGTGCGTGGGGGGTCGTCCAATCGGTCCTGTCAGAGATCGAGTTCGACTTTGACGCCTACGCGTCGCAGCACTTCGAACGGCTGGAGCGGGCGGCCGGTGACGACAGCTTCGGGGAGTGGATCGATGCCGCGGCCGCGTGAGCTTCCCGACCGCGCGCGGGTGGTGATCATCGGCGGCGGGGTCGGCGGCGCTTCGATCGCCTATCACCTGGCCGCGCTGGGTGAGCGGGACGTCATCCTGCTCGACCGCAACGAGCTGACCAGCGGATCGACGTTTCATTCCGCCGGGCTGGTGGGCCAGCTGCGCTCGAGCGTGTCGCTGACCCGGATGATGATGGACTCGGTTTCCCTGTATCGGACGATCGACTGCGGGTGGGTGGAGTGCGGCGGCATTCGTCTGGCCTGCACGCCCGAGCGCGAGCAGGAGGTGATGCGTCAGGTGGCGTGGGCCAAGACGTTCGGGTTGCCGCTCGAGCTGCTGTCGGCCGATCAGGCCCGCGAGCTGTTTCCGCTGATGGTCACCGAAGGCGTGCGTTGCGCGTCCTACCTGCCCACCGATGGCTACCTCGATCCCTCCCAGCTGACCTATGCACTCGTCGAGGGAGCCCGCGAGGGCGGCTGTCGGGTGTTCACGCACACCCGGGTCTCCGAGATCGACGTCGACGGCGGGCGCGTGCGCCGCGTCCGCACCCAGTGGGGGGATGTCGAAGCGGAGATTGTGGTCAACGCCGGGGGCATGTTCGCGGCCGAGATCGGTCGCCTGGCCGGCGTTCGCGTCCCCGTCGTGCCGTTCGCCCACGAGTACCTGGTCACCCAGCCGTTCCGCGAGCGCGCCCCCGGCGAGCACCTCCCGACGCTGCGGGATCCCGACCTGCTGGTGTACTTCCGCGAGGAGGGCGCCGGGCTGGTGATGGGCGGGTACGAGCGCGACAGCGCACCGTGGGCGCTCGACGACCACCGCCTCGACCGGATCCCAGATGACTTCAACGGGCGCCTGCTCGAGGAGGACTGGCCGCGGTTCGAGGAGATCGCCCGCAATTCCTCGCGGCGCGTCCCGGCCATGGAGGACGTGAAGGTGACGCGGCTGATCAATGGCCCCGAGGCGTTCACGCCCGACAACGAGTTCTGTCTGGGCGAGAGCGATGTCCGAGGATTCTTTGTCGCCGCCGGATTCTGCGCCCACGGCCTGGCCGGGGCCGGTGGCATCGGCAAGGTACTGGCCGAGTGGATCCTGGCCGGGGAATCCGAACACGACGTGTGGGAGATGGACATCCGCCGGTTCGGGCCCCACTACCGCTCGCCCACCTACACGCTGGCGCGGGCCAAGGAGGTCTACGAGACCTACTACGACATCCGCTACCCCGGTCATGAGCGGCGGGCCGGTCGTCCCCTGCGGATGTCGAGCGCGTACGCATGGCACCAGGCCCAAGACGCCGAGTTCGGCGAGAAGTCGGGGTGGGAACGCGTCAACTGGTATCGCTCCAACGCCGCTGCCGGCGACGAGTCGCTGCGTCCGCGGGGATGGGCGGGGATGCACTGGTCGCCTGCGATCGGGGCCGAGCACCGTGCCACTCGCGAGGCAGCCGGCCTGTTCGACGAGTCGTCCTTCGCCAAGCTCGAGGTCTCGGGCCCGGGCGCCGCCGGGCTGCTCGAGCGTCTGTGCGACAACCGCGTGGCCCGGTCGGTGGGGGCGATCACCTACACGCAGATGCTCAACCGCCGCGGTGGGATCGAGTGCGATTTCACGGTCACCCGCGTCGAGGACGAGTTGTTCCAGATCGTCACCGGGACGGCGTTTGGCAATCATGACGCGAGCTGGATCCGCGGCCATCTGCCCGAGGATGGATCGGTCCGTCTGAGTGACGTCACATCGCGCTGGGCGACATTCGCACTGTGGGGCCCGAAGGCGGTCGACATCCTGGCCCCACTGACCCCGGACCCGTTGGACCTTCCCTACATGTCGATGCGCGAGATTGCGGTCGCCGACGTGCCGGTCCGTGCCCTGCGGGTGACCTTCGTCGGCGAGATGGGTTGGGAGCTGTACTGCCCGACTGAGTACGGCCTTGGTCTGTGGAACGCGCTGTGGGAGGCGGGCCAGCCCCACGGTGTGCGGGCCTGCGGCTATCGGGCAATCGACTCGCTGCGGCTCGAGAAGGGCTACCGCGTCTGGGCGGCCGACATCACCCCCGACGAGACCCCGTACGAAGGTGGCCTCGGCTTCTGCGTTCGCGAGGACAAGGATTTCCTCGGTGCCGAGGCGCTGCAGGCCAGCGGGGTGGAGCGCAGGCTGCGGTGCCTTGTGCTCGAGGATTCGCGCTCGGTGGCCCTGGGCAACGAGCCGGTGCGGATCGACGGCAGCGTCTGCGGGCGGGTCACCAGTGGCGGCTACGGCTACACAGTGGAGCGGTCGATCGCCTATGCGTACCTGCCGGCCGAGATCGCGACCGGGGCTGCGATCGAGGTCGACATCTTCGGCCGGTGGGTGACTGGCGAGGTGGTGGCCGAGCCGCTGTTCGACCCGAGCGGCGAGCGGGTACGGCGACGGGGGCCGTAAGGTCAGCTTCCCTGGCGCGGGCGCCCCGTCCAATGGTAGGGTCGGCCTACCAAATCAGATCGGCGGCGCGCGGCGTGGGTGCTGAGCCCGACCGCAGCGTCGCCCCATCCACGACCGGGGGTTCGCGACATGTTCAAGAAGATCCTGTGGGCCACAGATGGTTCGGAATCGGCCGACCGCGCACTGGACCTGATCGGTTCGCTGGCCTCTCAAGGGGGTGCTGAGCTGCTCGTGCTGCACACCGTCGAGCGCATGATCGGCCCCGGCGGACGGGGCGCGGCCGAGCTGCATCCCGACGAGGATGAGCTGCAGGCGAAGATCGCCCGGCAGGTGGAGGATCTGAAGGGCAAGGGGATCCAGGCCGAGGCGAGGGTGCAGCAGGGCGGGGCTCACTCCGCCGCCCACACGATCGCCGAGGTGGCCACCGAGGAGGGCTCCGACCTGATCGTGATGGGCACCAGGGGCCATACGGCGCTCGGCGGACTGCTGCTGGGGAGCGTCACCCAGCGGCTCCTGCACATCGCGCCCTGCCCAGTGATGGTGGTACCGAAGGAGTAGCGCACCGCGGGCCGCCGCGGCGGGCGTCGCCGTGCGGAGGGTGGCGCCGATCCACCCCTTGGGTGTCTGGCCGAGGTCGATGTGCTCACCGACACTGAGCACATCCCAACTCGGACAACCCTCAAGGAGACTCAGCCATGATCCGCCACACCACTCGCTTCGGAGTTGCCGCGGTGGCCGCCCTGGCCGCCTCGTTCGGCTCCACAGCGCTTGCCCAGGTTAAGAGCCACTGCCACCCCAACGGGGGGCCAAGACCGTTGTCGGCGATAGCTACGCCAAGGTGTTCACACGCAACGGCAGCGGCTACGTGTGCGTGAAGGCCACCCGTAAGACGTCCAAGCTAAAGGGTGCGAAGCCGGGCTACCGGTTCGCGCTCGGCGGCAAGTGGGTCGGATGGAGCTCGGATGCCACCGACGTGCAGCCGGTGTTCCCGAACTCAGTGGTCACCGTGATGCACATCCCCAACCAGCACGTCAACAGCTACTTCTATCCATTCGAGCTGAATGAAACGGTCGACAAGATCGTCGTCGCCAGCGATGGCGCGGCGGCCTGGTCGATGACTCCCCCCTCCGGCGGGGACTCCGACTACACCGATGTCCAGGGCACCGACCGGGCGAACCATCCCCCGGATCAGTTCTCCGACGACCACGCCGACGTGATCGGCTCCTCACTGCGCCTGGTCGGTTCTAAGACCGTCGCGTGGAAGCACGCCGACGGCACGACTGGCAGCTGGAAGCTGTACTAGCCCGCACCAGCACGCCGGCTGCTGAGATGCGGCCCGTCGCCTTCCGGCGGCGGGCCGCATCATCTTGGAATCAATCATCTAGCCTTCCCCGCCTCATGAGCGTGACCGTCGTCGGTTCGATTGCCTTCGACGCCGTCAAGACTCCGTTTGGCAGCCGCGACCGGATGCTGGGCGGCTCGGCGGTCCACTTCTCGCTGGCGGCGTCCTTCTTCGACACCGTGCACGTCGTCGGACCCGTGGGCGATGACTTCGGCGAGGCCGAGTACGAGGTGCTGCGCTCGCGTGGCATCGACACCGACGACATCGAGCATGTCGCGGGCGGGCGCACCTTCTTCTGGCGGGGCGAGTACGGCTGGGATCTGAACGAACGCGACACACTCGATACGCAGCTCAACGTGTTCGCCGATTTCCAACCCAAGCTGTCCGAGGCCTCGCGCGCGGCTGATTTTGTCTTCCTGGCCAACATCCAGCCCGATCTCCAGCGCCAGGTCCGCCAACAATGCGTCGACGCTCGTTTCGTCGCGCTCGACTCGATGAACCTGTGGATCGAGACGGCCCGTGACTCGCTGATCGAGACAATTTCAGCCGTCGACTGCCTGATGGTCAACGACGCTGAGCTGAAGGAGCTGACGCGCGAACCGAGCTTTATCCGCGCTGCCCGGCGCGTGAGCGAGTGGGGGCCACGCGTGATTGTGGCCAAGCTGGGCGAGTATGGCGCCGCCATGTGGACCGACGACGGATTCTTCGCTCTGCCGGCCTTCCCGCTCGAGACCGTCGTCGATCCCACCGGGGCCGGTGACTGCTTCGCCGGCGGCTTCATCGGCTACCTCGCGGCCCACCCCGACCGTGAGATCGACCACGCCACGCTGCGCAACGCGATGGCGTACGGCACCGCGGTGGCCTCATTCAACGTCGAGGCCTTCGGGGTCGAGCGCGTCGCCACGGTGACCAGCGACGAGCTCGCCGAGCGGGTGGCCGAGCTTCAGCGGATCACACGGTTCGTGGAGAAGCCAATCGCCTTCCGCGCGTAATGGGCG
Source organism: uncultured Solirubrobacterales bacterium (assembly GCA_963749545.1). Lineage (GTDB taxonomy): Bacteria > Actinomycetota > Thermoleophilia > Solirubrobacterales > Solirubrobacteraceae > Palsa-465. The sequence goes on from CAVVNG010000019.1 coordinate 456,380, forward strand.
GGCGCCGCGCGCTCTGTCAGCGCGCTTGCGAGCTCACGTGACAGCAGGCACGAATACGGGTAGGATCCAGCTGTCGTGACGTGGGGATTTTTGTGGTTGATGCTTGCGCTCAAGCTGCCTCTCGCTGCCCTGATCTATCTGGTCTGGTGGGCGGTGAAGCAGGAGCCCGAGGAGAACTCCTCGTCGGATGACGATGGCGGCCTCAAGCGCAAGCCGCCTCGTCGCCACCCGCGCAAGCCGTTCCCTCGTCATCCCCGGCGCGGTCCGCATGGTGACCCCGCCCCGCTACCGCCCGCGCGTGTGCGGACGGTTCGCGCCCGCGCCCGCTCTTTGGATCACTGATCCGGGAGCGCTGGCAGACTTCCGGCGATGAGTGACGCTCCGGCCTCGGTCCTCTCGGACGGGACCATTCTGCAGCTTGTGGACGAGGGGCGCATCCGGATCGATCCGTGGGATGCCGGCCTCGTCCAGCCGGCCAGTGTCGATTTGCGGCTCGGTGACTCGTTCCGCGTGTTTCACAACCACCGCGCCTCGGCCATCGATCTCCGCCGCCCACCCGAGAATCTCACCGAGGAGGTCGCGGTTCCCCGCGACGAATCGTTCGTCATCCATCCCGGCGAGTTCTGCCTCGGGCGGACGCTGGAATGGGTTGAGCTGCCCGACGACATCGTGGCCCGCATCGAGGGCAAGTCGAGCCTGGGCCGGCTCGGGCTCATCGTCCATGCCACCGCCGGCTTCTGCGACCCCGGGTGGCAGGGGACACTGACACTTGAGCTGAACAACCTGACCCGGGTCCCGATCAAGCTCTATCCGGGCCTGCCGATCGCCCAGCTGTCGTTCATGATGCTCGACAAGCCCGCGCTGCGGCCTTACGGGAGTCCCGGGTTGGGCAGCCATTACCAGGGTCAGCGCGCTGCGACCGAGAGCCGCTACGAAGGCAAGCGCCAAGAGGCCGGGCGCAGCCGGGCGGGATCGGCCAAGATTGGATAGGCTCGCGGCGCGATGCTGTCGATCCTGTTCGCCGCCTCCGAGCCGTCCAAGGTCCCGTTCTACATCGCCGGCTTGATCCTCGCGGCCTGGGCCGTGGTCCTGGCCGGGCTCGGTCTGACCCGCCCGGAGTTCCCTTACAACGTCCGCGGACAGCGTGCCGTCATGGCCATCAGCTTCCTGCTCATGGTCGTCGCGCTCGGGGCGGCAATCCTCACCGATCCGTAGCCCCGCGCCCGTCGGGCTTCTCGCCGAGGTCATCCGGGTACTAGAGTGATTCGTTGGTCGTCTGCTCGACCCTGGGTTGGAGGGAGACCGTCCGTAACAGCGCAAGAGGAGTGCCATGACCACGGAGACGCAGAAACAGGATGGCGCCAGCGTAAGAGACAAGGGCGAAACGCTGACGATCACTGACAACCGGACGGGCAAGGAGTACGAGGTCCCGATCGAGGACGGGACGATCCGCGCGACCGAGCTGCGCAAGATCAAGACGCAAGATGACGACTTCGGGCTGATGACATACGACCCGGCCTACATGGCCACGGCGTCATGCCGGTCCGCGATCACGTACATCGATGGAGAGAAGGGGATCCTCGAGTACCGCGGCTACCCGATCGAGCAGCTGGCCGAGAAGTCGTCCTATCTGGAGGTCGCCTACCTGCTCGTTCACGGCGATCTGCCCACCCAGCAACAGCTCGAGGACTGGACGCACGAGGTCACGATCCACACGTTCGTGCACGAGAACATCAAGGAGTTCATGCAGGGGTTCCGCTACGACGCGCACCCCATGGGCATGCTGCTCGCCTCGGTTGGCGCTCTGTCGACGTTCTATCCAGAGGCGCAGTCCATCAAGGACCACGACGTGCGCTATATGCAGGTCGTCAGGCTGATCGCCAAGATGCCGACGTTGGCCGCCTTTTCCTACCGGCACAACCGTGGCATGCCGTATGTCTATCCGGACAACGACCTCAGCTACCCGGGCAACTTCCTCTCGATGATCTACAAGATGACCGAGCTCAGGTATGTGCCCGACCCGCGCCTCGAGCACGCGCTCGACGTGCTGTTCATTCTCCACGCCGATCACGAGCAGAACTGCTCGACCAGTGCGGTGCGGAGCGTTGGCTCCTCTCAGGTCGATCCATACTCTGCCGTGGCGGCCGGGGTGGCCGCCCTCTACGGCCCGCTCCACGGCGGGGCCAACGAGCAGGTCCTGCGGATGCTGCGCCGGATCGAGACCAAGGACAACATCCCCGACTTCATCGAGGGCGTCAAGGCCGGCAAGGAGCGCTTGATGGGCTTCGGCCACCGGGTCTACAAGAACTACGACCCACGAGCGAAGATCATCCAGAAGGCCTGCTACGAGGTGTTCGAGGTCACGGGGACCAATCCGCTGCTCGACATCGCGATGGAGCTCGAGAAGATTGCGCTCGAGGATCAGTACTTCGTTGATCGCAAGCTCTACCCGAACGTCGACTTCTACTCGGGGATCATCTATGAGGCGCTCGGCATGCCGATGGAGATGTTTCCAGTTCTGTTCGCGATTGGGCGGACCAGCGGCTGGATCGCTCAGTGGCTCGAGATGATCGACGACTCGGAGCAGAAGATCGCGCGCCCCCGCCAGATCTACACGGGCCACCACGGACTCGACTACATCCCGATGCAGGATCGGAAGTAGCTGCTCGGGGGCTCGGAGCCGCCGGGCCTCGATTCCGGGTGTGATCAGCGCCACACTGCCAGCGGCTTACTGAACGTAAGCTGCGAGTATGGACGTCGTGTCGCTACCGAGCGGAAGGAAAGTGGCCGTCAGGCCGATTAGGCCCGACGATGGGGTGCGCCTCCAGGCCGCGCACGCACGTCTTTCGCCCGAGTCGCAGTACCGGCGCTTCCTGGCCTCCAAGCCGCATCTCACTCCCAGCGACCTCCGCTACCTGGTCGAGGTCGACGGCCGCAACCATGTGGCGCTCGTCGCTACCACGGCCACTCCGCCGCACGACATCATCGCCGTGGGTCGTTTCGTCCGCCTGGTCGACGATCCCGGCGCAGCCGAGTTCGCGATCGTCGTCGGCGACCGCTATCAGGGCGAGGGGCTGGCCACCGAGCTGCTCGAGCGACTCGCGCTGGAGGCACGCGCCCGCGGCATCCTTCGCTTCCGGGCGATGGTGCTGGCCGAGAACGAGGCCGCCCATCGTCTGATGCGCCGCCTGGCCGTTGGCCAGACGCACCGCTGCCAGGTCGGACAGGTCGACGAGGTGGAGTTCGAGCTGGCGGCCTAGCGTCAGCTTCGCTCCGGTCCACGAGTCGCACCGAGCCCTGCGATGATCGCCCGATGGCGTGGAAGGTGACGGTTCGCGACGGGCCGCGGGTAAAACGCAGTCGTTATCAGGACCTCGATGCCGCCCTCGAGGCGCTCGAGACGACGGCCAGCCGGTTGGCCGACGAGGCTCCGCGCGACGCCGTCGATGTGAAGGTGAGGCGCTTCGAGCCCGTGCAGCAGGTGGCCGCGCGGGTCGAGCTGGCCGGCCCCGAGCGCCTGCTCCCCAGCATCCGCGCGGGCGTCGACGTCCGTGGCGACGGTTCGACCGAGGCCTACATGGGACGGGTCAAGCGCGAGATGGTGAAACAGCGCAAGGGGGAATCGTCGTACCGCGCTCTGCGCCGGGCGATCGGCAAGCGGCGGGGTCGCGACTAGAACCATCTGAGTAGTTCGGCCGCACCAGGCCCGTCCTTCACAGAACCAGCGTCGCCCCGTGCTGGCGCAGCCACCGTGCATGATCGCGGTAGTCGGGCCAGCGCGAGCCGAGCAGCGACCAGAAGCGGCGCGAGTGGTCCATCACCTCCAGATGGCACACCTCGTGCCATACGACATAGTCGAGGATCGGCTCGGGAGCCAGCAGCAGTCGCCAGTTGACGCTCATCGCTCCATTGCGCGAGCAGCTGGCCCAGCGGGTCCGCTGGCCGCGGATGGTCAGCTTCGAGTAGGACGTGCCCGTGAGCGCGCAGGCGCGGTCCAGTCGCGCCGAAACCTCAATGCCGGCCCGGCGCCGGTACCAACGCTCGAGTGCTGCCGTCTGCTGCGCCCCGGCCGGCGCGAGCAGCTCGGGTCCGCGCCGATGGACTCGGCTGCGTCCCGGTTGGGCCACGACCCGCAGTGCCTGCCCCAGGTAGGGCACGGTCTCGCCACGTGCCGCGACCGTGGCTCGGACCCGGTCGAGCTCTCGCACGCGGCGCTCGATCCACGGTCTCAGCTCGCTGATCGCCGCCGGCGCCTCACGCTCGAGCGCGCGGCGCGGGAGCACGACCTCGACACCGCGGTCGGCGTCGACGGTGACGCGGACCCGCCGGGCGCGCTCGGAGCGGCGAACTCTGTAGGAAATCTCCTCCACGTCCGACAGGGTACGGTCCGCTGCCGACATGCCGGTTATCCCGAATCTGCCCCAACCACTGTCCGACGGCGTCGTCGTGCTGCGGCTGTTTGCCGAGCGCGACATCCCGGAGATCCTGATCGCCTATCAGGACGATCCGGAGATGCATCTGCGCCTCGGCGAGCAGCGACCGCCGAGCGGGGCCGAGCTTGGCCGGCGCGGCGAGCGCGCCGCGGCCGAGCGAGAGTCGGGCAGCATCGTGCGCCTGACGATCCTGCAGGCGGGATCGGACGTCTGCGTCGGAGGCCTCACCGTCCACAGCATCGATTGGCTCAATGCTCGCGCGGAGCTCGGAATGTGGCTGGCTCCGCAGCTTCGCGCGCGCGGTCTGTCCCCGCGCGCCCTGGTGCTAGCCGCCGGTTGGCTGTTCGAGTGTTGCGGGGTGGAGCGCGTGCAGCTCTCCACCGAGACCGACAACGCCGCGATGCTCGGCGCCGCGCGGGCGGCGGGATTCATCGACGAAGGGGTGCTCCGCGGCTACACGCGGGAACACGGCCAGCGCGTGGACTGCGCCGTCCTGTCGCTCCTGCCCAGCGATCTGCAACGCTGACGCGATGCTGCAGCAGTGGCGCATCAAGCTCCCGCCCGGAGTCCGGCCGCCATTCGAGGTCTACGTCAACGGCGTGCGCCAGGAGCTGGGCTCGGACTACCGGGTTTCGAGCGGCGAGTTGGTGTTCGAACGCGAGCTCGTGCAGAAGAAGCTTGGCCCCTGGGCGTGGTTCCTGGGGTTCTGGGGAATCGGCACGTACAAGCGCAACGACGAGGTCGACGTGCGCTATGAGATCGACGGGCGCCCGATGGTGGCCAGCGGGCTTGAGATCATCCCGCCGTCCTGACCACGTCGCGCGCGACCCACGGACGCAGGAGCCTCAGCGCCGACAGGATCGCCCGCGTGGCCGGCGAGCGGTTCAGTGTGTAGAAGTGAATCCCGGGCGCACCGCGCGCGAGCAGCTCGGCGCACTGCAGCGTCGCATACGAGACGCCGAGCTGGAGTGCCGCGTCGAGGTCGTGGGCGCGGAGCTCGAGCTGGCGGTGCAGCCGGTCGGGGATCGAGGCCCTGCACATCCCGGTGATCGTCTCGATCTGGCCGACGTCGGTGATCGGCATGATGCCGGGGATGATCGGGACGTCGATCCCGACGGCCCGCGCCTCTTCGACGAAGCGGAAGTACAGCTCGTTGTCGAAGAACAGCTGAGTGATTAGAAACGACACCCCGCAGTCGACCTTCTGCTTGAGGAAGCGCAGGTCGTGGGCCATGTCGGGCGCGTCGGGATGAACCTCGGGGAAACACGCGGCGCCGACGGCGAACGGATAGTTGGCCGTGATCAGGCTGGCCAGCTCGGTCGAGTACTGCAGTCCGCCTGGGTGCGGCGTCCACTCGGTCTCGCCCTGCGGCGGGTCGCCGCGCAGCGCCAGCACGTTCTCGATCTCGGCCGCCGCGATCCGGTCCAGGATCGCCCGGAGCTCCTCGCGTGTCGCGCCCACGCAGCTCAGGTGAGCCATCGACTCGACACCCAGGTCGTGCTTGATCCAGCGTGTGAGCTCGACCGTCCGATCCCGCGTCGACCCACCGGCACCGTAGGTCACCGAGACAAAGTCGGGCTCCAGTGCGCGCAGCTCGCCGAGGGCCTGGCGCAGCTTGCGCTCCCCCTCGTCGGTCTTGGGAGGAAAGAACTCGAACGAGAAGGCGGGCTCGTCACTGGCGGCGATGATCTCGTCGATTCGCACCGGGGTGGACTGTATCGACCTTGACACGGTCGTGTCAAGGTTGTGCGGTGACGGCTCCTTGGTCGGCCGCCTCGAGCGCGGTTGGGACTGAGCGGAACAGCGTTACGTCCGCCGCCACCCCTCGGCCCCGCCCGCCGCCGAGCCCGGCTCGCGAACGACGCCGCCGGTCCGCTCCAGGTGCCGCAGATAGCAGAGCGTCTGCGAGAGCAGCCACGACCCGTTGGCCGGGGTCAGCGGCTCGCCGTAGACGCTGGGCGAGATCTCGACCGCCGTTCGCGGCTGGCCGTCCAGCGCTGCCACCACGGCGGCAAGGCGCTCGGCCACAAGCTTGCGGTTGCCCTCGATGTGGGCATGGACATCGGTGAAGGGTCGCCCGTGGCCGGCCAGGCATAGGCGGACGTCGAGGGCGTCGATCACGTCGAGCGAGTGGAGAAACTCTCCCACCGGATCGGGCGTCCAGCCGTAGTCGTAGTAGAGCGAGATGCGTCCGAGCAGGTGGTCGCCGGAGATGAGCAGACGCCGCTCGGGCTGGAACAGGCACACGTGTGAGGGCGCGTGGCCCGGCGTCTCGTAGACCTGCCAAGCACCGAGATCGGTCTCGACTGTGACCCCCGGCAGCAGGTCGCGGTCGGGCTCGATCACCCGGGCGATGCCCGACGGCATGCCCTTCAGGCGGTCGGCGTAGTGCGACAGCGCCGCCTCCGGCACGCCGCTCTGGCGGCCGACCTCCAGGCGACGGGCTAGGGCGGCCGCAGGATCGGTGGCGCTGCAGGTGCCGTGCTCGTGGTTGGGATGCATCCACAACTCTGCCCCGGTGGCATCGCAGATCGGCGCGGCCTGGCCCCAATGATCGGAGTGGGCGTGGGTGCAGGCGACGAGCCGGACGTGCTCGAGCCGCAGATTCACCTGAGCCATGGCGCGCTCGAGCTGGGCCAGCGATCCGGCCTCGTGCATGCCGGTGTCGACGAGCACGACGCCCGAGCCGGCGGCGATCGCCCACGCGTTGCCGTGGGGGACGCCTGGCCAGGGCAGGGGCAGCCGAAGGCGCCAGAGGCCGGGCAGCATCTTCTCGCCGCGGCCGAGCTCCCGTTGACGGGTCATGCCACGCACGATATTGGCGCCGCGTAGACTGCGGCGCTTCGATGGCCACGACCGCTGAAATCGCGAAGCGCTACTTCGAGGCGTTGGGCGCCCACGACCTCGACGCGGCGGCTGAGGTATGGGAACCCGGCGGGATCGATCGGTTCGTCGGGCAGCAGGAGCTGGTCGCGCCCGATGGCGTGCGTCAGTACTTCAGCGCGCTGTTCGCTGCCTTCCCCGACTTCTCGCTCGAGATCATCGATATGACCACGGCTCGCAACCGCACGGCGGTGCGGTGGCGCGGGCGCGGGACGTTTGCCGGCCCGGGGTCGTTCCAGGGCTTCGAGCCCAACGGCGCCCGGCTCGACATCGAGGGATGCGACGTACTGACCATCGCCGATGGCAAGGTTCAGCACAACGACGCGTACGTGGACGGGTCGGACATCGCTCGACAGCTGGGCGTGCTCCCGCCTGTCGGCTCCAAGGCCGAGCTCCGTCTGACCAGGCTGGCCAATCTGCGCACGAGGCTGACGTCCTGGGTCCACGGCGCGGAACCCGAGTGCATCGCCGATGACGTGTGGGTCGTGCGCGGCGGCTTCCCGATGAAGACGATGAACGTCTATCTGGTCGAGGAGTCAGACGGGCTCACGGTGTTCGATGCCGGCATCTCCGACATGACCGACGCCGTGCGCATCGCCGGCGTCCGTCTCGGCGGGATCAAGCGCGTCGTGCTCGGGCACGCCGATGCCGACCACCGTGGCGCCGCACCCGGGCTCGGTGCGCCCGTCTATTGTCATCCGGCCGAGCGCGAGGCAGCGGAGTCGGATTCGCCCTATCGGCCCTACTGGGACTTCTCCAAGCTCGGGCCGCCGGCGCGGCGCGTGTATCCGAAGCTGCTCAGCACCTGGGATGGGGGTGCGGTCTCGGTGGCGGGAACGGTCAGCGAAGGCGATGAGGTGGCCGGGTTCCGGGTCATCGAGCTCCCGGGCCACGCGCCGGGGCTGATCGGGCTTTTCCGCGACTCCGATCGCCTCGCGCTGGTGTCCGACTGCTTCTACACCGTGGACCCGCAGACAGGCTTCAAGAACGCCGCGCACGTCCCCCATCCCGCGTTCAACTCCGACACCGAGCAGGCGCGTGCCTCGATTCGCAAGCTCGCCGGCCTCGATCCGGCGGCGGCGTGGGCGGGACACACAGACCCGGTGACCGGCGACGTGCGCGCCCAGCTGGAACGGGCCGCCGCGGCCCCCGCCTAGCGTGGGCAAGCGCAGTCGCCAGCGCGAAAAGCTCACGGCCCCGGCCAGCGATTACCGCGATCCCGAAGGCAACGTGCTGCGTCTGCGAGGGGCCCTGACTCCAGGCGCGCGGCGCGAGTACGCCCGCGTGCTGGCCGGAGGGATCGACCGCGAGGATGCCTGGCAGCGCGCGACCGAGCTGCTGTTCGAGCGTCTGGCCGTCTCGTGGACGATTGCCGGGCTAGAGATCGCCCGCCAGAAGGAGCTGCTGGGGCGCTACCGGATCGCCACCCAAGCCGAGCGTGAGTTCGTGCGCGACTCGTTGCGTGCGCACGTGCAGGAGCACTTCCCCGAGCTGCGGGCGCCGTGATCGATCCACGTCGCTTTGCCGGGCTCCTGTGCGACTGGTGTCTCGAGGTCGCCCCGGGCGACCAGGTTCTGGTGGGCTCGAGCCTCCTGGCCGATGCGCTCACCCGGGCGCTGCATCGCGAGCTGCTGGAGCGCGGAGCGTGGCCGCTGTTGCGCGTCGCGCCAGCGTGGCTCCCCGACGACTTCTACCGGCACGCCCGCGAGGAGGCGCTGGACGGGTTCGCGCCGTTGGACCTGGTTGAAGCCGAGGCGGTCGATGCGCGGATACGAATCAACGCGCCCGTCAACACCCGCGCGCTGGCGGGGGTTGATCCACGTCTGATCACCCGCGCGACGGCGGCTCGGAGCCCCATCCAGCGAGCGCAGATGAGGCGCCGCTGGTGCGTGACAGTGTGGCCGACGCCGGCACTGGCTCAGCAGGCCGGCATGAGCGAGGTCGACTACGAGGAGTTCGTGAATCGGGCGCTGTTCCTCGATCAGCCCGACCCGGTGGCGGCGTGGCGCGCGCTGAGCACCCGCCAGGCAGGGATCGTGGAGCGGCTCGCCGATGCCCGCGAAGCACGGATCGAGGCCGAGCGAACCGACCTGACACTGCGCGTCGATGGCCGCACATGGATCAACTCCGATGGCCGGCGCAACATGCCCAGCGGTGAGGTGTTCACCGGGCCACTCGAGACCTCGGCCAACGGAACGATCTACTTCGGCATTGCGGCCAGCCCCGCTGGGGTCGAGGTCAGCGGGGTGCAGTTGCGCTTCGTCGACGGCCAGGTGGTGGAGGCCACGGCCGAACAGGGACAGGATTACCTCGATGCCGCGCTCGGCACCGATGCGGGCGCCCGGTTCCTTGGCGAACTCGGGATCGGGACCAACGCCGGGATCGATCGCGCCACCGGGACCATCCTCTTGGATGAGAAGATCGGCGGCACCGTGCACCTGGCCCTTGGCCGCTCCTACCCCGAGACCGGCGGCGAGAACGTGTCGGCCCTGCACTGGGATCTGATTTGCGATCTGCGTGAGGGGGGCCGACTGTCGGTGGATGGCGAAATGCTTAACGAGTTTCTCTGGTCCGTCGGCTAGCTTCAGGTGAGGATGCGCCGAACCAAGATCGTTGCCACCATCGGTCCTGCCTCGCGCGAGCCCGAGACGCTCGCGCGCATGGTGCAGGCCGGCATGGACGTGGCCCGGCTCAACTTCTCCCACGGCAATCGCGAGATCCACGCCGAGAACGCCGAGCGGGTCCGCGCTGCGGCGGCGGCGGCCGGGCGCCAGGTGGCGATCCTGCAGGACTTGCCCGGACCGAAGATCAGGATCGGCGCCGTCAGGAATGGGATCGCCGAGCTCAAGCCGGGCGAGAAGCTCGTGCTGCTGTGTGGCAACGACGCCGTCGGGGATGACACGCAGATGTCCGTGAGCTGGCCGGGACTAGCCGGCGCCGTCGATCCCGAGGATGTCGTCTACCTGGCCGACGGGGCGATCCGCCTTCGCGTGACCTCCGTCAGGGCCGGCGAAGGCGAGATCGAGACCGCGGTCGAGGTCGGGGGTTCGGTGGCCTCCAGACAGGGGCTCAACATCCCGGGCTCGACCCGCGGACTACCCGCCGTGCCGGAGGAGGACCTCGACATGCTGCGCTTCGGGGAGTCAATCGGCGTCGATCTGGTGGCGTTGTCATTCGTCCGCACGGCCGAGGATGTAACCGCGGTCCGTCGGCACACCCGGCTGCCGTTGATCGCCAAGATCGAGAAGCCGCAGGCGGTGGATGCCGCCGAGGAGATCATCAGGGCCGCCGATTGCGTGATGGTCGCGCGCGGAGACCTCGGGATCGAGTTGCCGATTGAGGACGTGCCGCTGGTCCAGAAGCAACTGCTGAGGTTGGCGGGACGGCTGGCGCGGCCATCGATCACCGCGACCCAGATGCTCGACTCGATGGTCTCCTCCTCGCGTCCGACCCGGGCCGAGGTGGCCGATGTGGCCAACGCGATTCTCGACGGCACAGATGCCGTGATGCTGTCGCAGGAGTCCGCGGTCGGCACGTATCCTGTCGAGGCGGTCGAGATGATGGCGGCGGTCGCCGAGCGCACCGAGCACGCGCTGCCCTATCAACCCTGGAACGACGAGCGCGTGCGGCGGGACGCTCGCGATCCGGCCTACACGGTGGCGCACAGCGCCTGCATGGCGGCGCGCGATCTGCACCTGGCGGCGCTGGTCGTGCCGACGCTATCGGGCCGCTCGGCGCGGCTCATCTCCGCCCATCGGCCTCAGGTTCCGATCTTCGCGCTCTCGCCTGGCCGCGAGACCGTGCGCCGCTGCTCGCTCATGTGGGGGGTGCAGGCCGCCTCGATGCGTCGTCATGAGGTGACCGAGGCACTGATCGCCGATGCCGCGCGCCGCGTGGTCGAACTCGGCTGGGTCAAGTCCGGCGCGCGCGTGGCGATCACCGCGGGCTTGCCAAGCGGCCGGCCCGGCACCACGAGCCTGGTGCAGATTCAGCGCGTCTGATCGCGCTGGCGGTGGCTCGCTCAAGCCGCCGCTCGGGCGAAGAAGGCGTTCTCCTGCTCGCCCAACTCGGTCGCCGGCTCGTCGGTGTAGAACCACTCGCGGGCGATGCGATGAAAGTTGCCGCGGGCGTGGAGTTGGCCGATGACCGCCAGGGTGAGCACCTCCATCCGGCGACCGAACAGGTGATCAGGCGGCGCCGACTCGTGGCGCAGCATTCCGAAGTACTCCGAGCGCGGATCGCTCATGTCGATCAGGACCTGGGTGGCGTACTCGGGGGTCAGCTCGATGTACTCGTCCGACGTGTACCACGAGGTGGCAGCCCGGAAATGCTCGAGCACGCGCTCCGGCTTGAACTTCTCGGGCTCGGGGAAGAAGCCCGTCTCGGTTCCGATCCGCATGATCGTCTCGGTATCGCCCTCGATCACCGCCCGGGCGACGGTGATCTCGAGCTCGACGGTGCCCGGTGGCATGCGCTTGAACAGGCCGAAGTCCATGAACGCCACCCGTCCGTCGGGGAGAAGCATCGAGTTGCCGGGGTGCGGATCGCCGGAGAACTGGTGGTGCCGGTACAGGCAGCCGAAGTAGAAGCGGAACAGGATCTCGCCAATCCGGTCGCGGTCCTCCTGGGGATACGTCTTCAGCTCCTCGAAGCCGGCGCCTTCCATGTACTCGCTGACCAGGACGCGGTCGCGGGACAGCGAGGTCACGACCTCCGGCACGGCGATGAACGGGTGCCCGCGGAAGATCCGGGCAATGCGCCGCTGATTCTGGGCCTCGAGCTCGTAATCGAGCTCCTCGTGGATGCGCTCGCGGATCTCGTTGCCGATCGCCTGGGGGTCCATCCCCGGGGCGATCCGCTTGGCCAGCCGCAAAATCAGTCCCAGGTTCTGCATATCGGCCCGGACGGCCGCGGCCACGCCCGGGTACTGGACCTTGACCGCCACGCGCCGGCCATCGTGCAGCGTCGCGCGGTAGACCTGGCCAATCGAAGCGGCGGCGATCGGGTCTTCGTCGAAATCGCCGAACACGTCGCTGAGCTTCTCCTCCAGATCCTCCTCGATCACCTTGCGCATGTCGCGGAAGCTGACCGTGGGCGCTGCGTCCCGAAGCGCGGCGAGCTTGTGCTGAAACTCGTCCCGGTACTCCTCGGGGACCAGGCCGACGTCGAGGAACGACATCACCTGGCCCACCTTCATCGCGGCGCCCTTCATCGTGCCCAGGGCAGTCACGATCTGCTCGGCAGCCTCGATATGGCGGCGCTCGAGCGCCACCTGGCGCTGGTCCTCGTTCCTGGCTACGTTGGCCGCGCGGGTGCCTGCCTGCCGGATCGCCTGTCCTGCCGCAAGGCCCCCGATTTTCGCCGTGCGCCCCACGCGGGAGGTGGGGATCTTGTCCTTCGCCACTACAACGAGTTTACGACGCGCTCACCTGGACTCGGGATCCTGGAACGATGTCGTCGGTCCCGTCGGGCCAGCGGATCCAGGCCTTGTAGCCCCCGTCATAGTCGTCACCGAGCAGCACCAGCGTGGCCGGCTGATCGAGCGCCGTGCAGGGTTCATTGCCCTCGGGGTCCACGCCGCGCCAGATGCGCACGAACTTGTTGTGCTCGAGCTCGTCGGCCACGGTGGTCGGATCCGTATGGCCAGGGTGGATGCGTGTCTCGGGCGGCAGCTTCAGCAGCGTGTCCATGACCGAGGAACGCAGGTCGGCGTAGGTCGTGCTGCCCGGCGCGTGAACGCCACCCACCGAGCCCTTGAACAGCGTGTCCCCGGTGAACAGGTCGTGCCCGTTGACGAGCAGCGCCAGCATGCCGGCCGTGTGGCCAGGGGTGTGGATCGGCTCTATCTCCAGCGCGCCCGACTGAATCGTCTGACCGGGCTCCATGGTCCCCGTGGCGCCCGGGACCAGGTCGAGCTCGAGCGGGTGGATCAGCACCGGCGTGCCGGGATGCCGCTCGAGCACCTGGTCGAGCTGGGCGACATGATCATGGTGATGGTGCGTGAGCAGCACATGCGTGAGCTGGAAGCGCATGCGATCCAACACATCGAGCAGTGGCGCCACCGGACCGCCGGCATCGATCATCACCGCGTGCGAGCCGAGCTCGTCGGCCACCAGGTAGGTGTTCGACAGCCACTGGTCATCCATCGAGCGCTCGATGATCACGTCGTGCAGCCTATCGGGCACTGGCTCTCGGCGGGCGGACGACTTTGACGTTTACCGCGGTTCGTCGCTCACTTGACGATGGTGAAGGTCAGGGCCCGTGTGGTCGCTGATCGGCCGCCCGCGCTGGTGGCCGTGAGCTTGAGCGCGTAGTCGCCGAGCGGCAACTCCTTGGTCCGCGAGAGACGCCCCTGGAAGTGGACTCTGTTGATCCCCGCGTGGGCCCTGAGCGTGAGCGCGCCGGCAGCGATCCGACGCTGCTTGTGGCCGATCGCCAGCCGGGTGAAACGCAGCTGGGCGGTGGCGAGCCGGTCAAGCGAGAACGAGAAGGTCGTGCCCACCGGTGGCTGTTGCCGGCGGGATATGTGCGCCAGCTTGCCGCCTTCACGCCACCGTTTCGCCGTCTGCCTGAAGGCGGTGATCACCGGCGCGCCGTCGTTCCGTGCGACCGTGTAGGTCACGGTTTTGGTGGCCGTGAGGCCGTCGGTGTCGCTGGCCGTGGCCGTGAACGAATGCCGGCCGCGCCTGGACGTGTTGATCGAAGCGCCCACAGCGACGGGGCCGGTGCAGTGGGTGATCCGCGCGCCGGCTGGGGCTAGGCAGGAGTAAGAGGCGTGTACCACTCGGCCCTGAGCGAAGGTCGCTCCGCTCGCCGGGGTCCGGATCGTGACCGTCGGCGGCGGACCAAACACGTAGATCGCCCCCTGCGACTGGTTGCGGCCGACCATGTGCAGCGGCGCGCCGGCGACGACAAGGTTGCCGGAGACCGCCACGGAGTCAGCGAAGAAGTCGCTCCTCGCGCCGTCTGCAGCAGCCACCTGGCGCGTCTCAGTCTCACTCTTCCACGTTAGCCCCGGTCGGTCGAAAACGTACGCAGCTCCCTGCGCCTGGTTGGCGCCCACCTGGTGAAGGAACGAGCCAACCACGACGGTGTTGCCCCAGACGCCGAGCTGAGCACCGAACCTGTCGTTCGTGGCGCCGTCAGACGGGGTCAGCTCTGCGGTCTGGGTGGCGATAGGAGCGTCGAGCAGCCAGCCCGGTGCCGGCTTGACGAACACATATGCCGCTCCCGAGCGTGTACCCCCGACCAGATGGTGAAACGCTCCCACGGCGACCGTGCCGCCGGAGATCGCCACCGCAAATCCGAACCTGTCGCCGGCTTCCCCATCAGAGGCGGTCAGCTCCGCTGTCTCGGTCATGTTCGTCCAGCCCGACGCGGGCTTGACGTACACGTACGCCGCTCCCTGGCCCGGGTTGTTGCCGACCTTGTGGAATGACGAGCCGAGCACGACGGTGTCGCCGGAGATCGAGGCGCCGTTGACGAGGCCGAGGGAATCTTGAGCGGCTCCGTCTGACGCCGTCAGTTCTGCCGTCTGGGTGCCGTCCTTCCAGCCGCCGGCGGGCTTTACGAACACGTAACCGGCCCCCTGCTCGAAGGTGCCGTTGGGTGAGGCACCCGGTGCGCCGGCGAGGACCGTGTCGCCCGAGACCGAGACGGCGTTGCCGAGCGAGTCGCCCATGGCGCCGTCCGAAGCGGTCAGCTTTGCGGTCTCGTGCGCGTCCTTCCAACCGCCCGCCGGCTTCACGAACACGTACACCGCACCCTGAGCCGCGTGGGTGCCGACCGTGCGCCCCGGCACGCCGGCAACGATCGTGTCGCCCGAGATCGCCACCGAGCCAAGACCGTCCTGAGCGGCGCCGTCCGATACGGTCAGCTCCGCCGTCTGGGTCGCGTTGGCCCAGCCGGACGCAGGCTTGACAAAGACGTACAGCGCCCCCTGGCCGGCGTTCTGGCCGATTGTCTTGCCGATGGCACCGGCCACGATCGTGTCGCCATCGATTGCCACCGAGGCGCCCAGCGCGTCGGCGGTCGCGCCATTGCTGGCGGTCAGCTTGGCGGCCTGGATGAACGGGTCGATCCGGAGCGGGTAGGCGGCGCCGCGATCATCGACGCGAATCTCCAGCCGGCCGTGGCCCAGCACGAGCCGGGAGGGCAGACGGTGCCCGCGGGCGTCGGTGGCGGATAGGCCGCCGTAGCGCAGCGTTCCCTGACCTGAGCTAAGCCGCAGTCCCGAGCGATCGAGCGAGACGCGAGCGTTGGAGGAGAGCGCCAGCGACAGCGTCAGCGGGCCGCTCCCGGCAGCCGGCCGGGTGGGAACGTCGAAGCCCTGCTCGAGGCCGAGCGGCCCGTTCGCGTACCACTCGTCGACACCGCGGTGTGCGTAGTCGACGCGGTTGCCGGAGGCACGCGGGGCGACCGCCCCCAGCGTGCGCAGCGCACCCGCGTGACCGTAATCGACCAGATGCATGCTCAGGTGCGTCGAGGCGGAGCTGATCCTCACCCCGGCCGTGGAGAAGGTCGCGCCAAGCCCGTGCCGAGTGTTGTGCGTCCGCAGGCCAACCACCCGATAGGCCCGCTCCTGGCGCCCCAGTGCAGCGGAGAGCGGGCCCCGTGCCGCAAGCGGAACGCTGGACAGCCCCTGGCGAAGGAAAGGTTCGCGAAGGCTGGACTTAGCCAGTCCCCCACCGTGACCGACGCCGGCGATCGCCCAGAGTGCGGTGCCGGTCAGCGCAAGCGCGGCCAGCTGTCGGGTGCGCACCCATCTTGCGCCCCCCGGGGCGCGACGGGCAACCGACGATTTGTTGGCCAAGCGAATTGTCTGCACAGAGGCCTCCGGGCGACTCGAATCTGGGGAAGTCATCGGATGTCTGACGTCAACGATCCGGCATTCATTCCCGACAGGCGTGGTTTGTCGTCGCCCCATGCAGATCCGGCGACATCGACTCCTCTGACGTGACCGTAAATCGCGCGGCTTCCAGCGGGACCCGGGTTGGGCATAGACTTCTCGCCCATGAGTCTGATCCACACCTGCTACCGAATCACCGACATCGACCGGTCGGTTGCCTTCTACGAGGCGCTCGGCTTCAAGGAGAGCGGGCGCCTGCCCATCCGCGACGAGGCCATCAACGTGTTCATGAACCAGCCCGAGGACGGCGACATGCCGCGCCTGGAGCTGACTTTCAACCACGGGGTCACCGAGCCCTACGACATCGGCACCGGCTACGGCCACATCGCGATCACCGCCGATGACCTGGATGGGACCCTGGCCCGCCTCAGGGAGCAGGGCATCGAACCCGAGCGTCCGCCCTACACGGTCCGCGACGGCGGCTCGAGGCTTTGCTTCGTGCGAGATCCCGACGGTTACCGCGTGGAGATCATCGAGCGGTCAGCCTGACGCCGTGCCGTAGTGATCCGACTAGGGGCCGAGGTGGAGTCCGAGAACGCCGGCGGTGTGAGTTGCGCCGCCGTTGGGTGTGAACCTCACCCAGAGACGGAGCACGATGCGATAGGTGTGGTGCGCAACGAGCCGTCGTCCACGGCGGCCGGGCGTGATCGTGAGGTGCAGTGTTCCGGCTCGGGATGCGGTGGCGTGGCCGCGCGCGAACGCGAATCGGTATTTCGCCGGCTGGAGCGCCGCCACCGCCGCGAGGTTGTTCTTCCATGCCGTGACGAGCGTGTCGAGCGAGCCCGCGCCGGGGACGGTGACGCTCAGCGTGATCGTGCCGTCGCGGGCGCCGCGGACGTTTGAGATCTCGACGCGGTTGTCAGGTGCCACCGTGTAGTGCACCGTCGTGGTGGTGTGCTCGCCATCGGCGCTGGTCGCCGTGACGACGAAAGGTGTGCCGAGCGGAACGGTGGGTGTTGATCGCCGAGATATTCCGCCCGCAGGCACCAGATGCCCGGGCGCGGTGCCAGGAAGGTGGCCGACCGGGCGACCGCGGTCTGCCCCGAACCGGAGGTCAGCGCGACTGGTCCCGATCCGATCGGGATGCCCGAGCCTGCCGCGCAACCGCTGTCGCTCGTCAGCGGCCCGCAGGCCAGGAAGCGGACCGCGCCGGTCGGTCGCGGCCCGTCCGCGAGCCCGCTGACCACCGCCTGGTCGGACGCTCCGGCGGCCATCGTGGTCGCGTCGCTCGATGGGTGCGATGCCGTGTCCGAGTCGGCCTTGGCCACCGTGAAGCACTCGGCTGGCGAGGCGTCTGACGAGGTCGTGTAGTTGGTGTCGCCACCGTAGTCGGCGCGGTAGCAGTACGTGCCGAGGGCCGCCGGGGTGAAGCTGGAGCTGCTCACCGAGCTGCTGGCCGCGCCCGCGCCGGTCAGGGTGGGGCTGCCGATCGAGGTTCCGCCGGAGGTGCACGGCGAGGCCGACTGCATTGGTCCACAGACCGAGAAGTCGACCGTCCCCGCCGGAGCGCCGGCGACGTTGTTGCCGCTGATGGTGACGCCGTCACTGGTCGAATCGCCGAGCTGGATCGTCGCGTCGGCCGGCGTCGACACCGTCGTGCTGTCGGCCTGGGTCACCGTGAAGCACTCGTCGCCAGTGCCGTCGCTCGAGGATTGGTAGTTGACGTCACCCTGGTAGTCGGCGCGGAAGCACCACGAGCCGAGCGCGGTCGGAGTGAAGGCTGGGCTGGTCGTCGTGCCGCCCGAGAGGATGCCGGGACCGACCGCACTGCCGCCGCTGGTGCAGGTCGATGCCGTGGGTCCGCAGGCCGAGAACTGGGTCGTGCCCGTCGGGGTCACGCCGTCGCCGGTGGACGTCGCGCCGTCGGTGTTCGTGTCTCCGAGCTGGATCGTCGACTTCGTCGGCGAGGATGTCGTCACCGATGGCCCTCTGACCGCGAAGCACTCCTCCGCCGAGCCGTCCGTCGACGGGTTGTAGTTGACGTCGCCGACGTAGTTCGCGAAGAAGCAGTACGTGCCGATCTTGGCCTCGGAGATCGGGGCCGAACTGGTCGAGGCGGTGTTGTTGGTGTCGTGGTTCGGCGACAGCGTGGCGGAGGCGAGCGGTGATCCAGAGGCCTGGGAACACCCCACGGCGGTTTGGAACGGCCCGCAGATCGCGAACTGAACCGTGCCGGTCGGCGTGTCGATGTTGTTGCCACTGACCGTCACGGTGTCGTTGACGTTTGCGTTCTGGGCCACCGCGGCCGCCGACGGACCGGAGGTGGTGATCGTGTCGTAGAGGAAGGTGAGCGTGATGACTCCTCCCCCGATGGTGCCCGTGACGCCACTGTGGTAGGTGGCCCCAGTTCCACCGGCGGTGACGAAGCTGCTGCCACCGCCACCTCCACCGCAGCCGTTGCCGCCACTCGAGCCGCCGCCGGCTCCGCCTGAGGTCTGAGTCGCCCCCTGACCCCCACCGCCGGCACCGTTCTGCACGCCGTTGAAGCCATCGGCGCCATTGCCCCCGGTGGGGCCGCCACCGGTGCCACCGGCCTCGTTGTCCGACCCCTGACCCCCGCCACCGCCGGCGATGATGATGATGTTGCCGGGCCCGCAGGTCAGGTTGGAGGCACACGTGCCGGTGCGCACGTCGGTCGCGCCGCCACCGCCACCGCCGCAACCAACGCCGCCGCTGGCACGCCCGTTCCAGCCGCCGTCCTCACCGGAGGTGAATACGAACGAGCCGATCGCCTGCCCAGGCCGCCGGTGCCTCCGCTCGGCCCGAGCCCCTTGGCCCCGACGGCGTCGATCGTGACGTGCGTGACGTCGAACGGCACGGCGAACTGAAACGGCGCACCGTTGCCGTCGAAGAACGGGAACTGCTCGGTGACCGCGCTGGCCGTGGCCGGTGTCAGGGCGATGACAGCAAGCAGAGCCGCGACAGCCACCAGCCGACCGCGTAGGCGCGGCCTGGACCGTTACTCCCCATCTTCCCCTCAGCCAAGCCGTCGGCGAGCTTAGACCCGGGTGGCCTTGATCACAACGTACGCATGGGTACCCTAGGCTGGCCAGAGCTAGCCAGACTTGATCACGAATTCAATTGGCCGAAAAGAGCAAGATCGCCTATCTCCTCGAACGCCTCGCCCAGGGGGTGGCTGCGCATGATCGCGAGAACCCCGGTCACCACACCTGGGGGATCGGCATGACGCATTTCGACATAGAGCGACTCGGGCTCGAAGAGGGGGAGGAGATCCTCCCCGGCATCGTGCTCCAGGCCGACGGTGGCGTCACCGGTGCCTTCCGGATCCTGTGCGACGGCGAGCATGACGAGGGTGCGGTCGAGGAGGAGGAAGAGGTTCTCGACGCGGTCGCCGAGCAGGAGATCGCCGAGCCCGTCCACGCACCCGGACCGGACGCCCCACCCCAGATCCGCCCGCCGTTCTAATACCGCGGTTCGCAGCCGGCTGGCTGCGGGATCCCGGCGCGATCGGCGATCTGCGCCGTGAGGAGCGCGATCGTCGGACACCCGAGCCCGTGCCGAGCTGCGGCTCGGAGCACCGACCCGGGAATCGCGTCGAGCTCGGGCTCGCGACCGGCGGCGATGTCGCGCTGCATCGAAGAGCCGAGCTCGGGGTGCGCGTCCTCGAGTTCGGCCATCGTCGCCGCGGGGTCGATCTCGGCGCCATCGGCGATGGCGACCGTGGCGGCCTCGACGACGCAGCCCCACAAACGCGGACGCCACTCGGGGTCGTCGCGGATGAGGCCGATCTGGCGGCCACTGGCGCTGGTCGTGCACGCCAGCGCGACCAGGCGCACCAGTTTTGACCACAGAACCTGGGCCTCGGAGCGGCCGATCCGGGATGGGATGCCGGCGTGCTCGAGGGTCGCGGCCAGCGGCGCCAGTTGCCGCGCGAGCGCGGGGTCGTCGGCGGCGAGCTCGATCCGGAGAAACGGACTGGTCTGCACGATCAGCGCCGGAGCGGGCCGATCCGACTCGATCCGGATCGTTGCAACGGCCACCCGGCCGGGTCCGAACCGCTCACGCAGGACGCTCACGTGGTCGAGTCCGTTGAGGAGCGGCACGACCAGCACCGGCTCTTGTTCTATGCGGGCCAGTGCCACCTCGAGGCCGGTGGCCTTGGTGGCCACGATCAGCACGTCGACCTCCTCGCGAAGCCGAGTCGCCGCGCGCGGGTGCGCGGTGAAATCACCGAGCCGGACGCTGCGGACCCTGAGCCCATCGGCGGTCAGTTGCTCGGCCGTCGCCTCGTGCGCCACGACCGTCACGTCCTCGCCGGCGCGCGTCAGCGCCCCGGCCACGAAGCCGCCCACGCCTCCCGGCCCAAGCACGGCGATCGATGTCACGTGGGCAAGCCTGCCACAGAATATGCTCGCGCAATGACCTACTCGATCGTGGCCCGCGATCCGCGCACCGGTGAGCTCGGGGTCGCCGTCCAGTCTCATTGGTTCTCGGTCGGTCCGATCGTTCCGTGGGCTCGGCCGGGCGTCGGGGCGGTGGCGACTCAGGCCAATGCCGAGATCTCCTACGGGCCGCGCGGACTCGAGCTCATGCACTCGGGTCTCGACGCTCGGGCGGCTCTCAAGCGGCTCCTGGCCGAGGACGACTGCGCCGCCGGACGCCAGGTGGCCATGGTCGACGCGCAGGGCCGGGTGGCGGCGCACACAGGCGCAAGCGCCATCGCGTTCGCCGGTCATGTAACTGGCGAGGGCGTCTCGTGCCAGGCCAACATCATGGAGTCGGCGCGCGTGTGGCCGGCGATGCTCGACGCCTACACCTCGTCGGAGGGGTCGCTCACCACTCGCCTACTGGCCGCGTTGGATGCCGCCGAGGCCGAGGGCGGAGATGCGCGCGGGCGGCAGTCGGCGGCGATCCTGGTCGTGCCCGCCCAGGGCGATCACTGGGACAAGCTCATCGAGCTGCGCGTCGAGGACGATCCCGAGCCGCTGGTCGAGCTGCGCCGCGTCGTGCGCGTGCACGATGCCTACCAGCTCGCGGACCGAGCCGACGGCCTGGCCGGCGAGGGCCGTCACAACGAGGCCGCCGCGCTCTACCGCCAGGCCAGCGCGCTCGACCCGGGCAACCACGAGCTCCGCTTCTGGGCCGGACTCGGTGCCGCCCAGGCCGGGGACCTCGACGCTGCGCTGGCCGACGTCAGGGCGGCCATCGACAGCCGTCCGCAGTGGCGAGAACTGCTCAACCGGTTGCCGGCAGAGCTTGCGCCATCGGCGGCGACGGTGCTCGAGCGGCTTGGTTAGCTCCGGGCTTGCGGTGCCCCCCGGCGGGGCGGATACTGGGCCGATGCGCCGGAGGTGGGCCTTGGTGATCTGTCGCGTGCGCGATCGCGGCCGGTGCGTTCGCACTCGGGCGGCGAGCGGCCGAGCGGTACGGCTCGGCGCCCCTGGCCACGCCGCGATCGACGGCCGTCTCGCAGCCGCCGCCTCCGCGGCCGCCGATCGTTGTCCGCCAACACGGTCAGCTCAACCCGTGCAGCGCCCTCTTGCCGCGGGTGGCTCACGCCGTCCTGCCCGTTCCTCAGTGGTCGAGCCCCTGCGCGCAGGCATTGGCGCAGACCCTCCCGGCAGGTGCTCGCTAGCGCCGCGGTCGGCGGGTAGCCTCGACGTATGACCAACACAGACAGGATCACAGTTGGCGCCGACCTGGAGGTCAGGCGTTTTGGCTTTGGCGCGATGCGCATCACGGGGCAGGGCATCTGGGGCGAGCCCGACGATCCGGCGAGGGCGCGGGCGCTGTTGCGGCGCGTCGCGGAGTCGGGGGTCAACCTGATCGACACCGCCGACTCCTACGGCCCCGACGTGTCCGAGAATCTGATCGCCGAGGCGCTGTATCCGTATCCCGCGGGCCTGGTCGTTGCCACCAAGGGCGGGCTGACCCGGCAGGGCCCGGGACGCTGGGAGCGCGACTGCCGGCCCGAGCGGCTGCGCCAATGCTGCGAGAACTCCCTACGCCGCCTGCGGCTCGAGCGGATCGATCTTTACCAGCTCCATGCCGTCGACTCCCGCGTCCCGGTCGAGGACTCGGTCGGGGCCCTGGCCGAGCTCCAGCAGGAGGGCAAGGTCCGGCACGTTGGACTGTGCAACGTCTCCGGCGAGGAGCTCGAACGGGCCCAGACGATCGTCGAGATCGTGTCGGTCCAGAACCGCTACAACATAGTCGACCGCTCCTCCGAGGGCGTGCTCACGGCTTGCCAGGAGCAGGGGCTGGCGTTTCTGCCCTGGTTCCCGCTGGCCACGGGCGACCTCGCCCGGCCGGGCGGCCCGCTGGACGAGGTCGCGAGCTCGCACGACGCCACTCCGGCGCAGGTCGCGTTGGCCTGGTTGCTCGGGCACTCGCCGGTGATCGTGCCGATCCCCGGCACGGGCTCTATCGAGCACTTCGAGGAGAACCTCGGGGCGACTGAACTCGAGCTGTCCGAGTCCGAGCTCGACTCGCTCGAGCAGGCCGCCGCCTGATCCGGGCCGTCAACCGGGCCGCCGAGCCGGTACGGTTCCGCGCCGATGTCCGTGTCGGTCAGTCCGGTCAAGGGCGCAAGAGATCTGCGCGAGTTCGTCGCCCTCCCGTTTGCCCTGCACGCCGCGACGGTGTGGATTCCACCGCTTAAGCTCGAGCGCTACCTGTTCCTCAACCGGCGGCTGAACGCCTACTTCAAGCATGGCGACTCCGAGTACTTTCTCGCCCGCCGGAACGGCCGGGTGGTGGGGCGGATCACCGCTCAGATCGACCATGCCTATAACCGGTACCACGACTGCCGGTGGGGGAACTTCGGCTTTCTCGAGTTCGAGGATGACCAGGAGGTGCTCGACGCGTTGCTCGAGTCCGCGGCGCGCTGGCTGCATGGGCGCGGCTGCGAGCGGATGGTCGGGCCGATGGATTTTCAGCTGAACGACGAGAGCGGAATCCTGGTCGAGGGCTTCGAGCGCGAACCGATGATCAAACAGCCCTGGCACCCGCCGTATTACCAGCTGCGCTGCGAGGCGGCCGGGCTTCAGAAGGCGATGGATCTGCTGATGTGGGAGCTGTACATCCAGGACCGCAAGAACGTGCTGCCGGTGCTGCCCGAGATCGCCGAACAGGCCGGGACCAAGCACGGCATCCGCATCCGCAAGATGTCGCGCCGGCACCTACGGCGCGAACTCGACGACTTCGCTCGCATCTACAACGCAGCGTGGTCATCCAACTGGGGATTCGTCCCGTACTCCAAGGCCGATCTCGACGCTTACGCGCTCGATCTCCAACTCGCCTATGACCGCGACTGGTTCATGGTGGCCGAGAACGACACCGAGGCTGTGGCGATGGCCATCACGGTCCCGGACCTCAACCAGGTGCTCCAGAAGATGGGCGGCCGGTTGTTGCCGCTCGGGTGGTGGTACTTCCTCAACAAGGGCAAGATCATCGACCGTGTCCGCGTCGGCTTCCTCGGCGTGCTCCCCGAGTACCAACACACCGGGGTGGCCGCGCTCCTGTACATGGAGCACTTCGACATGGCCCAGCGGACCCGGCGCAAGGGCGGCGAGATGGGGTGGATCCTCGAGACCAACACGGCCATGAATCGCGGCATGGAGGCGATGGGGGGCCGCGTGGTCAAGCGCTTCCGAGTCTACGAGCGCGTGCTCATCGACCCGCCGGCAGCGGATCGATCAGAACCCCAGGGTTGAGCGCGCCCGCCGGGTCGACGGCCGCCTTGGCCGCACGGAGCGCCGCGGCGAACGGCTCGGGGCGCTGCCGGTCGTACCACGCTCGATGATCGCGCCCCACGGCGTGATGATGGGTGATCGTCCCGCCGGCCGCGATCAGCGCATCTGCCGCGGCGCGCTTGATCGTGGCCCACTGATCCTGCTCCTCGCCGGGGCGCAGCGGGGCCAGGATCGTGTAGTACGGCGCCGGGCCGTCCGGATAGATGTGCGTCAAGCGACAGGTGACCGTTCCGGCGCCGCACGCCGTATGGACGGCATCGGTGGCGGCGGCGATCACCGACTCGTGGAAGGACGCGAACCGGTCCCAGGTGATTGCGGTCTCGAACGTCTCCGAGAGCACGCCGAGCGCCACGAAGGTGTCGCGCAGGTAGGGCGCGCGCAGGAACGCGTCGCGCCAGCTCCCGACCGAGCTCGACTGGCCGCGGCGCTCCCACCGGCCGCCGTGATCCGAGCAGCAGTCAAGGGCCAGCGACATCCACTCCTCGACGTCATGCTCGGCCGACTCGAACCCCAGCACGAGGAGCGCATGGCGGCCGTCGCCGGCCCCCGTGATCGCCGCCTCGCGCGGGTCGATCAGGCGGCAGTTGCTCGGGTAGAGGCCGGACTGAGAGAGCGCCCGGACGGCCGTGGCGCCGCTCATGAAGTCGTCGAACTGAACGCCGGTCGAGGTGCGATGGGTGGGCCTCGGGCGGATCCGGACCCAGGCCTCGGAGATCACGCCGAGCGTTCCCTCGGAGCCGATCAGCATCCGGTCGGGCGACACCCCGGCGCCCGATCCGGGCAGCCGCCGCGATTCCCAGATCCCCGCCGGCGTGAGCGCGCGAACCGACTCGACCAGATCATCGATGTGCGTGTAGAGCGTGGCGAAGTGGCCGCCGGCGCGGGTGGCGATCCAGCCGCCCAGGGTCGAGAACTGGAACGACTGTGGGAAGTGGCGCAATGTGAACCCGTGCTGGGCCAACTGCTCCTCGAGTCGCGGTCCGATCGCTCCGGCCTGGATCCGTGCGGCGCGAGAGATCGGATCCACCTCGAGCACTCGGTCGAGCGCCTTCAGGTCGATCGTCACCGCGCCGTTGAAGCGCTCCCCGACCCGCGGCTCGACTCCCCCGACCACGCTGGTGCCGCCGCCGTAGGGGATCACCGCCGCGCCGGCCGGGATGGCCCAGTCGAGTGTCGCCTGCAGCTGTGTCTCGTCGCGCGGGCGGACGACCACATCAGGAACGTGGTCGAAGCGTCCGCGGAAGGCGCGCAGGATGTCCATGTAGGAGCGTCCGTAGGCGTGCAGGGCGCGCTCGTAGGGATCGCTGAAGCAGATCGGGGCGAGCGAGGCCGGCGGGCTCACGCGCGGCTCGGGCAGCGTGACGGCCGAAAGCGGCACCGGCTGTGCGGGCAGCTCGGCGCCGAACCCCAGGTGCTGGCGAATCAGGCCGGCCGTGCCCCGTAGCTCGGCCTCTGACGGCTGCTCGTCCTCGTACCCCCACCCCCAGTATTTGAGCCGTCGTGACACGCCCGCTCAGCCTACTGCTGACGCTACCGTGTACCCCGTGCTCAACACGCCCGGTTTGCTTGCCCGCGGCCCCTGGAATCCAGGGCAGGTCGACGCACGCTGGCACCCCGAGCCCTTCGAGCCCACGGCCGATGAGGTGCAGGCCGCCGACGCGGCGCTGGACGAGCTGCGCCGTCGCGGGTCCCCCAGCCACGATGGGCTGGCCGGCCGGCTGGTGAGCTTCGACGCCGACGAGGATCGCCTTGCCCTCGAGCTCCAGCCCGCGCGCTGGGCGCTGCGCCTGCTCCCCGACGGCGCCGCGCAGGCGATGTCTGTGCTGTGCGTCGTTCGCTCGGCCGACGGCTGCTGGCTGGCCGGGCGCCGGGCCTCCTGGGTCGCGTCGTGGGCCGGCCGATGGGCCCTGGGAGCCGCCGGGTCGGTCGAGGTCGACGAGAACCCGATCGATACGCTGGGCCGGGAGCTGCGCGAGGAATGGTCGGTCGACGCCGAGCGCATGCGCATCGAGGCGCTGGTGCTATTGCCCAGTCAGGTGGCGATGCTCGTCGGCCAGGCGTGGCTTCCCGCCGGCGCCGTGGTCACTCCCGATGCCGAGCACGACGCCCTCGACTGGTGGCCGGAGGACGTGCAGCAGTGGCCCGAGCATGCCGACGAGCCGCTGCGGAGGATGGGCTCGGTGCTGTCGGGGGACGGATGAGCAAGATCACCTTCCGCCGGCTGGAGGTGGCGTCATTCAGCCACTCCTGCATCTATCTGGCGCTGTTGATCTGCGCGTTTGTCCTCAGCAATCCGCAACCCGAGACCTTCATCCTCGGGCTGGCCCACGGGGTCATGTGGATCGCCATGTCGCTCGTCTGCATCGCGGCTGCCCGCGCCCGCATCATCCCCTTCTGGCTGGCCGTCACCGTCGCCGTACTGGGGGGGCTGGGACCCTTCGCCGGCACACTCGGATTCATCTACGCCGACCGCCGGCGCCAGCGCAAGGAAGCCCCCGCCACAGCGCTCACCACGCGTTACAGTTGAGTTCCGGATGGCGGTCTCTGCCAGCACGCTTCAGGTCGTGATGCCCACGATGGGCGACTCCGTGTCTGAGGGCACGGTGCTCGAGTGGCACAAGCACGAGGGAGACAATGTCGCTCTCGACGAGACCCTGGTCGAGATCTCGACCGACAAGGTCGATGCCGAGGTCCCCTCGCCGGCGGCCGGCGTGCTCGTGAAGATCCACGCTGCCGAGGGCGAGACCGTCGCGGTCGGCGCGGTCCTGGCCGAAATCTCCACCAACGGGGCCAGCAGCGAGGCGCCGGAGAATCCGGTTGGCGAGGCCGAACCTGCGACCCCGGAGCAGGTCGCCGCGGCCGTCGCCACCGAGGCCGAGACCGTCGCCTCGGCGGAGGCGACGAGCGAGCGCACGGTCGACATCGTCACCCCCACCGGCGGCGAATCGGTGACCGAGGGCACGATCCTCGAGTGGTCGGTCAAGGTCGGAGACACCGTCAAGGACGGCGATACCGTCGTCGAGATCTCGACCGACAAGGTCGACATGGAGCTGTCCGCCCCGGCGGCCGGGACAATCACCGAGATCCTGGCCAACGACGGCGACACCGTGACCGTGGGTCAGGTGATCGGCCGAATGAGCGTGGGGCCGGGAGCCGCCGAGCCGACACCGGCCTTGACACCCGAATCAGGTGCATCGGAGGAGGAGGGGACGTCGGCAGACGGGGCGGCGAGCATGGATGGCTCTGCCAACGCGTCTCCGATCGCCCGCCGCGTCGCGGCCAGCCAGGGGGTCGATCTCACCTCCGTTCATGGCACGGCCCGGGGCGGCCGGATCACCAAGGCCGACGTGCTCGCGGCGGCCGGCAACGGTGCGAGCGCCACCCCACAGGCCGCCCCCCCGCAGGGGGCGGCCACTAAACAGCTCAAGGGTGGGGCTGCCGCGCTGGCCCGCTACATGGACGAGAGCCGCTCGATCCCCACCGCCACGTCGTTCCGTACGCTGACCGTCACCGTCCTCGACGAGCGGCGCAAACAGCTCAAGAGCGCGGGCCATCGCGTGTCCTTCACCCACCTGATCGCGTACGCGATCGCCCGCACTGCCACCGTGGACATGCCGGTGATGGCGCACCACTTCGCTGAGATCGACGGAAAGCCGGCCCGCGTCGACGACGGTGCCGTCAACCTCGGGCTGGCCGTGGACGTGGAGAAGAAGGACGGATCGCGGACGCTGATGGTGCCGGTGATCAGCGACGCCGGGCGCATGAGCTTCGAGGAGTTCCTCGAGGCCTACAACGCGCTGGTCGAGAAGGCCCGGACCAACACCCTGACGGCTGACGATCTGACCGGTGGCAACGTCACCCTGACCAACCCCGGCGGGATCGGAACCGTCGCCTCGGTCCCACGTCTGATGACCGGTCAGGGGACGATCATCGCCACCGGCTCGATCGCCTATCCGGTCGGGCTCGGGAACATCGGCGCCCTGATCGGCGCGGAGAAGGTCATGACCATGACCTCGACCTACGACCACCGGATCATCCAGGGCGCCGAGTCGGGTCGCTTCCTTCAGCGGATCGAGTCCTATCTCCAGGGCGAGGACGGTTTCTACGAGGCGGTGTTCCGCGACCTCGGGGTCGAGCTGCCCGAGCTCCCGCCGCCCCCCGCCCCGGCACCTGCGGCGGCCGTGCAGGCCGCCTCGCCCGCAGCGCCGGCTGCCGCCGCGCCCGACCAGGAGCTGCTCCAGGCCGTGCAGGCCGCCAGCTCACTGCTCAAGGCCCACCGCACGCACGGCCACCTGGCGGCCAAGCTCGACCCGCTCGGCCGCGAGCCCGAGAGCGACCCCGCGCTCGATCCCGACCCACTCGGGCTGACGCCCGAGCTGATGGCCAAGATCCCGGCGCACATCCTTCGGATGTACGTGCCGGGCGCGACCCTGGCCGACGCGCTGCCGCACCTTCGCGAGACGTACTGCGGCCCGATCGCCTACGAGATCGAACACATCGCCTCCCACCGCCAGCGGCTGTGGCTGCGCGAGGCGATCGAGTCGGGGGTCTTCCGCAGGCCGCTCACCACCGAGGAGCAGAAGACGCTGCTGCGGCGATTGACCGAGGTCGACGCGCTGGAGCGCTTCATGCACAAGGCCTACCTGGGTCAGAAGCAGTTCTCGATCGAGGGCCTCGACATGACCGTCCCGATGCTCGACGAGCTGATCCAGCTGTCGGCCACGCGCGGCGCCCGCGAGGTCGTGATCGGGACCGCCCACCGCGGCCGCCTGAACATCCTCGCCCACAACCTCGGCCGCTCTTACGAGACGATCTTCGCCGAGTTCGAGGGCGCCTCGACGCTCGAGCCGATCACCACGATCCCTCAGGGTGGTACCGGCGACGTCAAGTACCACCATGGCGCCGAGGGCTCCTACCAGCTGGCCAGCGGCGAGTCGATCATCGTCCGGCTGGAGTCCAACCCCTCGCACCTCGAGTTCGTCGCTCCGGTCGCTTCCGGCGCCACCCGAGCGGCGCAGACTACCCGTCAGGGGCCGCACGCCCACCAGGACACCGACGCGGCGATCCCGGTCATCTTCCACGGCGACGCCGCCTTCCCCGGTCAGGGAGTCGTGGCCGAGACCCTGAACCTCCAGGCCCTCGACGGGTACACCGTCGGCGGCACGATCCACATCATCCAGAACAACCAGGTCGGCTTCACCACGGACCCCGACGATGCCCGTTCGACCACCTACGCCTCGGACCTGGCCAAGGGCTTCGACGTCCCGATCATCCACGTCAACGCCGATGATGTCGCGGCGTCCATCTCGGCCGTGCGGCTGGCCTTCGCCTTCCGCCAGGAGTTCGGCCACGACGTGCTGATCGACCTGATCGGCTACCGCCGCTTCGGCCACAACGAAGCCGACGAGCCGGCCTACACCCAGCCCGAGATGTACCAGGTGATCAAGAAGCATCCATCGGTGCGCGAGCTGTTCGCCAAGCAGCTGATTGAGTCGGGCGTGGTGTCGGAGCCCGAGTCGACCGAGATGACCGACCAGGTGTGGGCGCAGCTGACCGATGCGCACGAGCAGCTCAAGGCGCGGATCGAGGGCGCCAGCGCGCTTGAGCACGCCACCGGCGAGTACCAGCTCGACCGCACGGCCTCGCCTGAGGTCAAGACGGAGGTCGCCGTCGACCGGCTCCAGGTGCTGGGCGAGGAGCTGCTCGCCGTGCCCGATGGCTTCACGATCCATCCGAAGTTGCTCCGGCAGTTCGAGCAGCGGCGCGAGGCGCTCGAGCCCGGCTCCTCGGCCGGGATCGTGTGGGCCCACGCCGAGGCGCTCGCCTTTGCCTCGCTGCTGACCGAGGGGATCCCCATCCGGCTGACCGGCCAGGACACCGAGCGCGGGACGTTCAGCCAGCGCCACCTGGTCCTGCACGATCCCAGGACGGGTCAGGAGCACTGCGCGATGCAGCACCTGCCCGGCGGGCTGGCCCCGATGGAGCTCCACAACAGCCCGCTGTCGGAGATGGCGTGCCTCGGGTTTGAGTATGGCTATTCGCAGGAAGGCCCCGAGACCCTGGTGATCTGGGAGGCCCAGTTCGGCGATTTCGTCAACAGCGCCCAGGTGATCATCGACCAGTTCATCGTGTCGGGGCTGGCCAAGTGGGGCCAGACGTCGCGACTCACGCTCCTGCTCCCCCATGGCTACGAGGGCTCGGGCCCGGAGCACTCATCGGCGCGCCTTGAGCGCTTCCTCCAGCTCGCCGCCGAGGGGAACATCCGCGTGGCCAACCCGACCACGCCTGCCCAGTATTTCCACCTCCTCCGGCGCCAGGCGCGGATCGCCAAGCAGCGTCCGCTCGTGGTGATGACGCCGAAGTCGCTGTTGCGGCTCAACGACGCCACCTCGGACATCGAGGAGCTGTCCGAGGGCCGGTTCCAGCCGATCCTTTGCGACCCGGATGCCGACCCCGAGCGGGTCACTCGCCTGATCCTGTGCAGCGGCAAGATCTACTACGACCTCGTCGGCCACACCGCACGCGCCGAGCAGCCCGCGGTGGCGATCGGCCGGGTTGAGCTGCTGTACCCATTCCCACAGGCCGAGATCCTCGCGCTGGTCGAGAGCTACCCGAACCTGAGTGAGGTCGTGTGGGTCCAGGAGGAGCCGCGCAACATGGGCGCACGCGCCTTCATGTCGCCGCGCCTGTTGCAGATCCTCCCCGCGCATCTCGAGTTCGGCTACATCGGCCGACCCGAGCGGGCCGCATCGGGGGAGGGGTACCCGATCGCCCACGCGCTGGAGCAGAACCGGATCGTCGGCACGGCGCTCAATCCTGCCGAGCCGGTCTCCCAGTACCCGCGCAAGCTGCCCGGCGAGCGGTAGCGGCTGGGCGTCGCCCGTGGGCCCGCCGACACTATCCGCCCGCATCTGAGACCCTTTCGGCATCAGGTTCCGTAGAGACGGCTCACCTCGCGATACATCGCGTCGCCACCTCGGCCCGAATCTCGGCGTCAACGACATGGCGATCGATCTCGGGACGGCGAACACGCTGGTCTACGTCGGCGGGCGGGGCATCGTCGTGTCCGAGCCGTCGGTGGTGGCCTCGGACACCGGGACAGGCGAGGTCCACGCAGTTGGAGCCGACGCCGAGCGGATGATCGGGCGCACGCCGGCGACAATCTCAGCCACCCGCCCGCTGCGCCATGGCGTGATCGCCGACTTCGAGGTGACCGAGCAGATGCTCCGCTACTTCATCCGCAAGGTGCTCTCGCGCAAGATGGCTCACCCGAGGCTGATCGTATGCGCGCCCTCGGGGGTGACCGAGGTCGAGAAGCGCGCCGTCGAGGAGGCCTCGCTGGCCGCCGGCGCGCGCCGCGTTCACCTCATCGAGGAGCCGATCGCGGCCGCCATCGGGGCCGGCATCGCGATCGAGGAGCCGATCGGGCGGATGGTCGTCGACGTCGGCGGCGGCACCAGCGAGATGGCCGTGATCTCGCTCGGCGGAATCGTGATCTCGCGCTCGGTGCGCGTCGGCGGCTATGAGATGGACGAGGCGATCACCTCGTACCTGCGCAACGTCTACCAGCTGGCGATCGGGTCGCGGACGGCCGAGACGATCAAGATCCAGCTGGGCTCGGCGATCCCGCCCACGCCAGAGGAGACGATGCAGGTGCGCGGACGGCACCTGGTCACCGGCCTGCCCACGGCGATCCAGCTGCGCAGTGGGGAGGTCCGCGAGGCGATCCGGCTGCAACTCCAGGAGATCATGCAGGCGATCCGCGACACGCTCGAGGAGACCCCGCCCGAGCTGGCCAGCGACATCGCCCGCGACGGCATCCTGCTCGCCGGCGGGGGCACGCTGATCCGTGGCTTTGACGAGATGGTCGCCCAGGACACGGGGATGCCCGTGGTCAGCGCCGAATCACCGCTGACCTGCGTGGCGGTAGGTTCCGGGCAGGCGCTCGACCACTTCGACAAGCTGAGCACCTCGTCGCGGATACACCGGCCGATGTTCACGCCCGACCGGCGCACTGTGGCTTAGGTTGGGGACGTTGCTCGAAAAGTCCCGCTATGCGGGACTTTTTAAGCACTGTCGCCTCGCCCGACTCAGATGATGCCGACGATGTGGGCGCAGACCCAGTTCGAGGCGCCGGCGCCGTGGTCCCAGATCCGGGAGGCGACTGCGTCCTGCTCGGATTTGGGGGCCAGATAGGCGGCCGGACCGGTGCCGCCGAAGCCCGTCCAGGTGCTGGGGATGATCTGGTAGTAGCCGGACGCGCCGGCGCTGTTGGGCGGCAGGTTCTGACCGCCCGATTCGCACAGGACGATCGAATAGGGGATCGCCCAGCCACCCGACGGCCCTAGCGGCCCGCTGTTGGTGGCGGCCGGGGTGCTCGACGTGGCCGCGGCCTGCGCGGCCGCCGCCGCCTGCTCGGCCGCCTGCTTGGCCTTGAGCTTGGAGATCGCCGATTGCAGCTGCTGGCTCTTGGCCCGGCTCGCCGCCAGCGCGTTCTGCTGGGCGCTGCGGGCGTGTTGGACCGCGGCCTCCTTGGAGGCCAGGAGCGTGTTCATGCCCTCCAGCGCGCGCTCGCGCAGGATCGCCGCCACCGTCTCCCTCTTCTGGACGACCTCGAGCTTGGCCAGCCGCTTATCGGCCGCGTCGGCCAGTGCCTTGGCCCGACGCGTGACCGTGATGATCGACGACTGCTGCGACTCGGCCTTGCGGAGGAAGGCGAGCTTGTCGAGCAGATCGGAAAAGCCGTTTGCCTCCAGCACGACCGAAACTACATCCGGGGGGCTGCCCTCGTAGTTGGACACCAGCTGGCGGGACAGGATCAGCTGGGCGCGGGCCAGGCGCGCCTTGAGGATCGCGACCTGCTTGCGGGTCTTGGCCAGCTCGACCTGCGTTTTCGCCAGCACGTCGCGGTCGTGGTCCAGCTCGGCGCGGACCGCGGCCTCGCGTGACTGTACGAGCGCGATCTGCGAGTCCAGCGAGCTGATCTCTCCCGACAGGCGGCTGATCGCCGCCGACAGGGTCTGCTGGTGCGACTGCTCCTGGCCGAGCTGCGAGTTCAGCTGACCGATGCTGGCGGCGCCGGCAGTGGTCGTCGGGATGACTGCCAGGGCCACCACAACGATTGCGGAGGCGAGGATCCGGAGGGGGACGGAGTTCATGGTCGCAAAGGCTGGCGGGCGCGCGCAGGGGTACTCGACGCCGCCCAAGACGGCGATCACACCCGAGAGACCTGGGTCTCCGGCTTCCCTGGACGGCACAGGAAATTCGGCACGGCGAGCCTACCAACAAGGGCTTCTTATCCTGTCGGCGTGGACCGCTTGCAACAAATCCTTCATCGCATCCGCGCCACGCCCGAGGGCTTCGTGCGCACCTACGGCGACGTGTCGCCTGGCGCGCCGCGCGTGGCCGGCGCCGTCCTGCACGATTGCCAGGATCCGACGGTGCCGTGGCATCGCATCGTGCGCGCCGATGGCTCGCTGGCCAAGGGGCGGCGTCAACGCGAGCTGCTCGAGGCCGAGGGCGTGCCGTTCATCGGCGCGCGCGTGGACATGCGCGTGGCGCGCCTGCCCGCGGAAGCCGGGCCGTGATGTGGGTCCAGCGACAGATCGGGCTGGCTCCCCGGCCGCGCGGCTTTCACCTCGTCACCCGGGAGATCGTGGCCGAGCTGCCCGAGCTCGAGGCGATGCAGGTCGGCATGCTCCACCTGTTGATCCAGCACACCTCGGCCTCGCTGGCCCTGAACGAGAACGCCTCGCCGGCGGTTCGGCGCGACTTCGAGTCGTGGATCAATCAGGCGGTGCCCGAGCGGGCGCCGTATTGGACGCACACGCTCGAGGGCTCAGACGACATGCCGGCGCACATCAAGGCGACGCTGATCGGACCCTCACTGACGCTGCCGGTGTCGAGCGGCCGCCTGGCCCTGGGGACGTGGCAGGGCGTCTACCTGTGCGAGCACCGCGACCGCGGCGGGCCGCGGCGGGTGATGACGACAGCCTGGGGCGAGTAGCACGCCGTTACCGCCCGCGCCACACCGGGGCGCGTTTCTCGGCAAACGCGGTGGCGCCCTCACGCGCGTCCTCGGAGCGCATCACCGGCTCGATGATCTCGGCCTGGCGGGTGAAGAACTCGGAGTCGGGCCAGTCGAGCGACTCGGTGAGCACGCGCTTGCTGGCGGCCAGCGCCAGCGGCCCGTTGGCGGCGATCGTCTCCGCCAGTGCCAGCGCCACCGACACCGCCTCACCGGGCTCGGCCAGGCGGTTGACCAGGCCCAGCTCGTAGCCACGCTCGGCGTCTATCGGCTCACCGGTCAGGACCAACTCCATGGCCAGGTTGCGCGGCAGGACCCGCGGCAGGCGCAGGAGCGCGCCGGCGGCGGCGACGAGCGAGCGCTTGACCTCGGGAACGCCCAGCCTGGCGGTGCGCGAGGCCACGATCAGATCGCAGGCCAGGGCGACCTCAAGACCGCCGGCGAGAGCGAAACCCTCGACCGCGGCGATGAGCGGCTTGTCGGCCGAGCGCTGGGTGATGCCGGCGAACCCCCGATCACCCACGTACGGGCGCTCGCCGGTTACGAACGCCTTGAGGTCCATGCCGGCGCAGAAACCCTTGCCCGCACCGGTCAGCACGCCCAGGGTGAGCTCGGGGTCGTTGTCGAGGGTGTCGAGGGCAGCGCCGATTGCGCTGGCCACGGCGGCGTTCACCGCGTTGCGCTGGTCGGGTCGATTGATGGTGATCATCAGGATCCGCTCGCGGCGTTCCTGCAGCACCGCTGGTTCGTCGCTCATGCCGCGAACAATTTCAGGTCCGGCTCGCGCTCGCCCCGCAGGACAGCTAGGTCGACCTCGACGCACTCGATCCCGCGCGCGCCGGCGAGGACCCGAGCCTGGCGCTTGATCGTCTGAGCGGCGAGGACGCCGCGGCACGACTCGAACGCCGGATCGAGCCGGATGCGCTCGAGGTAGCGGCCCAGCTGCTCGATCGCCTCGATCCCGGCCACGCGCTTGATCTCGACTGCCACCCACTGCTCCTCGGCGTCACGACACATCAGATCGACCGGCCCGATGTCGGTCGGCCACTCGCGCCGAACCAGCCGCAGCCCCTCGCCGCACCAATGCGGCTGCTCGGCCAGGAGTTCCTGCAGGTGGGCCTCGACTCCGTCCTTGGCCAGCGCGGCGTCATCGTCGGGCGAGCCCATTTCGTGGGCGACATCCGAGAGGACCTCGCGCACGTCGATGGCAAGGCGGTCCTCGGAGGCACCGGCGCGCTTGCGCACCACGATCCGCTCGGGTGATTCCTCGATCACGGTCGGCGGCGTCATCCAGTTCAGCGGCTTGACGCTATGGCCACCGTGGTCGGCGAAGATCATAAACGTGCCGTCCGCTTTGACCATCAGCAGACGGACCGCCTCAGGAAGCGTCGTGGCGAGACGGCCAGAGTACGTGACAGAGCAGCGGGCGACGATCAGGCGCATCGGGCAAACCTAGCTTTCGAGGCGGACGCGGCTCTTGAACAGGTCGGCCGAATTGAAGGTTCACCGTCCGGGCTCGCGCTCGAGGCCGTCCTATCATCGGTGCGCATGCGCCAGCAGCTACGCCCCTTCTTTGACCGCGTCGTGATCAAGGAGCTCGATCCCGATCGCGTGCGCCGCTCGGGCCTGGTCATTCCGCCGGGCACCGAGGAGCCCCCGCCCCAGCACGGGATCGTGCTCGCGGTCGGACCGGGTCTCGAGTGGTGGGACAGTGTCGGCGTGCAGATGCCCGTCAAACCTGGCGATCATGTGGTGTTCCCCGCCTCGGCGGGCGCGTGGGTCGAGGTCGAGGAGGAGCGCCTGCTCGTGTGCCGGGTCGGGGAGCTGCTCGGTGTCCTCGAGACCGCCGAGCGGTGTCCCGAGTGCCGTGGCCGGCCGCTGGCGCCACGCGAGACGTGTCCCGTGTGCGGACGCGAGGGCTCCGCCGTCGAAAGCTAGGCGGCGGTTCGCTGCGACAGGCCCCGCGGGACGGAGGCCTCGACGCGCGCCAGCAGATCCGAGACCTCCTCGTTCTTGCCCAGGGCCAACGCGCGCCGGCAGGCCTCGATGCACTCCTGGGCCCGGTCGGTTCGCGCGAGGGAATGAGCATAGGCCGACCATGCGACCTCTGACTCGGGCTCGATCCGCGTGGCGGCCTCGGCCGCTGACACCTCGGCTCCGACATCTCCGGCCAGGTGGCAGGCCAGCGCGAGGTCAAGTAGGCCTTCGACCGTCGGTCCCATCAGGCGCGCGTGCTCCAGCGCCGAGATCGCCGCCGCGCGATCGCCCAGCCGCAGACGCAGGCGGCCGAGTCGCTCCCACGCGGAGCCGTCTCCCGGTGCCCGCTCCGCGGCGCGCAGCGCCGCGTCGGCGGCCAGGTCGAAGGCGCCCATGTCCTCGTAGATTCGACTGGCGAAGCGCTCGGGTGTCGGACGATCGGTATCGACGCGCGCCCAATCGCGCACGGTTCGCGCGGCGGCGGGCAGATTCCCCGCCTGCCAGAAGGCGGCGGTCAGGAGCCGGAGCACGACGGGGTTGGTCGGATCGGCGTCGCGGGCGTACACCAGGCGCTGGGCGGCGAGCGGAGCATCCCCCTCGGCCAGCGCGTGCTGCGCCGCGGTCATGAAGCGCTGCACGCGATCGGCGGCGTCGTCGGGCTTGGAGAAATCAACGAACTGCAGCGACCCCGCCGGAATCGTTCGAACGCCAACGGCGAAGGACGCCCGCGCCCACTGCTGGACATCATCGTCGTCACCGGAGAAGTAGATCCCCGTCACCGTGCCGACGCCCCATTCCGGGTAGGAGAGGCAGCGCGCGTAGCGGTGGACCACCGAGTGATCGGGGACGCGCGAGCCGAACGGGTCATTCTTGGCGCGGTCCTCGGCCTGGGCGCGGGCGCGCTGCTCCTCCTCGTAGGCGCGGCGGCCGGCTTCCTCGCGTGCCTTGCGCGTTGCCGCCGCCGAGACCTTCACCGCATTGCGGGTCACGCGGCCGCCCCGAGATGCCTCGGCGAGCTGCTCGAGCTGGTCCGCGGCCTCGTTGATCGCCTGGAGATGGCGCTGGTGCTCGTGCTGGCGGCCGGGGGGCGCGATGTCCGGGTGCCAGCGCTTGGCCATCCGCCGGCGCGCGAGCTGTACCGCCCGCTGATCGAACGGCGGTTCTAGCTCGAGCAGCAGCAGCGCCTGCTCAACGTCGAGGATCCGAGGCATACGAACTCAACGTTAGCGGCGGCCGGGGGTTTTGGGGGTGCGTTTCGAGTGGGGCGATGGCGCGCATCGAGTGTGTCAATTGTATCTCAATTAGTCTCAATGGAACTCATTTCGCTTACGGTATCGAGCGTGACACGAACCCGGAGCCACCGCAGCGCGGTGATCGTCGCCGGCGGCCTGGCCGGTATGTGCGCTGTGGGCGCGCTGGCCACAGCCCTCGTCCTGATGATCACCACGCTGACCCAGAGCGACAGCTGCCAGACCCAAACGACCGCCGGCGGGATCGTGCTAGGTCCGCCCGGGAGCGGGCAGACCGTGGGTGCAACCGAGTACGGCGGCCCCGGCGACCCCAGCTCGGGCAGCGTGGGGGCGCGTGGCGACAACCTGCTCGAGCACCCCGACACCTATGCCGAGCTCGGCGGCCTGACCTGGCAGACCGCGACGAGGCTAGGCGGGCTGCCGTACATGACGCCGCTTCGAATCACGTGGGGAAACCACTCGGCGATCGCCTACAAGCGCGACTTCGGCTTCGGTGGCGGTCCGATCGACGGGTTCCCGCGCGACATCGACCTGTGGTGGGAGTTCGCCGAGCACCTGGGCATCCCGTATGAGAACGGGCTTTGGTCGGGCCCGGTTCGGATCGAGCGGCCGCCCAGCGCCGGCGCGGGCAACGTGCTCGGGCAGGCCGGTGCTCAGGCGAGCGCGCTAGTCAGTCTGGCCGCGAGCACCCAGGATCCCGCTCTGTGCACACCAGGGAGCGCCACCGGGGTTCCGCTCACCCCAGGCCAGCGTGCCCGTCTGCTCCCCAACGGGCTCGCCGCGGCGCCGGCCTCGGCGCCCGCCGCGGTGAAGGGGATCATCGCCGCCGGCAACCAGATCGTCGGGAAGCCGTACGAGTACGGCGGCGGCCACGGTCTGCCGCTGTCGGAGATCGCGCCGAGCTATGACTGCTCGAGCAGCGTCGAGCACCTGCTCTACGGCGGGCGGCTACTGCCGGTGAGCTACGACGCGCCGTCAGGCACGCTCGAGTCGTTCGGCGATCCCGGACCGGGGCATTGGGTGACGATCTATGCCAGCGCCGACCACGTGTTTATGTACGTCGCCGGCCTGCGTTGGGATACCCACAACGCCGCTGGTGCCGGCGATGGCAGCACCGGCATCGGCTGGCACCCGCTCGTGCGTAGCTCGGCCGGCTTCGTGGCCCGGCATCCGGTGGGCCTGTGATCCGGTTTCGGCAGGCCATGGCGCTCGCAGCACTGACGCTGGTGCTCACCGGGTGCAGCGTCCTGGCCGGTCCGAAGCCCGCCACGACGTCCTCGAGCACGACCACGACGCCGGCGAGCACCTCGCCGCTGGCCCGTGCACAGGCCACGCACGAATACCCGCCGGCGCGCGCGCCGCGCCAGCGCGCCACCGGTCCATCGCCGAGCGCGATCACGGCCGTGGCGATCTTCGCCACGGCGTACATCAACTGGGACGCCGACACGGTCTCGCGGGTGATGGCTGGGCTCGCCGCCCACAGCATCGGGCAGGCGCGCTCGGCCATGCAGCTCGCAGCCGCCCACACGGCCGGCGACTACGAGCTCAAGCGTGGCGGGATCGCCAACAGCGGCGAGGTGCGGGCGATCGCCCCGCTGGCCGGGAGCCCCAACCAGTTCGTCGTGGTGACCCTCGAGCGGACCACCGCGACCAACACCAGCGCCTACCAGGGTCTCCAGCCGGCCTGGCACCTGACGATCGCCACCGTGACCCAGGTCGGGGCCGGCAAATGGGTGCTCAGCGGGTGGCAGCCGGAGAACTAGATGCCGTCACTGGGCGTTTGGTGGCGGCGCGGGCGTTTGGTAGCGGGCGGCTCAGTGCGCCAGCACGTTGAGCAGCACGGCCAAGCCGAAGCACACCAAC
Organism: uncultured Solirubrobacterales bacterium; assembly: GCA_963749545.1. Taxonomy (GTDB): domain Bacteria; phylum Actinomycetota; class Thermoleophilia; order Solirubrobacterales; family Solirubrobacteraceae; genus Palsa-465. The sequence goes on from CAVVNG010000019.1 coordinate 495,436, forward strand.
GCGGCAACGCGGATCAGGTAGCCGGCCCGGTCACCGGGCCGCCCGGTGACCATGCCAACCATCGCCAGTGACATGCATCCGACAGCGATCAGGGCCAGGACGGCGGCAGCGATCCGCACGCCTCTGATCGTGCCACGGTTGTCCCTGTTGCGTTCGGTTCGGCTGCGGGCGCTGAGCACCCGCGTGAGGTGTGGCGAAGGGAACGGCTTCCTCCGGCCCGGGACGACGAAAACATGCCCGGCGCCCCGGACCGCCGGCGCCAGGCAACGTTTTGCCTAAATAGCAGCGGTTTCGTTACCCGGCGCCGCCCGTCCGAACCGCTGGGTAACGAAATCGTCGTTGCAGCGTCCGCAGCCACGGCCCCGCAGCGCCCGCAAGCGACTGGACGCCACAACAAGACGTGAGGCGAGCTCGCCTGCCGACGCTCTCCTATCCTGAGACAGCAGTGAGTACCCAGTACATCTTCACCACCTACAAGCTCTCCCGCCGCTACCCGCCCGACAGGGAGGTGATCAGCGACATCTCGCTGTCCTTCCTGCCCGGGGCGAAGATTGGCGTGCTCGGCTACAACGGCGCCGGCAAGTCGACCCTGTTGCGCATCATGGCCGGGCTCGACACCGAGTTCGACGGCAGCGCCCAGCTGGCGCCCGGCGCCACCGTGGGCCTGCTCGAGCAGGAGCCCCACCTCGACGAGAGCAAGGACGTGCGCGGCAACGTCGAGGACGGCGTGTCCGAGATCCGCGCGTTGCTCGACCGCTTCAACGAACTGTCGATGAACTACTCCGACGAGACGGCCGACGAGTTCTCCCGCGTGCAGGAGCGGATCGACGCCGTCGACGGCTGGAACCTCGACACCACGCTCGAGATCGCCATGGACGCGCTGCGCTGCCCGCCCCCGGACGCCGACGTGACCACCCTGTCCGGAGGGGAAAGAAGGCGGGTGGCGCTATGTCGGCTTCTGCTCCGCCAGCCCGATCTGCTGCTGCTCGACGAGCCCACCAACCATCTCGACGCCGAATCGGTGGCGTGGCTCGAGCGTCATCTGCACGACTATCGCGGCACGGTTGTGGCGGTCACCCACGACCGCTACTTCCTCGACAACGTGGCCGGCTGGATCCTCGAACTCGACCGCGGCCGCGGCATCCCCTACCAGGGCAACTACAGCGGCTGGCTCGAGCAGAAGCGTGAGCGTCTGGACGCCGAAGCCCGCCAGGATCAGACGCGCAAGCGGACGATCGAGCGCGAGCTCGAGTGGGTGCGGCTGAACGCCAGCGCGCGGCGCAACAAGCCCAAGGCCAGGCTGAACGCGTACGAAGCGCTGCTGGCCGAGGACCGCAACGTCAAGCTCGATCAGGTTCAGGTCCACATCCCGGCCGGTCCGCGGCTGGGCGAGGTGGTGGTCGAGGCCGAGGATCTGCGCAAGGCCTACGGCGATCGCGTCCTCATCGACGGCCTGTCGTTCAAGCTTCCTCGCGGCGGGATCGTCGGTGTGATTGGCCCCAACGGCGCCGGCAAGACCACGCTCGTGCGGATGATCACCGGCGCCGAGAAGCCCGACTCCGGAGCGCTGCGCCTCGGCGAGACGGTCCAGCTCGCCTACGTCGACCAATCGCGCGATGCACTCGATGCGGACAAGACCGTGTGGCAGGAGGTGTCGGGGGGCCAGGACCAGATCACCCTCGGTGATCGCACGGTGAACAGCCGCGCCTACGTGGCCGGGTTCAACTTCAAGGGCACCGACCAGCAGAAGAAGGTGGACAAGCTGTCCGGCGGCGAGCGCAACCGGCTGCACCTGGCCAAACTGCTGCGTACGGGTGGCAACCTCCTCCTGCTCGACGAGCCGACCAACGACCTCGACATCGACACCCTGCGCGCACTCGAGGAGGCCCTGCTGTCATTCGCCGGGTGCGCCGTCGTGGTCTCCCACGATCGCTGGTTCCTCGATCGCATCGCCACCCACGTGCTGGCCTTCGAGGGCGACTCCCAGGTGCGCTGGTTCGAGGGCAACTTCGAGGCCTACGAGAGCTTCCGCCACGATCAGCTCGGGGCCGAGGCCGACCGTCCCCACCGGATCACATACAAGAAGCTCACGCGCACATAGCGTCGCGCGCGATACGCTGCGCGCGTGCCGTCCAAGGCGGTCCTCATCACCGGTTGCTCGTCGGGCATCGGCCACGCCACCGCGCTGCGCCTCGCGCAAGACGGGTGGAAGGTCTACGCCACCGCGCGACGGCCGGAGTCGATCGCCGATCTCGCCGAACAGGGCTGCCAGACGCTGGCCCTCGACGTGACCGACGAAGCCTCGATGAGCGCCGCGGTGGATGCCGTTGCTCAGGCCGAGGGCGCGGTTGGGGTGCTGGTCAACAACGCCGGCTACAGCCAGTCCGGTGCGGTGGAGTCGGTGCCGCTCGACCAGGTCCGGCGGCAGTTCGAGACCAACGTATTCGGTCTGATCCGGATGTGCCAGCTCGTCCTCCCGGGAATGCGCGCCCAGCACTGGGGCAAGATCGTCAACATCAGCTCGATGGGGGGCCGGCTCACGTTTCCCGGTGGCGGTCTCTATCACGCAACGAAGTATTCGGTCGAGGCGCTCAGCGACGCGCTGCGCTTCGAGGTCCGTGGCTTCGGCGTCGACGTGATCGTGATCGAGCCTGGATTGATCGTGACCAACTTCGGCGAGGTGGCCTCCGGCTCGGTCGGCGCTGCCGGCGATGAGGGTGCCTACGGCGAGTTCAACCGCAAGGTGGCCGAGTTGACCGAGGGCGCCTACAAGGGACCGATGGCCAAGCTCGGCGGCGGTCCTGAGGCCGTGGCCAAGCGGATCGCCGACGCACTCAGGGCGGGGCGCCCCAGGGCCCGCTACCCCGTCACGCCGAGTGCGCGTTTGATGATCACCCAGCGCCGGCTGACGCCCGACCGCGTGTGGGACCTGATGATGCGCTCGCAGTTCCCCACGCCCGAGAGCTGAGCCCGTCGCCAGAGCCCGGCGCTCAGCCGTCGAGCAGCTCGGTCAGCACCGTACGCAACCCCTGCGCGTCGGCCACCACGCGATCGGCACCCTGTAGATCCTCGGTTCCGAACGGGCCGGTGGCCACGGCGATGCATCGCACGCCGTCGGCGCGCGCACACGCGATATCGCGCGGGGTGTCCCCGATCACGATGGTGTCGGCGCGCGGGTAGGGGACACCGCTGCGGCCCGCCCGCCGGCGCGCGATGCCGGGCAACGCCGCCCGGTCCTCGCTGTCCGATCCGAACGCCCCCTGCTGCGGCGGGAAGTACTGACCGATCCCGGCCTGGCGCAGCTTCAATCGCGCCACCGGCTCGTAGTTGCCGGTCAGCAGCCCGAGCAGCACGTCGTCTCGCGTGGTCAGCCAGCTGATCACGTCGACGACCCCGGGAAGGACGGTGTGCGAGAGGTCTGTCTTGGGCATACGGGCGTAGATCTCACAGCAGCGCTCCCGCACGTCGTCGGCGCGCTCGTCGATCTGCACGGCGTCGACTCCCGCGCCGACCAGGATGGCTCGGGCGATCTCGCCGTCGGTGCGGCCGGCGGGGGAGAGATCCCACTTCGCCCGCTTGGAATCGATTCCATGCACTTCGCTCAGCGCAGCGTGCAGCGCCTCGCTGTGCGCTCGCGTGGCGCCCGACACGAGCGTCCCGTCGATGTCCCACAGAAGCAGCACTCAGCGCACGAAGGAAACGTCCGTCGTCAGACGGCTGGCAAAGGCCGCGATCAGCCGGGCGGCGTCGTCGATGTCTCTCAGCGAGACCATCTCCACCGGCGAGTGCATGTAGCGACACGGGACCGACACCAGCCCGGTGGCCACCCCGGATCGGCTGAGGTGAATCGCATCGGCGTCGGTGCCGGTGCCGCGGCCCAGCGACTCGAGCGTGAACTCGATCTTGGCCTCCTCGGCCGCGTCGTGGAGCAGCTCGAACACCACGGGATGCAGGCTGGTCCCGCGCGAAATCACGGGGCCGGAGCCGAGCGTATGACGCGTGATCGGCCCCAGCTCGACCCCGGGCTGATCGGTGGCGAAGGTGAGGTCGACCACGATCGCCACATCCGGATCGTGGTGAAAGGCACTCGTGCGGGCACCGGCAAAGCTCGTCTCCTCCTGGGTGACCGCGAGGGCGATCACATCGCCCGGAGCGCCGCCCGCTTCGGCGACGAGCCGGGCGCTCTCGGCCGCCACGTAGCAGCCGACGCGATTATCGAGCGCCCGCGAGATCACGCGTCCGTTGCGCATCTCGACGGGATCGGCATCGATCACCGCCACGTCGCCGATCCGCACCAGCTCTTGGGCCTCCTCACCGGACTCCGCCCCGATGTCGATGTGCAGCTCCTTGAGCTCGGGGGCCTTCTTGCGGTCGTCGCCTCTGAGCAGATGGATCGGTTTGCGAGCGATCACCCCCGGCACCACGCCTCCGCGAGTCATCACGCGGACGCGTTGCCCGACGAGCACCAGGGGATCCCACCCGCCGACCTCGCCGAAGCGCAGGTAGCCCTCGTCCTCGATGTGGGTCACGTGCAGCCCGATCTCATCGATGTGGCCGACGACCACCAACGAGGGGCCGTCGGCGGTACCGGGCACTCGCGCCCACGACGAGCCGACCTTGTCAGCACCCACCTCGGCGGCGAACGACTGACAGCCGTCGCGCCAGGCGCGGGCAGCGTCGATCTCGTGACCCGACGGACCGACCGCGGTCAGCAGCTGCTCGAGGAGTTGGGGCATCGCCACGGCGGCGAAGGCTACTGGTCGGCCGCTCTACTCGGTCCCGAACACCTTGTGGATTGGTCCGGGGCCGATCCTGGGCTTCTTGGGCAGCGCTGGGCCGACGGTCTGGTGGAAGTGCGGACTCGTCGCGGACTCGACGTCGATCGTTGGGTGGCTCCACACGTCGTCCAGCTGCGCGCCTCGCTTGCAGCTGAAGTACACCTCGAGCGGGACGCTGCCCGCGCCGAGCGTGAAGACCCCCGAAGCGACTGTCGCCCAGCCGACCCCACCGGCGCCGAGCGCAACCACCCCGACTGCGATCATCACCCCCGCTCGCGGTCGCCGCCTTCCCACCACCTGTGCAACGCGTGCCATTTCGCACCTCCTGGTTGTCGAGACGATTCTCAGACACGCGACCTCGTCCCGCAATCTCAGGCGGGTCTCGACCTGCTCTCGCCCCGGACGCCATCTCGCGCGCCCGGGGACGCCCGGGCCGGGCAGGGCCCGGGGCGCGCTCCCGCGCTCAGTTCGCCAGCAGCTCCCGCAGCACGAACTGCAGGATCCCTCCGTGGCGGAAGTACCGCTGCTCCTTCGGCGTGTCGATCCGGGCGATCACCGTGAACTCCTTTTCATCGGCGCGAACGGTGAGCTCGCGCGGGATCGTCTCGCTGTCGGCCAGGCCGTGAATCGTGAACACCTCGTGCCCGGTCAGGCCGAGTGATTGCGTGGACTCGCCAGTTTGGAATTGCAGCGGCAGGACGCCCATACCGACCAGATTCGAGCGATGGATGCGCTCGAAGCTCTCCGCTATCACCGCACGGACGCCGAGCAGGCGAGTGCCCTTGGCCGCCCAGTCGCGCGATGAGCCCGAGCCGTATTCCTTACCGGCCAGGACAATCAGCGGCACGCCGTTGTCGATGTACCTCATGGCCGCGTCGTAGATCGACATCTGCTCGCCCTCGGGCAGCTTGATCGTGACGCCGCCCTCGGTGCCCGGCGCGAGCTGATTGCGCAACCGGATGTTGGCGAACGTGCCGCGCATCATCACCTCGTGATTGCCTCGCCGCGATCCATAGGAGTTGAAGTCCCTCGGCGTCACGCCATGCTCGATCAGATACCGGCCGGCCGGCCCGTCGCGCTTGATCGCGCCGGCGGGTGAGATGTGGTCGGTGGTCACGCTGTCGCCGAGCACGGCGAGCACCCGAGCGTCGTCGATGTCGGTGATCGGTTCGGGCTCGGCGGGAAGGCTGTCGAAGTACGGAGGGCGCCGGACGTAGGTTGACTCCGGGTCCCATGCGAAGCTTTCGCCGGTCGGCACCTCGAGCGAGTTCCAGCGCTCGTCGCCGTCGAACACCTCGCCGTAGCTCTTGCGGAACATGTCCGACTGGACGGCCTCCTGCACGGTCTGCGCTACCTCCTCGGCGCTCGGCCAGAGGTCCTTCAGGTACACCGGTCGGCCGTGGTCGTCCTCGCCCAGCGGCTCGTCGTAGAGGTCGATGTCCATCGTGCCCGCCAGCGCGTAGGCGACGCACAGCGGGGGCGAGGCGAGGTAGTTCATCTTCACGTCGGGGTTGATCCGGCCCTCGAAGTTGCGGTTGCCCGAGAGGACGGAAACCACCGCCAGATCCTCGGCTCCGACAACATCCGAGATCTCCTCCGGCAACGGCCCGCTGTTACCGATGCAGGTCGTGCAGCCATAGCCGACGAGATGGAAACCCAGCGCCTCGAGGTACTCGGTCAGCCCCGCGCGATCCAGATACTCGCTCACTACCTTGGAGCCTGGCGCGAGCGAGGTCTTGACCCAGGGCTTGACGTTCAGCCCCCGCTGGACCGCGTTGCGGGCGAGGATCCCCGCGCCCAGCATCACCGACGGATTGGAGGTGTTGGTGCAGCTGGTGATGGCGGCGATGACCACGTGGCCGTGGTCGAGATCGGTTTCGGTGCCGTCGGCCAGCGTCACCGGGATGGCCGTACGCCGCCGTTCGGCGACCTGAGCGCCGCCCGAACCTCCCTGCGGCTCGTGCCCCGTCCCGTTGGGGACGTGGGTCGAGACCGGATCGCTGGCCGGGAAGCTCTCGTCAAGAGCCTCGTCCTCATCGTTCTCGTCGGGCAGGTAGCCCTCGAGGGCCAGCCGGAAGGCCGGCTTGGCCTCGGTCAACGACACGCGATCCTGTGGGCGCTTGGGCCCGGCGATGCTGGGGACGACCGTTGCCAGGTCGAGCTCGAGCTTGTCGCTGAAGGTCGGCTCGTCGGAGTGCTCGTCGTGCCACAACCCCTGCTCCTTGGTGTAGGCCTCGACGAGGTCGATCAGTTCGCGCGGGCGCCCCGAGAACTCGAGGTAGCGCAGCGTCTCGGCATCAATCGGGAAGATCGCGCACGTGGAGCCGAACTCCGGGGACATGTTGCCGATCGTGGCGCGATCGGCCAGCGGCAGGTGCGCCAGCCCCTCCCCGTAGAACTCGACGAATTTCCCCACCACGCCCGTTTGGCGGAGCAACTCGGTGACCGTGAGCACGAGGTCAGTGGCGGTGGCCGCCTCCGGGAGCTCCCCGGTGAGCCTGAACCCAAGCACCTGCGGGATCAGCATCGACATCGGCTGTCCGAGCATGGCGGCCTCGGCCTCGATCCCCCCCACGCCCCAGCCCAGCACGCCGAGACCGTTGACCATCGTCGTGTGCGAATCGGTGCCGACCAGCGTGTCGGGATAGGCCTGTCCGAGCTCCGAGTTGACGAACACGACCCGCGCGAGGTACTCGAGGTTGACCTGGTGGACGATCCCTGTGTCGGGCGGGACGACCTTGAAGTTGTGGAAGGCGCCCTGCCCCCAGCGCAGGAACGCGTAGCGCTCCTGGTTGCGCTCGAACTCGAGCTCGGCGTTGCGCTCGAACGCCCGCGGCGACCCGAAGACGTCCACCTGAACCGAGTGATCGATCACCAGCTCGGCGGGCGCGAGTGGATTGATGTCGTCGGGATCGCCGCCCATGTCGCGCATCGCGTCCCGCATCGCGGCCAGATCGACCACGGCCGGCACGCCGGTGAAGTCCTGCATCAGCACGCGGGCCGGGGTGAACGCGATCTCCTTGCTCGGCGCCTCGGCGGCGTTCCAGCGTGCCAGCGTTTCAACATCCTGGGCGCGGATTGACTCTCCGTCCTCGTTGCGCATGAGGTTCTCGAGCAGGATCTTGACCGAGAACGGCAGCCGTGCGACGTCGTATTTGGCCTGCAGGGCGTCGAGGCGAAAGATCTCATAGGTTCGGTCACCGACGCTCAGGCGGGCCTTGGCGTCGAAGCTGTTAGGTGTCAATTTCAGATCTCCTTCTCAGGTGTACCTCCAACTGTAAGGGCGGGCGTTCCTACGCTCGTCTTAGCGACGTCTTCGGGCCGGCTTCACCCGGTCGCGGATGCTCCCGGCCATGAGAAATCTCGTCCGTACTCTCGCCGGGTTTGGGATCGCCGCAGCCGCCGCAATCGCTGCGGCCGGCGCCTACGCGGAGACCCATCGCGTCCCGGGCCAGCCGTGACGGCGGCCATCCTCAAGGATGAAGAAAGGGGTCGCTCCAGCAGAGCTGGGCGACCCCCGTGGGTTGGCTGCCCCGACATCGAGGTGCTCGTCCCCGTCCACGACGAGGCGCGGGCCCTGGAGGCATCGATCCGCCGCCTCTACGGCTTCCTCATCAGCCGGTTTCCGTTCACATGGTCGATCGTGATCGTCGACCACGCCAGCACCGACCGCACCTTCGCCACCGGCCTGCGGCTCAGCTACGAGCTTCGGGGCGTCGAGCTCATGCGGCTGCGAGAGCCCGGCCGCGGGCGAGCGATCCGACGGGCCTGGAGCCAGAGTAAGGCACGCGTGCTGTGCGCGATGGATGTCGAGGTGCAGGCCGACCCGTGGCCGCTTCTGCCGCTCGTCCTACCGCTGCTCTCCGAGCACGACGACGTGGCCGTCGGCACCAACGCCGAGTGCCCGTGGATGGCTATCCGCGCCGACGTGGCGCGCGAGTTGATGCCCTTGGTCAGGGCCCAGGATCGGTCCTTTGAGACCGAGCTGCTGATGCTTGCGCTGGGGCGAGCGGCCGAGCCTCTTACGTTGGTCTCACCCGGCCAAACCATGCTGGCGCTATGACCAGCGGCTCGCTCTCCTATCCGCGGCCGATGACGGGCCGGCTGCGGATCCGCGCGGTGTTCGAGCGCCTGTTCGCGGCGCCCGAGCTGCTGGGTCTCCTCGCACTGGCCGGCGTCCTCAACTTTTGGGGGCTGAGCATCAACAGCTGGGCCAACGAGTACTACAGCGCCGCCGTGCGCTCGATGAGCACGAGCTGGCACAACTTCCTGTTCGCCTCGCTCGACCCCAGCGGCCTGATGACCGTCGACAAGCCACCGCTGGCACTCTGGGTCCAGGCGCTGTCGGCTCGCGTGTTCGGCTTCCATTCGCTCAGCCTGCTGGCACCGCAGGCGCTCATGGGCATCGCCGCCACCGGGCTGCTGTATGACCTCGTCCGCCGCCGGTTCGGCCGGATCGCCGGATTTGTCGGCGGACTGGCGCTGGCCACCACGCCGATCGTCGTGGCCGTCTCGCGCCACAACAACCCCGACGAGTTGCTCGTTCTTTGCTCGGTCGCGGCTCTGTGGTTCGCGCTGCGGGCACTCGAGACGCGACGCACTCGCTGGCTCGTTCTGTGCGGAATTGCCGTCGGGCTCGGATTCGAGACCAAGATGCTCGTCGCGCTAATGGTCGTGCCGGGCATCGCTCTCGCCTGGATGTGGACCTCGAGCCCCGGCCTGCGCGCGCGTCTGGTTGCTTTGCGCCAGCTGCTGGCCGGTGGTCTGGCCATGGCGATCGTCGGTGGGGCGTGGCCGGTCCTGGTCACCCTGACACCGGCCGGCGATCGTCCCTGGATCTCCGGCACCAGCGACAACAGCATCTGGTCGCTGATCTTTGGCTACAACGGCCTGGGCCGGATCGCCGGCCAGGGAGGGGGTCCCACCGGTGGTGGCCCTGGCGGCGGTGGCGGTGGCGGCGGGGGCAACCTGCTGTTCGGCGGTAGCACCGGGCCGTTCCGGCTGCTGAATGCCGGGCTTGGCGACCAGGCGGGCTGGCTGCTGGGCTTCGCCCTCGTGGCCGGGCTCGGGCTCCTGCTGGCCACGCGGCTGCGCCGGCGCGACCCGCGTACCGGATGGCTGATTGCGATCGGTGGCGCGTTCGTGACCACGGCGATCGCGTTCAGCTTCGCCGAGGGAATCTTCCATCCGTATTACGTCTCGCTGTTGGCTCCGTTCACCGCGGCCCTGGTCGGCGCGGGCGTGGCGCAGATGCTTCCGAGCGATCGCCGCGCGCGCGTGTTCGCCCCGCTGGCCATCGGCGCCGGCATCGTCGCCGAGCTCGTCGTGCTCGGTGACATGAACGGCTCGCTGAGCTGGGCCAAGCCCCTCCTGATCGGTGTCGCCGGCGGGAGTGCGGCCGTGCTAGTGCTGGGGCTGCTCCCCCGCGAGCGGCCCGCCGTCATCGCCGTCGCGCTCGTGGCCCTGTTCGCGGCACCGACGGTCTGGGCCGCCGAGACGCTCGGTCACGCCACCAACGGGACGTTCCCGATGGGCGGCACCACAAGTGCGCTCGGGGGTGCTCCTGGTGGCGGCCTCGGCGGCCCGCCCGGTGGCGCCCGGGGCTCCGGCGGCTCTGGTGGCTTTGACGGCTTTGGCGGCCAGGCCGGAGGCGGCTTCGCGCCACCGGGCGGCGTCTCTGGCGGGGCCCCGAGTGCACCTGCCGGTGGCCCGGGAGGCGGCCCGGGTGGGCCAGGCGGATTCGGAGGCGACACCTCGACCCTGAAGGCCGCGATCCGCTACGCACAGGCCCACGGCGGCGGAACGATCGGCGTCTCGAGCCAGAGCAGCGCCGCGCCGTTGATCCTGTCGGAGAATGCCAACGTGGCCGGCCTCGGCGGCTTCTCGGGGCGCGAGAGCACCGTCTCGGCCTCATGGCTCGTGACCGAGATCCACGGCGGGCATCTGCGGTGGATCCTGGCCGACCAGAGCCAGGGCCCGCGCCTACCGGGCGACACGCGGCAGGGCAGCCAAGCAGCGATCAGTGTCGCGGAAAAGGTGTGCCCGGCCGTCACCTTCACGGCGAGCAGCGGTTCACAGGCCAAGATGTATGACTGCCAGGGCCAAGCGTCTAAGATCCTTGGGGCGTCCTCGGACGGGACGCGTTAGGGGTCTGATGCTCAACCTTCTGGCCATTGCACCGAAGAGAATCTCCGTAGGCGCCCGGTTCACGGCGGCTGCGCTGGGTGTTGCTCTCGCCGGCGCTGCCCCGGCCGCCGCAGACACGACGGTGAGCTCGAACTGGGCCGGCTATGCCGTGCACCGAAATGGGGTCACCTTTTCCCGGGTGAGCGCGGCCTGGCGCGAACCAAGCGCGCGCTGCACGGGCAGCAGTCCGACGTATTCGGCGGTGTGGGTCGGGCTGGGTGGCTACAGCGTGACCTCCCGGGCTCTCGAGCAGATCGGCACCGAGCTCGACTGCACGGCCGGCGGGGCGGTCAGATCCAGCGCCTGGTACGAGCTCGTCCCCAAGCCGTCGCGCCCGATTTATCTCCACGTACGCCCCGGGGACTCGATCACCGCCAGCGTCGTTGTCGTCGGCCACCGCGCCACCCTGAAGCTAACCGACAGGACGACACACCGCACGTTCCAGAAAACCGTCCACCCGCCGGTCGTCGACGTGTCCTCCGCCGAATGGATCGTCGAGGCGCCGTCGGACTGCGTCAGCGCGACAGAGTGTCAAACTTTGCCGCTGGCCAACTTCGGCTCGGCCAGGTTCAGCCTTGCGCGAACCGAGACCACGACCGGCCACGTCGGCACCATCGCCGACCCGAACTGGAACACGACCAAGATCAGGCTCAGGCCCGGCGGGCACGAGTTCATCAACTACCGCCCGGGCGATCGCGCCGGGGCTGCCGCGCCGTCGCCCCTGACCGCTGGCGGCTCTGCGTTCAGCGTGTCCTATTCGACCGTCCGGATCACGAATCCGTTCGAGTCGGCGCGCAGCGCGTCGGTGCGCGCCGGCTACCTCGTCCACCCGGGGCGCTGAGGGCCGGACGGCGCTACGGCGCCAGCCGAACCGACCCGTCGGGGTCGAGCGTCCAGTGGGGGTTGTGGGCGACCTCCCACGGGGTGGCCGTCGAGGTCGATGAACAGCCCTGAGTAGCCACCCCAGAACGTGTCTGCCCCTTCCCGGGGGACCTTCGCGCCCGCCGCCCGCGCTTCGTCAAGCACGGCGTCGACCTCGGCCGGCGAGCTCACGTTCATCGCCACGGCCACACCGCCCCAGCCGCCGTTGTCCTCGACGCCGCTGTCCTGTGCCAGCTGGTCGCGCCCCCACAGGCCGACGATCATCCCGCCGGCCTGAAAGAAGATCACGTCGTCCTCGGGCCCCGCGTTGGTGTGCCAGCCCAGGGCCTCATAGAAGGCCCGTGCGCGGCGCAGGTCGGCGACACCGAGCGTGATCAGGCTGACTCGCTGGTCCACGGAGGCGATTGTCGCCGATGGACCACTCAGACGTTTCTCTTATGCGGTGCCTACGGGTTTCTCGCGGTCTGGGATCACGCTTACTGTCGTGACCACCGACCTGACGCCCCACATCTTCTGGATCACGAGCCGCGCCGCCGGCTTCGCGGCGTTGATCCTGGCCAGCCTCGGCGTCTCGCTGGGGCTGCTCATGAGCACGAAACTGCTGGGGCGCCGCGGCCCGGACCTGATCGCGGCCCACGAGATGATCTCGCTGGCCACGATCGTGGCAATCGTCGTGCACGCGGTTGCGCTGCTGGGCGACCGCTACCTCAAGGTGTCGATCGCGGACATCTCGATTCCCTTCGTCAGCGGCTACAAGTCCGGCTGGACCTCACTCGGCATCGTCGCCGGCTGGGGACTGATCCTGCTCGGCCTGTCCTACTACGCCCGCAAGCACATCGGCGCCAAGCGCTGGCGCAAGCTGCACCGGTTCACGGCGCTGGCCTGGGCCGCGGGCCTAATCCACTCTCTCGGCGAGGGCACTGACGCGGGCCAGATCTGGTTCCTGGCCATGCTCGCTCTTGTGGCGCTTCCCGCGCTGGCCCTCCTGGCCACGCGGTGGCTGCACTCCGGATCTGGTGGCGGAAGGCGGACCAACGAGCCCGCCGCCGCCGTCCGTGGCGATCTGCACGACCTGCCCGCTCGGGGTGTCGTGCCGCCGCGACGGGTCCCGGCAGCCGGCTGACGGTGGTCACTCATGCTGGCGAAGGGGTCGGATGATGGGGTGCTGTCGCGGGCACGGGCGAGCACAATTTCGACGCCGAGGCGCTGAAGCCGGGGGCTCGCTCGATAAAGCCCGCATAGCGAACCCTCCGGAGCGAGCCCCCTCCAACGTGGCACCGCGATCGAAGTTTTACCCGCCGGAGCGCACGTCCCCACCGCCCCATCCGCAGCCGCCGTTCCCAATCGCAATCGCCAACGGTGCGCTGGCGCGCAGCGCCCGCAGCCGACCCGAACGCCACAGTCGAGCGAACCGAACCGATCGCCGCCACCGCCAGCCGGATCGACGGCAGGGTCTACAGCCCGGGCGGGTGGCGCTGGACGAAGCTGCCCAGGTCGGGCTCGTCCGGCGGCGTGTGCGACCACCGGGTGCCGCCCTCAGCCAGGGCGACCGTGTCGAAGCGCCAGCCGGCCACGATCATGAACGCGTGATCGGCGTTGGCGTAGACGGTGATCCACTTGCCCGGCCCCGGATCCCCCCAGCTCTCAAAGCCGGTTGAGTCCAGGGGCGAGCTGAGCAGGCCCGCGGCGGCGAGAGCGTAGCTGACCGACCCCGAGCAGTCGTAGCCGCTGGCCTGGAAGGAGGCGTGGCCGCCGCCGTAGATGTACGGCAGGGTGGCGATCGCGTTGCCGGCGGCGATCACCTTGGCGACGGCGGCGGGAGCCCCCGGCGGCGCCTGGACCATGCCGCCGGTGTCGACGGCGATCCCGCCGCTGACGGTCGCGTTCTGAGTCGTCGCGGCGCGGGCGGCGGCCGCGGCGGCGCGGGCCTCGACCGCCTTCAGCCGCGAGTTCAGGCTGCTCAGGCGGTCGTTGACGGTCTGCAGTCGCGTGGTGTCGTGCTTGCGAGCGCTGATCTCGGATATCTGGCGCGACAGGAGCGCGGCCTTGAGGCCGGCGACCTGGTTGCGCTGGGCGAGGATCTGGTTGGTGAGGCCGCGATCGCGCTGCTCGAGGGACGCCAGCTTCTCAGTCTGCCTGGCCACCTCGGCCTTGGCCGCCTGGGTGGCGCTGACGATGCGCGCGTCCTGATTCCCCACGCGGCGCAGGAAGGCCATCTGCTGGAGCAGATCGCTGAATCCGTGGGCGTTGAGGATCACGCTCACCAGGTCGGGCGTCTGTCCCTCGTAGGCGGAGACCAGGTTGGCCGCCAGCGCGGCGGAGGAAACTCGCAGCCGGTTCTCGAGTTGAACCAGATGGTCCCGAGCGGCGACGAGCTGGCCCTGCACCTTGCGGAGCTCGGCCTCGCGGGCGTTCAGCTCGGACTGCAGCGAGGACAGGTGTTGCTCGGCGGCCTGGAGGCCGCCGGTGGTGCGCTCGACCTGCGCCGTGTCGGCCGCGATTGTCTGCTGCAGCGAGGCGGCGGCCGACTTGCTGGCGCTGATCTGGCTCTGCAGGTCGCCGGAGCTTGGAGCCGTCAGGTCGCTGGCGAGCAGCACGGTGGCCACGGCGCCGAGCGCGGCGAGCGCGCGCAGAGTCGATCGATGTCGGCGGGAAGCGAACATGGCAGGACGCGGACCCGGTCGCGCTGGACAGAGGTTGCGCGGGGTCCGAAGGAGAGCCCACGGCGGGGGGCGCGGATCACCCTAACACGCCGCGTCGCCATCGCGTGCCGATCCCCTGGTCGTGCAAGAAATCCTGCAAAAGCGCAGTTTGATGGCATTCCCGCAGGGGCCGAAAGAGGGTCCGGCAAGCGATCTGGAGACGCGCGACGGACACCCCGGGAGCGACGGACTCGACGCGAGCGACGTCATCTCTTGCCATACTCGCAGCGTGCGCCGACTCAAGAAGGGCTCCATCTTTGCCTTGGCGCTGTGTGCGGTCGCCCTGGTGGCGCCGAGCATGGCACTGGCCACCGGCCCATCGGCTGGGGACCAGCAGTACATCGACCCGCTGAGCGGAGGCCATCACCACAGCGTGGCGGCTCAGGCGGTTCGAGCTCGGGCTCGAGTTCGGGCTCAACCTCCAGCTCGGGTTCGTCGAGCACGGCTCCGTCATCGGGGACAACGCCCACGGCGCCCACGGGCAGTTCGTCGGGCACCCCGGTTGCTTCCTCGACGCAGACGTCAGGCGGCACGTCCACCGGCTCATCGGGTCAGCTGCCGTTCACCGGGTTCAACGCCTGGCTCGCCGCCGCCATCGGGTTGGGCCTCGTGGGCGCCGGCATCGTGGTGCGCTGGAGGCTCGCTTACTCGCGTCGAGGCTGACGGCCGACCCGGGCGCGCGTCCGGCTGCCGGACCCCTGATTGCGATCAACGCTCGCGCCGCCGTGCGGGAGCAGATCGGAGGCGTCGAGCGCCTGGCCAGGGAGATGGCGCGCCGGTTGCCCGTGCTCCGTCCCGACCGCTACAGGGTGATTGGGCCCGATCCATCCCTGGCCCATCGGGCTGGCCACGTGTGGGAACAGGCGGTGCTCCTCCTGCGCGCCCGCGATTGTGCTCTGGTCTACTCGCCGGCCAACCTGGCGCCGGTCCTGGGCCGCGACAACGTGGTGGTGATTCACGATGCCGCGCCGCTTCGCCATCCGGACGCCTTCTCACGCGGCTATGTCGCCTATCAGCGCCGCCTCCTGCCGATCCTGGCTCAGCGGGCCAGACTGGTGATCACGGTGTCCGAGTTCTCGCGTCAGGAGGTCGTCGAGCTGCTCGGCGTCGGGCCCGAGCGGATCAGGGTGGTTCCGGAAGGGGTCGAGGAAAGGTTTTCGCCCACCGTCGACCCGGGTCCGGCCCGCCGAGCGTTGGGCCTGGGTGAGGCGTACGTCCTGGCCGTCGGCACGGCATCCGGGCGCAAGAACCTGGCCGCGCTCGAGCCGGCCGCCGGCGTGCTGGCAGGCGAGGGAATCGAGCTGGTGCTCGCCGGTTCGGGCCGCGGTTACCTGCGGGGCGGAGAAGCGAGCCTGCGTCGGCTTGGCTACGTCCCCGAGACGCTCCTGCCGGGGCTGTACGCCGGCGCCCGAGCCGTGGTGACGCCCTCGCTGTACGAGGGCTTCGGCCTGCCTTGCCTGGAGGCAATGGCCGCCGGCGTGCCCGTGGTGGCCGCCCGCGCCGGCGCGCTGCCGGAGACCGTAGGTGCCGCCGGACTGCTCGTCGACCCGAACGATCCCGCGGAGCTAGTCAAGGCAATCACGACCGCCGCGACGGACGAGACGGCGCGCGCGCGGCTGATCGCATCCGGCCTTCACCGCGCCGGCAAGTACTCGTGGGACCGCTGTGCCCGACAGACAGACGCCGCACTGCAAGCCCTGCTCGCACCCTCGACATGAGGCAAGCGAAAATGCTGTGCTCCGCGACCTTTGGGGCCGAGTCGTGTTCCAACCGTCGTGGCTAGACTCGGATCGGCTTTGTGGAGGCGCTCCCCACTCACGGTTCTGCTGATCGCCCTGACGTGGGCGGCTGCCCCCGCGGCGGCCTCGTCGGCCACGCTGCCCGGAACCCCCGTGCCCCAGGGATTCGTGGGCGTCGATCTCGACGGCCCGCCGCTGCTCCCGGCGGACAACATCAATCTGGCCAAGCAGTTCAATCTGATGGTCAAGTCGGGCGTCGAGACGGTGAGAATGGCCTTCAACTGGGCCGCCGCCCAGCCGTTGAAGCCCGGAAGCACAACTCCGACGGGGTTCGTCAACGTCGGCGGCGTTCCGACCGATTTCCGGGCCACGGACGAGGTCGTCGCCCTGGCCGCGCAGCGCGGGATCACCGTGCTTCCGACGATCCTCTACGTGCCCGGCTGGGACGCCAAGAAAAACAAGGACGGTGGGCTGCCGAATCCCCAAGCGGGCCGGGCCGTACGCCGCCTACATCACCGCGCTGATCAAGCGCTACGGGCCCCACGGCAGCTTCTGGGCGGGCAAGAGCCACCGCCTTCCGATTCGCGCCTGGCAGATCTGGAACGAGGCCAACCTGACCTACTACTGGCCCCAGCCGTTCGCCAAGGGCTATGTCTCCCTTCTCCACGCCGCGCACAAGGCGATCAAGCATGCCGACCCGAAGGCCAAGGTCGTGCTCGGGGCGCTGACCAACACGGCCTGGGATGCCCTCGGTCAGATCAATCACATCCGCGGGGCGCGGCGGCTGTACGACGTGATCTCGGTCAACGGCTTCACCTCCACGCCAAGCCGTGTCATCACCTACCTGCAGCTCGTGCGCCGCGCGGCGAATGCCCAGGGGGAGAAGAAGACGCCGCTTCTGGCCACAGAGCTGAGCTGGCCGTCGGCCAAGGGCAAGTCGCCGCAGCACTTTGACTGGAACACGACCGAGAAGGGACAGGCGAAGAAGATCGCCGCGCTGTTGCCCATGCTCGCCCAGCATCGAAAGGCGCTGAACCTGGCCGGTTTCGACTACTACACGTGGATGGGGGCTGAGTACCCCCATGCGCCGGCGTTCAACTTCGCGGGGCTCCTGCGCTACGACAAGCACGGCAAGGTCCAGACCAAGCCGGCGCTGTCCGCCTACACGAGGGGTGTGCTGGCGCTCGAGGGCTGCCGCAAGAAGGGCAGCGTCGCCACCCGCTGCATCAGATAGAGCGATCTAACGGCAGGCGTGAAGCGTCGGACCCGGGCTGCTGGCCCGACGGAGCCCGGCGGCGAACGCGGCCGTGTCGGCGCTTGTCCCGCCGCTGGGCGGGTGGATGCCGAACCAATCCTCCTTGTCGGCCGGGTTGAGTTCGGGTGTGACCCAGGTGTAGATCAGCGTCGCCGCGATCCCGCAGTTCGTATGCCCGAGGGCTGTCAGTGTGGTGAAGATGTCGCGCGGCCGCCGGCGCGCGGGGGCATAGTTGAGCGTTCCGGCCGGACGCGTCGTCCATCCGAGCTCGGTCACATACAGCGGCACGCTGCCCAGCCCGAGCGAGGCCAGGGTGGCCCGCGCGGCCCGGATCTTGCCCAGCACGGCAGCCGCGCTGTCGCCGTAGGGATGGAGGGCCACACCGTCGATGTGACCGACCAGGTCGGGCTGCGCGTGCACAAGCTCGGGCAGGAACACCGGCGCCTTGGTCAGCCCGCCGATGATCACGCGGGCGCCTGGATCGGCCGAGGTGATGGCGTCACGGCTGACCAGATACAGCTCGGCGTAGGCGGCGGGATCGGGGGTGGGAGCCCAGAACACGCCGTTGTCGGGTTCGTTCCAGATCTCGTAGGTATCGACGGGGTCCGCCGCCAGCTCGGGGTGCGAGCGCCAGAACGCCCCCTCGGGGCCATATCGGAGGGCGAAGGCGCCGGCGAAGGCCGCGAAGGCAGCCGGCGCACGGGGCGGGGAGTGGGCGACCCCCGCCCGGGACGCGTCCCAGGGCGCCGTGTAGTCGAGGATCGGCAGCCACCTGAGTCCCTGCGCGGCCAGCGAGGCGGCGATCGAGTCGTCGAAGCCCCAGTTGTACTGATGGTGTCCGCCGACCGGAGCCGATGGTTCGGTCGCCTCCCACAGCGCGTCGCTGCGGGCCAGCGTCGCCCCCGTGGCGCTGAGCGCGCGCAGCTGCGCGGCAATCTCGCTCGCGCTGTAGGTCCGGTCGTTGAACAGGCGGTTGACGTTGGCGCCGAACTGCTGCCGGGCGGGCGCCGGCTGGGCGGGCGGGCCCGGACCCGTGGGGGGCGTGGTCGGGCTCGGCACGGGGCCGCGATTGGACGTCGCCTGGCGGTGATGCGACCCGCCAGAACCGATCACGACTGCGCCGATGACGAGCGCCATGACGAGAAGCCCCACCGCCAGCCATGTGCGTCGCGACCGCTTCATTCCGCTCGGCGGGCGCTGCGCAGGGCCTCGAGCTGGCGCCGCTCGCGCGCTGCCGACCGACCGAGCAGCCGCTTGCCGGCGATCCGGGTTGCGAAGGTCACGGCCTGCGCGGCATCGTCCACCGCCGTTCGACGCCGCCCATACAGACGGACGACCACGTCACGTCGGGCGCTCGCCAGCCGCTCGAACGGCTCGCCGCCGAAAGCCGGCGCGGTCGAGTGCGCCCCGTGATGCAGGACGCGGCTGCTCGGCCAGAACCAGGTCGCGATCCCGGCCTCGGCGGCACGCAGACCGAGCTCGAGGTCCTCGCCGTACATGAAGATTCGGCTGTCGAACGGCCCCAGGCTGCGCAGCGTTTCCGTTCGCGCCACCAGGGCACAGCCCACCGCCCAGCCGACCTCCCGTGGCGCGCGGGCTCGCCACGGCGCCGCGCCGGGCACGACTGGCAGCGGCACGAAGGCGCCGACCACCTCGGGCAACGACGCCGGGCGGGGGTGCACGGTGTCCTGCCGCGAGCCGTCGGGCGCGAGGACCAGCGGGGCGAGCAGGCGTGGGGGCCGGTCGTCCCGGAGCGCCTCGGCGGCGAGTGGCGCCAGCGAATCGTCGAGGAGCTCGACGTCCGGGTTGAGGAGCGCGGTGACCGGGCCACGCACCTCCGTCAGCCCGCGATTGCAGGCCGTGCCAAAGCCGACGTTCTCGTCGAGTGCCACGACAGCGACGCTCGGGGAACCGCTTTGCGCAACATCGACGCTCGCGTCATCGGAGGCGCAGTCGACCGCGACCACCCGGGCGCTCGGGGAGGAACCGCTCGACGGAGGCCAGGAAGGCGCGAAGCTCGGGCGCCGAGTTGTGGGTCACCGTCACCAGGGTCAGGTCCACCCCTTGACGCCGCGGCTCAGCCACGCTGGCGCCCTGCGGCCGGAGGACCTGCGCCGCAGCGGCGGCAAGTTCATCGCGCATCCGCGCCGCCCCGAAATGCTCTCGCACTCGCTCCCGACCGCGCTTGCCCATGGCCAGCGCACGCCGACGATCACCGGCGACATCGACCACCGCCCGGGCGCAAGCATCGACATCGCCGGGCGGATAGAAGACCCCGCATCGAGCATCGGCTATCTCCGCCGGACCGGCGTCGGCGGGAACGATCACCGGCCGTCCGGCTGCCATCGCCTCGGCCACCACGAGTCCGAACGGCTCACGCTCGGCGCAGTGAAGCAGGCAGCTCGCACGCGCCAGCTCGGGTCTCGGGTCGGGCACCGACCCCGCGAACTGGACCGCGCCGGCAAGGTCGGGGGCACGCGCGCGCTCACACCACTCGTCGATGGGCGCGCCGTCCTGGAGCGGGGCGCCGACGAAGCGCAGGACGAGCTCCGGCAGGGATCGACGGGCACGCGCGCAGACCTCAAGCGCAAACCCTGGGCGCTTCCAGGGCACGAGCGCGCCGAGCACGAGCACCACCGGGGGCTCCTGAGCCTCCCCCAGGTCGGCGAATGCGTCGACCTCGACCCCAGGATGGACGACGAGCGGCGCGGGCGAGACGGCCAGATCCTCGGCCACAGCCTGCGACGGGACGATGACCAGATCGGCTCGGGCCGCGGCGCGACGGATGGCGGCGGCGATCAGGGGGCCGGGAAGCATGTCGTTGTGCATGAAGATCAGCGGCACCTCGGGCCTGCCCGCCAGCAGCAGTGAAAGCCCCGAGCGCATGCCGCACGCGATGAGGAGATCGGGGGACAGGTCGCGGACAGCGGCGCGCGCCTCGAAGCCGTGTGCGGCCAGCCGCGCGGCCGCCACCCCGCGCTGGGCCAGCGAACCGCGCAACCTCAGCCCGCGCGCGGTCATCGGCCGGACGCCGATTCCGACATCCCGGGCCGCCGCGGCCAGCGGTCCCTCGGGGCAGGCCAGCCAGCGCTCACCCTCGAGCGCGGCCGCGAACTCGACGAGCACGCGCTCGGCGCCACCCAGCGCCCCTGAATAGCTGACTAGCAACGCGGCCGGCATCGGCCTCATGAGGCTATCCGTCACGTACAACCTCATAGACTGCCGTCGGTGGGAAACGCGACCACTTCCGCACCTTCTGAGCAGCGGGTCGCGCTCGTCCACGATTTCCTGCTCGATGTCCGAGGGGCTGAGCGAGTGTTCCTGAAGCTGTGCGAGATGTGGCCGCAGGCCGACATCTACACGGCCGTTTACGACGAGCTGGGAACCGAGGGCAGGTTCGCCGATCGCAACGTCCAGACGACCTTTCTGCAGCGGCTGCGCCCGACGGCGCGGACCTTCCGGGCGCTGTTTCCGCTGTATCCGGCCGCGATCGAATCATTCGATCTGTCGCAGTACGACCTGGTCGTCTCCAGCTCGTCGGCCTGGGCCCATGCCGTGCTGTGTGGCGAACACACGGTCCACGTCAGCTACTGCCACAACCCCTTTCGCTATGCCTGGAACGAGCGGGAGCAGACGCTCTCGCGCCGCCGCAACCCGCTGACGCGGACGTTTCTGGCCGGAGCCTTCCGGCGCTGGCGCCAGTGGGACTGGATCGCCGCCCAGCGCACCGACCGCTACATCGCGAACTCACGGGCGACGCAGGCCCGGATCCGCGCCTACTTCGGACGGGAGTCGCGAGTCGTCTATCCACCCGTGGAGACCGAGCGGTTCGCTCTCCGCCCGGTCGGCGATCACTACGTGACGGTGTCGGAGCTGATGCCCCACAAGCAGCTCGACGTGGCGATCGCCGCGTTCAACCAGCTGCGCCTGCCGTTGATCGTCGTCGGCGACGGACCCGCATGGCGCCATCTCCGCCGCGAGGCGGGCCCCACGATCAAGTTCGCCGGGCGGCTGCCGGATCCGGCCGTGGCCGACATCATGGGGTCGGCTCGCGCCCTGGTGGTGACCTCGGTGGAGGAGTTCGGGATTGCCGCGGTCGAGGCGCAGGCAGCCGGCCGTCCGGTGATCGCTCGGCGCGCCGGAGGCGTGCTCGAGACGAGTCGTCGACGGGTCACCGGCCGGCTGTGGTCGGGCGGGCCGTCGGAGCTGGCCCGGGCGGTGCTCGAGTTCGACGACGGCGCGGTCGATCCCGAGGCCTGCCGACGCAACGCCGCGCGATTCGACGTGGCGGCATTCCGGCGCGGCGTGCGTGACGGAGATCGAAGCCGCCTCCAACCGACGGCGTCGGCCCGGCGACAAGCGAGCGCCAGATGCTGGCGTCGACGCGATTGGTCAGGCGCGCCGCGCGGGATCAGCATCGCTAGCCGATGCGTAGCCGGCGTCCTCACCGGCGCCCGCGTCGCGCTTCTCGCCGGTCCCACCGTGCTGGCGTTTTTCGCCGGCGGCTATTTCGACAGCCCGCGAGCCGTGGCCGGACTGGTCGCCTGGTTGCTCGTCGCGGTGGCCGTGATCGCCGTCCCGGGCGCGCTGCGGGTGGGCCGCGGCGGCACTCGTGGCCATGGTCGGGCTCGGCCTTCTTGGCCGGTCTGGACGCTGCTATCGATCGCTCTGGGCGCCCATCGCCGGCAGCGCCTACCACGCCGGGCAGATCGTGATTCTCTACCTGGGGACCCTGTTGGCCGCCGCGGCTCTGCTGCGCGACCGCGGCTGGCAGCGCATCGTCGAGCCGGCCTCGCCGCTGGGCGTGCTGATCGTGATCGGTTACGGGATCTCCGAGCGGCTGCTGCCCGGGCTGCTGCACTTCCAGCGATCGGTGAGCGCGCAGGGGCGGCTCGAGCAACCGCTGACTTACTGGAATGCGATGGGCGAGCTGGCGGCGCTCGGCGTCGTTCTGTGCGCGCGGCTGGCCGGAGACGCGACGCGGCCCCGCTGGCTGCGGCTGGGCGCGATGCGCCGCCGCCGCGCCGCATCGGGCATGGGCCTGTATCTCAGCTTCTCGCGGGGCGCACTGTTCGCCGTGCGCCGCCGGGCTGGTCGCCGCTGATCCTGCTCGCGCCGACGGCGCGAGCAGTGCGCGGGCCTGCTGGTCGCACTCGTCGTTGGCGCCGTCGGCCTCGCGCGCGCGGCGGCGCCGTTTCACTCTGTCACCTCGCTGGCCGGCGCGCTCGCGCCACCCGCGAGCGCGAGGGAGCGATCGCGCTCGTGCTGCTGGTCGTGATCATGGTCGCGTGGCGCGATGCGCAGTCGCGGTTGATGCGCCAGTGAGCGTCCGCGGCGCGCTCGACGCTGCCGCGGCGGGCGCCCGTGCATCGCGATGGCGGTCATCTGCGCGGGCCTCGCGCTGGCGATCGTGGTCGGCGCCAAGGAGCGCGCCAGCCGGCCGCTCAGCGCCGGCGCCACCCGCTACGTGACGCTCCAGAGCAACCGCTACGCCTACTGGCGGGTGGCCATGCGCGCGTTCGGCGACGAGCCGATCCGCGGCGTCGGCGCAGGCGGCTGGGCGGTCTACTGGCTGCGCTACCGGCCGATCGACGAGTTCGCTCAGGACGCCCACTCGCTGCCGCTGCAGACGCTGGCCGAGCTCGGGATCGTCGGCGTTGTGTTCCTCGTCATGTTCCTCGGCGGCGTGGCCTCGCGGCGCGCGATGCCCTGCAGGCGGCGCCCGCCCTTGCCGCCGGGCCGGCCGCCGGCTTCGTCGGTCTGGCTCGCACACCAGCCGCTCGATTGGGACTGGCAGATGCCGGCCGTGACCCTGATCGCGTTGTCGCTGCGCCGGCGCGGTGATCGGCGCTCTACAGCGCCTCGGCGATCCGCGGTGCTTCGCGGCTGAATACCCAGACCGCCAGCACGCAGATCACCACGTAGATCAGTGACCGCCACAGCGAATCGAACCGGCCGCACCGCGGCCGCTCCGCATGGCCACGGTGGCGCGGATCGGGCGTTGGATCGATCCACCCTGGGCCAGCTCGAAGATCGGGGACAGCGGGTTCAGCGCCATCAGATCGCCGCATCGTCGACCGCTGACACCGCTCGAGATCGGATAGAGCACCGGCGTGGCGTAGAACAGGGCCGTCGACGACCACCGCCCAGATGATCGACAGGTCCCGGAAGCGCGGATAGAGCGCGGAGACGATCATCGAGACGGCGGTCGTGAGCACGAACAGCGCAGAGCGAGGATCACGGGCAGCAGCAGCCAGGTCCACGATCGGCGAGACGCCGAAGGCGAGGATGAACACGAACGCGACGATGAGGTTGAGCACCAGGTTGAAGAGGCTCGTCAGCACGACCGCGAGCGGGATCACCAGCCGTGGGAACTGGGTCTTGCGGACGACTGCCTCATGGCCGACGATCGAGGCCACCGCCATGCCCGTGGCCTCCTGAAAGAAGCCGAACAGCACGATGTTCGAGCAGCAGGAACACCGGATAGTGCGTGGACTTTCCCGCAGATGGAAGACGTGCGTGAAGACCGCGAGCAGGACCGCCGAACAGCAGCAGCGGCCGGGCCAGCGACCACAGGTAGCCGAGCGCGGTCCCGAAGTACGTCTTCTTGAAGTCGGTGACGGCGATCAGGTACAGGAGCTCCAGCGAGCGCCGCCAGCCGCCGCCGAGGGCGGAGGGCCCGCGCACATCCCGCAGCTCCGACTCGCCTGCTCGCCAGCGCTCATCGGTCGCTCGCTCACGCTGGCTCATGTCGACGTCGAGCGTGCACCGACGCCGTGCCGCGGCACGGCGGTGCCCGTAGACCAGGAACGTCAAGTAGCCGCAGAGCGCCTGGAGCGCGATCACGCTCTCGGTTGCGTCCTGGCGGATCCAGCAGTCGAGGTAGTAGCGGCCCGGCGACGAGCCGGTTTTCGATCTGGCCCGCGCAGACGCGCTGTGCCCGCCTCAGCGTCGGGCTCGCCACCGGCTGGTCGAGCGTGCGTGGTGAAGCCGAAGACGACGCACGCCGTCGTCGTTGAGCACGTGGAACACGAAGATCGGGCCGGCCAGGTCGCGCGCGGCCTCGATCACGATGTCGACGTTGATCGGGTCCCCTGCTCGATGTTCTCGATGCGGTTGCCGCCGCGTCGCGCAGCGTCGCCTCGACCAGCCGAACGTTGACGTCGATCACGGCATCGGCTCGCCGTCGCTTGCCGCGTTCGGCGCCGTCGTCGGCGAAGTTGAGTCGGTAGTAGCGCAGCGCGGCATCCTCGGGTTCGCCGATGATAGCTGGATCTCGCCCTCGTGGATGCAGCATCGCGCGATGGCAGAAGGCTCTGGACGGTGGCCATGTCGTGGGTGACCAGGACGATGGTCTTGCCGGCGCCGCGCCGCGTCGTGGAATACGTCCATGCACTTCTGGGCGAACGCGGCGTCGCCGACCGCGAGCACCTCGTCGATCAGCATGATGTCGGCGTCGGCCTGGACCATGACCGCGAACGCGAGGCGGACCATCATTCCCGACGAATAGTTCTTGAGCTTCAGGTCGGCGAAGTCCTGGAGCTCGGCGAAATCGATCACCGCATCGAGCCGCCGCTGGGCCTCGCGGCGGCTGAGACCCATCAGCACCCCGTTGAGGACGACGTTCTCCCGCGCGGTCAGCTCCGGGTTGAAGCCGACGCCGAGCTCGATGAAGGGCGCCATCCGTCCGGCCATGCGGACCCGGCCGGCGTCGGCCCGGTAGATGCTGGCCAGGATCTTCAGCAGGCTGCTCTTGCCCGAGCCGTTGCGCCCGACGATCCCGAAGAACTCGCCCTTGCGGACGTCGAACGAGACGTCCCTTGAGCGCGTGTAGCTCGCGATAGCTCGATCCGCGTCAGGGGATGCGTCACCCGCTCCTTGAGCGAGTCGATCCGCTGGTCGGGGATCCGGAACATCTTGTGAACTCCGTCCGCCTCGATCACGACGGGGGTGCCCGTGCCCGGCGCGGGGGCGCGGAAGGCGGTCGCTTCCAGGGCTTCTGGGACGATGGCTGGGCTACGCATGGGCAATTACACTCGTCCGATGCGCGGAGGCCACGATGATCGCATTCGCATCCTCTCTGACAAAGCCCGAGGTATACGCGCGGTGTGCCGGACCGGGCATCAAGCGTGCGGCCGAACCCGACTCGGTGATCGAAGCGACGCCCGGCGGCGGGTCGATCTTCCGTTCCTACAACGCCGTGCTCGACCGGTTTGCCGAGCGCGACGATCTCGAGGCGCTGGTGCTGGTCCATCAGGACGCGGAGATCGTCGACCACCGGGCTTTGCCGGTCGATCAGAGACACCCTGAGCGATCCGAGTCGTCGGCCTGCTGGGTTGCGTGGGGGCCGTCGGAGTCCGCAGCATCGCCTGGTGGGAGGCCTCCGTGACGCTCGCCTCGTTCATCAACCGCTACGAGGAGCATGGCGGCGGGGACCTGCCGTCCTTCTCGTGGGATTGGGATGCGGCACCGGCCTACGCGAGGGTGGGCGAGGTGGAGACGCTCGATGGGTTCGTGCTCGTCGTGTCGCCCTGGGTGGTGCGGAACATCCGCTTCGACGAGGAGCTGGGCGACGTTTCACGGCTACGACCTCGATTTCTGCCTGCAGGTGCGGGCCGCGGGCCGCAAGGTGCTGACCGGCGACTTCCGTGCCATCCACCACCGCCAGCTCGAGATGGTGCCCGATCTACAGGAGTGGATCGACGCGCACATGAAGCTGGCCGAGAAATGGGATGGCCGGATGGGAATCGGCGCCGGGACGGGAACGTGGCAGCGAGCGCGCGCTGCGGGCCGAGGCCGATGCCGACGCCGCTCGCCTGCTGGCTTATATGAACCTGCTCGAGCTCCACGGCTCGGGCGCTCGAGCTCGAGCGAGCGCTGGCTGAGGCCACCGAGAGCGTCTCGTGGCGCATAACCGCGCCGCTTCCGCCGACTGGGTGGGGAACGCTCGCGGGCACCGAGAAGGCCATGACGCCGGGCCGGGTCGGTCCCCGCCTGGCCACCGCAGAAGCCCCGCCCGGCCGCAAGTCGTGAGCGGCCGCCGCCTTCGACGATGATTGCTTTCGGTTCATCGATACAGCGGCGCCGAGGCCTACCGCCGCTACGCCGAGCCCGGGGTCCGTCTGGCTTCCGAGCCGGACTCGGCGGTGTTCGCGTACGCGGCCGTGGAGCCGGTGGGGCGGACCTACAACCTGATCCTTGAGGCAGCCGCCGAGCGCGACGACCTCGAGGCGCTGGTGCTGGTCCACCCTCACACCGAGATCGTCGATCCGCGATTCTGCCCGCCAAGGTGCGAGACGTGCTGCGTGATCCCGATGTCGGCCGTGGTCGGATGCGCCGGCGCCACCGGCGTGCGAAGCATCGCCTGGTGGGAGGGGCAGGTGACGGCGGCACCGTCGGTGCAGCAGTATGGAGAGTACGGCGGCGGCGAGCTTCCGGCCTTCTCGTGGACCGAGCAGGCGCCTCCGCCCTGCCGAGGTCGAGACCATCGACGGCCAGTTGCTGGTGCTGTCGCCGTGGGCGGTGCGCAACCTCCGCTTCGACGAGGCGCTGCTTGTTCAACTACGGCTTCGACCTCGACTTCTGCCTTCAGGTCCGGGCGGCCGGCCGCAGGGTCGTGGTCGCGGACCTCCGAGCCGTGCTTCACCGCTCGCTCGAGCTGGTCAGGGACCTGGACGTGTGGGTCGAGGCGCACATCCGGATGGCCGAGAAGTGGGACGGCATGCTCCACGCCGGAACCCGCCGACGAGGAGGCGTGGAAGCGGCGCGCCCGGCACGCCGAGGCCGATCGTGAGGCCGCCCGCGCCATCGCCTTCTCAAAATCGCTGAAGCTCGACGCGCGCGTGCTCGAGCTCGAGCGCGAGTTCGAGCAGCACCACACACAGCCTGTCCTGGCGGCTGACGGCCCCGCTGCGGGCAGCTCAACCGGCTGGCGCGCGGCGAGCGATGCGCAGCAACGGACTAATCCGTCGTCGAGCGTCCGGCGGATCTCGTCCTTGGAGACCACCGACTGGGCCGGGGCGACCCCGGCGCGGGCGCGCAGCCTCGAGAGCCGCTCGGCGACCGAGAACGCGCTCGACTCCAGCAGCCGCCGAGCACCGCCTGCTGGCGGAGCGGCCGGTTCTGCAGCCTGCCAGATCTCGGACTGGCGCACGTGGGCCGGGCGAGATGATGGACGCGGTTGGCCTCGAGCCGCTCGAGGATCGGGTTGCGGTCCCACGGGTCGAGGATCCGCGCGAGCGCGTCCGCTAGGGCGCGGCGCGGTGCCACACGGCCCCGAAGCCGAAGAAAGCGGGCACGACCACCAGCCGTAGCTCCTCGCGCACGGCCACGAAGTCCTCGATGGCGGTGAGCACGCCGTTGCCGGGCCCACCCTCGCGGGCGGCCGAGCGCGGGTAGGGGAGGCCCGCCGGCGCCGACGCCGGCGTCGCCGGGGAAGAGTCCCGCCGCCTGCCCGGCCACGGGATGGCGGTCCGCCTCGCGGGATCAGCTGCGCGTCGAAGTAGTCGTCGCGGCGGCCGTGCGGCCAGCAGCACATCGTGGAACAGGAGCAGCGGCAGCTCGTGCGCCGTGCGCGCGCTCGCCGATCAGCCGGAGCTCCTCGGCTGACCGTGAAGTAGTTGTGGTCGCCGTCGATCACGATGCGTCGGGCAGCGGGATCTCGAGCCAGCGCCTCGAGGCTCGTCTGGCGGATCAGCTCGAGCTCGGCGGCGGCTCGGCGAGCTGCGACCAGCGCCGGCTGGGGGGCCGGGTCGATCGCGCAGCACCCGGGCGCCGGCTGGCCCCGGCCCAGTCGACCAGCACCCGCGTCAGGTCGCCGGCGAACGCCCCCACCTCGGCGACGCTCCGCGCGCCGGTGGCATCAAGGCACGGGAGGATCAGCTCGGCCATCTGGGCGAGCGAGACCCCCCAGCGCTCCGAGTCGTTGAGGTAGGGATCGAATTCGAAGCCGCGTCAGCGCCACGAGGGCGCCGAGTGTAGTGACCGCTCGGGTGTAGCCTTGGGCCGCCGTGGTGATCGGAGAGCACTTCGCCTGGGCGCACCTGCCGAAGACTGCTGGGGATGCCACGGCGGCCATGTTGCCGCTGTGCCCGGCCTCGTGCGGCTTGCCGATCCGCCGGACTCGAACGACAAGCACGTGCCGTTCTTCGCCCGCGAGGCCGAGGTGTCAGGGCAAACTGCTGGTCATGAACATCCGGCGCCTGCCGGCGTGGATTCTGAGCGGCGCCCAGCACCAGGCCACCCACGGCGTGTTCCCGGACTACCGGCCGCGTCCGATGCCGAGCGCCGACGAGATGACCGACAAGACCGACGCCGATGATTTGCTGCGGTGGATGACGGATCACGGGCGTTTCAAGGTCGACCGCTGGCTGCGAGCCGAGATGCTCGAACACGACATGCTGGGCCTCCTCGATGAGTTGAATGTGCTCACGCCAGAGATCAGACGGCGCGTGACGGCGGTGGGACGGGTCAACGAGGGCACGTACGACCATGCCCTCGCCGACCGCTTCAGCCCTGGGCAGATCCGTCGCTGTTATACGCGCAACCCAGATTGGTCGCGATTGGAATGGCGGGTCTATGGCAGCCTGCCGGACCGTCTAGGTGGGGTCCACTAGCCAGGATTGCGGGCGAAGGCCCAGACCTGCAGGGGTAGAGCGGGTTCGCCGCGTAGCGAGTGCCACCGGCGATAACCAGGCCAGCGGTCGAGGTTGGCCACCAGACAGCGACGATTACCCCACCAGTGGACGGATTCGACCTCGAGGCCGGCGCGCTCGAGCAGCGTCTGCAGGCCGCGCGGGGTGAATCGCCAGTAGTCGGCTAGTCCCCACTCCGGGAGCTCGTGCACGCGGATCAGAAACGGCGTGGAGACGACCACGTGGCCGCCGGGATGGCACAGCCCACGGAGGTTTGCTGCCGCCGTGCACGGGTCGACGACGTGTTCGAGCACCTGCTCGCAGATCACCACATCGAAGTTCCCGCGTTGGTCCAGCGGCGCGCACAGGTCGAACTCGGGGTAGTTGAGGCACGTGTACCGCTTCCAGGGACGGCCGGCGTGGGCGTCGCCGCTTATCTCGACGGCGGTCCTCGCCTCTGGGAATAGTGAGCTCAGATATCGCTCGACGGAGCGGTTGAGGACGATCCGCTGCCAGTGCTCCCGGGGGTCAGCGTCGCCGTCGCCGCGTGTCAGAAGGCGTCGCGCCATACGGGATGAATCTCCTCCACCTCGATCTCCAGGTTCTGAAAGCAGCTATCGCGGTAGAACCATTGCCCGAATTCGGGCTCATCGACGATGAAGTTGTGGCCGCCCCAGCCCTTTTCGGCGTCAAGCGCGGCCCACGGTCGCCGGCTGCGAGAACGGTGCCGCTCCAGACAGATGTCGTAGTCCGCGCGATGCAGGTGAATCATTCGGAGATCCGGGTCGAGGTTGAACTGAAAGTCCGTCCGGGCGTGAAAGCCCGGAACCCAGGTCACCGGTCCTCGCGCGATCGCCGCCTTGTCATAGGCATCGTTGTGGAACCAGTAGTGCCGCTGATGCATGATGGGACGATCGAGGGCCAGCGGTAGTTCGCTCTCCTTCTGGTGCAGCAACTCATAACCGATGCAGTTGACCCATTCCTCGTCGAAACGGTCGAGGTAGTCGCCCAGGGTCCCGAGGGTGGGCACGGGCACGATCAGCTCGTCGACGTCAGTGAACACCACGATGTCGTAACGGCTCAGCAGCTCGCGCTGAAGGCTCTGCACCTCGTGCACCATCCATAGGTTGTCGAGCCCGTCGTGCGACACTCGAATCCGCTCGAAACCGCCGCGTTCGATTCCCTCGTCCGTCGAGTCATTGTCGAGCACGTAGATGTCCTGGGCTGCGAAGAAGCGGGAGTAGTAGCGCAGCCAGATGGGCAGGAACACCGGCTCGTTGTTGACGATCGTGATCAGCGCGCGTGTCGGCGTCGCGGTCGGCCCGGCCGTCGATGCGGCGTAATGCTCCGCTCGTCGTTGTCTCAGGTCGGCAAACCACGCCGCCATCGGGTGATGGGGACTGTCGTATGGCTCGAGCAGCAGGTTCTGACTAGACGGCAATCGGTGCGTACTCGCCCGGGAACGCTGACCCGCCAAAGAACCAGTTCTCGACCGCATAGCGGGGCTTCGGCATCTCCGGCGAGGAACCCGTCTTGTGGAGGAACAGCTCGTCGAAGAACAGCGCATCGCCGGGCTCGAAGATCGGTCTTGTGATCCTGTGCTCGCCGGCCGCCTCCTCCGCCTTCTGCTGCGAGATCGTGTAATCGAGGACCGCCTCCTCGGTCGCGGTCGCCACGTAGTGGTCGAGTCGGCGCGGCACGATGTCGAGACCCGGGGAGAGGTCGCCGCAGCGCGACAGCGACAGCCATAGGTTGAGCGAGCGAACCTCGCCCATGAAATAGCCATCCTGGTGCCACGAGCCCGGGACCGACGGCTCGGCCTTGCGCAGCGTCGTCTTGTGCACCGAGATCAGCGCCGGCTCGCCGAGGTACTCCGAGACGATCCGCCGCAGCGATGCCTCGTCGAACATCTCCATCATCGTGAAGTTGAGCATCGGCGCATCGGCGGCCAGGAGACCACCTCCCTGCTCTATCCAGGTGCGGCCGAACACCGAGCCGTACCGAGCGTGGGGCTCGAACTCCTTGTAGTAGCCGTTCGCGGTCACCTGCCCCGCCTCCCGGCGCCGCCGTTCCTCGAAGGCGCGGTCGATCTGCTCGGCTAGCTCGAGCGCGGCGTCTCGCGGAGCCAGTCCGCGAACGAGCACACACCCGTCGCGAAGAATTCCCGCTCGCAACAGCCCGGCCGACAGCTCTGAGCTCTCAATCTCCGGGAGTGGATCTCCGGCCCGGAGCTTCCCCGTATCCGGCTTGGCGAACTCAGGATCGGCTGGGTGGTTATCGACCAGGCGGATACCGGCGAGGTGGCGGAGGCTCAGCAGTCGCTGTTCTGTTTCCCGGTCGGGCTGGGCGCGGTTCTCCCGGGTGAGCGTCTCTATCTCGGCGTGCAGCACCTCGAGGCTCTGGCCCAGGTCCTCGACGGGCTCAACGGGCTCGATCACGGCCGTCTCGGGTGCGCTATCTCTGCGTCTGAATCGCCACATGTCCCGCACGTTACACAACGGAATGGGCAGCTTGGAGCCCGTGCCCGGCCGATACAGTCCGCGTGGCATGAGCCTGCAGCTCGCCGACCAGCACCAGGCGGCGCCCGGGGCCCGGTTGCCTGCGCCGTTGCGTCGCCTGTACGCCACGATCGACTGGCCACTGCTGGGCATAGGAACCCTGGCCATCTTCGGTGTTGTCGTCCGCGTCCTCGTGGCGGGCCAGTCCTATTACGGCGACGAGCTTTCGACCTACTGGATCTCCGCCACGCACTCCCTGGGAGGCGTGATCTCGCTCATGTTCGGCACGCCGCACATTCCTCACCCGGAGATCACCCCACCGCTGTACTTCATCGCCGCCTGGGCCACCTCACAGCTGGGTCACTCGCCGGTGTGGTTGCGCCTACCGGCCCTGCTGGCCGGCACGGCGACGATTCCGCTCGTCTACTTCCTCGGCCGGCGTAGCGTGGGACGCCCCGCTGCGTTGCTCGCGACCGCCCTGACGGCGCTGTCGCCATTCATGATCTATTACTCGGCCGAGGCACGCGCGTACGGGGTGATGATGGCGTTCGTGGTCGGCGCGACTCTGTCGATGCTCGTCGCGCTCGACACCGGCCGCGTTCGCTGGTGGGTCATCTACGGCGTGTGCTCGTGCGGGGCGATCTACACGCACTACACGTCGGCGTTTGTGCTCGCCGCGCAGCTCGTGTGGCTGCTGTGGACCCAGCCGGCCGCGCGCCGGCCGGCCTTGCTGGCCAATCTCGGCGCCGGCCTCGCGCTGCTTCCCTGGCTCCCGGGACTGATAAGCGACTTCCGCTCGCCCACGCTGACGCTGCTCTCGGCGCTCTCGCCCTTCACCGCGCATCAGGTGCGGCTGATCCTCTCGCATTGGCTGATCGGGTATCCGTACGTGACCGCGGGCAGCCTGCGTGAGCTGCCGGGGACGCCCGCGCTCGTACTGCTTGCGCTGGCCGCGTTAGTAGCCATAGCCGGGATCGCGCTTCAGCTGCGTCGCATGTCGGTTCGCGAGCGGGTCGGTCGGATCGACCGTCGCGTCCTGCTGGTGATCGCGCTGGCGCTGGCCACACCGGTGTGCGAGGCGGTGTTCAGCGCGGCGGGCAACCACATCTTTGGCGTTCGAAACCTCGCGGCATCGTGGCCGTTCGTCGCTCTCGTGGGTGCGGCAGCGATCGTCGCCTCGGGCAGGCGTATCAGACTGGTCGCGGGGGGGCTCGCCATCGCGGCGCTTCTCATCGCCGCGGTGAAGATGCTTGGCCCCAGCTTCCAGCGACCCGACTACCAGGCGGCATCGGCCTACGTGCGCGCGCACTCCCGACCCGGCGATGTGGTCATCGATGAGACGGGCGCCCTCAGTCCCGATCCGAGTCCGGGCCCATTGTCGGCCCTCGATACGACGCTGGGCGGCGAGCTCCCAATCATCCGAGCCGACTTCCCCGCCGAGCGCGGGCATCCGTTTGCCATCGGCGATCACATCGTGCCTGCGGCGCTGGGCGTGAGCCGGGCCGTCCTCGCCGCGCGCGGCCACCGAATCTTCGTGGTGACCAACCGCGTTGGCAATGACACCGGAAGCCTCTCGCGGTCCGGCTATCGGCTCGTGGCACAGGCCGTGTTTCCGGCCATCAACCGGACCGACGTGAGGGTGTACGCGCGTCGCCCGGGCGGGATTCAGTGAGTCGATGGGGGCGCTAACAGCAAGGCAGTCGCCCGCCGCCCAGCCCGAGGCGGAGACCAGCCTCGAAGTGGCCTACGGTCCCACACTGGCGCTCACGGTCACCCTGGCGTTGGCCTGGTTCCTGGTTCTGATGTCACTGGTTCTGCTGATCGTCCATCCGACAGCCAGCGGCCCGCTGGTCAGCGCGATCAACGAGCAGAACAAGACCGCCAAGGCGGCGCTGTACGTGCTGGCGTTTCTGGTCATCCTTCCGCTCGCGCTGTTGACCGGGCCGCGGCTGGCCCGAGCGATCGAGGCAGGCCCGAACGCGGGCACGCTGTCGCCCGTGGCCGCGGTGCTCACGGCGTCTGCGGCGACGGCGCTGATCCTGATCCGGCTGTCACGTGGTCTGCCCTGGGGTGACGGTCTGGGCACCGTCTGCGTCGGCGTCCTGGCCTGGCTGGTGGCCGCCGGCGCGGTTCTGCTCCGGGCGACGCGACACCCACCGTCCGGCACGCTGGCTCGCCTGGGACGGTTCGCGCCGTCCCTGTGGGTCTGCGGGGGAGCACTCGTGTTCGCGGCTCTGTTCTGCGTGACCACGATCAGGACGCTCCGGCCCGTCGTGGTCGCCGTCGGCGCCATCTTCGTCGCCGGCGTTGTCCTCGGCTACGAACGTTGGCGGCCGCCTCGACTGAGACGACCGGCCGGCGGCGCGGTCGATGTCGTGCTCATGGCCCTGCTGCTCCTCGCCGTCTCGAACGTTGTCGTGTTTCGGGCGAGGTCCTCGCTACCCAACATCTACCTCGAACCGGGGATCATCCAGTTCCAGCACGACTACATCCTTGGTCCGGTGAACCAGCTCCTCGGCGGCGGGGCGCTTCTGGTCAACGTGCCGGTATCACAGTACGGCGTCGGAATGCTCTACTTCCTCGGCGCCTGGTTCCACCTGGCGCCGATCGGCTATGGAACCTTCGGGCTGCTCGACGGGCTGTTGACGGCGATCTTCTACATGGCCGCCTACGGCGTGCTGAGGATCGCTGGCCTGAGCCGGCTGCTGGCCGGTAGCGCCCTCCTTGTCGGCCTGGTGGCGCTGATTTTCAACCTCCACTATGCCGTCGGTGCCCTGCCGGAGCAGGGCCCGCTGCGTTTCGGGCTGCCGATGGGCGTGCTGGTCACATCCGTCGCCGCGACCCGGTGGCCGCAATGGGCACGAGGCTTTCGCGTCGTGCGCTTGTGTGTGCTCGCAGTGGCCTCGGTGTGGGCGCTCGAGGCGTTCGCGTACACGGCGCTGACGTTCATCGCCCTTGCCGTCGCCGAGGCGTGGCTGCGCCCGGGCGGCAACCGCCGTAAATGGGTCGGCAGGCAGCTGCTATGGGGGCTGGTGGCGTGCCTGGCCGCGCACGCCATGTTCGCCCTGGCGACGCTCATCGGTAGCGGCCATCTTCCCGACTGGGGCCAGTATCTGGCCTTTGCTCACGCCGTCCTGCTCGGCGGCGGGGCGGGCGCGATCAGCTACGGATTCGCAACTGGTCGCCCGGACTGGTGTTCGGCGCCAGCGCGCTGGCGTCGGCGGCTGGCGTCGTCCTGCTATGCGGACTGCGTCCGCGCCGCACCCGCCGGGAGCCGCTCACGCTCGTGGCCCTGACCGGCACGACCGCGTACGCGATCGCGCTGCTGAGCTACACCGACAACCGCTCCTCAACCTACCTGCTGCCGTACGTCGCGCTGCCGCTGTTGATGGCCGGCGCGCTCTGGCTGGCGCTGCTCCTGCGCTCGCCCTCGCAGGCCTCGTCGGCCGCTCGCCGCGGCGGGCTGGCCTTCGCGCTGGCGGTGGCGGTGCTACTGATCGCCGTGGCCTGGCCCCGCGCGGGCGCCGCCTATCCGACACCGCCCTGGCCCACGCCTATCCCGGCGGAGGTCTACCGGCGGCGCTGCACCGTCTCTGGCACCCGCCGGCGATCGACCCACGGGCCCCCGAGGGCGAGCGCCTGCTGAGTCGGTACATGCCGGGGCGCAAGGGCGTGATGATACTGCTGCCGCGACTGCCGGACCTCGGCACCGAGATCCTGATGCGCAGCCGTCGGGTGAACCTGATGTTCGTCGGCGATCCAAAGGCGGACGGCCTCGTGCCGTCCGTGTGGATGCCGAAGCTCCGTCGGCGGTGGCGCAGCTCGAACCGGGCCAGCGGATCCTGATCGACCTGCAGGCGCTGGCATGCTGCCAGCCCTCCGCGGCCCCGCGGCGGCCATTGCGCCCACCCAATCGACGCAGGGACCCAGGAGGTCGAGTGGCTCCTGGCGCGATCGACCGGCGCTTCCGCATCGTGCCGCTCTACCGCGCCGCCGACGGGTTGGTGGCCGAGCTGGTCCCGCGTGGGCGCTGATCGGCCCCGGCTCCGGGCGCTTGCTCGCCAGGACCACGTTGTGGGCGGCGAAGCTGCGGGGCACCGGGGTGCGCTCGAACCCGCGCTCAAGCGCGCCGCCGCGCGGATCGCCCGGGGCGGGATGAAGTCAGGCACGAATCCAAGCTGGGTGCACTGCACGATGCTTGCCCCCGCCGCGTTCAGGCCGCCGACAATCTCCGTGGGTCCGATCAGCCGCTCCTCGCCCGTGTCCTGGGGCACGCGCGCCATCAGCCGACCCCAGTATGGGTTGCGAGGGTTGTGGTCCCAGATCAGGATCCGCCCGCCCGGGCGCGTGACCCGGACCATCTCGGCCAGCGTCTGGCGGACCGCGCCGGGCTCGGCGATGTGGTGCATCGCCGCCACGCAGCACCAGGTCGAAGCCGTCGTCATCGAACGGCAGGCGCGTCCCGCACCTGCGCGGCTTCGATCACTGGATGGCGCGCGCGCATGACCTCGAGCATCCCCTCCGACGGATCGACGCCGGTCACCTCGTAGCCGGCCGCGGCCAGCCGCTGCGGCCAGCGCGCCGGTACCGCAGCCGACGTCGAGCACCCGTGCCGGCGGGGCAGCGCGCGCGGATGAACGCCGTGCGCTTGCGCAGGTAGTGCTCGACCACATGGGCGGGCAGCGACTCGTCATAGACGGTCGCGATCGAGTCAAAGTGGGAGTCGCTCAACGGCCTGTTGGACCTCGGGCGGCGCTCGGCTACGAACGACGGGGGGCGCGCCGCGCGACGCGGTCCCGGCACGGTAGCGGAGGACCAGGCCGATCATCTGCAGGCCGACGGCCATCGCCTTGAGCGGGTCGCCGGTGACCGACGAGGGACCGACCCGCGGCAGGTAGTTGACCGGGACCTCGACCAACCGCGCTCCCGAGAGGATCGTCAGCAGCATGATCTCGACGCCGGCGTGGCTGCCGCCGACCTTCATCGTGCTCGGCACGTGGTCGGCGGTCGGGCGGCGCAGCAGCTTGTAGGTGCAGCCGACGTCGCTGAGGTGGCTGGTGTTGAACAGCGCCTCGATCAGCTTCGCCACGCCCAGTTGCCCCAGCGCAGCGCCGGCGCCATGTTGGCGCCGCGCCAGATCAGCTCGCGCGTCGTGCGGGTGCCGAACACGACGTCGCACTCGTTGCTGTACACGAGCAGCTTGACGATGTCCTCGGCGAGGAACGTGCCGTCGGGCTCGGCCAGCACGATCAGCTCGCCCGGGCCTCGATCAGTCCCCGCCGGGTGGCGTGGCCGTAGCCCTGCTGCGGCTCGTGGACGAGCCGAGCGCGGGTCTTGGCCACCTCTCTCGCGTTCCGGGCTGCGCGTTGTTGTCCACGACCAGCACCTCGTCGACGAACCCGGTGTTGAAGAAGCCCTCGATCACATCCCGAATCGAGTCGCGCTCGGCGTAGGTCATCAGGACGACCGATACGGCTTTTCCGTTCCACATACGGGCCCTCGGCAGCTCAGACGGCGAGCGGCACGTAGTCGGCCGGGAACGCCGACGGCCCGAAGAACCAGTTCTCGATCGCATACCGCGGCCGGCGCATCGCGGGTCCGAGCCGTCTTGTGCAGGAACAGCTCATCGAACAGCAGCGCGTCGCCGGGCTCGAAGATCGGCCGCAGGATCGGCGGGTCGCCGGCGACCTCCTCGGCGATCCGCTGGGAGACCGCTTGGTCGAGCCACGCCTCGTCGGTCTGGGTGGTGACGTGGTGGTCGAGCCGCCGGGGCACGAGGTCGAGGCCGGGCGCGTCATCGCCGCAGTGCGACAGCGACAGCCACAGATTGAGCGCCTTCACCTCGCCCATGAACTTGCCGTCCTGATGCCAGGCCCCGCCGACCGAGGGCTCGGCCTTGCGCAGCGTCGTCTTGTGCGCCGTGATCAGCGGCGCCTCGCCCAGGTAGGCCTGAACCAGCTCGGGCAAGCCGCTGCGCGCGAACAGCTCGCCCAGCTCGAAGCTGAGCACCGGTGAGTCGACGGCGAGCACGCCGCCACCGTCCTTGATCCAGTGCCGGCCGACTTCCACGCCAAGTCGCGGGTCGGGCTCGAACGGCTCGTAGTAGCTGGCGTCAAAACGCTGTCCGGCGTCGTAGCGCTCACGTTCGCCGAACGAGCGTTCGATCTTGCCGGCGATCCGCTGGGCATCTGCGCGCGGCAGCAGACCGCGCACAAGCACGCAGCCGTCGCGCAGGATCGCGGCTCGCAGCAGGGCGGGCGTTAGCTCCGTGCGGCTGAAATCGGGCAGGCCGTCGATCCGTGGCAGCGCGGCGAAATCCGGCGCCGGAAGTTGTGGTGCCGTGCCGGCTGCCTGCACTCGGCGGATCCCGGCCTGGTTGCGCAGGTGCAGCAGGTGTCGATCGCGCGGCAGCGCTTCGGCCTGCGGTTGCGCTCCGTCAGCCGGGCGATCTCGGCCGAGAGTTCCTCGTCGCTGCCGCTGAACTCGGCGATCGGCGTCTGGGGCCGGGTGTCCGGCGTCGATCGTCTGCGTCTGAGCGTCAGCATGGGCCCGAAGTTAACAGCCGTCCGCGCGGGCGGGCACGCCGACGACCGTCGCCTCGGCCGGAACGTCGTCGACCACGACGGCGTTCGCGCCGATCGTCGCGTTTGCCCCGATGGTGACGCCGCCGATCAGCTTGGCGCCGGTCCCGATGTTGACGCCGGACTCGATCGTCGCTCCGCGCATGTCTCCCGCGCGCAGGCCGATGGTCACGAACGGCGAGATCACCACCCCGGAGCGGATCTCCACCAGCCCGTCGACCACGAACTGGCCGTGGACGATGTACACGCCCGGGTCGACCACGACCGGGTCGCCGATCGAGACCTGGGCCATCACCATCGCCAGCCGGTGGGCCAGCCGGGGAAGCATCGGGACGCCCAGCGCCTGGCCGCGCGCCTTGACGCGGTACAGCGCCTGGGCGAGGAACGCGTCGCTGACCCAGCAGAGGCGGAGGATCTGCGCCAGGCGTCCACGCGCGAGCGAAACTCGTGGCGCTCGCCGCGGTGCAGCGCCGTGACCCGCGCGTCCTCCAGAGGGCAACGCGCAGCCGCGGGTGACGGGCGCGCAGCGCTCGCCAGAAGTCCCGCCGATCGAGCCCGGGGAGGGCGTCGGGCTGGGGAGGGCGGTCGATCAAATGATCGTCACGGTACCGACCGGCCTTCGCCCGGGCACTCGTGGTTCTAGCCTTCGCGCGCGTGGCCGACGCCGGATTGCATGTGCAGCTTGATTCCGAGCTCCCACGTGAGGTCGCGGTGGGCGACGGTACGGCGATGTTCGTTTCCGGCTGGTGCTTCAGTTCGGTGGCGCCGATTCGTTCGCTGGTCTTCGTGCTGGGCGGTGAAACCCAGCCGGTGGCAGCTGCGCGCATGCCGAGGCTGGATCTGTTCCGAGCGCTGCACCCAGCTCTCGACCCGTACGCCACGGGCACGCTGAGCGAGGATCCGGACTCCGAGTCTGACCCCCGGATGCTGAGCTACCGCAGCGGGTTCTGGGGGACGGTCGAGATCAAGCCGCCCGCACCCCCGCAGGGATGGACGCTCATTCTGCGAGCCGAGCTGGCCGACGGCAGGTTCGCGGAGGTCGAGGCGGGGACGATGCGGCCGGCGCCGCCGCCCCAGCCCGTGGCGCTTCCGGCCACGGATGGGGCGCCGCCGCGCGTGGCGATCGCGATGGCGACGTACGACCCGCCGGCGGACCTGTTCGCGCGCCAGCTCGAGTCGATCTGTGCGCAGACACGTGGCAACTGGATATGCATGATCAGCGACGACTGCTCGAGCGCCGCCGGCCAGGCCACGATCGCGCGGCTAACCGATGGCGATCCGCGCTTCGTCGTGTCGCGGTCACCGCGCCGGCTCGGCTTCTATCTGAACTTCGAGCGAGCGCTGTCGCTGATCCCCACGGACGTCGAGTTCGTAGCGATGGCCGACCAGGACGATGTCTGGCGCCCCGACAAGCTGTCCGCCCTGGTGTCGCGGCTCGGCTCCGCACAGCTCATCTACAGCGACGCCAGAGTGGTCTCGCGCCGGGGGGAACTGATCTCCGAGACGTGGTGGAACACGCGCCGGAACAACCACTCCGACCTGCTCTCGCTGCTGTCGGCCAACGCGGTGACCGGCGCAGCCTCGCTGTTTCGCCGCGAGCTCCTGGACCACGCATTGCCGTTCCCACCGGCCCAGTTCGCCCACTTTCACGATCACTGGATCGCGCTGACCGCACTCGCACTCGGCGACATCGAGTTCGTCGCCCGGCCGCTGTACGACTACGTCCAGCACGACGAGGCCTCGCTCGGACACGAGGCGGCCAACCGGATGACACCGCTGCTCGAGCGGCTCCGCCACCAGCGAGATATGCGCGAGCGAGTACGGCTGTGGCGTCTTCACTACTTCGTCGACGTATGCCGGCTGGTCCAGTTCGCGACGATCCTGCAGATTGCGGTGTGGTCCGCTGATGAGCACAGGCAAGCGGCGTGCGCTCGACCGTTTCCTCGGCAGCGAGCACTCGCTGACCGGCCTCGGTGAGCTCGGCCTGCGCGGAATCCGCGAGCTGGTCGGAACGCCGGAGACGCTCGGCGCCGAATGGATGCTGTTCCATGCGCTGGCCTGGCGGCGGCTGCTCAGTGCCAGCGCGCGCGATCGGCCCCAACGACGTCTGCGCCTCGACGCGCTGCCGCCGCCCACGCTGGTTCAGCCTCCGGGCCGCAGCGGCTCGCCGACCGCGATCACCTCGATCGCCGAGAAGATCGCGCCCCTTGCCTGGTCGGTATCCGACCGTGCCGCGGAGCGGATCAATTTGCTGATCCCGACGGTCGACCTGCGGCACTTCTTCGGCGGCTACATCGCCAAGTTCAACCTCGCCCGCCGGCTCACCGAGCTCGGGCGACGGGTGAGGATCGTCACGGTCGATCCTGTCGGCGCACTCCCGCCAGGCTGGAGGGAGGCCACGGCCGAGTACGAGGGCCTCGATGGCCTGTTCGACAAGGTCGAGATCGCGTTCGGCCGCGAGTCGCCGGCGATCGAGATCAGCCGCCACGATCGCTTCATCGCGACGACCTGGTGGACGGCTCACATCGCCAGTGACGCCCTGCGCTCGGTGGACGCCGATCGGTTCCTCTATCTGATCCAGGAGTACGAGCCGTTCACCTTCGCCATGGGCACATATGCCGCCCTGGCCGACCAGTCCTACGCGTTCCCACACTACGCGCTGTTCTCAAGCCAGCTGCTGCAGGGTTACTTTCGCGCCCACCGCATCGGCGTGTTCGCACCCGGCGGGGAGGGGGAGCGCGCGTCCGCGGCATTCCAGAACGCGATCACGGCCATCTCGCCGCCGTCGACGGCTGAGTTGGCCGCGCGCACCACGCGGCGGCTGTTGTTCTACGCCCGCCCCGAGTCCCACGCCGCCCGCAACATGTTCGAGCTGGGGATGCTGGCGCTCGATCGGGCCTCGCGCGACGGACTCCTCCGGGGCTGGGAACTGAATGGGATGGGCACCGTCGGGCGAGGGGGGCGCTTGCCACTGGGCGGTGGCGGCCAGGTCAACCTGCTGCCGCGCTCGGAGCAGTCGGCCTACGCTCGGCTCGTGCGCGAGCACGACGTCGGTCTGGCTCTGATGTACACGCCCCACCCAAGTCTCGTCCCGCTCGAGATGGCCTCGGCCGGGCTGCTGACGGTCACCAACAGCTTCGAGAACAAGACCCCGGCGGCGCTGGCCGCGATCTCCCAGAACCTGATCACGGTCAGCCCGTCGATCGACGCTGTGGCGGCAGGGCTGCATGAGGCGGTGGCGGCGGCAGCCGACGCCGAGAGGCGGGTGGGTGGGAGCGGGGTTGCCTGGAGCCGCGATTGGGACCACTCGTTCCCGGACGAGCTACTCGAGCATGCGCTGCGGGCGCTCGACCCCCACGCGCTCGGATCGCGGTGACGGCCTCCTACTTGACGCCGGGATCGAGGCTGGCAATGCGTCGGGCGGCCAGGTCGAGCACCGGCCCGCGGTGGACGAGGGCGGCTTGGGCCAGCGCCACCCACGCCTGCAGGTTGTCGGGCTCGCTCCGGGTTACCTGGGTGAGGATGCGGACCGCGCGATACGGCTGGTTCTCGAGCAGAGCGACTTGCCCGCGGAGGATGTCGACGGCTGTGCCCGGGTACAGCCAGCTCGCGTTGTCGAGCATGGAGTCCACGAGCGCGGCGCGCTTTGGCGTGAGCGACGATGCCGCGTTGACGACCGACGTTGCGTGCTCGAGGTTGCGGGTCTGTCGAATGCCGACCGCGAACCAGCCGACGGCCAGGACGGCGAGCACGAGAACGAGGGCGCGGGCCAGCAAGATGACGAAATCATGACAACACCGCCCGTCTCAGTGGTCATCCCGAACTGGAACGGTCGCCGGTGGCTGCCCGACTGTCTGGAGGCCCTCGCGGCCCAAACGAGCCTGCCGGGCGAGGTGATCGTCGTCGACAACGGCTCCGCTGACGATTCGCTGCCCTACCTGCGCCACGAGCACCCGGGGGTGCGGATCGTGGCCCTGGCCCGCAACACGGGTTTCGCCCACGCCGTCAACCGGGGCGTTGGGCTTGCCAGCGCCCCGTTTGTCGCGCTGCTCAACACCGACGTCGTCGTAGAGCCCGATTGGTTGGAGCGCATGGGTCGCGCGTTGGACGACGACCCCGAGGCAGCTTCGGTGGCCTGCAAAATGTTGGTCCTCGACGACCGGTCGCAGATCTACGACGCCGGCGACATCCTGCGCCGCGACGGGGCGTGTGAGCAACGCGGTCGCTTCACCACCGATGACGGTCGCTTCGACGCGGCGGGGGAGGTGTTCGGCGCGTGTGCCGGCGCGGCGTTGTATCGCGCCACTGCCGTCGTTGGCGTGGGAGGTTTTGACGAGCGCTACTTCGCTTATCTCGAGGACGTCGACCTGGCACTGCGCCTGCGCCTGGCCGGATGGCGCTGTCGTTACGAGCCGGCCGTCGCGCGCCACGCGGGCGAGGGGAGTTCGAGCAGTCAGCGTGGCCTGCGCGACTTCCTCGTCACGCGCAACACGCTCCTGCTCGTGGCCAAGGCGTTCCCGGCTCGGTGGATGCCATACCTCGCCTACCGCCAGGCCGGCTGGGTCTGGCACGCGCTGCGCGAGCGGCGACTCGCCGGCCATCTGCGCGCTCTCGGCGCGGCGCTGCCGCTCCTACCAGGCGCGTTCGCGAGTCGGCGGGCACTGCTGGCCGACGCGCGTGTTCCCATCGGTGTGGCCGTTCCGCCGCGCCCGTTTCGAGGACCGCGGGCGGGCGGGCATCCGGCCCAGCGGGGTGACGGTACGGTCTCCCGCGTGCCGGTGATCACGGGTGAGCGTGTCACAACCGCTCAGGGCGGATTCAACCCGAGCTACCAGCGCCACCGGGCGGAGTACGGCCTGTGTGCAACGCTGCTCGGCCCCGGCCGCGTGCTCGACCTCGGCTGTGGCACCGGCCACTCGTACGAGCTGCTCGCCCCGCGGGAGACCGTCGGGGTCGATATCGACGCCGCGGCCCTCGCCGATCAGGCGCGCGAGACCCACGTCGCCGACATGCGACGGCTTCCGTTTGGCGCGCGTGCCTTCGCCTCGGTGATCGCAATCCAGTCGATCGAGCACGTACCCGATGCCCGGTCGATGCTCGCCGAGGTGGTTCGCGTGCTGGCGCCCGGGGGCCGGGCCGTCTTCGTCACGCCCAACCGCCTCACGTTTGGGCGTCCCGAAGAGATCATTGACCCCTACCACTACGTCGAATACCACGCCGGCGAGCTCGAGGCGCTGTGCCGAGCCCACTTCGACAAGGTGGAGGTGCTGGCCCTCCACGCCTCGCCGCGCTACATGGCGATCCACGACGATGAGCGGCGGGCGCTCGATCGGCTCCTGGCCCGCGATCCCCTGCGCCTGCGGCGGCTGATCCCGCGACGGCTGGCTCAGCGTCTTTACGACCGTCGCCTGAGCGGAGATCGTGTGAATCCACGCCCGGGCGCCGCCGACATTGGCCCCGAGGACTTCTGGCTCTCACCCGACCGCCTATCCGCTGCGGTCGACCTGTTCGCGGTGTGTGACCTTGTCACGGCATGAATTTGCGCGAGCGGAACAGGCCGCTGCGGTGCAGCATGAACTTGACCGCCGTGGCCAGCGTCTTGTAGCCGTAGATGATCGACTGGGTGGCCGAGGCCGAGGAGGCATCCGGGAAGTAGCGGGTCTGCGCGGGGATCTCGACGATGCGAAAGCCGAAGTGCACCGCCTGCATGATCATCTCGGAGTCGAAGACAAAATCGATCGAATTGCGCAGGAAGGGCACGCTGAGCAGCAGTTCGCGCGAGAACGCGCGGTAGCCCGTGTGAAGCTCCGAGAAGTGCGTGCCCAGCACGGCGTTCTCGATGATCGTCAGGCCGCGGTTGGCCAGGAACTTGTAACGCGGCATGCCCGTCTTGCGCCACGCTCCGGGCACGGCCAGCCGCGAACCCAGCACCAGGTCGGCCTTGCCCTCCAGGATCGGCTGCACCATCCTCGGGATCAGTGAGGGCTCGTACTGCCCGTCGGGGTGGAGCATGACGACGACGTCGGCCCCGCGCTGGAGCGCCTCCAGGTAACACGTCTTCTGGTTGCCGCCGTAGCCGACGTTGTGGGGGTGCCAAATCAGGTGCAGCGGGAGT
Organism: uncultured Solirubrobacterales bacterium; assembly: GCA_963749545.1. Lineage (GTDB taxonomy): Bacteria > Actinomycetota > Thermoleophilia > Solirubrobacterales > Solirubrobacteraceae > Palsa-465. Next base: position 539,805 of record CAVVNG010000019.1, read on the forward strand.
CGCCGTGCCACCTCGAGCGTCTCGTCGGTCGAGCCGTCGTCAACCAGGATGATCTCGTCGACCACGTCGGTGGGGATGGCCGAGACCGTGCGCTCGAGCGTGCGTGCAGCGTTGCGGGCCGGCATCACGACGATGACCTTGGCGGCGATGGCTGACTGCGAGGACGGCTGCACTTCGCCGCTAAGCCCCGCCGTCTCGGCGTCCGGGGGTCCCACTGAAGGGCGCGAGCTTATCGGCCATTTCGCTTCCGCGCGCGGGCCAGCTTCTGGCGCGCGGTGGCGTCCAGCTGCGCCTTGCGCAGGCGAATGGCCCGTGGCGTCACCTCGACGCATTCGTCCTCGCGGAGGAACTCGAGCGCCTGATCGAGCGACAGCTCCCGCTTGGGCACCAGTCGCACCAGCTCATCGGCGGTCGACGAGCGCATGTTGGTCAGGTGCTTCTCCTTGGTGGCGTTGACGTCGAGATCCTCGGGGCGCGAGCTCTCGCCGACGATCATCCCCTCGTAAACCTCCTCGCCGGGACCGACGAACAGAGTCCCGCGCTCCTGGAGGTTGAACAGCGCGAAGGCGGCCACGGTGCCGCGACGATCGGCCACCAACGAGCCACTCGGTCGCGTGCGCAGATCGCCGTGCCACGGCTCCCAGCGATCGAACACGTGGTGCATGAGGCCAGTGCCACGGGTCTCGGTGAGGAATTCCGTGCGGAACCCGATCAGACCCCGCGCCGGCACGAGGTACTCCATGCGGACCCACCCGGTGTCGTGGTTGACCATCTGCTCCATGCGGCTCTTGCGCAGCGCCAGCAGCTGGGTGGTCACCCCAACGAACTCCTCCGGAACGTCGATGCTCATGCGCTCGACCGGTTCGCACAGCTGCCCGTCGATCTCACGCGTGACCACCTGGGGCTTGCCCACGGTGAGCTCGAACCCCTCACGCCGCATCAGCTCGACCAGCACGGCCAGCGCCAGCTCGCCTCGGCCCTGAACCTCCCACACGTCGGGCCGCTCGGTGGGCGTGACGCGCAACGACACGTTGCCGACCAGCTCGCGATCCAAGCGAGCCTTGAGCTGGTTGGCAGTGAGCTTGTCGCCGTCCTGGCCCGCCAGCGGCGCGTTGTTGATGCCGATCGTGACGCTCAGCGACGGTTCATCGACGGTGATCACGGGCAGCGGCCGCGGGTCCTCGGGATCGGCGAGCGTCTCGCCGATCGTGATCTCGGCAATCCCGGCCACGGAGATGATCTCGCCGGCGCTCGCCTCGTCGGCGGTGACGCGCTCGAGCGCCTCGGTCACGTACAGCTCGCTCACCTTGACCGGCTCGACCGAGCCATCGGCGCGACACCAGGCGATCGTCTCGCCGCGGCGGATGGTTCCGTGCTTGATCCGGCAGATCGCCAGCCGGCCCACGTAGGGCGAGGCGTCAAGGTTGGTCACATGCGCCTGCAGCGGGTGGTCGGGATCGTGGGTCGGTGCCGGGACATGGTCGATCAGCAGGTCGAGGAGCGGTTGGAGGTCGGTGCCCGGTGTGTCCGGGCTAAGCGAGGCCTGGCCCGCCCGGGCGTTCGTGTACACGATTGGAAACTCGATCTGCGACTCGTCGGCATCGAGGTCGAGAAACAGCTCGTAGACCTCGTCGACCACCTCGTCGATGCGGGCGTCCGGGCGATCGATCTTGTTGATGACCAGGATCACCGGGAGCCGCGCCTCGAGCGCCTTGCGGAGCACGAACCGCGTCTGCGGCAGAGGACCCTCGCTGGCGTCGACCAGCAGCAGCACGCCGTCCACCATCGTGAGTCCGCGCTCGACCTCGCCGCCGAAGTCCGCGTGGCCGGGCGTGTCGACGATGTTCAGCTTGACGCCGGCATAGCGGACGGCGGTGTTCTTGGCCAGGATCGTGATCCCCTTCTCGCGCTCCAGATCCATCGAGTCGAGAACCCGATCCTGAATATCCTCGTTGGCGCGGAAGGCCCCGGATTGCCACAGCAGGGCGTCGACCAGCGTCGTCTTGCCGTGGTCGACGTGGGCGATGATCGCGATGTTCCTGATGTCGGCGCGGGAGGCCATGCCCCCGCCACGATAGAAGCCCGTCAGTCCCGAGGCTGGTCAGCTGAGGGAAGATCCGTCCCGCTAACTGACCGGCTTCTTGGCGCTAGGCCTCGTCGCGCTCCCGCGCTGGCTCGAGCGACGGCAGCTCCTCCGCGCCGCGCTCGATCCGCTGCGTCTCTGATGCCGGCTCTACGCCGTTGTCACTCGACCGGCGGGGCGCGCCGCCCTCGGCGCCTACCCGCCGCCGCGCCACTCTGCGACGCGGCGTCGAGCACGGGCTTGACCAGGTCGATCGGCATCGGGAAGACGACGGTCGAGTTCTGGGTGGCGCCGATCTCGCGCAGAGTCTGGAGGTAGCGGAGCTGGAGCGTGACCGGGTTCTGGCCGATCACCTCGGCGGCTTGGGCCAACTTGTCGGCAGCCTGGAATTCGCCCTCGGCGTTGATGATCTTGGCCCGGCGCTCACGCTCGGCCTCGGCCTGACGGGCGATGGCGTGTTGCATGCGCTCGGGGATCTCGACGTCCTTGATCTCGACCGTTGTGACCTTGATCCCCCACGGCTCGGTGTGGGCGTCGATCACAGCCTGGAGGGCCTCGTTGAGGCTCTCGCGCTCGGACAGCAGTGAGTCGAGATCGACGCCACCGAGCACGGAGCGGAGCGTCGTCTGAGCGATCTGCAGCGTGGCGTTGTGGAAGTTCTCGACCTGCGTCACAGCGCTGTTGGGATCGACGACGCGGTAGTAAGCCACCGCGGTAACACGCGCGGGGATGTTGTCGCGGGTGATGATCTCCTGCGGCGGCACGGTGAGGGTGACCGTGCGCAGGCTCACCCGGACCATGCGGTCGATCGATGGAACCAGCAGGGTCAGTCCCGGCCCTCGCTTGTCCATCAGCCGCCCCAGGCGGAATACAACTCCTCGCTCGTACTCCCGCAGAACCCGGATCGATGCGCCGGCGGCGGCTACGACGAGCGCTGCGAGGACGACCAAAATGATGATGACTGCGGTGATCATGGCGCCAACTCCCAGTCTTCGGCCCGCCGCACGCGCAGCGTCAGCCCGTTCAGATGTTCGACGACGATCGGGTCGCCCTGGTGGAGCTCGACCGGCTCGGGTTCGTCGCTCCATGCCTGCTGAGCGCGCCAGAGCGCGCCGTCGACAAGCACCTTTCCACTCGGCTCCGTCCAGCTGTGCACGACACCGATGTGACCGACCAGCCCCTCGGGGCCGGCGCGGATGCGTCGCTGGCGGACGGCCAGTCCCTTGCGCAGCGAGAGGCCGATCACGCCGATGCCGGCCAGCACCAGTATCAGGGCGGTGACGAGCGCGACGGCGATGCCGCCGCCCAGCCCGCCGACGGCGAGAATTGCCCCGGCGCCGAGCGCGATGACCCCGGGGCCCCCGAGGACGCCGAGCGTCGGCACATGGGCCTCGACCACGATGACCAGCGCCCCGATTACCAGCAGCGACACGCCGAGTGCGGTCATACGTCAAATGCTACGCCTGTACCTCCGTCGCCAGGGCGGCAGCCGCGGTTGCGATCAGTTCCACGCAGGCCTCGAGCGGGATCAGGGTCGAGTCGATCATCATGTGAAACAGCGTGGGATCGTCGAGGCTCACGCCGTAGCTGGTGCGGGCGTACTCCGCGTGGGCGCGGTCGGTGTGGTGCAGCGCCCGCTCGGCGGTCTTCCGATCCAGGCTTCCGAGTCGCATCGTCTGCTCGATCCTCCGCTCCGCCGATCCGGTGAGGCGGACACGCAACGCCCGCGGGTCCTCACGCAGCAGAATCACGCCGGCACGGCCGAGGATGACCGCATGGCCGCCAGCCGCCTGCTGGCGCACGGCGTCCTCGGTGGCGCGACGGAAGTCCTCCGTGTTGGTGATCTCGCCCGGCACCGGCACCGGGTTGCCGGTATCGGCGCCGACGTAGCCCCGCAGCAACCGCTCGATCCAGCTGGTCTGGATCTTGGCATCGTGAGCCTCGGCGTCCTCGAGCGGGACCTCGAGCCGCTCGGCCACGGCGAGTGGAATGGCACGGTCGACGAAGCGGTATCCCAGGCGCCTGGCCACGCCCGGTCCGACCCGGCTGCCACCGGCTCCGTACGCCGCCGAGATGGCGACCAGGGTCATCGCGCGCGGACCGGCTCAGTCATAAGAGCCATGAGCTTATAGCCGCGCTGTGCTGCCCGACTGGGGTCCTCGGAACAATCACGGTCACTGCAGCGAGACGAAGGAGAGAGACCATGCCGGTGGGCAAGGCAAGAACGGGAGACCAGCAGGACGACAACTTTCAGGTCGTCGTCCCGTGTTTCAGCGCGCTCGACGAAGACAACATTCGCCAGCACCTCAAGGAGGACCACTTCTTCTGGCTTGACCTGATCTCGCCGAGTCAGGCGGAGCTCGGCCGGCTGGCCGACATCTTCCACTTCCATCCGCTGGCCGTGCACGACACCGAGCAGTTCGGCCAGCGCCCGAAGCTCGACAATTACGGCGACCACATCTTTCTCGTCTTCTACGGCGTGAGGCAGGAGGGTGACCAGCCTGAGTTGGATGAGGTGCACATGTTCATCTCGGGCCAGTACCTGGTCACCGTGCACCGCGATCCGCTGGTTCCCCTTGACGAGCAGCGCAAGGAGCTCTCTGGGCGGACCCTGCACAGCGAGCAGTTCCTGCTCTACCGCGTGCTCGACGCGTTGACCGACAGCTTCTTCCCCGTGCTCAGCGAGCTCGACAATGAGATCGACACGCTAGAGTCGGCGGTGCTCGAGAACCCGACCAGCGCGCAGCTTGAGCGCCTGTTTGCCCTCAAGCGTCAGCTGATTGCGATGCGTAAGGTGGTCACCCCTCAACGTGACATCTTCGCTCGTTCGATCGATGAGCTGGCCGAGCTGCCCGGACTCCAGCTCGACGAGCGCGATTACTTCCGCGACATCTACGACCACCTGATCCGCATCAGCGACTTGATCGACTCCTACCGCGACCTCCTCTCAGGCGCCACCGACCTGTATCTCTCGACGGTCAGCAACAGGCAGAACGATGTGATGAAGCAGCTGACCGTGATCGCGACGATCTTCCTCCCGCTGAGCTTCATCACCGGTTTCTTCGGTCAGAATTTCAGCTACCTGGTCACCGACCTGATCCGGGCCGAGTGGGCCTTCTGGGTGGTCGGCGTGGGGAGCATGCTGGCCACGTGCGTCGTGCTGCTCGGCTTCTTCCGCCGCAAGGGCTGGGTGTAGGTGGCGGTACGGACTCCGCCCAGCCAGGCGACGATCATCCAGCAACGTCAGCAGCGCCTTGCGCTGGCGGTGATCGTTGGTCTGCTCGCGCTGGCCGGTGTGGTCATCGCTGCCACCCGATCCGGCGGCGGCAGCAGCGTCGGCATCATTCGCGGTCACTCCACGCTCAGCGTGCTGCCGTTTCCCGGCACGCCCGATGCCTCCCCGGAGTCGCAGATCACCTTCACGACACTGCAGCCCAGGCAGATCAAGTCGCTCAGTGTGCAGGGGTCGCGCAGCGGCGCGCACGAGGGTCACATGAGCGCCTTGCCGGATGGCCGGGGCACCGCGTTTGTGCCCGACCTGCCGTTCGCACCCGGCGAGACCGTGAGCGTGGAGGCCAAGCTGCACGGCCGCCACGCTGCCGCGGCCGCGGGTGTACGGCACCACTCGACCCATCTGAGCTACCAGTTCGTCGTCGCGCGGCTGCCAACGAGCCATGCCGCCGCGGCCAACGAGGGCCCGATTCCCAGCGAGGACGTGGTCAAGGACGCGCCGACGCAGGTATTCCACTCGCGTCCCGATCTCAGACCTCCGCTGCTCAGCATCCTCACGCCCGACGCGAATCCGGACGCCGGCGAGGTGTTCATGGACGCGCAGCAGGCGCCTCAGAACGGCCCGATGATCCTCGACCCCCAGGGACATTTGGTCTTCTTCAAGCCCTTGCCCGGCAACGAGTTCGCCACCGACGTGCGACCGCAGAGCTACCGTGGCCAGCCGGTTCTGACCTACTGGAAGGGTTACCTCATCTCCGCCCACGGACGCGGTGATGGCGTGATCCTCAACCAGTCCTACCACCATGTGGCCACGGTGCACGCTGCCGAGGGCTACTACGCGGATCTGCACGAGTTCCACATCACGCCTCAGAACACGGCTCTGATCACCGCCTACCAGACCGTACGTGCCGACCTCTCCTCGATCGGAGGGCCCAAGCACGGCAGCGTGGTCGACGGGATCGTCCAGGAAATCGACATTCGCACCGGCAGGCTGCTGTGGGAATGGCACGCGCTCGGCCACATCCCGCTGGCCGAGAGTTACCTGCACAAGCGCCCCGGAGCCCCATACGACTTCTTCCACCTCAACTCGGTCCAGCAGCTACCCGGTGGTGATCTGCTCATCTCCGGACGCAATACGTGGGCGGTCTACAGGGTCAGCCGCCGCACCGGCAACGTCATCTGGCAGCTGGGCGGAAAGGGCTCGAGCTTCAACATGGGTTCGGGAACGCAGTTCTCCTGGCAGCACGACGCGGAGTTGCACCGCCACGGACGGCTGACGGTGTTCGACAACGCCGACTCGCCCAAGGAGGAGAGCCAGTCGCGCGCGATCGCGCTGCACCTCAACACCCGGTCGATGACCGCGACCCTGTCGCGGAGCTTCACCCACGTGCCGTCGGTGCTGGCGGGAAGCCAGGGCAACATCCAGATCCTGGCGGGCGGCAACGTGTTCGTCGGCTGGGGGTCGGAACCCGACTTCTCCGAGTACACCCCGGACGGCAGGCAGATCTTCAACGTCAAGTTCCCGCGCCCAGTCCAGTCCTACCGGGCCTATCGCGCGCCCTGGAACGGCCATCCGACGGACCCTCCGGCGATATCGGCCAGCCCGGACCTGGCCGGAGGCATGACCGTGTATGCCAGCTGGAACGGCGCCACCGACGTGGCCCGCTGGCAGCTGCTGGCTGGTTTCACCCCCAGCAGGCTGACACCGGTTACCGAGGTCGGCGCGGGCGGTTTCGAGACGCCGATCGACGTCCGTACGACCGCGCGCTACGTCGGCGTCCGCGCGATCGGCAGCTCCGGTCAGGTGCTCGGCACCTCACGCGTTATCAGCCCATAGGAATGCTGCGCAGCGCTGCGCGCGGCTGTTCACGTTGCCAGTCGGGGGGCCCGCCGAGGAGCACGTAGTGGCGCCGTTCGTCCCGCGCCAGGCGTCCCTGGCGCTCCAGCGAGCGGATCGCACCGGTGGTCGTCGGACGCTGGGCGCCGATGATGTCGGCCAGCATTTCCTGAGTGAGGCGGAACGGGACCACCACACCTCTCGGGGTCACCCGCCCCCACATGCCGCCCAGGTGCCACAGCGTGGCCAGGAGCCGGTCCTCCACGCGCAGGAAGTGCTGGGCGGCCATCAGGTAGGCCAACGAGCGCGCGCGTCGCAGCAGCCGGCTACTCACGGCAGCGGATAGCTCGGGCCAGCGCCCGAGCAGCGCGGTGACGTGCTCATCGAGCACGGCGACGCGTGCTTCCTCCAGGACCCGCCAGTCGGTCGGCGTCGGTATGAGGTCACGGATCAGATCCGTCTCCCACGGCCGCAGGATGTCCGTCGGGCCGACGACCTCCGAGGACGAGGTCGGGCCGAGATGGACGGTGCGGACCATCAGCCCGCTGAGCAGCAACAGCCCGGTGGTTCCGTGGTTGATCTCCTGCGGGTGCCAGGGCCCTGGGGCAACCTTGAACACACGCGCACGGACGTACTTCGTCGCCTCCTCGCGCGCCATCGGCTCCAGGTTCTCACCCAGATCAGGATCGACTTCAAGGAGATGCACTACTGCAGCTGCCATGCAACGCTTCTCAATCTACCCACGGATACCCGGATCGACCCGACGGGAGCGCACGACGCTCGAGCGGATTGATCCGCGCGGCGCCAGGCGTCGTATTGAGGTTGGCAGGTGCGGTCCAACGCGACCTGATCCAATGCGTTGCCGAGGAATACCTTGTTCTTCCAGTCGATACCCACCTCCCGCCGCCGAGACCTACGCTCGCTAGCCGACGAGGATCTCATGTATCTCGTCTACGAGGGCGACGCGCGGGCCTTCGAGGTGGTGTTCGATCGCCACGCCGGCGCTGCGTTCTCGCTGGCGTACCGGATGTGCGGGCGTCGCACGATGGCCGAGGATGTGGTGCAGGACGCGTTTCTGTCGCTGTGGCGCAGCGGAGCCCGCTACGACCGCGGGCGCGGCAGCGTCCGCTCGTGGGTGCTCGGCGTGGTCCACAACCGGGCCGTCGATGCCTTCCGGCGTGGCGCGGTGAAGCAGGGCCGCGACGTCGGCGACGAGGGTCTGGCCGAGCAGCTGGCGGCTCCGGAGCGCACCGACGCTGAGGTCGAGCGCCGCGAGGAGGCCAGGCAGGTGCACACTGCGCTCGATGGCCTCCCGGCTGACCAGCGGCAGGTCATCGAGCTGGCCTACTTCGGCGGCTTCACGCACAGCCAGATAGCCGAGATGCTCGAACTCCCGGCCGGGACCGTGAAGGGGAGGATGCGGCTGGGCCTGACCAAGATGCGCATGACCCTCGGTGATCCAGGAGGGGTCGTGCTATGACGGACAGGGGTTCGATGTCTCACACCGGCGATTGCGGCGGCGACGCGGCAGCCTACGTACTGGGCGCGCTCGACCCCGCCGAGGCCCAGGCCTTCCGCCAGCACATGGAGAGTTGCATTGTCTGTCGCGACGAGGTCGCGGCCTTCCAGCAGGTGACCGATGCCCTGCCCATGGCCGCGCCGCAGTATCCGGCCTCGCGAGCGTTGCGACGTCGCGTGATGCGGGCCGTCCGCGAGGAACCTCGCGGTGAGGCTGCCGCGGCGCCGCGGCGCTGGCGGCTGCCGTCGATCTCGCTCCCCAGCCCGGCGGTGATGGTTGGGGGGCTGGCAGCGATCGTGCTCGCGCTCGGTATCGGCCTCGAACTCGGCTCGAGCACAACCACCAGCACGCGCGTGGTCGCGGCGAGCGTGGGCGACGCGTCGGTTCGCGTATCGGGCAGCCACGCGGAACTGGTAGTGCACCATCTCCCGCCGCCCCCGCCGGGCCACATATACGAGATGTGGCTCCAGCACGGGCAGCAGGCACCATCGCCGACGCGCGCTCTGTTCAGCGTCACTTCGGCCGGCACGAGCGACGTCGGTGTCCCCGGCAACGTGAAGGGCGTGAGCCGGGTGCTCGTGACGGCCGAGCCGACGGGTGGCAGTCTGAAGCCGACGAGCACGCCGGTGGTCGTGGCGCAGCTGAGCTGAGGGTCACGCCATGGCCGCGACCGCATCCGCGGTGCTGGTCGCGGGACTCGAGGCCGTCGACCGCGAACGGCGCTAGCCAGACTGAGTCTGGGGTGGTTCCGGAGGCGGCGCGGCTGGCGGGCTTCCCGCCACCGCGGCTTCCAGCGCCTGGGCCGTCTCGGCCGTCAGGTGATGGCGGACCAGGGTGCCGTGATGGCCCTCGAGCGCGGCGACCATCGCGTCCACGTGCGCGGGCGCCGCGAGGAGGATCAACGCCGACGAGCCTTCGGGGACGTCGGCGCGAATCTCGTCGAAGAACGCTCCGTGCAGCTCGGGAACCGGAGCGGCCTGCGCGTGAGCGCCGACCAGCCCGCCGCTGACTATCCCCGCAGCGAATCCAGGCGGTCCAAACAGCGCTCCGACTACGGCGCCGGTCAGCGCGCCCTCGACGGTCTTCTTGCCGATGGGGTCGCTCTCGTCCTCGATATCGACGTAGCGCCCCGCGAACGTCCCGCGTACGACGATCCGGTCGTGCTTGTGGTGTTCCACGAACGCGATCTCGCGGATCCAGGTCGCCTCGCTCGCGCTGTCCAGAACATCGGAGTACGCGCGCTCGGCCCCCTCGGTGTGGGCGAACGCCAGCACGGCGAGATCAAGGCTCATCGAACTCTCCTCTCACAAGGCTCAGCGCCGAATCCGGTCGTCGACCAGCGCCACGGCGGCCACGTACGCGGCATGCGTAGCGAACGCCGTTGCCAGTACGCTTCGTGGCCACCGGTTGGGCGGTGGTGTGTGGCCGAGCAGCGGGAACATCGTCAGCGTGGCCGTCATTAGCGTGGCGAAGAATGCCGCACTGGCCCCGGGCTCGCCAATGCGACGCCGCAGAATGCCGTGCCACAAACCAAACGCCGACCCGTAGCTCCACCGCAGCGCCATTCCGAGGTCGTACTCCTCGCGCTTGGTGACGTTGGGGAGGTACATGAGCCCGGCCACGATCTCGCCCGGGACGAGGCTGTCGTCGTAGTCGAGCTGCCCGGCCTTGTCGCGCACGAGACGCTCGGTTGTGTAGGCGAGCGTCATCGTGGCGGTCCCGGCCGCACCGGCCAGCACGCTGCGTATGGGCCAGGCCAGCTTCACACTCTCGTCTCCTGCACTGGGCGTTGCGCCGCATCGTCGCCGCGAGCAGCCGGGCGGACATCACCCGAAAGGGACGATGGCGCCTGAGTGCTCAGCACGCTAGCTTGCCGGTATGGCATCGGACTCCGAACATTCTCCGGCTGCCGAGGGGCGCCGCCGCGTCGTGATCGTCGGCGCGGGCTTCGCCGGCCTCGGCTGCGCGCGTCGACTCAGGGGCGAGGATTCCGTCCACGTCACGCTGATCGACCAGCGCAACTACCACCAATTCCAGCCGCTGCTCTACCAGGTCGCCACCGCGCAGCTCTCGGCGACCGACATCTCGTATTCGCTGCGCAAGCCGTTCACCGGCGATGACAACGTCGACGTCAAGCTCGGCAAGGTGGCCGAGGTCGACACGGCGAACCGGTCCGTGGTCACCGAGGACGGGGAGCGCTACGAGGGCGATTTCCTCGTCCTATGCGCCGGCGGGGAGGCGAATTTCTTCAACACCCCGGGCGCGGCGGAGCACGCATTCCCGCTCTACTCCGTGGCCGATGCCGAGCAACTCCGTGCCCGCATCCTCACCGTGTTCGAGGACGCCGACCGCGAGCCCGACCTGATCGATCGCGGGGCGCTCAACTTCGTCATCGTCGGTGCCGGCGCGACCGGGACCGAGCTCGCCGGCGCACTTGCGGACATGATCAACGAGACGATGCCGATCGAGTACCACGACCTGGCGGTGGACCGCGCCACGATCGAGGTGGTGGACCTGGGGGACGCAGTGCTGAACGGCTTCTCGGACAAGGCTCACAAGTACGCCAGCAAGGTGCTCACCGACCGCGGCGTGAAGATCACGCTCGGCACTGGTGTCAAGGAGATCACCCCCGATCACGTCGTCCTTTCCGACGGGAGCACCATCCAGACCCGATGCGTGGCCTGGGCCGGCGGTCTGAAGGCCGCGTCGCCGGCGGCCGCGTGCGGCCTGCCCACCGGACGGGGGGAGCGCATCAACGTCAAGCCCGACCTCACCGTCGACGACGTTCCCGGGGTGTACGTCGCGGGCGACATGGCCAACATCCCCGGGCCTGACGGGCAGCCGTTCCCGCAGCTCGGATCGGTGGCCCTGCAGAGCGGCACCTGGGCGGCCGAGAACATCCTGGCCGAGGTGGCCGGCAAGCCACGGCGCGACTTCCACTACCACGACAAGGGCATCATGGCCATGATCGGGCGGGGCGCCGCCGTGGCCGAGGTCGGCACCCATCGCCACGAGCTCCACGGCTCGATCGCCTTCGCCGCCTGGCTCGGAGTCCACGCGGCGCTGATGAGTGGCGTGCGCAACCGCATCGAGGCGTTCGTCGATTGGGGTTGGGACTACTTCTCCAACACCCGCGGTCCGATGGTCCTCGACGCGCGCGCGAGCGCGGCACAGATCAAGTGGGACGACGACGAGGGCGAGGAGATCGCCGCCGGCGCACCGTCTCAGTAGGGCTCTGCGGCTCGCGACGAACCTACGAAGAAGCGTTCGAGGCGCCCATCCGCTGCAGCAGGTGATCGCCGACCCGCAGCGCGTTTGCCATCGCCGTCAGCGCCGGGTTGACCGCACCGATGCTGGGGAAGAAGCTCGTGTCGACGACGTACAGGTTGTCGAGTTCGTGGGCCTTGCAGTTGGTGTCGAGGACCGAGGTGCCGGGGTCGGCGCCGAAGCGACACGTGCCGGCCTGGTGAGCCACGCCGGCCACCGGGATCTCGTTCTTGAGGTAGGCATTGTGGGGAAGCAGATGGTGGTGGTGCATCCCCAGGTCTCCGAGCATCGATTTGAGCTGTTCGAACAGGCGGTCCTTCGGCTCGTCGTTGGTGGCCTTGTAGGCGATCGTGACGGTGCCGGTCTTGTCGACTCTCACGCGGTTGTCCGGACGGGGGAGATCTTCGGTGGACAGCCAGAAATCGACGGCATGTCTGGCCACGTCCTCCAGCGACCAGGTCGGGGCGAACCTGGTCTCGCCTGGTTTCTCCCCTCGGAACATCGGTGCCTGTGACTTGCCGACCATCTGGATGTTGCCGAGCGGAAATTCGAAGTCAGGACCACTGAGATAGAAGTCGTTGAGTCCCAGGGTCTTCTGAAAAACGGTCGAGTTCTCCTCCATCGAGAGTGCTAGTACGGCCTGACTGTTGTGGAACATGTAGTTGCGCCCGACCTGGTCGGAGCCGTTGGCCAGGCCGCCCGGATGACGGTCATTGGCCGACATGAGCAGCAGCTTGGCCGAGTTGGCCGCGCCGCAGCTGACCACGACCAGGTCCGCGGTGACGGTCTCCTCGCTTCCGTCGCGCTCGATCACGACGCCGCTCACGGCGCTGCCGGCGTCGTTGGTGGTCAGGCGCACCGCCGGCGCGTCGATCATCAGCTCGACGTTCGGATGCTCGAGCGCCGGCCTGACCCCGAGTACCTCGGCATCGGACTTGGCGTGCACGATGCACGGGAACCCGTCGCAGTTCTGACAGCGCATGCACGCGCTGTGGGGCGGGTCGCTCTCGTTGAGCAGCACGCCGCAGGGGGCGTGGAACGGGTGCAGACCAAGGGCTGCCAGATCGTCTGAGAGCTTCTGGATACGCGGCTCGTGCGACACAGCGGGAAACGGGTACGGGGCGCTGCTCGGCGGCTCGGTCGGATCCTCGCCGCGCGCGCCGTGGACGCAGTAGCGCTGCTCGGCCAGCGTGTAATACGGCTCGAGCTCGGAGTAGCTGATCGGCCAGGCCGGCGAGACGCCGTCGTGGTGCTGGAGCTCGCCGAAGTCCTGCTCACGCAGCCGGTACAGCGCGGCGCCGTAGAACTTCGTCGCCCCACCCACGCAGTAGTGGATCTGGGGCTGGAACTCCTCACCGCCTTCGTGGCGCCACGTGTCGGGCGAGATGTAGCGCCCCTTGACGAATACCTCCTCGGCGGAGATGTTCTGGGGCTCGCGGGGCAGCCAGCCGCCGCGCTCGAGCAGCAGGATGCGCTTGCTCGAGGGCGCCAGGTGGCGAGCCAGCGTCCCGCCGCCGGCCCCGCTACCGATGATGATGACGTCGTAGTGATCCATGACTATGCCTGGGGCGGGATCGACTGGGCCAGCGCCCCGGAGGGCGGCGGCCCCAGCCCTTCGAGGGCGAGCTGCTCGGCCAGGATGATCCGTGCCGCCGCCTCGATCAGGGCCAGGTGCGAGAAGGCCTGGGGGAAGTTGCCCAGATGGCGGTCGGTGGCCGCATCAAATTCCTCGGCGTACAGGCCGAGCGGTGACGCGATGCGGAGCAGGCGCTCCATCAGGTCGTGCGCCCGCTGGGTCTCGCCGACGATCGACAGGGCCGAGACGAGCCAGAACGAGCAGATCATAAACGTGCCCTCCTTGCCCGCCATCCCGTCGTCGGTCTCGTCGGTGCGGTAGCGCAGCACGTAGCCGTTCTCGGTCAGGTCATCGGCGATGGCCAGCACGGTGTTGTGCAGCCGCTCGTCGTGGCCGGGCAGGAAGTCGAACATCGCGGCCAACAAGATCGAGGCGTCGAGCGAGTCGGTGTCGTAGTGCTGGCGCAGCACCCCGTCGCTCCGAACCCCGTGCTCGAGGATGTCGGCCCGGATCTCGTCGGCCACGCGGGCCCATTCGGCCGAGAGCTTGCCGTTGCCGCGGATGTGGGCCAGCTTGGCCGCGCGATCCATGGCCACCCAGCACATCAGTTTCGAGGAAACGTAGTGCTGTGGCTTGCCGCGCGCCTCCCAGATGCCCTGATCGGGCTGGCGCCAGATCTTGGACGCGCACTTGGCCTGTGCCTCGACAAGCGGCCACAGCCGCCTGGGCAGACGCTGGCTGTGGATCGTGTGCTTGAGGATCGAGTCGAGCACGGCCCCGAACACATCGTTCTGGCGCTGGTCGAAGGCGCCGTTGCCGATCCGCACCGGGCTGGCGCCCGCGTAGCCCGAGAGATCCTCGCGGAAGGTCTCGGTGAGATCGCGCCGGCCGTCGATCCCGTACATGATCTGCAGTCCACCGTCCTTGTCGGGCTCAAGGTCGGCCACGAACTGGATGAACTCGTCGGCCTCCCAGTCCAGCCCGAGCAGGTGCAGTGCCTGCAGCGTGAACGTCGAGTCGCGCATCCAGGTGTAGCGGTAATCCCAGTTGCGCTCACCGCCCGGGGTCTCCGGCAGCGAGGTGGTCAGCGCGGCGACCGTGGCGCCCGTCGGCATGTAGGTCAGCCCCTTGATCGTCAGTGCCGAACGCTGGATCGGGTCGCGCCAGCGATGATCCATCAACGGGCGCCCACGTCCCAGCCAGCGTCGCCAGAAGTGCACGGTGGCGTCGAGCTTGGCCACGGCCTCCTCGACGGTGGTCGCACCGGCCAGCTTCTCGCCCCAGGACAGGCTCGCGTAGGCCTGCTCGCCGGTGGTCAGCACGTGGCGCGCGCGAACCCGCGAGGCTTCGATCCCCAGCTCGAGGTCGGTGCGAAGCCGGATCGTCTGTCCCGCTCCGCTGGCGTCGGCGACGTGTCGATTGCCCTCGACCAGCTCCCACTCGGCCGGTCTGCGCCCGTAGTCGAAGGCCGGCTCGCAGATCAGCTCGATCTCGACGTAGCCCTCGAGGCAGCGGACCGTTCGCACCAGCATGTGCTCGGAGTCTTCATCGGCTGGCGGGCGGGTGTGCGGAGTGATCCGATCCTCGTGGGTGGTCGCGCCCATCACGAGCGCGTCGCGCACCTCGACCCAGCCGCCGGGGGCCTTCCAGGTGGTGAGCAGGACGTTGGTGCCCGGCTCGTAGAAGCGTCCCGACGGGACCGCGGTTCCGAACGGGGCGAGGCGGAACATGCCGGCCTCGCGGTCAAGCAGGGTCCCGAACACGCTGGGCGCGTCGAAGCGCGGAACACAGAGCCAGTCGATTGACCCGTCGTGCGCGACGAGCGCGCCGGTGTGGCAGTCGGACAGGAACGCGTAGTCGGCGATCGGCGGGAATGGCGAAGGAGCCGCCGCGCTCTGCGGGGGCCGCTCAGCCGCAGGCCTGGCCTTGGCCCTGCTGCGAGCGTTGGCGCTGGTGCTCTTGCGCTTGCCGGCGGGGCTCATGATGTCGCCCACGGCTCGTGCCAGCGGCCCACTCCGGCAACCAGCTGGTCCGCCTCCTTGGGACCCCATGAGCCGGGGGCATACGGATGCACGGGCGGCGGATGCTCGAGCAACGGCATCATGATCCGCCACGCCTCCTCAACGCTGTCCTGCCGTGTGAACGGTGTGCTGTCGCCGTCCATCGCAGCACCGAGCAGAACCTCGTACGGCGTGGGGCCCTCGCCACCCTCTTCGGCGAACTCCATATCGAGAGTGACCAGCTGGGGACCTTCCTTGTCCGCGCGGTGGGCGTCGATCTCCAATCTCACGCCGGTGGTTGGGTCGAGCTTGACCACGAGTTGGCTCTCGGCCGGGGCCCGCTTGGCCGAGGAGATGAAGCCCAACCGCGGCGGGCGGTGAAACACCAGCCGGACCTCGGTCTGGGTGATCGGGAACCGCTTTCCCGTGCGGATGAAGAACGGCACACCGGCCCAGCGCCAGTTGTCGATCTCGAGCCGCAGAGCGGCGGACGTTTCAACCGTCGACCCTTTGGCCACGCCGTCGATATCGAGGTAGCCGTCGTACTGGCCGCGGACGTAGTGGGCCGGCTCGGCCTCGGGCATCGAGCGGAACAGCGCGTACTTGGCGTTCTTTAGCGTGGCCGCATCAGCGCCGGCCGGAGGCTCCATCGCGGCCATCGCCAGCAGCTGCATGAGGTGGTTGACGACGACGTCCTGTAGAGCGCCCACGCGGTCATAGAACCGTCCACGATCCTCGACGCCGAAAGCCTCGGCCATCGTGATCTGAACGTAGGAGACGTGCTGGCGGCTCCAGACCGATTCCATCGAGGTGTTGGCGAAGCGCAGGTACAGGATCTCCTGCAGGCCCATCTTCCCCAGGTAGTGATCGATGCGGTACAGCTGCGACTCGTCGATGTACTGGTGGATGTCATTCGCCAGCGCGCGTGCCGAGTCGAGATCGTGCCCGAACGGCTTCTCGACCACCACGCGCGCGTTGGCGGTCAGCCCGGCGTCATGCAGCCCCTTGATCACGGTGCCGAACAGAAACGGTGGGATCTCGAGGTAGAACACCGGCTGCTTGGCGGACTTGATCGCCTCGCCGACACGCGCGTAGGTGGCGGCGTCCCCGAAGTCGCCCCGGACGTAGGACAGTCGGTCGGCGAACCGCTTGAACACCTCCTCGTCGAGCTTCTCTCCCGTACCGAGGATGCACGAGCGCGCGTGCTCGCGTAGGTGCTCGAGCGACCAATCGTCGACGGCCACGCCGACCACCGGGCAGTTGAGCAGTCCACGCCGCTCAAGGCGGTACAGGGAGCGAAAGGTCATCACCTTGGCCAGATCGCCGGTGATGCCGAAGGCCACGAACACGTCGGCCGCCTGCGCCGTGTCGGAACCGCTGGACTCGCTGGCTGACTTCTCGACGGCGACTGCCATATCAATTCCTCGCTGTTCTTGATCCACTTAGCAGGACTGAGCCGTGACTCGACGGCGAAAAATTACGCACCGGTGCCCACCCCGGCATCATCCCAATTGGATGAAGTCAGGTGGCCGGAGGTTGCTCGGTGCTGGCCGGCTGTCCGTCGCCGCTGAGCCGCCCTCGGAAGACGTGGAACGACCAGCCCTGGTAGAGCAGGACGACGGGCAGGAAAAGCACGGCGACGATCGTCATCACGACCAGCGCGTAATGACCGGAGGCTGCGTTGTTGACGGTCAGGTTGTAGGCCGCGTTGGTGCTGGAGATCATCACGTTGGGGTACAGGGAGATGAACAGCTGGCCGATCGCCGCCGCGATCCCGAAGCCGGAGGCGAGGAACGCCCAGCCATTGAAGTCGCTGGTGGCCAGCACGGTGGCAAAAATGACGGCGATCATGCCGAAGATCTGAGTGGGTTCGGGCACCGTGCCGCCGCCGATTACGACCAGTGTCCAGATCACCCAGGCCAGATTCAGAACGATCGCGGCCAGCCCTATGTTGCGGCCGGCGGCGCGGGCGCGGTCGCGCATCTCGCCGGTCGTGCGCAGGGCCAGGAAGGTGGCACCGTGCAGCAGACACAGTGCGAGGAGGGTGACTCCGGTCATCAGCCCGTAGCCGGTGAGCAGGTCGAAGAAGTTGCCGGTGTAGTCGTGGTTGGCGTTGATCGGCAGTCCGTAGAGGAGGTCGCCGAGCGCGACCCCGACGAGCAACGGAATCAGGACGCTGCCGACCGTCAGTGCCCATGACCACCCCGCCCGCCAGCGTGCGCTCTCCCGCTTGCCCCGGTACTCGAACGAGACGCCGCGGGCAAACAGCGCCAGGAGCAGGACAACCAGGGCGAGGTACAGGGCGGAGAACATGGTTGCGTACCAGCCCGGAAACGCTGCGAACATGGACGCACCGGCGACGATCAGCCATACCTCGTTCCCGTCCCACCAGGGTCCGATCGTGTTGATCGCGACGCGCCGTTCCAGCTCGGTCTTGCCGATCAGGCGGTGAAGCGCCCCAACGCCGAAGTCGAACCCCTCGAGCACGAAGAATCCGATCCAGAAGACGACGACGATGATGAACCAGATCGTGTGAAGCTGCATCGATTCAGTAGGTCAGCACGGGGACAGGGGTGCCGGCCGCACCGCCGGAGCCGCTCGCATCGCCATCGCCATCGCCCTCGGCGAGTCCGCGCCGGGAGTAGCGCAGCATCAGGATGACATCGGCGGCGCCGAGCACGATGTAGGCCAGCACGAACGCGATCAGACTGATCCAGATATCCGTGCTCGTCACCGATGGGGAGCTCGCGTTGATCGTCTTCTGCAGCCCCTGCACGATCCACGGCTGCCGGCCGCTCTCGGTCAGCAGCCACCCGGCGGTGTTCATCAGGAACGGGGTCACCACGGCCCAGATGCACAGCCACAGGAACGCTCGGGAGGTGGCCAGGCGGCCCCTGTATAACAGCCAGCCACCCCAGAGCCCCAGGAGCAGTATCAGGGAGGCCAGATAGGCCATCGTGCGCATCGACCAGTACTGGATGAACACGTCGGGCACGTAATTCCCCGGGCCGTACTTGGCGCGATATTGCGCCTGAAGCTGGTTCAGCCCGGTGACCGGCCCACTCCAGGTCCCGGTTGCCAGGACGGACAGCAGGTGGGGGATCTCGATGATCTGCGTCGGCGTCTTGTCGTTGGCGCCACCGCCGATTTGGAACAGCGAGAATGAGCACGGCTTGCAATTGGTCCATTGCGCCTCGGCAGCGGCGATCTTCATCGGCTGATAGTGGGCCTCGATCACCCCCAGCTGGTTGCCGACGGACAGCTGGATCACGATCGTCGGGATCAACACGATCAGGGCCACCTTCGCCGTGCGCAGGAACGACTCCGTGTGCTGCTTCTTGCGCAGGTACCACGCCGAGACGGCCAGCATCACCAGGCATCCGGTGATCAGCGAAGCCAGGATCACGTGCGCATATCCCCATACGAACGTCGGGTTGACGAACAGCGCCCACACATTGTTCAGCACCGGCTGTCCGGCCTTGTTGAACTTGTATCCGACCGGGTGCTGCATCCACGAGTTGGCGATGAGGATGAACATCGCTGACAGCATCGACCCGATCGAAACCGCCCAGATCGTGGCCAGATGCACGCGCTTTGGGAGTCGGTCCCAGCCGAAGAGCCAGAGGCCCAGGAATGTCGACTCCAGGAAGAAGGCCGCCAGTCCCTCCATCGCCAGCGGTGCTCCAAACACGCCGCCGACGAAGCGCGAGTAGCCCGACCAGTTCATTCCGAATTCGAATTCCTGGACGAGTCCCGTCACCACTCCGACCGCCACATTGATCAAAAGGAGCGTGCCGAAGAAGCGCGTCATGCGCTTGTAGTCGGGGTTGTCGGTGCGATACCAGACGGTCTGGAGGACCGCGACCAGAAACGCCAACCCGATCGTCACCGGTACGAAGAGGAAGTGGTAAATGCTCGTCGTCGCGAACTGCCAGCGCGCCAGGTCGTTAGTCATCCCTATTCGGATCCAAACTCAAGCACGAGGTCCTGACATCACCTAGAACGGGTGATTTCTTTCACGCGTCCACATGTCCGAATACTGACCGCCCGCGGCGAGCAATTCGGCGTGGGTGCCCCGCTCGGTCACGCGCCCCGACTCGAGCACGATTACCTCGTCGGCCTGATCGAGCCCGGCCAGGCGATGAGTGATCAGCAGCACGGCCCGCTCGGGGGTGCAGGCCAAGAGGTCATCGACCAGGGCATCGGCCGTGACGGTATCGAGGTGCTCACCCGGCTCGTCGACGACGAGGACGGGGAAGTCCGCCAACAGAGCGCGGGCAACGGCCAGGCGCTGGCGCTGGCCGCCCGAAATGTGAGCCCCGTTCGGCCCGACCGGCGTCGCCAGGCCGGCCGGGAGGCTGTCGGTCCACTCGAGGAGACGAGCGCGGGCCAGCGCGTGACGAAGTTCGTCCTCGGTCGCATCGCGCCGGGCCAAGCGGAGGTTTTCCTCCAGGGTTGAGTCGAACACGTGGGCGTCCTGGGAGACCAGCCCGACCACGCGCCGAAGCTCGTCGCCGGACATGCCGTACAGCGGCACTCCGTCGAGCGCCACTGATCCCTGGTAGGGCAGGAAGCGAAGCAGCACGTTTGCCAGCGTGGATTTCCCCGCGCCGCTGCGGCCGATCACGGCCACGGTCTGTCCGGGCCGGAGCTCGAGGTCGACGCCGTCGAGCACGCAGGGTCCGTGCTCGCTGTATGAGGCGCGAAGCCCGCGCACCCGCAGCGTCGGAGCCGCGCTGGGAACCGCGAGCGGTTCGTCGGGTTCGACGACGGGGGGTTCGGTGGCGAGGATGTCGAACACCCGCGCAGCGCTGCGGCGGACGCGCTGCATTGTCTGCGTGGCCGCCGGGAGCTCAGAGACCATCTCGAACGAGGCCAGGGGGACGAGGGCGACAACGGCGAGCACAACCCCGTCGAGTGCTCCGCGGGTGACCGCGCCGATCCCGACCAGCAGCGCGGTCCACATGGCGACTCCCGGGAGCAGCGTCGTCAGCCCCTGGCCGACGCCGGCGGTTCGCGCGCCGGCGGTGGCGATGCGCGCCAGCCGCGCCTCGTCTGCCGACGCCTTCTGAAGCTGCGCCTCGAGCGCTCCGTACGCGATCAGTTCGGGGGCGCCCTGGAGGAGGTCGACCACAGTGGCCGTCAGCTCTCCCCGGGCCGCCGCCTGTTGGGATTCCGAGTGCTTGGCCAGCCGGCCGGTCAGCCACGGCACCGCGGTGGCCGCCAGGGCCAGCGCCGCCAGCAGGATCAGCCCCGCCGCGGGCAGGATCCACCATACGAGCGAGACGATCAGTGCGCCGACGATGAGCACGATGGCAAACGGGGGGATAACTCGGAGCAGAAGATCCTGAAGCGAGTCGACGTCGTGCACGATGCGGGCGAGCAGATCGCCGCTGCGGAAAGCCGGGAGGCCGGCTGGGGCCAGCGCCTCGAGCCGTCGGTAGGTGTTCACCCGCAGATCGGCGAGGGCGCGGAATGCGGCGTCGTGACCGGCCAGCCGCCCCCCGTAGCGGAACAGGGCGCGCGACAGGCCGAAGAACTGGACACCGACGATGGCCAGGGCCAGGGCCGACTCGGGGGGTCGTTGCGACGCGCGCGAGATCAGCCAGGCGGACGTGGCGATCAGCCCAATCCCTGCGCCGACGGCTCCGGCGCCGAGCAGGGTGGCGAGCGCCAGCCGCGGGGCAGCCGAGCGCGCGAGCTCCACCGTGGCCCGCAACGGCGCGCTCGTGCCGGTGGCCTCGGGCGCGACGATCGGATCGCTCGCCCTGCTCATGTGGCACCAACCGCCTGCGGGCCGAGCTCCACCACTCGGTCGGCCAGACTGACGAGTGCCGGCCGGTGGGCGACGATCACCGCCGTGCGGTCCTGAACGAGTCGCCGGAGCGCGGTCAGCACCTCCTCCTCGGTCACCCCGTCCAGGTTGGCCGTCGGCTCGTCGAGGAGCAGGAGCGGCGCGTCCCTTAGAAACGCGCGCGCCAGCGCGACTCGCTGGCGCTCGCCGACCGACAGTCCGGCACCGCGATCGCCGATCACCGCGTTCAGCCCCTCGGGCCGGGCCGCGATGACGTCGGCCAATCCGGCCAGGCGCGCCGCCTGCTCGACCTCAGCAGCGCTGGCTTCGCGGCGGCCGAGGCGGATGTTCTCGGCGATTGAGCCCGCGAACAGGTGCGGACGCTGGGGCATCCACGAGACCTGCTCGCGCCAGACGTCGGGATCGAGGCTCCTCAGATCGACCCCGCCCACGCGCACCGAACCATCCGAGCCGGCGAGAAAACCGAGAAGCACGGCGAGCAGAGTCGACTTGCCGCATCCGCTGGGTCCTGTGATGGCCACCACCTCGCCCGGGTCGATGGTCAGCGAGATCCCGTCGATCGCGGGACGAGCGCGTCCAGGATAGGAAACGGTAAGTCTGTGCACCGACAGCTCCGACTCCGTGAGGTCCGGGACCGCGCGCTCCTCGCCCCGCGGGGCGGCGGGCTGCTCCAGGACCCCGAACGCCTGCCGCGCCGCGCTCATGCCCTCGGTGCTGGCGTGGTAGTTGGCCCCGAGCATCCTCAGGGGGAGGTACGCCTCCGGCGCGAGCAGCAACACGATCAGGGCCGTCCGCAGCCCCACGTGACCGTCCATCAGGCGCACGCCCATGGTCACGGCCACCAGCGCGACCGAGATCGTCGCCACGAGCTCGAGAATGCCTGAGGAAAGAAACGTAACCCGTAGCGTCGACATCGCGGTGCGGCGATAGCGGTCGGTTACCTCGCCGATGGCGGCGATCTGTGCCTTCGCGCGCCCGAACACCTTGAGCGTGGGCAGCCCGGTGACGACGTCGAGGAAGTGACCGGCCAGCAGTTGCAGCGTCTGGAGCTGAAGATCGACCCGATCTCGGGTCGTGGCGCCGACCAGCGCCATGAACACCGGGATCAGCGGCAGCGTCCCGGCGATGATCAAGGCCGAGATCCAGTCGAGGTCGGCCACCACCGCGACCACCGACACCGGAACGATCACGGCCAGCAGCAGCTGGGGGAGATAGAGCGAGAAGTACGCATCGAGCGCGTCGATGCCCCGGGTGGCCAGGACCGCCAGTTCGCCGGTGCGCTGTTCACTCAGGTATCGAGGTCCCAGGGCCCCAACATGGGCGAGCAGGGCCGCGCGCAGCTGCGACTTGGCGCGCGCTGATGACCGCACGGCGAGCAGTTCGCGCCCCCAGGCGACCGCGGCTCGGGCGAGCACCACGCCCAGCAGGATCGCCAGCGTTCCGCGAAGCGCATCGAGGTGCTTGCCCTCGGCGAATGCGCCCGAGATCACGTCGGCCAGCAGCCAGGCCTGCGCGATCACCAGTGCCGCGGTGAGGACATCGAGTACGGTCAGCGCCACCAGGAAGGTTCTGGTGGCCCGCGCGTAGGTGAGCAACCGCTTGTCGATGCCAGCAGTCTGACGGACCAGGATTCGAGCCGTCCTCGTGCTGCGCCATCGTTCGGCGCGTGATCACGCTCGAGGTCTTCGGCGAGTCGGAGCTCGCGCGCGCGGTGGCCGAGCGGCTGCTCGATCTCGACGGTGTCAGCAGGCTGCGCATCGAGCCCGCGGCCCGCGATCACCACTCGGTCGTCGTGGCCAGCGTGAGCCACCAGGCGACCGACCGGGTTCTCGCGCAGCTCGAGGCGCTGAAGGTGGCCGACGAGGATGTTTCGCTGTTTCGCGTCGAGGAGGTCGGTGGCGCCGCGCGTCCCGCCGACACCACCCTGATCTGGGCCGATGTCCTCGGCCTCGCCGGCACCAACGCCCGTCTGCTCGGTCGCTATCTCGCGCTGATGGCGGCGGCGGGCGTGATCGCCTGCTACGGCGTCATCGAGGCGAGCGCGATCCTCGTCGTGGGCGGGATGGCGGTCAGTCCCGACCTGCTCCCAATCATCGCCACCGCGGTTGGCGTGGTCGGGCGCTCGTGGCGGCTGGCTGTCAAGGCGCTGGCCACGCTGCTGATCGGCATGGCCGTGGTCAGCGCGGCGGGAGCGCTTCTCACCTTGGTGCTCAATCACCTGTCGCTGCTGCCCGCGACCTTTCAGGTCGGCTCGAGCGTGCTGAGCGGGCTGACGAGCATCAGCGACGAAACGATCGTCGTCGCCTTCGCGGCCGGGGTGGCGGGCATGCTCACGTTCGAAACGCGCGCCAGCTCGGGTGTCGGGGTGGCCATCTCGGTGACCACGATTCCCGCCGCTGCCTACCTCGGCGTCGGCGCCGGCGTCGGCCAGGCCAGCAAGGTGATCGGCGCGCTCGGGGTCCTGTCGGTCAACGTGGCGATGATTGTGCTCGGCGCCTCGGTCACGCTCGGCTTGCAACGCTGGCTGGACCTGCGGCGGAAGTCCACGTCACTAGGCTGACACCAGATGAGCCAGCACCTGTCCTCGCACGAGGTACCCGGGCTAGTGGACGTGCTCGACGCACGTCGCGCGATCGCGCCCCACCTCGATCCGACCCCGCTGCGACGCTATCCGCTGCTCGATCAGCTGATCGGCGCGCAGATCTTCGTCAAGCACGAAAACCATCAACCGACCGGCGCGTTCAAGGTGCGTGGCGGGATCAACCTGGTCTCTCGCCTGGATCCAGCGACGAGAGCCGCCGGCGTGTACGCCGCCTCCACGGGAAACCATGGGCAGTCGGTGGCCTACGCCGCCGCCGTGTTCGGGGCCGCGGCGACGATCTTCGTTCCGGCGGGCGCCAACCCGGTCAAGGTGGCGGCGATGCGGGCTCTGGGAGCCGATGTCGTCGAGCACGGCGCGGACTTCGACGAGGCGCGCGAGCGGTGCGCCACCGTGGCCGCCGAGCGCCGTGCCCGCTACATCCACTCGGGCGACGAGCCATACCTGATCGCCGGGGTGGGGACGGCGACGCTCGAGATGCTCGAGCGCGAGCCGGACCTCGAGGCGATCCTCGTCCCGGTGGGTGGCGGCAGCGGCGCCGCCGGGGCCTGCGTGGTGGCCAAGGCGGTAAGCCCGCGGATCGAGGTGATCGGCGTGCAATCGAGCGCGGCGCCGGCGGCCTACCGCGCGTGGCGTTCGCGGACGCTGGTGGAGGACGAGATGGACACCTTCGCCGAGGGGCTGCAGACGCGCGTCGCCTTCGCGCTGCCGCAACGGATCATGGTCGAGCACCTCGACGACTTCGTGCTCGTCTCGGACGACCAGCTGCGCGCCGCGACGCTGGCGATGATCGAGCACACACGCAACCTGATCGAGCCGGCCGGCGCCGCGTCGCTGGCCGCCGCGTTCAAGCTCAGCCGGCGCTTGGCCGGTCGCCGGGTCGCGATCGTCGCCAGCGGCGGCAACATCAGCCCACGCCAGCTGGCGGAACTGCTCGCGTGGGGCGATAGGACGAGCTAGGTCCCGGGCTCCTCGCGGCGATGCCCCTTGGCCAGCTCGTCCAGCGCCGCCCGGTCGAGCTGGTCCGCCTCGACCGAAGCCACTCGACAATTCGTCACCGCGACCAGCGTCGAGCTCCGCTTGCCTCCCTCGAGATGGGCCCGCTCGCCGAGCATCGCGCCCGGTCCGTACTCGGCCAGACGCTTGCCCTGGTGCTCGACACCCAGCACGCCGTCGAGCACCAGGTAGATGGCCGAGCCGCTTTCGCCCTCGCGCACCAGCGTCGTGCCCTCCATGAGCTTGCTGAACTTGGCCTCCTGGCCCTCGGCCATGACCTGCTCGGACAGCCGCCGCTCCAGCGCGCTTTCGACCGCCGTGACCAGCGCCGGCGAGTCCCGGTCGCCCCAGGGCGTGTAGGGGCCGAACGATTCGCGATACCAGTCCTCGAAGTCAGCCAGTCCCGATTTCTCCGCCAGCTGACCCCGCTCGTCGTACACCCAGTGGCGCGGGAACTGGCTCGCGCCTTCGAGCGTTCCCGCCGCGCGGCCGTCGGCGTGGATTGTCAACGACAGCGTCGTCCAGACCAGCGGAGCCTGCCACTGCACGAACGGCGGTCGTCTGACCCGTCGCGGTGCCGGGACGCCGGTGTGGCCGCCGGTCGTCTGTACGAATCGCACGAAGTCACCTCCGCGCTCGGGAGTCCGTCGCAGGTCGGGCAGGCGGATGGCCTGGAAGGTCCGCGCCAGCGACCCGAGCCTGAGCGTCGTGGCGCCCATCAGACCGCCGCCCGCGTACCCGCAGTTCGAGATTTGGCCGGACTCATCGACGTCGAGCCATGCCTCGAGCCGGTTGGCGAAGCGAAAACCGTCCGAGGCACGGAGCTGCTCGATGTCGATGAGCACGTCGGGAGGCGGCGCGTCATAGTGCGCAAGGCCGGCGTCGAACGCCATGCGCGTGGTTCCCTCGATGGCCTCGCGTGGAATCCACGAGAGCGAAGTGATTGAGCTCTGGTGACGCATGACGCCGCAGCCTAACCCTGTTTCAGGTACGTGGCGCGTTCGCTTGGCGTCAGCTGGCGAGTGGTGTTGCGTTTGGCGATCGCGAGCAGATGATTCACTCCACCGCATAGGTCGCACGGGTACAGGGACACTCCCGCACCGAACGCCGTGACGAGCTGGGCGCCGTTGGGGCTCAGTCCGCCGCGCGTCACGGGATCGGAATGGAAGAGCTGGAGGTGGTCGGCGAGGTCCCATGCGTTGATCGCCCCATCGCCTGAGGTCACGAGATAGTTCGAATCGGCGCTGAACCCGATCTGTACGCCCAGGCCGGGCCCAACGTACAGAGCTAAGTTGGACGGCACGTGCTGAAAGGTTGTGAGGTGGGTGTAGGAGGGGATCCGCCACACGTAGGCGCCGCTGGCGGCGCCGGCGGCGAGGAAGTTCCCATTGGGGCTGAAGCCGAGCGACTCCACGAAGCTGCCGCCGGGCGCACCCTCGACCCCGAGCTCCTCGTGGGCGAGTTGCCCGGTGGCTGGGTGGTAGACCTCCACGCCCTGATCCGCACCCGACACCGCGAGCAGCGAGCCGTCGGGGTTGAAGGCGAGCGTCAGCGGCGCGAACAGTCGGCCGCCGGGGACCTGCGGGGCGAGCGGGTGCCCCACGATCGTGCGCTCATGGACGCCGGTCCGGGCGTTGTAGAGATCGACCGTGATTGGACCGTACATGGCCAGGGTTTCGACGGGCGGCGGCAGCATCGGGCGGCGTGCGATCGCCAGCTGCGACCCATCGCGCGAAAACGCGGCCGCCCCGCCCGGCAGGGTGCCCGGCAGATGCTTTAGGAGCTTGCCGGTGCGCGTGTCCCACTCGTCCGCGCTCCCGTTGGCGCCCAGCGTCACGAGCTTGTCTCCCTGATAGTCGAGCACGGCATTGATCACGCCACCCTCGCCGGTCGGGGCGATGGTGGCCATCAGGCGCCCGCTCGCGGCGTTGTACAGCTCGCCACCCGCGATGTACCGGAGCGCGTGGTTCTCGGTCAGCGGACCCGAAAGGGCAACGATCGTCGTGCCGTCGTGGGTCGGCTGTGCGCCGGCGAAGCCCTGCCCAGCGGGCGCTCTGAAACGCGCGAGGACCCTCAGCGTGTGCGCATCGAGCACCTGGCCCTGCCCCGTCTGGCTGGTCTGAACGATCCGCGCGTTGTCGGGGGTGAAGCCGATCGTCGTCGTGAAGGCGTCGGCGTGCGGCGAGAGCACTGCCGGGGCCAGCGTCGCGGACGGCTGGGGCTTCGGTCCTGCCCATACCCGCACGGCGCCGTCGGTCGCGGCGGTTGCCACCTTCGTGTCGTCGCGACCGAACTCTGCGTTCTTCACCGCGGACCCGCTGCCGGCCAGAACCTCGATCGGTGGCCCGCCGGTGAATCCGTTGTACACGCGGGCGGCGTTGTCGTCGCTCGCTGTCACCACATCGACTCCGTAGGGATCAAAGCGAACCGTGTTGATCGTGTCGGTCGCGCCCGTCAGGGCGTGGTTCAGGTGCGAGGCGAACGAGTAGACGTGAGCGAGGTCGTCGCCGACGGTGGCGTACGCGACTTGGGGAACCTGCTTGAGCGGGCTGAACGTCGCCGCGGACGCAGAGCCGGGGAAGGCGATCACCCGCCGGCCGCTGATGGTGTCGTAGACGAACGTGCCATTGCGCCCCTCGGCGCGGGCCTGCGCGGTAACCGAGAGGCGGGCGGTGCTCGCCAACGCGTTGGGCGAGGTGAACACGTAGCGCGAGCCATCGGGGCTGAAGGCCACGGTGCCGATCACCGACGGGTTGTGGATCGAGTGCAACAGCGCGCCCGTGCGTGTGCTCCAGGTGTCGAGCTCGGAGGGCGAGGTTCGGGAACTGAGCGATTTGAGGTCGCATTGGGCGACCACGGCGTCATCGGGGGAGAGCGCCAGGCACGTCGTCCCGCCGCGGTATCGAGGGCGAAACAACGCCAGCTGGCGTCCGCTGGCTACATCGAACACGTGCCCGATCGAGTCGGTATCGACCGTGACCATGCGCGTCCCGTGGGCGCTGAGTGCAGTGAGTATCGCGGTGCCGGGCACGCGGGCGATCAGGTGGCCGGTGGTTGTGTCGTACACGGCTGGCTGACGGCCTCCGATGACGACGCGGTCGCCGCGGGCGTCCCACCCGCTCTCCCCCGGGTTCGTGGGTACGGAGCCGAGCGCGACGGGCTGGCTGTCGCCTCCGGGGGTGTAGATACGCGACCAGCCGCCGGCCCCCGGGCTCGTGACCAGCAGCCGGGTACCGGCAGGATTCCACAGCGCGTCACCCTCGGGAGCGTCGAGCAGGTAGCGGATGCGCACATTTGACTGAGCCAGCGCCGCGCGCAGCGCCTCCTCGGTGTCCGATCCCGGGTTGACCTGAGCCGCGTGAACGGCCAGCAGCACGGACAGCTCCGGATCGGTCGGATACTGGCTCTGGGCATCGGCGTCGAGCTGACGCGCAAACGCCACGTTGCGCTCGTGAATCGCGTTCGAGCGCTGGATCAGGGCGACTACCGCCAGCACCGCGGCGACCACGAGCGCGACAGTGACCGCCCCGATCACCGTGCGCTGGCGCCGGGTGGCCGCGCGACGGCTGGCCAGCACGTACTCACGCTGAAGCTGGGTCGCCTCGGGTTCCTTGCCCGTACCGGCGACCAGCCAACCCTCGGCGGCCGCCAGCTCGGCGCCGCGCAGCAGCTGGCTGCGCTCGCGCCCGCTCTGCTCCCAGCGGTTGGCCTCCACCCCCAGCCGGGTGTGCGTGCGCACGTGGTCGAGATCCTGTTCAAGCGCCGCCGCCAGCTGCGCCATGCCGGCGTCGAAGTCGTCGTTTGCGCGCAGGAAGATCCAGTTCAGCGCCGCCGCGGCATCGGGAACGTGGGCGCCGTCGGGGTCGCGGCGCACGATCGGGACCACGCGCTTGTGCTGCTCGACGGCGTGCTCGAGCTCCTGTGCGCACACCTTCGACTCCGCGCTGTCAGGCGAGAGCACGTAGATGAACCCGTCGGCCCCGTCGACGCCGGCCCGGATCTCTGCTAACCACTCGGCGCTGGGCGGAATATCCTCCCAGTCGACCCATACCTGGTAGTCGCGCGCGGCGAGGGCGTCATGGAGCCGGGCGACGAAGTCCTTGTCGCGACGCGAGTAAGAGATGAAGACTGACGGCACCGTTGCCCCCGATATCCGTGAACTGCCACCTTACGACTTTGGCCGTTAGCGTCGCATGAACATACCGCCGCCGTCTGAAGAACGGTCTGCCGAGAACCATCTGCATCCCGCGGACTGGTGGCTCGACGCCGTCAGGCGCGAAGAGCGCCGCGGGGAGCTCCTGGCGGCATTCGACCTGGCCGAGCGCGGCCTCGATGATCATCCCGACGACCTGGCGCTCAAGCACCGCGCCGTGCTCGCGCTCGCGCGCACCGGCGCGACAGAGGAGGCGGCGCGTCGATTCGCGGAGTACGGCCTGGCCGATATTCCCGATGAGGACATCGCCGCGCTGCGAGCCCGCATCGCCAAGGACATCGCTCTGGCCACAAGCGGCGCGGAGCGCCGGCGGCTGGCGGCCCACGCAGCCGAGCTGTACGGCGCGACCGCCGCGCGCACAGGCGGCTACTACACGGCCATCAATTCCGCCACGCTGTGGCTGATCGCCGGCGACGCCGAGCGTGCCCGCGGACTCGCCACGTCGGTGCTCGAGATGCTCGCACGCAGCGGCGAGCAGTCGTACTACGCGGCGGCGACCCGCGGAGAGGCTCACCTGCTGCTGGGCGACCTGGCCGCCGCGCGCGAGGCGCTCGAGGATGCGGCGGCGCGCCACGGCGACGACTACGGCGCGCTGGCCACCACCCGGCGCCAGCTGCGCACGATCTGTGAGGTGCAGGGCACCGATCCCGCGCTGCTGAGCTCGCTGGCCGGACCGGCGATCGTTCACTTCTGCGGCCACCGGATCGCCGGCGAGCTGGGGGAGGGGCGCTTTCCGCCCGAGGCGGTGGCATCGGTGGCCACGCGGTTTACCGAGGTCGTGCGGCAGCATCCGGCGGGCTTCGCCTATGGCTCGTTGGCCAGCGGCGCCGACATCATGTGGGCTGAGACGCTGCTGGCGGCGGGGAGCGAGCTTCACGTCGTGCTCCCGTTCGCGCGCGATGAGTTCATCAACCTGTCGGTTCGGCCCGCGGGCGCGCGCTGGGTGGAGCGCTTTCAGAGCTGCCTCGATGCCGCTGAGGTGGTCGATTACGCGACCCGCGATGCGTTTCTCGGCGACGACGTCCTGTTTCGCTACTGCAGCGAGCTGGCCATGGGCCTGGCGCTCCTGCGGGGTCGCTATCTCGACGCGGAGGTCCGTCAGCTCGCGCTGTGGGATGGCGGTCCCCCCGAGGGAACAGCGGGAACGTCGATCGACGTGGTCACGTGGCGCCGCGGCGGCAGGCCGATCACGATCGTCTCGCCCGCCGGCGGGGCGCCCGCGGTCGACGAGGTCGGCCAGCCGCGCGCTGCGGCCCCATCGTCGCCGGCCGCCACCGGCGATGGGCACTCGGGGCGCGTCGTTCGCGCCATGCTGTTCGGCGACGTCAAGGGGTTCTCGAAGCTGACCGACGAGCAGCTGCCCGTGTTCTCGCGGCTGTTTCTCGGCGCGTTCGCCGACGCGGTCAATCGACACCGCGCCGATGTCTGGCACCGGAACACGTGGGGCGACGCGCTCTACGTGGTGCTGTCGGACGCCAGCACGGCGGCGGCGTGCGCGCTGGAGCTCCAGGACGAACTGGCCCAGCTGGATCTCGAGGCGGAGGGGCTGCCGACGACCCTCGCGCTGCGGCTGGGCGGCCACGTCGGCCCCGTATTTCCCACCTATGACCCCGTGCTCGAAACGCAGGGCTTCATGGGATCGCATGTCAGTCGTACGGCACGAATCGAGCCGGTGACCCCACCGGGCGCCGTGTACGTCACCGAGCCGTTCGCCGCCGCGTTGGTTCTGGCCGACCGCAGCGAGTTCACCTGTGACTACGTCGGTCACATGAGGGCGGCCAAGGATTACGGGCGACTGCGGATGTACCGGTTGCGCCGGGCCGACGCGTTGACGGCCGCCGCCGA
The DNA here is from genome assembly GCA_963749545.1 of uncultured Solirubrobacterales bacterium. Lineage (GTDB taxonomy): Bacteria > Actinomycetota > Thermoleophilia > Solirubrobacterales > Solirubrobacteraceae > Palsa-465. Next base: position 570,786 of record CAVVNG010000019.1, read on the forward strand.
CACGCAGTAGCGTTGGCGCCGACGCCACCAGCCGCGCGAACGCGTACGGCTAAAAGCCGAGGAAGTAGGCGCCCCAGGGTTCCAGCTCGACGTACAGCCCCTCGCCGGCCAGCTCGTCGCCGGCGCGATCGAACGTCTGCCCGTTGAGCCGGTCGGCCAGCGTCCAGGTTCGACCGTGTAGATCGTCATAGGGGAGGTGGACCCTGGCCTGCGCGGGTGCGTCGGACAGATTGACCACCACGAGGTGGCGCTGGGTGAAGGTGGCCCAACTCCACGCCGCCAACTGTCGGTGTGAGTCGTTGTCGGGCCAACCCGTCGCCTCGCACAGCCTCCAGTCGCCATCGTGGAGTCCGGACTCGGCCACGGCCCGGAGCAAGCGGTTATAGAACGTGTGAAGGTCCTCGTCGCGGGGCTCGTCGGGCCCGCGGCCGAGGAACACCGGGATGTGGATGCGATCCCCGTCCAACTGGCCGTCGTGGTAGAGGCGCGCGCCCTGAAGCGTGGACATGACCACCGCGGCCGCCCGCGCCTTGACGGGCGGGAACGTGGCCGCCGCGCGCGGCTCGTCGTGGTTCTCGATGAAGCGGATCAGTCGCTCCTGGTACTGGGGATCGGCCTGCAGATGACCTCGGATCGACTCGGCCGAGTCGTGAACCAGGCGGTCGTAGAGTCGCTTGTCGTAGCAGAGGTCAAAGCCCTGCTGCTGGAGCGTCCATTCCATATCCCAGTACGCCTCGGCCATGAACAGCAGGTCCGGGTGGGCTCCCTTGACCCGGCCGATCAGCATCGGCCAGTAGTCGGCCGCGGGCGCCGGGCCGACTCGCTCTCCCCAGGTGCGCCCGAATACCTCGTTGGTCATCAGCATCGCCATATCGCAGCGCAGGCCGTCGCACTGCTCGCCGACCGTGAGGAGCATCGTCGCCACCGCGTCGCGCAGGGCCGGCGAGTACGCGTTGAGCTGGACGACGTCGGGCCAGGGCGCGAAATACGGATCGCGTCCGTTGGCCACGATCCCGCCGGACGTGCGGACGAACGCCTCGGGGTGCCGACCCAGCTCGTCCTCGCTCCCGTGGAGGAAGCAGTCCGGCTGCTCAGTCAGCCAGGGGTGATCGGGCGCCACGTGGTTCGGCACGTAGTCGAGGATCAGCTTCAAGCCGCGCGCGGCGAGCTGCTGCCGCGCGACAGCGAGCGCTTTGCGCCCGCCGAACCGCTCGTCGACGACGTAGTCGCGAATGCAGTAGGGCGAGCCGATCACGTCCTCGGTCGTCAGGTCCTTCAGCGCGGTGTGGTTGCCGGCATCGATCTCGGGATTGGCCAGGGCGATCCGCAGCCCCGCAGGGCTGCGCTGCCAGACGCCCATCAGCCAAACGGCATCGACTGGTAGCTGCGCGATGGCGTCCCAGGCGCCGGCGGGAACCTCATCGAGCTCGAGCGGATGTCCGCGGTAACGCCCCAGCCGCTCGAGCCACACCGCGGTGTTGATCTCGTACACCGTCGGGCGCGCTGGCCAGCTCATCGGGGGTCAAGCGTCGAAGGCGAGGATCTCGTCCGGCTGCACGTGCGTGGCGCCTCCGAGCTCGAACAACAGCGCGACCGCGCCCGTCCAGCCGGTCTGGTGGCTGGCGCCGATGCCGGCCCCGTTGTCGCCGTGGAAATACTCGTGGAACAGGAGCAGGTCGTGCCAGTGGGGATCGGTCTGGAACTTCTCGATTCCCCCGAACACGGGGCGGCGGCCATCGTCGCCCTCGGTGAACGTCGTGGCCAGGCGCGTGCCGATCTCGGTCGCCACCTCGAGCAGGTTCATCTCGCGCCCGGAACCCGTTGGGCATTCAACCTTGAGCCGGTCGCCGTAATAGTGGTGGAGCTGGATCAGCCCGCGCAGGATCACGAGATTCATCGGGAACCACACCGGTCCGCGCCAGTTGGAGTTGCCCCCGAACATTCCTGTGTCCGACTCGGCCGGGAGGTAGTGAACCTGGTACTCCTGGCCGCCCCAGTCGAATACGCATGGGTGCTCGAGATGACGCCGCGAGATCGCGCGGATGCCGTGGTCACCGAGGAACTCGTCCTCATCCAGCATGACCGAAAGAATCCGCCGCAATCGCTCCTCGTTGACCAGCGCCGTGATCCGGCGGCCCTCCGGGTTGGGGCCCGGCGCATGGGTCAACTGGGGGATGTCGTCGCCGAACCGCGAGGCGAACCAGGTCAACCGCTCCTGCAGGTCCGGGAAGCGCTCGGCCAGGTCGGGCTCGAACACCGTGGCGGCGCACAGCGGCAGCAGACCCACCAGGGAGCGCACCTTGAGCTGGATCGTGCGGCCGTCGGGCATCCGCATCACGTCGTAGTAGAAGCCGTCCTCGTCGTCCCAGAGCCCACCCTGCTCCCCCGGCGGGTTCAGCGCGATCGCGATCCACACAAAGTGGGTGACGAACTTGAACGCCATGTCGACATACGCCGGATCGTGCCGGGCCAGCTCGGCCGCGATCTGGAGCATCCACTGGCAGTAGAGAGCCATCCAGGCGGTGCCGTCGGCCTGCTCGAGCGTGCCTCCACCCGGCAGCGGCGCCGAGCGATCGAAGATGCCGATGTTGTCGAGGCCGAGGAACCCGCCCTGGAACAGGTTGCGCTCATCGGGGTCCTTGCGGTTCACCCACCAGGTGAAGTTGGTCAGCAGGCGATCGAAAACGCGGGCCAGGAACTCGCGGTCACCCTCACCGCGGATCGCCGCCTCGCGCTCGTACACGAACAGCGCGGCCCACGGGGTGACCGGTGGATTGACATCGCTGAAGTTCCATTCGTAGGCCGGGATCTGGCCGTTCGGGTGCAGGTACCTGGTCTTGAGCAGCACCTCGACCTGCTCCTTGGCAAAGTCGACGTCGACCAGCGCCAGCGGCGCGCAGTGAAAGGCGAGGTCCCAGGCGGCGAACCACGGGTACTCCCACTTGTCGGGCATCGAGATGATGTCCTCGGCCACCATGTGAAACCAGTTGACGTTGCGCACGGAGCTCGCGGGAGCGCCCGGATCCCAGGGATTGACCCCGTGCTCACGCAGCCAGCGGTGGACGTCGTACTCGTAGTACTGCTTGCCCCACAGCAGTCCGGCCAGCGCCTGGCGCATGACCATGGCGGCGTCGGGTCGCAGCGTCGCGGGGATGGCCTTGGCATAGAAGGCGTCCGCCTCGGTGATGCGTGCACTCAGCACCCGGTCGAAGTCGGATGCGAGCGGCTTTCGATTCTTGGGCGGCGTTCCGGGTCCGGTCAGCCGCAGGCGGATCGACCCGCTCTCGCCGGGTGGAACTTCCAGGACGTGCTGGGCCGCAACCTTCGTGCCGGTGCGCTCCGGGTTGACCGCGTTGTGGTTGCCGGCCACCACGTAGTCGTTGATCCCGTCCTTGACGTACGGCGTCCCGTTGGGCGCGCCGAATAGCCTCTCCTTGTTGGTCTCGTTCTCGCAGAACAGGAACTCTGCCGAGGCGTCGGCGCTGAGGGTCCACTCGCCGAGCTCGTGGTGACTGGCGATCGCTGATCCGGCACCGCCTGCCGTGATCGTCGGTTTGGGCACCTGGTCACCCCACGACCACGTGTTGCGAAACCACAGGGTGGGGAGGATGTGGAGCGTCGCCGTGTCGGGCCCGCGGTTGTGGGCGGTGACGAGCATCAGGATGTCGTCGGGTGCGCCCTTGGCGTACTCCACGATCACATCGAAGTATCGGTCGTCGTCGAAGATGCCGGTGTCGAGGAGCTCGTACTCCATGTCCTGCTTGCCCCGCCGCCCGTTGGTGGAGACGAGATCCAGGTATGGGAACTCCCGCTGGGGGTACTTGTACTGGCACTTCATGTAGGAGTGGGTCGGCGTGTTGTCGAGGTAGAACCAGTACTCCTTTACGTCCTCGCCGTGGTTGCCCTCGCCGTTGGAGAGGCCGAACATGCGCTCCTTGAGGATCGGGTCGGCGCCATTCCACAGCGCCAGGGCGAGACACAGACGCTGGCGCTCGTCGGAGATTCCGGCGATCCCGTCCTCTCCCCACCGGTAGGCGCGGGAGCGCGCCTGGTCGTGGGTGAAGTAGTTCCAGGCATCGCCGCCCTGGCTGTAGTCCTCGCGCACCGTCCCCCACTGGCGCTCGCTGAGATATGGACCCCACGACTTCCACGGGGCCGTTCCCGTGCGGGCGTCTTCGAGGCGCCTGTGTTCCGGGGTGGGGGGTTTGTATTCGGGCGCCGGCACCGCCGTTGGAGTCTGCGCCGTCGCCGCCCGGCGCGCAACCGTGCCTGCATGCATCCGGCCGTGTGCCAGCCGGTGTTCCGCGCGTGGGTTTGCGCCGCGGCCTTGACAGCGAATGCCAGGCATGGCATACAGCGGCCCGTGCCTGCTTCGGTGCTGGTCGTACAGAACGACGCCGACAAGTCGCTGGGCCGCATCGCCGATGAGCTCGCGGGGTGCGACGTGCAGCTCGACGTGCGCTCCCCCGACCAGGAGCTTCCCGGCGTTGGCAGCTATCAGGGGCTCATCGTGCTGCCCGGACTCGCCGACCCCGTCGATGACACGCTGGCGGTGCGGCGGGTTCGCGAGACGATCGATCAGGCGCTGGCCGGCGAGCTACCGATTCTCGGCCTATGCCTCGGTGGCCAGCTTCTGGTGCAGGAGTTGGGCGGCGACGTGTACGAGTGCGGGTTGGAGCTTGGCTTCCACGACGTCGTCACGATGCCGGCCGCCTCCGGCGATCCACTGCTCGGCGCCGCTCCCGAGCGGTTCTCGGTCTTCCATGCCCACGCCTATGCGTTCGAGCCGCCGGCCGAGGCCGAGATCCTGCTCACCAACGACGTGTGCGTGCAGGCGTGTCGCCACGGTGAGGCGTGGGCCGTGCAGTGCCATCCCGAAACGCCCGCGCGATGGGTGGCGGCTCTGGCCGCGGGAATCCGGGGCGAGAACGGCAGCCTGCCGTCGGCCACGACCGACTTCTTCCGCCTCAACGGCCTGACCGCCGAACAGCTCGAGCAGGACGCTCGGCTCGCCGAGCCCGGGATGCGAACGGTCGCCGCCGGGATCGCCAGCGGGTTCACGGCGCGGCTTGCCTGATCTTGGCGTACCGTAAGGCGTCGATGGCAGCAGCGACGAGGGCCAGCACGCACAATCTGCCGGTAGCCGAACGTGTCGCGGGGGGCAAGGCTGCACGGACCGAGGTCCCGCGTTCGACCCACGCGGAATTCACGGCAGCACCGGACCGGCCCGATCCACTCCAGCTGCTGGAGCGCCAGGCGCAGACCCGGGTGCCGGAGCTCGTCCCGATCCGCTACGGCCGCATGCTGGTCTCGCCGTTTACGTTCTACCGCGGGGCGGCGATGATCATGGCGCACGATCTCCGGCACACGCCAAGGTCGGGGTTGGACGTTCAGTGCTGCGGCGATGCTCACCTCTCGAACTTCGGGGTATTCGCCTCTCCGGAGCGGCGGCTCGTGTTCGACGTCAACGACTTCGACGAGACGCTCCCGGGTCCATTCGAGTGGGATGTCAAGCGGTTGGGGGTGAGCATGCTAATCGCGGCACGCGACAACGGCTTTCGCCCCAAGGATCAGTCGCGGATCGTGCTTGACACCGTGGCCAGCTACCGCGAGGCGATGGCCGAATTCGCCGGCATGACCAGCCTCGAGGTGTGGTACTCACGCCTTGACATCGAGAGCGTGCTGCGCGGCTACGGCTCGCAGTTCACGCGGAAGATGCGCAAGCGAGCCGACCACAACCTCGCCAAGGCACGCACCCGCGACAGCATGTCCGCGTTTTCGAAATTGACCGAGTCCGTCGATGGTCAGGTTCGGATCGTCGACCAGTCGCCGCTGATCGTGCCCATCGACCGGCTCGTCGCCAGCCAGGATCGCGACGCGGTTTTCGGCGCGCTGCAGCAGTTGTTCCAGGATTATCGGGCGACGCTCGAATTCGAGCGGCGCGTGCTGCTCGAGGAGTTCGAGCTCGTCGACCTGGCCCGCAAGGTTGTCGGGGTGGGCAGTGTCGGCACCCGCGCGTGGATAGCGCTTCTGCTCGGTCGCGGCGGCCAGGATCCCCTGTTCCTCCAGATCAAGGAGGCCGAGGCCTCGGTGCTGGAGGAGTTCCTCTCCCCGAGCGAGTTCGACAACCACGGCGAGCGGGTCGTGGTTGGGCAGCGGCTGATGCAGGCCACCAGCGACATCTTCCTCGGCTGGCTGCACGTCGAGGCCGAGCTCGACGGCCGCCCGCGTGACTTCTACGTGCGCCAGCTCAAGGACTGGAAGGGCTCGGCCGTGATCGAGGACATGGTGCCGCTGGGCATGGCCACGTACGGCAAGCTCTGTGGCTGGACGCTTGCCCGCGCCCACGCCCGTAGCGGCGACCGCATCGCCATCGCCGCATACCTGGGCAGGGGCTCGGGCTTCGATCGCGCGATCCTCGAGTTCTCCCAGGCCTACGCCGAGCAGAACGAACGCGACTACAGGCGACTTCTCGCCGCCGTCGATTCGGGCGAGATCACCGTTGAGGCGGGTCTCTAGTGCCTGACGATCGTGAAGGCGATCGTCTTGGGTGATGATGGCCCGGCGGCGGTGGTGGCCGTGAATACGGCTCTGTAGTTGCCGGGCCTGAGGGCCTTGCCGTTGATCCGGCCGCTGAAGGCGACCTTGTTGTTGCCCGCGTGCTTCCGACTGCGGTTAGCCGCCGGGATCCGACTCGCCCGGCGTCACGACCTTGCCGTGCACGGCATCGGCTTTGAGGACCGCGGGATCAGCGGTCTGGAACCACTTGCGGCGGAAGAACTCGGGGAAGAACGGCCACGAGGCAAACATCAGGATCACGCCCAGGATCAGGCCCCCGATACCCACGAAGATCGGCGTCTGGATGCCGATCACGGGCTTCGAGTAATTGTTCCCGGCCGTGTTGTAGTAGCCGTATGCCTTGATCGCGACATACCCCATCATGATGCCCCCGACGACCGGAATCAGGCCGGCGAAGAAGAAGTTACGAGCGCTCTTGAACAGATCGCGGCGGAAGTAGACCGCGCACGCCAGGCCGGTGAAGCCGTAGTAGAAGCACACGGCAAAGCCCAGCGCCGAGATCGTGTCTCCGAGCACGTCCTGGTTCGGGTTGAACGCGAGCAGTGCCACGGTCCACACGATCGACAGCGCGCCCATGAGCAGGGTGGAGAAGGTCGGGGTCAGGAAGCGCGCATGGACGCGCCCGAAGGCCTCGGGGATCGAGCTCCAACGCGCCATCGACAGCGTCGTGCGCGCGGTCGGCAGGATCGTCGTCTGGGTCGACGCCGACGCCGACGTCAGGACGCAGATGATCAGCAGCTTGTCGAGACCCGACCCGAGGGCGCCTTTACCCAGGGCGTTGAGAACGTCGTTGGAGTTGTTGGCCAGGAACGCGGTGCCGTGATAGGCCTGCGCCGCGGCGCTCACGGCGACGTAGATCAGGAGCAGGATCAGCGTTGAGACGACCGCAGCCTTGCCCGGCCCGCGGTGGGGGTCGCGCGACTCCTCATTGACCGCCACACCCGAGTCCCACCCCCAGTAGATGAATATGCCGAGCAGGATTCCATCGACCAGCGCCCCCCAACTGAGGTCGAAGGGGTTGAACCACGACGCGGTCACGTGAATCGAGCCGGCGGGGTTGTTGGCGTAGACCTTGACCAGCGCCACGACCGTGAACAGCGCCAGCGTGAAGATCTCGAGACCCAGGAGGATCGTCTGGATACGCGCCGAGAGCTCGATTCCCCGGTAGCAGATCCACGTCATCACCGCGATCCACACAATCGCGCCGACGATGAGCCAGAAGTTCGACGGGGCGCCGGCGGAACGGAAGAGCAGGAAGGTGTAGTTGCTGGCGATCGCGGCCAACGACGCCATCACGATGATGTCGGCCAGGAAGATGGCCCAGCCGTTGACCCAGCCCAGCTGCGGCCCGAAGGCCTTGGTGACCCACGCGAACGTCGTGCCCGCGTCGGGGTCGGCCAGGTTGAGGAACCGGTAGCCGATGGAAACAAACAGAATCGGGATGAACGAAACAATCAGAACCGCCGGCGCGTGCACGCCGATGCCTCCGACGGCAACGATGAAGCCGAGCGTCGCGGCCAGGCTGTAGGCCGGCGCGGTCGACGCGATCGCGATGACCAGGTTCGAGATATAGCCGAGCGCGCCTGTCTTGAGCCCCTTGTTGCCTGGGGCTGTGGGGTCAACGGCTGCTGATTCTGTGACGGTTGTCGCTTCCAAGCGAGTGTGAACCTTATTCCCGCTGTCCAGGGGAGGCAAGCCGCAACCGGATGTCCGGACCGGTTAAGTGGCGCCAATCGGCAACGAACCAATAAGGAGCAGCCAGGTGCCAAAACCCTCTGACAACGATCGTTTCGAGCGTGGCCTCGCGGCGCGCAAGGAGGTCCTCGGAGCCGAGCACGTCGGACGATCCCTCGGATCCGCCTCGGACTTCAGTCGGCCCATGCAGCAGCTCGTGACCGAATACTGCTGGGGCGAGATCTGGACTCGCCCGGGGCTCGATCGCCGGACGCGCTCTCTGATCAACCTGGCAATGCTCACCGCGCTGGGTCGCCAACATGAGCTCGGCGTCCACGTACGCGGCGCGATCAACAATGGGTGCGAGGTCGACGAGATCCGCGAGGTGCTTCTCCAGGCGGCAATCTATTGCGGAGTCCCGGCAGCCATGGAGTCGTTTCGAACCGCCGACCAGGTGCTAACTGAGCTTGGCTTCGACCGTTGATCAACCCGGCGAGGATGGTCATTCCGACTCCGGTCGGAGCCAAGGATCCTCCATCATTCCCGCGTGTTGCCCGCTCCTGTCCCGACGCGCCTGGTCCGCGACCTTCGCTCGCTCGCCGCTCTGACCGGCACCGAGCGCGGTGCGCAGCGGGTGGCATGGACCGATACCTGGGCCCGGGCACGAGCCTGGGAGCGCGACCTGCTGACGGAGCTGCCGCTCACCGTGGAGGTCGATGAGGCCGGGAACCTGTGGGCCACGCTCGTCGGTGACAGCCCCGACGCGCTGATCCTCGGCAGCCACATCGATTCGGTCCCCGACGGCGGCTGGCTTGATGGCTGCCTCGGCGTGCTCGCCGGGCTGGAGGTGCTGCGCACGATAGCCGCGGCCGGAAGGCCGCCGCTGACCGTCAGGCTCGTCGACTGGGCCGACGAGGAGGGAGCGCGCTTCGGCCTCAGCCTGCTCGGCTCCTCGGCCGTCGCCGGCAAGCTCGATCCCGAGTTGGTCGCCGGCCTGCGCGATGCGGGCGGGATCACGGCGCGCGACGCCCTCGCGCAGCATGGGGTGGATATCGAGTCGATGGGGGCGGCTCGCGCCCGTCTCGCCGGCGCGGTGGCGTACCTGGAGCTCCACATCGAGCAGGGTCCGGTGTTGGAGGCCCGGGGGCTCCCTCTCGCCGTGGTGACAGGGACCTATGGGGTCGAGCGCTGGGCGGTGCGGTTCGAGGGACAGTCGGCGCACGCCGGCTCGACCCCGATGGACCTGCGTCACGACGCGCTCATCAGTGCCTCGCGCCTGGCGGTGGCCGTGCGCGAGCTCGCCGGTGGCCACGGAGGGGTTGGAACGGTGGGGCGGATCGACGCGCAGCCGGGGATCCCGACGGCCGTGGCGGGGGTGGCGACGGCGCTGGTTGACCAACGCCACGCCGACGGCGGGGCCCTCGCCACCGTTCACTCGGAAGCGGTCCGGGCCAGCGAGGCGATCGCCGCCGAAGAGGGCGTTCGCGTGATCTGGTCGCCCCTGTTCCGGATCGCTCCCACCCCCTTCGACGCCGGCCTCATCGACATGGCTGGCGCGATCGTCGCCCAGCTCCAGGGCGAGGATGTCCGGTTGCCCAGCGGGCCGCTCCACGACGCGGCCCACGTCGCCGATGCCGGCGTACCGGCCGTGATGCTGTTCGTCCGTTCCCTGCGTGGCCTGTCCCACACTCGCGAGGAGGACACCGACGAGGCTGACCTGGGAGCGGCGCTGCAGGCGCTCTGGTTGCTGGCCTCGAGATTGCTGACCCGTCGGTGATGCGAAGCAGCTTCAGCCGAAACCGTCCCGGCCGACAAGCTCTTGACCTTCATATGCCACAGCGGATACAGATTACGGCGCTGTGTAGGAACCCCCAAGGACCCGAAAGGAACTGGAACATGTACGTCCGAATCGCGCGGTTTGAAAGCGGCAACTGGGACGAGCTCGCAGCCGGCGTACGCGAGACCATCCGCAGCGGTGGACAGGGCACTCCAATTGAGAGCGCCGCCGACGCGATGAAGCGCGTCATGCTTCTCGTTGATCGCGAGAACGATCGCGGCGCGAACCTGATCCTCTGTGAGACTGAGGATGACCTGCGGCGCGTCGACGCCGCCATGAACGAGATGACGCCGGCCAGCGGACGCGGCTCGCGATCCTCGGTGGAGATGTATGAGGTCGTGGTCGACGAGGCGCCTGGCAGGTAGCGGTCGGGCCGGCCTAAAGCACGCGGCGCAGGAGGTCGCGCAACTGCCGCTGCTCGGCGGTCGATAGTCGTTCAAAGCCGGGGGGAGGGCGCCCCACCCGCTGCATCAGCTGCTCGCGCATGCGGACCCCCGCCGGGGTGAGCACGATCCGCTTGATCCGTCGATCCTCGGGACTGGCCTGGCGGCCAACCAGGCACCTCGCCTCGAGGCGGTCGACGAGGCCGGTCACGTTTGAGTTGTCGCACGCCAGCATCGCCGCCAACTCGTTCATGGGAAGCGGCGAGGCGAGCTGAAGCAGGGCGCCGGCCTGAGCGGGATGAAGGTCGAGCTCTGAGGCGGCGCTGAGGAAGCGTCGGCGCTGCTGTGTCAGCAGTTTGCGAAGCTCGGTCCACGCTTCCGCGGCCGGCGTCTCGTGCGTCTCAGGAGCCGAATCGGATCGCATCTCAGTGGCCGTTGCCATATGCAGACATTCTATTGAGTTTCTAAACGATTGACAAGCTCAACCTTTTGCTACTGTGTCCTGCGATGCCTCAACCTCGCACGACGACCCAACCAGCCGTGGCGACGGCGGGCTCCCCGGCGGCCGAGCGAGCCGCGATCGAGGTGGAGAACCTCGTGCGCGAGTTCCGCAAGGGACCCCGAGCCGTCGACGGGATCGACCTGACCGTGTCGCCCGGTGAGATCTATGGCTTTCTCGGTCCCAACGGCGCCGGCAAATCGACCACCGTTCTGATGCTGACCACGCTGCTTCCCCCGACCAGCGGGCGCGCTTGGGTGGGTGGCTACGATGTTGTCCGCCAGGGCTCGGAGGTGAGGGCGGTGATCGGGGCCGCGCTCCAGGAGGCGGCGCTGGACGCGATCCTGACCGGCCGCGAACATCTCCTCCTTCAAGCAACGCTGCAGGGCCTGACGGGTGAGTACCGCAGGCGCCGCGCTCAGGAGCTGCTCGAGCGAGTTGGGCTGACCGAGGCGGCCGACCGCCGGGTTGGCGGTTACTCGGGCGGAATGAAGCGGCGCCTTGACCTCGCCTTGGCTCTGGTCCACTCGCCTCGGATCCTGTTCCTCGACGAGCCGACCACCGGCCTCGATCCGCAGAGCCGGGCGGCGTTGTGGGAGGAGGTGGCCCGGCTGGCCCATGACGAGGGAATCACGGTGTTCCTCACCACGCAGTATCTGGAGGAGGCGGATGCGCTGGCCGATCGGATCGGAATCATCGATCACGGCCGGATCGTGGCTGAGGGAACCCCGGCCAAGCTCAAGGCCGAGATCGGCAGCCCGACCGTCGAGGTGACGCCCGAAGATCCGGACGCCGGGGAGAAACTGAGTGAACTGTTGTCCGGATTCGGAGAACTGCGCCGCAACGGTCGCGGCAGCGTCACCGTGCAACTGCCTGGTGGGGAGTCTCAGCTGGCCGAGATCGTTCGCATCCTCGACCAGGCGCATCTCAAGGTGGAGGCGCTCCAGCTCCACCAGCCCTCACTCGACGACGTCTTCCTGGCCAAGACCGGACGAAAGCTCGAGGGCTCTGGTGACGGCGTCTCCGACGAGGAGCCCGCCGGAGCGCCGTCGCGCGGGCGGAGGCGGCGTGGCGGTTGAGTCAGCTCTTCCTGCGCAGGTCAGCGGACGCATGTCGCACGGCACGGGTCTGGTGGAGCAGACGCTGGCCGTGGCGCGGCGAGCCGTCGTCCGCACGGCGCGGCAGCGCTCGCTTCTGATCTTCCCGATGATCTTCCCGTTGATCCTGTTCGCGATCAACGGCTCGGCGCTCAGCCCGGCAACGCGCATCCCGAATTTCCCCACCCACCACTACCGGGACTTTCTCATCGCGATGACCTTCATTCAGGGGGCAATGTTCGTCTCCATCACCGCGGGTGTCGATCTGGCCCGCGACATCGAGAGCGGCTTCCTGAACCGGTTGGCACTCACGCCGCTTCGGGGACAGGCGCTGTTGCTCGGTCAGCTTGGTGGCGCGCTCGTGCTCGGCGCGGTGCAGGCCGTCGCCTACCTCCTCGTTGGACTGGCCACCGGAGTCACGCTCGTCAGCGGCTTCGCCGGGGCCATCGTGCTGCTGGCGCTATCGATCCTCATCGCCTTCGCATTCGCCAGCCTGGGCGGCCTGCTGGCCCTCCGCTTCGGGACCGGCGAGGCGGTCCAGGGAATCTTCCCGCTGCTCTTCGTGACCCTGTTCCTGAGCTCCTCGAGTCTCCCCCGCAACCTGATCAAGACGCAATGGTTTCGAGACGTCGCGACCTACAACCCGGTCTCCTACCTGATCGAGTCGTTGCGCAGCCTGGTGATCACGGGTTGGGATGTGCAGGCGCTCGCGCTCGGGTTCGGCTTTGCGCTCATCCTGCTTATCACCACGCTCGGACTTTCCGAGGCCGCGATGAGGACGAGGCTGGCGCGGCGATGAGTGGGTGGGGACAGCCATGAGGCGCTTCTTCAACGTGGCCCGGGCCGTTGCCTGGCGCTCCATCCACAACACGGTGGTCAATCCGGCCATCCTCGTGCCGTCGATCATCTTCCCGCTGTTCTTCCTGGTGGCCTTCGCGGGCGGCCTGTCGCGGATCGCCGACATCCCGAACTTCCACTACCGCCCGGGCTACACGGCGTTTCAGTTTGTCTTCGTGTTCCTGCAGTCAGCCGCCTTCGGCGGGGTCTTCACCGGCTTTGCCATCGCTCGCGACTTCGACTCGGGATTTGCCCGGCGGTTGCTGCTGAGCGCTCCGCGCCGCAGCGGGATCATCGCGGGCTACACCGTCGGCGCACTCCTGCGGTGGGCTCTGACGGGGACCGTGGTCACGGTCGCCGCGCTGATCGCCGGCATGAACGTCTACGGCAGTGGGGTCGACCTGGTCGGGCTGGTCGGGCTGGGCGTGATCGTGAATCTTGTCTCGGCGTTGTGGGCCTGCGGGGTCGCGATGTTCCTCCGCACCGAGCAGGCGGGCGCGCTCATTCAGATGCCCGTGTTCGTGCTCCTCTTCCTCGCTCCGGTTTACGTGCCCCTTCCCCTGCTGACCGGGTGGATCCACGCCGTCGCCAATGTCAACCCAGTGACCGCCGTACTCGAGGCCGGCCGTGGCCTTCTGGCCGGTTCGCCGGTCAAGGTCGGGCTGGCATTCCTGGGGCTCGCCGGCGCGGGCTTCGTGCTCGGGGCGTTCGCCCGCCGAGGGCTGGCCTCAGCCGAACGCGCTGGATAGCTCCGCGCGTTGACCACGGACTCAGGCCGGCCGAATCCCAGCGCGATCGTCGAAACGTGTGATCATCAATGGCGGTATGCGCGTGGCACCCGAAAACGGTGAGAGACCGACGATGGAGTCGGCGCTGTCCGGGGTTCGCGTCCTGGATCTGAGCAGGATCCTCGCCGGCCCGTATTGCACACAGCTCCTGGGCGACCTGGGGGCGGATGTGATCAAGATCGAGCGGCCGGGTGTCGGCGATGACACGCGGCGGTGGGGTCCGCCGTTTCTCGATGGGCCTGATGGTGCCACCGAGGAGAGTGGCTACTACCTGGCCATCAACCGCAACAAGCGGTCGGCCGAGATCGACGTTCATTCCCCGGAGGGCCGCGAAGCGCTTCTCCGACTCCTCGAGACTTCCGACGTGCTCATTGAGAACTTCAAGGTCGGCGACCTGGCTCGGGCCGGATTGGACTACGAATCACTCAGAGAACGGTTTCCCCGCCTCGTGTACTGCTCGATCAGCGGCTTTGGACAGACCGGGCCCAACGCCCACCGCACCGGCTACGATCTGCTCGCGCAGGGTTGGGGCGGAATCATGTCGCTGACCGGGGAGCCGGACGGACAACCAATGAAGGTCGCGGTCGGCATCGTCGACATGATGACGGGGATGTACGCGGCCACGGGAATCCTCGCGGCCCTTCGCCACCGCGACCGCACCGGTCGCGGACAGGCGATCGACGTCGCCCTCGTGGACGTCATGACGGCGTGGCTGGCCAACGAGGGCGTCAGCACCCTGCTCACCGGACGCGATCCTGTGCGCCGTGGTAACCAGCACCCGAGCATCGTTCCCTACCAGGTGTTCGCGGTACGAGACGGGCATGTGATCATCGCGTGCGGCAACGACGACCAGTATCAGAAGCTGTGCCGAATCCTGGCCGCCGACCATCTCGCCACCGACCCGCGCTTCACCACCAATCCGCAGCGGCTGCGCCACCGCGACGAACTCATCTCGCTGATCAGCCCAATCGTCGCGCAGCGCTCGAAGGCGGAGCTACTGGCGGCGATGGAGGCCGGCAGCATCCCTGGCGGTCCGATCAACACGGTGACCGAAGTCTTTGACGCCCCCCAGGCCCTGGCCCGCGACATGCGGATCGAAATGGCGCACCCCGCGGCAGCCTCGGGTGTCGTGCCGCTGATCGGCAATCCGCTCAAGCTATCCGCTACGCCGGTGAAGTACCGGCTCGCTCCGCCGCTGTGTGGTGAACACACCGAAGAGGTGCTGAGTCAGATCACGGTCGAAGGGACCTGAGCAGCGTGTACGAGTTTCCGTTGTCCCCCGAACAGGAGTTACTGCAGACTCAGGCCAAGGAGCTTTCCGACGGTCCGGTGCGCGACCGAGCCCAGAGGGTCGACGAGACTGAGTCCTATCCGTGGGACACGGTGCGGGACCTGGTCGATGCCGGCTTCATGGGCATGACTCTCCCGACGCAGTTTGGCGGCCGCGGCATGAGCTACTTCGACGCCGTACTCGTGATCGAACAACTCGCGCGCAACTGCGGAATTACGGGTCGGATCGTCGTCGAGGCCAACATGGGCGGCGTCGGCGCTGTCATGGCTTACGGAACCGGCGAGCAGAAGCGGATGGTCGCCTCGCACGTGCTCAGTGGCGACAAGCCGGCGATTTGCATCACCGAACCCGACGCCGGCTCGGCCGCGACCGACATGCGCACCACCGCCGAGAAGGTTCCCCGCGGCTATGTGCTCAACGGGTCGAAGTACTGGATCACCGGCGGCGGTGTAAGCCGGGTTCATCTGGTCTTCGCGCGCGTTATCGACGAAGGCGAGGACGATGGCATTGCCGGTTTCCTAGCTGTCCGGGACGAGACCGAGGGACTCCACATCGGTGAACGGCACCCGGCCATGGGGTTGCGCGGGATCCCCGAGACCTTCGTTCACTTCCGGGATATGTTCGTGCCCGACGGCCACGTCGTCAGGCCACCCGGAGGCGCACGCCGCGGATTCGCCGGGCTCATGAATGCATACAACGGACAGCGGGTTGGAGCGGCCACTGTCGCGCACGGCATCGCGCAGGGTGCATTCGAACTCGCCGTTGACCGACTGAAGGAGCGGCACCAGTTCGGTCGGCCGCTGGCCGAGTTCCAAGGCTTGCAGTGGATGCTCGCCGACATGCAGATTGGTCTCGCCGCGGCGCGCGGGCTGATCTACAACGCGGCGCGCTCGAAGGACGACGCCGGATTCCCGGACAAGAGCCTCGCGGCGCAGGCGAAGGTCTTCGCCGCGGAGAACGCTTTCCGCGTGTCCAGCGACGCCCTGCAGATGTTCGGAGCACAGGGCTACAACCGCGGGCTTCCGCTCGAGCGGATGGTGCGCGACTCTCGCATGTTCACGATCGGCGGCGGCACCGCACAGATGCTTCGCAATCAGGTCGCCAGCAGTGTGCTCGATCTCAAGTTGCCGCAGACGCGTGATGGCTGGGTGAAGATGGCGGGTAGCCATGCTCACTGACGGGTTTGGCGCCGAGGTCTCGTACAACGACCCCGCTGCGGTGGTGCAATTCACAACGGCCGCGCGGAAGATGCTGGCTTTCGAGCCTGATCCGGTCGGCTCGATGCTCGAGCTGTTGCGCCAACACCCCGACTTCGTCATGGCGCGATGCCTCGTCGCGGGAGGCTATCTCGTCGCCTCGGATGCCCGAATGCAGCGTCCGCTGGCCGAGCAGTACGACGAGCTCCTGCCGCGCGAGGCCGGTGCGAACGACCGTGAGCGAGGTCATATTCGCGCCGTACGCCTCTGGTTGGAGGGCGATTGGTACGGCGCGTCGCAGGCCTACGCCGACGTCCTGGCGCGGCATCCGCGCGATCTGTGCGCACTCCAGTTCGGCCACCAGGTTGACTTCCTCCTGGGTCAATCCGCGAGGTCACGCGATCGCTCCGCCCGGACGCTCCCCCACTGGGACCCCTCCGAGCGCGACGGCGGGTTCGTCCACGGGATGTTGTCCTTCGGGCTGGAGGAGTCCGGGCAATACGGGCTCGCCGAAGAGGCCGCGCTCCGGGCTCTCGATCTGAATCCGCGCGACAGGTGGGCTATTCACGGGCGCGCCCACTGCTACGAGATGCAGGGCCAGACCGGCGGCGGAATCTCGTTCATGCGGTCCCGGCGAGAGGAGTGGGGCGAAGAGAACTACCTGGCCTGTCACATCGCGTGGCATCTCGCTCTCATGCATATCGAGCGGGCGGAGTACGACGAGGTTCTCGGGCTGCACGACCGCTACATGCACATCGAGGACGACAGCGTCCTCATGGACATGCACGACAGCTGTGCTCTGCTGTGGCGCCTCTCCATGAATGGGGTGGACGTCGGGGACCGGTGGGCCAAGGTCAGCGAGCGCTATGAGGAAGTCGCCGATCAGGCGTACATGGGATTCAACGACCTGCACGCGGTCATGGCGTTCGTAGCCACGGACAATTACGGGGGGGTCGACCGTGTCCTCACCGCGCTGCGTCAGCAGGCCGGTGGAACGAGCCAGCGCGCGACGATCGCGCGCTTGGCCGGGTTGCCGATTGCCCAGGCCTTCCGTGCCTTCGGCCGCGGCGACAATGCCACCGCGATGGACCTGTTCGCGGCCCACCGCTATTCGTCGCATCTCTTCGGCGGATCGGCGGCGCAGCGCGATGTCATCACCCTCACCTACCTCGAGTCGGCGCTGCGTGCGGGACGAGTCGACGTCGCCGAAGCGCTGCTGGCCGAGCGGCGCCTGCTCAAGCCGGAGAGCCCCTATACGGAGTTCATCCGATCCCGACTGGCCGCGCAGAACAACTGGTTCTGAAGCTCGAGCAGGCTCAACCCACTTGCACACCCTCGATGCCGGGGAGACGATCAATCGGCTGATCGACTTTTTTCAGCCCCACGAGCATCAGCACGTCAGAGCAATGCTGGCCGGAACGCTGAGGGGCATCGTCTCGCAGCGCCTGGCGCGCACGGTCGACGGACAGGGGCGCCTTCCGATCTGCGAGGTTTTGACGATGACCGGACGCGTACACGACTGCGTCGTCGATAGTGAGGGGGATCTCGACGTGCGAGACATCATCGCTGAAGGTTCGTACTACGGCATGCAGACGTTCGACCAAGCCCTCTTCGACGCTCTATCGACTGGCGCGATCGGTATGGACGAAGCGCTGAGGCTGTCGTCCCATCCTCATGACTTCAAACTGCTTGTAGAGGCGCACGGTCGTATGTCCACGTCGATGGCCGACCTCGAGGACGGATCCGGCCATTCCGACCGCCACCATCCCGCGCAGGATCACAAATCGGCCAACGGAGCGCCCGCGGCTGCTGGCGGCAACTCATCCGAGCGCCCACGCGACGTCCGGTTGGAGACCAGGCCAGCATCCGGCGCCCATTCCATCCCGCCGCCGACCGGCTGACAGACGCACCACCGCCGGGACGGGGGGCGCCGATCGGTGGCCTCCAAAATGCGACGTCGCTATTGATAGATCGCCACCGGCAGAACGACCACCACCGGAGGTCGGAAGGTGACAGATGTCTTGACAGCATTGAGCGTCTGCTGCCGAGACTTGCATGGACTACCCCTGGGCGACTTGCGTGTCGGCTCTGGGCGGGCCTGTCGCGGTGTCGTCCTTGAGCACACTCCCAACGCGTTGAGGAAACCTTTGTTTTCCCTCGACAGCGGCTGGTCGAAGTCATCGAGTGTTGGGTAGTCAATGTAGGACGGACCCGCACCGGCGTAGTAGATGATCTTGCCAACGATCGTTACGGACCCGCTGAGCAAGGCCGGCTCTACGGTTAGGCTGGCGTAGTGCACCGGGAGAAAGAACTTCACGCCGCTCCCGACCAACCCGTCGAAGCCGTACGGAGCAGCGACGAACGGCAATCGCGGGTTTAGGCCAGCGAGCTTCGTGTAGCGAGCAAGGCCGGCGCGTACGCCTGTGGATTGTGTCGGCGAGGTAAATGCCCTTCGGGCCGCCGGCAGCTCGCCGTAGAAAGCGTTCGCGCTCTCGGCACGCGGAAGTGCTTGCGCGAAGGATGGCGTGAAGAGCTGTGCGTGGGATATCCGCACGAAATTCCCGACACCGATGCACGCTACCTCGCCCATGATGTACTGCGACGAGGACTGATCATTGATATCGCCCAACCAAAGCTTGCGCGCGCCCGTGTTGCAGTGCTTTGGGCTGCAGGCGTCGACCGGCTGGGCCGCATGAATGACTTGGCAGGCAGCCATCGGCGGATTGCGGACGAGTCGCAAGAATTGGTAGAACTCGTCGGCCGCCGTGGGAGTGACGGTCATCTGGCTCCCTTCCTGTGCTTGCTCCGATGCGCCAAGCTGAGCCACTGACCCGCCGGAGAGACTCGCGTTCACGCTCTGTGTGAACTGTTGAGATCTCTCCTCACTCTTAGCCAGGCCGTTTTCGAGCTGCCCGAGATACGCGGCGACACGAGGCGAGTCGAGGTAGGCGTACTCAAGCGGAGGCACGTCTGCTGCGGCCAGACTCGGTCCGGCCTTGCTAGGCGCAGGATAGGCCACGCCCAGATCATGGAAGATCACCACCCCCACCACGATCGCCCCAACGACGACTATCCCAACCCCCACGTAGCGAGCAACGGTTCCTACCGTTTTCAAGCTCATATCGCTCTCGTAATCGTCGCTGTTCTCAACAGGTGCGCATCGGGAACGCGTGGACGCGTTTCACTGTGTTTGGATGGCGACCAGGTCCGCGTCGAGCGCGTCAAGGTCGAATCCGTCGATCGTCTTGCCCTGGGCGTCGATGAAGTCCTGGCTGAGCACGGCGAACGCCTCGTCCGCATAGGCGTCGTAGAACTGCCAACTCATTGGCTTCAGCTCTCCCCACGTGACGACGTATAGGTTGCGGGCGTCATAAGCGACGGCCGGGATGCAGTGGCCATTGTCTGGGTTGGGGGCCGCATTACCCGTCGGGCCCTGCGGTGGGACGACCCATGGCACGGTCAGCATGTCGCCTTCAACAGCGAAGTTCGGGAGTGCTACGCCGATGTAGACACTGCCGAATAGGTAAAGCGCATCCATTGCCTGGACGTGGTTCTGTGGTTCGAGGGCCGCAAACGCGCGCACGTTGTGGCCCGCAAGCCCGCCGCTGCGCCAGTAATTGAGTACTTGCAGCATGTTGCACCCGGCGTCTGGCGGAGGGGGTGTGCCCACGAAGTGCTCGTAGAACGTGAGCACGGCCTCCTTTGGCGGATCGAACTCTGCGCTGGCCGTCGCGGTCCAGTTCTGGATCATGTGTCCAGCCGCCGCGCAGGTACAGTCACCGTACTGGTCGTTGTAATACATCGGCCAGGTGGACACCTTTGCCCCGTAGTTCGCGGCTGCGGGAGGTGCCGGAAGGGTCGATGTCAGATATTTGCCGAACTGCAAGGTCCGCTTGTCGATCTCGGGCGGGCGCTTGCCAAGTTTGAGTGAACTGGGCATGTGAACTTCCTTTGATAGTGGTGCCCTCGTGGCCAGTGCCTATCCTGGCCGACTTGAAGTGCTGCACAAATCTCAGGTTGCCGCCGCCAGCCCCAGATCTCATGTGGCCTTGATGAGCGGAGCGCTCCCCGGTCTCGCTCCGGCGTCGGATACGGCGTCTTGGACCATACCCCTGGCTGGAGGGGGAGCAGCGTGATTAATGTCGCAGGGCCATCCTGTCGGCAGGTTGCCGGAAACTCACGACTGGTCCCACGCACCACAACGCCATGTGCACAGTTCTCTCTGGGGATTGAGGTGGCCGCCGCAGGTGTCCAGGAAGAGTCGACGGTGGGTGGGAGGGAGTGTCGATGGATCTCGCATCCCAACAGTGGCCGACACCACTCGCAGGCGTTTAAGTTAAGTGGCTCTCCTGTTCGTTGTCGGGCTCTGTAATCAGCCGGCGGCAGCGCGTAGACAGAGCGCCGCGAGATCGATTCCCGGGACGCGCGGCAGGTTGACCCGACAGCCCACGCGGGGGCTGATGGCGACGCTCCCACCGTCGAAGTAGTCGAGTTGCCCATGATTTACCTGCGCTAGGCCAGCTCGGCTCGGGATGTTCATGTGGAAGATGATCCCGTCGAGGCGCGGGCGCCGTTGGCCTCTGTAGCCGGGGTTGGGTCTGAGAACTGCCAGGCTCCCGCCTTCGTGGTAGGCGAGGTAGTACGGCCCGGCGGTCGGCAAGGCGTCCTGATAGCCGCCAGGCGTGGCGGGAGTCCCGGCCGGTAACACGCAGAAGTAGGGCAGCCCCAGGCGTGCGGGGAGGTCGCGAACGGGGTGGTGGGTCGTGATCTGCAGCGCCCCGTGATGTAGGGCTATGCCGGACACGTCGTTGGTCAGGCCGCGTCGGTAGGCGCTGAGGCCAACGACGTCCTGCAGGGCGCCGGCCGCGGGGGCCGCGGGTCCGAGCTCGGGCGAGAGCGCTCGGAGCAGCGAGGCGCGGACGTCTTCGGGCGTGACGGTTCGGTTCAACGGTGGCGAGAAGCGCTGATCGGTGCGGATCGGGATCGTCCAAGTGAGCCCGTCCGATGACGCGTGCGAGGGCCCGCTCGCGAGCTCCGGCTGCGGCGTTTCGCCGCTGTCTGCTGGATAGGCGTACAGCTGGGCGCAGATTGCGTGGTCGAGCTGCCACTGCCACCGGCCCGTGCCCGACGGCGGGCGGGCGACGGCGGGGTCGGTTGTGTTGAGCCAGTCCTGACCGAGCCCGACGCGGAGCACCCGGGGTCCGAGACCGCGCGTTGCCGTCGTCGGCAGGGGTATTGCGTTCACCGCGACGATTCCGCGCGATGCCGCTGTGCCGATGAGAAGGTTGCCGAGATGTAGATGGTGGAGCTGACCGGTCGGCGCGTCGATGCGGAGCAGCTGTCCGGTCGTGTCGGCGGTGGCCCAGAGGGATCCATGGTCGTAGGCAAGGTCTCCGATCGCCGCGCTGCTGACCGGATAGCGTCGGAGCAGCCGACCGTCGGACGCAAGCCGAGCGATGTCGTGACTCTCGGCCACCCACACCGATCCGCCACCCACTGCCACGCAGCAGAGATACGGACGCAGGCCGTTGATCACAGTCACGCGATCGGTGGCCTCGTTGATGCGCGCCAGCCATCCGTCGTTGCCCCCACCACCCACACACGACCAGCGCCCGCCGCAAGCGCACACTGCGCACCCGAGCCCGCCTCGCAGCCGCGCTGACCGAGCCAGATCCGGCGCTGCATCTTCAGCGACGATGGGTTGAGGCGATCCACAGTCTCGGGCCCGCGGGCGACCCATAGCGACCCCGCGTCGATTGCGATGCCGCTGTTGGGCTCAGGGCGCCGCAGGCCGAGTGTCGACAGGTGCGCTCGCATGGTGATCTGTCCGGTGACCGGATCGATTCGCAACAGCGTCGGGCTGTTGCGATCGGTGACCCAGATCCCGCCGGCGCCGACGGCGATGCCTCCTGCTTGCACCCCCACTGGGATCGACCGCACCAGCGTTCTATTACCCGGGTCGAGCTCGGACATGACCCCGTCGTCGCCGATCGTCCACAGGTGGCCGTAGCCAAAGCGGGTCTGACCCTGCGAGTTGCCCACGGGAACGTCGGCGCGGATCGCGCCCGAGGCAGCGTCGAGCAGGATCACACCGGGCCATCAAGTGCCTCGGCTTGGCGCCCGCAGCGATAGAGCGCCAGCATCAACTGCTCGGTGAATCGCTCCCGTGCCGGATGCTCGGAGCGCAACGCCTGAAGCTCCCCGACCAGCGACGCTCCCTCGCCCAGCGTTAGATCGGCGTCGAACCGCGCCTCGAGAGCCTCCAAGCGCTCGTCCTCGAGGCGCTCCCGCTCGACGCACAGCAGGTCCTCTGGGACGCCGCCGAGAGCCTTCCCCTGCCAGAGAGCGAGAGCAACCTCTAGTCGCGCGCTTGCGGTCCGCGGATCGTCGGCGAGCCGGTCGCGTGCCTCGGCGAGCATCTGGCGAAACCCCCACACGTCGATCTGATCGTCGGGAGCGTCGAGCACGTAGCCGCCTCGTCGCGCCACCACGGTTGCGCAATCACCCAGCGTCGCGCGTAGCCGTGACACTTTCGTCTCCAGGCTGCGCACGGCTCGTGGCGGGGGATCCACATCCCACAGCGCGTTGATGAGCTCCTCGCGCGAGACCACCCGGCCGACGTTCAGCAGTAAACAGGCGAGCAGCGCGCGCTGCAGCGGGCCGCCGAGGTCAAGCTCCTCGCCATTCCGCCAAGCCTGCACCGTGCCCAGCAGCCGAAAGCGCGGCGAATCGCCCGTCTGATCGGACTGGGAGCGAATTGGGAGCCCGTGGCCTGAGCATTGGCCGTGCAAACCACCGATCACATTACGACTTGGAAGGCATGTCAAACATGCACGACCAACACGTCGCGGAGTCGGGCAACGCTCGCTGGTCACCGAACGGCAAATGGATCGTGTTCGCCAACACCGGCACGGGCGGCAACGACGACCTGTTCATCATGCGCTTCGACGGCTCGCACATCTCGCCCCTGACCCGAACCGCCGCATGGGAGAGCGCACCCAGCTGGATTCGATGACAAGGAGGAAGTGATGGACAACTGTGAGCCAACCAACATGATCATTTCACCGGTGCCGCTGAGCGCTCGGCCGCGGCATCGCGTACGAAACGCTGTTCTGCGGGCCTCGTGCATGGTCGCGGTCATCGTCGCGACCACGATCCTTGGCAGCTCTGCGCAGGCCAGCGGTCGAGTCGACCGCGCGGCCCGGCACGCGCACAACGGCAGGATCGTGTTCCAGGCTTTTCGGGGCGCATCCTGCAGATCTTCACGATCAAACCCGACGGGAGCGGGCTTAGACAGATCACACATATCACCCACGTCCCGGCCGGCGCTGTCGGCGTGGAGAATCCCACCTGGTCACCCGACGGCGCGACGATTGCGCTCGACGCGCCGGTCGGGCGCGGCGTCAACATCTTCACCACGTCTCCCGGCAAGCCTCTCGCGCCGCTGCCGCTGAGCGTCGGCGCGTTTAACGGCGACCCCGCCTACTCGCCGAATGGCAAGCAGATCTCCTTCGATCAGGACATCGGCCCGAGCCACCCGAAAGTTCATGGCATCTTCATCGCCAACGCCGACGGCAGCGACGCCCACCGGCTTACCACGGCGATCCGCACCACACACTCGTTCGATACCGAGTCGCAGTGGTCACCGAACGGCGGCGGATCGCGTTCACCCGCGTCAAGAACAGCCACCAGGCAGCCGTGTTCATCGTCAACGTCAACGGAACCGGACTGCGGCGGCTCACGCCGTGGAAACTTGACGCCGCCAGCCCAGACTGGTCACCCAACGGCAGAACGATCCTGTTTGCCACCTACTGGGACCCACAGCGCGGCAAGCTGGCCACGATCGACTCGATCCGGCCCGACGGAAGCCACCGAACCGTGCTCACCTCGACACGCGGCAAACAGCAGTCATTCAGGCCGTCCTGGGCTCCCGACGGCAGCAGAGTCGTCTTCACCCGCTTCACCCCAGCTGGAAAGACCGGCCGGCTCGACCTCTACACCATGAACCCCAACGGGACGGGCCTCAAACGAGTCACCAACATGCCCAAAGCGTTCCCGAACAGCGCGGATTGGGGAACCGCGCCATAGAGCAAGCGACCGCTCGCGAACCCGAGCACCACCGCCACCATGCCAGCCAACCGCGTGGTCGCCGTGCCAAGACAGCAGACAGAGAGGCCAGCGATTGACGAGAGCGAAAGTCACTGATCCCGTGGCTCTCACGTCGGCCGGACTCATCGCCCGGGTCTCCCGCGAGAACAACATCTCGAAAGCGGCGAACGGGTGGAGCTCGATCAGTTCGAGGGTCATGATCTCGTCCGCTAACAGCGGGATTCACCGAGTGCACTGTGCGCCGACCCGAGTGAGCCCGCCTCAACGATCAGGACTGCGCCTGGCCCACCGGGCGAGTAGATCTCCCGGACGTGGGATCAAGGACATCCTGGACGGCAGCGTTGTCGGGCCGCGCCTCCCTCACCTTCGACGACCTGGGTGATGAGAGCTTCATCACCAACCCCGTCATCGACACACGGAGCCCGCCCATCAGATGGCTTGCCGAGCAAGCGCGTGCGGACTCCCGGGATACGTCGCTGCCCAAGCCGCCAGCGTCCAGGAGATACTCACCCTGGTGGCCACCGGACGCGGAGTCAGCCTCGTGCCCGCCTCCGTGGCCGATCACTATCCGCGCGCCGATGTGGACTACGTGCTGGTGACCGACGCCGACCCCGCCGTCGTATCGCTGGCATGGCCGCGTGGAGCGGTCCGTCCAACCGTCGATGCGTTCATCCAAACAGCGCGGCATCTGGCCAGCACAACATGACGAACTCGCCCGCTACATCGCGATCGCTTCGTAGACGTCAACCGCGCCGCCGATCTCGAGGACCGGGCAGCCCTTAGCGAGCTCGACCGCCGAGTCGAGGCTGTCGGCCGACACGATCGAGTGGCCGAGCAGGCCTCGCGACCCGCCACCGCTGACCGAGCCGCCCGCGCCGACCGTCTTGGCGGTGCCGGTGGCGGCGCCGCCGTCGAGGACGGCCGAACCGAGCTCTCCGAACCACTGACCCCACTTGGCATACTGCGCGTTGCGCTCGGCCTCGTCGGTGGCCACGCCGTGACCGCCGTATCTACACGAACACGTAATTCGCGATCTCT